>NZ_CP084694.1:0-1231247 GCF_018491735.2 Wolbachia endosymbiont of Anopheles demeilloni | reverse complement strand
TCCTCTTCCTGCAAGACTTCAGATCTGCTACAATAATCTCAAACTTTCCTCGACTTATATCACTTGGATATAAACTTCCCATATCCTACTTTATCCTCTCATTCTATCCCTTTTTTGAGATCATGTACAGTCTCTTAGAAAAATTGGAAAGACCATTAAAATATTTTTTTACTTTTTATTCTATATATTTCAACATATTACCTTTAAGTACTAATAATTATGGCATTATTAATAGTTGAGTCGCCGGCAAAGGCAAAGACGATAGGTAAATATTTGAGTAAAGAATTCAAAGTGGCTGCATCCTTTGGCCACGTCAGAGATCTGCCAGCGAAGAATGGTTCTGTTGATCCTGATAATGACTTTGCCATGAAGTATGAGATTATTGAAAAAGCAGAAAAGTATGTAAAAGAGTTAGTCAAGGAAGCTAGTAAAACATCAGATATATACCTTGCAACAGATCCAGACAGAGAAGGAGAAGCAATAGCTTGGAATGTGATAGAGGCACTAAAGGAAAGAAAAGCAATCAATGATGAAAGCAACATTCATAGAGTAGTCTTTAACGAAATAACAAAAAGAGCAGTGCAAGAAGCTATAAAAAATCCACGTGAAATTAATATGGACTTAGTGCGTTCACAGCAAGCACGCAGAGCTTTGGATTATCTAGTTGGATTTAGCTTATCACCGCTGCTGTGGACAAAATTGTCGGGAAGCAAATCTGCAGGGCGAGTGCAGTCTGTTGCATTAAAGCTTATATGCGAACGAGAGGATGAAATCAGTAAGTTTATAACACAGGAGTATTGGAGCATAAAGGCAGAAATGCAAAATAGCAAAGATGAGGCTTTTTTTGCTATGCTAAGCCACTATGACAATAAAAAGCTAGAAAAATTTGATATTAAGAATGAAGAAGAGGCAAAGAACTTAGTCAGGGAAATCGAGTCAAGGCAGTATGCTGTAAGCACAGTAGAACGCAAGCAAGTTAAGAGAAACCCGCTTTCTCCATTTATCACCTCAAGTCTTCAGCAAGATGCAGTGAATAAACTGTATTTTAATGTGAAAAATGTTATGCGAGTAGCGCAAAATTTATATGAAGGTATCAATATTGGTGGTGAAACCGTAGGGTTGATAACTTACATGCGTACAGATGGGTTTCATATTGCAGATGAGGCTATAAACTCAATCAGGGGATCAATTAAGTCATTATATGGTGATAAATATTTACCGCAGTCTCTTCGTAAATATGTAAAAAAGGTCAAAAATGCTCAAGAAGCACATGAAGCAATCCGGCCAACTGATATTAATAGAACACCGGGTAGTATTAAGGATTACTTAACGCCAGAGCAATTTAAATTGTACGATTTAATCTGGAAAAGAACCATTGCAAGTCAAATGGAATCGGCGATTCTTGATCAAGTGGTAGTTGAAATTAGTTCTATTGACCAGAAAGTGATTCTGCGAGCAAGTGGATCAAGTATATTCTTTGATGGTTTTTATAAAATTTATCAAGATAACATAGAAGCCGAAAATGAAGCCCTGCTACCTACCATGAAGGAAGAGGAAGCGTGCAAGTTGATTTCTGTTGATCCGAAACAGCACTTTACTCAACCGCCACCTCGTTATAGTGAAGCGAGTATAGTAAAAAAAATGGAAGAAGTCGGTATAGGTCGCCCATCAACTTATTCAACAATTATTTCGGTATTACAAGATCGTGAATATGTTTCATTGGATAACAAAAGATTTATTCCAAGCAGCCGCGGTAAGATCGTGACTATATTTTTGGAAACTTTTTTTCAGCGTTGTGTAGAGTATGACTTTACAGCACAAATGGAAGAAAGGCTTGATTCAATCTCAAATGGACATGCAGATTGGAAAAAAGAACTAGGCTATTTTTGGGTGCCATTTTTTAATCATGTAAATTCTGTTAAGAAAATGACACATGATGAGATTTTTAGTGGTATTCATGATTTGGTAGTCAATTGGTTTTGCTCAGAGGAAGGAAAGGAAGAAATAGGTAAAAAATGTCCTAATTGCTCTGATGGTATATTGAAATTAAATTTTGGAAAAGCCGGTGTGTTTCTTGGATGTTTTAACTATCCTGCATGCAATCATACAAAAGAAATTATGGGCAGTAATGACAATTCAGAATATCCAAAAAGTTTGGGTATAGATGATGTGACAGGCCAAGAGGTAATGATCAAAAAAGGTCCTTTTGGACTTTATCTGGAGTTTAATAGTGAGTCAGAAAAGAAAAAAAAGATTTCTGTACCAAAAGATATAAATGTTAATGATATTGATCTAAATACCGCCACTCGATTACTTTCCCTGCCGAAAATAATCGGAGAACACCCAAAAACTGGAAAGGAAGTAAAAATAGGTCTTGGACGATTTGGGTACTATATTCTCTATGATGGTCGATACTTTTCTCTTAAAAAAAGCTCTAAGGAGGTATTAGACACACAATTAAACGAAGCTATACAAATTATTGAGAGCAGCCCACGCAAAGAGCTAAAATCTCTTGGTTTTAATGAAAAGGGAAAAGAAGTTTTTATCTGCAACGGTAGGTACGGATTTTATATAAAATGCGGTAAAACAAATGTTGCTTTGGGCAAGAATGCAGATATTGAAAGTATAGATCTGAAGAAGGCTTTAGAGTTAATTAAGAATAAAAAATAGACTTCTTGCATAACCATTCTTTATATGTTCTTTATTGTTGTTCCAGCCCTACACGCTGGAACTGAGAAAAAAAGAGACTGAATGACAGGAAAGAAGTTACTGCCGCCTCTACTAAGTCAGCAGCTGCAGTAGTGTAACGCAGACGTGCTACCAAGAAAATGTCTCTATCAGAGTTAAGCTTTGCTTACAAAATGAAAAGTAAGACCAGCTTCTATACCGTGTGTGTGAAAAAAGCTATTCTGTATGGCAGTAGTTACTTCTGTTTGTTTATCCATTTTTTTTGCTTTAGCATCCAACTTTAAAGTTTCCGGTTTGTATTCACTGCTACCAATAACACCAAAACCTCTATATCCGATATGCATATTTACATCTTCATTTATATGATAATCAAAGCCAGCCTTTAATTGACCTGTAGGTCTTATTGACGATTTTTCAAACATTGTCATTCTTGTTGCACCAACTCCAATACCAACATAAGGAGAAAAAGAAAAACTCTCACTTTTCCAATGATGATAAACATTTGCCATTACAGATATGTTCTCAATTTTGTCATTGTTAATAATTGATCCATATTGATTGCCGTCTTTCATGTACGATATTGTCATCTGGCCGCTTGTTAAATCAACATTATCCACTTTCACGGAAGAATACATTCCTTCTAATTCAGCTCTATAGCTATTATTACCTAATTCCCCTGTATAACCAAGTGCTACATTTGCAGCAAAAGGTGGATTATAATCTCTTTCATACTTGTTTAGTAGCTGACCTTCTGTACTCTGAGCACCCCTGTCATTTACAGATACCTTATTGGCATCTGTAGCATCTTTACCTTCAATTTTTGCTTTCAACTTACCAAAGTTCAAATATTGACCGTAATATCCACCACCAAAGTAAAATCCTTCTGTTTCACTTGCAAAAGATTGTTGTGACAACAATAAAACAAGTGCCGTAACTGCTAATGTTTTTTTACTCATCATGACTATTCCTCTAGTTAAAATAGCTAATCTAGTACTAATTAATTAAAAATGATTTAATATGAAAAAACTAATTATTTTCTAAGCTAAAAAATAGGTAAAATTAACCTCTATCCTCGATTTTATTGTCGTCTAGTTTGTCTACATCTTCAAATTCATCATCATCGTCAAATTCATCCTTACTGTCTTCATCATCATCAAACGCATCACCACCTTCAAACTTATCATCAATATCCTCGTCTTCAAATCCATCTTCAATCTCTGGCTCATCGTATATTGCATCTTCAGTTTTAGCTTCAACAGGATAATCAGCAGCTTCAATAGCATTACTCTCTTCTTCATTACTAATCTTATCTTTGTTAGCAGCAGAAAAGACCTTGTTTGGATCATATGGCTCTTGTGTAGGCACACGTGTTGGTTTAATCAGCCTTCTTGTGAATGTGCTATCACTATAGTACAAAATTTTCTTTGACTTAATTGGATAAGTCGATTCTATCAAAATTATTTGATCATCACGTGGCAGCATAATAATTTCTTGAGGTAAGAGCAATGCTCTCTGTATTTCAGAGATATGCAATGATCTTGATGCAGGATTCAAGTCTAAAAATTTAGGTTTGTTTAATGATTCTTGTTGTACAGTTTTGTTTCCTATAAGCTGAGATATCAAATTAGCCGTTTCAATATTATTGGCTGCAAAAGTTATTCTATAGGTTGAGTTTGATAAAAAGGAGTTCATTCCTGCTTCTTCATATATTCCTTTAAGCTGTTCAGTATCTTGAACAATTAAAAATAACCTTACTCGATAGCCACGAAAGTATGCGATGCCCGTTTGAAATTGCTCCATTTTTCCAAGTGTTGGAAACTCATCCATTAAAAATAATACGCCGCAAGGCTCGTCATCCGATGGCAATTTTCTACATAAAAACTCAGTTGCCTGTTGGTAAAAAACCTGCATTAAAGGCCTGAGCCTAGTTAAGTTATCAGGAGTTAAACCAACATAAACTGTAGTTTTCTTCTTTTTAAAATCCAAAATATTAAAATCACTTGATGAAGTTGCAGTATCGATCAATGGGTTTGCCCACAATTCAAGCGACGAGTTCATAGTTGACACAACACCTGATCTTTCTTTGTCAGCCTTTTGCAAAAAAGCTGCAATGTTCATATACGCTACCGGATGTATTATTTTACCCATTGTGTCCAAAACTACAGCAAGATTGTAAACTACGTCATCGCTACGCATCGTACGCACAACCTCACCAAAAGATTTAACTTTCTCTGGTGCAGCAAGTAAATATAGTACCACCCCAACAAATAAGCTTCTTGCTTCGTTTTGCCAAAAATCTTGTTCAGGCATGATTAGGTTAGCTATTTTTTGCACATCGTCAACCATCTGTCCAGGTTTTTCACTAATCCATTCCAGTGGATTATAACAATGGCTTACCCCATCTGGCTGCGCTGGGTTCCATACATATACTTTTTGTCCTTGTCGCTCTCGCCAACCACTTGTTATTTCATAGTTTTCTAATTTTATATCATGCACAATTACCGAATCATTCCAAAATAACAAATTAGGAATTACAAAACCAACACCTTTACCAGAGCCTGTAGGTGCAAAGAGCAATGCATGCTGAAACCCATCAGCAATAAAATATCCTCTCTTATCTTTACCAAGCAATAGACCTTTTTTGCTTCTTAATCCCGCTTTTCGTATGTCTTTCTCTGATGCCCACTGTGAATCTCCATGAAGTGATTCTTTCTTTTTAAATGGCCGCCACTCAATTAGTCTTTCTCTCACATTCCACAAAATAATCATCAAAACAATTTGAGGCAGTAGAGAAGATACAACTAATTTAATTTTGAGCTCAAAGCTATATAGCTCTGAATGATGCCAACAATATTGTATATGATCAAAAATTGTCGGCCAGAGAGCTTGAGGGAAAGGTGTCAAGCTAGGATTAATTGCTCTAAAATCTACACCATCTGGACCGTCAACAAACAGGTAGAATAATATACCAGACAAATAGAAGCAAAATTCAAGTATGCTAAAAGATACTACACCTCCTATGAGAATATTGCGTAAGTGATTTCCATTACTCATAAACTACTTTTTCTTAACTTACGTATAAATTTAAGTATTTTCATTTGAAGATCTAGTAAATAATATTTCAGAAATGCTTCTTTTTCCACCTCTGATCCTTTTGAGTTGAATAACAATGTCAATTACATTTCTAATGTATGGTATGATCTGATCTGGGGGAATGCCAAGATTTGCTTGCATAACCATAAGTTTTATTTGCTCAAGAGCCATTGCCGGACTATCCGCATGAAGAGTTGATATTGACCCTGGGTGGCCAGTGTTTATTGCTCTAAGAAAACTAAAAGCTTCTGCTCCACGCAGCTCACCAACTATTATTCTATCTGGTCTTAAACGTAAACATGCCTCTATCAAATCTTGAGTGGTCACTTTTGCCCTACCTTGCCCTCCTTTAGAAGCAATTAAATGGACTTTATTGGGATGATCATTCAAAACTATCTCTCTTGCATCTTCAACAGTAATAATTCTTTCTTCAGATGGAATAGCACGCAAAGTAGCATTAGTAAAAGTGGTTTTACCAGTGGAAGTTCCACCACTAATTATGATATTTTTCTTACTTATTACAGCATATTCTAAAAACTCTTTTATTTTTTTTTGTTTCAGTAGCAAATCTAGGTGACGATCTACTGGATTATCGGTCACTCCTATAACAGTTTCAGAAAAAGCCCCCATTTTTTCATAATCATCCAATGCCAATTGCATAGAAGAAGGTTTACGAATTGAAATGACTACTTTATCAGGCTCACATGCTGGAGGAAACACTATCTGTATACGATAACCATTTGGTAATGTAGCTGAAAGCAGCGGTGTCTCTTCGCTCAGTTTTTGTTCTGTAGCTTGAGCAATCAACCTGCTAAGAGATTTTAAATGATTAAGATCAAATATTTCTAACTTTTCGCATCTTATTTCACCGCGATTTTCAATCCATACTTCCTTCGGTTTATTTATTGATATTTCATTTACACCTTCCTCTTGAAAGATCCCTTGTAATGGCTCCAAGTATGTATCAAGTGCAGCATAGTTCATTTCAGTTATTTAATATTGACTGTGGAGGAAATACTATATCTTGGTTAACAAATACTTTCAATGCAGTTCCTTGATTAACATAAATAGTTGGTTTTTTATCTACACTCCTATCAACTATATCTCGCATTTCTTTGGAAAAATCATTGATTGACTTCCCAATTGCTTCATCATAAACAGATTTGCTTCTTTTCTGAGTTTGCCTCAACAGTTGACGTACATAGTCTAAAGTTATACCGATATTGTCACTAGTAATTGCATCAACTCCACTAGCTCCAGAACTTTTTATCACACTTACTATTTCTTCCTTTATTATTCTAAGCAAATCCTGATCACTTTTAGCATTTCGAATTTTTTCAATAGCCCTAATACCCAATTTCCATTTTTCGTCTCCTACCTTCCCAACTTCAGTTTTTATAGAATTCTCCAATCTCTCAACAATAGCCCCTTTGAGAGAAGAAATATCTATTTCAGTTGCAGTAATAGACTTCACTGCATCCATGGCAGTTAGCGCATCGATAAGATTAGAGGCTTTTTGTCCTACAACAGCTGAACCAATCGAAACACCAGCAAGTGCCACTGAAGAGAATAATGCACTTGCTATTTTATTATCAACTATTCCAGCTATCCCTGCCCTTCCAAGCTCATCGGTACCAGATAATGCAATAGCAACATCTATACCATGAGGAAGAATGATCCTATTCCAATTTATGTTCACGCGGGCTTTTGCAACATTTGAGTCGAATGAATAACCACCTATTAACCTTGAACCTTTTGGTATTAAAATTGTATCACCAGTTTCTGCATAAACGTCTCTACTAACAACAGCACGGAGCATTCCTTGTAAGTCAGAACTTATTGCAGTTTCAAGAATAGCGTCAATAACTTTACCTTGAATAATCATTAAACTAAGCTTTCCTACTTTGGTAGCTTTGCTCGATTGTGCTGAGGTATTGGATAAAACAGCATCTGTAGCTTTACCTTCCCCACTACTACCTGAAATTGCTAACATTTGTGCATTACGTCTGTCTCTAGGATAATCGCCACCCCCTATTGTAGGAAATGAAGTAGGCAAATTGCTAATAACATTACCAGAAGGAAAATTTTGCTTTGGTAAAACAGGTATATTTGACAAGGGAATTTCTTTTAATTGCTCTTCTTTTTTTGTCACTTCCTCTTTTTTGATTTGTTTTACTTCTGGTATGATTTGTGGAATAGGAAGAGGAGGTAAGGGTGGCAAGAGATCAGTTACTACTCTTTCAGAAACTATTGCATTATCTGGAACTTGTTCTAACTTTCCTTTCAATTCTTGAATATTTTGCTTTGTTTCCTCTTTTTTAACAATCTCTGGACCCTCTTTATTAGAAGGACTAAAATAAAAATAGTACACTCCACCAATTAAGAGCGCTACCATAACTATCATCAATGCCTTATAACCTTGATTAGAGCCAACTGTTACTACCTTGCTTTCTATCTCTGATTCATCTTCTACACTATTATGCCTTTCTTTACTCATATTATATGTACCACAACTAAAGTGACCTATTTATAACTTCAACTTCACTACCTTCATAACGCATTAATAGCTTTTTATGTACTCCTTTTATTACAACATAATCATCAAATAACAGCCTTTTACAGGATTCCCCTTCTGTAAAAATCTGAGGAATTTTATTACTATTTCTAAACTTTAAATAAGTTAAATAACCATCATCGAATAATTCAATTGGAACTATATCTACGTTACCACCTTCATCAATATATGTATAGTTGTACCTCGTATTATTTTCTTGTATTATTTTTTCTGGCTTTTCTTTAATGTATTGAATTTGAGTAGGTAAAGAAACCTCATCTAAATCAACATCAAATTCATCTTCTTCTTGAGGATAATAAAAACGTATTACGTAAGATATATCCTTTTCAACGGAATAATCATGATCCACTTTTTTAGCATCAGTATCTGGGTATTTATCGTAATTTGGTCTTGAAATTAGATCAAAAATGTAATTTCTCTTTTTAGTTGTCGTAATAATCATGTTAGTGCGACTACTGACTTCAAATGGCATGACAAGCAGTTTATTATCATAAGGATTAATTTTCCAATTTGATGCATCACCAACAGCAATATTTTTTACTTTTTCCCCTTCTGCAAACTCAATATAAGAATAGTAACCTCGACTAAAAATTACTGTAAACACCTCATTAGGGCTATATACAAAAGTCTTTATTCTACTATCTACAGAAATAGGTTTATTATTAATAGATGCATTTAAGTTGCCACTTATTAATAAAGCTAAAATTAACAATATCCTACACATATTCATCATCCACTCTATATGAAATAACTTGAAACCCTAACGGGTTAATATATCTTTGCTGATCATTCATTTCAAGCGATGCATATTTATACGACATCACAACTATCTTATTTTTCCTTGAGGAATTTCCATCTTTTCGTGTAAATTCTATAGAAAATCTCACTTGAAGAGCATCGTTACCTAACTTTTGAATTGAACGAATTTTCAACTCACCTTTAGCATCTGAGTATAAATTAAAAAGGTCATTCATATTCTGCGATTTTATATAATTGCTAAATTCACTATATACACTAGGCGAAGAAAACAACCTTACTTTTGTATAATAATTATAATTATAATTATATGGGTCAAAAACCTCCCTTGCTTTTATATACTCTGAAATAAAATAATCGTTCAGCGTTTCATTTGCAGAATATTGTTTTACTGTAACAGGATCAACCAATTGCACTATTCCTGACTTTTTATCAATTTCTATAACGAATGGCTCAATAGTGCTACTTGTGCTAATTTTTAATATAGCTAATATGCTTATAAAAATTGCAACTAGTAATATTAATGTAAATAAAAGTAAAGTATTTCTCTGAGCAACAACTGTGCTATAGCGACTTGAATTCCAATTTATATCCTTATCCAATGACTCATTACTTTTTTCTTGTTTTAAAAATTTCAGCATCTCAATATTCTTAAAAATCTTAACTTATATTAATTAACATAGCAAGCTAACAAAGTAGTTATAACAAAAAAGCTAATAAACCCTTAATCCATGGCCTAACTTGCCAAATTTTGTTTCCATATATGAATCATTATATTCATTGCGTTCCATAATAAGTGGTATACATTTTGTAACTTCTATACCGTTATTTTTCAACTCTAATAATTTTCTACCATTGTTTGTAAGTAATTGTATTTTGTTAATGTTCAATTTCTTAAGTATTTTAGCTGCAACAGCAAAGCTCCTTTCATCATCTTCAAAACCCAATACTCTATTTGCATCAACAGTATCAAGATTATATTTTCTTTGCATACTGTATGCTCTTAACTTATTAGTTAAACCAATGCCTCTCCCATCTTGCATCAAATATAATATAATGCCATTCCCAAAGTCGGTCATCATTTGAATCGCTTTATGTAACTGGCTTCTGCAATCACATGATAAGCTGTCTAATAAGTCTCCTGTATAGCATGAAGAATGAATTCTCACTAATGGCTCATTATCTTTATCTGGATTGCCAATGATAATTGCATAATGTTCTCTTCCGCCACTTTTGGTTCTATAAGATATGATATCTACTTCTTGAGTCTGTTTTAAAAATAATGATGTTTTGCACACTTCATACACACTATGATTTTGTTGAAAATCATTCACAAGTAACGTATTTAGTGCAATAATGTCATTTTCCTCACACCAATTTCGCATTTCATGTTTATTCTCAAAAGTCATATCAGCCACTAACGCGTATGGCAATAATTCTGAGAACTTAAGCAAGGCAACAGCATACGCATCTATTGTCTTTGAGCATTGCAACTCTTTTATCCAATCTTCCTTTGAACAGTTTATTAAATAGAGCAGTTCATCAAAATTGCTTATCAACAGACGTTTGCTACTATGTTCTTTACTCTTAAATATGTATTTAACCTTACTTGCAGTCAAAGTAACATACACATTACCTGATATAAGCTTATATTGACTAAATAAATTTTTTTCTAAAGTTTCAGCAGCAGCAAGCAATAGATAGTTATTTTCATCATCATATATTAAAATTGGAAGACCACTCCTGACTTCACTGATGGCCCTTTCTACTTTATTTCTACTTTGATTTCCTATAAACATTTCACCTACACCAAACAACTTGGTGCGGTCGAGAAGACTTGAACTTCCAAGGCTTTGTGAGCCACAGCGACCTCAACGCTGCGTGTCTACCAATTCCACCACGACCGCACTTTATTCTAGTTTCTATATAATTACTTTAAATTACTTAATCATTTTAGGATTTTTCATCTAAAGTGTCAATCTGATACTAGGATAATTTAGGAAATGCCTATATAATTTAACTATGAATTTTACGGTTACAAACTTTAATCATTTAAGATAATATTACTACTAATTCTTAATTAAGGTCTTTATACAAATGAAAATAGCTAATATCTTCATTTTTTTAATTCTATCTCTTACAATTAGCTTTTACCCCACTCATGCACAAATATTGTACACATGGTCTCAAATCATTCCAGAAAATAAATTAAGCATACGTGCGATTATAGACAATAACATGTGTCCCATTGCTTACGTCGATAATAAGGCAGTAGAAATGCTAAGTCGCAGCTCAATTAACAATACCGAAACAGTTTGTGAACTGATAGTAGAAACAAATGCTCAAAACATTAGTATTGACAATATAAAAGTTCCCGTATTAGCGGAAAAGATCAGCAAAATTGCCTTCATTGGCGATACAGGATGTAGAATAAATATGTTATTTCAGCAAGAATGTAATTCTGTAGATAACTGGCCTTTGAAAAAAAATTTAGATTCAATCGCTTTTCATAAACCAGATTTAATTATCCATGTTGGTGATTATCATTATAGACAAACAAAATGTAGAAACACAAAAAAGTGCGGCGATATTTATGGATATAGCAAAGAAGCTTGGTACGCTGATTGGTTTGAGCCTGCAAAAGATATTTTAACACGATCTCCTTTTCTTTTTGTTCGTGGAAATCATGAGAGTTGTAATAGAGCTTATGAAGGATGGTTCAGATATTTAGATTCATACCCCTTTTTCCCTCAAAAATGTGAAGATCTTATTTCCAGTTGGTTCTTAGATGCTGGGCCGATGAAGTTTTTTATCTTCGACTCTTCATCCGGTGAGGAAATTTTTACAACCCAAAGCACAGTTGATGCTTTTGAGAGGCAGTTTGATAAATTGATACAAGATAAGCCCACGTGGTTTTTGACTCATAAACCACTTTGGAGATCTCCAAAAAAAGAATTTTTGACATTAAAAAGCCATGGTAATCTTACACAAATTGAAGCTTTTGGAGATAAATTTCCAAGCAATGTTACTACCATAGTTTCTGGCCACATTCATATAGCCCAGATTTTATTAATGGATAATGTGCCAGATCAGATTATAGTTGGAAACGGCGGTGCATTATTACACGCTCAAGATCAAGAACCTGTTTATCAAAACGTAGAATTTAACTATCCAAATAGTAGAAATTACTTAGCACACGAAGTTAGAAACTTTTTCGGCTTTGGCTTTGCAATATTAGGTTTAGACGATCACAAATTTACTTTCTATAACCAAGATAATAAGGAAATGTATTCTGCAAACCTAACGAAAGACTTTAAACTTAAAACAAATTTAAATTAGGACTATTTAAGGACGCAGAAAAAACGTGCTGAGCTTAAAAAACTCATAGAAACAAAAACCACTGAAATTCTTGTATATATCAACTAATCTGGAATTGATAACACAAAAGTCAGCGTATTAGTATGATTGCAGCTTTGAATAAGGGAAAAATTATGGCGCCTATGATTTTTGAAGGCTATTGCGATACAGACGTTTTTAATAGCTAGTTCAAGCTTTATTGCTGGGTGATTTTGGATAATGCAACTTTTCATAGAAAATAAGTTCCTCTTCCTGCAAGACTTCAGATCTGCTACAATAATCTCAAACTTTCCTCGACTTATATCACTTGGATATAAACTTCCCATATCCTACTTTATCCTCTCATTCTATCCCTTTTTTGAGATCATGTACAGTCTCTTAGAATCTAGAAAAAGTGTAACTATACTATCTTTATAATCGATTATTGCTAGATCTAAAGGAGTAAAACCTTCCTTATTATTAGCATCAACCTCAGCTCCATTCTTCAGAAGAAATTTAACTATATCATAGAGACCTCTTTTTACTGCCAAATGTAAAGGAGTATTATCTACTTTAGTCTTAGCATTAACATCAACATTTTTTTCTTCGATGAAGTATTTAACTATCTCTAAACGACCATTCTCAGCAGCCTTTTGTAAGGGAGTCCTACCTGAAGCATTTTTGGCATTAACATCAGCTCCATAATCCAGAAGAAGTTTAACTATATCTATGTAACCATTTCCTGCTACTGTATGTAAAGAAGTCAAATTTTCCTGATTTACACCAGCTACAGCATGAACGTCAGCTCCATTACTCAGAAGAGATTTAACTACTTCATAATAACCATTTTCTACTGACCAATGCAAAAAAGTACGATTTACTTTATCTCTAGCATAAACATTAACTCCTTGTTCAATTAATCGTTCAGCCTTTTTCAAATTTTTATTTTTTAAAGCTAAAAATAATTCATTTGTATTTTTCTCTAATCTTTTTGATTCCTCTTCGTCATTTAAATCCTGTTTATACTTTTCATTCTGAGGCTTTTTGCTATTTTGTTTTCTAAAAGAAAACTCTGGTTTTACCTTTTGAACTTGATGACATTTTTTAGCTTTCTTCTTTTTATTTTGATTATGTTTGCCCTTTTCATTCTGAGGTTTGCTAATATCATCTCCTTCATGTTCTGAGCTTTGTGAAGACCTAGAATTTATATCAATCCCTAACACTGAATTTGTATGCTTGTTCTTATCTAAGATCTGATCCTCTTCATGATATCTATTAGTTCTCAACGCATTCGTAACCTCTTCAGCATATTCTTTTTTTCCTTCGTTTTACAATTTCCTTGCTATAAGTTCTGCTTGCTCTATGTTTCCTTTCTCTATTAACTCTAGTGCCTTATTTCTCCATTCTTCAGGAATCGATTTTTCCTGCTCAATATTTACATTACCTTCTTCCCTTGGCTCTATTATTTTCAATAAATTACTCTCATCATCTATAATATATACATTATCAACAGCATGAGTAACTCCAACATACAGAGCGTTCATATAAAATTTATATTTCTCCAAAGACTTATCTTTCTTATCCTTATTTCTTGAAGTGTTAACTTCCCTTTCGTTATATGAATCACGAATTCTGTTAATAGTATTATCTATCTCCCCCTCACTTTTATTTGGACATGCTATATTCCATATTTCATTATAAGCTTTACATGATGTAAACTTGTAAAGAATTACATCTTCAAATTCCAAGCCTTTGGCTTCATGTATATTAAA
This sequence comes from Wolbachia endosymbiont of Anopheles demeilloni, assembly GCF_018491735.2. NCBI lineage: Bacteria > Pseudomonadati > Pseudomonadota > Alphaproteobacteria > Rickettsiales > Anaplasmataceae > Wolbachia > Wolbachia endosymbiont of Anopheles demeilloni. Next base: position 1,217,027 of record NZ_CP084694.1, on the reverse strand, counting down.
CACAAGTGGAGTATCAAACAATTTACGAGCATCTTCTTTGCTTTCATCATCCAGAACTAAAACAGCACAATTTACAGATTCATTTATTTTTTTTGCTATTTCTTCTTTTTTATCATCAATAATAAAGCCAACGTTCCCTTTGTTCTTAGTTTCACTCTTCATTAGAAAAGCGTTGTCTACTGTTATTTTATCTTCTGAAGCAAAACAATAATTCTTAAGATGTAGTATACGGTTGGCAATCTCAATGACTTGTTCACTATTACGATAATTCTTCTCAAGGGTATAAAAAACTTCTGACCCTTGATCCCTTATACATTGATTTTGATAGAGAAAAGATTTTAACTTAGATAGAGAGAAAAAACTAGGATGTATTACTTGATTAATATCACCGCATAACAAAAAATTATCCTTACTTTCATCTTTTAAACTTTTTAATATTAAACTCAGTGTGCTTTCGGTCAAATCTTGTACTTCATCTACAACAATCGCACTATACATTCCTTCTGTAATGCACTTATATGCAACAAGATTAGGATCACAATACTCTGAATCTTTTTCTATAAACTTCCTGTACTCTTTAAAAAAATCATAAACTCTGTTCCTTTCGTCTACAGAAAACATAGATTGTCTGTCTCCTAATTGACCATATCTATCTTTTCCATCTTCTCCTAATAAGCCTCTTCCACCTATCACAGCTGTAAATTCTTCGAATATTTTATCTCCATCTTTTTTATACTCTTTAAATTTATCTTTCTTGCATATTATGTTGAACCATGAAAAAAACTTACTTCTATCAATAGGCTTCTTTCCTTTTATATCTTTTGCTCGCTTTTCAAGAAACTCATGCAGAGATAAGAAATCAATTTCTTCCGGAGCAGCAATCTTGAACTCATTAGCAGTTTCATCATAGTATTCGTATTTAAGTAATTTTTTTGATTCTTTTATAAGATTTTCTGATTTGGTAATATATAGAATTTTTCCTCCCTCAAACTTCCCTTTTATCTTCTTTAGGCTCTCCAAAGCCACTGATGTTTTTCCACTACCAGCGGCCCCATTGATAACTAAAGGTAATTCAAGCTTTCCAATCCTTTCAACTATATCTTACTGCTCTGCACTAAAAATAATAAATTTACCGAGACAACTAACTTGTGGAACATCTTCAATCTCCACTGTATCAGAAACTTCTTCACTTGTTACTTCTATGTTTTTTATTTTCTCTCTATTTGTTAAAAATCTAGACTTATGATAATCATGATTCAGAATTACTTCTAAAATAACAAAAGCATCTTTGTTGTTATGCTTTATACTTGTAAATAATAATCTGTCACTATCACTTAATTTAGCTCGAGAATATTCAATATTCCCATCACCTTTTATTAATTTTATATTCCCTTGGCTTGTACTGTTGTTCTCCTTTAAATCTTTAATTATTTCGTTGAACTTTTTTCTCAAAGAATTTTTATCATCACCTAAATCATGGTCATTAAATTTCTTATAAAACAATATAATACTCATAATTTCTCTTAATTACTTAACTATATTAAGAGTATAATAATACTGTTAATATGTCAATATTTCTATTATTATATTAACTTTTATTATTTGTTAGCACGCAATTCTTATCTCATCATTAAATAAGTAATACTGCAAAGTTGTGGAATAAAAGTTAATGTATTTACTTTTTAGGCAGAGCTCTAATATTATAGATCTTTAATAGTATAATCTTCCCATTTGTCCACTCTGGGCAATGTACGATTAGTAGAAGGAAATAAATTTATACTCATTCATTATTAAACAACCTAAGTAATTTGGTCACTTCCAGCACCCAAAACCAGTTAGTGTGAAAACATTTTTTTTAGAATCAATTGGTGTACGATATAAACTTTTCAATATAGCGATTTTTCTATACCATCAAATCAGTTATATTGGTTTACTTTCACTAAATTTACATATGAACCAATTTGCCTAACTTTGTTGCAATGATTTTAAGCTTCCATTTCCACAACCATATTTTTATAGGCTTGTTTTCACAAAGATAGGTACTTTTTTTGCGTTTTTGGAAAAATGAACATTCAAGATTTTTATGATTCTAATTTACAGTATGTTTCTGAAACTAAAGTGAATATTAATAATCCTATATAAAATATAAAAAAATACATAACTCTTGATTTTCTCACAGATATAGTTAACAATTAAGCTATATTATTCTAATAAAAAAGTTATAACTTTATGGTGGAAAAAGATATTAGCTGTAGAAAGTGATCCTAGACTTTTAACTGATATAGATAAACAAGCTAACTTAAAGAAAATGTTAGTTCTTTCTTTAAGGGAAGCTATAAATAAACCAGATGTTTCAATTGTTACAAACCTATACGAACATTTTACACAAAAACCTACTAGAAATAGGCGCGAGTACCCTGATTCACAATTCTTAATTATTCGGGAAATATATAAAAATGCCTTTATACTTGTAAGCAATGATATTGCCAAGCTCAATGAAAAAAATCTTAATCAGATCATTAGTAGAAAAGTAGGGCAGATCGAAACAATTTTGGCTATAGTCTCATTAATTGATAATAAATGACTGATAAAAAAAAATGTTGAACTTAGTTGAAAAGAATATAAAAAACAATCCGAAAGGGCAGCAAGTTCTTTTAAAAAGTTTAGTTAATATACTAACATACTCGATAAAAAATGAGTGTTTTCAGACTATTGAGTATATATGTCACAGACGATTCTCTCAAACTTTTTGTCCTGTTATTCGAGGAACATATATAAAAGCATTTGCAGATAGCAAAGTAGTAGAAGAGCTAGAAAATAAAATAGAAAAACAAGAAAAATCTGCTAAATATGAGTGGTGGACGGAGTTGAAAAAATATCTTGATTTCAATCAAAAGCTAAATGCTTTACAAGAATTAAAAGAAATAGTAAATAAGTTTATTGAAGCTTCTGATTATCATAATAAGCTGTTCCAAGATGAAAATTATCCAGCTCTTTCTTATTATAATACAGAAATAGACTTGGAAAGGTTAGAGCAAATAACACGTAAGTTTATTAACGATTCTGGTCACATATCAGAAAAGGAGGTATTAAAGCAAAAAAAGCTTCAAATACCTTTACTAGGGGAAAAGCAATTGGTAGAAAATTTGAGAAAATTAGAAAAAAGAATATCTACTTTCATTCAATCTGTTTATGAAAAAACTGCACATGATGAGCAATATCCAGGCTTTGTTCAGTCCCCTAAAAAAAAGACTTTATGATACTAGCACAAATAATACATGAGTTGTTTCTTGAGAAAGATGATTTCGAATTTGTAGATAAGAAGGAAGAATTACCTAGTCCATATTTAGAAAAAGTTAAAGAGAAATCATATATTAGAGGGGTGCTTAGCTATTTAACTGGCTTTGTTGCATAAATGTTTATAAAGAGCAGGGAGTGTTCAATTGTATTAAATAAGAGTCTGATATTAGTTTTCAATTCTTCTATCAGTTAATTCATTCCCGTCAGATTAAGTTGTGTTTAGCACAATTTGTTCCACTGTTCTTCATCTAAAATTTCCACACCCAATTCCATTGCTTTTTTATATTTTGAACCTGGATCTTCTCCTGCAATTAAATAGTCAGTTTTAGTAGAAAGGCTTGAACTGATCTTTGCCCCTAAAACTTTAGCTCTTACTTTTGCCTCCCCTCTGCTCATAGCACGTAGCTTACCAGTAAACACTATAATTTTGTTATTCAAAAAAGAATCGCTAGAGTTGGAGCTCGCGGGAAGAATTTGCAGATATGCAGTAAGGTCATTTAACATTTTAATGTTACGTTCCTGAGAAAAAAACGATTTTAAAGATTCAGCTACTTTTTCTCCTATACCATCTATACCTACCAACTCAACATCATTTGATGACATCGAATTATACCAGTTATCATAAGATACATAATAATTTGCGAGCAATTCTGCTGCAACTTGACCGATAAATCTGATACCCAAAGAAAATATGAACCTATCTAGAGTGATTACTCTTCTGTTTTGTATAGCACTTAATAGATTAGCTATTGACTTCTCGCCCCAACCATGATGCTCTTTTAAGGAAAACTCTTTTAATCTTTCCTCTAAAATAAAAATGTCTGGAATTTGTCTTATTAGGCTAAGATCATAAAAAAACTTTATTTGTTTTTCACCAAGGCCAACAATGTCAAATGCATCTTTTGACACAAAATGTTTTAGTTTTTCTACTATTTGAGCCTTGCAATTAAATTCTTCAGGACATCTTATTGCCACTCCTTTAATCTGCACTTTACTACCACATTCAGGACATATGTCAGGAAAAACAAATTCAGGCATATTTGTATGACGAGAACCTTCATCTACTTTGACAATTTGAGGAATTACATCCCCAGCCCTTTTAATTGTTACAACATCTCCCTCTCTTATATCTTTACGTTTTATCTCATCTTGGTTATGTAGACTTGCTCTGCTAACTAATACTCCACCAATATTGACTGGTACTAAATCTGCAACTGGAGTTAAAACCCCCGTTCTACCCACCTGTATAAATATTTTATTTAACTTTGTCTTCGCATAAATCGCAGAAAACTTATATGCAAGTGCTGAGCGTGGCGCTTTGTGTGTACTTCCCAGACGACTTTGTAGCACCAAATCATTCACTTTATAGACTATTCCATCGATATCATAATCCAAGTTATAACGACAATCATAGATCTCGTTATAGAACTTTAACATTCCATTCAAACTACTTGTTAAGGAACGATGCTCATTTACGCAAAAACCAAATTTCTCAAGCTTTTCTAGTATCTCACTTTGACTTTTCTCTATTCCACCAATTAAAGAATAAGCAAAATATCTAAGAGGCCTTTTTGCTGTAATGTTCTCATTCAATTGCTTTAAAGAACCAGCAGCTGCATTTCGAGGATTAGCGAATTCATTATTTTCATTTAACTTTAAAAAGTCGCTGTTACTGATATATATTTCACCCCTTATTTCTAGTCTTCCTTGCACATCTTGTAAAAACTTAGGAAAGTCTTTTATTGTTGCAACATTGTGAGTAACATCCTCTCCTACAAAACCGTCACCTCGAGTTGCAGCTTTAACAAATTTCCCATCTTCATAAATTGCAGAAAATGACAATCCATCAATTTTTGGCTCACATAGTATTTCTATTTCATCTGCAATTAAAAATCTCTTTATTTTAGATAAAAATTTTTCTACACCTTGCTCATCATAAGCATTCTCAAGAGAAAGCATAGGTTCTTGATGTTCCACCTTAGAAAATCTCTCATCAGGCGGAGCACCAACACTATCTTGTGTTGCATAAGCTTCTGGCTCTATTGCAGCTAACTTTTTCTTCAGTTCATCGTATTCAGAATCACTTATCTCTGGCTTACTTTTTTGATAATATAAGATATTATGATAATTAATTTGATTTTGCAGTTTTTCTCTCATCTTTTCCAAGTCAGTCATGATACCAATATAATGCTCTTTGTCGTCAAGTCATGAATTTTTTCAAAAGGTACTATAAATTTATACTACTGCCCTGAAAAGCAATACTAATATTAATATAATTTTTATACTTGTATATCAATGTTAGTATAGTTTTTAAATTAAGGAGTACATTATGAAAGAATACAATTACAAAAATTTGGCTGACGAATCAAACTTCGGCTCTCAAGTGTATCGTGCAGGAATGTTTGATAAAATTCTTGATATAAGCAAAACAGCAAAAGAAGCTGCGAATCAAGTAATATCTAAAATGGGTAACGATTTAAAACTAGAAGCTAGAAAAGCAGCTTAAGATGAAGTAAAAAAATAGAAGGAAAAATGCTAACTTTAGCTGAAGAGAAAGCTAACAAAATAGCTACCGAAAAAGCTAATCAAATAGAAAAAAAATATCGACTTCAATTGATAAGACAGTAAAGTCATTAGAAGCAAATGCTGAAAAAGCAGTGAAAAAAGTAAGACCAGAAGTTGCAGATCTGCTAAAGCCAAAAATAAAAACTCAGGTAGAAGAAGCAGTAAAAAAATACACTGAAGAAAAAATTGAAAGCATTATAAAACCTGAAATCACAGACAAAATAGCCGATATTATCACTTCACAAAGCAAAGAAATAAGAATTCTTTTAGAAGATGAAATGAATAAATTAATCGAAGATGCACATAAAAATTTGAATGGGAAAATAGATCAGATTAAATGTGAACTTACAGAAGTAAAATCTAATATCTAAGAACCTGTTCACAATCTTTTCAGAAGCAAAGCAGCGAAAGCAAGAACGACCATTTGCAGGCTAGTGTTGAGTTTCCGCTCGCAATTTTTCCAAAGTCGCCTACATTTTTGCAACCAGGCAAAAGAAGATCTCTCAACAATAAATAAATAAATAACATTGATTTGATATATATTTTAAATCTCTTTTCGTTCTGAATGAATAAAACAATATATGTTTCATGTTTTATCAGTAATATTCAGATACACGACCTGTTCGTATTTACGAATAAAAAACTTCATGTATCTGTTTTTAACTATATTGAACCGATTTGTAGCGTTGTTGCGATAAGTTTACAATGTTTCAGTTGCATGCTCTTTAACACTTTGTTGACGGGTGACGGACATGTCCGTCCTCGCTCAGTCGAACGTTGTTGACGGGGGGACGGACATGTCCGTTCTCGCTTAGTCGAACGTTGTTGAAGCCAAGCACTAAACATTGCGGAGATATCCAAGTATCGAAGAGTAATGTTTCTATGTGTGTGAAAGAGTTCAGGTAATGAATGACATCGTGCGGCGGAACACGCTAAGCTCTCCAGCGCCTAAGACAACAAATGTATGCGGTGATACCAGCACGTTCTGGCTAAAAATCGCCCGTCAACAAAGTGTTAAGGATGTTTTCAATTCGAGTTTTTATTTCCCTAATAATTGATGAGCCAGATGGTACATTATTAACAGCACGAAAATCTTCTACTAAAATTTAAAACCATCTTTATGACTATTACTAATGCTATTTATTGCTACAATATTGGCATTTTTTCTCGTATCAAGTAGCGATAAATTTGTTGTTCCTTTTTCATCAATTCTCTTTAATAACTGCTTCTCTGATTCAGAGATCACTGCTGAAGAACTAGCTTTTTTAGTATCCAGATCAGTTAAGTGTTTTTTTGCATTATCAAGAAGTTCTTTTAGCTTACCATCAGTCATCTGTACAATTTCAGAAACTGCACTTTTGTCGACTATTGATTCCAATGCTTTAGCAAGATATGCTTATTGATCTGGTGTACTGTTTTCTGCTAAATCCTTAAGCCTCTTTTGTAGTGCATCAATTATTCTTTTTACTTCAGTCATTTGCACAACGTTGGCAATAGCTTTTTTATCTGCTATCAATTCCAGCGATTTTGCAAGATATGCCAGTTGATCAGGTGTGCTATTTGCTGCCAAATCTTTAATTCTTTTATGCAATGCATCTATGGCTTCTTTAGCAATGGTCATTCCACAAATTCAATAAAGTTTCAAAGCTCAATCGTTTAAAATTATCTTTTAGTTCATCTTTCGGTGATATCTTCATCTATTTTTTTGATAGCTCTGCGAATACGTACTACATCTTCCACTACAATACTTTCTGGATGTGGTAGTGTATATCTTCGTTTGCTTCGGTCATTTGGCATTGATTCAAGTAATAATCACTCGCAATTTTTTTACTTTAGGACGATAGATAACCGTACCACTTAAAACTAATTTTATCCTTGTCTCATTGCCATTCAAATTTGTCAGTACATGAATTCTCTCTACCCAATTTTCTCCAATTGGTTTTCCTGATGTTAAATTCACTGTTAAATAATTGGCAATTCACGTTTTTTTGCACATACGCTTCAACATCTGCAGTACCAGGTATTAGCGCATCATAGGTAATTGTAATCTTAGTGTTAGCCCCTGCTGTAATACTTCTTGGAACATAATCTCCTTTTTCCCCTTTATTACCTATAACTAGCTGTAACCCAGGATAAAGAACTGGACTTTTCTCTCGTCCTCCTTTTAGGCTTGCTTTTACCGTTAGCTCTCCAGATAATCTTTCACGCAGTGCAAGAGGCAAATTATCAGACAAAAAATTCTCTTTTCCCTCTTCATCTGTTATGATAAGTTCTACATTGGTATCAAATGCTACTTTTTCGACGTTCGTCAAAATAATTAAATCTGATGCATTATTTGCAGTACCTTTACCCAGATCTATAATGTGAGAAACTTCGCTAAATTTTGCAGCTAGTAATCGAAACGTTAAATCTAAATTTTGATGTGGAGTCTAGGTACTTGCATTGCTTGATGAAAGTAATACTCCTACTTGATATGGTTGACTCGTTACCCAGCGGCTATTTACTGCATCATATTTGCCAAGCTCTGCTATTTTGACTGTTGTCTCTGAATCATCGGTAAGTAAAACTATTGCATACTAATCTCCTGCATGACAAAACACTGGCAACCATTCTATACGCGTTGCTGTGCCATCTATCTTTATATCTTTTGGCTCAATATAACTTTCAGCAATGACAGTCTGCGAGGGCATTCCCACTGCTGTTTCTCTAATCTGCATAACAACACGTCTTTTGTCGTTATTTATAAACCATAACTCTACGCCTCCTATGTGCCTACTCTCATTCAGAGTAAATGTTTGCACTAAAGGATCAATTCTTTTTGCTACGATAACTCTTCTTCTTTCCTCTATGGTAATTGTTTTTTTACTAGTGTAAGTTGCCTCTCCATAGCTTCCTTTATCCCCATAAAACTGTACTAATTTAGCACCTGCTGGAATGTTTGCTGGGATTTTTATTTTTCCCTTTAATTTTCCTTGGTTGTTAGCTGTTAACATCTTTTTTTACGCTGTAAGTTGAATAATTATTCCGTCAAATTTTATCTCTTTAAGCTTCTCACTTGACTCAAAGCCTTCGATCTCAAAATTCCGTATTGCTTCTCTCATAAATTTAGTTTCGTATGAAGTACTTGACAGCAGCTCTGTCGTTTCTTTAACATTAAATACTCTGGTTACTGGACTTTTCCAATTAGTGGTAACCTCTGTCCAGTGGTCAATGTTTTTATTTAGAGTAATTTGTGCCGGGACTGGATCAAAAGCTTGATATGGATTAATATTTTCTCCTTTAGTCTGTAAAAGCTGCTCCTATACCGGTTCAAGTTTATAAGGTAAAAGATAAGGTTCTCTACCTCTTTCGATATCAATGATTTCTACGTTTATCGGCAATATCAGCTCCCTATTTACTATTGCTGCAGATTGTGAAATTCCTTGATCACGCATATCATCATCGAAGAATGAGTCAACAAATACTCCTTTTTTAGTGGTAGGTTCTCGTGAATTTGCATCACTGCGTAAACTCTCAGGTGTAACAAGTGCATAAAGATCATTTATTCCTTTTTTCACTGCTTCAAGTTCATTCATTGGCACAGCATGAACAGCATTATTTACTATTTTTACCCCTTCGCCTTTTTTCCACGTCTGATGAATGTAGCAGAGCAAAAGTTGTCCGCAAGGTGTTTTAGGCATCGATGGTCGCCAAGGGTAAGCTATACCTTTTATTCTCCTTACTACCCCTTTTGCATCTATAGTAATTAAATCAAAGCGGGGCATTTTCCAAGTGTAATCAATCAAAACCAAGCTGTTATCAACTGCACCTCTTACCTTACACCCCTCTTCACTTATATCTTCAGGGCTTACATGAGTGCGGCAGCGGTAGGTTATTAGGTAACTACTTCCAGGAGCTGGTTCTTTGCCGGGTAATGACCAATCAATGTTTCCTGCATTTAACTTATAGTCTATACTATTTTCATAAATAACATTGCCTTGTTTAATTTGAATAATCTCAAGTACTTCAGAGTCAGGTATTGGATCAACAGCTCCTGAATATAAACCATGAGTAATGGTAATGGTTTTTTGAACAGTTATATCTACTTTTTTGATTTCACTTATTGGAAAATCATTAACTTTAAGTTCCATTACTCTTTGGCTATTTTGTTGAAAAGTATGTGGTTCTGATTCAACTGATTTTATATCTGGATCTTCATAAAAAGAAATGCGAATACTGTGAGGTAACTCAATCTCATAGCCATCAACATGAGCTTTGCCCTCATTAATCACAAATATTTTTTTCCTCCTTCTCCCTCTTCCTTTTGCAGGAACATTACTTCAAGACCATTTACGACATAGGAACCATTGGCTTCTTTGTCATAACGAGCAAGCGCAGTAGTTACTATATTTGCTTTTGGTGGCGGTGAATGTTCTATTAATCCTCCATTTTCAATGTTATAAATTGGATAAAATTCTCCATTTACAGAAAAAGGGGAAGAAATACCTTCAGATTGATAACCCCAAATGGTGGAAACTTTAAGTCTTGCTGCCCCTACTTCTTGATAATTTCTTGTACCAACAGCAGGATCACGAAGATTTTCATCCTCAAGTTCTGTAATAGTAGATTCTAGATAATAAACACCTATGCGAACTGTAGTACTCAGTGGAATAATAAACTCTTTTTCCTCTACTTTTCTCACCGCTCCACGAAGATAGATTTTTCCTGCTTCAAGTGTAGCTTTACCAGTTTCTCTATCTATAATACAATTGCTTCCTGTTATAACATCACCATCACGAAATATTGCATCGCCTATGCCTTTAAGCTTAGAGAGAGCATACTCCTGAGTCTCGTTTAATTCTGCAGATTGCAAACCTCTTCCAGCAAGAAATAAGCTTTTTTCGTATTCTTTGTCAGGATTAAAGCGGTTATAATAGTTGTTTAAAGTCATTTTATTCTAAAAAGTTACAACAAATGAAAAAGTCTCTCTTGTGGCCGATGTTCTGATAAGTGGTACGGTGTGTTCTAAAACTAACAAAATTCCAGGATTTTCCACGTCTTTTGGCTCAAAATATCTCTGCCCAGATGACACTTTTTCCTTTACCTTTGTACCAACCATAACCCCGAGCTCCCTTATTACTTGATTTGCTGAGTCCGTGAAATCGAAAGTGAATTTGAGAAAAAGATTATTAGTTGGTACATTAGAGGGTTTAAACCTACCTGTGGGAGTTAGAAGCTCTCCATCATCACCAGTACAAAAGAGTATCTCATCAACAACACGACGTCCAACTTCCTTAATTAATGTTGCAGAAGTAATTAGTTCCGGTGGTGTGTCTTGAGTGTACTCTATAGTGATTACGCTATCTGCTATAATTGCACCATTTTCTACACGCTCAATAGTGCCTAAGCTACTATCAACTATATAATCTATGCTTGACTGATAAATTGTTTGCCCTGTATAAACTTTTACATCTTTAATAGTGTGGTGATCTAAACTTATCTTGCCGCCTGCTGCAAAAGTTTTTTCAACTTTGTAGCTGCTTTCCCAGGTAGAATCTCCAGATCCCCAAGCAAGATGTATCGGTTGCTCTTTTATGCTCGCAGCAATAGCTGCTCTGCCTGATTGTGTGAGTACTGACATAGTTGATTGTGCAGTTGATATTATGTATATACAAGATACGTAGAAAAAACGTCCAATTTTTTTGCAATAATAGGATCAAAATCTTTCCAAGGGCGATGTAAGTGGCGATGTTCATGCCAAGTAACCATACCTAGATAGAATGCTGCTACATAATTTTCTAGCTCATGAATGGGATCTTTCTGTTTTGAATCTGAATCATTTTTACAATCAACGTGATATTCCACTAAATTAGACTCTATTATTTTTTGATCAGTAAAATTCTTCGCTTCATAGTAATAAGTTATACTAAATCGCTCTAAAATTGGTGTACGTTGAAAATTCCAAATCTGCTCAGAAAGTTTATCTTCACTTAAGTGAAATGTATGCTCTATTTCTTCATAAGTAGTTGATGCAAAACAAGCATTGATATCCCCTAAATTCCAACTATCTGACAATACTATCAATGCTTTAGCAAACTTAATTTCTGGCAATAAACTCTGTAGTAGAGGATATAGTGCTTCTAAGTTGTACCACTCATGATTTCTTTCATATGTACCGTTGTAATTCTTCGTGTGAGGCTCTGTCTCTCCTAATGTTGCAACATCTAATCTATATAAATCATTACTGTAACTTCTATCATAATGTGATCTAAAAGTGCCAAATTTAAATCTTGGATTTCCTATTTTCAGCTCAAATGAGTTTTTTCTTCCAAACGATAATACTGGTCCTTCTTTTGCTATTTTTACACCTGAGTAGTCTGAAAGAAGATCTTCAAAAATACTTTCATCTAACATAAACCGCTGAGCATTGTAATAGTCATTGAATATTCGCATTAATCGAGATCTTGCCAGTGCAGAAAGTTTTGCCAGAGCAATTACACTATCGACAAAAAAGTCATTAGGAACATCAGAGATGCCAATTTGAAATTCAGCAAAATGCTCTCCTGGTGGTTCTTCTTGAATGGTAATATTATCAATGTTTGCCCACTTCAGCGCCATCTTCAGCAACTGTGGTGTACCGCGCAAACGTTGAAATCTTATTCCGTTTTGCTTAGCTAAGACCCATTCTTTTAATGCACTCTTAGTAACTTTCTTACCCCAGGATAAAATTTCTCCCAATCCGTATTCCGCTACTAGCAACGGCAACATTTCAGTCTGTGGGTTAAATTTAAATCCCCGTAGAGAATTTGCATCAAAAGAATAATTAATTATGTCTGTAAGTATTTGCTCTTGCTTTGAAGCATTTTGAGGAAGTATCACCAATTTTTACCTAACACTTAAATTATTGAAAGTAACGCATTCATTATCTTGCACGACGATGTCTTCTATCGGCTCTGTAAGCTCTATATTCTGCATACCTTCTATAAAGAGGTGGGCAATAATCCATGATCTGGTAACATTCTACCCTAAACCTTTAGCAGATTCAAGATCTTTGATAAATTGTTCCTTTGCAGCTTCGATAACATCTTTGGATGCAGTAGGGTAAATATGCACTTTAGCATGAATAGTAATGGGAATAATACCACAGCCAATAACTGTAAGCGTATCTGTTAATACACGAATATCATCACGAATAACGTGATTTCTGACGATCTCTAGCAATTCTTCTGAAGGTACTCCATCATTTTCTGTGGAAAGTATTGAAATCTGTACACTTCCTGGTATAGGTGATACCACTTGCGCATCTTTTACTCTCGTGTCAGCAGATAATGCATGATAGCGATAATGCTCTTTACTCCCTGCTGTTGACCAACCAACAATTTTGGCTTTTACCCGCTTCCTTAAGTATTCATCATTCTCTGACTCCTTTCTCAGCACACCATAAAATTCAGCCAAGTGATCAAGGTCATTACCTCTTGCAAAACCAAGTAAATTTGCCTGTGCTGCATCATTAATCCTTTGCCTAAGCAAAAGTTCACGCCAGGCTGCTACTTCCAGTATCTTTATTGCTGGATCACTCTCAGTTAGAGCAGAAAAACTTGCATCTCGATGCACTAACTCTTCTTTCATTCGCGAAAGGATTTCCTCAAATTTTAATGTTTCGACAATATTTGGTGTTTTCATTCTACTGCCTTATACTATAATACCATCAAGGCGGATTGGCTTTCCATTTGGCAGATAGATTCCTTCTAAAATGAGAGTTACTTTACCTTCTTTTATTTCTGTTATTTGTACACGTTTAAGCTTAAATCGACGTTCCCACTTTTCTAATGCTTCTGCAACTGCAGCATAAAGTTCTTGTGCAAAACCAGGTACAATTGGATGATCAATCAGCTCAAATAACCTTGATCCATAATCTCGGCGCATAACACGAGTGCCAATTGGTGTAGTTAAAATATCAACTATTGATTGTTTTAACTGCTCTATACCACTTATTGTTTTACCAGTTTCAGAATTCATACCACGCATATTATTTACCCTGCAAAGACATTGTTACTTCCTTGTTCTGCTATTGCTCCACAAGAAATTAGGTCACCTGTACGAGCAATAGCTTTGCCATTTACAAATACTGAATTTGATCCCTGAACAAGAATTACATTATTATGAATTGGTAGTTCAGGATTAGTAGTAGATGAATGTTCGAGCCATCTGTCACCTTGACGATATACAGGCTTGCCGTTTATAAACACGTTTCCACTACCTTCTACACAGGGGATTTGTGGGTAAACTACATGTGCATTACACATATCACCTAATCGAACAACTTTTCCCTGTTCTGTCAGACTTAAGCCTTTGATGCGTTTTTCTACTCTACCTAATTCTGAAGGTTGTAGTCGTTTTTTCCCTAATACTGAACCTGTTTGACTCTCTGCTTCTTCTGACTCATCTTTGCTTGAGCATGCTGATTCATATCCACTTGATTCTAATGATAATTCACTTTGAGAGGTATGTTCGATGTTACCGAGTATTGTACCATAATAAATAAGTTGCTCATTATTTTGAGCACCTGCATTGAAAACCATGTACGGTTCTGTAAACTTCTTTTCATCACTAAAGGTCTTAAGATTAGTTTTATACTTCTCTACCTGTTCTTTTGCTTCATTAAATTTGTTTTGAGAGTCTATTTTGCCTTCTGCATATTTAAGTTCTATTACTGTAATTTTATGCTCGTTGTTGTTTTTCCCAAATAGTGAAACGACTACATCTATTCTTCCTTGGCCTGAAGGATTTGCCTCTGTAAATACCAAAGTTTTTTTGTCTTCTTTCTTATAATTCATCAACAAACCTTGCATAACCGCTTGAAAGTGGCTTTCTGACTCTATCAATCCTCTATGCGAAAACAACGCTTCTTTCAGTAATTTTATGGTTTCATTTTGACTTTCTTGATCCTCTTTCGTAACATTTTTGCTATCTCCTTCTTTTATATCAAAAAAGCTATCTAAAGTTATGTTTTTAATTTCTGATGACTTACCTTGATATTCTTTCTCTGAGAAGTCGTTAATACAGTTAACATTGATTTCTAATGATTTTGTTTCTACTGACTCTAAATTTACTTTTATGTTGAATTCTGTGTACTTATTGTCTTGTGAAGTAAAAAAATATCTACCTTCAAAACGAACTGGTTTTTTGTGTCTTGTTACAGGTATACCAGTTCCTTTATATTCTATAATATTAAAAACTAATGCTTTGCTCTGTTTTTTAATTAGGAAGGTACTGATTTGGCCACTTTTTACTATTACTTCGTTTTTGCCATCATAAAAAGATAAATATTTGTCATCGTGAATAAAAATATGCTTACTACCGTTTGGTACTTCTGCAGCCAGCATTTGTCCTAAAATTAACCTACTTAGGTAATTTTCTGTTCTTACTCCAGAAGATGCAAAGTATAGGTATTTTATTTCTTTTTCTATTTTTTCCTTTAAGTCATTTTTAATGTTATCTCTTTTTGCACTATCTGTGGTTTTAAGTAGATCATTTATTCCGTTCAACAACTCGTTTATAAAGCCTTGTGACTGATATATTTTTTCTTTCTTCGTTACAACTGGAGGGTTAAGAGTAAAATTTACTCCCACTATTACTCCTTGTTCAGCAGAGGTTCTCATACTAAGAGGAGTGTATAGATAACCTCTGTCCTTTATCCTATTTTATTGCTTTTTCTACAGTTTCGTCTTTTGCTTTAAACTCCACTACCACAGGTATTGCATTCCAACTTTTATTTTTTTTACGCGAAATTAATATCAAATCTGTATAACCTTTACCTTCTATACGTTCAACATAGCAGTCAAGGTCATACCTATATTTGAAATTCATTGCTAGAAAACCATAAACAAAGCCATGGTATGCTGACTCTGTTTTATCAAGCAACTTCTCATGTTCTTTATATATATCAGCAAGTTTTTTACAAATTCCTTCTATAGCTTTCTCTACTTTATCTATTTTAAGATTAGAAAGTTCTGATAAAAGATCGTCAAAACTGTTACTGCGTGATCCTAAGTTAATCTCCTTAAATTCCTCATTTGCTGTATCTGAAATTCGTGCTTCTTCGAATGCTTGGTATAATTCCTTTCCTTCTAATGTTTTTAGCTCTTCCACCTTCAACTTAAACAGCTTAATTTTTTTTTCGTCCTTTTTTGATATTTCCTCTTCTTCTGCTCAAATGTGAAATATTTTACCACTAATATCGCATCCATTCATGAACACGCTTTCTAATGCTCTTTTTTTAAATTCTTTTAACTCATTGCTATTATAGTGCTGAAGCAAAGAAATATCTTTGGCAGTAGTAACCGTTCTGAATATCAGCTTGTTTTTTCCATCATTACTAACCTTAAAAATTAATTTTAGTGTTGTAATTTTAGCATTCTCATCTTTTATAATTTTCCAAAATATGTTATTAACAATGATGTTTTTCATCAATGTGTCAGAAGAGCTACTTAAAATTGTAAAAAAGCAGGTTACTAGAGATGATATAAGGGTTTTAACTGATACAGTAACAGTGATAAGTTGCAATATTACGGAAATAGATATTCACAGCAGAATGAGCATAAGTCCTGTAATATCGTCCTCTTCCTGCAAGACTTCAGATCTGCTACAATAATCTCAAACTTTCCTCGACTTATATCACTTGGATATAAACTTCCCATATCCTACTTTATCCTCTCATTCTATCCCTTTTTTGAGATCACGTACAGTCTCTTAGAACATTCAGATAGTTTTTCCTTGAATTCTTTAACAAAAGTCTTAACAAAAAAAGTTGCTTTTTTCACTATTTCATCACTTGTAATGCTTATACAGCTAAACATTTCTTCATCAGTCGATGTACTGCTGCTGCCTATAGATGAAGATCTTGTTACTCTAGGGCTCTCTTGACTTCGTCAACACTGAAGTTCTTCACTAGATAATATATTTTCATAATCAACTATTGCTGATCCAGCATCTACATAATCCATTTGATTATCTGCTACTTGTTCTCCTATATTTTCTTTACCTAACATAAAGCCGCCTATATTTTAATATTCATATTTTGATTGTTTTGTCGTAAACCTCTTTTCTGAAGATTGATTTCAACATTTGATTCTTATGCAGCTGTACCAAAACAATTTGCTGTAGAAACCTTACGGTAATCCTAAGTGACTTTAATTGCTGAGTAACAGTGTGCTTTTCTTTTGACTTCTGACTAAAATAGATGTATTCTTAAAAAATCCAGAATTGCTTTCTGAGTGATATACATAATAAAATGCATCTAACTCACACCCCATGTGTTCATTACGTTAGACTGCATTGTAGCTAAAGAGATCTAGCAAAGCAAGAATTTTTTTGCATACTTTAGCGTTTTATTTTAGTTTTTATTTTAAAACTAAAGCAGCTCAGTTTCATGTATTTTTATTTCTTCATCGACTATTATTTTTCTTCTTCAATGCATCTATGAGTAATGATAACGTGGCCGGTAAAGCTTGTAAAGCAATTTTTTTATATAGCAAGATTCAGCTATTTAATAAAAAGATCGTGGCTAGACCAAAAAATATAAGAGCTGACAGAATATCAGTTGTTGCTGATGTTAAGATTGAAGACGAAACAGCAGGATCGGATCTTAAACGATGAAGCATTATAGGAATGAAAGTGCCGATAAATGTTGCAATAATCGACATTGCAATCATGGAAACTACGAAAATGATCTCTACTTTTAAACTATGGAACCTTATTGCTAATACTACAAGCGAAATTGTAGATAAAATCACTCCATTTATAAGACCTATTAAAAATTCTTTCATCAGTATTCTTTTTGCATTTTGCTCAGTTAGATATTTTGTTGCGATTGCCCGGATAGTTAGTGTTACTGTTTGGGATCCTGCATTTCCGCTCATCGATGCAATGATTGGCATAATTATTGGCAGTACTATAAAACTTTGTATTACGTTATCAAAAAAGCCAACTACTATAGAACATATTGTTGCAGCTAAGAGGTTAAACAGTAACCAAGGTAGTCTTTTAATTATAGTTTTATGTATAGGGGCATTTATATCAGATTTAGAAGATACACCGCTTATTTTAAGCACATCCTCTTCTGCTTCTTGTTGAACAATTTTGATTACATCTTCAATAAGGATTACACCTATAATTTTACCATTCTTATTTACTACTGGAGCTGATAATAGAGCGTAATCTTTAAATATTCTTGCTACTTCTTCTTGGTCCATTCCAGTTTTAATTATTTTTATATCTTGACTCATTATCTCTTTTATTATTGTTTCTCCTGAGTGAGATATTACCTTATTTAAGTTGAAAATGCCTATGGGTTCTAATTTTGAGTTAATGATGAAAATTTGATAAAATGTTTCTGGTATTTTTTTATAGTTGCGCAAGAATTCCATTAGCTGATTTATCGTCCAATAATATGGAGCTATAACCATATTTTTATGTATCAACCTTCCTGCACTTTCTTCTGGGTATGATAACAATTCCTCTACTAATTTTTGAGTTGCATTGGGTAAGTAGTTAAGTATATTTTCTATAGACTTTCTATCTAAATCTTTCACTATAGCTACTATGTCTTCTATATCAAGAAGCATTAGTAACTTTGCTGTATTTTCTATTCCCAATATTTCTATGATCTCTACTTGTAAATCTGGTACTACATGTACTAAGGCATCACTTAACAAATTTTGATCGAGGATATTAACTAATTTCTCCCTGTGATCACTGATCGAAGTAGATAAAAAATAAGCTAACTGAACGCTATCTATCGTTTTTACAATATTACGAACATTCTCTAATTCTTGATTATCGAGAGACTCTATTAAATCATCAATAGCCTTTTTGTCTAAACCATAATGAGAACTTATTTTAATATTCATTACTTTACCTTATTTTTTAATAAATATACACACTTGATTTTATTGAACATTCAAGTATAATAAAATTATTTTGAATTAACTATTATATGGTTAAATTTCTATTTTGTTTGCTGTTATTGTTAGTGATAATAAATATATTAAAGTCTAAAGTATAATGAAAACCCATCCAGAAATCCTTGAATACTTTCAAGGATTAAATAAAAGTATTTCTCTTATCAGGAGGTGTCTTTGACATAGAAAAATTGAAGTTGCGTCTTGAAAAGCTGGATTCTCAAGCGTCGAATGATAATCTGTGGCAAGACAATCAAAAAGCACAAGAAATTTTAAAAGAACGCTCTAAAATTAAGCATGACATAGAATCGTTTTCAAAGCTAGAAAGCGATTATAACGATGCTATCAGCTTGATGAAATCTGCTATTGATGAGAATGATGAAGAATTTTTTTCTGAAGTTAAAGGTGAGTTAGTAAAGCTAGAGAAATTAATCAAACTTAAAGAGACAGAATCCTTATTTACTGGTGAAGCAGATAACAATAACTGCTTTTTAGAAATCCACTCAGGAGCTGGTGGAACAGAGAGCAATGATTGGACTGAGATGCTCATGCGCATGTATACAAGATGGGCAGAAATTTATCACAATTTTAAAATTGAAGTTGTAGAAAAATTAGATGGTGATGCAGTTGGTATAAAATCTACAACAATAAAGATCATCGGAGAAAAAGCTTACGGGTGGGCAAAAAGCGAAAGTGGAGTTCATAGATTGGTTAGAATATCACCATTTGATGCAAATGGTAAACGTCATACCAGTTTTGCAAGTGTAGGAGTAAATCCAGTAATTGAAGATTCAATAGATATTGTTGTGGATGAAAAGGATTTAAAGATCGACACTTACCGTGCTTCTGGAGCAGGTGGTCAGCATGTAAATAAGACTGAAAGCGCGGTACGTATTACGCATATTCCAACAGGCGTTGTAGCTCAATGCCAAAATGGTCGTTCTCAACATAAAAATAAAGATGAAGCACTTAAACTACTTAAAGGACGTTTATATCAAATTGAATTGGAAAAAAAAGAACAGAAAATGGCCGAAGAATATGGCAAGAAATGCGATATAGGTTGGGGCAGTCAGATCAGATCGTATGTTATGCATCCATATCAAATGGTAAAGGATTTAAGGACTGGACATGAAGTTGGCAATATAAATTCCGTTTTTGATGGCAATATAGATTGTTTCATAGTTAGTGTATTGGAGTTAAAATGAGATTTATTAAAAAGCTAAGTTTTATGCTCTCCTAATAAGGGGAAAAGAAAACCAAAATCTATTGAGAAAAATGGAACAATTTTGTGAATATATCTATTATCCAAGTAGCTGATGAAAATGGCAATTCGTTTCTTATGGGTACAAAAATGTAATATGAAGAGAAATCTTCGTACATTAAGTTGTAGCCGCGCAACGTCTGCCATTGATGATTATTTCACCTACTGTAACTGCTGCTAAAATAAAGCAGTAATAAACTTGTATTAACAAAGAAATAGGTGAGACAGAAGCAATGCTACCTGCTAGCAGCAGCTGGGAACCATAAGGCAAAATGCCTTTTGTAACGCAAGCAAAAATGTCTAACAAGTATGCACTACGGTATGACGGAATATTATGCTTTTGCGCGAGCCTTTTTGCAATATCGCCACTTAATAAAATAGCAATGGTATTATTAGCAACTAAAACAGTAAACATAGATGCTATGCCCGCTATTACAAATTCAGCTTTAGTTTTTGTGATATTGCTTTCATCGATAAGTTTGTGTAATGCCTTTTGACCCTGCTTGTACATTATATGACTCAATCCGCCAATAAATAGAGCAAATATCACTATCTCGTTTACTTTTTTGAAACCGTCATATATGTCATGAGAGAGTTGAATGATAGTATAGTCAAAAAAAGTCATCCCTAATACACTAGCAACAATTATATTTATAGTTATTGTTACTAAAGTAGTAACTTCAAATAACCCCATGATTATTAAAGAAATATAAGGAATAATCTTTATTACTGATAAATAATCTAAATTTGATGTAGGAATAATTTTTGTACTATCTGCCATAATTGCCAGATAGACAAGCGTTATAATGCTGGCAACAAATGCTACTTTAGAATTCACTTTAAGTTTATCTTTTATCGTGGCCCCCTGTGAAGAAACAGATGCAATAGTAGTGTCAGATATCATTGAAAGATTATCACCAAATACGGCACCTCCAACTACAGTTGCAGTTCCTATTTCAAGACCAAAAGCCCCACTTTTTGCTAAGTTAACAGCTATTGGTACCATTAATACAACAACTCCCATAGACGTACCAATTGCAGTTGATATAAAAGCGGAAGCTAAAAATATTCCAGGCAGTAATAATCTTGCTGGAAGGAAATTGAGAATTAAATCAGCAACAGTATCTGCACTACCAATTGATTGAGTCACCACAGAAAATGCTCCAGAAAATAGAAAAGTTAAACACATAGTAAGGGTGTTTTTATCGCCCATACCCTCGATGAAAGTATCGATGTTACGTTGAATTTTACCTGCACTGCATGCAACAGCAAAAAATAGCGCCGGTAATAGGCAAATTACCGGTGAAACTTGGCGAAGCGGATTATCAATTCCAATAAAGGAAAAATAGACACCACTTCCAAGGTATAAGATTAAAAAAATAACTAAAGGAAAAAAAGCTGTCATTTTACTGCCTTAAAACTTATGATTATAATCAATTAAGTGGTTTCAGGCAAGCTTGGTTTTCTGTAAGTTAATAACAGTCCTTTTAGACTCTCAAGTTACGCTATGGAAAATGCGTTGACTATTCTACCATAATATATAGCATCAAAAAATACTCTATAGTATGAGGTAAAGCTATGGTAATGACATATGAACAGTTGAACATAATATTAGGTATAATTGATCAAGAGGTAAATTTAAGTAAAGACAATGTAATTGAAAGAATAAAAGAGCTATTAAAGGAAGTAAAGATACTAGGGCAAGCAGAAACATCAAGAATGTTAGAAGAGATATCGCATGGATTAGAAGTATCAAGCAAGATTAAAAGAGTACAAGAGACACAAGAGCCATTAAAAAAGAGACTAAAGGTGGTAAATGTACCGCAGACAAAAGAAGAAGCAAAAAAGATACTAAAGGAGTCAAGGGTATCAAATGCGCAACAAATGATAAAAAGAATGCTAAAAAGGTTAGGTGTACAAGAGACATCAGAAGAATCAAAAGCAGTGGCGCTAGAGGATGTGCTAAATGTACGAAAGATCTCAGAAAAGGTACCAGTGATGCTAGATACACAAAAGATACTAAAAACATTAAATAGACTAAAGAAAGAAAGTAAAAATGTGTATAAAGAGTGGAAGAAAGCCAAATTTGATGTAAATTATTGGTTTGAAATAGATTGTTTGCATGAACGCTTTTCATACACGTTATTATATTTAGCTATTGATTTTAAGCTGAGCAATTTAATAAATGCTATGCTTAAAGTAAAAGGAATCGATATTAATGCACCAAGTCCGTTTTCCGAATGGACTGCTTTACATTGGGCTGTTGAAGATAGGAACACAGAAGTAGAACGCAAGCTAATAGAAAAAGGGGCAAATGTTAATCAGTTGGATTCATCTCAACGAACTACTGTATATCAGCCATCTGTAAATGGCGATATAGAAATAACAAAAATCTTAGTAATGAATAAGGTAAATCCTAATGTGGAAGATCTGATGAACTTGACTGCTTTATATAAAGCTGCCAGGAATGGCCATAAAGAAGTAGTAAGGTTCTTAATGAATAATGGAGCAGATGTTAAGAAGAATGGGGCGCTTAAACTTACTCCTTTACATATTGCTGTTGCAAATGTTGATAGAGCAATGGTGGATTGTATAATAAAAAACGACAAGAATATTGACAAAAATATTGAGATAGTAGATGTATTTGGATGGACTCCTGTATATTGGGCTGCTATAAAGAACGATATTTCAATATTAGAAGCCCTATTAAAGTGCACATCAGAACATGGAGCAGATGTTAATCTAGAGGATAATTTAATTGGACGATCTCCCTTACATATTGCTGCTACGAATGGTAATGTGGAAGCAGTAGAGCTCTTAATAAAATATGGAGCAAATGTTAACCATAAGGATGCATGGGGATGGACTCCTTTTAATTGTGCTGTTACAAAAGGCAATAGAAAAGTAATGTATTATCTAATAGCCCATGGAGCAAGTATTGAGACGAATGATCCACAGAAAATATTACTTTCTATTTGTCCATATAATCATCTAGAAGCAGTAACTACTATGATATAACTTGGAATATGGAAGGATGTGATGAAATTGATGGGAGCTGAGTTTTTACGTTGTGCTGCCAGACATGGTGATACACTAATGGTACATGCTCTATTAGAAGCTGGAGTAAATGCTAATGCAGGTGATGATTTAGGATCAACTGCTTTACATAAAGCTGCCAAATATAACCATCCGGAAGTAGTAAGGATCTTAATTTTATATGGAGCAAATGTTAATGCGCAGAATAACTTAGGGGAATCTCCTTTAACTTATGCTGTCGAACGTAGAAACTGGATAGTAGTAATAACCTTACTATGCTATGGCGCAAATCCTTCATTGCCTGATAATTGTTATGAAACTGTAAGAGATTTAGCTAAACTTCAAGGTATAAGTAATCTTCTAGTGGAAGCAGAACAAAGAGCACTAGCTATACTTACACAGCTTGACTTAGAATCAAGTATACTCAGAAACAGATCATTACTGATAGTGCAACACATAGCATCATATATGTTGAGAGAAATAGAATTACATCCATCTATCAGCTTTGAATTTATGATAAGAGATCAAGCTAATCAAATTGAACAATTACAGTATAACGCTAAACTTAATGAAAAAGGAGTAGCATTTATAACTGACCACATTAAATGTGTGCAGTTAGGGACTACCACTAAAGCGTGTCCAGCTGAAATGGATGGAGTAAAAGAACAAATATTACATAGTCCTTGCAGGTGGTCATATCGCACTAAAAATGTTAATGTAGGAAGAGTAATATCTTTAGCTAACGGCATTGAGTGTACGAAGTTAGGGCCTAACACTGAAGCGCGTCCAGGCCCTAGTACTAAAGAGCTTAATACTCACCTCTCTATGATCGAGAAATTATCATTGTTACTACTTTACTCAGCTGTAGGAAAATATGAAGCTGTTATAAATAGTTAAATAATCCTCTAAATTCCAGCACGTAGCACTTGATGCAAATAGCTGAAACTGAGGAGTACATTAGGTATTTTAGATTTTAGTTTACACAATAAAATTTTTATAAGTAAGATGTCAGAAGGTATCAAAACCATATTAGTAGAAGACAATAACGTTAGGCTCGATAGGTACATTAGAAGAATTTTTCCCAATTTGAAACAATCTGCAATTGAGAAGTCTTTAAGGAAAGGATTAATCAAGGTTGATAATTGCACGGCAAAATCCAGCGATAGGGTAAGCTCTGGGCAAACTATAATGATAAGATACTTAGACTATATTGAGAACACTAATTCTGACTGCAAATATAATGAAAAGTTAGTGAATCTACTAAGAGAGAACATATTATATGAAGACGAATATATACTAGCTATAAACAAACCCGCAGGGGTCATTGTTCAAGGCGGCATAAAGGTAAAAATTAGCATTAGTGATTTACTTGACCAAATAAGAGAGGGAGAAATATTTAAAATTGTCCATAGACTAGATAGAGATACGAGCGGAGTGATAATATTCGCACGCAATGCTAATGTTGCCAGATACCTTATGGAGGAATTTAAAGAACGGAGGATAAAAAAAACTTACCTAGCATTAACTTTTGGTATACCAAGCAAAGATAATGGAACAATAGACTACCCATTGGTAAAAAAATATATTTCAGGACAAGAAAAAGTAGTTATTAATGAAGATTCACCTCAAAATGCCACTACGCATTTTTCAATTATAGCAAGGTTAAAACATAATGTTGCTTATTTAAAATTACAACCAATTACTGGCAGAACTCATCAATTACGTGCACATTTAGCCCATATAAATTGTCCTATTCTTGGTGACGGTAAATATGGCGGTAGAAAAGCTTTTATTGATGGAGTAGCAAATCAGATCCATCTTCATTCGCATTCTTTATCTTTAAAACTACCAAATAACAAAGAAATTACCATTACTGCCCCTATCCCTGGGCATATCGAAAAATCTATAGAAATGCTATCTTTTGACTGAAAAGATTTCACCAATCAACTTTTCTGTCTTTGGCTTTGATTTGAAGCACAGATATTAAGCTAATTAACGCACAAACAATAAGATAAATCCCTGCTGCAAGTTTTGTTTCGGTTTTTTCTATAATCCACATGCATATCGATGGAGAAAGACCACCAAAAATACCTGCAGATATGTTATGTGCGATGCTAAAGCCGGTGCACCTAACTTTTGTTGGAAATAACTCGCAGGCAAGAGAATTATATATTCCAAAAGATGCACCTATCGGCACACTTATCAACAGAAAAGAGAGCGTGACAATATAGTGGTTATCATTTGATAATAGCGAAAGTACCGGCAAATCGGCGCAAGCTAGAGCTACTAATGTAGGAATCATTACATTTTTTCTTCCAACTTTATCAGACAGTATTGCAAATAGCACTGCGGACGTTCCAAATGTAATTTCAACTATAATCCTTACTACATTTTTAATATCAATACCTGACAGAGTAAGCGCTTTTACAGATATGTTATAAAACATTATTACCGAATAAACGATTGCATTTTGAGCGATACCAAGCCCAATTGCTAGCACAAATGCCTTTTTATAATCCCTGATTAATTCTAAAAATGGAGAATCAGATAAGTTTCTATTTTGATCATGAATTTTATATGCTAAGCTCTCTTCCATTATATATCTTGTTAAAAAGCCTATTATGCCCATAATGAAGCAGAAATAGAATGGCAACCTCCAGCCCCAAATTTCATAATTTTCACCTGTAAATTTTTTGCAAACAGCTATCATTACAAAGCATGTAATAGAACCAAGAGCACCACTAAAAGCTTTCATGCTACCTAAAAAGCCTAGATTTTTTTTATCGCTTGAATGCTCTATTAAAAAAGCTGAATTGATACTTGTTTCTCCACCTGCTGCCATTCCTTGTGTTATTCTACAAAGCAGAAGCAGTATAGGAGAAAATATTCCTATTTCTTTAAAGCTTGGTATAATCGCAATTGCAGTAGATGATATCGAAGCTAATATTACGGAAGTCAGCAAAATTTTCCTTCTGCCGTATTTATCTCCAATGTAACCAAAAATAAATGCACCAAGTGGTCTAAATCCAAATCCAATTGCAAAACTGCCAAGAAATTTGATTGTGCTTAAATAATCACTTTCTGAAGGAAAAAAAACGTTGCTTATTATATGCGTTAAAACTCCAAACAGAGTTACTTCATACCATATAATCATATTGCAGATTATGCTTGATAGTATTGCTTTTTGAATATTGTTCATGATTTTTAACTCACTATAACTTAACTTACTAATAACAAGTATTTTTGTCTATAGATTGTAGTTTAGAATTTTGTAACTGTTTTAGTATAAAATTGTTTACAATATGCTCAAAAGATATTCATTAAATTTTCACTATTATATTTTATATTCAACATTTATTGTAATTATGAGGTTAGTATGAGTGAAAAAGGTATAGACGTATCTCATTGGAACGGAGAGATTGATTGGTCGAAAGTTGCAAAGGATGGGGTAAGGTTTGCATTTGCTAAAGCAACTGAGAGAGAAACTTCTCAAGACACTAAATTTGGACAAAATTTTCAAAGTATGAAAGATAATAATGTGCAAGCTGGGGCATATCACGTATTTAGGATGAACTCAACACCTAAAGGTCAGTTGAATAACATAGTTAACGAATTTAAAAAAGCTAATTTTGAGCCAGGTACAAATAAGTTAGCTGTTAGTGCTATAACTGGTATTTGCGAAGGAAGAACAACAAAATGTGATGATCTTACAAAACACACTAACACACAGAGAGCCAAAAAACTTCATTCTTTATTGACTCAATTGAATGAAAAAGGATACAGTCCAATTGTATATGCTTCACCAAAAACGTGGAATGATTACTATACACAAAAAGAACATAATTTTTCTCACTATCCATTATGGGTTGCTGATTGGAGAGGAAGATCGGAGCCTGAATTACCTAAAGATTGGAAGGATGCAGGTAAAAACTATACTTATTGGAATTACATCTCTCAAGGAAAAGTAGACGGAATAGAGGGCCAAGTCCCGCTAGACCAAACGTTTTGATATCCTAAAACTATAAAGTAGTGCTAGGGCCTAGCACTACTTTAACAGAATTCAATATTCTTGTTTTTTCCCCACCTAAACTCAAGTTATATACAACTTTATTCAACAATCTTTAAAGATAACTCACGTAAATGCTTATCCTCTACTTTAGAAGGAGCACCCATTAGAACATCTTCACCTTGCTGATTCATAGGAAAACAGATTACTTCACGAATGTTCGGCTCATCAGCAAGTAGCATAACCATTCTATCAACCCCTGGTGCTATTCCACCATGAGGTGGCACTCCAAACCTAAATGCACGCACAAGCGCACCAAATTTTGTATCAACTTCTTCTTTACTGTAGCCTGCAATGGCAAAAGCTCTGTACATAATATCTAGTTTGTTATTACGAATTGCTCCACTTGACAGCTCTATTCCATTGCAAACAAGATCATATTGGTAAGCAAGGATATCCAGTGGATTCTTTTCTTCTAAATCTTTCAAGCCACCATGTGGCATAGAAAATGGATTATGAAAGAAATCAAATTTTTTATTTTTATCGTCATACGCAAAGTAAGGAAAATCAATCACCCAACAGAATTTGAAGATATTGTCATCTATAAGACCTAGTTCTGATCCCAAAAGAATACGCACTTTCCCTGCAATTATTGCTGCTTCATTTTCCTTATCAGAAGCAAAAAATACACTATCTCCAGGTTCTATATTTGTTATTTCTTTTATGGAATTTAACCTATTGTCATCAAGGAATTTAGCAATTGGTCCTTTTGCAATTCCATCTTTATCGAACGTTATATATCCAAGACCTTTAGCACCGAATTCTTTTTGTGCATGTTCTATTTTTTTATCAAAAAAGCTACGAGGTTCCTCTGCTGTTTTAGGAGCAGGAATGGCTCTCACTACCATACCGCGTTCAATATTGCTTTTGAAAATATTGAACTCTGAATCACGGAAAATTTCCGTAACATCTCTGATTAATAACGGATTGCGCAAATCTGGCTTATCAGAGCCATATTTGAGCATTGCATCTTTGTATGTAATGCGTGGAAAATCTTTATCGACAGACTTGCGAGAAAATTTGGCAAATACTTTGTATAAGCTAGACTCAATAACCTGAAATATATCTTCTTGAGTCACAAAAGACATTTCAAGGTCGAGCTGATAAAACTCCCCAGGAGAACGGTCAGCCCTTGCGTCCTCATCACGAAAACAAGGTGCAATTTGAAAATATTTATCAAACCCTGAAACCATAAGCAACTGCTTAAAAATCTGTGGAGCTTGTGGTAATGCATAGAATTTACCAGGATTTAGTCTGCTTGGCACTAAGTAGTCACGTGCACCTTCAGGAGAAGAGGCAGTAAGTATTGGAGTTTGAATTTCCAAAAATCCTTGCTCTATCATGAGCCTCCTGAGCTCTGAAATGATCTGTGAACGCAGAATAA
This sequence comes from Wolbachia endosymbiont of Anopheles demeilloni, assembly GCF_018491735.2. NCBI lineage: Bacteria > Pseudomonadati > Pseudomonadota > Alphaproteobacteria > Rickettsiales > Anaplasmataceae > Wolbachia > Wolbachia endosymbiont of Anopheles demeilloni. Next base: position 1,188,474 of record NZ_CP084694.1, on the reverse strand, counting down.
TGTTATTACGAACCTTTTCACGTCTTAAATCAAGAAAACGGTATTTAAATCTCATGTTTTCTGGGTATTCTTGCTCGCCGGCGATACTTGCTAATATACTCCTTTCTTCTTTTGCTATTTCTTCATCACAGTGGAACTCAACTTCCGATTCAACTTGTAAATTACTAACTATAACTTCAATTTCTCCTGTGGAAATAGAGCTGTTTACCGTATCTTCAGTTCTAGCTTTGACTGTTCCTGTGACAGTAATCACACTCTCTGATTTTAAATTTGAAATTTCATTGAAAAAGTTTTTATCATTATTGAACACTAGCTGAGTGATTCCATAAAAGTCTCTCAAATCAACAAAGATTAGGTTACCATGGTCACGTTTGCGGTACAGCCACCCAGAGAGAGTAACTTCCTTTTCTACATCATTCTTCCTTAATTCATTACACTCGTGAGTTTTATAACAGTTCATTTAATTGAAATTTCTAAAATACAGAAAGATTATAAAATAAATTAACCTTTGGGCAAGCTAATATCTGAAAATCCTTTACAACCAATTCTGATTTTAATATAGTTTCTTTATTTATGTATGTTGAGGTATACTTATGAATTCTGAAGAATTAGAAGAAATGTTGGCTAAAAAAAAGAAGGTGGATGTTGTAATAAAAGATCTTGTTGATACTGTTACCAAAAATGATTTAGAAAAAGTAAAGTCAATTTTTGAGAAAAATAGTTCCATTATTCGAGATGTTGTTACTGACGTTAATTCCCGAAGAGGTACAAATTTATTAAAGTGTTCTGCTAATAACAAAATGGCCGAATATCTAATAGAAAAGGGTATAAGCTTTAGCGCTGCAGTCAAAAAGGCAGTTCAAAGAAGAGATTTAGAGTCAGTAAAATCAATCTGTCAGGTGAGTAGCTTAATAGCTAAAGATGAGTTACAGCAAGATTCTAATTCACTAGAATCTGCAACTTATGATCACAAATTTAATGATAAAATTGCAAAGTATTTGATTGAACAAGGTGCAAACCCTAATGCAACTGATCATCTTGGTCGTTACTTACTTCATCTGCAAATTGCAAAAAGCAATTTCAAAGGAGCTAAGGCTTTAATAGAAAACGGTGCGGATGTTAACTTAATAAATCAAGAGGTAAAAAGCTATCGGAGATTAATTATGGGTGGTAGTGAGTTGAATGGTGAAACTGCGTTGAGTTTTGCAATTAGAAAATATTACGAATATAAAGGCATAGACGATCAAAAATCTGATGAAACCTTAAAATTTATAAGTTATTTAATAGAACAAAAAGCAAACTTAAATATCAAAAATTGTAATGAGATGGTCTCTTTAGATATTGCTATATTTCATAATTCTCCAAAGATAGTAGAATTATTGATAAAAGCTGGTGCTGATCTTAATGTTGGAAGGGAAAAAGCAGAAGGTGTTTTAAAGTATGCAATTACTGAAGGGCATATAGATATAGGGAAAGCTACAATTCGATATATTTTGGAACATGACTCACACTGGTTAACAACTTCAAATAAACCAGATCTTCTCAATGACCAACAAGAGTTATCAAACTATTGGGATGAATATAAAGCTCAAGTTAAAGAGCTTCATGATATAGTGGAAGATAGAATTTACTTGATTGGTGAACGCTCTACCCGTCCTATAATGAGAACAGTGAGTGGCTTTTTAGATCATGAAAGTAGAAAAAATCTAGTAAAATCATCATTCATATCTAGTGCTGAGGCACCAGAAAATTTTTGTCCGAGAAAGCTGGCTGTTATAAGTTTAGCTGCAATAACTTGCGCTTTAGCATTATATTTTCTTGCTCCATTAATCATTGGGTCTTCTGCTGGAATTGGTACTCAACTAGCATTAGGAGCTGTAGGTGCAGTTGTAGGTGGTGTAATTGGAATCTTGACCAATGTGGCAATAGATCAATGCTACGTTAATTCAGCTACTCAGAAAGCTGACTAAAATTAAAGCGCCATAGATTGCTAAAACTCCATAATTGTGGAGTAATATAATGTTACTTTCCTCAAGCCTTTAGCTCCTTAAATACTTCTCTTGCTCTGTTTAAAACAGAATCAGGAAAACCAGCAAGTTTTGCTACATGTATTCCATATGACTCATCTGCAATGCCTTCAATTACTTCATGTAAAAAGATGACTTCTCCTTTCCATTCTTTTATTTTCATACAAAAACATTTCACATTTTCTAAGTATTCACCTACTTTAGTCAATTCATGATAATGAGTTGCAAAAATGGCGCGGCACTTATTTACATTGTGAATATGTTCAATCACCGCCTGTGCAATAGATAATCCATCATACACCCCTGTGCCCCTACCAATTTCATCAAGTATCACCAAGGAACGGTCCGTTGCCTGATTTACTATCGTTGCTGTTTCGATCATCTCTACCATGAAGGTAGAATAACCAGCTATTATATTATCCTTTGCGCCAACCCTGCTGAATATCTTGTCAATCACTCCAATATGCGCACTCTCTGCTGGCACAAATGACCCCATGTGAGCTAAAACTGCAATGAGAGCGTTTTGCCTCAAGAAAGTGCTTTTTCCAGCCATATTAGGACCAGTAATTAGATGTATATCAGCTAAATTGATGCTATTTGCAATGAATTTATCGTTAACTTCAACCACTGGATGTCTTCCGCTACAGATATTGAACTCTTTGCTGTCATCAATGATGGGTTTTACGTAATTATTTTGCACTGCAAGCTCTGCAAACGCGGTTCTAATATCAAGTTTTGCCAAAGCATTTGCAGCAAGAGCAATTTTTTTAGATTCTTTAGCGACTTCACTAAACAGTTCACTAAAAATTTTCATTTCTAAGCCGATTGCAGCATCACGTGCCGTAAGAATTTTATTTTCTAGTTCTTTCAATTCATTAGTAGTGTAGCGCATGCTATTTGCTAAGCTTTGTCTATGAATAAATATATCCGAAGTTATTTTGTGATTTGCCGACACTTCAACGTAATAACCGAGTATGTTGTTATGTAATATTTTAAGTGCGGCAATACCAGTTAGGTCGCGATAAGATTCACGGAGTTTGGTTATTAGTTTATTACTATTATTTAATATGTAGGATAACTCAGATAATTCTGAGTTGTATTTTGAGTGAATAAATCCTCCTTCTTTCACGGAACTGAGGTTATTATCAAGTATAGCACTATTTAACAGTTCAAATAGGTCTTTATGATTGCCAAGTCTTTTATGTATTGTGCTTAGTTCACTTTCGTCACTACTTATCACCTGAGTAGTAGATACTGGTTCCTTTTCTCTGTTCAAGCACTGGAATGACATCTGAGAGTTAATTTCTAATTTTTCACTTAAACAATAATTATGCAAGGTAGACAGAAACTCAGACAACTCTAAAGTTTTTCCTAGGCCTATTTTTAATAGGTTCATATCCTTTGGTGAACCACGCCCTAGTATTAAGCGCGATAAAGACCTCTCAATATCTGGAATGTTAGATAATATCTCTCGTATTTTTCTGCGTGGCTCATGATTATTTACAAAAAATTGAGCGGTGCTGAGCCTCAAATTAATTGCCTTAGAGCAAGCAAGGGGTGAAGCGAGCATTTGTTTGAGCAGGCGTCCACCAGAGGCTGTTACTGTGTGATCAATAACTGAAATTAGTGAACCTTTCTTTTCACCAAATTGAGTTAAAAACAACTCAAGGTTTCTCCTTGCTGAAGCATCAATAAGTATGAAATTTTGTTGCTTATAGGTTTTTGGGAATTCAAGCCTTGGAATGGAGCCCATTTGTGTTACTCTGACATATTCAAGTAGTGCACCACACGCCATGATTTCTACTTTGCTGAAATTTCCTATACTCCCAAGTTCCCTGATTTTATAAAACTCGCATAACGTTCTGTGAGATTTACTATACTCAAAAAAGCTCTGTGCGTGTTGCGTAATTGATATTTTATAATTTTTTAAAATTGATCTAATTTTTTCGTCCTCAGTAAATTTTTCAGAAATTAATAATTCTCTTGGTGATATACGCAATAAATCACTATCTAGAGCTTTCAAACTCGTTAAAGTGTGAAAAAATTTTCCCGTCGATAATTCAAGCCAACTAATAGCATATTCGTCATTTTGTTCAACTATGGATGCGAGATAATTATTGCTTTTATCCTCCAGTAGTGAATCTTCTATAATTGTACCTGGAGTTACAACTCGCACTACATCACGTTTTACTATGGATTTATAGCCCCTCTTTTTTGCTTCATCAGCAGTTTCTAATTGGTCACAGATTGCTACTTTGAATCCTGAATCTATTAGCTTGTGCAGGTAAGACTCACTACTGTGTGTTGGCACTCCACACATTGGTATTTCTTGTCCATTTGAATTGCCCCTCTTGGTTAGCACTATATTCAGCAATTTCGCAGCTTTAATAGCATCATCGAAAAACAATTCATAAAAATCGCCCAGTCTATAAAACAATAGATGATCCTTGTATTGAGCTTTCAAATTTAAATATTGCTCCATTACAGGGGTATTTTTTTCTCTTATTAAGTTCATAACATTTTTAAATATGTTAGCAGCAAACCACTTACTCTGGTGTTGGTTATTTTATTATGGATAAATATTTTTTTTTAGCTATAGTACAAAAACAAATAGTTTGAGGTAGAATTATGAAATATGAACGGTTGTTAAAAATATTAAGGACAATAAGTAACTTAAATGAGAACAATATAATCGAAAGGGTAAAAGAGGAATTGGAAAAAGAAGATCCAGACACGTATAAAAAGTGGCAAGATAATGGATTTAACATAAATTATACATTCGATGATCAAAATACATTGTTACATATAGCTGCTAGAAATGATCTTGTAAAGATAGCAGAGCTTTTAATAAAAAAAGGGGGTAATGTTAATACAGCAGATCAAGATGGGTTTACTCCTTTGCATTGTGCTACTATCAATGGACATGAAGAAATAGTAGAACTCCTATTAGAGAAAAGGGCTAATGTTGACGTAGCGTGTGAATACGGGCGTACTTCGTTATGCTGGGCTATTAGAAATGGCTATTCAGAAATAGCAAGAATTCTACTTGAAAACAAAGCAGATCCTTTATTGGGACATAAAAGCTTTTAATTGAATTAATAAAAAATGATTTTAAGCTCTCTAAGAGACTGTACGTGATCTCAAAAAAGGGATAGAATGAGAGGATAAAGTAGGATATGGGAAGTTTATATCCAAGTGATATAAGTCGAGGAAAGTTTGAGATTATTGTAGCAGATCTGAAGTCTTGCAGGAAGAGGACAGGTTGTTGAGAGATCTTCTTTTGCCTGGTTGCAAAAATGTAGGCGACTTTGGAAAAATTGCGAGCGGAAACTCAACACTAGCCTGCAAATGGTCGTTCTTGCTTTCGCTGCTTTGCTTCTGAAAAGATTATGAACAGGTTCCTAGGAAAAGAGCTAATCTTGATATAAAGGATAAAAAAGGTAAAACCCCAATAGAATTTGCAGTTAATAATCCCAACCTTAATATTAAAGAGTACTTTTTAACTGATGATGTTATTTATGGAACTTTTCGTAAAAAAACACAAGTTGACTATAATGGAAAAAAGTATTTGTGCAAAAGTGTAAATCTATGGGGAGAGGATTTTCTACTAGATGAGCAAGATCCAGATAAATATTTTTGTAAATTAGATGAAGTTCAAGACATAAATCAGCTAAAACAGGTTGTAAATGAAGCTATAAAATCTAGGGTAAGGTTCAATCTTACTTATGAGGGAAATATATATGAAAATACTTATGAGAGTAAGTATAATTTTACAGATTATGTAATAAGAAGAATTAGTGAATTAAAGATTTTTTAAGGTGAAAGGGACATAGAAGTTGCTAGTCGCATAGTATGTAATTTGGTAAAAAGAGGTGCAGTATTTGAAACTCTAAGTAGTATAATTGTAATTGATAAACTAGAGAAGTTTAAAGACCACAAAGCTAATCTTAAAGAAGCACATAAAAGCTATATACATTACTCTCTAAGGTTTTTGGAAGCTGCAAAAAACGCAACTAATGGTAAGGTAAAAGAGGCAAAAATGGACAACTTCACTTTCTACTTGAAATACTCAAAGAATAGTATAGTCGAGGTTGCAAAAATCATAAATGGAACAGATGAAAGCACAGAATTTCGAAGAGATGTGATAGCAATCGGTGAAAGCGAGACAGAAATTTTAACGGAAGGTGGGGTAAGAAATTATACTGACCTTATAGGTAATATAGTACTGACTTTTCATACTGATTTGGGAAAAGTAGATGCTAGATTGTATTCTGATGTCCAAGATGAAGGAAAAATTATAGTAGAAGTGAGTAACAAGGAGGAAATATTGGAAAAGTTTAAAAATTATAAAAAAGAGTTAGGTGAGAACTGCTTGCTTAGTGGTTCTTCTGTCTACGACGCTATTAAGCAGGGATACTTTAAAAGGCCTGAGGAAGTTTTAGAAAAAAATTCCATATATCATGTAAGTTCTTCATTAGAAAATATATCTTTATTTCCTATTGTACAACAGAACATAGAGAAAATTCGCTAGCAAGGTTAGTGTTGCTTAGCTTAAGTTTAAATTGCCAAAAAATGCAAACTTTATGATACTGAAGGAACTACTTTTTTACTAGAAGGCAAAGCAGCAAGGAGCGAACCAAAAGCGATAAGAAAGGATCCAAGCCAGATTATAGACATTCCAGGTTTATATTGCACTTTAGCTGCGATTTTGCTCTTACTCTTATCAATCTCTCCAATTACAACATAAATATCAGAAAATAAATTGTGGTAGATACTGCTTTCAACATTTTTCTGACCTTCCGCAAGGTAAAATCTATATTCAGGAGTTACTTCACCTAATATCTTATTATTCAGCAAATTTCTGATATCCATTGTACCCCTCACTGCATGGAAATTTTTTTCTTTTATTAGCTCAATATTTCGTAAAGTAACTTTAAATTTATTGACTGTTATGCTGTCTCCTATTCCCAAGTAGTTTTCTTTTTTCTCCTGCCAACCAACTGAATAAGATATACCAAGCACTAGAATTGACACTCCAGCATGAGCAAGCATCATTGCATAGTAGGACTTAGAAACTCTTCTTGCTAATAAAATCGATTCACCAAATGCTACCTTAAATAAATAAATTCTTTTACTATATGCTTCTAAAACAAAGATTAATAATGCTATGGAGATGGTAATTGATAGCACAATCATTAGCTCCATGTGAAAGATAAACGGCAAAATAGCTGCAGCACTACAAAATGAAAATCTATATTCACGAAATATTGGCAATAGACTATTTCCCTGCCAACTGCAGTATTGCCCTATCATGGTGAGCACTAGAATAGCTAGTGCAATAGAGTTAAATAAAGAATTGTAATATGGTGCTCCAACTGAAATTAATTCACCGGTTAAATACTCAAGCACTGTAGGGTATAAAGTGCCAACGAACACGATGAAAAAGGCAGTGATGAATAATAAATTGTTCATCAGCATCATCGTAAGGCGTGAAAAGAATCTTCTACCCTCTGTCACTTGAGTAGCAGATTTCTTTTCAGATTTCAATATCGAATACTGGAAAGATGTGTGATTCTTTCTCGTAAACACTACAAATATTACTAAGCTACTGACTGTAATTACACCAAGTAGAGCTAATATATAGAGTCCATATCTTGGGTCATCTGCAAACGTGTGCACTGAGGTAAGTATTCCTGAGCGGACTAGAAATGTTCCAGTCACACTCAATATAAAAGTTGTGAGCGTAAGTAAAATAGCAACATTCCTTAAAGTATTAAAATTTCGTACAACGAGCAACAAATGTGTCAGCGCCACTGCAATTAGCCACGGCATCAAAGAAACGTTTTCCACTGGATCCCAAAACCAAAATCCACTCCAACCGAGTTCACGATATGCCCACCAGCTACCCAAGCTGATGCCCAAAGTGAGCAGCGACCAAGAAATAAGTACCCAAGGCTTGACAATTTTAGCCCAAACATTTCCTTCAGTATTTAAAATTAATCCAGCTATAGAGAGCGAAAAAGGAACGCTAAATCCAAGGTACCCCAAATATAATACCGGTGGATGAATAGCAAGGCCTATATCCTGCAATATCGGATTAAAACCCAGTCCATCTGTTTCAATGCCTGGCATTTTAGTGAAGGGGCTGGATTCAAGTAAAGTGAACAGTAAAAAACAAAAGCAAATCAAGCCTTGGGTGATAAGAGATATTTTTTTTAATTTACTACCATTAGTTCGTTCTGGTGTCATTCCAGTGCTTGACACTGGAATCCAGTTTTTATTACACTGCCATTTGATGTACTCATTTGCAATTAAATTGTCTGGATCCCAGTGTCTGGGCACTGGGATGACAGAAGGTATATAAATATCCATTAGTAATAAATACATGACAAGCACTAAGGTCCAAAGCAACATAGACCCTTCTTTATTTCCCCAAACACCACAAATCTTATAGATCAAAGGTTTTGTTGTGTGTGAGTGGTAATATACGTTTTCAAGTGAGAAATCATTTTTAATGTGGCAGTAGATCAAAATAGCCATTGATGCTGACACACAAAAAAATATGGCAGAGGAGACGAATCGGTAAGAACTAAACGGTAGAAACAAATACGTTAAAGATAACAAACAGGCTACCAATAACAATATATTCCCAAATTCAGGCATAAGATTCATATAATGATATTACTAATAATAAATTGGGAGTTAAAGTTTTAATATAGGAACAAAGTTAATCTTCAATTATATTAATAGTAAGTAAAAATTAAGCATTAAGCTTTTATACTTTATATTATATAATATTAATATTGTGAGGTAATATTATGGGCACAACTAAGATTAGTGAATTTCTATTCAATATAAAAGGTAAAGTGGCAAAACAACATGCTGAACCAATAATTGAAAAAAATCTCTATACTATTTTAGGATTCAAAGATGTAGAAGATTTAGAACATAAGACAAGTAAGTCCGTTAACAAAAAAAAATTGGCAGCTATTTATTGATTGCTTTACAAAAGAAATAGATTATGTAGCAACTAAGCAAGTTGTAAAAAACGTTGTTTGTAATATTGCCAAAAGTGCCCAAGGCAATGCTTTTACTGAAGCTGAAAGCTTAATCTTAAACGAAAAACAAGATAATAAAAAGAGAGAAAGAGCGATTAAAAAGCTACTAATATTTTAAAAAAAATCAATCCAGAAAAAGCCTTCAATGAACTTTCAGTAATAAAAAAACAAGCCGAAGATTTTTTACAAACCGATTTTTATAAGGCGCAGAGCAAACCACTGCCAGGATTTGCTACATCTGGTGCGCAGCTTTTTGCGGAAACTTTGAAATATATAGAAACACTAGAAAAATTATCAGAAGTTAAAAAGGAAGATTTAACTAAGAGTTTCCTATTAAATTATATTAGTTCACTGAACAAAAAGTATCGTAAATCACAAGGTAAAAGGGAAGATGCTATACGAATACTATCAAGCGATGAGTTGAAGAATTTTTATAATAAAGGTGTAGAGGAAGGAATACTACAACCGCTGGTATCACATAAAGAATGCAGAAATCTGTATGATAAAATGAGCCAAACAAAGAATGAATGTATAATCAAAAAAGAAGAGCATGAGAAAGCAAGTAAGTCAATAATCAGTATAATTAGTGACATAAAAAAATGTAGAGAAGCAGTCCTTAATTGCAAAAATTTTCAGAGCTCTTACATAAAGGAAAAAGCAGAACACCCATTTAGAGGCACCTCATGTCAAAAAATGATTGATATATATCAAGAGAGAATTGCTGGATATCAGGAAAAAATTCGTCAAAACCTAAACCAAATAAGAGCAATATTAAAAGATACGCCGCAAGATGTGGAAGAATTTAAGGAAATAATCAATTGTGTGCATGAAGCAGAGCAGTATGATGAAATTTTTGATTCGGCTTTAATTTGTTTACCGAACATACAGAATAAGCTAGATATTCAACCAGAAAATCCCCTAACAGAACTCAGAGCTTCACAAATTAACGTTGAAATTGAGCTAACTAGGCTCTGTGAACAAAATATTAGAGTAAGCATGTGAGTGCTTCAACAAAATTCAAAAAATCAATAAAGACCTCATAAGTCTTATCAAAACAGGAGATTTCTAATAGTGGAAAATACCATGTATTTCTTTCAATTTGCCACTATTACGCCACCTAAATCACACATTGTCTTCCAGAAGGAAAATTTTTGTTCCACTGGCAACCACCTCATGTATATCTTTATTTCCATAATAAGAAAAATGGTAAAAGCAATTTTAGATCTACTCTAATAAAAGCCTATTTTCCTTGAAACTAAAATAGCTACTAAATGTGATAATAATATGATTTATTAATTCTATTTCTATGCTTTTGCAAGCTTCTGCAAGCTGTCTGGTGAGAAACATATCGCTACTTGAAGGTTGTATATCTCCACTTGGGTGATTATGGGATATTACAATGGATGTTGAGCCAATCAAAAGAGCGCGTCTTATGATCTCTCTAACGTAAATAGGAGTTTGATCTACTGTACCAAAGTTCTGCAGATCTTCCGCTATTAGACGATATCTTTTATTCATATAGATGACGCGAAAATTTTCTTTATTAAGGCTTCCTATACTTACTTTTAAATAATCAAGCAAATTTTCCCAGTTATTGATTATAGGTAGGTCCTTTACTTCTTCTCGTGCAGAACGAACAAAAGCCTGTTTAACACAAAAGATAGCAGAGCTGCATTACTAACTCCTTTGATATTCTGCAGTGCTTCTAAATCGGCATTAAAAACCTTATTTAAACTATCAAAATTTTCTATCAAACTCTTTGCTACTGGCTTTACATCAATTCTACTATATGCTGAATATAAAATGTGTTCTAAAATCTCATAATCAAGTAATGATTGTCCCTTATCTAAAATAATTCTCTCTAAGAGCCTGTACGTGATCTCAAAAAAGGGATAGAATGAGAGGATAAAGTAGGATATGGGAAGTTTATATCCAAGTGATATAAGTCGAGGAAAGTTTGAGATTATTGTAGCAGATCTGAAGTCTTGCAGGAAGAGGACAAAGCCAAGAACACTTGATTTATATGATGTATTTTGTGGAGTATTATACGTCTTAAAAAGTAGCTGCCAGTGGAGAATGTTACCAAAAGAGTTTCCAAAATGGAGGAGTTGTTACGACTATTTTAAGAAGTGGAGTAAAAAAGCAGATGCAAATAAAGAAAATGTTCTGGAGCTGGTATTAAAAAAAATAGTTGGCGTGGTCCGACAAAACAATGGTCGGAAAGAAAAAACCATCTTCTGCATAATTGATGCACAAAGCGTAAAAAATGCAGATACTGCTGAAGAAAAAGGCTATGATGCAGGCAAAAAGGTTTCAGGAATAAAACGTCATATTGCGGTAGATACGCAAGGTTTACCCCACGCAATTTATATAACAACGGCAGAAATAACTGATCGTAGTAGCGCTGTGAGAGTGGTTAAAAATGCTAAAGAAAACCTATGTTGAGAGATCTTCTTTTGCCTGGTTGCAAAAATGTAGGCGACTTTGGAAAAATTGCGAGCGGAAACTCAACACTAGCCTGCAAATGGTCGTTCTTGCTTTCGCTGCTTTGCTTCTGAAAAGATTATGAATAGGATCTAACATATTAGGATTAGTACCATATTTCAAAAGTATTTCCATAGTATGGTCATCATCACAAAAAAAACGCTTTAAACAACGGATTTTTACCATTTCTATCTAACATATTAGGATCAGCACCATTTTCTAAAAGAAGTTTCAAAATACTATAATTTCTTGAATCTTTAGCTTGCATTAAAGAAATAGATAATGGAAAGTAAATACAAATAAGTTCTTCATTGATGTAATCACCAAATCTTCCATCTTTACTGCTTTTGAATTTGGAAAAAAGCTTTTCAAGAAACTTTATATCCTTATTATATAGAGCTCTACTTAAGTAAAACCTCAAATCTTCAGGCAAATTAATTCCATTTAAATTTCCGTCAGTTAGATTTGTCACCCCTTCTATATTTTCCTTAGTGAGAAATTCATATGCATTACCTAGCTTTTTAAATTTCTCCTCATTTTGTTTCTTTACAGCTTCTGAATATTTATCAGGATGATATTTCAAGGCTAATTTTCTATACGCTGATTTAATTTCTTGTTCACTGGGCGCATCTCTTGATTCAAAACCTAAGATTTTTAAAGCTTACTTTCTACTTACAATAAATTCCCCACTGAAATATGTTAAATTAAACGTAACCCAAAATTTCAAAAAGTAAAGCTTTTATGTCAAATTTTATCTATTTCATAACTGTACAAATATTGTAGATCAGGAAATTTTAGTCCTTGATACTGGAATAACATCTCTATATTACTCCGGGCCAATCTAAATATTAAGAAATTTACCATATAAAAAAAGGCAAAAGAAACCCTATTATCTATTTTTTAAATTTATGTTCTTTATTGTCTCATTTGACGTTCACTAAACAGAATATAGTCTAAGTACAAACTTGTGAAAGGCTTATGTGTAATGCTTCTCCACATAATCACTAATAATTTCCTTAAATTCTTCAAAAATATTATCACCTTGTAAAGTTTTGAAATATTTGCCGTCTTTGTAGACTGCTGAAACAGGTTTTTCTCCATACCCAGGCAGGCTGATCCCCAGATTTGCATGTTTGCTCTCTCCAGGACCATTTACTATGCATCCCATAACAGCAATTTTCATATACTCTACACCAGGATTCTTTTTCTTCCATACCGGCATATGAGTTTTTATGTAGCCATTTACTTCCTTAGTTAATATACGAAAACGATCGCTACTTGTGCGTCCACAACCAGGACATGAACTCACCTGAGGGTTAAAGTAGCACAAACCTATAGACTGCAGTATTTCCTGACATAATATCACCTCATTAGTGCGTGATTCACCAGGGCGCTGAGTTAAAGAAGCCCGGATAGTGTCTCCAATACCATTTTGCAATAAATAAGTAAGCCCTGCTGTGGTGTTTACTACGCCTTTGTTACCCATACCAGCTTCGGTTAAACCCAAATGCAGCGCATAATTGGAAGATTTTGCAAGTGCCGTATAAACTAAAATTAAATCCTGCACTCTACTGACTTTACATGAAATGATTATTTTCTCTGCATTAAGGCCAATCTTTTCAGCTTTTTTTGCACTACCAAGAGCAGACATTACAAGCGTCTTACGTAATATAACATCAGAAGTTTTTGGATTACTAGACAAGGAGTTTTCATCCATTAATTTTTGTGAAAGGTACTTATCAAGACTACCCCAATTTACTCCAATTCTGACAGGAAGATCATGCGTTATTGCATACTCTATAATTTTTTCAAATTTTTCATCACGTTTATCACCAAAGCCTATATTACCTGGATTTATCCTAATTTTACCCAGAATTTTAATGTTGTCTGGATAATCCTGAATCAGCCTGTAGAGCTCATATTGTCCACAGCCTACTAATATCTTACCATCAAAGCCTTCTTTATTTATTTCCTCTACTATATAAGGTATTGCTTTTGCTACTTCCTCTGAGTTCAAAGCAATTCGCACCAATTCTGAACCTGCATGCGCTAGTTCTATTACTTCTTTTGCATATTTCTGAGCACTGCTTTTTATGTTGTCAGAATCTATATGTGCACCAAGTGCCATGGATTGAACAACTATAGGATTATTTCCACCTATCTTCACTTGTCCAACTTTTACAGTATGAGTTTTATGCCTTAAAACCGGCGATGACTCATATGCATCATCACTCAATGTCAGGTCTCTATCTAGCATATTATTAATCGTGACACTATTTTACTGTGTCAACTACACTGCCAAATGAACTTGAACCATTTAAACTATGCTGTGGTGTTATATTTAGATCAGTAATAGAATTATGAGAGCACGTTCTTCTTGATGGACTTTCTTTTATAGTAACATTTATAGGGGAAACTTTTTTTTCTCGTGTTGAAGTAACTTTTTTCCCTTTTTGTTGTTCACTTTTATGCTGCTTACTTTCATACTGAGAAACTGGCTCTTGATCTATAAATACAGCACCCTTTAAACGTGCAAGATTAATACCATGCTGATTGATCATAGCATCCTCCCCATCTTCAACTATGCAAGCTCCCACGTTGTTTAGCTCGTTATCAAGGCTAGCAATTTTTTTTTCTTTTAATTTTTTGATTAGATCTTCTTTATTTATAGCTAGATCTTGTAACTTTTTTTTCTTGAGGAGCTCCCTACGCTTCTCATACAGTTTATATGACTCAGCAAAATCCTCGTCTGCATGAAAGTTTGCACCACCAGGGTTACCAGGAGGTATGTACCTCTTACTGAACTTTACCTTAGACTTCGCTTCAACATTATGTACAGTAAAGAAACTAGAAACCAAAAGTATTAATATAAATAAAACTTTAGAAAAGATCTTAAGCATACTATAGTGAATATTGTGCTTTAAAAGATACCAATTAACAAACTTCAAGTAAATCAGAATCTCTACCAACTTTATAATACAAACATCTTTCTAAAAAATTTACTACCAAAACCTACATAATCTAAAGGAAATTTAAGGTGTTACAAATTTTATGTAACACCCTTTCAAGAAGAGCATTACACTCTTCCTTGCTGTAAGTTATTCTTCAGTTTTTCGGTATCATTCACATTATTAAACTTTCCGCTTGGCATATCTTGAGACAAGTCGTTTTTCTTCTCTTTATCAAGCTTAACTCCCTGATAGATACAGAATGCAACAAAATTAGTTACAGCTATTGCAGCAACAGCACTGACTATGGCACAAGTTAGTATTGCTTGTTCTTGTCCCCCTACCATTTCTGAAAATGTTTCTACTTTTTCTTCTAAGCCTGTAAATTTTTCTTGCAAGCCACTTAAGTGCTCTTGCATAGCTTGAAACTGCTCAGTACCAATCTTGTCTTCTAATGCACCAAAAACTTTTTCAAACTGCTCAACATCTATCTTTTGAGCTTCTTGCCACTCTTTTAATGCACTAAATACCTCTTCAAACTTTTTAGCATCAATATTTTGACTTTCCTGCAATGCTGTTACATCCGATTTATCAAACCCGAATACAAATTTGGTTATAACCATTTTTAACCCCCTAGCTAATTAATATATTACTATTGTACGTTTTTAGTAGTTAATTTAGTATTAAACACTATACAACTGGGATCCAATAAGAAATATCTGGATTCCAGCGTCATGCGCTGGAACTTTTGAATTCCAGTTATGCAAGAGATCTATTGATCTTAGAAATAACTTTCCTTGGCTTAAGTTAGCGATTATTCTACCAATATCTCTCTCTTTCCTGAGTAACTCGGAGCACTGACAATACCTTCTTTCTCCATTCTTTCAACAATATTTGCAGCTCTGTTATAGCCTATTCTAAGTTGCCTTTGAATGTAACTAGTTGAAACCTTTTGATCTCTCTGAATGATGGCCACTGCTTGCTTGTATAGATCGTTCTCTTCATCTTCTGTTTCACCTTCTGATTCCGCGAAAGAATTTTCATCTTCTTGAGTGATTTCCTCCATGTAGTTTGGCTTACCTTGCGTTTTTAGATAATCAACTATATTTTGCACCTCATCATCACTTACAAATGGACCGTGAACTCGAATAATCTTACCACCAGAGGCCATATAAAGCATATCACCCATACCGAGCAATTGTTCAGCCCCTTGTTCACCAAGTATTGTACGGCTATCTATCTTAGAAGTAACAGCAAAACTAATTCTCGTTGGAAAGTTTGCTTTTATCACACCTGTTATCACATCTACAGATGGGCGTTGTGTTGCCATTATGATGTGTATTCCTGCAGCACGAGCCATCTGAGCTAAACGTTGAATAGAGCATTCTATATCTTTGCCAGCAACAAGCATTAAATCTGCCATTTCATCTACAATCACCACAATATACGGAAATGTCTCCATTTTAATCGGTATTTTTTCAAACAAAGGTTTACCAGTTGTTGAGTTAAAGCCAATCTGTACAACACGTTCCAATTCTATTCCGCTATTCATCGCTTCTGTAATTTTTTGATTATAGTTTATTACATTCCGCACATTTAAATATGACATCATACGATAGCGATTTTCCATCTCTTTCACGATCCACTTAAGAGCAATAACAGCTTTTTTTGGCTCTGTTACCACTGGTGTTATTAGATGCGGTATTGAATCATATATTGAAAGCTCAAGCATTTTTGGATCGATCATTATCATCTTGCATTCATCAGGACTTAGTCGATAAACAAGCGACAGAATCATCGTGTTAATTGCAACCGACTTACCTGACCCTGTAGTTCCGGCAACAAGCAAGTGGGGCATTTTAGTCAGATCTGCAATAACTGGTTTTCCGCTTATTTCCTTGCCAAGCGCAATTGGAAGATTTAAGTTTGCATTTTGGTATTCTGGCGATTCAAGTAAATCACGCAGCATCACAATCTCTCGCTCCTTGTTTGGCAATTCTATTCCCATGGCATTTTGTCCACGAATTATTGAAATACGTGCAGAAAGTGCACTCATTGAACGTGCAATATCATCTGCAAGACCAATCACTCTTGCAGATTTTGTACCTGCTTGTGGTTCAAGTTTGTATAAAGTCACAACCGGTCCATAACATACACTTATAATTTTTCCTTGCACGCCAAAATCACTCAGCACCTGTTCGAGCAAAGATAAATTCTTATTGCTCTCTAATGCATTCAACTGTTTTCTCTGCATAGATTCTTCTACTTTGGAAAGTAAGTGAATGCTTGGAAACTCAAACTCGCTAGAAGGTGGTTGAAAAATCTCTTCGGTAGCTTTTTTCTGTCTTTCTTTTGGTTGTTGTCTAGTGGTTCTATATTTTCCCTCTATTACTAATGGTGCTATTGAATAATCAGTAGTTTTACGTAACCTGAAAAACAAAACCTTTGTAAAAAGGGAAAATATTTTTTTACATAGGAAAAGCAAAGAATAAACCGTTCTCTTCCAACCAACCAACCCTACAACACCTATTGATGCTACTACTGTGAATATGTAAAACGGGCAGTGGCCAATTAGAGTATTGCCGACTATTCCACCATGCATGTACCTAGTAGTGATACCGAGCGAAAGTTGCGCTAATGTAGCACATATTCCTAAATTGATTAATATTAAATAGAGAATTTTCAGCAGCCTTTTTGATATCAAAAAATAAACTATGGTTGTAGCTATTGTAATACTAGCGAGTCCAAGAAATTGAACCAATATATCAGCTAAATATGAACCTACCACTCCGCCCAAATTTGTTACTTCCTGATTTGTAGCTGTATTTAAGGATGGATCTTGATAATTATAGCTAAAAACAGATATATATATATACATTAAGAGTAACAGGTATATCGCTGATTTTAGCTGTTTTTTTAACATCTACTTAAAGTAATAAGTAATTGTATATTTTACAAAGTGAATTGCTATTATCAATATCATCACGGATAAATCTAATCCATTGAATGGTTGTATATACCTTCTGATAACCTTTAGTGGAGGATAAGTTAGTCTGTTTAAAGTTTGCATTATGCTGCTTACAATCTCATTATACATGTTAACTACATTCAATTTAATCAACAAATCGAGAGCAACTGAGCATATTAGAACGAAGCTGTAAAGATCAAGTAACAAGTTAAGTAAGTATATGATTGGATGCATATTACTAATTTATACTAAAGTCTATTATGTGTAGTGATATGTATAAAATCAAGCCCCACAATAATTTTTATGCTGAAATAGGTGTAAACAATAAGCTATAAGATATTATACCCTTTGATTCCACGTGAATAAAAAACTTATTGATAAATTAACGGAGAGATATGTACTGTATGAATAGCTTTTTGATCATGTTTATTACATGCAGGATAAGTGTTCAGGTACGTATGAAACCAGCGCTTCTTTTCTTGTCACCTCTTGTTACCTAAATAGCCTCTTTTCAAGTAGCCCCTTTGTTGTCATCCCAGTGCCCAGACACTGGGATCCAGATTGGCACTAAGTTGGTAAACATGAAAGCGCTTTACAACGTTTTTTATGTGAAAGCCAATGTCAGCTACTCAAATGATACCATTTGTTATAAACCCACTTTTACTCTATGGTCTTGTCGATATCCTGAACAGATACAATATTTTTTATTTATAAAATGAAGTAACTACTTATCGTAAAGTTGATCTATAGATATAATACTACCATTTGATGACTTTTCAGCACATTTCTCACTTTCATATTCTTTATCAGAATCAACGCTAAAGACTAAAGTATCTTCTGAAATTTTATCATGAAACTCACTAATAGCAAAAAACGGTACAGTGACTTGTTCTTGTTTTCCACGAAAGCTCAAACTGACGCTAAACTTATCCTCAAGAACTTTTAGACTATAAAATTGGTGCTGTAATATAATAAGCATTTGAGTAGGATATGATTCTTTCAAGTAGTCTGGTATGACAACACCATTAAATCGCGTAAAAAACAGTATCTCTAAGTGAGGAGTAAAAACATTATCTAATATAGTATTCAAAGCCTTTTTGATAACTTGAAATTTAGCATAACTAAGCGACTTCTGATAATCTGTTTTATCCATATAACCCTTACATATTTGGGGGAACTTCTTTTACCCGGCGTTCCCTAAACCGTGCTTATAGCAATGAAGTTATAGTGCCTAAATTAAGCAGCTAATGCAACATTGTCTTCAGCAGCAAAGTTATCGTTTGCATCTAAATTGTGAACTCTTAGCGGTGGTATCTAACCGAGCAAAGCTACCATCTTTACTATGCATGTCTATCCTTACTCGCCCCCGTATCAATCAAAAAATATGGTGGAGGCGCCGAGTACTGCCCTCGGGTCCAATACACCTATTACAAGGTAATTTTATTGCCATAGTACAAAAATGTACATCTTTATTATACAGTATTATTGAATAAATGTCAAGTTGTTGAACGTAAAATCGGTTGTAAGCTAAAAAACTAATATAAAAATTACTTCGCCTATTTATCTAATCTCAGTATAACCAAAGTAGAGGTATTTTTAGAGCTCAAAATCTATCTTCGTCTGCAGACTTTTTTATCACATAATCAAACTCAGTAAAGAATGTAGCGTATCTTCTTCAGCGAAAATGGGTGCACAAATATGCTTAATCTCTGTCGTATGTGCGTTACATTTTTTCTGAATCTTTTCTACGATGAGAATAAATTTAGCTCTTTTTGCAGCTGTATATATTTTAATTAGCAATAAAATAGACATAAGGTTTCTATAGCACAAATGCTTTTGATAAAAGCTTTTTAAGCGTCTAGTTCTATTTCTTATGTTAAAGAGATTATTAACTTATTAATAATATTTCTATTGACATTTTATATATTATAATAAATTAACTTTTATCACTAATATATAAATACTATGAAAAAATCTTTAATAAAAGGAATACTAAGCTTCTGATCAGCTTAGCAATAGCTAGTGTGGCTTTCATAGCATCAGTAACGCCTCTGATTTCCTTAAGTTTAACGTTACCTACAATCATTAGTCTATGTGTTGTTGCTTTATTATCTGCTGTGGTTGGTATTTTTTCAATGTATTATGCTATTAGAAACAACATTAACAGATTGGGAAATGTACTTGATATAAACAATCCCTATGCAAAGAAAGTAGATATAAAATTCTCACAATCTGACATAATGAATATAATCTGTAACTATAAATATCCCCTAACTGCAAAAATTCAAAGAGAGTACGATGAGTTATGTGATATACTTTGCAATTATGTTACTGAACACGATTTACTACTTGATATAGGCTCATCACAAGAACTTACAGAAAAAAGTAGATATGAAAACATTCTCAGTGAGCTAGAAACACACACAGTACATTCACACATATTAAAAACCTCATCTTTAATCGAAAAAACATTGGCATTTTTATTTGGAATTTATCCTTGTAATATATTAATATATCCTAATCAACTAAAAATAATCAATTATAATAGTAGTAGTGGATCTTATTGTATAAAAAAAGAAATACTTGAAAAAGATATTAATAGTATTGGTTCCGGAAATTATATCAAGTTCTGCATTTTTAAAAGAACAACAACTCAATTTCACGGTCATTTTATGTTAATAAGAAAGAATGGAAACAATGATTTTACATTTTTTGACCCTAATGATGGTATTAGATTTAACCTTACACTAAATGAATTAGCAGCAGTTCTAAATAAAAAAATGTGGTCTGATAACGATGTTGCCTTTATTGACAATACGAAATTCTTAAAGAAAATTCAAGGTTACCCAAGCCAGGAATTTACATCTACAAATGTAAATATAGCTAAGGCTGGTATAAAGGTCTTTTGCAGTGGTTAATATACTAAGAGAATCGGATTTACCTTAAGTGACCAACTGTCAAATAAAAAATTCACATCTTAAAAGGATCATACACATCAATTTCTTTAGTTTTCACTTTTTCATTTAATAACATCAGAATGGGCTGTAAATCATCGTCGATTGATAAGCACAGTACTTCTCTATCAAGAAAACCGGCTAGGTGATTCCTTTTCTCAAGGATTTCTGTTTCTTCCAATAAATCACATTTATTTAACACTACAATTTCCTCTTTTTCAACAAGATCGCTATTGTAAAGCTTCAGTTCATTATGCGTACAATTATAAGCTGAAATAATGTCATCGTGAGTTACATCAATTAAATGCAGTAAAATTTTGCACCTTTCTATGTGCTTTAAAAATTTGTGTCCGAGCCCAACTCCAAGATGAGCATCAGCAATTATTCCAGGAATATCTGCTATTAAAATTTCGCTATAATCCACTTTTGCTACACCTAAATGTGGTCTTATAGTAGTAAATTCATAATCGCCTACTTTCGTATCAGAATTCGAGCAGCGGGTTAAAAATTTAGATTTACCTACATTTGGCATACCAATAATGCCAACATCAGATAAAACTTTTAGCTTCAATATTATATTTCTTTCTTCGCCAGGCTGACCATGGGTAAAATGTCTTGGTGCCCTATTAGTAGCAGATTTAAAGTTAGTATTTCCAAGCCCACCTTTTCCACCTTTCACTACTTGAAATTCCATGTCAGGTTTATCAAGATCTACTATTATTTCCTCACTTTCTTCATCGATTATTTGTGTACCAACTGGAACTTTAAGTATAATATCTTTTCCTGCTGTGCCAGATTTATCTCTACTCGTACCACTTTTTCCACTACTCGCTTTAATATGTCTTCGACAACGAAAATTAAGCAAAGTGTTGAGATTTGCATCACTGATGAAAATTATGTCTCCTCCCCTGCCCCCATTGCCACCGTTTGGGCCACCAAATTCAACAAATTTTTCTCGACGAAAACTAGCGCAGCCATCGCCACCATCACCTGCTTTTAAATATAATTTAACTTCATCTATGAAATCCATGCCAACCCACGATAATATTTAGTATTTTCTCCTAATGAACTTTCTATTCTCATTAGCTCGTTATACTTCGCAAGCCTATCAGAACGCGACAGCGAGCCAGTCTTTATTTGCCCGCAATTCGACGCAACTGATATGTGGGATATCGTTGTATCTTCTGTTTCACCTGAGCGGTGAGAAATAATAGCCCTGTAGCCATTTAATTTTGCCATTTCAATAGCAGCAAAAGTTTCCGTAAGTGTTCCTGTCTGGTTTGGCTTGATTAGTACAGCATTTGCCATTTTCTCCTCTATTCCTTTACTTATTAGTTCACAATTTGTAACAAATAAATCATCTCCAACCAATTGAACTTTATTCCCAAGTTTTATAGTAAGTAATTTCCAACCTTCATAGTCGTCTTCATTCATTGCATCTTCTATAGAAATTATTGGATATTTGCCTACAAGGTCAAAATAATACTGAACCAATTCCTCTGAAGTGAGTTCTCTGTTTTCAAATTTATAAACTCCATCTTCATAAAAAGTAGATGCAGCAACATCAAGACCCAGTGCAAAGTGATTTTTCATCGAATAACCGGCAGATTCAACAGCCTGAATTATCAAATTAAGAGCTTCTTCAGTGCTTCCAATATTTGGTGCAAAACCACCTTCATCTCCTACGTTTGTGCTATAACCTTTTTTCTTAAGAATGCTGCGCAAGTTATGAAATACCTCTGCAGATATTCTGATTGCTTCACTGAAAGTTTCAGCACCAACCGGAAGAATCATAAATTCTTGAAAATCGAGTTTATTATCTGCATGTACTCCACCATTCATTACGTTAATGAGTGGAACTGGCATCTGCTCTTCCCCTACTCCCAAATACTTATATAACGGCATTTTAAAGCTGTTTGCTGCTGCTTTTGCAACAGCAAGAGACACACCCAAAGTTGCATTTGCTCCAAGTTTAGATTTATTTTTTGTTCCATCTAGTTCAATTAAAACTTTATCAATTGCACTCTGGTTTGCTGCGTCCATGCCAACAATTTCATTTACTATCACTCCGTTTACGATTTGAACAGCTTTCAGCACTCCCTTACCACAATACCTTTTTTCATCCTGATCTCTCAGCTCCAATGCTTCTAGTTTACCGGTTGACGCCCCAGAAGGCACAGCAGCTCTACCCGTTGCTCCATCACAGAGTTCAATTTCTACCTCAATTGTTGGGTAACCCCTGCTATCTAAAATTTCTCTTGCAAATACACTGCTGATCGTTTTCATATTAAACCTCTACTTTTAGCATAAGTACCGTAGTTTCTTTCGCTAGTTTAGCTATATTACTACCAGCACCAATAAATAATACTACATCTTCTGAACTTGTCGAATTACTAATAAAATGTGAAATGAGTAAAGCATCATTCATAATCTTCACATCATTAAACCCATTACTGATCAAGGCTTTTTGTATATCATCAATTCCACAGCCAGGAATAGGCTTATCTTCTGGAGGATGGACAGGAGTGAGAATTACATAATCAAACATCATGAAAATTCGTACGAACTCATCAAAAAAATTACGAATACGAGCAAAACGAAGCGGCTCGATAATTCCTGTTACCTTTCCTTTAGTGATCAAACGTGCTGATGCCAGGGTTGCCTGTATTTCATTTGGGTGGTGAGCATAATCCTCAATTAACTTAACACCTTTAATATCGGCAATTAAAGAAAATCTCCTTGCTACTCCTTTAAATTCCAAAAGACCTTTTTTAATCTCTTCATCACTAATTCCAAGTTTCACTGCAACTGATATTGCAGCCAGGGCGTTGCTAACTTTATGCATTCCTATTGCATTTGATAGCACTACATTCTTTATAATTCTGGTACAAGGTTGAATATCTTCTTTTTGTCTTTCGAGAGCGAGTTCTTTTAATCGAAACACCATATTTACATTATCATCATCAATTTCAATACGCTGAACTAACTTTCTAATTATATTAAATTTAGTCTCCCAATCTACCTCTGATAAATCACACTTTTCCTTCGTTATATGCTCTCTTACCATCTTCGCTTCTTTCCATATTACCTCTTCTAGTATATCCGCGCGTATTGGTCTGCTATTACATTCATCAAAACGGTTTCCAGGACAACGATAATAACTTCTTCCTCCCTTAGCATTACTCATTCCATAATAAATGGATTTACAATACTGACATACAATTAATTCTTGTAATAAGTATTTACTTCCTCTTTGTTGCATTTTTTCTATTTGTAGCTCTTCTTTTTCCATGCTGCCTCCCTACAACTTATATCTATTTTGCCTACAGTAAAATACGCACATAATGAGACAAATAAAGGAAAGTGCAAACCAAGTAATTGCATACTCCAAATGCTTAATTGGCTGTATAGTTAATTTTCCACCAAAATTGTCTTGCCAAAATATACATTTTTCTAGCTTAATACCTAGATCATTGGAGATTTCTTCTGTACTTAAGGTAAACCACGTATTTGAAGCAATATCATTTTTGATAAACCAATTTTTGCTACCATCACAATATAAAACTCCACTCAAAGCTACTTTTTCAATTTTTGCTTTTTCTTCTTTTTTTTCTCTAACTATTCCTTTATTCACTAACATGTAATGTCCAGTGATAAGCAATATAGGAGACAGCACATGATAGCCACGTTGACCTGCGAAAACATATAGTTCTATATCACTTAAAATTCCGTCGATTTTAACGTTTCTGTAGTTAAATTTTGAAAGATTATCACTAGGCAGTAGGTGAATAACTGGAAGATCCATATTTTTGATAATA
The DNA here is from genome assembly GCF_018491735.2 of Wolbachia endosymbiont of Anopheles demeilloni. NCBI lineage: Bacteria > Pseudomonadati > Pseudomonadota > Alphaproteobacteria > Rickettsiales > Anaplasmataceae > Wolbachia > Wolbachia endosymbiont of Anopheles demeilloni. The sequence continues at coordinate 1,164,217 of NZ_CP084694.1, read as the reverse complement.
TTATTCTTCCAGCTCAATCTAAATAACTGCCATAACCCGAGTGAAAAAAGAAGTAAAAAAGGTATAATGAAAATAAATACTGTTTTTCTTAACACTCTATATTTGTGTTCTCAAGTAATTTTCAATACCCATAAGCTCAATAAGGTCAATCTGTCCTTTGATCCAATGTAAGTGCTCTTCCTCATTTTTCAGTAGTCCTTCTAATAACATTACACTCACGAAATCCTTTTCTTTTTCAGCAACGGAAATTGCCTCTTTGATGCCCTTGATACCTTCTTCTTCTAAGTTAGAATTATCTTCTAAGATTTTCTGCATTGTATCTTTTGTGAACTTTCCTTCATACTTTGAGATTTTATTTGTATCTTGAAAATTTGGCATGCCCTTAAGCAGTAAAATTCTTTCTGCCAGCCTATTTGCATGCTCAAGTTCTTCATTAAGCTCCTTTCTCATCTTTTCTGCAAGTTTATTGATTCCGCTATTTTTAAGAATCGCAGAATGCAAAAGATACTGGCGTACAGAAGTCAGCTCATTTGTAAGTAATTTATTTAAATGTTCTACTATTTCTTTATTCATAACCTTTCTTTAGCTAATATACCAATGTAATCTACATAACAATCAAGGCAACATCAATTCATTTTTCTCACAACAATCGTATCAAATAGCACATCATGAAATGCCTGTTTCCTCTGAGAGAAGCAAGCAACTAAATACCAACTGAAGGTAAGGATCACTATAATCACTTCTAGTGTACTTAAAGCATTTACTGATGTTTGAAAAAGTTTGATAAAGGTGATAATTGAATTATTTAGCATAGGAAGGAAAAACTGAGAGATAGTGCGATCAAATGCTAAGCTCAAACCTATTTTAGAACTATCTAAAGTGATAGTATATATATTCATTAACTGTTGACCAGGAGTTGCTTGAGCTGTTGAAGATATAAAATATGTAAAGTAGCCACAATTTATACACATGTATGACAGGTGTAAAATTAATGGAAAATCCCCTAATGACAACACAATTAGTAAGGTTGGAATTAATAAAATTGCTACATCTATTAAATATGCGCAAAAGCGCCTGTGTACACTAGCGATCTCTGTCATTACCACTTATCTTTCAAATACTTTACTATGAATTCTGTAAGTTTATTAAAATGTTGAAAGTATAACAAATCTTCATAACCTCTTATTGATTGTCCGTATACAATAGGTAAGCAATTTGCATTTTGTGCACATAGAATGTCTGTGATGCTGTCACCAACAAAAAACACATTTTCTCTATTTACAGGTAGCGTACTCTCCTCTAGTGCAAATAGCAGTGGAGTTGCAGATGGCTTATCTTCTGCAGTATCACATGAGCCAACTACTCTTTCAAAGTAAGAATCTAGTTTTAAATAGGCAACTTCTTGACGTAAATTAGTATTTTTCTTATTGCTAACTATCGCTAGGTAAATATTGTGGCTTTTCAGTGTCTGCAGTATTTTCTCTACTCCTTCATTCAGAGTAATATTTTGTAACAATGCATTATCTAGGTATTTTTGATATATCTGGTTCGCTTTTTTCCACTTATCACCAAACAAATTGACCATGTAGCTCTTTCTTGATTCATTAGAGTTTCTATCAGCAACTTTGTTGCTGCACCCCATTGAATCCAAGGTATGCTGAATGGCATTAGAAATATTATCTTGAGTGTCAAATAAGGTATTATCCCAATCGAATACTACCGCTAATCGGCTATTTTTCATTTTTATATTGTGACGTATTTTAAACTAATAAGTAAATAATATTTTGATAATAAAGCTTCTACGTTAATAATTTTTACATAATTACCTAGTATACTTATTTTAGTATAGGCTTTTATATAGTAGGCATGACAAAGCTTAAAGATACATCAAATATTGACAAGCAACCAGATAATAATGATAAACCATTGCAGAAAACTAAGCAAGTTTCTGAGCAGAAAGGCATGGGCGCTCAAGACTCAAAGAAAGAAGAAGGCTTTTTGGTACGTTTTCTGAAGAAAATATTCAAAAAACTTTTGGTAAGATAAAGAGTGTAGAGAATATAAAAGGAATTGCTCAAAAAAGCACTTCAAATGATGAAGGGCAACAACAAAATAAGCTCTTTTCAAATTAAGACCAAAGCGCAAGTGAAAGTTTAAAGCAAATTGATAATCCATTGTTAACTCCTGTCACGAAAGTAGAAAAAACAAATACAGACCATAAAAGATAATTCGCCTTAGATTTCTTGCATAGTCTGGGGTCCAATTTGTCATCCTATGGCTTGACCATAGCTAAAAATCTGGATTCCAGCGTTACGCGCTAACTTAAATTATTCATAAAATTTGCTTCGGTAAACCTAATTTGGATTAGCTATAGAAAGCAAAACAGACACAAATCAGGAAAACAATTAATAGAATTCCTGTTTTTATAATAAAAATAATTAATTTTTAAATATTTTATATTGATTTTATCATTAAATCTCATGTAATATTAATATATTAACTTTGATGGTGGTAAAGAAATGCATGGTAGTATAAGCGACGAAGTGGTGAAAAATTTAAACAAGTTAGCTTACTCTCACCAAACAAATAAATTTAGAAAGGCATTTAATAACCTTAGCACTAACCATAAAAATGAATATATAGAGCATGTTAAAGTAAGGCCTAAAAGCTCTACAGCTATGGCCAGTATACTAAATGTGTTAGAGAAGGAAGGAGCACTTAAAATCTTCAAGAAGTTACTCCAAAAGGATAACGAGTCTGCTTTCAATACACTCTATGTTATTAGTCCTGAAGAGGCTTTATTTAAAATTCTATTTGGTCAACTAAATATTCAGCAAAAAGAAGATTATAGAGTACATTTGAAAACAAAATCAACTGTCAAAGCTAAGTATACCCTAAGAGACTGTACATGATCTCAAAAAAGGGATAGAATGAGAGGATAAAGTAGGATATGGGAAGTTTATATCCAAGTGATATAAGTCGAGGAAAGTTTGAGATTATTGTAGCAGATCTGAAGTCTTGCAGGAAGAGGACAATGTTGAGAGATCTTCTTTTGCCTGGTTGCAAAAATGTAGGCGACTTTGGAAAAATTGCGAGCGGAAACTCAACACTAGCCTGCAAATGGTCGTTCTTGCTTTCGCTGCTTTGCTTCTGAAAAGATTATGAATAGGATCTAAGGGAATTTTATTTAAATAATAAAGAGAGTGTAAACAATTTAAGAACTAAAAACTCCAATAAACCGTTAATACAAAACAGAGATGATTTGCCAGCAGCACATTTCTCTCCTATATCTCCTGTGTTCGAGGAAACAGTTATTGAACATCAATTTGATACTAGATTAGAACTTTCTTCTGACAAAGAGGATAAATCATGTAGCCAAACAGTAATTCCATTTCCAGATTTTGCTGAATTCGATAATCAATTCCGCAATACTGTAACAGAAAATTCAACAATTAGTAGTAGTTTAACGTCGAATGAGAATATATCAGATAGCCTAGAAGGTGAGCAATTATCCCCAGAGTCTTATTATAACTATTTGATAAATGGAGTAACTAATCTGCAATCCTTAATTGTGGATGATTTGCCAGAGTTAAATTTATCCCCTATAACTCCTGCATTCGAGGAAACTGTTGTTGAACATACATTTGATAGTAGACCAGACTTTTCTTATGAAAATGAACCGTTAGTAAACAAAAGAAAAAGAGCTGAAGAGAATCAATTATATAGCCAAATAATTCGTTCAATAACTGGAAAACAGCGATCACAAGACTTATGTTTTACAGCGTATAATAGTCTTACAGAATGTGAATTAGAAGAAATATGCACAGTGGAGCCACCAGCAAAGCGCCAATGCATATCAGTACCTTCATTTGAGGGTTTTGCTGAATTCCATAATCAATTCTGCAATATAGTACCAGAAGATTCAATAGTTAATGATAGTGCAGTGCCAGAAAAATATACTAGCCTGGAAGGTAAGCTAACTTTCCTAGACTCTCAAATAAATGGCGAAGAGCCATTAACTAGTCTGCAATCCTCAAATGTGAATCCATTGCCAGAGTTCAGTTTCTCTCTAAGCTCTGTTACACTAGATGAAATGGTTAAGAGATATGGCTTTAATCACAATGACCACGCTCTAAGTGATTTAGAAGAGGTATATGTAGAGCAACCAGCAAAGTTCCATACATATTACCACAATAACTAAGGACAAAAAAAGGTGATAGTTTAATCTACCATCTCCTCTGGTTTCACTATCCTTTCAAACTCCTCCTCAGTGAGCAGTTGAAGTTTTGCTGCTGCTTCTTTTAGAGTGATATTTTCTTTATAAGCAAGCTTCGCTATTTTTGCTGCATTGTCATATCCTATATGCGTATTTAATATAGTAACTAGCATTAATGACTGATTTAATAAATCCTTTATTCTTTCTTCGTTTGCTTTAATATCAACTACGCATTTCTCTGCAAAATTTAAACTTGCATCAGCTAAAAGTCTTATAGACTGCAAAACATTATAAATTATCACCGGCTTAAACACGTTCAATTCAAAGTGACCATTTGAGCCACCAATTGTCACGGCAACATGATTTCCCATAACTTGAGCACATACCATAGTCACCGCTTCGCATTGAGTTGGATTCACCTTACCCGGCATGATTGAAGAGCCAGGCTCATTTTCTGGTAACATTATTTCTCCAATTCCGCATCTTGGACCAGAACCAAGTAGCCTTATATCATTTGCAATTTTCATCAAGCTTACTGCTACTGTATTGAGTGCTCCACTGAGCTCAACTAAAGCATCATTTGCTGCTAGTGCTTCAAACTTATTTTTTGCTGAAATAAATGGAAAATTAGTGATTTTTGCCACTTCTTTAGCAAAATCCTCAGCAAAACCCTTTTTAGTATTGATTCCCGTGCCAACTGCAGTGCCACCTTGTGCAAGTTCATATACATTGCTTAGAGTTGACTTTACTCTCTCTATTCCCTTTTTAATCTGAACTGCATAGCCAGAAAATTCCTGCCCAAGTGTTAGAGGAGTTGCATCTTGCAGATGAGTACGCCCTACTTTTATTATATCTTTAAATTCATGAACCTTATTATTTAGCGCTTTATATAATTCTTCAAGATTGGGAATAAGCAAGCGGTTTATTTGCTCTGCTACTGCTATATGCATTGCTGTTGGAAAAGTGTCATTTGATGACTGACCACAGTTTACATGATCATTTGGATGCACTGGAGACTTACTACTTAAATCACCGCCCAAAATTTCTATTGCACGATTGCTGATCACTTCATTCATATTCATGTTAGTCTGAGTTCCAGACCCGGTTTGCCAAACAACAAGCGGAAATTGATTATTAAATTTACCGTCTATTACCTCCTGTGCCGCTGTGCAGATTGCATCCCCTACTCTATTATCTATGCTACCCTGTTTCATGTTAACACGTGCTGCTGCAAGTTTTACTATTGCTAGCGATTTAATCAGAAACTCTGGCATTTTCTCTGTACCAATTTTGAAATTTTCCAAAGAACGCTGAGTCTGCGCTCCCCAGTAATGTTCACTTGGTACTTTTACTTCTCCTAAGCTATCTGATTCTATTCTAACTTTTTTATCCATATTTCCTCATTCTAGTGTTTGACATTACCTACATATATGATTAGTTAAATCAAATTGTATTTCAGTGTCAAGTTGAGACATTTTTAGTCCAGACCGTAGAAAATTTTCAAGCCATATCTTTTACTTCTATTACTTTTTTATTGTTATTAAGGCAATCATGCAACCTTAAGCAATAAACCTACTTTCAATCTCTATAAGGCTATTCTACTTAGAGCTTGAATAGTGAAAACATCTTTAAGCGCAGAAGCTATACCTGTGTTTGCTTTCTCTTTTTTTACTTCTACAATCATATAACCCAACATTGCACCTAACGCTAGACTAACGGTCGCTGATGCTGCACAAACTGCAATCACTGCTCCCACAGAACATGATATTGTCATACCGGCAACATAACCTATTGCACCATTCACGCCAATGCAGACGTATTTCTTCCGCAGTTCTTTTTGTATATGACTTTTTAGATATTCTTTTACATCTAAATGCACGTTTCTAGTAGCATAATTCAGAGCAGTGTTTTCATAGCCATCTTTCACATTAACATTTGCTTTTGCTGTTTCTATCAGGTACTTTACTACCTCTAAATAGCCACTTCCAGCAGCCCACATTAGAGCAGTTCTGCCATAGCGATCTGTTGAATTAATATCTTCTTTCTGTTTTTCTATCAGGTATCTTACTGTTTCTAATTGACCATTTTTGGCAGCTGAAAATAATCCTGCATGATTGTTAATCATTTGTGCAAATGATAATGTTTTTAGTTTATGGGGTTGTAACTCTTGAGTATTAAAGTTTAATTGTGCTGGAACAATTTCTACTTCAAGCTCTACATGTTCTCTTGTGAAACGATCAAGTAGCCTTTTTACCTGATCAATTGTTTGAATTCTTACCTTAATAATACCGCGATAAAGAATTGATTATTTCCCTGTTGTTAAGAAAAAATATCACTAATTCTAGTTTATCTGTTAAATCTTAAGCATACATTGAGTATTCTATATTTAATCTATCTTGTGAAATATTTTGTATTGTCTAACTCTCTGTCCAAATTCTTACCTGTTCATTAATTCTCTTACTTACAAGAAAATTATATAATTCACTATCTTCTTCCTTCATTTTATTGAGCTCATCCTTACAGTCATACCAATAAGATGATAACTCTGGTATACAAGTAGGAAGAGGCAAGCGAGGTATTGACATATCAAGATTAGCTATTAAATAATATCTAATTAGAAGCTTTGCTACCTCCGTATGGCCATTTACAATAGCATATGTTAGGGCAGAGAATTGACCTTTACGTTTCACATTTAAATCAGCTCCATTTGCTATTAGAAGTTATACTACCTCAAGATGACCATGGGCAGCAGCATGAATTAGAGCAGTTATGTTTCCCGGAGATTCTGCATTAACATTTGCTCCCTCTTCTATCAAGTATAGTAATATCTCTAGTTGACCATTGTCAGCAGCCCATATTAAAGCAGTTCTCCCATAATCATCATCTATTGTATTAATAATTGCTCCATCCTGTATAGCTTGCTGAACAAAATCTAGCTGTCCTTTTTTAGCAGCATCAATTAGCTGCGCATTTAGCTGTTTTTGTGATGGCATATACCCCTCCTAAAAAAATATACAATTTAAAGCTATTTTAGCCACTATTCAAGTTTTAATGGCTAAAATTGATTGAATCACTTTTTAGTGTTTTTTTATGGTTATTTAAGTCTAGCAAAGATGAGTCTATATCACAATCTAGTAATTCTCCTACTGCACTTAGTAAACCAGCTGTACAACCAGCTATTTTGATCTGGATGAGAGGAGATATAATTTATAACCACTCCCCTATCCTTTCTAGTTGTTTGTAGATGTTAAATCTCATGAATTTATCAAAATAAGGAGAGGCAATGAAAGGAGTAGTATCTCTTAAATAATTAGATAAGAAATCTGGTAGAATATTCTGAAATTCATGCATTTTTTGTCTATAATCTTTCAAAGCAATAACCTTTATTTTATCATAATCAAGTTTCCAATAAGCAAGCTCCGAGACTTCTTTTTTTGTTGTGTATTCCACTGCTAAAGCTTGTAAAATTAATTGCGGGAAAAATCCTGACATAACTTCCTCATTGGAAGGTGGTGAACCAAGTTTATAGTCTATAATTGCTACTTGCCCACCTGGTAGATACTCAACTCTATCACATCTTGCTGTCAATAAAATTTCTTCTGTCATTCGAGTATCTGACCAGCTATTATTACACAATTGTCTGATGTGTTCATTTCCAATCAAATTTTCTGGATCCAAGTAGTCAAGCACTGGGATGACACCCTTCTTCTTAGTGGAAGTTGTACAGCATCCGCGCAGTTGTGTGTCACGCTCTGGAATATGAAATATCGGATAGGAAAAGCTCTTCTCCAACTCAATTTGATTGTTTCCAGTCCTATCAAACTCAACAAAAGATTGAATTATCCTCTGCAACCTTACCCACCACATATTTGAAAAGTGGAATCGATTAGACGAGAATATTTCTCGTACAATACTCATCAGCGACTTTTCGTTGCGTAAATATCTTGCAAGAATATTGTGTACCATAGTGCCAAACTCCAATATCGATGGCTTAAAATTTAAGTCTTTCAACTGTCTAAGGTTCAGTATGTATTCAACATAAAATGAATAAGGGTTACGAATCAGTTTTTCTACCGCACTGCAAGACATCACTTGCATTTTTTCTTCTCTGACTTTGGCTTGAGGTTTTGGCATAGGCTGAGTACATGGAACAATGCACTCAGGTGTATTTAATATTCTTAGCCAATTGCGATAAGGATATTTTGGTTCTTGTAACAGAATTTCCAAACGGCGCAATAGAATTGATTTTCTATCACTCACTAGCCTCGTAATATAAACCTTGCCGGCACCAAATAAATTTCGCAAAGTATACAAAAAGTACCCTTGCTCTTCTTGCACAGAAGGAAGGTTAAATTTTTCTCTATTCAGTGCACTCAAAAACGGATTCTGAAAATTTGGTATATCATTAAATCCAGCAAGTATTACAACTTTATTTTGATATAAGCTAAATTTATCAAAGTTATTTTCTGGAGAAAAAAACTTCCTTTTTAAAAATAATATCAGAATTTGACTATATAACTCTAAGGAACACTCAATTGCTATACCGTCACATGCATTTAAGAAATCACGAGTAAAATTACCTATTTCACCATTTAGCTCTAGAAAATTCACATTAGAAAGCACATTAACACACTGTAAATGAGCTGCTGCCATATCAGAAATAGGATAATTTATAAGATTAAGTAAAAGATTAAATATAGTTTCTAATCTACTGATAATAATTAATATATCTTCTTTATATCTTAGCTTTTTACAAGTACTAATAGCGTTGATAATATCCTTAAGACCATTTATATCAAAGCTACGCAATACTTCTATCTCAAACTCAGATAAAATACGAGTGTACTCTTCTTGAGCGTAACCAAAAGTCACTAGCCTATGTTTAAGAAGAGAAAGCAATGCCACACCGTTCCATTTTGAATTCAAAATCTCAATACTATAAAGCAGAAGCGTCTCATAAGAATAGTTTTTTGATATGGGGCACACCATACGAACTTCAAGTAATTTATCAAAAACAAACAAAGAAACGTTTTCATAACCTTCATTCTCCATAATTAGTGACGTCACCTGTGCTTCTTCCTCTCTGGAATCACAAGTGATGACTTCAATATTGCCAATATATCCATTACTAACTTTACTTAGATCGGCAGTTGTATCAAAGACATAATCTAGTTCAGGACTGCCTGTCATCCCAGCCCTCTGATTTTTAGTGTACGAACATTGTAATTTGCAGGTAATTTGAGTAGTAGATGATGTCATTCCAGTGCTTGACACTGGAATCCAGTTTCTATTGTACAGCCACCTGGTGCACTCATTTAAAGTTAAGTTTTCTGGATCCGAGTGTCTGGGCACTGGAATGACATCAGAACACGCTTCTGGCAGAAAACTTACATCCTCTCTGCCTATACTTAAATAATCGAGCAGATCTTTCAGGCAATATTGATAATGTTTTTTATCAAGTGATTGCCAATCTTTCTCTTTAATTTTCAAATTCAGATTAGGTAAAATTATCTTTCCAAATGGCAGGTCGTATACAGCTTTAATCAACAATTTATAAATCTCCTCCTTTCCAATTCCAATAAAGATTATATGCTGATCTTTCTTCAGGGAGGCTATAATATTGTTTATGTAGTCACTCTTATGCTTTAGTATATCTACTACTCCTAATTTTTTTAAAGTGTTACTCCAAGTTTTGATAAGTAAGTTTATGAAATTCTCCATTTTCTTCGAATGCTCATCAAGCTGATAACAATCCGCTATTTGGGTATATTGAAGTAATGACGGCAAACTGTAAACTAGATCGATTGGAAAACTATCATTGTGTTTTTTATTCCACTCCAATATAAATTGAATGAGTAGCAGCGTTCTCTTTGTCGGGTTAATAACTTTAACTCTATCAAGATTTAATATTAAATCTTCTTCATCAATGTTTTCTAGTGAAACTATCTCTGGCAAAATTATAGTTCTGTAATTCTTGAATGCACTCAGCAATGCTATAACATCCCTCTTGCAGGGAAGTATGATCTTTATCTCGGGAATTTTTTCTCTTTCATATTCAGAAAATATGTGCTGAACCAGCACATCAAAAAGGGACTCATTCACATTAACAGTAAAAACTCTTCCCACTAACAGTAACAATTAATACAACACTTTTATTGTATAGAAATTATTTAAAATATAAATGTGCTCGCAGTTTCTTATGCTATAATATATTAAAGTCTTTCACAATATTACATGGCAAACATCAGAATAGAAGTTTTTAATAAATGTGAACAAGTTGGCCGCAGAAGGGTAGTTAATGTTTACTTGATTTACATAAGCAAAGAATTACCATCAAAATTACATGAAGAAATTTGTGGGCTATTTTATAATAAAGTCATACAAGACTGCCGTTATTATTCCTACAATGAAAACCTTGAAGAAGTTCAATATAACTTCATAGAATCACAAGCAAAGTGGGGCTTGGAGATAAGCTTTTTACCTGGCATGACCAATAACGTAGGAAACACGGCAAAACAAATTATTAGAGAATATCTAATGAGCAAAGGCCATATTGATGAAAGTGTTTCTATCAAGGCAAGAAGTTCAAAATTGATTCTAAGTCAAGGAGGTTTTCCAACCGAAGATGATATAAAACAGGAATTCAATCCTATTACTGAATATTGCATACTTTTCTATAAAGAAAACGGCAATTGCCATTGGAAGTATTACAGTAAACAAAATACCCCACCTGGTGTCATTACAGCGCGTGACCAGGAAAAAAAAGAATGGATTTCAGTGTCAAGCACTGGGATGACACCAGGTAATAATGGAGCAAAATCTGTCAAACTTAATGTAAATGACCAAGAGCTTGAAAAAATCAGCAGAGATGGAATCGATGGTAATGGCACTTTAGGGCTCTCGCTGGCAGCAATGAAAGCTATAAAGGATTACTTTAAAAAACTCGGTAGAAATCCATATGATATTGAACTTGAGTCTCTGGCACAGACTTGGTCTGAACATTGTAAACACAATATTTTTTGCTCCCCTATTGATGAAATAAAAGACGGTCTATATGCTCATTATATTAAGCGTGCAACGCGTGAGATAAATTCTAACATATGCGTGTCAGTTTTCTCCGACAACGCAGGAGGAATAATTTTTGATGACGATTACTTGATTGTAGATAAAGTTGAAACTCACAATAGTCCTTCAGCTCTCGATCCGTTCGGTGGAGCAATGACTGGAGTGCTTGGAGTTAATCGAGATATAGTCGGTTTTGGCAAAGGTGCAGAACCTATCATGAATACTTATTACTTTTGCTTTGCCAAAGAATCAAAAGGTAAACTTTATAGAGATAAAGAGCGTACTGATAAAATCTTACCACCAAAATATATAATGAAAGAAGTGATTCACGGTGTTAATGTTGCTGGTAATTGCTCCGGTATTCCAACGCAACTTGGATTGGTATACTTTGATGATAGATTCTGTGGAAAGCCATTAGTTTTTGTTGGAAGCATCGGAATTATTCCACGGAATATAAATAATGCACCTTCACACATAAAAGAACCCAAAAACGGTGATAAAATCGTAATTATTGGTGGAAGAGTTGGAAGGGACGGAATTCACGGTGCAACTTTTTCTTCAGAGGCATTGTCGGGAAACAGCCCTTCAACAATTGTGCAAATTGGTGATCCTATAACACAAAAAAAATTATCCAACGCCGTCGTAAAAGCAAGAGATCTTGGTCTTTATAATGCAATAACGGATAATGGAGCAGGCGGTCTATCATCGTCCATTGGTGAAATGGGAAAAGACGGATTTGAAGTTGATTTGAGCAAGGTTCTCCTTAAAAACGATGGTATGGCTCCGTGGGAAATATGGATATCAGAATCACAAGAGAGAATGACCTTAGCAGTGCCAGAAGAAAATCTTCCTGCGTTTAAGCAAATCATGAAAACACATGATGTGGAGGTCTGTGTAATTGGAGAATTCAACAAAAGTGGCAAAGCCGTTGTTAAATGTCCCCCAGGGGCAGTAATAATGGACATCGAAACTGAATTTCTGCATGACGGTAATCCCAAAGTGCATTTACAAACAAAGCCATGGTCTGGAAAATCTACCCCATACGCTGTCATTCCAGAATTCTCTCCTGTCATTCCAGTGCTTGACACTGGAATCCAGCAGGCTTTGTCTGCAAATAAATCTAAAACTTTATGTCAAAATACGTGCGATGGCAGAGTTGAGCTTGAGATAGATTCCAGTGTCAAGCACTGGAATGATACCTTTGCACTAAAAGAAATGCTAAGCAGACCAAACATACGCAGCAAAGAGTTTATAGTGGTGCAATATGACCATGAGGTTCAAGGATCGTCAATACTGAAACCACTGCAAGGCAAGGGAAGAGTGTGCAGTGAAGCTGTTGTCTCGAGGCCAGTCCTTTCTTCAAACAAAGGTATTGTAAAATCGCAGGGATTTGGCTCAAGTTATGGAGAAATTGACACTTATCACATGGCAGCATGTGCAATTGACACTGCAATACGCAACTACGTAGCTGCAGGAGGAAATATAAATCATCTAGCGTTGCTCGACAATTTTTGCTGGTGCGATGCTTATAATCCAGAAAGATTGTGGCAACTAAAGAGAGCTGCAGAGGCTTGTTACAACTTTGCAACTGCATTTAAAACGCCATTTATATCCGGAAAAGACAGTATGTTCAATGATTTCAAGGGATATGACGAAAATGGCGAGAAAGTGATGATATCTGCACCACCTTCATTACTCATTTCAGCAATTGGAGTTATAGACAATATTGAAAATGCGGTATCGCTTGATGTGAAAATGCCAGGGGACTTGATATATGTGCTTGGTACAACCCACGATGAGCTTGGTAAATCTGAATACCAGTTATATAGTGGAATAGATAATAACAACGTGCCAAAAGTTAATGCAAAGAGCGCTAGGAAGTTGTATGAACGTTACAACCAGGCAATAAAAGATGGCATAATTGTCTCTGCAATTGCACCAAACTTAGGCGGCTTAATTATTGCTCTGGCAAAATCGCTAATTGCAGGAGACCTTGGTGCTGAAATTGATCTTTCACTAGTACCAATAGGAAAAACACAAAATACAGACATAATAAACAAGATAATAATGTTTTCTGAATCGCAAAGTAGAATATTAGTAACCATTGCCCCGCAAAATCAGCGGAAGTTTGAAGAATTGTTTAAAGGTATAGTTTTTTCATGTATTGGAAAATTGACAAAGGAGAAAGCTCTCAATATAAAGAATATTATAAGAATAGATTTGAAAGACTTAGGTACTAGTTTAAATAACTTTTGATTACGCTAGACAAATTTTTCATTATGTGTAATGTCTGATTAAAATAAATGCATGTTATTAAATTTGGGTAGGTGATTATGTCCATTTTATCAATACTCTTGCTTATCAGTCTTTCTTTACTTAACACTTCAAATAAATTAATGATATGTGCTACCTTATTTGTGGGAGCTACTTTAGTTGTAAATTCAATGATTGAGTTTCATGGTAGAAGAAAAGCTACTTACAGCTTAATAGTGTGTACAGTGATATGCTGTCTTTTTAAATTGCAAAATTTTAGTTTGGTAATATTGGTTTCATATACTGCAATTCTAGTCTCTCTTCTCTCAAGCATAGTTATTTTAAAAAAATTAAAGTCCAAATTGAATTTTCATATGGCAAATTTCATAACTTTAATTATAGCATCAGTCATTGATAGTACGATTGTTTGTGTTGGACTACTATACAAAATTTCTGCAGGTAAATGCTTATCAAGATATATTAAAGATTTAATTTTCAAGTTTTCCTATGCATCGATATTGAGTATCTGCTTGTTTTTAGGAATGTATTTATTCTCCTTGGCAAGCAAGAAGTATTTTAAGGTTTCTGCATAACCCGTCTTCTGATATAGCCAAAATAGTTTAGATTTAACTATAACCGTCATTCCGCTATTTGTTAGCAGCTTGGCAGTATAATGTGAAAAGCTCTTATTCGGATAGCGGTTCTAAAATCAAAATAATTGAAAACTGTTAACTTAAGTTATCCTTTAAGAGAGCTAGTACAATTTCTTACAGGTTTCATACATGATAAGAGTTTTATTTTTAGCTAAACCAATTGAAATAAGCTATAAAATCTGTTAAAGTCAACTTTGTGAAAGCATCCTTAGCTCAGTTGGATTAGAGCATTTGACTACGGATCAAAAGGTCGGGCGTTCAAGTCGCTCAGGGTGCACCATATTTTATAGGAAATAGAGGTCATACTTGAAATTCATATATGTAATACCTATCTCTAAAGGTAAAATACTGAGCTATTATATATGAACAAAAAAGACTACTATGATCTGCTAGAAGTGAGCAGAAATGCTAGTACTGACGAGATAAAAAAAGCATATAAAAAACTAGCATTAAAATATCATCCTGACAGAAATCCTGGTAATAAGGAAGCAGAGGAAAAATTTAAAGAAGTAACAGCTGCATATGAAGTTCTATCTGACTCTGAAAAAAGAGCAGGTTATGATCGTTATGGTCACGATGGTGCTTCCTGTGGATTTGATTTCAGCCAAGCTGGAGGGGATTTTAGCGATATATTTAACGATTTTTTTGGTGGAGGATTCGGCGGCAGTACAAGTAGGTCAAGAACAAAAAGAAGTACAACAGAAGTATCTGGAGCAGATCTGCGCTACAACCTTGAAATTACCTTAGAAGATGCATTTAAAGGAATACAAGCACCTATACATTATGTGACAAATATAAAATGTAATACATGCCAAGGCACAGGTAGCGAAGGAGCAATCAAACCAGTTCAGTGCAACACATGCCAGGGAAGCGGTAGAATCAGAACTCAACAGGGCTTTTTTACCATTGAAAGAACGTGTACTACATGCTATGGGGAAGGAGAAATAATACAAAATAAATGTAAGAAATGCGTTGGAAGTGGGCGTAAAAGAGATGAAGTAAATATCTCCGTTTCAATTCCAAAAGGCATAGAAGAAGGAGCTAAGGTAAGGGTCAGTGGTAAAGGAGAAGCTGGAGCAAGAGGTGGAAAAAGCGGAGATTTATACGTATGTGTGAAAATAGCTACTCATCAGATCTTCACTCGCAATAGAGCAGATTTACACTGTAAAGTGCCTATAAGAATGACACTAGCAGTGCTTGGTGGTGAAATCGATATTCAATCAATTGATGGAGCTAAAATAAAAGTAAAGGTCCCTGAAGGCACTCAAACTGGTACCAAACTACGTTGTAGGGAAAAGGGTATGCCATATATGAACTCACATGCTCGTGGTGATTTATACGTACAGGTAATAGTTGAGACTTTAAATCCAAAGAATTTAACCCAAAAGCAGATTGAGCTATTAAAAGCGCTTGAGGAAGAGGAACATGAAAGTGTAGAGCAGAAATCTGAAGGATTCTTTGGAAAAGTAAAAAAAAAATGAGAAATTTGCTAAATGATATAAAGAGGTAGCTGTCTACACTTAATTCTTTTTACCAATTTGAAAGCCTTCTCTTTTAGTGAAAAGATTTTTTTAAGTTATGCAAAAGTGATAAATTCCTTTATTTAAGGTCGAAGTTTTGCTATCCTCGCATTTTAATAATTTAAAATTAATGAACATAAACAAAAATGAGTTTTTATTTCTTCCTCTTGGAGGAGTAGGAAGAATTGGGATGAACGTTAGCCTATATCATTATCAAGGCAAGTGGATTATGATCGACCTTGGTATCGGTTTTGCAGATGAAACTATGCCAGGTGTTGAGCTACTCATTGCTGATGTAGATTTTATTGCTCAAAGAAAAAAAGAGTTGCTTGGAATAATAATTACACATGCACATGAAGATCACTGTGGTGCAGTGCCTCATCTGTGGGAAGATTTGCAATGTCCCATATATACAACAAAGTTTACAGTTAATTTTCTCAAGGAGAAACTAAAGGAGTTTCGATTGGAAGGTGTGGTACCTGTGAAAGAGGTAGACATAAATGGCAGCATAAATTTGGGTCCTTTTACCGTTGAGTTTATAAATGTAACTCACTCAATTCCTGAGGCAAATTCAATATTAATTAGCACTGAAGCAGGTAGTGCACTTCATACTGGGGACTGGAAATTTGATCCAAAACCTGTTGTTGGATTAATTTCTAATATAGAGCGTTTAAAAGAAATTGGCGATAAAGGTGATCTACTTGCAGCAATTTGTGATTCAACAAACATACTGAGCAAACACGATCCTGAATCAGAAAGTAAAATTTATGATAATATTTACAATATAATAAAGCGGTCTAAAAAATTGATTGCTGTATCGCTATTTGCCTCAAATTTGGCGCGAATTGAGACTATCGCTAAAGCTGCACAAGCACTAAATAGAAAAGTGGTTTTACTTGGCAGATCTTTATGGAGAATAGTGAAAGTTGCTCAGGATAGTGGTTATTTAACTGATTCTCCTGAGTTTCTAGAAGCAAAGGAGGCAGTAAATTTTCCAAGGGAAAAGCTGGTGCTACTTTGCACAGGTTGTCAAGGTGAGCCACTGGCAGCTACCGCAAGACTTGCCGCCAAGAGTCATCAAGCATTTAAAATGCAGCAAGGTGATACCATGATCTTTTCATCAAAAATCATTCCTGGCAATGAAACTCGTGCACATAACATGCTCAATGCCTTTATTGAGATGGGAGTGGAAGTTATTACTGAAAAAACAGAGAATGTTCATGCTTCCGGACATCCAGTAAAAGCAGAGCTAAGGGAAATGTATTCTTTGATAAAACCTAAGATGTCTATTCCGGTTCATGGTGAGTATATTCATACGGATGCACATGTAAAGTTTGCTAAAGAGTGCGGTGTGAAAAAAGCAATAATGATTGCACCAGGTGATATTGTTAATTTGGAAAATGGGGAAAAAGTTAGCTCCATTGATGTTGACTACTTTGGTATTGATGGTATGTTACTCCGTCATCCAGAATGCAGCGTTATAAAAATGCGTGAGAGAATGAGAGATGCCGGAGCTATCGTAGTGACAGCAGTTGTAAACAAGAAAAATAAACTGCTTGCTAAGCCAAAAGTATTTGCACCTGGTGTTTTCGAAGCGCAAAAAGATGCAGCCATTATGCAAAAGATCATAAAGAAGGTTGAGTTAGCATTTGACTCACAGCCGATAAAAAAAATAAGAAATAAAATTGAGAGCTCAATATTTAGTATCTTAAAAGAATATTTACTAAAAAGACCTATAATTGAAGTCCAGATAGAACAGGTATAGAAATACACCTCTTTTTATTAACCATTATTTGAGTAAGAAGTTAACAATGTATTCTTTGATATTATTTCAGCATGCAATACTGGAATCCATAAAAAAAAATCAATGTCAGATCACACAACTATACAAACATTGTGATTTGAATCTACCAGAAGGGTGCCATCTCAACGCCCAGGCAAACATTGTAGTTTTAGAGGAATCTCCACCAGTAAGGTGTCATCTCAGTGCTCTGACACTGGAATCCAGTTTTTCATGCAACCTTGTCAAAGACGTTTATTTTAGAATAAAACAGCTACTTTTATGCTTGCCACCTCAGTGCACTTACTTGCAGTCAAATTTCTGGATTTCAGTGTCAAGTACTGCAGAAATTGATTTACTCTACTGTCATGCAGTTTAACTTCAAAAGTAAGATATTTGCTGAGATGACAGGAGGTAATGCAAGAAATCTAATGAAGCTATTCGTTCAACTGGTGTTATTTATTTCGTTATTTATTCCTTATTCCACAAAAGCTGTTTTATATGTTGATATAAAAAAAAGCAATATTGGTAATATTGATCTTGTTGTATCTAAATGTGCATGCAAGACAGAAGTGGAAAGTGAGCTAAGTGAAAGCATCACAAAAGTAATTGAAACAAATCTATCTAATTGTGGCTTATTTAATGTGAAACGTAACACGAAAGTTGAGTCTTGGAAAAGCGATACTATAGTCACAGTAAGTTTAAGTGAAGTATCAAACAGAAATTTAGAGCTATCTTTTCGTTTATCTGACAGCTTTACAAACAGAGAATTACTTACTCAGTCGGTTGTTTTTCTAGCAAAAGACTGGAGGAAAATTAGTCATCTTGTTTCAGATGTGATACATGATAGATTGATTGGTGAGAAAGGGCATTTCAATACAAAAATTACATATATCGCTGAAGAAAAAGATAGCAATTACAAATCCGTCCGTAAAATTGCTGTGATGAATCAAGATGGAAGTAATATAAAGTACTTAACAAATGGTGAGAAATTTGTGTCAACACCAAGATTTTCACCAAATGGAAAGGGTATTGTTTATATCTCATACACAAATGGTAAAAGTTATATAATATTAAAAAATTTAAAAGATAACACTGAATCAATAATCAGCGCATTTGAAGGAGTTATTTCTGCACCAAGATTTTCTCCTGATGGTAAATCTCTTTTTATTTCCCACTCATTGAGTGGTGAAACAAATATATTATCTCTAGACTTAAGCAGTAAACGAACAAAAAAAATTACTAAAGGTTCAGCTATAAGTACTTCTCCCTCTTTGTCTCCAGATCAAAAGTACATGGTTTTTAGTTCTGATATAAGTGGAAGTCAGCAACTATATATCATAGATTTCACTAAAAAAAGCAAAAAACCCAAGAGAATTAGTTTTGGAAATGGAAGATATGCTACACCTGTTTGGTCGCCAAAAGGAGATCTGATAGCTTTTACAAAAATTCAGTCAGGAAAATTTTACATAGGAGTTATGAAGCCAGATGGCAAAGAAGAGCGCTTGCTTTCAGAGGGACATAAAATTGAATCTCCGGCATGGCTACCAAATGGCAGAGAAATTATCTTTACTAACACAGAATCACCAAGCAACTCTAAATTATATTTAGTAGATTTAGTAAAGAAAAATCAAAAAATGGTTTTTACTCCAACGAATGCTTCTTTACCAGATTGGTCTTATTTTTGAAAGTAGATCTATAAAATCGGTATAAATCTTGCTTTATCTTAATCGTTTATAACCTTCGGTACTACGAAATACCCATGCTCCGATTTTGTATTGGATAATATTTCTTCTTTAATGTTTTGAGAATTTATAATATCATCGCGTACATGGATATCCTTATCTATAGTTCCATAACGCATAGGAGAAACACCTTCAGTATTAACTTTCAACAAAGTATCATGTATCCAATCCAGCATTGTCAGTTCTTTTGAGTAGTATTGAATCTCATCATCGGATAACTTAATCCTCACAAGCTGTGCAGTTTTAAGCATTTCTTCTTTAGTAATTGTTATTTTTCTCTTATTTGCAAATTCTATTAACGAAGTGATAACATCTTCTGTTGATCTAGCTGGCATTTTTACCTCCTTGCATAAAGCAAATTAAAATATTTGCAATTGAAACAACCTCTATCTTATCATTTTTTTTAAATTTGTGAAATACGGTGTCCGTAATTACTAATTTATCCAGAGAAGAGGAAGAGATTTTCTCAACTGCATTTCCTGAAAGTATTCCATGTGTAATGCACGAAACTACAGACTTTGCTCCTCGGTTTTTTAAAGCAAGAGCTGCATTACATAATGTTCCGCCAGAGTCAACTATATCATCAACAATGACGCAATTTTTGTTTGCAACTTCTCCGATTACATTAATTACCTCAGATGTACCTGCTTTTTCTCTATATTTATCTACTACAACAATATCATTATCTAACTTGTATTTTTCCTCTAAAATCTTTGCAAAAGTACGAGCCCTTCCAATTGCTCCAACATCAGGCGCAACTATTGCCAAATTCTCCTTGTATATAGAGTTAACAAATACTTCAAAACAGCTTATACCAGTAACTGGTATATCAAAAAAACCTTCAATTTGACTTGAATGCAAATCAATAGCAGCAACGCTATTTGCACCTGCAGTTTGAATAAGATTTGCAACTAATTTAGCACTTAAAGCAGATTGCATATTATTGTTTTTAATAACCCTATCCTGCCTACTGTATCCGTAATAAGGAATAATAGCCGTTATTCTCTTGGCTCCTGACCTCTTTGCTGCATCAATTGTAAGCAGAAGCTCCATAAGGTTATCATTTACAGGGGAAGAAATAGATTGTACTAAGTATACTTCTTGATCACGTAGATCATTTGCTACTTCTACATTTACCTCACCATCAGCAAATCTTGACACCTGATTAGGAAATAGCTGAGCATTTAAACCACTTGCTATTAAATCTCCTAATTGTTTACTAGCACTACCTATTATTATCTTCATATATATCAATTAAGTTTTGAAAATTATACAGAAATCATGGAATGATTAAAACTTTATTCTTGCCCTAAAGTAGCTCATAGAAAAGAAAAAATTACTCGAAACATTTCACTAGCTTTCTTATCATAATGATGGTAATGGCTGAGTTCATTAAGTAATTTTATGGGCAGTGGAATGATAAAAAGCGTTTTCACAAACACATTTTACTACATAATCAGCGCTAATATTAAAATGCTTATAAAGAGCTTCATAAGGTGCTGATTCTCCAAAATTTTTCATGCCAATAAATATACTGTTTGAGCCTACATATTTATGCCAACCCACTTCACTTCCAGCTTCAATTGCAACTTTGATGCTGTCATTATTTAATACTACCCCTTTATATTCATCACTTTGCTCGTCAAAAAGCCTCCAACACGGCATAGAAATGACCCTTGTACCTACACCTTTTTCCTGTAATTTTTCTCTTGCCTCAACTGCAATTTCAACTTCAGATCCGGTAGCAAATATCGTCACTTCTAGCTTCCCTGAATATTCGCATAGTATATATGCACCAAATTTTGATAGGTTGGCCAATTGGTCAGTATAAGAGTGGATGTAATTAATATTTTGCCTTGAAAGCGCAAATAGTGCAGGTGACTCTTTTTTTTCAAGTGCAATGCTAATGCACTCCAAAGTTTCAATTGCATCTGCTGGCCTAAAAACATACAGATTTGGTATAGCTCTCAGAGAAGCTAAATGCTCTATTGGCTGGTGAGTTGGACCATCCTCCCCTACTCCAATTGAGTCATGAGTCATTACATATATAACCTGCTGTTTCATCAAAGCTGAAAGACGTATAGCAGGTCGGCAGTAATCGGAAAATACTAAAAAAGTTCCACCATAAGGAATAATTCCACCATGAAGAGCCATACCATTTATACAAGCTGCCATAGCGTGCTCTCTCACTCCATAGTGTACATAAGAGCCACCATAATTATTACTATCTATTACCTGCATGTGCTTATATTTAGTACAATTTGAACCGGTAAGATCAGCAGAGCCACCAATTAATTCTGGCATAGACTTAGTTAATAATTCCATTACTCTGCCGAAAGAAGATCGAGTAGCTTCGTTCGGCACGAGCTCACATATTTGTTTCTTCAGGTTAGCCAAATCATTTTCGATATTGTCTGGCAAACGTTTCTCAAGTCTTCTTTGTAGTTCTTCATTGATCAAGGATGTATAGTTTTGTTTTGCCCTCTTAACTGTTTCCATCCAAGCGTTTTTCACATCTTCTGGTACATAAAATGGTTCATAATTCCAATTCAATTTTTCTCTCATCTGTTTTACATCTTCCTCTGTAAAGGCACCACTATGAGCAGAAGATGTGCCAGCACGGCTCGAAAACTTTCCGATAATAGTTTTGCAACAGATTAGTGTAGGTTTATCAGACTTTTGCGCCTGCTCTATTGCAAGGAATATAGCATCAAAGTCATGCCCATCGATTTTGTCAACATTCCATCCATACGCTGAAAAACGCTTTTCTACATCATCAGAGCAAGAGAGGCTAGTAGAGCCGTCTATAGAGATGTCATTGTCGTCAAAAAGTGCTATCAGCTTATTTAATTTAAGATGCCCAGCAAGGGACGCTGCTTCATGGCTTATACCTTCCATAAGACAACCATCTCCTAGCATTACATAAGTGTAGTGACTGATTTCAAACTGCTTTTCAAGAATCGATTCAGCAAGTGCCATGCCAACAGTAGTGGCAAATCCCTGACCAAGCGGGCCTGTTGTTGCTTCTATACCAGAAGTTAAGCCAAATTCTGGGTGACCTGGAGTTTTTGATGTAAGTTGCCTGAAGTTTTTTAGTTCATCTATACTAATGTAGCCTGTCAGATATAATATAGAGTATTGCAACATTGAACCGTGACCATTTGATAGGACGAAACGATCTCTACTGATCCATTGAGAATCATCAGGGTTATGGTTTAGATATTTAGCAAATAATACAGTGGCAACATCTGCCATGCCAAGTGGCATACCTGGATGTCCAGAATTTGCTTTTTGTACTGCATCAATTGATAAAAAGCGGACAGCATTTGCCATGGATTTTAGTAGTAGATGATTCATGTATTAATAGGAAAACTTAAAAGTGAAGTATACTATATCATAGTGGCAAAAACAAGTTGACACTTAATGTTAAAATCATTAATAATTTATAGTTAGATTGTGAGAATTTTTGTATGACAACTGTTATCAATAGAAAGTATAGAATCAGTCGCAGGCTTGGTGTAAACTTATGGGGTAGAGCAAAAGATTCGGTCAATAAAAGAAAATACCCTCCAGGCCAGCATGGTATTCTTGGATTTAAGAAGTTATCTGACTTTGGTAAGCAGTTTGCTGCACATAAAAAATTTAAGTTCTACTATGCAATTTCAAGCAAACAGCTTAGACGTACATTTTTAGATGCTTACAAAAGAAAAGGTTATACGGCTGATAATTTTATTGGTGCCTTAGAATCAAGGTTAAGTTCTGTTTTATATCACTCTGGTTTTGTGCCAACAATTTACTCGGCAAAACAGCTTATATCTCATAAACATGTTACAGTTAATGATAAGGTGGTTAACATATCAAGTTATAGAGTGAAGCCTGGTGATATAGTAAAAATAAGGGCAAGAGCAGCAAAAATTCCTATATTAATAGAGGCTGAACAAAAACAAGAACGTAAGGCTCCAGATTATTTAGAGGCAGATAGCAAAGCACTTTCAGTGAAGTATTTGAGAGCGCCTCAATATTCCGAAGTCCCATATTCAGAAGACATGGAAGTCAATTTAGTAGTGGAATTTTACTCTAGATAAATAAGGCCCGTGTGGCGGAATAGGTAGACGTAGCGGACTTAAAATCCGTGGGTTTTGCGACCTTGGGAGTTCAAGTCTCCCCATGGGCACCAGTTCAATTTATTAAAAAAGTATGAAATGGCTTGATATAGAAGATATTGCAGAAGCTCTAGAAGAGAAATTTTCAAATGAAGATATAATTAGTATTAGATTCACTGAACTTAAAAGAAAAGTCTTGGATTTAGAAGAGTTTGATGATGATGAAAAGTATTGTAATGAAAAAATATTAGAGGCCATTCAAGCAACTTGGATTGCAGAAAGATCTTAAAAACAGATAGCTATAAGAAAATTACGGCATACAGTAAAAAGATAATCTTCTTGGAAATACTATACTTTACTCGAATTTTACTTAACTTCATAATAATTTAACAAATTAAAATTAAAAATGATTACAAGGTAGGAAACACAAAATTCTGGCAAATGCTAGATATACAAATACTGCTTTTTATGTGTGAGGCCGAGGGTCATGAAAACAATAAGTTAGTTTTTTGTATAAGAAAGTTGTAATATAATTTAATTTTAAGCACTGGAAAGATGTTTAAATATAGCGGGCCAAAGAAATTAAAATCTATAATAGAAAACTATGCATTAAAATGCATGAAAAATAAGATCAGCAAAAATGAAATACGTCTTATTTTAAACTGGAAAAGTATAGTTGGAGAGGAATTAGCAGAATGTACAAAACCACAAAAGATCTCATACGCACAAAACGTAAACTCTGGTGTGCTGTATCTGTTAGTAACAAATGGCAGTAAATCATTAGAAATGCAGCATATGGTTTCTCTTATAATAGAAAAAATTACAGTGTTTTTTGGCTATAAAGCAGTATACGGTATAAAAATCAAGCAAGGGAGTTGACTATTTAACTATATCAGGTTAACCTAGTTACATAGGATAAATTGGTATATTGAAGTGAGTAGAATTTGTGAGTTAACAAATAGAAAAAAGTCTTTTGGTAATAAGGTATCGCATTCAAATCGTAAAACAAAGCGTACCTTTCTCTTAAATTTACATAAAGTTACATTGACGAGTAATATATTAGACAAAAAGTTTAGCTTTCGTATAGCAACAAGAACTTTAAGAACTATAGACTATAAAGGTGATCTTGATGCTTTCTTGCTCAATACAAAAACAATTAAACTAAGTAAAGAAGCACAAAAGATAAAAAGAAGATTAAAGAAAGTTTTAGCAAAACAAGAGGTAGAATTAGCTATTTCAGATGCATAGTAAGCCTATATGGCTCAGAGCAAAAGCTCCAGCTGGTAAAATATTCAATGAAACCTTACACACTGTTAAGCTACATAACTTACATACAGTATGCGAAGAAGCTGCGTGTCCAAATATTGGTGAATGTTGGAATAAACGTCATGCTACTGTGATGATTCTCGGTTCTGTTTGTACTCGTGCTTGTGCGTTTTGCAACGTTGCAACTGGCATTCCTGATAAGCTCGATCCTCATGAACCAGAAAATTTAGCAAAAGCAATAAAAAAGTTAAATTTAAAGCACGTTGTCATTACCTCTGTTGACCGTGACGATTTACCAGATGGTGGTGCAAATCAGTTTATAAGGTGTATAGAAGAAATTAGAAAGATAACTTCGGAAACAACAATAGAAATTCTCACTCCTGATTTTTTAAATAAGAAAGGAGCGTTTGAAGCAATAGCTATTGCATCACCTGATGTTTATAACCACAACATCGAAACAGTACCAAGGCTGTATGCAAAAATAAGACCAAGAGCTCGTTATTTTCATTCACTATATTTGCTAAAGATGGTGAAACAGATTAATCCTAAACTTTTTACGAAGTCAGGGCTTATGGTTGGTCTTGGAGAAACAAAAGAAGAAATCTTTCAGGTTATGGATGATTTACGTAGCGCCGAAGTTGACTTCATTACAATTGGTCAATATTTGCAACCAACTCCAAAGCATGTAAAGGTTGATAGATATGTTACCCCAGAAGAGTTTGAGCATTATAAATATATTGCTTATTCCAAAGGCTTTTTGGTAGTTGCATCAAGCCCATTAACGCGGTCATCGTACCACGCTGAAGAAGATTTTAACAGACTTGCTGCTGCTAAGACTTCAACCTAATTTAACCTACCTGTTCAAGGAAATGTGCAAGCCATTGCTCCCTTTCTTTTCATTCAAGTAGCCTCTTATCCTTCCAGTAGCCCATCGGTGTTATTTCAGTAACACCTGTTATTCGAGTAGCCTAACACTGAAATCAAGAGGACTGACCAGGCAATCAGAACTGGTCACGCGCTGGAATGATACCATCATAAATCGCTAAGCCTTCATACCAGTGCTTTGTCATCTCAGTGTTCTCTTTACTCTTGTCATCCCAGTACTTGATACTGGGATCCAGAACAGGCAATCAGAACTGGTCACGCGCTGGAATGACATCATTGTTTTTTGCATGAAAAGACTGGATGATAGCTACTTTCATGATACCCACTTATTAGTTTCGTCTAATTTATTTTACCACTCTGCTGAACGGATACATTCTAACTGAGAGCAAAGCACACTTACATCATTTAATACCTTCAGTGGCTCCCCTAGACTATGTTCCACTTTTGTCTCAAATTTAAATCCCAAATTTCCAAAAAATTCTTGAAAATACTCAATAGTAATGTCACATAAACTTCTACCACTTGCTTTATGATTTTTCAGCTCTTTCGGAATATTAATAAGCACTTTACCATCTTCATATGTTATACTTCTTCCCTTAGATTTTAACTTAAATTTTATTGAACTGTGAAAATTTGGTGTTTTAATATCATTAACAGGATTAATGCTGCACACCTTTATACAATCCATGCTAAAATTGAGTTTTAGACAATTGGAGTCACGGCAATCCATACTATAAGTTATTATTATGTTAGAATCTAACACAAGCAAGCCAACTGGAGAAAGAGCCTTTAATATATGAAGAAACAGAAAATGATTATACCCTTCTTGATAATAGTTAGTTATCAATTCTTCCATGATAGAGTTACTCGGAACTTCTGCACCGACGTGTTCCGTGAAGATTTGCTTAAGAAACAGACGATAACTCCCTTTTTTGTCCTTTGTAATGAGATTTTCATGTTTTAAATATAAATTTTAATGAAATCATTAGTTATTGCCTTCCCATTAATCACAAGGTCACAAACAAATTCATATTCACTATTGAAGTCCATATCCAAATCCTTATATGTTCTATAATCAGAACTTTCTGTAGACTTCAAATCAGCATATCTCCTCTCCCTCTCCTTATCTTTCAGTGCATTAACTATTTTTTTTGACATATTATTCCCTCTATCACATAGATTAATACTAGTATTATATTTTATTGACTGTCAATTATTTAGAACCTTTGCTTTAAAGGACTTTCTATTTTTAATATAGAAAAGTCCTTTAATAACTGTTATGTAAGCGATAGCTTTTCCATTGCTACCCTGTCTACTTCTGCTCCTTCCAGCTTATTATCTACTCGTTCACGGTATAGATCTTTTCCTTTCATCCAGGATACATCACTATTTGCTAGACCAATAGAATGGTTACCATTGTTCTCTCCAAAAGCAAATGACTTCCATTTGCTTTCTTCTTGACTAAGTAATTTATCATTCACTATCCTCACAACATTTAGTTGACCTAAATTTGCTCCAAATCTGGTAAGGAAGGGAAAAAAAGCTTGTTCATACAACTTCGCTATTCTACTATTGCTTAAATCTCTTACACACCTTTCTGCATACTTTTTCTGACTCACAATTCCTTTGGTAATCTCTTTTATTCTATCTTTCTCTTCTCCCCCGTCATCTCCTTCTCTTTTTCAAGCATATGATGGATGCAATCACCTAGTTCACTTATAGTTGAAGGTAAATACTCTACTAATTTACCGCACATTTCTTTTTGACTTAGTACTTCACTTTTATATTTAGATAAGATATCAACTGCTATACCTAAATCACTTATTGCAATTAAGTCATTATTTAATTGTGTATAAACGATTTTTCCACCATCGTTAATACCTACAACAATCGGTCCCAACAATATTCCCTCAGGAATTGTTATATCCTTCCCTATATGAGAGTCAATGGCTTTTAAAGAATCAAAGTCTATATATATTGCACCTTTCTCTCCTGTCATTTTTTCTGAAAGAGCAAGAGCAATCAATCTAAAAGTATCTATTTCAACAGCAAAATACATCCTTTGCTCCTCTGACATATTATACATATTCTTAAACAAATCCTTTATGCTAATGTCTTCACCATCTATCTTCCATCCTGTATCTATTTCGCTCCAGTCGTATTGGTGTAAATCTACAACATGTACTCCTTCAAATTCTTTCAGTTTACATTTTAAATCATCTATTTGATTTTCTTTGAATCTAGGACCGTTGATAATCAAATATATATCCCTCTCTTCTTTATTTATTAATTTATGATTTTTTATTATATCTAAATAATTAAGGTCACTGTTTTTACCATCTGGTAAAGATGCACCATGTACTCTTGGCACCCATGTTAGTATTATTGGCGCTTCATTTGATAATTTTTTTACATTACCGATCATTATTTTATCTTACTATATTGCTATGTTTATAATATAGTGGATTTTTTAATAAAATGCAAGTAGACATTAAGATTTCACTTACGCTCTCTCAGTTTACAATTTTTGTTTCCGTATTATCTAATGAATCACCGTAAGTGACTGCCTTAAGATAAAACTTTCTCCCTTTTTGCACTTCAAAAAAAATTATTGAATCATCAAGTAGAATAAATTTTTCACCTGAGGTGTGTTCATATTTCTTAGTACCCTCTTGGCCTCTAATTAGGTCGATAAGCTGATATTTATTCTTACCTATGAGCTTTGCTCTTTCGAATTTTATTACCAGCGCTAACACAGTTGGACTCATGACGTCTATCTTACCAAAACACAGTACTACTGTAATTCCCTCATCGGTAAATTCGATTACATATCCGTAAGTAGATTGTATATTTGCGCTCGCGATGGGCTTATAATTTTTATCATCATACGAAATAAAAAGCGTTGCTCCTTTCCAACCTTCCTCTTCACTAATTAAAGTAAAACTTACGATATTACCTTTAATATAAGGTAAATCTATCATTTCCACGATAGATTTACTGACGCGAGAAGGAGGGTATTCTTTAAGCATAAGTGATCTTGTTGAAGGAAAGGAGAGCTTGTATATAGAGGGATCATAACCAACTCCCATTACTTGAATGGACATGCTTTCAAACTTTGTTTTTATAATTCTCATCGTATGTCTTTTATCGCCATCTGAAATTGCTATGACATCACTTGGTAAAAGCCATGCATATTTTATCGGGAGCTTAAAGTTGTATACATTTCTCTCTTGCCATGAAGAATAAAGTAAAACTTCAGCTATATTTTGCGCCTCCCCTTCCTCCATAATGAGCGGTATTGGAACTGTTGCAGCATTGCCCTGCTTTGGCAGCTCAGCATATTTCACATCAATTGGATAGCCAAAATTGCGGTTAAAATAAACGATATTAATCCTATTGTTTAAATCTAATTGACTAAGCTGTATCAGCTTGGGATTGTGATTGAAAACAGTTTCGTCAACTGGTATACCAGTTGTCACTCCCTTGCCCTTTTGAATAAATTTCAGTTTTGAGTTCTGTTCAACCACATCAAAAAAATAGCACCTTCGCAGCATTTTAATAATTGAGCGTACGGGTTGCTGATCATTTATTACATACCTAGATAGTAATCCTTTAACATCTCTTGTATCAAACTGATCGCCTTTGAGACCTACCTTTTGCAACAGATCAGATAAAACATCGGAAATATTAAGTTGTGAAATTTTTCCCTAAATCCAGTGCCCGGTCTGCCAGTTATGGCAGTCAGCCCACATGTCACATAAATTGGGGAAATAAGGAAATGGCCTTGCATCTCACGCCCAGAGGAACATTTTCTCCACCATTTCTGAGCTTTGCCACTTTTTTAATGTTCCTTCGATTGCAGTTTTCTGCGAAAGAAAGCTCACCTCTCCGTTTGAGTATCGTGGATATTTACTCTCTATACTACCTTTATCAACAAACACATTGGGCTCATTAGTGCAGCCGTTCATACTGGGAAATCCATATTCGGTAAACCATATTTTCTTCATTTTTGGTTGCCATTTTGTTTTACTATCACCTGGATTTACATGAACTTCACTCCACCATTTCTCAATATTTTTCCATGCATATTCGCTGTCATTATAATTTATTTTCTCAGGATCACTTTTTGAGTAATCGTAAAAATAATCATACCCTACCCCACTGCTCCAACCACCCGTTACATCTTTCGCAGAATAGCCAAAAGGAGGTTCTTCGCCATCGATAAGTGGAAAATAAGCATCTATGCCAATAACATCGATGAACTGTGAAGACCAAAGTTCATCCATATTATACCAACCATCATATGAATGATACTCACTCCAATCGGCAGCGTAAGTTACGTTTACTTCTTTTCCAAGCTGAAGCTTTACTTGCTTTGCAACTTTAACTAGCTCTGCTACTGCAGGATAGTTACCCTCTACATCTTTTACTCTGGTAAGCTGAGCAAACTCAGAACCAATAATAAACCCTTCCACTTTAGTTTGTTTGGCAATGCTCGTGTAATGCCTTATGAATTTGCTATACTGATTCTCAAAAAAAATCACTTATATCCTGAGGAGTACCGCTCAATTTTCCTCGCCACTCTTTGTTCTCTGTGTCAAGCAAGAGCATTGGATAGAGCATCACCCTATAACCTCTGCTATGCAGCTCTTCTATATATCTTATTAGTGCTGCATCGCTAACTGTACCACCATATCTTGGATTGCCATGATTATCTTTTGAAATGAGCTGGGCATTATCCCTGGTTATATTTCCCACTTGCCAATCATCAGGCACTATAGCAGAATCGTCTTGAAATTCAACTGCAGGATATATTTTACAATCTTTGATATTCAAACTGCTTGCAAACCAATTAACCACTACCGATGCCTATTCAACATTTGGTAAACTTTCCTTCAATTGGTCCAAAGAAAGCATAGCATCGCTCTTTTTTGTGTGATTATTGTGATTTACTCTTTGTGCCGGTCCATAGGGAATATATTGACTACTGCTTATTTTTTCTCGTGCAATTTTCTTCTGTATTTTCGTATCATACACAAACTCCCCTGAACCTGTTATGATATTGATATTTTTAATGTTTTCTGCTACTGAGAATCCACTGAGCTTCAGTGCAGTTTGCACTTCAAATGTAAATACCGGAACACGACTACTATAGTCTGCCAAAGGAAAATTTTTGATGACTATGTAAGATATTCCTCTATAAGCTGGTACATTCTTCTCACCTTCAATTGATAACATAAACGGATCAGGGTTTTGGTCTTCTCTGCCGTGGTAAAAAGTATAATCTATTTGGTCAAAGCTAAGCGATTTTGTACCCGCCCAGATTCTATTTAATTTTTCTACTTTCCCCTTGCAAATTGCAATTGCGAGTGTTGCATAGTAGTTATATGTAATATTTATACCTCTTCCTGTTTTATTTTGAGTGGTTATCGCCTCCTCTTTTATTGGCTGTGACCAAATAATGTTTCCAGCAACGCGAGCAGTGCCATAGATAATTGGAATTGCTTTGCCATAAGTTGAGGTTTGAACTTGCAGATTTTTCAGCCTCGTCCCATGCGTTATCTTTTTGTCGGCATCAAGACCAAATATTGCATTATCAAGCTGTGCACCAAGCAGAGCACCGATTTCTGAGCCAACAATCTGGCCAATTGGCCAAAAAATACTGCCTGCTTTACTTAAAATTGATGATAAAATTATTGTAGACATAATATTCTCCTTTTCAATAGATTGTTTTGAATTTTTGAAAAAAGATCCCAGACTGGGATAAAATTGGGACCTACTATATAGTAGTGTCATGCGACTGGTATCCAGGAAAAAAAGGATGTCACCCGAGTAGCCCTCTTCCTGTCATCCCAGTGCTTGTGACACTGGGATCCAGCCTTTCTTACCAACAAAAAACTTGGCATAACTTGCATGCTCAAAAAATTCCTGGATTCCAGTTTCAAGCACTGGAGTGACACCCTTTTAGAAGTTCAATGATCCTTCTGGATAAAAACTATTGTCAAGCACTGGAATGACATGATTCGAATTGTGTCACTTGCATGGCGTCATCCCAGACTGTGTAGTAATTCTCTTTATTCCTCGATTTGCCACTTACTTCTTCGAGAAGATACATCACTCAATGAAGAGCTTACTGATGAACTTCTAGATAAGCTTCCAGATGATAGCCTTATATCCTTGTTTTTAGTTTTTCCGTTACTATGCTTCTTATCTAGCTCATCTTTTATGTTATGCTCCTTTTTGAAATTTTTACAGAAAGTGCGAAGATATTTTATTTCGCCTTCCTTTTCTGTAGTTTCGTTTATTTTATCGATTAAGCAAAATCAGATTTGCCATTGCGAATCCCTTACTAGCCTGTACAATAATTTTCATATCGCTATCTTTTAATTTTTCGAGCCGTTCTTGTAATATTTTTTGATGTGTATCGTCTTTATCCAGCCCAGTAACCTCAATACACTCCAAACGACCACCCCTAATAAGCGCAGGATCTAAATGATTCTTATGATTAGTTGCAGCAACTACCGTTATATTTTTTG
Organism: Wolbachia endosymbiont of Anopheles demeilloni; assembly: GCF_018491735.2. NCBI lineage: Bacteria > Pseudomonadati > Pseudomonadota > Alphaproteobacteria > Rickettsiales > Anaplasmataceae > Wolbachia > Wolbachia endosymbiont of Anopheles demeilloni. The sequence goes on along the minus strand of NZ_CP084694.1, from coordinate 1,132,195 downwards.
AGGATAAAAACTCTCGATCCAATTTAGTGAGTAAATGAGTTAAAGGTCCTGCATTTTCACTGGAAGTGCGCTTTTTGCCAATGCCGTCAATCTCATCTATAAAAATTATACACGGACTATTTGCCTCTGCTTTCTCAAAAACCTGATCTATATTTGATTGATTAGACAAGCAAGATGCAGAAACAGACATAAACGCAAACAGAGATTTAGTTTGATTTGCAATTGCCTTACTAATACTAGTCTTACCAGTTCCTGGTGGACCGTACAAGAGATATCCTCTGCCTTGTAACTTACAAATCCCTTTCAATTTTTCTTTTATGTCATTTGGTAATATAATATCACTAAATGTTGTATTCCACCCTCTTTCTTCACCTTTTGCATAAAATTCCATATTCAACTTTTCTTCTACTTCATCTATTGCAGTACTATTAATTAACTGTGCAGAAAGGTCATCAACCACTTTTTCTAACCCCTCCACTTTATCTTTTGTTACAAAATTATCTGAAATTCTCTCGACTTTTTTTTCTAGATCACTAAGCTTTTTTTTATTTTCTTTAGCCTCTTCATTCTCTAATTCTTCTTTAATTGGAGTTAGCTTATTTTCTTCTTTACTTGACTCTTTATTTAGCTCTTTGACTTCAGCTTTCAAGTTTTCTTGAGATTTTTTACTTTGTTTAATCATTTTATATGAAAACACAATTACTATTGCAGAAAGCGCAAGTAAAATAAAAATAACAGGGGGAGCTATATTTAAAGCTGCAACTGAAGATAAAAATGCAACGTAAGGAGCTACAGCAAAAACTCCAGATGTAATTAATGTAAGAGAAGCAATAGCACCAGCTATAAAAAAAGGTATATTAGCTCTACTAGACATATTTTAGCTTATAAACAGTGAATTTATAAATAATACATTTAAAGAGTACAATCTTTTCATAGTAAAGCAAGACTAACTAAAGAGATAACTCAAGGTGTCCTTAATCAATCTATAATCGAGGTATTATGCAGTATTAAGATATAAGATGGTATGTTGTATTTTTAATTCAGTGTTCTTTTTCTATCATTCCAGGGTACTGGAATGATAGATGCTATGATAAGAAATTCAATAACTTAAAGCAAGTAATTAAAGCTTCTAATTAAGATCTAAATCTATAGTTATTATAAGCAACACTAAAGAAGTGCGGAAGTAAAAAGTTACGAAAGAGCATTATGTATACGTATGCTTTGTAGATCTACACTTTACCACCCTTCTGTTAAGCTTTGCCTCCCTTCCATTACGTTTTGTCGCTCTTTTATTTCGTTATCGAATTTTGACATTAGATATTTAGCATAACCAGATGTTAATGCTGTTGATGCAGATACAGCTATTGCTACCGCAACAGATGTTAATGTAATTTCCATTGTCTCGGTTATAAAAAGCGTCGATGTTACAAAATTCCCTAACATGGCAACTAAGCCACCAACAACTACACTACCTTGAACTACTTTATTTTTTAAAAACCCTTTTATACTCTCTACCTTATCTTCTTGGTGATTTATAATGGTATAATACAAAGGAGTTTTCTGCAAACTATCTTTTTCATAAACATCTGCACCTCTGTCTAGTAGAGCATCTACTATCTCTAAACAGCCATTTTTAGCAGCATAATGCAAAGGAGTACTACCATTTCTATCTTTTACATTAATATCTGCACCTGTTTTTAGTAGAACATTTACTACATCTATGAATTTATATATAGTAGCATAATGCAAAGGAGTAATACCACTTCTGTCTTTTACACTAACATCAGCACCTTTTTTTAGTAGAGCATTTACTACACCTACACATCGACTATAAACGGCATGATGCAAAGCAGTCTCTCTATTTTCACCTTCTACATGAACATCCGCATGCCTATCTAATAAAACATTCACTAAATCCTTACAGCCAACTGCTGCAGCTGCAATTAATAATGTAAATTCGTCATCAGGATCACTTTGGATGAATGTATGATTTATACTAAAATTTTTATTTTCCCACTCTTGATACGCTATTGTATCTTCCCTTCGCAATACCTCTTTTATTTTATTAATTACGTTATCTTTATTTACACTTTCATCTTTATCAATTGCACTTAATATCTTTTTCAGATTTTCAAAATCCATCTTTACCTCCTATAACTTTACGTTGCAGTTACTACACAATTACAAACAAAAGTAAACACATTTTTGGAAATTATTTAGAAAAAGAATCCATTAAAAAAGTCAGTGATTTGCAATAAATAACTGATCCATTTAGTTGAAAGAAATATGTGATGTAACTATAGTTATTATAAACAACAATAGAAAAAACACGGAAGTAAAAAATTTATATTGATCTTATCATATTTATTATTAGCATAATTATAAACATGGGAAAGCAAATACAAGTCAACTTATCTAAAAAAATAGTGAGAGGGTCTTATCTGGCGAAAAATGGATGGCCAACCTTAGTGAAAATTATTTTGCATCATTGAATAATAACAGCATTAAACCAGCCAGCTCTATAAGAAAACTAATAGAGGCTTTTTTACTTGTTCCAATTATTACATCCAGTGCTATTACACTAGCATGTACCTATTTTTTTCTGAATGCAGTGAGTATTCAAAAATATGATTGCAGCTTTGAATAAGGGAAAAATTATGGCGCCTATGATTTTTGAAGGCTATTGCGATACAGACGTTTTTAATAGCTAGTTCAAGCTTTATTGCTGGGTGATTTTGGATAATGCAACTTTTCATAGAAAATAAGTGGGTTGTTGAGAGATCTTTTGCTTGGTTGCAAAAATGTAGGCGACTTTGGAAAAATTGCGAGCGGAAACTCAACACTAGCCTGCAAATGGTCGTTCTTGCTTTTACTTCTTTCCTCCTCAAAAGATTATGAACAGGTTCTAATGGAAAAAATATAATAGACACAGTAAATCAAGTAAAATACTTAATGGACAAAGCAAAAGATCAATTACCTGAAAATTTAAAAGTAGTTTATTTGAATGACCAGTCAAAAAATGTACGTGATGTGCTTGACGACTTGGAAAATGGTATAATATTTGCCGTATTACTAATACTAACCATAATGATGCTCTTTATGGAAACAAGGGCTGCTATTCTTGTTGCACTATCAATACCTGGCTCCTTTCTCATAGGAATAATGGCTCTTTACCTAATGGGTATTACTCTAAATATAGTTGTGCTCTTCATTCTAATTATGGCAGTTGGCATGCTGATTGATGATGGAATTGTAATCAGCGAATATGCTGATAGAAAGATGATTTGTGGCATGGATAAAGTAGAAGCCTTTTGCACCTCAGTTCATGATATGTTCTATCCAGTTTTATCATCAACATTGACTAAATTAGCAGTGTTTTTCCCTCTGTTACTCTGGCCCGATACAGTCGGTAAATTTATGCAGTACATACCAATTACAATAATTCTAACTTTAACTGGATCGCTAATTATGGCTTTGGTTTTTATACCAACACTTGGTGCAATATTTGGTAAACCTTCAATAACTTCAAAAAAAAATAATAAGAATGAGTGCTATAGAAAGTGGTGAGGTAAAAAATACTAGGCTTATAATAAGAACTTATGTACGTATGTTAGAGAAAGTCTTAGATCACCCCAAAAAATTTGTATGTGTTGTTGTATTTGGTTTATTTTTGTCTAGTATATTATATTTTACTTTTGGTCCTGGATTAAAGTTCTTTCCGAATGTAGATTCAGATAACATTTTAATCAGCGTTAAAGTAAAAGAAAGCTTATCAGCCAAAGAACGAGATTTGATACTTAAGAAAGTAGAAGAACGTATTTTGGGTGTTGAAAAGGAAATTTATGTTTTTTATGCTCGATCAGGAAAATTTTCAGACAACGTTATTGCCAAAATTCAATTGGAATTTGTAGATTGGCGCTGCAGGCGCAAAGCTAAGCAAATACTAAATGATATAAGGAGTAGTGTACAAAACATAAAAGGAGTAATAATTGATGTACAGGAACAAAAGTCAGGACCATCAGATGACAAGCCAATACAAATTAACTTAAGCGGAAGTGCATCCAACTTGAATTCAGTAGGAGAGAAAACCCTAAAAATTACGGACCAAACTTCATCTGGATTTATAAATATTCAAGATAGTAGATCAGCACCTGAAATAGAGTGGAATATGAGTATTGATAAGAGTAAGGCTACAAGCTCTGGAGTAAGTGTTGCAACCATCGGTGATTTTATAAAAATGGTTACAAATGGAGTATTAATTGGAAAATATAGACCAAATAACGCAGATGAAGAAATTGATATTGTACTACGCTTTCCCAGAAAGAATCGCAACATGAAAACTATAGATAACCTTTTTATTAATACAGCAAATGGACCTTATTCTATAAGAAGCATAATAAAATACGTTCCCGAAAAAAAAGGCAAATAAACTAAGTAGGATTGATGGATCACGCACAGTAACAATCTCTGCTGACGTTGATAATGGCTATCTTGTTGATGAAAGAGTTAAGTTCATTCAAAATTCGATTATTCAAGACTGTAGTAAAGGAGTAAAGATTGATTTCAAAGGTGACAAGGAAGATCAACAAAAATCAGGAGCATTTTTATTAAAGGCTTTTATATTAGCAATTACATTGATGATATTGGTGCTAGTGGCACAGTTTAACAACATATACTATACATTTATCGTAATGACAGCAGTGTTTTTATCAACAACATGTGTATTTTTCATTTTCTTTCTTATTCAGAAAATTTTTGTAGTTGTCATGTGTGGAGTGGGGATAATTGCTTTAGCAGGAATTATAGTGAATAATAATATACTATTGCTTGATGCCTTTCATCAGCAAATTAAGGTGCGCAAAAATAACATTAAGCAATGTATAATAAACGCTTCAATTTCTCGCATCAGGACAATACTACTTACCGTTGCAACTACAGTTCTTGATTTAATACCGATGATTACTAGGTTAAATATCAGTTTTTTTACGCTATAAATCACATATTATGCTCCATCAAGCCAGTGGTGGGTTGATATTTCAGCAACCATAGCAAGTGGAATATTGGCTGCAATGGTCTTAACTTTATTCTTTACTCCGGCATTGCTTATCATACAAAGACATGAAAAAACTTGACTTAAATTAGCAATCATTTAACATTTAAGATGGCGTTCTTTACCTGTTGAAGCTATAATTATAACTAATTAAATTGGATTTATTTATATGATTGCTAATCGTAAAAGCAGTGTTAAGCAGAAAAGCAACAAGAATAACATAGTTGGAAGCCTTGATGTAATAAAAAAAGCGGGAGAGCTCTCACTTCAAAAAGGTTTGGATTTTAATATTATAATAAATGCACTTAAAAGTGCTATCGAAGCAGTAGCTCAACAAAAGTATGGTAGCAAAAGTAAAATTGTAGTTAATATAGATAAAAACACAGGCAAAGTTACCTCATATAGACAATTAAAAGTCATTAATGATGAATCAAATGAAAATGAGTGTGACTTAATTAAGTTGACACAAGCTAAGTTAATAAAAGAAGATGCAAAAGTTGGAGATACTATTAGTGAGTTGATTTCTCTTAACACTGATCTTGTTTCAGCAAGAATTGCCCAGCAAAAGATTTCTGAAATAATCAAAAATGAAGAGTTAAAAAAGCAATATGAGGAATTTAAAGATAAGGTAGGAGAAATGAGGTATGGCATCGTTAAACAAGTAGAATATTCAGATCTTATTATAGACATAAACGGAATTGGAGCATACCTTCCTTTACGAAACTTAATTGGTGGTGAGTCATTTCGTGAAGGCGATAAGGTTAAAGCTTACATACAGGCTGTTAAGCGCTCTGACGATGGACGTCAAATCATTCTTTCTAGGACTCATGAAGGCTTTTTAGAGGCATTGTTGAATCAAGAAGTACCAGAAGTTGCTGACGGATTGATAACAATTAAAGGTATAGCTAGAGACGCTGGTTCAAGATCTAAAATTGCTGTTTTTTCATCTGATAAGAATATCGATCCAGTAGGTGCTTGCGTTGGAGTTAAAGGAGATAGAATAAAAACTATTATACACGAATTAAACGGTGAAAAAATCGACGTCATACATTACTCATCAGATTTGGGTCAATTTGTTATTAAAGCCATTACTCCTGCAGAAGTATCAAAGGTCATTATTGACGAAAATGAAAATTGTATAGAGTTAATAGTTGCTGAAGATCAATTGAGTTTAGCTATAGGAAAAAAGGGTCAGAATGTAAGATTAGCTTCAGAGATTGTTGGATGGAAAATTGAGATATTAAGCACTCAGCAAGAATCAGAAAGAAGAAATAAAGAATTTAGTCAATGTTCAGTTTTATTTGCTGAAGCTTTAAACTTAGAAGAGATTATGGGCCAATTATTGGTAACAGAAGGTTTTTCAAGTGTAGAAGATATATCTAACACTTCAATTAAGGAACTTGCTTCAATAGAGGGCTTCAATGAAGATATTGCAAATGAACTTCATAATAGAGCAAATAATTACCTAAAAGCAGAGAATGATAAAAAAATAGAAGAGCTAAAAAATTTAGGTATGGAAGACGATGTAATCAACTTAGCCTTATCAATAGATAATAAAATTGCTCTTAGTAAACATAATATTAAAACTTTAGAGAACATAGCAGATTTATCAAATTATGAGTTTTGTAGCCTATTCTCTTCCTCAACTAATAATAAAGACAATCTAAAAGATATAGCAGATTTAATAATCATAGAAGCACGTAAAAAGCTTGGATTAATATAAAAACAATATGAATAATGAAGATATCAGTAATAAAAAATTAACCCTACAAGGCTTAAGCAAGCTTAAATTAGACATTAATTTAAGCTCTTTAGATAGTCAAAGTACTGGTACTACAATAGTAAAAAAAAGAAGAAAAATTCATTCTGCAGAAGAATATAGTTTATTTGACGAGAATAAATTAGGCTCTTTAACTGAAAAAGAACAAATTTCCCGCATTAATGCTGTACAGAATGCTATTTTGCTGAAAGAAAGGAATCAGAGAGAACAAGAAGAGAAAATAAAAAAAGAAGAAAGTAATCAAGAAGCTGAAGATAAAAATGAATCACACTCTGTACCTAAAGAAATAAATAAGGAAGTTTTAAGTAATACTCACTCAGTTGAACAAAAAGAAGATAGTATTGAATATGAGAACAATGATAAAAAGTCTTTTAAAGCTAGCAAAGATATATACTCTAAGCATTCTAAGCTAGTCATTACACAGGCAATAGATGAAAGAAATGAACACCTCCCTGTATTTAAGCAAAAATTTGGTATAAGAAGTAAACAATCAAAGTTTACTAAGGGTAAAAATATATCAAGAGAAGTTATTATATCAGACAAAATAACTATCAGGGAGTTATCTATTCGTATGGCAGAAGATAGAAAGAGTGTGCTAAAAATGCTCAAAGAAGAAGTTGGGGAGAGCTATAGAGTAGATGATCTAGTAGATCCAGATATAGCATGCGAAATAGCAAAAAAATTTAATCATACGGCTAAACGAGTAAGTGATGCTGATAAAGAAAAGAATTTACTCTTCATAAGCAATAGAGAAAACTTACCTAAAAGACCAAAACCACCTATCGTTACTTTTATGGGACATGTGGATCATGGTAAAACATCATTGCTTGATGCATTTCGTGAATCCAATGTTGCAGAAAGAGAGTCAGGTGGCATCACTCAACATATAGGTGCTTATCAATTAACGGCAAAAAATAAGCAAAAAATTACTTTTATTGATACACCAGGGCATGAGGCGTTTACTGCAATGCGTGCACGTGGTGCCAATATTACTAATATAGTTGTGATAGTAGTTGCAGCTGATGATGGAATCATGAAACAAACAGTTGAAGCAATAAACCAGGCAAAAGCAGCAAATGTCTCTATTATAGTTGCCATTAACAAAATTGATAAATCACAACCTGGCGATGTAGAAAGAATAATTAATAGTTTGCCTCAGTATGACCTCATCCCCGAAGAACTTGGTGGTGATGTTATAATTGTGCCAGTATCAGCAAAAAAGAAAATCAACTTAGATAAACTAGAAGAGGCAATTTTATTAATTGCTGAATTAATGACGCTAGAAGGAATAGAGGATTGTCGAGCACTTGGATGGGTGATAGAGTCGAAAATAGATAAAGCTAAAGGAATATCAGCTACATTAATAGTTGAAGAAGGAACATTAAAGATTGGTGACATATTGATAGTTGGTACAACATACAGCAAAGTACGAAGTATGATTAATCACCTTGGTCAAAGAGAAAAAGCGGCACTACCTTCTACTCCAGTTGAAGTTACTGGTTTAAATGGTGTACCAAATGCTGGAGATAAATTTGTTGTTGTAAACTCTGAAAGGCAGGCTCGTGAAATTGTTGAATACAGGTTAGAATTAATCAAGAAAAAGCAAGAAGATTTAGACGACAGTAATTTAGATATATTCAGTCGTAATGATAGTGAAACAGAAGAACTATCTGTAGTTTTAAAGTGCGATGTCACTGGTTCTATTGAAGCAATATCAAGTTCAATTGATAAGCTTGGTAAAGACCAAGTGAAATTAAATATTCTACACAAAGCAGGAGGAGGAGTAACAGATTCAGATGTGCTGCTTGCAGAAGCATCAAGCGCAGTAATTTTAGCTTTTAATGTAAAAGTGGATTCAAAAATAAGAGAATTAGCAAAACAAAAAGGTATAGAAATACATACTTACAATATAATATATGAGCTTATTGAAGACATGAGGATGTATCTAACTAAAATGTTAAAGCCTGTTACACGAGAGGTTCGTTTTGGTTCTGCATCTGTAAGGCAAATATTTAATGCATCCAAAGCCGGTAATATAATCGGATGTTATGTCACTGATGGAGTTATAAAAAAAGATTCTTTAATTAAGGTAGTACGTGGCAGCAAATTGGTGCATGAAGGAAAGTTAAAAGCACTACGTAGATTTAAAGATGACATTAAAGAAGTAGGTGTCAACTTTGAATGCGGAATATCGCTAGAGGGTAATATCGATATTAAAGTTGGAGATATTTTGGAAGCTTATCAATTAGTGCAAGAAGAAAGGACGTTATAGTAGTTGAATATGAAAAAGGAAATTAGAAACCTAAAAGTAGCGTCGGTATTACATAGGGCAATATCAAAAGTCTTAATGGAAGGTAATGTTCTTAATGAAAAAGTAGTAGTATCTGATGTAAAGCTAAGCAAAGATTTGAAGAAAGCAGATGTATATATTGTGTTATCTTCATTAAAAATCCAAAATGATAATGATGATATCAGCACTGTTGTTAATGAAATGAACCAATCTGCATGGTCAATACGTAAATCTATATTGTGTTATGTTGATTTGCGATTTATACCTGAGTTAGTTTTTAAGCCTGATTTAGCATTCGATAATTTTGTCAATGTAAGCAAAATATTACATAATCAAACTTAATTAATGTATTTCAACCATTATTTCTCATTAATGAGAATACACAGTTTAACAGGTTTATGGCTTGTGCTATTTTCTAGCTTAAGCGGCATTCTTTTAGCCTCAACTTCCCTATCGTATCAAGCTCTTTTTCTCCTTGTTTTGTTTACTATAGGTGCATTTTTAATGAGACCCGCAGGGTGCATAATCAATGATATCTTCGATAGAGAAATAGATGCACATGTTGAACGAACAAAATACAGACCACTTGCAAGTGGTGCATTAAACATAAAGCAAGCTTTGGATTTACTTTCACTGTTACTGTCTATTGCCCTGGTAATCTTATTATTAACCAATAAAACTACTCTTATACTTGGAATAATTTCAATGTGCATGATAGTTATCTACCCCTTGCTAAAGCGTTACTTTTGGTGGCCACAATTGTTTTTAGGGTTTACTTTCAACATGGGGTCACTCATGGGTTCAGCAGCAATAACAAACCAGATTAGCATAGAATCCTTGCTATTTTATATAGGATGCGTCTTTTGGACGCTTAGTTATGATACTATATACGCTCATCAAGATAAAAAAGATGATGAGAAATTAGGAATGAAATCCACTGCATTATATTTTGGCAATACAACAAAATCTTGGTTGAAAAGATTTTACTTAATATCCTTAATGGCATGGTTGTACGCTGGTATACTATCATCATTAAATAACATCTTTTATATTGCTTTACTTGCCATAGGATTCATATTTCATCATCAATACAAAAATTTCAATCCAGACGATTCTAATCAATGCATGTCCATATTTAAAAATAATTCCCAGATAGGACTCCTGCTCTTTTTCGGTATCCTTTTAGATAGAATTGTAAATTCTACTTTTGTATCCGTTCAGATGAATGGCTAATGTGTAAATATCGAAGCAAAAATGGTGTCATTCCAGTGTCAAGTACTGGGATGACAGAGAAAGCATCATATTGGGATGACACCATTTATTTCTATGGCTGTCTTTTCTATCTGATTTTGTCACCCTGCTGAACGGATTCTACTTTTTAGAACATATCTTGAAAGGAAATCAAGAAAATAATATGATAGGATCAGTAAAAAATATATCCAGGTGATGTAAGTGACAAAGAATGGAAATTTCTTGAGCCAAGAGTTGCACAAGGTGTGGCCAAGAAAGCACAAAATAAGAACAATTATTAATGTTATACAATACATAATGAAAGGTATTTGCCATTAGAGCAAAAGATTTTCCTCTATGGAAGACAGTGTATGATTATTTTTTTAGGTTGCGTAATAGTCACACATTGCTTGAATGCATACAAAATAAAGGCTGGTGTGCCCATTGATGTTATAAGATCAAATTACCAACCTTTTACTAGATGAAATCAAAAAGCTAAGGAATTAAGCCTTACCTTGATTTATTAAACCTCTATCCTGAATTAAATGACCTTGAACAGAAGTATTACTTAAATAACTTTGAGGCTCTAAGTTTATTTGCTGTTCTTCAACTTCTAATGTACTATCTCTATTGTGTAATATCTATTGCATTGATTGATTTACTATTAAATCTAGTTCCTTATTAAATACAACCATAAATTTGTTAAACTTCTTTGGACTTAACTTACCTGTTTCTCTATCGTGGCATGCTTGCTCTACATATGAGTTTAAAAATCCTGAAATCTCATTAAACTTACCACCCGTGATTTTTGCAGTAACCTCTTTCTGCATTTTTACACAATCAATATTTAACCGATGTATTGATATCCCACTTTTTAATGCAGCTTGCTCTACTACTTTCTCAAATTCCTCTATAATATTTAATGCATAGCCCTGTGCTTCTAATGGTGATATAGACTGAACTACTGTGGAAATATACTTCTGAACTGTGATTTTCCTTATAAATACATCTAATAAAAGAAGTACACCGTCGTTATCAATACCTTGAACTGTAATAGCTTTAGAAGGTTCCATACTTATAGCTGCCTTAAAAGGAGAAGAAACAAACTGAAAAATACCTTTAATAGTATCTACCGTAGTGTAAGCAAAAATATTGATAAATGAAGATGGCTTACTTGTTCCGCTTGTAACTCCTATTTTATTAGGACCTATCTTATCATTTTGCAACGAATTTTCATCTTCTTGTTCAATACTGCGGCGATTATGGACACGTGTTGATAGGGAGCTGCTTTCTTCTTGTAAATTAAGATGTTGGGTGATTTCTTCATTTCTTCTTATTCTTTCTTCTAGAAGGTTTCGTATTTCTAAGCTGTTTTCTTCATTAAGCGTATTTGCCACGGCTAAAGCTCCTCTAGCATCAACATAATCACTTTTATCAAGAATGAGCTTAACTATATTTAAATTGCCATAAGCAGCTGAAAAGTACAAAGATGTCCAACCATCTTTATTTTTAGCGTTAACGTCAGCATGATTACTTATAAGAAATTTAGCTACTTCTAAATGACTGCTTTTAACAGCCCAATGCAAAGGAGTATTGCCATTATTGTTCTTAGCATTAATATCAGCTCCTTTCTCTATAAGCTCTTCTACTATACTTAACCTACCATAACTTGCAGCCCAGTGTAAAGGGATATTACCATATTTGTTTCTTTCATTAACATTAGCTCCTTCCTTTATGAGCTTTTCTAATACATCTAAATGACTATTTTTAGTAGCCAAGTGCAAAGGAGTATCGCCATGATTATTCTTAGCATTAACATCATCCCCTTTATTGATAAAATCCGCAACTTGATTAGCATCTCCACTACGTACAGTAGCAAATAATTCATTAATCATTTAACCTTCCATAAAAACCACTCAATTTCAAAGTAAGAAAAAATATCCTTTTCTGAATAAAACAGCTACCTAATAATATAAAGAAAAATATTTTCACTATCATATTTATTATACATAAAAAATTAATAGCTCAATATACTTTTCATAAAATACTCCATCTCTAAAACTTGTCAATCCCTATTTAGAAGTTTTTTTGATAATCTTTAATGAAAGTTCTTAACGAATTAATACTGACTTAATAGTATATATTACTAATAACTTAGACAACACAATCACTTCCGCAACCAAAACCAGCTATTGTGAGAAGAGTTTATTTTGGAATCGCGTGGTCTACCACTTATTCTACGCGAATTTATATCAATTTATTACTTTATTTCTCTGTTTTTTTGAAATTCCCCTCATAAAATTAAATAGCTTACTGTAAAATTATAGTCTTAAGTCCTTGTTTGCAGGTTTTACAGAGACGCTGTTAAATGAAGATATAGGTGACCTATGAGTTAAGTTAACCGTGCTTTTATCTTCAAATTGAAATGCTTCGCTTATATTTTTTAATTTTCTTTTTTTAGGTAGTGTATGTTCATCAAATGTCTCTAGGTTTCTTTTATGTGATTGTGTTTTTAAGTCTGGAGCTAAGTGCATATCTTCAAGATAATAAATAATTTCTTCTGAGTTAGAATATACAATAACATAGTCCAAAGGACTCATATTTTTTTCATCTTATCTATCTATAATAGCTCCTTTCTCTATAAGGTATTCAACAATATCTAACTGACCATGCATAACAGCAAAGTGCAAAGGACGCATGTTATTTTTATCCTTTATATTTATACTATCTCCTTCCTCTACAAGGTATTTAATAATATCTAAGTGACCATATATAGCAGCAAAGTGCAAAGGACACATACTATCTTTGTTTAATGATTTTATTATAGCCCCTTGCGCTACAAGGTATTTAGCAATATCTAAGTGACCATATACGGCAGCAAAGTGCAAAGGATTCATACCTTTTGTGTTATTTAGATTTACATCACCCCCTTTCCTTACAAGATGCTGAACAGTACCTAAGTGACCATGTATGATAGCATAATCTAAAGAAGTAAAATTCTTTTCATCAATAGCATTAATAATTTTGCTTAATTTATTAGGTTCTATTTTCTCTAATATCAGCTTAATAACTTCTTCATTACCATCTTTGGCTAGTAAATGTAAGATAGTACTTCTATCATAAATAGAATCAATAAATTCATTAACTAATCTGTCATATTTACTTGCATGACTCCAAACAGATATAATGTTATTCGTATTTATAAAGCAAGATGATGTCATCATTTCTAAGTGAATTTGTTAAAAGTGTCGGTGCTGAAGTTATATATCTGCCTACATATTCTCCTGATTTTAATCAAACCATTGGTTTGCTATAAAAAATTGAGCCAGAAAGAATATCCAGCTATTCGAATTATTAGAAAAAGAGCTATATATGAGCATGTTTTAGCACAGACATTTTTTTGTAACTAGGCGAATGTAATCAGTTTTAGCTGCTTGAGAGGATATCAATTAATAAAGAAATGCATCCATAGTAATTAGAAGAAAGAATGAAAAAGTACAGAAGTAGAAATGTGAGTTGACAAAATAAGAGAAATATAATATATTGACGATAGTGAGACTATTTAAAATTAATTATACCAGTAGTAGTAAATACACCAGGTAACATACAAAGAACGTCAAAATTAAGAGATATTTTACTAGCCCCTGTGAGGTGGCTAGTCATTGGTTTAGCTGTAGTATTACTCATAGCATCTATTGTTCTTGTTCTAGCATTAATTCTAATCGCTCAAGCATTGAGTAAGCTATATGTTCTTGCAGAAGGCAAATTACCAGAATGGTTAGATCAAAGAACTGAAGCATTTATGGAGGCAGCACGTATCTCACAAACAACGCATGATACTAATGTAAATGATGCAATTAATATTAACGTTCAAAAGCTAAAAGAAAACTATGGCGAGCCTGATGTTGATGATAAGTTTATAGAGGAAATAGAAAGATTTATTGATCAGTTAGAGTGAATAGCAAATGGCACACAAAAAGCTGTAGATAAAGATCAACTCACAGCAGATGAGCAAAAACATGCACTTGAGTGCCTAAAGCGTATAAAAAATGACCCTGATTCACATAGTGGAAGTGGATTAAGATTGAAGCAAGTTTTAAGTTTGGTTTGGAAAGCTTGTAAGGATAAAAATAAAAAAAGTACTGATAATAATATAGATATTAATACCTGCATATCACAGAGAAAATATCAATTGGTTAAACATTTAGTAGAATCGCAAACAGAATACGGAGTACTTGTTGGCAGTGCATGTTTTACTGGTACCTTTAACAGTATTGTCTCTTCCTTGTACACTTTTGAAGAGTTTTCTTTCTTGCAAAGAGCGGATAAGGCTACTGTAAAACAAGAATTTCAAAATGAGCTACAAAAAAAGGTGAAGAATTATTTAATCAGCTTGCCAATGATGAAGAAAAAAAAGAAGTTGCAAAAGCTTTAAGTAATCCTTCTACAAATTTCTTTATTAGCTTTATAGAATCATTTAAAAATCACTCTGCACGTGCAGTTTTAGGTGATAAAAAATGTGATGAACTAATAAAAGAAAATTTTGCTAATCTTCAATACAAAGAATCAATATCTAGCTTTATCTAAAATAATCACTTAACTAACGGCAAAGTGATACCATGTTGATTCATATATTTTCCTTTCATATCATCGTATGATTTCTCGCATTCACTTTCGCCGCTTAAAAACACAAACTGGCATGCACCTTCATTAGCGTAAATTTTTGCAGGAAGTGGAGTAGTGTTAGAGAATTCAAGTGTGACGTGACCTTCCCATCCAGGCTCTAAAGGTGTGACGTTTACTATAATACCACATCTTGCATAAGTTGATTTACCAACACAAATTACCAGTACATTCCTTGGTATACGAAAATATTCCACCGTGCTGGCAAGTACAAAACTATTTGGTGGGATTATACATACATCTGTTTCCTTATCTATGAAACTATTCTCAGAAAAATTCTTGGGGTCTACAATAACTGAATTAACATTAGTAAAAATCTTAAACTTATTACTAACTCTTGCATCATAGCCATAAGATGATAATCCGAAAGATACAACACCCTTACTGCTTTTATGATTCACAAAAGGCTCTATCATTCTAGAGTTTTCAGCCTTTTCCCTTATCCATTTATCTGGCATAACTGCCATAATTGTCCTTTAAAGTTTTGTAATACTTATAATAATATGTAATAGAATTTAAATGTAAACCTGAATTAGCATTACGCTCTGGAATGGCAAAGTTTCCAGTATAAACTACCTATAAAAAAATAAATTGGCAATATTTTAAGCCTGCCAAGCAGCATCAAAAACGATAGAAATAGCTTTACTCCACAACTACCACAACTAAAGGAGGAATAATTACCTGAAGGAACTATTAGGTTACTAAACCCTGGGCCAGAATTTGTAAGCATTGCAGAAACAGAGCTGATGCTAATTATAAAGTCCGCATTGCTCAAGTAAGACATCACTATTGATGATATAGTGAACGTTAACATGTAAATCGCAAAAAACGTAAAGACGGATTGAACTTCATCATTTTCCAGTATTTTACCATTGAGTTTTACTCTATCGCTTTCACTTGGATTTAATAAAGAGCTAAAGTAATTCCTTATAGACTTTAGAAAAATGACTAAACGGAAGATTTTGATTCCACAACTAGCAGAACCACCACATCCACCAATAAAGGCTAAAAAGAAAGCTAAGACTGAAATAAAGCTCCAATTCAAGTAGTTGCACATTACATAGCCAGTTGATGTGATAAAGGAGGTAATGGTGAATGTGCTGTACCTAAATGATAAAAATACTCCTAAGTTAAAATTTTTATATAACCAAAAACAAGCAAGCAAAGATGAGATAACAACTATCTTAATAACGCAAGAGACCTGTTCATCATAACAAACGTCTAATCGTCTTATAATTTTTAAATAGCTCAGAAAAGGTAAAGAGCCTAAAATCATAAAGATAATTGTTATGACCTCCAATATAGGGTTATTGTAGTAGCCTATAGAATCGTTATAGTTAGCAAATCCACCAGTTGATACAGCGGACATTTCGTTACATACTGCGTCAAATAATGGCATGCCATCTAGATAGTAGGAAAATATGAACAATAAAATTAGGCATTAATATATTTCTGCAATATGTATTACTACGCTTCGCGTATGTGGTAACTTTCTTTTAAGAGCATCTGAGTACTCAGAATAGAGTAAATTATTTCAGCTCAAAACCTTAAATATGGGAAAAATTGCAATTCCTACTGTAATTACTCCAAAACCACCTATACCGTACAGCATTGCTCTCCACAATAGTATCACTGGAGATTGTTGCTCGATGTAACTTAGAACAGTTGCTCCTGTGGTTGTAATCCCAGATACTGCTTCAAACAGTGCATCAATGTAGCTTAAACTATCAAGATAAAATGGAATAGCTGCAAATAGAGATAATGCAATCCAGGTATAACTGGTAATCGCAAAAATTGCCAGCATTCCATGTAACCTACTTAGTTTACCCAGTAGAATAAAAATCGCACTAAATATGCAAGTAACTATAAATCCAACCAGAAAATTTTTCCATTCGTAACCTAGATAATTATTAGTAATAGCAGGAATAAGCATTGCTACGCCAAATAACAATAGAAAAATTCCCACAATAAACGCAATTGAACGTAAAACTTGCAGACTTTCCATAGACAGTACTTTGAAAGCTATATGTTATTAAAACTTCAACCGCTTTGCTAATTTTTTCTCTTGACTTGATTATAAATACGTATAATTATAGCGCTAAATTTGTCATAAGAGGTAGAGGTATGTTATTAACTGAAAGACAAAAAAACATTCGAGATTCATTAATTAGTGAAGCTATACAAGGCAACTTTGAGAATATAAAAAATAATTACGATAGCGATATACAAGAAGTTTTGAAAAGCGAATTACCTAGTAATATACAAAAAGAGTTTAAAGACGATCTACCTAATCCTTGTACCATTTCACAGTTGATTATATTCAAAAAAAATCAAAAGGAAATTAATCAATGTATACAGAAAATGGAGCAAAAAATTGAGAATATTTCGTGTGATATAGCTATGCAAGAAGAGGAAGGAAATGATGATTCGCATATGCAAAAAGTGAAAAACTTAAAGAGAATAAGTGATCTTCATCACAAATTACGTCAAGCAATAGATTATTTAGATGTTAAAAAAGTTAAAGCAGTATTAGAAGATTGTGATACAAATTTAGCAATGATTTTAAATAGACCTATACATTCACAGAGCAAAACTACCCTTTTACTTTATCCTCTGCAAGTTGATCTTAATAAACGATATATAGGTGATGGTAAAAGATTGAAACAAGAAGATCTGAGAAATATAAAAGAAATTACTAAACTTCTTTGGGATAAAGCTTCTCCTGATATTCGCAATTTCTGGTTTAAATTTCATCAAGATCAACAAGAAGAAAGTACAAAAGACACAAAAGCAACCTTTGAAGCTCATTTGAAAAAAGATCCTCCTGATATTCGTGACTTGTGGCTTAAATATCAAAGAGTGCCTGAAAATCAAGATGCAGCTGTAATAAAACTTCTTAAAGGTGAGCAACAACGACATGCCAAGATAGGTAGTGAGAAGTGGGTTGAAGATTTCATTCAAGAAGTTAAAGATTACACAGAACAAAAAAGCATAGAAGAAAACCTTGAAATAGCTACAGAGAAACCTACAACAAAATCTGTTCTACAAGACGCACAACTTTCTCAAATAAATAGAACTTGTTGTATTTTATAGTAAATAAGTTCTTAGGAAATCTAAGTATGATAACAATAAAAACAAGAAATTTAAACGTTCTATTTTTAACCTAGTATCCAGAATAAAAAAATATCAAAGTCATCATATTATATCACGAACCTTTTCCAAGACTTTTTTCATATTTTCGCTTGAAAGTGGAATTAAGCCAAGCCTAGATAAATATCCACCTTCAGTACTAATAGAGTCTACAACTTCTCTAATGAATTCCCTTAATCCATCAACAATATCTAAGTGTTCTTTCTTTATGTAAAGATATAAAGGCCTTGCTAACATATACTCCCCCGATGATATATTTTTATAAGTTGGCTCAATTCCTGCGATTGTGCTTCCTTGAATCTCATCTTGGTTTTTCGCTAAAAAGCTGAAGCTAAATATTCCTAAAGCATTTTTATTGCTCTTCAATTTTTGTATTATTATGTTTTCATTAATTCCAACTTCTATATATCTTCCATCATCTCTGATATTACTACATGCTTTCTTTCTTTTTTCTTGGTCTTGATAATTCTCTTTGAAAACCCTTGAGTTCATACATGAATATTGATCAAGCATAATAAAATTAATCAAAGTTTCATGTGTACCTGTATTTTGATGTGGGCCATAGATTTTAATTTCTGTTTTTGGTAGAGCTTGATTTACATCAGACCAAAATTTCTTGTTATTCTTTACTAATCTATCATTGTCTTCAGAATATGAAGATAAAGTTTCAAACAGGTCATTTTTTGTAAAATCAAATCTATGGCTTTGATTTGAATTTGCAATAACAATTCCATCATAGCCAATTATGATCTCTATTACTTCATTCACTTTATTTCTTTTACATAATTCTCTCTCTACTTCCTTCATAGGGCGAGATGAAGTAGTGATATCTGGTGTGCCTTCCCCTATTCCTGAACAAAACATTTTGAACCCTGATCCACTTCCTATCGATTCTACAACTGGAGTTTTAAAGGAAAATATACGGCTGAATTCTTCAGATATAAATGAGATAAAAGGAAAAACAGTTGAAGATCCAACAATTCTGATATATCTTCTGGCATCAACATTTGACAGTGGGATGAGTAATACAAATGCAAAAATAAGGAAAAGGCGTTTCAGCATCGTTTTCGCTCAAGAGTGTAAACTTAATTATCGTAATAAAAAATCAAACTGAAAAGCTTTTTTTCTAGATTTCAAAAGGTATAAGATCAAATGTGTGCGTAATGATGAGATTTGAATCACAGCATTCATACAATTGAATCTATATCGAATCCTCTTATGTTTTTCAATACTGAAAAATTCTTTCATATTAACTTAATGATGCAGTATATCCTTTTCTTTAATAGATAAGTCATCATCGACTTTTTTTACATTATCATCAGTAATGTTTTGTATTTCCTTTTTGGCAACATGAAAATCATCTTCTGAGATTTCCTTATTTTTCTTCATTTCCTCTATTTCTTCCATAACATCTCTACGTATATTTCTAATTGCAACTCGTGCATTTTCAGAAAATTGATGCAATAATTTCACTAATTTTTCACGAATTTCTTGTGTTAAGTCTGGAAGAACTATACGTATAGTATTTCCTTCAACAACAGGATTTAAATTTAAGTTAGCATTGATTATCGCATTTTTCACTTCACCGATAACAGTAGCATCCCAAACTTTAACTGATAGAGTTTTGTTATCTATAGCTGAAACGCCTGCAACTTGGTTCAGTTTTTGATGTCCACCATAGATATTTACAACTATACCATCAAGTAATGATGAGTTAGCTCTACCAGTACGTATACCTTTCATATCATCATGAAAAGACTGAATAGTTTTTAGCATTCTTTCTTTTGTTTTAGCTTTTATTTCGTTTAACATAAATTACCTAATGTTTATAATCTGAGACTATAGTATAATTACCTTGACCTTTAATAATATTGACCATTTTTTCACTTTTCAAAGAAAAAACTACAATTGGAATAGAATTTTCACGAGCAAGTGAAATTGCTGACGCATCCATAATCTTCAAATCACGAGTTAATAAATCTGTGTAAGAAAGCCTATCGTACATTACAGCATTCTCATTTTTTTTTGGATCAGCAGAATACACGCCACTTACTTGCGTACCTTTTAAAATAACATTACAATTCATTTCAACAGCGCGTAAAGCTGCAGCTGTATCCGTAGTAAAAAATGGATTACCCGTTCCTGCTGCAAAAATTATCACCCTGCCCTCTTCTAAATGATGAATAGCCTTCTTTCTTATATAAGGTTCACATATAGTAGTCATAGGTATAGCAGACAACACCCTAGAGACTATAGAGCTTTTTTCTAAAAAATTTTGCAAAATTAAAGCATTAATGACAGTACCAAGCATTCCAATATAATCACTGCTTGCTCTTTCACAGCCACTTAAAGATGCTGATGCACCACGAAAAATATTCCCACCACCAACAACAATACAAACTTGAACTCCGAGATTACAAACTTCAACTATGTCTTTGGATAGTTTATCTATCACTTCCATATCATGGCCAAATAGCTTTGATCCCATCAAAGCCTCCCCAGAGATTTTGAATAACACTCTGGGGTATTTTACTTCTGAAGTTTTGTTACTTATTTGCACCATCCAAAGTAAGTAACTTATAATTAGCTAATTTAACAGCACTTGATTCTATAAAATCAGCAATCTTCATTTTATCATCTTTTATAAACTTCTGCTCTAGCAGAACAACTTCTTCATAGTATTTAGCCATTCGTCCATCTACTATTTTTTTCACTACCTCTTCAGGTTTATTTAAGCTCTTTACTTGCTCCTCAATTATAGAACGCTCATTGTTTAATTTTTCTTGATCTAAATCATCTATAGATAAAGCTTCAGGTTTCATAGCAACTACATGCATAGCTATTTGCTTTCCAATCTCTTGTTTATCACCAGATGATTGCAATGCTACTAAAGCACCAATCTTACCTAAGCCATGCATATTACCATGTACATAGCCAGCAATAATCCCATTCTTAGTCTCTAGGTAGCAAAGATTGCTTAACTCTAACTTCTCACCAAGAACCGATGTACCACTCATAATAGCTTCCTGCACTGTACCAACATCTTCATATTTGGCATTTTTTAACTCATCAAGACTAGTACAACGTTCTTGACAAGCAATTGATGCTAAATTTGAAACTAATGCTATGAACTTCTCATTTCTAGCAACAAAATCAGTTTCACAATTGACTTTAACCAATACACCATAATTTTTAGCCAAGCACATAGCAATAAGCCCATCTGAAGCTACTCTATCAGACTTTTTGTCAGCTTTAGCAAATCCTATTTTACGTAACTTATCAACGGCTTTCTTAATATCACCATCACACTCTTCTAACGCTTTCTTACAATCGCTTAAGCCAAGCCCTGTTCTATCGCGTAATTCCCTTATACTACTTGAATCCATCTTCATTTACTTACTATTACCTCCCTTTCTGTTTCAACCTTAATACGCTTCTTTTTAGTTTGCACAATATCCTCTTCTTTTTCTTGAATAAGCTCATCATCCTTAACTCTAGACCTTGTCAAACTAGACTCTATTCCAGCTAATATAGAATCAGCAACTAATTTACAATAGAGCTCTATTGATTTTCTTGAATCATCATTTCCTGGTATAGGATAGGCAATACCATCTGGGTCAGAATTGGTATCAAGTACTCCAACTACAGGAATACCCAGTTTTTTAGCCTCTTTAACCGCTATATGCTCTTTGTTAGTATCAATAATAAATAAAATATCAGGAACTGCTCCCATTTCTCTAATTCCACCCAATTCTTTATCAAGCTTTTTTCTTTTCTTTTCAATGTTTCCTAATTCTTTTTTTGTTAAGATGCTATCTTCATCATTGGATATTTTCTCATATTGTATCAAAGTTTTTATCGAAGAAGAAACAGTATTCCAATTAGTAAGCATACCACCAAGCCATCGATCATTTACATAATACTGACCACAACGAACTGCTTCACTTGCAACAATATCTAAAGCTTGAAATTTCGTACCAACAAATAAAATGCGACCATCTTGAGATGCAACATCGTATAAAGCTTTCATCGCCGCCTCTAACAATGGTAATGTTTTTCGTAAGTCTATTATGTGTATACGATTCTGTTGATGTATACCATATATATATGGGGCCATTTTCGCATTCCAGCGACTAACTTTATGGCCAAAATGCACACCAGGTTCAGCTAAATCACGTATAGTAACTTTAGGTAAATTTGTCATATTTACTCCTCCAAATAGTTTATCCTCCATGGCATAACCCTAACGGGACTACTTGCATAAGCCATGTGTGAAATTAAGTTATTTACATGGTAATAAAAAAGACAAAAAAGCGCAAACAAAAAATATTGACAAGTGGCAACACGTTGATTAGCTTTAAAGTTGCAAACGTTAAAAAGCAATGGGGGGTGTAGCTCAGTTGGTTAGAGCGCATGCCTGTCACGCATGAGGTCGTGAGTTCAAGTCTCATCACTCCCGCCATTACAGCAGAAACACCTTAAAATTCTTTAAGTTTCTTATTAATTTGAATTAATTTCTTTCAGATACTTGACATGATATTGTAATTGCTGCTTAATCTATTTAATTTTGTCGTTAATAATTGGGATTAAATATGTTCATTTCTGAGGTTTTTGCGGCAGATGCGACTAACAATGTATCAGCATCTGTTGCTAGCTTTATTCCACTCATTTTAATATTTGTAGTATTTTATTTTCTCATTATTCGCCCCAATCACAAAAAACTAAAAGAACATAGAAGGATGATAGATCAAATAAAACGTGGTGATACGGTTATTACTTCTAGTGGAATAATAGGTGAAGTAAACAAAGTTGACGAAGTAAATGCACAACTAATACTAGAAATAGCACCAAAAATTGAAATAAAAATCCTAAAGTCTGCTATATCTGAAATCTTAAATAAAGAAATTCAAAAGCCAGTAGCTAAATCTATTGAAAAAAGCAAAGTTGAAAAGAATGGCAAGAAAAATAAACTAGAGGAAAGTAAAAAAGACAAAAATGCTTCATAATTTACGAAGTGTGTGGAATATTAGGTATAGTAAGTAGCGGTGATTCAGTAATACCAACTTTACTAACCGCGTTGCAAAAATTGGAATACAGAGGGTATGATTCTTCAGGTATAGCAATTATAAATAATAGAGGTAAGATAGAAGTCAAAAAATCAGAAGGTAAAGTTGAAAGATTATGTGAAGTTGTTCATGAGAGCAAGATATCTAGTAGCAAAGTTGGTATAGCACATACTCGTTGGGCTACACATGGAGCTCCAAATCTTAAAAATGCTCATCCCATTTATATAAATAATGTTGTTATTGCTCATAATGGCATAATTGAAAATTACAATATATTAAAAAAGGATCTGGAGGAAAAGGGAGTATCTTTTCATACCGACACTGATACAGAAGTAATACCAAACATATTAACTGCATATCTTAATGAAGGATTGTCACCAGTTGATTCTATATTACAGTGTTTAAACAATTTACAAGGTTCACTTGCTTTGGCTTTATTACTTGCAGAATATCCAGATACTTTATTTGTTGCAAAAAGAAATTTGCCTTTAGCAATAGGATATAACTGTAATAAAGTGTTTGCTGCTTCTGATACTAATACTTTGAATTCATTTGTAGAAAAAATATTGCATTTAGAAGATAATGATATTGCAGTAATAAAATCTAACGAATTCAGTATATATAATAATGGCATACAAGTTAAACGCAGAACAGAAAATAGCAGTCCAAGAAATTTTCTAATTAGTAAAAATGGTTACCCTAGCTTTATGCTAAAAGAAATTTTTGAGCAACCGTATGCATTAAACACAACAATAAATCAATTTTATAAACAATATAAAGAAATCAACAAAGAATTATTTTCTGAACTAGGTTACATTACTATAGTTGGATGCGGTTCATCCTATTTTGCTGGACTAATAGCAAAGTGTTGGCTGGAAAGTATTGCTCAAATTCGGGTATATCTAGAAATCTCGTCAGAATTTAGGTATAGCAGCGTCAAGCTCGAAGAAGGTAGTATTGGCTTATTCATTTCTCAATCTGGTGAAACTGCAGATACTATGGAAGCACTACGTTATGCGAGATTGCAGAAACAAATGATCATTAGCATAATTAATACATTTAATAGCAGCATAGAAAAAGCCTCAGATATTGTATTGCATACTCTTGCTGGACCTGAGATTGGTGTTGCTTCGACAAAAACCTTTTCTACGCAGCTTGCAATTTTAGCATGCTTTGCTGTAGAGCTTGGAAAAATAAAAGGTATACTAGGTAGAGAGAGGATAAAGGAACTAAGCGGTGCTATTAATTCCATTCCCGAACATGTAGAGCATGTTTTGAATGTGATGAAAATACAACATATATCAGGCAGTATATTAGAGCACAATAATATAATTATAATTGGGAGAGGAAGCTCATATGGAGTTGCAATGGAAGGTGCATTGAAGATAAAAGAGCTTTCATATATCAACACAATTGGTATTGCAGCGGGAGAAATGAAGCACGGTTCTATCGCCTTGATAGACTCTACTGTACTTGTTATCGCAATTATTCCTTACGATAATTTATTCTTTAAAACGCTATCCAATATACAAGAGATTATTGCAAGAAAAGGTAAAGTAATTGCCTTTAGTGATAAGCAAGGAGCACCGCTCTTAAAGGGAATTTGCATAGATGTGGTGCAACTTCCAGAAGTTGACAATTTTGTTTCTCCAATTATCTACAGTGTTGCTATGCAATTTCTTGCTTATTCTATTGCAGAAAAAAAAGGGTTAGATGTAGATTGTCCGAGAAATTTAGCTAAATCTGTCACAGTTGAGTAACTTATTTAAAGTGAGTTGCTAATTAACAGCTCTAATTGTCAATTATAAATTACTGAATTTTACTAATAAATTCATTGCTATCATTAGCCCTCTGCGAAAGAATATGTAACTAATGTAAGGATGAGAGAGGCTAAAATCCACGCCTCAAATTAACAAGATTTGCCATTATGGTTACCAGACACAACTTAACCTAGCAAGCAAGAATTAACTAACAGAAAAATTGAAAACTAATATCAGTCTCTTATGTAATGCTACTAATATTTTTCTAAAAAGCAATATGTTTTCTATTCAGGAAAGTCTACATCGCCATAACAATATTTACTAGAATGAGGTCTTGTCTCATTGTAAAAACACAACCAATGATCAACGTCCATCTGAAGATCTTCTAATGAATTGTAGATTGTTTTACAAAAAAAGAGGAGTAAATGAGAGTTCAGTAACTTGATCATAGAGTTGTACTGCCTTTCCATATTTGAAGCAAGTTGTTATTCTACCTCAAACCATAGCACAAAGTAAATATGGCATTTTATACTAAAATTTTCTGTTTATGAGTTATATTATGTAAAGATACTATTTGACATTGAGCTTTAAAGATATTATGTAATAGCATTATTTAATATGTGAGGTTTATTATGGCTAAAGTAAGTGCTGGTGAAAACTCAAAAAAGCTTAAAGATGGTAAAAATCAGCCCATATCACCAAAAAAGTTCAAAGGCAGTCAGTCTATGTCACCAAAACGGAGTCAGAATTCTGGTGAAAAGCTATGGAATGCATTAGAATCATTAGAAGAAGCAAAATCAGAGTTAAAAAAAAAGAAAGTTTGAAATAGAACTAAAAAAAGACACTAAAATATCAGAAGAAGGAATAGAAAAAGCAGTGGAATTGGAAAGGAAAAAAGAAAAAGAGATAGAAGAAATAGCAATGCTAATATCAACGTTACTACTTAAGGAAACAATAATAAAATTACAAGGAACAAAAATAATAAATTTTTTAAAAAAATTAGAAAAATAAGTAAAAGAAATGCAAGAATTATATAAGAAACTAGAATTAAATGCTAAAATAGAAAAAGAAGATCTAAATAAGCTCGAGGACATAAAGAAAGAATCAGAAAAGTGTTGCAGAGAGTTAGTGAGCTATATGCCTAATTCAAATAATCCTAGAATGTTGTACACTGCTGTTATTGTTGTTGGTCTTGCTGTTGGGCTGGTAGCAAGTACTATACTTGAACATACAACTAGACTAAGTATATTAGCAATAATTGGCATAGCTACAGCATCTGCACTCGTAGCTGGTGGTACTACATATGAAGCACTAAGACCTAATACTAAAATAGATGAATCAAAAGAAGTCCAAATAAAGAGTTCTCATCACTCACTTTCCTAATCACACTTTAATTCAAACTTTATCAGTTTTATTCAAGTTGCTTCTAAAAGGAGAATATCAATGATGTCCTCTTTACTGATTTGGTTAAAATGCAGAAAACGCCTATGTCAAAATTTACACAGATGTTAAGTGCTGCCACTAATTCCCAGTTAGTACAATTTGTGTATCTTATTGACATATTTAATTTATTCTGTTACAATTTTTAGTAGTTAGGTTGAGGTAAAACAATGAAGAGTTTTAAATGGCTACTTAATCAAGTCAGACTTTCATGGATTAGCTTAATATCAAAAGTAAAGAGCTTTTTTCAAATTAACGATACACATCATCAAACAACTGCTAGCAATGGAAATGACCATACAAAAAAAATAAGTATAGAGAATAAAATAGAAACGAAAGGTAATGAGATTGATTTAGAGGATGAACAGGATGTGTTTGAGGATGCTCTAACAGGAGAAGAGCTAGATGAAGAAGAATTTTTTTATGCTGTTGAAAGTTTTAATGAACAGGAAGTTAATGCTAATAGAGAAAAAAAGGAATATGAAAAAAATAAGTACTATGGTCTACAAGAAAAAAATGAATTTGATCACACAACGCACACTCTTACACTTGCTTTTGAAATTGAAAAGCCATTTCCAGACTCTGACCTTAGTAAATTTAAATTGTGCGAGCTTAAGCAAAATGGTGATAAATATACATTTACTCTAGAGGATGACCAGAAAAATCGTATAGAGCTACACTCTAAATACCTTAATATGTATTTTCCTAAGTATTTTGAGAAACACAGAAAAAAAGGAGCATACACTGAACTTTTTTCTCAAGAAGAAAATGGAATTAGCAATGATATTATCATCCCATTAGAAGTTCCAAAAGAGGTAGGGATACTTACTGAAAAATTCGGCCGGATGAACTTCATAAAAGCAAATATACAATCTCAAATATCAGATTTTCCGGGAGATATAAATCTAAAAGATTGTAAAGATCATGTAAACTTCTATCTTAATTCAAATAATACTATATCTCTTTTTCTAACGTCAGCACCGATAAAATTTGCAGCTAAATTATCAGGTACTCAGATAGAAATAAACTGGCCAATAAAGGATATTTTAGTTAGAGGTAATTTTATTAATCAACATATTGATAAACAATCTAGAGTTGAAGAAACTTTTGAAGTAGTTAACGTAGAATATCATCAGAGTCAAAGATTTCAGTCTAGCATGTAGCTTTATACTCCTTCATCAATACAACATAATTTTGTGCTGACTGCATAATATGTTTAATTTCCTCATCTGACATTTTTTTGAAGAATTGTGCTGGCCTGCCAGCCCATACTTCACCACTTTCTATCACTTTTTCATGTGTCACCAGTGAATCAGCAGCTACCATAGCTTCAGACTCGACAATCGCATGATCCATTATAACAGAGCCCATACCAATAAATGCTTTATCATGTATCGTGCATGCATGTAACACACAAAAATGTCCAACCGTCACCATACTACCAATAATCGTGTCACCGCCTGGATTTCTATCTACATGAATTACGGTGCCATCTTGAATATTCGTTTCATCACCTATTTCGATTGATCCAACATCTCCTCTGATCACACAATTAAACCAGATACTCGCATTCCTTCCTATTTCAACGTTACCTATGATACGCAAACCATCTGCGATAAAAGAACTTTCATCCATTTTTGGTTCATAATCTTTGTATTTTAAAATGTGATAGCTCATAATTTAAATAAGGTTTAATACATACTTGGATTCCAGTAGTCAAGTTACTCGGGTAAAGATATTCTTGACTTATGATCCTTATGCCCCTAAAATCTTTATTTTTAGCTCTATTCATAATGTCAGTAACAGTACTTAGTGTACTTCAAATAATATTAGTTGTTGTATTGGTAATTTTAGTGCTCCTTCAGCCACCTGGAA
Source organism: Wolbachia endosymbiont of Anopheles demeilloni (assembly GCF_018491735.2). Taxonomy (NCBI): domain Bacteria; kingdom Pseudomonadati; phylum Pseudomonadota; class Alphaproteobacteria; order Rickettsiales; family Anaplasmataceae; genus Wolbachia; species Wolbachia endosymbiont of Anopheles demeilloni. The sequence goes on along the minus strand of NZ_CP084694.1, from coordinate 1,103,871 downwards.
GTAGTTCATTAAGTGGCTTTAGTAATTCACAACAGGGAATGAATTCAATAATTCCGGTAAATTCTTCTGAAAATCCACTCAGTAGAATAACTTCTATAGTTGCTGGGCTGTTCATTATAAATACACTGTTACTATCAGGATTATGTTCAAAAGATGTACATAAAAAATCAATTGCAGAGAAGATTATATCAGAAAAGAAGCAAGAAGGCCAATCAACTTCTGTTCCATTTGAAAATTAATGAAAGAAACCAAGTTTATCTTTGTTACAGGTGGAGTTGTTTCATCACTTGGTAAGGGTTTAGTTGCTTCAAGTGTGGGAGCACTTCTTCAAGCTCATGGGTTCAATGTTCGCATCAGAAAGCTTGACCCATATCTCAACATTGATCCTGGAACAATGAGCCCAGCTCAGCACGGGGAAGTATTTGTTACTGAGGATGGTGCTGAAACTGATTTAGACCTTGGACATTACGAGCGTTTTACTAAAATTAAAGCAACCAAGGACGACAATATAACAACTGGTAAAGTATATAATAAATTATTAAAGAAGGAAAGGTGTGGTGATTATCTAGGCAAAACTGTGCAAATCATTCCTCATGTGACAGATTTAATCAAATCTTTCATTTTTAATGGTACAGAAGATTTAGATTTTGTAATATGCGAAATAGGCGGAACCGTAGGTGATATTGAAAGCCAACCGTTTTTGGAAGCTATACGCCAAGTTAATTATAAACTAGGAAAGCAAAAAGTTATCCTTATTCATTTAACTTTAATACCATATCTCACTGCAGCACAAGAATTAAAGACAAAACCGACACAGCATTCAGTTCGAGAGTTAAACTCTGCGGGGTTACAACCAGATATTATATTATGTCGCAGTGAAAAAGAAATTTCCGATAATCAAAAAGAAAAGATAGCCAATCTTTGCAATGTTTCTTTATCTAACGTAATACCTGCTCCTGATGTAAACCATATATACGAGTTACCGTCCTTGTATAATCAATGTGGGCTCGGGACACAAATTTTGGATCACTTTCACTTAAGTAAGCCAAAACCAAGCTTACCTGAATGGGACCAAATAGTACACTCTATGAGACATCCAACACAAGAAGTTATCGTTTCCATAGTAGGAAAATATACTGAATTTCCTGACGCATATAAATCACTGATTGAAGCATTAAACCATGGTACAATTAGTAATAAAGCTAGAGTGAAGATAAATTGGGTCAACTCAAGAGAAGAGAATGGAAAATCTATAGATGCAAAGTTTATCAGAGAAAAATTACAAAGCTCTAATTCAGTTCTTGTTCCAGGAGGATTTGGTGATAACGGAATAGAAGGTAAAATATTAGCAATAAACTATGCCCGTGTAAATAACATTCCTTTTTTAGGAATATGTCTTGGTATGCAGCTTGCAGTGATTGAATTTGCTCGTAACGTTATTAAGCTTGAAGATGTACACTCTGAAGAATTTTATACTTGCAAACACCCAATCATCAAGCTCGCTGATGGAACCATGAGACTTGGAACATACAAGTGTAATGTAAATCCAAATTCAAAAATGGCAAATGTGTATAGTAGTGTCACTATTTCAGAAAGACACAGACACAGACATATAGTTAATTTAGATTATAAAAAAAACTTAGAAGAGAATGGAATGATATGCAGTGGTATATCAGAAGATAAAACATGCATAGAGGCAGTGGAGCTAAAAAATCACTCATGGTTTATTGGTGTGCAATTTCATCCAGAATTTCAATCAAGACCATTTTCTCCTCATCCTCTCTTTATATCATTTATTAAGGCAGCTATTGACAATAGAGTTTAATAGAACTGAATAAACTATATTCTAATAGAGAGGTAAAAAATGTTACTAAGAAATAGTAAAGATAGCATTACACATGGATCTGCGACCTTCGAGGAATTGAATAGGCATGTAGAACAAATAATATATAAATTAGAGGAGGATCAAATTATAGAGGATATAATGGAAGAAGTAGTTGTAGCTATAAACGAACTAAAATCGGTAGAAGAAATAAAAAAATATTTAAAGCGAAAAATAGATAGCCTTGTAAAAAGGACAATAGTCCTTAGTGAATTCTATAACCTAGAAAAAGTAGAAAAGCCAAGAAAAGAAAATTATATTTACCCAAGCACCTAATGTTTAAGTACCAATACATGGAACTTGCCATAGAGCAAGCAAAACTTTCTCAGAAAGATGGCGAAGTGCCAATAGGTGCTGTAATAGTTAATGGAAACAATATCATCTCCTCTGCACACAATATATCTAATGATCCAACTGCACATGCAGAAATGTTAACAATTAGAAAAGCATTTTCAACTTCCACGCTTTATGAAGCTGAAATGTACGTAACGTTAGAGCCGTGCCCGATGTGCGCTCAAGCTATCTCTTTTGCAAAAATTAAACGTCTGTACTTCGGTGCTTACAATCCCAAAGGTGGGGGAGTTGAAAACGGCACTAGAATATTTCAATTCTGTAACCACATACCTGAAGTTTATGGTGGAATATTAGAAACAAAATGTTCTCTTTTATTAAAAGATTTCTTTGAGAAATTGAGAACTTAGTTTAAGATCTGTGAGATTGTTTCAATATTTTTTGAGTAAAATCTGTATTATAACTCTTTCGTATATTTGATCAATTTGCTCATGCAACGTACATAAGGGATGTTATTACGATAACTCCGTTGCAGAAAAGTTTACTCAAAAGGGAGCTTCTTATTGATACTTCTCAACGTTATGTTCAACAAACTAGAACTTCCATATTTGAATACGTAGAAATTAGATTTCTTGCACTACTGGAATCTAGATTTTCTTGCTAAATCCCAGACTGGCTGGTTATGCAAGAAATCTATTTTTTATCATAAATAACTTAAATATTATATTATAAACTCTGCTAAATTTATTCTCACAACAAAAACTTCTTCTCTATTTTTTTTTGAGTAAGGTCACCAATTCTATTTTTCTACAAAAGTGTTCTCTGAACTAAAAAATCCAGAGAACATTCTCTCTTATATCAACTCATTATCAATGGGAAAAGAACTAACCTCATTATCATAAGAGTAAGGAGTTGTTCTTTGCACATTATCAAAGACAGCTTTTAATAGTCCTTCCTTATCACTATCTCATGCAACTTTCTCCATAATTCCATTATAATCTTTACACTTTTGATCATTTCCACAGTCCTTGATTTTACCATTAAGCTTTAGATAAGGCTTTAATGAATTATAGTGTACTTGAGTATTATTGCCCTCTTTATCTATCATATTCCCTGCGTTATTAACAATTATCAATGGTGCAACTTGTTTCGCTTTCACAATACTTGCTCCACCGGAGTCTTTGATGAGATCAGGACATGATTCTCTAGAAAAAAAAATTCTTGTTTAATTCTTTATTAGCATAATCATTGCCAGATTGGCAGAAACTCTTAACCTTCTCGTCCTGAAAAGCTAACTCTTGTGGACTATCAATACATTTAAGACATTTCGTATTACCAAAGTTAGCTACTGAACTAATAGTATCAGTAAAGGCAAATTTAAAATTTACTGCACCATAAACACCCTCTGATTCCTTTTCTATATATGGCAAAATTTTAGAATTACTATACATCTCAGGATAGAGTTCTTTTAATAAATCAGATGTATTAAAACCTTGATAACCTATCTTATTATCCGATTTATACAAAGTAGCCTTAGGCCCACAAATTTCTGGCAGGCTAAGATCTGGTGTTATTTCTCGAGATGTAGTTTCTCCACTTTCATTCCCTCCTTCATTGGTAACATGTTTGCCTCTATCATTTTCATTCCCTCCCTTAATACTAGGTTTATCTGCACCGATTCTTTTCTCATTTTTACATTCTTCAGCTGCTTTTTTATACCACTCAGTCTCTGCTTTTGCCATGTTAATTTTACACTTTAAAAGTTCTTCTTTCTCCTGTTCAATTTTGTACCTCAAAACTTCCTCTTTTGCTAATTTAGCTTCTAATTTTGCTTGTTCAGCTTCTGCTTTAATATCATCACATTTTTCCTGATTAATTGCCTGTCCACCGTTTTCTTTCATCTTCTCAGCATCTTTTTTACACTGTATTAACTTATCTTTTGCCTTCTTAGTTTCATCTCTACAGTCACGAAGTAAATCTTCTTCTGATTTATCATCCTCTTCTCCCTCAACCTGATCTCCTAGATTTTCGACTTGCTCACCCTCTTCACCATAAAAAAGTTTGTTGGCATATAAATTACTATTATTAACTTGATCGCTATAGATATTGTTTGACATTGTGACCTCCTATACAGTCAAAACTGGAATTAAATTAGAGTATAAAAGCTGAGCATTCAACATGGGTAAAAGAAACCACAGTTCAGGAAATCTCAGGTTAACTCAGAAATTATTATAAGCAAAAATGATTAAAAATTTTATAGCTTATATTATAGATCTAGCATGATAACCAACAATTAGATTTTCTTTCAATTTCCACCTTACTCACCAGCTTGACACAGTCCATCTTTATTCATTAAAGAGCCGTGATTCCTCTACTCTCCAATGATTAATCACTTGTCAGTTTTGAGTGTAGTAGTTGATAGCCTGTACGTAAATACGTTGCTTTTGTCCTTTAGAAATTTTTAGTCTGCTATCTTTATCCAGAAAAAAAATTGTAAAATTTTTATAGTTATGGTATAATTATGGATACCGCTTGCCAATAAGCTGAGTATAAAAATGCCGTTCGGACAAATCATTACATATAGCACGATATTACTTGCTATAATTGCAGTATTTTTCTTTTTGAGAAAAATATACAAAAATCATATTAGAAAAATTATATTTCCTCTAAAAGTTCTCAAAGAAGAGTGGGAAGAAAATAGAAGATTCAATGAATTGTATCAAAAAAATAAGCAAAAAGAGTTGATGAAACAACAGGAAATGCTAAGTGAGAAGCAAAAAGATATGCAAGTTTACAAAGAAGATCTAGAAATAGTTGATATAGCAAAACCGCTAGGTAAATGGACAAAGATGGTTATGATGGGTAGCGGTTTAATGAAGCATTTTGCACAATTGATACACAGAGAAGGTGATAAAAAAGGATTTTGGGAGCTGTTTATAAAAGCTCAATCTTCAATTAAGGGTAAGCATAAAGGAAAAGGCAGATGACGTATCCGTTGTATAACCTGCTTTCTGGCATTAAACTTCTTAAGTGTTATAGTCAATCAAGTATAAGGGTGTCATCCCAGTGCTTGACACTGGGATCCAGCTCTTCATGTAATCTAGTTAAAAATATTAATTTTAACATAAAGCAACTACTTTTATGCCAACCAGCTCAGCATGCTTACTTAAAATTCCTGGATCCCAGTGTCAAGCACTGGGATGACACCATCTGCTACCTACAAACCCAATGTTCGTACAGTTGTATGTCAAACACTGACTGTTTGTTGTGCAAGCTATCCAATGTTCATATACTGAAGTGTTTAGGCTCCAAGTTCTCTTTAAAGGTCCAATAGATGCTTGAATGTAAAAATCTATCCTGTGCTCGTAATAACAAAGTATTATTTAAAAACCTCAATTTTAAAGCTGAACCAAAATCAAAAATCTTAATCACTGGTCCAAATGGTAGCGGCAAAACCAGCTTAATCAGAAGTTTATCTGGACTTTTGCCACCAGTGTCAGGTAATATAATGTACTGTGGAAAAGATATATATGATGACCTAAAATCCTATATACCTTCCATGGTCTATATAGGACATAAAAACGCCTGTAAAGATAGCTCAACAGTTGGTGAAAATATAAAATTCTGGGCAAGAATACGGAATACTAGAGAATTAATTATGGCAGCCGTTTGTTGCTTACAGTTGCAACCTGTACTTAATATCAAGTATAGTGAACTTTCTGCAGGTTGGAAAAGAAGAGTTGCGCTTGCTCGCCTCTTAATTTCTAATGCAAACGTTTGGATGATAGACGAACCATTTTGTAATCTCGACAGTTTAACGTGTGAATTAATATTAAATCTAATCTCAATACGCTCTGAGCAAAACGGTACAGTAATTATTACAGGACATAGCTCTACAGAACAACTGTGTGACTTCAAGACAATCGATATACGTGATTTTAACAGACCTCTTGTATAATTTTTGGCCTTAAAATTAACTCATCTCTTTCAAAGGCTCTATATTAAAAATAGAAAGCCCAGAAGAGATTACGTGTGCTAAGGCTTGGACGAGAAACATTCTTGCAGCGGTGAGGTTCAAGTTATCTTCTAGTATGAACCGCATGTTTAAATCACTTTTGCCATACCCCCATAAAACGTGAAACGCTTCTGCAACTTCAAGTAAGTAGAAAGTAATTCTATGTGGCTCACAAAGCCTTGCAGATATTTCTACCACATCTGGCCACTTTGCTAAGGTTTTTATGAGGAAGAGCTCGCCATCTGTCTTTAAAAGTGAAAGGTTTGTTGTTGGAAGCTCTTTTGGAGCATTACGCATTAATGAGTGAGCACGAGCATGGGCATATTGCACGTAAAAAATAGGGTTGTCTCTTGATTGTTCTTTTACTTTAACAAAATCAAAGTCCAAGACCATATCATTCTTGCGTGTTAACATTATAAAACGAGTGATACCTATACCAACCTCTTCCACCACATCCCTGGCTGTAAGAAAGTTCCCTGATCTTTTGGACATTTTAACAGGTTTGCCATTTTCAAAAAAATTCACAATATTATGCAATTTTACCTCTATCTTTGCTTGATCATCACTGAGCGCAGAGACAACTGCTCTAAGCCTTTTAATATAACCGCCATGGTCACTGCCGAGTTCTACGATCATATTGTTAAAACCACGTGATATCTTATCAAAATGGTAAGCAATATCTGAGGCAAAATAAGTCCAGCTACCATCCTCTTTTTTCAGTGCACGATCAACATCATCACCAAATTTTGTGGAGCAAAACAACATTTCTTTTCTGGAAGTCCAACTTTCACTTTCTTTGCCTTTTGGTTTCTCCAAGTATCCTTCATACACTAGACCCTTGTCAGATAATATCTTTATACTCTCTTCGATTTTGCCACTTTTTTGCAGCTCATACTCTGAAGTAAAGACATCATGATTGACTCCAAGCAAGCTCATTTCCTCCTTTATAAGTTCTAAGATAGAACTTAAAGTATATTCTCTAATTACTCGATTATCTTCCTCTTCTCTAAGCTCCTTGCCATATTTTTTAGCTAGCCCCTCCCCTATTGGTTTTAAATATTCACCTGGGTATAAACCTTTTTCGATGCTAATTTTTTCTCCCAGAGCTTCCTTATACCGCAAATATACTGACTTTATTAGTGTATCTATCTGCGCTCCAGCATCATTAATATAGTATTCCTTAGTAACATTATAACCAACTTTTTTTAGTAAATTTGCTAAAACATCACCAAACACTGCCCCTCTTGCATGACCAATATGTAGTGGCCCAGTTGGATTTGCAGATATAAACTCAACATTGATGGCCTGATTGTTTCCAATGTTGAGAGTGCCAAACTCCGTTTTTAGTTCATTTATTTGTTTTAAAATCCCATGCCATACTTCCATTTTCAAGTGCATATTGATGAACCCCGGACCCGCTATTTCCACTTTTGCAACTGCATCAAAAAGCTCAAACTCTTTAGCTAAAACTTCCGCGATTTCAATGGGATTCTTCTTTTCATGTTTTGCAAGCACCATAGCAACATTTGTATAGATATCACCATGTGCTCTATTGCTTGGAGGTTCCACAATAAAATTTTCTGCACTTGTGCTTATAACACCCGTTTGCTTTAATTCATCTAATTTGCCAGAAATTAGAGAAAAAATCCGCTTAAAAATGCTCATTCACTATACTGTTATAAAATCTATAGCAGTATAGCGGACAAATGGGGCTAGTTGAAGAGTTATCTCACGTTCTATAAGTTTTTATTGGCAAATGCAGCTCAGTTGGCAGAGCGTCAGTCTATGGCGCTAAATGCTGCCAGTTGTTCATTCATTCTATTTTTCTAAAAAAGTGTTTTCTGAGATGAAAAGCCCAGAAAACATTTAGTCTTATATAAAATTAGTATCATCAGAAACAGAATTATCTTCATAGTAAGGACTCGCTCTTTGCATATCATCAAAAACAGTTTTTAATAATACTTCCTTATCAGTATCCCATGCAACTTTCTTCATAATTTCAGCAAAACTTTTACAGTCTGCGTTACCTGCACAATCTTTTATATGGCCATTAGCCTTAAGATGAAGCAATAAGCTGGAATAGTGTATTTTAGTATTATCACCTTCTTTATTTATCATTTCTCCTGAGGAATTAACAAATATTAGCGGCGCAACTTGTTTTGCTTTAATAGCAGCTGTACCGGATATTTTAACAAGATTAGGGCATGTCCTTTCAGCAAAGAAGGCCTGGTTATAGCCTTGATTCGCATATAAACCTGCAAGGTAGCAGAAACTTTTAATTTCATCATCTTGACAAGCAATCTCGCTTAAATTATCCAAACACTTTTTACACCACATATTGCTAGCACTTCCCCATGAGTAATCAAAAGGTTCTGAAAAAGCAAATTTGTAATTTACTGCACCATAGAAGACCTTTGATCCCGCTTTCAGATGTTCCGCAATTTTAGGGTTACTATACATCTCAGGGTGAAATGCCTCTAGTAATTCAGATGTACTAAAACCTTGGTGACCTACCTGACTATATGTCTTGTAGTAACCACCAAAAACTCCACACTTTGTAGCATCAGCATGATCATCGGTTATTTCTTAAGATAAAATGAAAGCTGTTTTTGTGACTTCACTTCCATCATCGTTATCACCTTTTTTCTTGCCATCCTCATAAAAGCCTTTTTCATTATAGCCATCTTTGTCATAGCCATCCTTATTAAAGCCGTCTTTATCTTTGTCGCCTTTATCGTGGCCATTTTTATCACGCTTACAATCTATCTCATCCTCTATTTCTTTTTTTATTTTATCCTTTATCTCATTCTTAGTCTTGTCATCAATCTCGTACTTAGGGTCTTTACCATCATCTAGCCTTGTATGTAAATTAATTTTCAATTTATTTGAATAAGGGAAAGTGTTCTTTAACATAAAAGAGAAGTATATACTAACAATGTATACACCTTCATTACTTTCATATAATATAAACAATACCTTCTGGTACTGACATTTGTTCAGGAGAAAATGCTGATTCTGTGCGCATATCTATTATAGAAGCATTTATCGCATCCACACAAGCTTTGCATTCAGGATTACTATCACATTGTCCTTTGATAAGATTGTCTGGACCAATTTCAAGATTGTTGTCACTTTTATCAATAATTTCTTTACATTTTGCAAACATTAAACCACTAGACTTCTTAGTAATGGCATCTTTAATCTCTCCAGAAACTGCATCAACTACTATTGAAAGCCTTGAAAAGGCAATTGATTTTTTAGGTTCTGGACAAGGAGGTATTTTTATATCAGGAAGCTGTATATTTAATTCGAGTCCATCACAATACGGATCAAAGTGGTTATGACAATGTGGATCAAAATTATGATGGTACCGTGGGTTAGTTGTGCAAGCTGTGCGCGTAGGAATACATGAACCAACACGTGGAGATGAGGAAAAATTATAATTCATAAGAATCCTTTAAAAAATAACTATTAGATTATTATAGGATAAAAAAGTTAATGATTTAATAACTCTAAGATTAAAACTAGCATATACAAACTTACAGTACATTTCAAAATACGACTTTAATATAGAAGATATTCGCATTGAAAATGCTTTACCACAGCAAAATGCTGCTAAGATTTCAAGAAAAAGCTGTCAGTAGTCAAATTTATTGTATTTTAAAGCAAAATGTGAAGCACATGGGAAACCATGTGCTATTGGAAGTACATATATCAAGAGTGAAAGAACGTACGTTTGTTAGTGATTTAAATCTAATCTCTTAGCAGAAAAGATCAAACGTATCACAAGGATTATAACATGTATCATAATAGTTATGATATGAGTTAAAATGATTGTGACACAAATTAGTAGCACAAGGTGCGTATGCAGGTGCACAAGCTTGTGCACAGTGCGAAATTGGTGCTGGTAAAACTTGTGTTGGCACAACCTGTGTTGGTAAATTGAAAGCCGTACAAGGTGATTTTGGGAAATGACTATAATTATAAACCATAATAATCCTTTAAAAAATACTATGATATTATTATAAGTTAAAATAATTAAAGATTTAATAATTTTCATTATTAATCTAGCATAACAACCAACAAGTATGACTCAAATTTTCCTTCAGTTTTTACTATATCTTCGCCAATTTTGCATACAGCCCATCTTTACTCATTAGAGAATCATGAGTTCCCACTTCTTCTACTTTCCCGCAATTAATCACTATAATCTTGTCAGTTTTGAGTGCGGTTGATAGCCTGTGCGTAATTATAATTGTTGTTCTGTTTTGCATCAACTTGCTAAGTGCTTTTTGCACGAGGTTCTCACTTTTATAATCAAGAGCAGAGGTTGCTTCATCCAGTATTAAAACCTGAGGGTTTTTGAGTATGGCTCTTGCTATTATAATACGTTGCTTTTGCCCTTCAGAAAGTTTTAATCCTCTTTTTCCTACAAATGTATCAAATTTATCAGGCAGTTTATCAATAAATTCCATCGCATAAGCGCTGATAGCTGCTTGCTTCACCTCTTCATATTCAGCATCTGGTTTACCATATAATATATTTTCCATTATTGAGCAAGAAAATATCATGTGATCTTGTGGTACTAAGCCAAACAGCGATCTGAGGTCATTTAGCGCAATTGATTTGATGTCATGCCCATCAATAGTAATACTGCCTTCACTTGGATCGTGAAAACGGAGCAAAAGCTTTAAAATGGTGCTCTTGCCACTTCCAGATGGTCCAACAATTGATACTGATTGGCCTGCCTCTATAGAAAATGATACGTTATTTAATGCTGGCTTATCAGTATAAAAAAATGTTACATCATTAAACGAAATTCCTTTTTGAACATTATTGATCCTTATAGGATTATCACTATCTAATATAGAGCTTTTCATGTTCATAAATTCAAATAAACGCTCTACAATTCCAAGACCTCGTTGCAAATCACTGATGTTATCGCTTAGATTGTTTACAGCCCCTGAAGCAAGCGCTGAATAAAACACAAATGAGGAAAGTTCTCCAATGGTCATATTATTACTTAAGACTTCTTTTATTCCAAAAAAAAGCAAAATAATTAGCGAACCTATCACACACGTGATAACTAGAGTTACTAAAATAGCACGCAAGAGTACTAATTTTACGTATGATTTTGATACTGAGTTTAGATGTTTCTGAAAACGAATTTTTTCATTTTCTTCTAATACAAATGATTTAATGGTTACTATAGATCTAAAATTTTCCTCACTAAATGATGCAAGCTCACTTAATTTATCCTGAGCAAAGCGTGCATAATTGCGAACTTTTTTTCCAAGTAAAGTCATGATAATGAGCAGTATGGGTATTATTGCAGCTGCATATGCAGTGAGGTGCAGATTTGTGTATAATAGCATTGCAACACTACCAGTCAGTACAACAAAATTTCTCAATATTGTCAGTAAGCTGCTGTTTATTATCGATTGCAATGCAGAGATATCAGTAATTAATGCTGAGATAACATCTTGTACGCCTGTGTTCTCAAAGAAACTCGGTTGCAAGTCAGTGATACTGCTATATAAGTCGTATCTGATTCTTGCGATAACTTTCTCGCTGCCAATGCCAATGAAATATAACCGAATAAATGCAGTGAAAGAAATGCCTAAAACTATCAGTATTGAAACTACGAGCTTGGTAGTAAAGTTATGCTCTGCGCCAGAATCAATTATGTTGCTTAAGCCCCTACCAAAAAGAAGAATCGTTAAAGCTGAAAATAGAACTGCAATAAAAGCTATGATAAAATAATGTAGACTAGGTTTTATATAGTAAAATAGCTGCTTAATGTTAGATCGCATTTTATTGTAAAGTTAAGTATATAGATTTTAGTTCAGGAAAAAGGTACAGCATTAGTCCACAGTGTACCTCCTGAGAGCAATACGTTCAAGAAACTTTAGCTTGATTTCTACTGAAGGAAAAACGCTGCACAATTACAGGAAGATAGCAAAAGAACTGTTGGAAGGATGATCAGACCAGAGTTTAATATTCATTTTATTCCAATGTGTAACGCCACTATTCCATAGCTCATATTATAGAACTCAACATTCTTAAAGCCTACCTCTTCAATTTCCATTTTAAAATTAGTTTGAGTTGGAAATTCTCTTATGCTTCTTACTAGGTATTCGTAAGAACCCTTATCTTTAGCAACTATGCTACCAATTTTAGGAATTACTTTAAATGAGTATAAGTCATAAAATTTGGTGAATATCTCATTTTGATAATGCATAGGGGCAAACTCCAAGCAAATAAATTTCCCATCTGGCTTCAATACCCTATATACTTCACTTAAAGCCTTTTTACGGTCAGAAAAGTTTCGAATACCAAAAGCTACTGTATAATAATCAAATTCAGAATCTTCAAATGGTAAACTCTCTGCATTTGCACATACCCAATTGAAATTTAGCTGATTTGAATTTATTGCTTTATCACGCCCTTTGTCCAGCATGTTTTGATTTATATCACATACTGTAACTTGAGTACTTGGTTCACCTCTTGCTATTCTTATAGCTATATCTCCGGTTCCTCCAGCAATATCCAAAACCTTGGAGTTCTTTTTAAAATGCACACTACTTACCATCTTCTCTTTCCATAGCCTGTGCATTCCAAGGCTCATTATATCATTCATAATGTCGTAGCGATTTGCTACAGAATCGAAAACCTCTTTAACTAATTGTGATTTATCCATATTTTATACAGAGATTAGCAGTTAAATTAATATACTAATGAGAAAAATATACTACAATTAAACATATTTAATCCAGTAAATCATTAGTGTCGAAAGCTTTTTCACAAAATATCATCTCTCTTATTATGATATTATCTGTAGCAGTTGTTGATATAGCAACAGACTTATACTCAGTTGCATTGCCAAGTATTGCCAACTATTTTAAGGTGAAAGGTAATATAGCGCAGCTTACGATCAGTTTAAATTTAGTAGGAGTTGCAATATCTGGATTAATTTATGGCCCATTGTCAGATTATTATGGCAGGCGCCTAATAATGCTGATTGGTATGACAATTTTTACCTTGGCAAGTATTGTATGTTGTATAGCTGATAATATTATACTTTTAATATTAATCCGGTTTATACAAGGAGCTGGAGCTGGTGTTGCAGGCGTTGTCGGATATGCAGCAATCAGGGATATGTACTCAGGTAGTGAATACTCAAGAGTAATCTCAAAGTTAAATATGGTAGTAGCACTTTCACCTGGAATAGCTCCAGTGATAGGCAGTTATATAATTTCACATGGTTATAGTTGGAAGTTTTTGTTTTTTATTATATCACTTACCACAATTATTATGCTCATTTTTATTTACTTGAAGCTGCAAGAAACTCTGACTGTAAATAAAATTAAAGCCAGTATTAATATCTTCAAGCAGTATATATTAATATTTAAGAATTATCGTTTCCTTGGATTTTCAACCATTCATGGATTAACTTTCATGTGGCTTTGGGCATACATTGCTAACTACCCGTTCATATTTGAATCAATGGGCGTTGAAGTACAATATTTTGGCTATCTTATATCAATCATAGTTATATTTTACATAATTGGAACTTTAATTAACAGAAGGTACGTACCAAAAATAGGGGTTAGCAAGATGCTAATAATAGGTTTGGTACTACCAATAATATCCGATGGTTTGTTGGTATATTTTTATTTCATAAACAAGTTGAGCGTACTTATTCTTCAAGTTATTTGGATTCCAAGCAATATTGGCCTTGCACTCGTCATCAGCAATAATGTGACTTCTGCTTTAGAAACGGTCAAAAGCATAGGACTTGGCAGCGCAGTCATCTCATTCTGCAATATGATGTTTGGAGCTATTGGAATATACATAGTAGGAAAATTCTTTTCTTATGGCATTTTACCAAATTTACTGTTAACGGTTGCATGTTCTACAGTTGCAGTTTTTGTATATGGCTTACTCAAATACACTGAAAAACACGAAGGATAATCATTATTTCTACAACTCAGATTTCATGAATTATTAATTACCTTACTATAGTAATGCAATTTTATAGAGAAGTGTTAAATGGATTATTCAATCAGAGATATAGATGCTGCTTTACTTGATGCTGCTAAAAGAGGTGATCTTAATGAAGCAAAGCGCCTAATAAGTGAAGAAGCTGATGTTAATGCATATGATGGATCTCGAGGTAATTCTCTATATTGGGCTGTTAAAAATAATCATTCTGATATAGCAAAAGTTCTATTAGATAATGGAGCAGATTTTTTTGCTTATGACTCTTCTCAAGAACGCCACGTGTTAAATAAATACGAAGAAGTAAAAGCTGAACATTGTAAGGTTTCTCTACATCTGGCTGCCAGACTTGGCAACTTGAAAGCATTAGAAGACCTATTAAAGAAAGAAGCAAATGTTAATGCAAAAAATGTAAAGGACAGACTCCTTTACATTTGACTGTTGAAGTGTGCTATGTTGATATACCAAATCCAGATGAGGTAGATGATTATTGGAATCAGTATTTTGCTGCTGAAAAAAATGTGGCTATGTGAAAATAGTAGAAGCCCTATTAAGAAACGAGGAAATTAATGTTAATGCACAAGATAAATATGGAAAGACTCCTTTAGATTTAGCTAGCATAGAAGAAATAAAAACTCTATTACTAAAACCCCCCAAAAAAATTGATGACAGTATAGCATCAAAAGATAATGAAGTAGGTCAAGAGGAAGATGCTGGACAAGAAGGTAATGTCCAACCAAATTTACAAGAACAAAAGGAAAAATCACAAGAAATCATTGCAGAAGAAGTCAGTGATGTACAAATTGAAGATGCTGATAATGGACATTCTATTGACATAGCACTTACACAAAATGGTGTTAATCCACGAAGTGAATCATCAACAAATGAAGAACTGCTGAGCTCTTTTTGTAGTAGTTTGTTTGGTATACTGATTAAACCTTTTTCTTTAATAGGATCATTTTTTGGTGGCTTTTTTTCATGGTTGTTTGGATTTGATGAACCATCAACTGAATCTGATCAAATAATTGCACCAAGTAACTCAGGAGGAGAGGAGCTAAAAAACTATCAAGAGGGTGACAATAATATTATATAATAGATTTCTTGCATAACTGGAATGCAAAAAAAAATCAGTTGATGTCATGAAAGTAGCTGACACTGGCACCCAGTTAAATTTACGGAGTATAATGGATTCCAGCGTCAAGCACACAGCTGTACGAACATTCATTTTTGCAGGAAATTGCACAGTAAATGGTATCATTCCAGTGCTTGACACTGGCATCCAGTCCTTTCACAGAGTTCCATCCAAAACGTTGTAAAGTGTTTACCAACTTAGGCCCAATCTGGATTCCAGTGTCAAGCACTGGAATGATACCGTCTGCTACGCGAATTGCCCACAAACCACAATGTTCGTACAGCTGTGACTGGAATGACAAGAAAGGGAGCAATGACTTGCACATTCCCCTGAACAGATACCTTGATACATTAAAGTTTCTAGGTTTGAGTAGTGAAATCCGATCAGTATGAAAATTAGCAAACTCCTTTTTATTCGCTGCAGAATAAAATTTTTTATTTTAATGAAAAAATTGCTTCCGCATACTCAAGATGCCATTATAATGATGGTAGAGATATTTAGAGAGCTCAAAATCTATCTTGGTCTGCAGACCTTTTAACCAATTTTTCAATAAAAATTCAGCAACATCTGTTGTGTGTACATTCTGAATCTTTTTTATACAGGAGGATTTTATGTCCAGAATTCCAGATATTTGACCTTTACTTTAGCTAACAACAGGCGCCTGTAGTTTTTAGAATTAGTGTTAACACGGTTTTTCTATTTTTTTTCTTAATGTTTTAACTCAATACACACCATCATCATTTACTGCTTCTAAATATATCATTGCTAAACACATGCCGCTGTGTATTTCTATAGATAACTCATTGCCTAAACTTCGATTAAAGCAAGAACTCTTTCCTGGAAAAGCAAGTTTACTAAGGTACAGTTCCCATTTTAATCCTTTAGTTGATATTTGAGCTTTCGGTATACCAAGTAAGGACATTTTAGTATTTTTTAGCAAAAAGGAAAAATAGGTAATACCCTTTTGTAAGGTGTACCCCACCATGGAAGGCGAAGGCATATAAAAGATACTATCTGTACTTGAAAAAATGTTGATATTTTGTAGTATATGATCAATTGCTCCTCCAGTAATACCCGTTACTATTGATGGCAATAACTTTACTGTTTTTAAGTGAGCCATTGCTTTAGAAAAATCGCAATAATCTTGATCAGGTAGATATACTGTATTTAAATTAGCACGTAAATTCGGATTTATACTATCCAAAGCTCCTATTACAAGATCAGGTTTTACGCCAATTGATAGAAGCTTATTTGCTCCTCCATCTACAGCAATAACAGGTATATCTTGTTTAAAAAACGATGAATCAGGCATTTCTCCATTTAGTACTACAATAGAACGATATTCTTGCTCCACGCTACAATCTAGCATATGGTTATAAAACGCTTCGTGCAGTTTTTGCATCGTAGTAACATTTTTGAACAATTGATATTATACTGATCACTAATCCAGCAATATTACTGAGTATCACAAAAGTTAAACCCTGACAAATATCGTAAATAAGCCAAGATGATGAACAAATAAGATAATTCACCAGCATTAGCATCGATACGTCACGAGTAAGTTTTGTGATATATGCTTTATATACTTGAGGCAATAACCCAATGAAAGATGTAATGAACGCGATGAAGCCAAAGCATTCTTCAATATTTATATACATACATTTTCCTACGTTTGTTTTAACAAGATCAGGTTCAAAGGGTTGTACTTTATGTACTCTCAGCTTTTTTAGAGCACCCCTAATGCGTGTAATTTATAACATCATTTAGTCTATTAATCAAGAAATTAATAATGACTTGCATTCATGAAACCCAATCGGCTTCTATGCTAATTATTATCCAAACTAATAGTCGGCTGTGCATCCTGCTCAGAGATCAGAGCAACTAGCAAATTATTTATCAATTGAACCTTTTGTTTTCCATCCAATTGTAAGCTTTTATTTTTTTCAAAATGGGCTATTACTTCTTCGATAATTCCTATTGCATTTTGCACTATATGCTTTCTTGCAGAGGTGATGGCATGCGCTTGTTGACGCCTCAGCATTGCTTGTGCAATCTCAGATGAATAGGCCAAATGCGATATTCTTGCTTCTGCAATTTCAATTCCAGCAATATTCAACCTTTGTTGTAGCATTGATCTCAATTCATTTGAAATTTTATCAGAATTTTTACGCAAAGATTCCTCATCGTTTTCGCTATCATACGGATAATTACTTGCCAGTTCTCTAATTACCGAGTCACTTTGCACAAAAACGAATTCATGATAATTATTAACATTATAATATGCCTTTGCAGGATTGCTCACTCTCCAAACAATTACTACTGAAATCTCTATCGGACTTCCATTAGCATCATTAACTTTAATTTTTTCTGTATTGATATTCTGAAATTTCAGAGAAACTCTATATTTACTCAAAAACGGAAGCGTTACGCATATTCCAGACTTAAAATAAGTTCCAATATAATGATCAAAAAACTCTATCACTCTTGCTTCATTAGGGTCATTAACGAAAAGTGCCTGAAGAAAAGTCAAAATTGAAACAGCAGCAACTCCAAGTGCAATTGTGCTGTCATACACAAAAAGTAGCAATAACACTAATCCTAGTACTATTAGTGCAGGAAAAGCCCGAATTTTACTTAAATTTCTATCACTTATCGTATTTTTATCTGTGCTGTCTTTATCAGATTGCTTTTTCACTTGCACCCTCTCTGCTGATTATTTCATCTACCTTACTTACAAATAATTTAAACTCTCTTAATTCACGATCAGGCAACTTTATCTCATTGCCATGAGCTATCGTAAGCGGATCAATATGTTTACCATTATATATAACTTCATAATGTAAATGAGGTCCTGTTGCAACACCAGTGCTGCCAACATAAGCAATGATTTGTCCCTGCTTTACTTTAGAGCCTAACTTTATATCGCTACTAAATTTGCTTATATGTGCGTAACAAGTTGAATATTTATTGTTGTGCTTTATTTTGATGTAATTCCCATAGCCACCATTCTTTCCTATATATTCTATTACACCTTCTGCAGTGGCGTGTATAGGAGTGCCAAGTTTAGCTGCATAATCTACTCCTTTATGAAAAGCAATTTTACCATGAATGGGATGCTTTCTATTACCAAAATTCGAGGATATACGAAAATCTCCGTTTAAAGGACTTACAAAAATTTCGCTACTCTTCAAGCTTACCCCCTCTTTATTAAAATACTCTTCTTTGCTGTTTTGTGACTCATAATAATATAAACTTATAGCTTTATTGCTTGTTGTGAGTGAAGTATATAAAATTTTTTCTTCAGCCTTCTGATCACTCTCACAAAGAACTTCCAACTTGCTTTTGGGCACAATGTCTTTTTTAAAATCTACACCATAATCTTTATATATGCTGATTAATCTCATTATTGTATCTGGCGCCAAACCTCCTGCATCAAAAAAAGAGGATTTTATGTCACTGGATATGAATAACAACTTTCTATCACTTTCTATCACCTCAAAATCCTCTCCTGTCATTCCAGCACTTAACCAGTTTTTATTATACAATCGCTTGGTGTGTCCATTTGTAATTGAATTCCAGTGTCTGGGCACACAACTGCACGAATATTGCAATTTGCAGGCGGTGTCATTCCAGTGCTTGACACTGGAATGACAATAGTCTTTCTGCGCAAATGTTTCAGTTGCATATGCTGGTAAAATACAAAGCAGTGGAAGTATTACCAGCCTCATAATTTATCAGCAAAAATAAAATTACCTTCAACATACTGCACATCATCATTATCTTCTAGCTCTTCAACTAATATAGATAATTTATCAATTAATTCTTTGTCGCTAACTTCAATCAGGTCCTTTGGTTGCCATGAAAGACGAGCAAGTTCTGGTTCTCCAAATTTTGTATAGAAAGCGTCACGTACTTTACCAAAGTCTTTTACTTCACAAGTTATAACATATAATTCTTCTTTGTTATTTTCCTCAACATTCAATACTTCTAATTCAATTCCATAGTTAAATAAATCTTCAAAATTTATACCCTCTGCTTTACAGACAATTAACCCTACATGATCGAAAAGGTAACTCACACATCCTGTTTCTCCCAAATTACCGCCTTTGCGAGAAAAGATATAACGTATCTCAGAAGCAGTTCGGTTGCGATTATTTGTCAGAGCATGGACAATAAGTGCAGAACCAGAAGGTCCGTAGCCTTCATATTGTATTTCTTCATAACTTTCTCCAGCAACGTTACCAGCTGCATTTTTTATTGCTGTTTCTATTTTATCTTTTGGTAAATTTTCCTTTCGCGCAGAAAAGATAGCAGAGCGAAGACATGGATTGAGTTCGGGATCAGGCAGACCTTGTTTTGCAGCAACTGTTATTTCCCTAATGAACTTCGTAAATTTTTGCGAGCGCTTTGCATCTTGAGCACTTTTTCGATGTTTTATATTTGAAAACTGTGAATGACCAGCCATAAGAAAACTAATTCACCCCTTCTACTAACATATTTTCATACTGCTCAGCTTCTAAGTCAAGGCCAAGAGCTAAGTGAGCTGTTATTAAATAACTAATAACTCTAGAAGAATATTTAGAATCTTTATCGCTTATCATATTTTGAAAACGCTTAATTGCTGCTAAATATTCACCACGCTTTAGGTAAAATTCACCAATAGAATACTCTTTTTTTGATATATGTTCTGTGATTAATTTTTCTTTTTCTTTGATCTCTTCTATATATTCGCTATTCGGAAAAAGATTAATATATTCAGTAGCTAGCTCTAAAGTTTTATATGCAATTTGTTGCCCAAGCTGCACTTTGTTAATTTGCATGTAATAAGATAATACTCTTAAGTAATATACATATGGCAAATCTTCACCATTTGGATAAACGTATATATAATCATCCATATCACTTACAGCACCGCTGTATTTACCCATATTATAGTGAGAAACCCCAGACAATAATTTGGCTTTCATTGCCCAATAAGATAAAGGATACAAATCCTCTATCTTTTGAAATGCTCTAATAGCTTGCTTATATTTTTTCTGATCATAAAGCTTAACTGCCTCCTCATATAGTTCAGTTTCAGTGTGTTCCAGATAATTCCCATATAACTGCGTAAAGGGGCAATTCAGAAGAAAAAAGCATATGATTAAAGTCTTATACATAAGATTTTTTTTGATCAAAATAAAGTATAGACTAAATATTACCTAAATAAATAAATTTTTGGCATTATCATCGAACGAAAAGCGGCTCTTGGCCAACATTACCTATATTGCTCGCACCACCACCTATTGCAACACCCTTTCCGCTCACTTCTATATTCTCTAGCTTTCTAATATAAGAATGTATGCTCAATCCACTTCTGACCATCAAAAGAGCAATACCTACTAGACCTAAAACAGGCCCAACAGAAGATGATGCTAATGCTACTTCAGAAATCAACATTATCTTCCTGATTAGTAATAAAGAAGAACCAGCAAGCATTAACTTAGCTACAGACATATTGCTTATCTTTTTTTCAGATTTCTCATCAAAGCCTTGCTCTTTTTCTAACTCGTGTTTTGTACTTTTCTTATACTCACGATAGCAGAAAGTAGCACTTGCTACAAAGTAGAATAAACTAGACATTGAAAAAGCTACGTCTCCTATTATTCCTTGCTCCAATGCTTCACCTACTATGCTAGCCACAATAACTAATGTAACTAAAGCAGCATCAGCATAGTTAAAGTAATCATCAACGGTACAAGGAAGGTCTCTCTTTTCTTTTTCTACTGTTTTCCCGCTTTCAATATTCTCCAATTCTCGTTCTTTTTGTGCTATTTTTCTATTATTATAAATTAAATATAGCGTGCAAATAAGGGATAAGACTGTGAAAGGTAATATAGTATGGCCTAATGCGCTGCTTATAAGGCCAAGTAATACCTGATCGCTACATGTTTTTTCGAGCTCAATTGCCATCAATAATGCAAATGTAACCATTGTTACCAATGATACACATTTCCTATGTAGCTCTCTTTTTTTTAGTGTTAATAGCTCTTGTTCGAGCTTTTTGCTTTTTTCTTCCTCTCTTTCTTTTCTGACTTCTTCATCAACTGTTGGCCAAAAATCCCAGAAAAAATCTTCCATTTTAGCACCTTTTTTACCTTTGGATCTTTTTAAAAAAAACTTAGTGCCTATAATACTAGTCATATGAACAGACCAACTTATGAACTAATACATTATATAGGATTTTAATTATTAAGTCAATGTTATAAAATAATTAACTTTCTTTGTATACTCTTAAACAACTTAGTCAATCTGTTTGATGCCAGCTAGAACGTAATTATAGCCTGACCACATAGTCATAACAGCTGCAGCCCATAAGCAAATCACACCTGCATATCGAATTTTCTCATAATCACTCATTATTAGCGCTACCACAGCAATCATCTGCAAAAATGTTTTAATTTTTCCAGCCTTACTCACAGGTAGGCGAACGTTTGTAGCTATCAAAAACTCCCGCATACCTGAAACTAATATCTCCCTACAAACAATTATAACTGACGGTATAATTGTAATATCATCTATCTTGTGCTTATAAACTAGCATGATTATTGTTGAAGCTACTACTAACTTGTCGGCAATTGGATCAAATAACTTGCCAAAATTCGATTGGACTTTCCATGCACGTGCTAAATAACCATCAAAAAAATCTGTAATGCACGCAAACATAAAGATCAATATTGTTATTAGACTTGCATATTTACTTTCTATATAAAAGCTTGATATTATTGCCGATATCGCGAGCGCACGAGAAATTGTTAGCAAATTAGGCACGTTTTTCTTAAGCATGTAAGTCACACTATTGGTAGATAAACTTATACAGAAGTACAGCAGAATTCACAAGCTAATAGTTGAACATTCATAAAAACCCCATATACTTAAAAAAGTACCAACAATAAGCTCAAAGCATGAATAATGATTTAGATAACACCACAAAACAAGAAGCACTTAAGTACCATAATAAAAGTGGTAAACCTGGTAAGGTATCGATCATACCGACAAAACCCTTATCCACACAGCATGACCTATCACTTGCTTATTCCCCTGGTGTTGCAGCCCCATGCCTTGCAATAGCTAAAAATCCTAAAGCTGTTTATGATTACACGGCAAAAAGCAATTATGTGGCTGTCATTTCAAATGGCACCGCAGTGCTGGGACTTGGCAATATCGGTCCTCTTGCTTCAAAACCCGTCATGGAAGGCAAAGCTGTTTTATTTAAGCGTTTTGCTGACATTGATGCAATTGATATAGAAGTTGACACAGAAAACATAGAAGATTTCATCAATGCAGTAAGGTATCTTGGTCCAAGTTGGGGGGGAATAAATCTAGAAGATATAAGATCTCCTGATTGTTTTATAATAGAGAAACGTCTAAATGAGTTGATGGATATTCCGGTGTTCCACGATGATCAACATGGCACTGCAGTAGTTGTTGCAGCTGGTATAAAAAATGCACTCGATATTGTTGGAAAGAAATTAGGAAATGTAAAGATCATCATGAATGGTGCTGGAGCAGCTGGTATTGCGTGTTTGGAAATACTGAAGTCTATGGGTGCTAAGAACATAGTACTATGTGACAAACAAGGAGTAATACACAAAGACAGAAAAGAGGATATGAATGAGTGGAAAGAAAAATATGCAATTGACACTAAAGAACGTTCCTTGCTCGATGCCATAAAAGATGCTGATGTATTCCTCGGACTCTCTGCAAAGGATGTGCTCAGTGAAGGAATGTTAAAAAGCATGGGTAAAGACCCAATCATTTTTGCTCTTGCTAACCCTGATCCAGAAGTAAGGCCTGAATTTGCAAAATCTGTAAGGCCAGATGCAATAATTGCAACTGGTAGATCAGACTATAACAACCAAGTCAATAACGTAATGGGATTTCCTTACATATTCAGAGGAGCACTCGACGTACATGTAACGACAATAAATGATGAAATGAAAATTGCTGCTGCAGATGCAATAGCAAAGCTTGCCCGCGAATCAGTGCCAAATGAGATATCTGCAGCCTATGGCGGTCGTAAAATGAGCTATGGACGTGAATATATAATACCTACTCCATTTGATCCAAGATTAATTTCTATAGTATCTCCTGCTGTTGCAAAAGCTGCAGTTACTTCAGGTGTGGCAAGAAAGGAAATAGAGAACTGGAATAAGTATGAAAGCCAATTAAAATCTCGTCTTGCTAGTGCTCTAAGCACGCTGAATCTATTGTCTTCACAATAATTAATTGCATATTTTAGACTTATAATTAAAATAAACTGATGACCATTACAATTCATGAGTTAGAGAAAATTATCAAACAATCATTTCCTGATGATGATATAAAGATCAAGGACCTTGCTGGAGATGATGATCACTACCATTTAAAAATAACTTCCAAGTGCTTTTCTGGAAAGACAAAAATAGAACAACATAGAATGGTATATAAGGCTCTTGAAGGTCAGTCTATACATGCATTGCAACTAGAAACTGGAGCTTAAAATTAAGGTGATATTTATGAACAACTTTGAACAAATAAAAAAAGACATAGCAGAAAACGATATAGTGCTGTATATGAAAGGCACTTCTGACTTTCCTCAATGTGGATTCTCTGGACTCGTCGTGTCAATTCTCAAAAAATTGAATGTAAAGTTTAAATGCATCAACGTACTTGAGAATGATGAAATACGTCAGTCCATAAAAAGTTTTTCTGATTGGCCAACAATTCCACAATTATATATAAAGGGAGAATTTGTTGGTGGCTGTGATATAACTCGCGAGATGTATGAAAAAGGTGAATTACAAAATTTGTTAAAAGAAAAAAAGGTCATTGCCGAGTAAGTTTACACAGCAGAGTGGCAAAATAAAAACATAGTGGCAGTGTCCAGACACTGCCTTCTTTTCTGGATTTCAGTGTCAGCTATTTGAATGATACCCTTTTAGTAGCACACACACAACTGTACAAATATTGTGATTTATACCTCAAAAATGCGAGTAGCTCATTTAGTGTCATCTCAGGTGAGATCCAGGAATATTGAGTTTTTGATGAGATTATGGATTCCAGCACCACACACTGGGATGACAGGATTCGTTGTCATGTTACATTCGAGTTATACTTTATCACCAGGCTTAACAAATAGATGACCCAATGTTATTAACTTTATAGGCTTACTTTCATTATTTGCGACTACCCAAACTCCATCGTCTTCATAATCAACAATTTCTATTGCTGTAAATACTACATAATTATTATCATCAACAATCTTTATTCCAAGAATACCATCGTCATTTAAGCTTAAGGCCGAAGAAGGAATTTTATATGCAAATCTTTCACCTGAAGGGAGGCTTACACTAGCAGTCAGTCCTTGCAAAGATATAATCTCATTATCAGTTACCTTTACCTCCACTCTATAAGATCCAGTTTTAGGCTCAGCAATTTTACTAATAAAACTCACTTCACCTACTAATTCCCTTCCGTCTAG
This sequence comes from Wolbachia endosymbiont of Anopheles demeilloni, assembly GCF_018491735.2. Taxonomy (NCBI): domain Bacteria; kingdom Pseudomonadati; phylum Pseudomonadota; class Alphaproteobacteria; order Rickettsiales; family Anaplasmataceae; genus Wolbachia; species Wolbachia endosymbiont of Anopheles demeilloni. The sequence continues at coordinate 1,079,048 of NZ_CP084694.1, read as the reverse complement.
CAAATTAATTTGCGCTGTGCTACCTAGCTTTATTTTATTTACTTCATTTTCTGAAACATATAACACCACAAGAACCTGATCAAAATTAACTATGTCAGTTATCTTATGTCCAAGATTAACAAAATCCCCTTCATTTACGTTGATCTTATCTATATAAACATCAATAGGAGATTTAATCGCAGTGTTTTCTAAATCCAATTCTAGCCTTTTTAGGTCAGCTTTTGCACTCTGGAATGCAGTAAAAGCTGATTCCACTTTTATCTGTGCTCCATAGCCTTTTTTATTCAATTTTCGAGAGGAATCATACTCAATTTTACGCTGATTTAATAAAGCTTTGGCTTTCTCAACTTGTGCAACTCTGTCATAATCTTCTATCTTTAAAATTACATCGCCTCTTTTTACTTTTTCACCATCAGACAAATAAATAGCAATAACTTGACCACTTGTTCTTGAGACAAGGCTTGCCCTATGCAAGGGATTTACTATACCAGAAAAATTTAAATATACAGTGCGATTTTGTGGAGTATAATCCTGAGTTTTTACTGAAAAACTACTAATTGGATTATCACTATGAACCGCCTGATCTTTTTTTTAAAATGTACTGTTGATAAAAAACAGTAGAATAAGAGCAATATTGGAAATGATGATTACTTTGTTTCTCATCCTTAAACAGTAAAATTTATTGACCGATCTTGTTAGAAATAACTGCATAAATTTTCAAATATCAGAAGTATAAGTATAATACATCTATTGTCACTCTATAAACAGTTTTACGTAAGAACCTGTTCATAATCTTTTCAGAAGCAAAGCAGCGAAAGCAAGAACGACCATTTGCAGGCTAGTGTTGAGTTTCCGCTCGCAATTTTTCCAAAGTCGCCTACATTTTTGCAACCAGGCAAAAGAAGATCTCTCAACAATCTATTTGATCATATGCTACAAAGTTACCATAGTGCTTTGTTATCGCCGCTGTTAACGTTGTCTTCCCATGATCCACATGTCCTATCGTTCCCACGTTTACATGCGGCTTTCCAAATGCTTCTACTATCGCTGTCATAATCTTAACTCTTCTACCTAAAATACAAATACATCAATAAATAATATGTTGATTTTATATAAATACAACAAAAAAAAGAGCGGATAGTGGGAATCGAACCCACGTCACTAGCTTGGAAGGCTAGAGCTCTACCATTGAGCTATACCCGCACAATGGAGGAGGTAGGATTCGAACCTACGTACGCAATGCGGACAGATTTACAGTCTGTTACCTTTAACCACTCGGTCACTCCTCCACAAAAATCTGTTAAGAGAACACTACCTTAACTTAAGCTTTATTATTCCTAATATTAAACATCCAAATCCAAAAGATCAAGTAATAAAAGCTAATCTAACTGATTTCAGTTAGATTAGCTTTTATATAAAAAAATATTGTCAATAAAACGCCTAAATAAATAATGTGAATCATGTGTACCTGGCGCTTCTTCTGGATGGTATTGAGTAGAAAAGATTGGGTAATCCTTCATCATTATCCCCTCTACACTATTATCAAATAGAGAAATATGAGTAACTTCAACGTTACTTGGAAGAGAAGCTGAATCAACAACAAAACCATGATTTTGGCTAGTTATCTCAACTTTTTTACTCTCTAGATCATAAACTGGATGATTACTCCCTCGATGACCAATATCCATCTTGACAGTCTTTGCTCCCAAAGTAACTGCAAGTAATTGATGGCCCAGGCATATGCCAAAAACTGGTATTTTAGATTTCACAATAATTTCTATTTCTGAAATTACACTCTCTCCTATCTCTTGTGGATCACCAGGGCCATTTGAAAGCACTATACCATCTGGATTCATGCTTAATATTTTGTGAGCAAAACCTATATCTGGTTTGACTAATTCAACCGTACAATCAAGTTCTACTAAGCGTGAGATTATACTATTTTTTATACCGAAATCAACAATTACAACCCTATATTTTGCATTAAGAGCGCTTTGAAAGTTATTACTTAAACTGACTTTCTTAGTTATTTCTATTCCATTTACAGATTTGTATTTCTTCAATTCATCTAATATATGTGCCTCACTTGACGGACATATCATTCCATTTTGAGATCCATGTTTTCTCAAATATCTCGTCAAAGCTCTAGTATCAATTCCCGATATCCCAACTACATTATTTTTCTCCAACCAATCATTTAAACTAATATATGAAGAAGAGTGAGACATAATAGAAAGTTCACGCATAACCACACCACTTGCAAAAATTTTCTCTCCTTCATTATCTTTGTGATTTATTCCAACATTACCAATATGAGGAAAAGTGAACGCTATGATTTGATTAGCAAAAGAAGGATCGGTTATAGTATGTTGATACCCGGTCATACCAGTGATAAAACAAACTTCACCTATACATTTGCCCTTTTTACCTACCGATCTTCCCCAAAAGCACTTGCCATCTTGTAAAACTAAAGCTGCATCCTGCATTTAATTCTCTCAACTCATTTAAAATATTATATAAGAATTTTAAATTACAAGTAAGTAAATACTAAATTTCCCTTTAAGTTTATATAAAATTCAAAATTATAAATAGCTTTCTTTTTTTATTATTTAGCAAAATTATAGCAAACTTAACTTATGTGAATAGGCAATAGTCATTACATTCATACTTCACGTTATGTAAATTCACATAGATAGAAAAATTTGTCTCATTACAGGAGCATCATCTGGCATTGGAGAAAGTCTAGCACGGTTGCTCATTAAAGATGGATGGTTTGTGATTGGCATTGCAAGACGCACTGCAAAACTGGAAAAATTAAAAGAAGAATTAGGTAGTAATTTTTTACCTATAACGTGTGATGTAAGCAAAAGTGAAAATATTAAAAACTCGTCTGATTTTTTAAAAAAGCAAAATATTATACCAAATCTCTTTTTTCTTAATGCAGGATGTGGCGAAATAGAAGATAAGTTTCATACCAACATTCATAGAAAAACATTTGAAACCAATTATTTTGGCGTTATCAACTGGATTGAAGAATGGATTCATCATAATTCCTTGGCAACTTTTGCGGTTATATCTTCTCTTGTTGCTATGCATGCAACACCACATGCTTCTGCATACTGTGCCAGCAAAGCAGCACTAAAAAGTTGTTTTCAATCACTAAAAATCCAATATGCTAACAGTAGCACAAAGTTTATCACTATAATGCCAAGGCCAGTAAAAACAGATATGTTTAAGTCTAATAAACCACTTCTCTTCATATGGGAGCCAGAAAAAGCTGCAGCATATATTTAAAAAAGTATATTTAAAGGAAAGAAAGTTATAGCTTTTCCAATTTTCTGGCGGTTATTTTTTCATATTTTACAAATTATTCCCACTAAAATGACTGCAAGAATCTTACGATAATCACCAAATCTACTATCTTGTAAAGCTAAAGCTCTTCAAAACTCAATAGCAAGCTTCTCCACACAAAAACATCTTGACTATCGCATGTTTCATATTATATGAATAAACTGTTAATGAAAGTGGAGGTTTGCAACGCCTAATAATACAGATCAATCTAAAAAAATAAATGAGAAATGGTCATTTATAGGAGGTGCTTCATTGTTTCTTGTAATAATGCTACCATCAATTTTTCTCTTAGCAAAAATAGCTACGATGTTTGTTATAATCTCAACTACAGCAATAGCAATAAAAATTGCCTCAAAAGCAATATCAAACGTTTTAGAGGATAAAGAGAATCAATCAACATAAAATAAAATTATAAACCTAGCTATTGGAGCGGTGTCCATACTTGCAGGCGGGCTATCATTACTTATTACAGCAAAAGTTGGTTTCATCGCAATATGTTCAACTATAGCTAGTTTAGCTCTGTACGAATATATTAAAGATGAAAAAATAGGTAAGGATATAAATGATAAATTCGATGAAATAGCTAATAATACAACTGAGTTTTGCGTCAACAGCATTGAAAAACTTATTCCATCACAAAGTTGTGAAGTGTAATCTTTTGTTTATAAATTTTTAGATGCATGGCTAATGTATAAACACTGAAATCAGCACTTCCTTTCTTGTTATCCTAGTAATGGCTTCCATCATCAAAAATGTTGTATTACTTTTATACTCGCAAATCTAACTGAATTCCAGTACTGGAATGACATTACCCTGAATGGAAATCGGTGCGTGATGTACATCTGTATAGAGATTAAATATGTCATTCAGGTAGCCTCTTTGTTATCATTCTAGTACTGCCATTCTATAGGTAACAGCTGTACCTAAAACTCCTCTCTTGTCATTTCAGCACTTGATGCTGGAATCCAGAAAACTTAATTTCAAACCAGTACTTTCCCTCTTTTCATCCCAATTTCCAAAATGTTACTCCAGTACTGAAATCCAGCTTTTTATAACTATCGAAAACACTGTATTACTTTAAAAATTTAACTAGATATAATTACTTGCATGGCACGTTCGTAAAATTACGATAAAAAATTACTTGACAAACTCTAATAGTTTTGTTATCCTTCACAGTGAAGGCGTTACTAGAGCTTGGAATCTATCTTCGTCTGCAGATTTTTCAATTCAATTAATCTATAATCTTCAGTTAAAATATATTTTAGCTATACTTCGATCGTAGATGTATACATTTTTCTGAATCTTTTTTTATTAATAGGAGGATCATTATGTTTAAAATTCTGAATTACGCATATCATTAACCTGCATGTCTTTAAGGGACAGATGGTACCTATGTCCTTTTTATATTATATTTTATAGCAATATCATGTATTACTTTACGCCCCAGTCTTTTTCAAATATTGCGAGCCCTTGATCAGTAAGTGGATGATTAATTAACTGTCTAAGTATTTTTGCTGGTACAGTAATTGAATGAGCACCAAGCCGTGCAGCTTCTATTACATGTGCTGGACTTCTTACTGATGCAACAAGAACTTTTGTCTTAAAATTATAATTAGAATATATAGTGCATATATCTTCTATTAGCGATAAGCCATCATAGCTTATATCATCAAGGCGACCAACAAAGGGAGAGATAAAACAAGCACCGGCCTTAGCGGCAAACAGTGCTTGTCCAGGAGAAAAACATAATGTAATGTTAGCAGGTATTTTATCTTCTGTCCACAACTTTTTACAAGAAATTAATCCTTCATGTGTAAGGGGTAACTTTACTACGATATTACTAGCTACTTTCGCTAACTTCAGGCCTTCCTTAACCATATCTTCATGGCTATCTGCAACAACTTCAACACTAACAGGCCCTTTTATAATAGAGCATATTTCACTTACTAAATCTTCGTATTTATCTTTATGCCCAGACTTTGCTATTAAAGAAGGATTAGTTGTTATGCCATCAATGAACTCTTTTAGCTCCTTAATTTCATGTAAATCAACACTATCAAGAAAAATTTCCATATTATTGTCAAAACCTATTTTTACAAAATATTGTCATCTTTGAAAAGTATTAAATAAAATCGGATTTTTAACTCAACTCAATTTTCAGTCCGTTAGGAAAGAAAATATTGCACTGAGACACAGTATAGCGCTTTCCTTAATTGGTTGCATTTTATTAACAGAATTAGCATAACCAATTTCTGAAATTTACTAGCTTTACGTTCAATAGAAATTCTTGCATAGCCTAAAACTTAGTGTTACTATTAGTATAGTAACACAAATAGGTAGTGAGGAACAATAAACAAAACGACTAAGGTCGAGTTTAATGCTCGCAATTAAATTCAATTAAAAAGGTTAATATAAAAGGAGTTTTGATAGCTTAATCACTCCTAAAGTAAATATATTATCAGAACAATAGTAATAGGGGGTATACTATGTCAACAAATTTCCCGACATTGAAAAACATATTAGCAGAGCTAAAAAGAAAAAATAGCATTACTGTTTTAGAAGAACATTGTCAGGAAAAATGGGAGATTTATGACTTGCTCATGGATTTAACAAATGATGAAAATTTTAAGCAAGCATATATAGATCTATCTTTCAACAAGAGCTTTAAAAAAAACTTTATAGAATTAGCAAATCAGGCAAAAAAAGCTGTAACTAAGTATTTTAGAGACAAAGACATAGACCTTCGAGCTTTTTATGTAAAAACTAACAATTCTGATAAAGTGTTAAACATTAATCTTATTAATTACAATAGAAGTGAGCCTATAAGAATTAGTGATATCTTACAGCAAGAAAGGAATATCAGCACATTGAATATCTATTGCGATAAAAAGCATGACATATACGCTTATCGCAAAGGTAAGGAAAGACATTATGAATTTAAAGAGGATGCATATTATGAAATGACAAGCACTTGGCCTGTGCAGGACAAGGATGGAAAAACTGTTACCTGTACTATGGTTATGAATGTAAGTAATTCTGGTATAACTAAAGTACTACAGTTTAATGGTAAAGATTTTGAATCGCCACCTGAGGAGTTTTTGGAATTAATAAGACAAAATGAAGAATTATATATTCAAGGTCTCTCTCTACATGACGCTGTCAAAGCATTATTGGAGAAGAATAAAGATGCTCCAGCTGTTATTAATCTGCAAAATAATGAACATATCGTAATCAATAAAGATGAAAAGATGAAAGATCTTGAAAATGATGCTAAAAGCAATCCTATTCTTTCTTTCACTAGCAAAAATGTATCAGAGGTTAATCCACAGCAGATTGCAACTCAGGCAATTGCAACTCAAACAGAAGTTAATTCACAACAACTAGATCAAAAGCTTACAAAAGCTGAACAAGAAATTAGAGAATTAAATGAGCAAAGGAACGAATTACGATATAGGTTCGAAGATGCTGAGCAAAAATTTGAAGAGTTAAAAAAGCATAATAGTGATTTACAGGATAAACTTGGAGAAGAAAAGCAAAAAAATGCAAAATTACAAACTGAACTGACACAAAAAGATGAAAAATTAGCAAATATATCAACAGAGCTGCAAGAAAGAGCGCAAGAACTTGAAGGTGCATATGAAGAAAAGAAAGACCTGAAGAAAAAGTTGGAAATTGCCAATGCAGGAAAAGAAGAGTTGATAAGTGAGTTAAGAAAATTGCACGAAGAATTAAATCAACTAAAAGAAGAAAAGTATAGTTTGGAAGACAAGCTTGATCAATTAGAACACTATAGCAATAGTACAAAAGAAAGCAGTGAGCAACAAATATCAGATTTGAAAGAAGAGTTATTATTACTGAAAGAAGCAAATCAAATGTTAAAAGCAAAGCAAGTAGAATCAGAACAAGAACTCGTGGAGGCTAAGCAAAAAATTGAGGAATTGGAGGAACAGTGCAATGATTTACAAGTTGAGTGTAAAGAAAAGGAACAAAGACTTGAGAAAGAAATGAGTAAAACAGATGAGCAAATAATCCAGCTCAATAAAGAGCAAGAGCAGAAAATTCAAGAAATTTATGGAAAAAATAAGAAACTGGAAGAAAAGGTAGAAGAACTGAAGGAAAAGCTAAAAACTGCTAATGCAGAACAAGAGAAACTACAAGGTAAATTGAACCAATTTGAAAAAAAAGAGGAAGAGATAGAGGAAGCAGAACACATGATAAGTGCAAGGGATAAATGTATAGCGAGTTATAAATCTCAAATACAAAATTTAGAAAATGAGCATAACGCACATTTGGAATCTGATGAACAAGAGGCAGATCAGCTAACGTGGGATTTTGAAACGTTAAAGAACGAGCTAGAGCTTAAAGATGAGCAGATCGAGACAATAAGAGGGCAATTACGGCAGGAGATAGAAGAAGAAATAGTTAATAAGTACCGTCCATCACTGGAATTAAAGTTTAAAGAATATGAAGATGAGATTGAAAGATTAATAAGAGAAAAAAAAGAGCTAAACGATAAAGTACAATACTTTAATAACGAAGTAGAACTGTTAAGTCCAGTAATTGATAAAGTACTTGTTAATAAAAAGGAAGTTTTTGATAATAATTCAAAAATGTTTTACCAGCTTACAGAGGAAATTGATGATTCAGAAAAAAAACCTAGGTCTTTAAGCCTTGATAGCGCATTTCATAGCGATCACTGTAATTCACTTCTAGACTTAATCAGCAGTCCATCAAAGGTGTGTAGCCAAAGTCAGCGTGGAGGTGTTTAATACTGTTCAGATGCATATGAAATCAGTGCTTCTTCTTGTCACCCAACTCTTGTCATCCCAGTGCGTGACACTAGGATCTGGACATAAAAACATTTGCAAATTATGCAATGGACAACAGATTCTAGGAACATATGTTAAAATCATATCCATGATGAAAATAAGATAGATCCCAGTGTCACGCACTGGGATGATATCCTTCTAATGTTCGTACAGTTGTGTGTCAGCTACTTGAACGACAAACATTGAGATGACAAGAGTAGACTTATTTCTTGAACAAAAAAGAGCCCCTAAAGAGATTTGACATCAAGATAACTTAAATATATACCAACTCCCTTATTTTTTAATGATTCCTCATCATGAGTCAGGTGATCAAAAACCTGAATTTGATTTGTTACAATGCTACAATCATTATTTACGACCTCTAATATACCATTGTCAATTACAACTTTCTCCTTTATCTGGTTACTCATTTGAACAGTAATTATACCAGGCAATAAATAAATTAAATAAGGGGAATGGCAGGCTAAAATCATCAATTCCCCTTCAAGCCCACTCACTGAAAGCGAAACCACTTCATCGAATGAAATTCGATTATCAGGAGAAAAAAACTGCACCTTAAAAGTGTTCATAATCTTTAATGTCCGGCTCCAACTTCAGCTTTTATTGATTCAGCCTTTTCTATTGCTTCACTTATACTTCCCACCATATAAAAAGCAGCTTCTGGCAGATGATCATATTTACCTTCAATAATCCCTTTAAAACTAGAAATAGTATCAGAAAGTGAAACAAATTTGCCAGACATGCCAGTAAATACCTCCGCAACATGAAAAGGTTGAGAAAGAAACTTCTGAATTTTACGAGCTCTATCAACAATAATTTTATCTTCATCAGATAGTTCATCCATACCAAGTATTGCTATAATATCTTGCAGCGACTTATAAGTTTGCAATATACGTTTCACTTCAGAAGCCACATTATAATGTTCTTCACCAATGATTTCAGCAGATAAAGACTGAGAAGTTGAATCAAGTGGATCAACAGCAGGGTATATACCCATTTCAGCTATCTGCCTTGACAATACTGTAGTGGCATCAAGATGAAAGAATGTCGTTGCTGGAGCTGGATCGGTCAAATCGTCTGCAGGAACATATATAGCCTGTACAGAAGTAATAGAACCAGCAGTAGTTGAGGCTATTCTCTCTTGCATAGCTCCCATATCAGTCGCAAGAGTTGGCTGATAACCAACAGCCGACGGTATTCTTCCAAGCAAAGCAGAAATTTCAGAGCCAGCTTGAGTAAAACGGAAGATATTATCTACAAAAAATAGAACATCTTGATTTTCATGATCACGAAAATACTCCGCCATAGTTAGTGCTGTTAAAGCAACCCTAGCCCTTGCTCCAGGAGGTTCATTCATTTGACCATAAACCAAAACAGCTTGAGATTTTTCGTGCTCATTTATATCTATTACATTCGAAGTAATCATCTCGTTATAAAGATCATTACCTTCACGCGTTCTCTCTCCTACTCCAGCAAACACAGAAAATCCTTTATGAGCTTTTGCTATATTGTTAATCAATTCCATTATCAGAACTGTTTTACCAACACCAGCTCCACCAAATAAGCCAATTTTTCCTCCTTTAAGATAAGGAGCAAGAAGATCTATAACCTTTATTCCTGTAACTAAAACCTCTTCCTGTATCTTCTGCTCGGTAAAACTTGGAGGTGATCTATGTATAGGTTCTAAATTATACTTTCCTTTTAAAGGACCACACTCATCTATAAGCTCTCCTACAACATTAAAAATCCTTCCTAAAGTTGAGCGCCCAACCGGAACTGATATTGGTGCACCTGTATCAACAAATTCGTCACCTCTTGACATACCATCTGTGCTATCCATAGCAATACAACGAACTACATTGTCACCTATATGTTGTGAAACCTCTAAAACTAGCTCCTTGCCCTTACATTTTAGTTTGCTTTTTAAAGCATTAAATATCTTAGGCAACCTGTCTTCAAATTTTAAATCAACAACTGCTTGAGTTATTTTAACTACTTTACCTGTACTCATCTCTTTCATCACCTAACACTACAATTCTATAAAAGAACTTCTAAAGAAAATAAATCCTATATTATTAACAGAAATTTTGCAATATTAAAACACTTACTAGTTACGTTTCATTATAAACAATGCAAATGCATTCAATAGCCAAGTAATAACAAACAGCACCAAACTAAGCGCATAAGCAGCAAGAGTTTGCACACTATTGAAATCCTGATCTCCGGTAAGTAATGTAGCAATTTGTACAGTAATAGTAGTAACTGAATTGAGAGGGTTAAAAGTCAAATTTGCGTTGATTCCCACAGCCATTAGTACAATCATTGTTTCACCTATCACCCTTGAAATTGATAATAAAACTGCACTTAAAATTGTAGGCATTGCATAAGGTATTGTTATATGCAATATAGTTTCCGCTGGTGTTGCGCCAAGCGCCATAAAACCATAACGTAAACTTTTTGGAACAGATCTTATAGCATCTTCAAGCAAAGAAATAATAAAAGGAAGAATCATTATTCCAATCGATAAACCAGCAATCAAAGCACTTTCTGAGTGTATACTTAGATTAAAAAAATTCGCTACCTGCTTTATAAAAAAAGACAAAAATACAACTGAGAAGTATCCATATACAACAGTAGGAATAGCAGACAAAACCTGTAAGGCTGTATTAATAACATAACGCACTTTTTCACTCGCATACTCACTAATATATATTGCAGAAAATAAACCAAGCGGCACCGCAACTAACATTGCTACAATAGTTATAAGTAATGTCCCCACTAAAAGTGGCGCTATACCAAAACACCCCACCTCTCCTTCACCAATAATAGCTACATTATGCTTCCATTTTAAGCAAAATAAGAATTCTGAAATAGCTACTTTATTAAAAAAAGAAATGGACTGAACAAAAATAGATAGCATTATAAATAAAGTGATAAAAAGTGATATTGCTAAAGCCATAAATAACAAAAATTTTACCATCTTATTTCTTTTACCTTTAAAGATAAAAATCAGCATAAAAAAAAGTAACGCTATAGAAATAGAAGTTATAAAATAACCATCATAGAATGCTAACAAACAAGGTAGCATCCACATACAACTCAAATATATATAAGACTTAATTTTACTTACTGCTTGAAACTTACTCAAACAAAATAAAAGGATTAGTAAAACAGGTACGCCTATAATTAAATTCATTTTTCCATATATCAAATTTTATTCAACAAGAATGCCATAGAAGTTGACCATTATTTGACAATAGAGCAAAATAGTTTAAAATAAATAGTCATATTAATATAAAAACAATGAAAAGAACATTTCAACCAAAAAATTTAAAAAAAAAGCACAAACATGGATTTCGTTCACGTATGTCAACAAAAGCTGGAAGAAAAATTCTTAATAAGCGTCGCTCATTAGGGTGTAATAAATTATGCGCATAGTAAGCATAAAAAAAAAGAGTTTTCCTTTGCTTTTAAAAACAGATTAGCACCTTACAGTCTTTTTTATCGAGGGGTATATATATCACTATATGCTATAAAAGAAAGAGAACCTGAAAAGTATATTCATGTTATTAGAGTAGGTCTGGCTATCAGTAAAAAAATCGGAAAAGCAGCAAAAAGAAATAAAATAAAAAGGCAATTACGAATGCTAGCTAAAGTTAGAATTTCTAATATAAGTAATGTAGGATACTATTACATAATACTAACCCATAAAAATATTATGCAAGCAGGCTATAAAAATTTACAAAAAGACCTCAATATTTTCTTAAAGAAAGATAAAATAAGAAGGAATTTTCACTAAAGTATTTACAGCTATATTTTTTATGATAAGATAAGTGAAGTTTTTAAAATAAATTAATAGATGTGGGTGCTTGAGGTAGAGAGTATAAAAAAACAAGATAAAAAGCTCGATACAAATAATGCTGAAGAGAGTTTTTATGAATATAGAAAGTCTAGCTATCGTACACAATGGGGAATGGCATTTGAACAAAGCCAATACTTAGAACAAAATAAAGATAACCCTAGAGGGAAATTGCTAAATTTTAATATAGAAACAACTCATTACAATAAGAGAATAGTTTGATAAAAGTACCCGTTCAGGGAAGTGGTTCAAGAAACGATAGGCAGGGGATTGTATAGGTCTCTTTGTTTCCATGTTAAGTATAATGAAATTATCCTTTCAAGTTCCTAGCTCTGATTACGTAAAATATGAGCTTTTACAGTAAACGATATAATGCCTAATTTGCTGTTCAGCGTGATAGTGGAATACTTTCTGGTTTATTTAAAAAATTTCACATCATTCTTTCAGATTTTTAAATATTTTTCGCAACTTGAGAAGCTCCAGTTGCTTCAGATAGGTAGCTTCAAGTAATACCTTATACGTTTTGCAACTTTCTTACACTTCTGTTTCATTTTTTAATAAAGCTTTTTTTAGCATAAATAATTCAGTGGATGCGTTTTTTAAGTAACAGCCCAGAATTTTAACTTCAATAGTTCATCTATGTTTCAAAGTACCTGTCAGCGACTATTACGATTGCAGCATACACTGTCTTTTAAATCTTCTTTCCCTTTAAAACTTGCAGTATTTCTTCAGCACTAACCAAGTTTACCTTTATTATAACATGTTGATGCGCAAAACCTCACTTTTCTTATTCGATTTGCTCATACACCTTTTTGCCTTTTGAAGGAACTCTATATTCACTATTTGATACGCTTTCAATTTACATTAAAAACATCACTTATAATTCTCACGTTTTGAATTTTTATAAAATCAACTGAGTACTACAATTATCAACTAACTCTTGGACCGAATGTATCTGCTTCTTGGTAGTTTGCTACTTCTTCTTTCTCCTCATCTCCAATAACTTAATTAATATTCAATTATATCAAGTTTGATTTTCGGAAAATCAATTGTTTAATGATTTGTTAAATGTTGCTATCTCTCCTTCTAATTTGCAAATAGGCGACAAATTCTACTTTTAAATTTTCTACTTTTATCTTAAAATTTTCATAGAGTTCTAAAAGATCAGTTATATTACCTCACAGCTACTTTATGTTTACCTTGTTTCATCGCTCTACTGAAAAGATACAAATAAGAAGAAATTTTTATAAACTTGGCAACGACCTACTTTCCCTTTTTAAGTATCATCGGCGCTAAAAAGTTTCACTTCCGAGTTCGAAATGAGATCGGGTGGTTCATTTTTGCTATAGCCACCAAGTCAACAAAAATTTCTGACTTAACAAATTTTAATTTAATATTTAACACTGCATATGCACATATAGAAAGCAAATAAATCAATCAGGCTATTAGTACCAGTTAGCTTCACATGTTACCATGCTTCTACACCTAGCCTATCAACGTGGTAGTCTCCCACGGCCTTAATTGGGAAATTTTTTTGAAGAGGGTTTCTTGCTTATATGCTTTCAGCAATTATCCCATCTATACATAGCTACCCAGCGATGCTATTGGCATAACAGCTGGTACACCAGAGGTATATACATCTCGGTCCTCTCGTACTAGAGTCAGATCTTCTCAAATTTCCTTCACCCACGGCAGATAGAAACCGAACTGTCTCACGACGTTCTAAACCCAACTCACGTAACACTTTAATCGGCGAACAGCCGAACCCTTGGGACCTTCTCCAGCCCCAGGATGTGATGAGTCGACATCGAGGTGCCAAACGGTGTCGTCGATATGAACTCTCGAACACCATCAGCCTGTTATCCCCGGCGTACCTTTTATCCGTTGAGCGATAACCCTTCCATACAGTATTACCGGATCACTATGACCGACTTTCGTCTCTGCTTGGCTTGTCAGCCTCGCAGTCAGGCAAGCTTATGCCATTATACTATCAAGCTGATTTCCGACCAGCTCTAGCTTACCTTCGCACGCCTCCGTTACTTTTTAGGAGGCGACCGCCCCAGTCAAACTACCCACCATACAATGTCCTAGTTCCAGATAATGAAACATAGTTAGATATCAAAGGTGTAAAGGGTGGTATCTCAAGATTGACTCCATTATAGCTAGCGCCATAACTTCAAAGTCTCCCACCTATCCTGCACATCACGCTTTTAATAGCAATGTAAAGCTATAGTAAAGGTGCACGGGGTCTCTTCGTCTAACCGCGGGTACCCCGCATCTGCACGGGGAATTCAATTTCGCTGAAGTGATGTTGGAGACAGTGGAGAAATCGTTACGCCATTCGTGCGGGTCGGAACTTACCCGACAAGGAATTTCGCTACCTTAGGACCGTCAGTGTTACGGCCGCCGTTTACTGGGGCTTCAATTCAGAGCTTGCACCCCTCCTATTAACCTTCCAGCACCGGGCAGGCGTCAGACCCTATACTTCCACTTACGTGTTTGCAGAGTCCTGTGTTTTTAGTAAACAGTCGCTACTCCCTATTTTGTGCCACCTACTCATAGTTGCCTAAAAGCAGGTTACCCTTCTTCCGAAGTTACAGGTATAATTTGCCGAGTTCCTTCAACATCATTCTTTCAACACCTTAGTATACTCTACTCATCCACCAGTGTCGGTTTATGGTACGGCCTCATAAATATAAGTGCTATTTCCTGGAGCTTTTTTTAAGCATAGATCAATCCAATAAGAACTATACAAATACAAAACCCGTCACACTTAAGAGGTTTAGGAATATTAACCTAATTACCATCGACTACTCCTTTACGGACTCGCCTTAGGAACCGACTAACCCTACGCAGATTAACTTAACGTAGGAACCCTTAGATTTTTGGTGAGAGTGTTTTTCACACTCTTTTACGCTACTTATGTCAGCATTCTCACTTCCGATATCTCCAGCAGTTTTTACAAACCACCTTCACAGACTTACGGAACGCTCCGCTACCGCGCCTATTAATCGAGATCAATAAGCACCCACATCTTCGGTATACAGCTTTAGCCCCGGTACATTTTCGGCGCAGAAAAACTTATTTAGACAAGTGAGCTGTTACGCTTTCTTTAAAGGATGGCTGCTTCCAAGCCAACCTCCTAGCTGTAATGGTTTTTCTACTTCCTTTCCCACTTAGCTGTAATTTTGGGACCTTAGATAGTGATCTGGGCTGTTTCCCTTTCCACCACGGACTTAGCACCCATAGTGTGTCTGCTGTATAATTAATTATTGGTATTCGGAGTTTGGTTAGATTTGGTAAGATGATGAATCCCCCTAGTCTATCCAGTGCTCTACCCCCAACAACATAAATACAACGCTCTACCTAAATAGATTTCGCGGAGAACCAGCTATTTCCAAGTTTGATTGGCCTTTCACCCCTAATCACAACTCATCCAATAATGTTGCAACATTAACTGGTTCGATCCTTCAGTATGTTTTACCATACCTTCAATCTGGTTATGACTAGATCACTTGGTTTCGGGTCTAATCCATAAAACTAAACGCCCTATTCAGACTTGCTTTCGCTACGCTTACACCTACCGGCTTAAGCTTGCTTCATAGATTAACTCGCTGACCCATTATGCAAAAGGTACGCTGTCACTCTAAATATCAATAAATTGATATAGAGCTCCAACTGTTTGTAAGCACTTGATTTCAGATTCTATTTCACTCCCCTCCCGGGGTTCTTTTCACCTTTCCCTCACGGTACTTGTTCACTATCGGTCGTTAAGGAGTATTTAGGCTTGGAGGATGGTCCCCCCATATTCAAACAGGATTTCACGTGCCCCGCTCTACTCAAGGATTTAAAAACTTTCTATTTATACAGGACTATCACCTTCTATGGTTACCATTTCCAGAGTATTCTAATTCTTATTTTTAAATCACTAGCCTTTTCCGCTTTCGCTCGTCACTACTAACGGAATCTCGGTTGATTTCTTTTCCTTTGGCTACTTAGATATTTCAGTTCACCAAGTTTGCTTTATATACTTAGTATATAATAACTAGCTAAGCTAGTTGGGTTTCCCCATTCGGAAATCTGCGGATCAAAATTTGTTGACAATTCCCCACAGCTTATCGCAGCCTGCCACGTCCTTCATCGCCTCTTAACGCCAAGGCATCCATCAAGTGCTCTTAATAATTTATTCATCTGACTGTATGTAGAATATGCAGAGTTAAATATTAACTTACAATTGAATTGAGATTAAATAATCTCTACCATAAAACTTTTCAAACATCTAAAAATTAATCTTTTATATATTACAATCTGATAAATCATATGTCAACGCCTTTTTACACAAAACATTTACCTATTATTATCAACAACAATATACCAGCAATCTTAAACAGTACAATCTGAGAAATATTCGACAAATTGATATGTACAGAAAAATTAATGAAAAAGATATTTTGTAAGATAAAATGTGTTAAAATTAGTTACCTAAAAATGAAAATGAACATTTGGAGTATTTCTAATGTATGAAAAGTAATCTATCTTTTATAAAAAACTTTGCTTTATATTGTATATCCAAGCTCACTGGCTTATTAAATAGTAAAAAAGTAAAAAATTTCATTATGGATAAATACAGTACTCTCCATAAAGAAATTGTAGTGTTTCTTGAAAAATCTAAAAACCTGTTAAATACCAACACTGAAATCGGGTTATATCACTTCTATAAAGGTAATATATCAGATGCAAAGTTAAGATTTTGGTTAATTAGCATATTCTACCCTAATTTACCTCTAGTCTGGTATAATATCGGAAGATGTCATTTTGCAGTAGGCAATATTAACAAAGCTTATAATTATTTAACAAAAACCCTAAAATTAGATAGTAGTCATAAAGAAGCTTCTTACTATATAAAGAAAATAACAAACACATCAGATATTGTGGAATTGCCTGAAAATCTCATAAAGCAATATTTTGATTACACAGGTGAATATTTTGTTGAACATTGGTTGATTGCCAAACAATACAAAGGACATGAACTAGTACATATGATAATCAAAAAAATCTTTCACAACTCCACTTCTGAACTGAATATACTTGACCTTGGTTGCGGTACTGGAATATGTGGTCACTTCCTAAAAATAAATAATATCAGAAGTCGCATAACAGGAGTTGACATCTCAAATAGAATGCTCAATATTGCAAGAGGATGTTTTATAAAAGGTAAACCTGTTTACAATGAGTTAATACATACAGAAATGAAAGAGTTTCTTAAACAAGAGAAGAACCAGCAGTATGATGTAATTATCTTTGCTGAAGTGCTACACTATCTACATGATTTTCTAACAGAATTGGAATTAGTAAAAGGATTGACAAACAAAAAAGGGGTTATTGTATGTTTAGTAAGAAGAAAGGAAGGTAAAGGTATTGACTTTGTAAACAAAGGAGATTATTTTCGTCATTCAGAAGATTATATTCAGCATGTTGCAAAAGAAACAAATATGCAAATAAGTCAAATGAGTTACTGTAAAATATATGGCAGTCAGGTTGATGGTATCTTATTTGCATTACAACATCCACAAACAAATTCAACAACTTAATCGAGAAATCGCTCAAATAAATTTCTATATTATCATAAAAGGAGCCTTATGAATTACATTACTATTAATTACGCAAAAGATAGTAAATTAACCGATTTTGGAAAAGCAGTTCTATTGGATAGGTATTTAATAGAAAATGAAAATTATCAAGATCTCTTTATACGTATTGCTAATTACTATTCTGATGATAGAAAACATGCACAACGTCTTTATGATTACATGAGCAACTTGTGGTTCATGCCTTCAACACCAATACTTAGTAACGGCGGTACCAAAAGAGGATTGCCTATTTCCTGCTTTCTTAATGAAACTGAAGATAGCTTGAAGGGAATAGTTGATCTATGGAATGAAAATGTTTTGCTCGCTGCACGTGGTGGTGGAATAGGTAGTTATTGGGGAAATTTACGTTCAATTGGTGAAAGTGTCAAAGGTAGCGGTCAAACATCAGGAATTGTGCCATTTATCGTAGTACAAAACGCTCTGACGCTTGCAATCAGCCAAGGATCCTTAAGAAGAGGAAGCTCAGCAGTTTATCTTCCTGTATGGCATCCAGAAATAGAAGAGTTTCTAGATTTACGTAAACCAACTGGTGGTGACCCAAATCGCAAAGCATTAAATATACATCATGCTGTAATAGTAACAAATAAGTTTATGCAAGCTGTTGAAGATGATCAAGAATGGGATTTAATAAGCCCTCATAACAATAAAGTTATTTCAACAGTAAAAGCACGGGATATATGGATTAAAATATTAACAGCAAGAATTGAAACTGGAGAACCTTATATTATCTTTCTTAATGCAACAAATAACAATAAACCAGAACCTTACAAAAAGCTCAATTTAGATATCAAAATGTCAAACCTATGCAGTGAAATAACTTTAACTACAGGTTACGATCACCTGAACAAGTCACGCACTGCTGTATGTTGTTTATCATCCGTAAATCTTGAATACTACGAAGAATGGAAAGATAATGAGCTTTTCATAGAAGATATAATGCGTTTTCTTGATAATGTATTAGAGGATTTCATAAACCAAGCACCAAATGAAATACAGCGAGCAAAATATTCCGCAATAAGAGAGCGTAGTATCGGTCTTGGCGTGATGGGTTTTCATTCATTTTTACAAAGTAAAATGGTTCCTTTTGAATCAGTAACAGCCCAACAATGGAATAAAAAAATATTTAAGCATTTGCGCGAGCAAGCAGATGTAGTTTCTAAAAAATTAGCAGAAGAAAAAGGGCCATGTCTTGACGCTAAAGAAATCGATCTAATGGAAAGGTTCACACATAAGCTCGCTATTGCTCCAACTGCCTCAATTTCGATTATCGCAGGCAACACTTCCCCTGGAATAGAGCCATATGCAGCAAACGTATTTATACAGAAGACATTAACAGGTTCATTTGTAGTACGAAATAAATTCTTGCAAAAACTACTAGCAAAAAAAAATCAAGACAATGATGAAACATGGTCCTCAATTTCAACAAATGAGGGTTCTGTTCAGCATTTAGATTTTCTTAGCAAGCATGAAAAACTGACATTTAAAACAGCATACGAACTTGATCAACAATGGATCATAGAACATGCAAGTGATAGAACTTCTTATATTTGTCAATCTCAATCAGTAAATCTGTTCTTACCTGCCAATGTGCATAAACGTTACTTACATAAAATACACATGCTTGCTTGGAAAAAAGGATTAAAGAGCTTATATTACTGCAGATCACAATCAATGCAGAGAGCTGACAAGGTCTCACATGACATATTCAAAAAAAGTGAAATATTGCAACAAAAAACAGATATTAATTATGATGAATGTCTATCATGCCAGTAGACTGTACATACCTTACTATCACAAAAATACAATTGTACAAAAGTTATATTTTCATAGATGCTACATAGAAATCCAGATGAATTTCTAAAGTCTATTCCAAGAGATAAACGTATAATGTGCCTTGATATGGGAGAAAAACACATAGGCGTAGCATTTAGTGATAAAACACAGCTTATAGCTACAGCTCATAGTATATACTACAGAAGAAATATAAGCAAAGATTTAGGTTATCTGTATAGAATATTCAAAGAAAATGAAGCTGGATCAATGGTAATAGGACTACCATTCAAAATAGATGACCAAGAGACCGAATGGTGTAAAGCAATAATCCAATTCGCAAATAAAATAATAAAAAAATGTAAGATAAACATATATCTACAAGACGAAAGTTTATCAACATCTCTTGCAACTCACGCACTAAAAATTACTGGAATATCAATCACAAAATCAAAAAAAATAGATGATAAAATTGCCGCATGTATTATTCTGCAACGAGCATTAGATAAGATAAACACCATCAAATAGTTTTTTAAACTGAATTCATGTAAAACTATTCAATAAAACAAGAACTTCTCGTATAAGCATGACAAATTGCTGTAGCAAGAGCATCAGCAGTATGATGACATTTTATATTTAAGTTTTTAACTATTTGCTTTACCATAAATATAATCTGATCCTTATCAGCATGACCATCTCCGGTAATGCTCTTTTTTATATAATTTGCATCATATTCATTCATGGTCAACTTCGTCATTTGTAATACTAAAATTGTAATTGCTCTTGCATATCCTAAAGTTAGTGAAGATTTTGGATTTTTATTAACAAAAATTTTCTCTACAGCAGCTTCATTTGGAGAATATAGAGAAATTACTTTCTTTAATTCTTCAAAAATTATATGTAGACGTTCACCTGTACCCAATTTATCATCAGTTGATATGGCACCACCACCCAAAAATTCAATACTATTCTTTTCTTCCAGGCTGATAATGGCCCAACCGGTTTTGCTTATCCCTGGATCTAGACCTATTATTTTAATCACTTAATAAAGGCTTAACCAATAAATAAACAGAAATAAAAATATCCAAACTAGATCGACAAAGTGCCAATACCAAGAAGCAAACTCAAAGCATAAGTGATCTTGAGGTGTGAATTGATCTTTTCGAGCTCTAAATAAACATACTGAAAAAAATATTATACCTATTATAACATGCACACAATGAAAACCAGTAATCATGTAAAAGTTGGATGTATAAATAAGTTTTTCTCCTGTTTCTCGTAAAGAAAAACTTGCTTCATGATATTCGATTGCTTGCACTATTATAAAGAACATCCCAAGCAATATAGTTATAGAAAGCATTTTAGTCATGCTTTTTTTATCATTTTCAAGTAAAAAATGATGTGCTGAGGTAATTGTTGTACCAGAAAGTAATAATATTAGTGTATTCATGAATGGTAACGACCATGGATCAGGTGGTAAAATCCCTTCAGGGGGCCATTCAATTTTTTTTGTAGGAGAAAACGCTTCAAATAAAAAGATCGGATCAAGCCAGGCTTTAAAGAATGAACAAAAGAACGCTATAAAAAACACAACTTCCGAGAGGATAAATAAGTACATTGCAAGCTTGAGTCCATGTTTTACAATGGCAGTATGGCATTTATCATAAATTGCTTCTCTTATTACATCTCTCCACCAATAAAACAGCACTCCTGATACCGCAGAGATTCCCAAAACTAAACCAAATATTCCAGAAATTTGTTTATGGAGTGTACCAACTAATCCAAGTGCAAGAACAAGAATTGCTGCTGATATAGCAATTGGCCAGGGACTTGGGTCTACTAAATGAAAATCATGTTCTTTACTTTTCATATCATCTTCAAAAATACGTACCAAGCATACAAATTAGCTTAAAATTGTCAATATTTCTTAAAATCTTGATCAAATTTTGAAAAATTATATGCGCTATTCCAAAAGCCTAACTCAAATTGTGCAGTTATTTTAAATCATTCAAGCATTCTGGTCCTTTCACTTTCCCTTACTTTGTTACAATATTCGTCAACAATACCTTCCAAAGCAACACATCCAGATTCCATCAAGCTACTGCCAAAAAAATCAAACCAATCTTTATACCTATTATTTTTTTTTAATTTTACTTCTCATACTACCAATAGCAACTTTATATATAAAATGGCAAGAGTAAATAACTGTTACAGCTTCATAAATTTCGCTATACGAAATAGACAAAAGAAAGTTAGTAAAATTGAAACACTCTAGCGACTTTTCTCCACGATTTATGGAGTATACAGCAAAGTAGTGGTCGCATAACACTCTTATAATCTCTATTCTTCCTTGAGCCACCTCAATCAATGGAAAAATGTTGTTACAACTCTCCATTTTTGATGAAATAATTAAAACAGTACGAACATAATCAGCTACAAAAAATGCATCTTGTTGTATATAAAACTTGAAATTTTCTATGTTTAAAGTATTATTTGCTAATTCAACATTGAAAGGATGCTCAATAATATCCTTTAAAAGATTTGACCCATAATAACTCTTAATTATACTACTAAACATCACATAAACTAGAATATAATTTAGTGTTAATACTACAGACTATGCTAGAGAATATATCTCATCCCAAAACATTATTTCTAGCTCTAGACCTCTCTTAAAAAACTCACGCATCTTTTTCCTCTCACAATCACCAGCCTTTGCATATAGATTATTTGCAACGTCAGTAACTTGATTAATCGTAGCATTCATTACTGTGTTATTATAGATATCAACCCACCCTTGATATCTGTGATCTTCAATTTTTTTAGGCATAACCTCTCCTACCATATGATTTATAATAATTTGGTATATATTAAAACAAGGACAAGACGCTGCTAAAGCTTCAGCAACAGAATTATGATATGCAGCACGCATAAAAAAGTCAGTGAAAGCAGAACAAGATTCTGATTTTTTATGATTATCGGATAAATCACAAGTCTCAAAATATTCAGTATACTGCTTTCGAATCGCAAATGTTCCCCTTGCTACATTAACCAAACTGCTCATTATTTCAATGTCATCAACTTTAGCTGCAATAATCAATAAAGCACGACTACAGTCCACTAAATATAAAAAATCCTGCTGAAGATAAATTTTGAATTTTTCATAATCTAGCGTATTGTTTATCAATTCAACATTGAAAGGATGTTCTTTTATTTCTTCAATAAGATCAGATGATTCTTTTATAGCAATATCATAAAATTCTTCTTTTGGTTTGTCGGACATCTTGTAAGCCTCATAAATATTAAAATTAGTATAGTGACTAAAAAGTTACTTACAATTTATAATAAGTTATTATATCAGTATTAAGCTAGAAATAAAAGAGTTTAATAGTTTAAAGAAATTCTCTCTTTTTTTTCTTCTATATTAAATTCTTTACAAAAATCAGTAGATAAGTCCACACCTTCCCAAGAAAATCCACCATCACTTTCCGATTCTTTACCAAAATGCCCATAGCAGGCTGTACGTTTATATATAGGACGATTAAGTGATAAATATCTTATTATGCCTTTAGTTGATAAATCTATGTTACCTTCAATAAACCCTTTAATCCTCTCTTCATCTATTGTATTCGTGCCAAATGTATCAATGTAAAATGAAGTAGGTTTTGAGACACCAATTGCATAAGAAAGCTGCACAAGACAACGTTCAGCTAAACCTGCAAAGACAATATTTTTAGCAAGGTATCTCGCCATATAAGCTGCTGATCTATCAATTTTTGTTGCATCTTTTCCAGAAAACGCTCCTCCACCGTGTGGAATATAGCCTCCATAAGTATCAACCATAATTTTTCGTCCGGTTAATCCACAATCACCAACTGGTCCACCAATAACAAATCTACCTGTTGGATTGACTAAGAGATTTTCTTTAGGGCACATCCACCCTTCAGGTAAAGATGAAGCTATGTAAGGATAAATTATTTCCTTCACTTTCGATTGACTCAGATCCTCAAGATGCTGTATTGAAACAACAATACTTTCAGCACGCACTGGAAGGTTATTCTCATACGCCAAAGTGATTTGCGATTTTGCATCCGGACCAAGCTTTACCTCTTTGACCATAATCATGATATTTCTCAGAATCGAGTGTGCATAAAAAATGGGTGCTGGCATGAGGCTTTCTGTCTCTATTGTTGCATAGCCATACATTATGCCCTGATCCCCAGCACCTTGATCCACACCTATTGCAATGTCATTTGATTGTTCATGTAGTAATATATTTACTTTCACTGTTTCCCAGTGGAAACCATCATGCTCATAACCAATATTTTTTATTGTATTCCGTACAATACTTTCAATCTTGCTATTTTCAATGTTCGGCCCAAATACTTCCCCAGCTATAATAACATTATCTTTAGTAACTAAAGTCTCTATTGCAATACGAGAGGAAGAGTCATTAAAAAGGTATTCGTCAAGTATTGCATCTGAAATCTGGTCTGCTACTTTGTCTGGATGACCGGCTGCTACTGATTCACTGGTTACTGAATTCTTATGTAAAATCATCGCTTAGTTATATAATATCAAAACTATTGCAAATTTAAATGGTGGGTCTGGGAAGAGTTGAACCTCCGACCTCACGCTTATCAGGCGTGCGCTCTAACCACCTGAGCTACAGACCCGTATCTATTCAAGCCAAGGCTTGAATATCATCTGTAGGCACAACATCAATAAACGTCTTTTTACTTGCTGATTTTCTAAAACTCACCCAGCCTTTCGTTTTAGCAAAAATCGTATAATCTTTACCCATACCAACATTCTTTCCAGGATGAAATTTTGTACCTCTTTGACGTACAATTATGTTACCTGGAATAACCTCACCATTTTTCTTTATCCCGAGCCGACGCCCTGCCGAATCTCTACCATTACAGGAACTACCACCTGATTTTTTAGTTGCCATATCTTACCTCTTACTTTTGAAGACTAATTTCATTGATACGAAGAACAGTAATATACTGCCTATGACCATTTTTCCTACGGTAATTTTTTCTTCTCTTTTTCTTAAAGATTATAATTTTTTTATCTCTACACTGCTCCAGTACTTCAGCTTTAACAACAGCATTAGATGAACAAGATAAGCCATTACTTGAAACACAAATCACTTTATTGATTTTCACTTCCTCTTTTTCTTCAGCTTGTAATCTTTCTACTTTAATTATGCTGCCTTTTTTTACTAAATACTGCTTTCCACCAGTTTCGATTACTGCAAACATGACAAATATCAATTATTGTTATTAACACTAATCATAAATGATGTTACACATACTGTCAATATAAATAAAAACATGAAATACTTCTACCTTTATCTGCTTTTCCTCGTGGAGAGTAGTCAAGTTTTAAAACTTGACTACTCTTAAATTCTCTTAGTCTCATGAAAACTTTACGACGTTAATAAAAACTCAAGCTTTCACTAAAAACATTCAATCGGAGCTTATAAATTAAAACTCATTCCAAGTTAAAATCCATGAGAAAAATTACTGAACTTGTGAAGTTTATAGCCAGCTAAAACATTCGTTCTCTCAGAAAGTGGAAGATTAATACCAGAACCTATTTGGTAGGAAAAAAAACTTTTCTACGTCTGGCTGTTGACCTTGCTATGCTGGTGGAGATACTTTAGCTCCACCTCCTACACCAAAAGTAACATAAGGAGTAATATCTGTATTTTCAAATTTATAATGATAATGAAGCTTTGTCATAAGTCCCGCGTCTAAAATCCCTTCACTCATAACAAGTTTAACTGCAGGATCAAATGAAATTTTAATGCTATCTGTACAGTGATAGCCAAGATCATAATTAATACCAAGCATGCCATACGACGAAGAGTTATAGGTTCTATCTTTAACCCAATCAACTCCAAAAGACGGTGCTGACAAAGAACAGCAAGCCAACAAAGTAAGTAAATTTTTCATTTTTATCCTCCAAAGATTAATATATGCATATAAATATTAAAAATAGTATAAATTGCAAGTAAAAAATTGAAGCTATTTTATTTTTTTGGTTATTTGCCTTTCTCTTGCAATTGCCAGACTTCCCTTTGGCACATCTTTGACTACAACGCTACCTGCTGCAACTAGAGAGTCATCATGAACATTAAGCGGTGCAATTAATGAACTATTGGCACCAATAAAACAATTGCTTCCAATATTTGTTTTATGTTTCTTTTTCCCATCATAATTACAAATAACGGTACCTGCACCTATGTTACTCCCCTGCCCTACCTGAGTATTTCCTATATAACTTAAATGCTTTATCTTAGTATTTATACCTATATCACTTGCTTTTGTTTCAACAAAATTACCTATGATTGCACCATCACCTATTGTTGTATTTTCACATTTGGCAAATGGACCAACCCTAACACCAGATCCTATTTTTACTCCAGGACCAAAAAAAACGTATGGGTAAACAATCGAATCCATACCAATTTGCGTATCAAGAGAGAAGAAAACAGTTTCTGGAGCAACAAGCGTTACTCCAGAGTTAGTGAAAAACTTTCTTTTTTCTTCTTGAAAGTAAAACTCGGCCGTTGCAAGGTCATTCCTATTATTCATGCCAGTTGCCTCCTCCTCATCAGCAATAACATAGCCGACATTTAAATTACTCTTTACTGCAATGGCAACGATATCGGTCAAGTAATATTCATGAGCTTGGTTATTACACTCTATTTTCTCCACCAACTCACGTAGATTCTTTTCACGTGCAACCATTATTCCGGCATTAGCAAGAAATTCCTCATCATTATTTCTACCATTTTGTGCTTCTACGATTTCTCTTAGGGAACCGTTCTCAATAATTAGTCTACCGTATCCTTTATTATTAGTTTTAAACCCAAGACAAACTAAAGCATTGCTCTCTCCTAAGCAGCTTATCATTTTAGTTATTGTGCTGCTTTTTATTAGTGGAGTATCCCCATACTGCACAACAACTATATCTGACAATTCTTTCAGGTTTCTCATTGCAATTTTGACTGCATCCCCTGTACCGAGCGTTGACTCTTGTGTAATTAGTTTTATACCCTCAAAGCATTTCAGCCTTTGAGTTAAAAGCAAATCGACTACAATAACTATTTTTTCAGGATTCAGCTGCTTTGCATTGTAAATGACATGCTCAAGCATGGAGAAATTACCTATTTTGTGCAGAACCTTAGGCAAGCTTGAATTCATTCGTTTACCATGCCCAGCAGCAAGTACAACAAATGTATAAGATTTATTTGTCACTTATCTTAAAGACGAAAAATGAAAACCATAATGGTTGAGCCAACTAACTCTATTGTCGTAAAAGCTCCTTAGATCACTAATTTGATATTTCAGCATTGCTAGCCTTTCTATACCAATCCCAAATGCAAAGCCACTGTATTTAGTATGGTCTATTCCAACATTTTTAAAGACATTTGGATGCACCATACCACATCCAAGTACTTCAATCCATTTACTACCTTTATAACTTATGTCCACTTCTGCAGAAGGCTCAGTAAAAGGAAAAAAACTATTACGAAAGCGTATTTTTAGACCTTTATCTCCGAAAAATTTACTAAGGAAGCGATGAATAGTAAATTTTAATTGGCCCATATTGACATTTTTATTAACATAAAGCCCTTCTATCTGATGAAACATAGGAGTGTGAGTTGCATCAAAGTCATTTCTGTATACCCTGCCTGCAGCCACTATTTTAATTGGAAAAGCTTTTGTCTTTTCCATAGTTCTAATCTGCACAGATGAGGTATGAGTGCGCAGCACCATTCTTTTATCGTTTATTTTATTCTTTAAGTAGAAGGTATCTTGCTCCTCTCGCGCAGGATGATGACTTGGAGTATTTAGCGCATCAAACACGTGAAATTCATCTTCAATATCAGGACCATCAACTGCTTTGAAGCCCATATGTGCAAAAATGAGCTTTACTTCACTTATAACTTTGCTCAGTGGATGAATCTTGCCAATTCTTTCTGGTCTGACAGGCAGTGTGATATCAACTGCTTCATTTTGCAATTTTAACTTAACTTCTTTATCTTTTAGTTCATTTTCTTTGCTTGTTATAAGCTGATCTATCTTATTGCGTAAAACATTAATCACTGCACCTAGGTCACGTTTTTCTCCTGCATCATCTATATTCTTTAAGTCATCGAAATAAGCTTTTACTATACCCTTTCTCCCCAAATATGACAACCTAACTTTTTCTAAATCCTGCAAAGAAGCAGCATTTTCAATCTTAGAAACTGCCTTATCTTCAAGTAAAGGTATTTCACTTATTAGCTCTTTATTCACCTTAAAAACGCTAGCTTAAACTTTCATTATAGTGCAATCTTTAATATCATCAATAAAACTATTTGGATAAAAAGGTGTCATCCCAGCGCTTGACACTGGGATGGCTTTGTTGCATAGCACCTTAAGCAGTGATGGTTTACGACAAATTTATGTAATGATTTCAAATTTAGCCATACCAATACCAGTGAATTTGTTGAGCAAATAGCACTTGTTGTTGAGAGATCTTTTGCTTGGTTGCAAAAATGTAGGCGACTTTGGAAAAATTGCGAGCGGAAACTCAACACTAGCCTGCAAATGGTCGTTCTTGCTTTCGCTGCTTTGCTTCTGAAAAGATTGTGAACAGGTTCTTAGATGAGCAGCTAAAACATTTAGAAAAAGCCAAAAGTGAGGAGCAAAGTCAAGATACATTACAAGTAGAAGAAACTGAAAATAAAAACGAAAATGTGGTTGAAAAAAGGAACACGCAAGATAAACAAATTGTGCAAGGTTCGTTTGGCTACAATATAGCAAGTAACAGAAAGTAAATTACACGTGCACCAGTAATTGTTGCTGCAATGCATGAAAATTTTTCCTGGTTTAGGTCTCTTTTTCAGCAATTCAATTTTTTTTAATGCAACACAATTCTTTTTTCCACAATTGCAAAAATTTTCTATACAGAATAGCAATATACCATCTGGTGTCATTCCAGCGCAAAAAGAACCAGTGTCAGAAACTCGGATAACAGAGGGTAGTATAGGAAATCTAGTACCTCAAGAAACAGAGCGGGATATAGGTCAAACTAGGCCGCACACAGACTACTTTAAAGCTAACAGAAAAAAGGAAGTCAAAAAAGCAGGCTAAAGAATTATTGCAAGAAGAAAAACAATCAATCATAAAACAAGCTCAAATTGATGCTAGAGTAGCTATGATAGATAATTTGGCTGAGCACAAGGGAAAAAAATTCGATGAAATATTCGTAGAAGTAGTAAGTGAATATAAAAATCAAGACTCAGATACATTTTACAATATTTTCAACTCAGTATTTAATATTATTTATTTCCAAGATAAACAACTACATGAAGTATTAGAACCAGATGAGATATCAGAAGTGCTAGAGGTACTCAAAAGGCCACAACCCCCTAATAATTCACTTTTAGGTAAAGAATATTTACAAAAGCAAGTATATAGAAAAAAAGAGCAGTTGATTAAATTAGTTTCAGGCCAACCTTCTCCACAGCTTTAAAATGTTTCTCATGAAATTTTACCAAGCAAAGCTGTAGACCATTTACCAAAAACAAATGAAGCTAAAACTCGATTGCTTACTAATATTAGGCTCAAATCACCATTAAAAGCTATGTTTTCTTCGAAAGAGACTTATTTTTGTCTATTTTTAGTAGCAGCTTCTATATCAGCACTCTGCCTATGGCACTTGCCGCTGGGAAAAGTGTCAATTTTAAAGGAATTGGTGCCAACAGAAAAAGGGAAAGTATCGGTCTAACATTAAACATAGGGTTACCAATATTAATTACACTGTGCGTTTTGAACCTAGCTTACTTTCTATATTCTGAATATTTTGTAGAATCTATTGAGCAGATAAGTAAAAAAGATCTTCCTTTGCGCACCTAACAAATAAGATCTTTTGTGATATAATTATTTATTTTATTGCATGTTTAAAGGAATTATCAAAGATATTGGCACTATAACTGATATCACTATCCACCCTAACTCTGATCAAATCTTCCATATTGAGACACAAAATTTATCCTCTATAAACAAAGGAGATTCAATATCCTGCTCCGGAGTGTGTTTAACTGTTGTCAACATAATGAGCAATGTATTCACAGTTCAAGTATCTCAAGAAACCATGAAGGTTTCTAACTTAAATACGTGGAAAACAGGGAAAAAAATAAACCTAGAACAAGCAATGAAACTGAGTGACAGAATTGACGGCCACTTGGTTCAGGGTCATGTGGATGAAACAACAGAAATTTTAACAATCAATCAAAATTTAGAATCTCATGAAATCAGACTATCATGCTCACAAGAACTAATTAAATTTATTGCAAAAAAAAGTTCTGTAACGCTAGATGGGGTTTCCCTTACGGTCAATTTAGTTATCAACCAAGAATTCACTGTGAACATTATTCCCTACACATGGAAAAATACAACTTTTCAATATAACAAG
Organism: Wolbachia endosymbiont of Anopheles demeilloni; assembly: GCF_018491735.2. Lineage (NCBI taxonomy): Bacteria > Pseudomonadati > Pseudomonadota > Alphaproteobacteria > Rickettsiales > Anaplasmataceae > Wolbachia > Wolbachia endosymbiont of Anopheles demeilloni. The sequence goes on along the minus strand of NZ_CP084694.1, from coordinate 1,049,109 downwards.
ACAGGTAATTACCTAAATTTAGAAGTTGATATGATTGCTCGGTACTTAGACCAGCTGATAAAATATCAACACAATTAATTTTACAACTTTGTTATTTACAACTATTATATCTTGAAAATCATATAGATACAAAATATGTTTTTCGATAGCCTAATTATCTTTATTATTGTCTTGTGTGTAATAATATCGATAACTAGAGGTTTTATAAAAGAGCTATGTGCATTAATGTTCTTGCTCTTATCAGTCTTTTTGACAGCTAGTTACTATGATTTTTTTATTATAAATTATAGTAAGTATTTTGACTCTAAAGTTACACAAAACATACTTTCTACAATCTCTGTATTTATCATACTTAATCTTACATTTATGACAATGAATAACTGGCTAATGTACATATTATCACCTATAAGGTTGGGATTAATGGATAGAGTTACTGGAATGTTTGTCGGAGCACTTAGAGGAATATTGCTTTCTTATGTACTATTTTTTGCTGTGCATTTATATTGTCACACAGTATACGATAAACAAGAGGTGGGATCTAAAATAGAAGAAGACATATTGCCTAACTGGATAATAAATTCACACTCCTATCAGGCTTTATTTGTAACAACAGAAGAAATAATTGACATGTATGTACCAGAGTCATTGATACTAAAAATAAAAGAGATCGGTGAGGAAATGGCTAATCAAGAGAAACCTAAGAATAATAAAGAAAAGTGAGTATTCACTTTCTATAGCTAAACTAGATTGAACAGCTGTTATTCCGCTACTTGTTAGCACCATAGAAGTGCGCAATAGTTCATACCAATTCCTATTACTAATCAAATAAAACTGCGGACATTTACGAATAAGTAAATGATCAAAAAAATTTAAATGTATGATTTTAGTTCATCAATATAATAAAATAAAACTTTTTTAGTGAGTTCAAAATCTTCTAAGGTTTTTCCTTCACATCTTGCTGTAATGCAGTTTTGCGTATTTGATACTCTAAGAAGCCACCAACCTCTATCATCGGTTACCTTAATGCCATCAAGCTCTGAAAATAAAATGTTTTGCTGCTTTAGTGTTTCCTTTATTGACTCAATTATTTGAAACTTTTTCTCATCTTTAACTACAATTTTCACTTCATGAGTGATATATAAATTTGGTAAATCTTCAATCACCTCAGATAGGCTTTGGTTTTTCCCAAGTAAAATGTCAATGGCTTTAATAGCAGAATATAGCCCATCATCAAAACCTAGCTCAGAAAAGAAAAAATGTCCACTCAATTCACCGGCAAACTTTGCTCCTTCTTCTAGCATCTTTTTCTTAACTAGTGAGTGTCCAGTGGCACAAGTTATTACTTTCCCTCCTAACTTGCTCACAAAATCATGCACTTTCATACTCATTTTTATGTTAGCAATAACTTTGCTTTCTGGTTGTTTCTCCAATACTTTACGTGAAAAAATCATAAACAAGTGATCATTAGAAACAACATTACCCTTATTATCAATCAAGCGTACTCTATCACCATCACCATCAAGCGCAATGCCAAGATCACATTTATCTTTCTTGACAATATCTATCAACTGAGTAAGATTTTTTTCTTCTATGGGATCTGGTTCATGTAGTGGAAACGTCCCATCTATAGAGTTATTGGTTACGATGTGTATATGGCCTGGTAAAACTTTTTCAATATATCTTCCAATTGTTGGACTATTGCCAAAATCCCAGGCTATTTTTAGTTTTTGTGTAGTGTTATTCTTGAGCGCATTTTTTAATATGTGAATGTACTCACTATATATATTCGTGTTAATTAAGCTTCCAATTTTCGTACTGTTTTTAATTTTACTGCCCATAATTTCCTTCATTTCTTGATCTGAGTAAACTTTTTTACTACTGAAAAATTTAAAGCCGTTATACTCTCTGGGATTATGAGAAGCAGTAATCATAATCCCAAGATCTGCCTGCATTGTTGCAGCATAGAGCATAGGTGAAGAGCATAGTCCAACTCGTATAACATTCGCACCGGATAAAATCAAACCCCTGATTAATTCTTTTTCTATGCTTGGTGAATCTATCCTGCTGTCATAGCCTACACAAACGTTGGCTGCGATTTGACCGAATTTTCTGCCTATTTCATACCCATCACTGATCTGCAGGTCTCTGCCTACCACACCTCTAATATCATATTTCCTTATAATAATATTGTCCATACTGCACTTCTTGGAGTGGTTAATATATAACATTCTAGCCAAATACTCAAGTTTATTTAACTATAAAATTAGTTAATTTTTTAAGAAAAAATGTTAATACTGTAACATAGTTCTATAAAAATAGAAATTATGCTAGAAGAAAACTTATTTATAGCTGAAAATCAAGGTTTAAATGTAGATGAACAGCAGAAAAAGGATATTTTAGATATAATTGAATCCTGCAGCAGCTTTCAGGAGACTATAAAACAATTGGAGAAAAAAAACTTAATCTGGTATTTTATTGGTCCTTTACTACAAAATAAAGACATTAAGGAACAAATGAGCTCAAAGTGGAAGACAGATTTCCAAAAATTTGAGCAATCAATAAATAAAACACATAAAGAATTTGAAGCATCTCTACCAGGTGAAAATTTCTTAGCATATACAACAAAAGATAATGACTTTCAAATTAGGTTTGAAAATAAAGAAAAACCAATAGAGATTAGTACCCTTTTAAGAGCCAGCGACGAAGGTAAGGTTTATAACCTATCTTTAGGGAAAGATAGTCAAATAACTGCAACCAAAAAAGGTAGCGAAAGACACTATAATTTTACTAGTTCAAGCTCATGTGAAATGACCATCAACTGGCAAGCTAAGGATTCTAAAGGCAATAACATAAACTGTAGTATTATTGTAAAAATAGACTCTAGTGGCATAAAAAATGTAGTTGATGAACCAAAATTTGGAGGAATAACCGACCCAGAAGAGGTATTAAAATTAATTGAGCAGAATAAAGAAATTTTTATCAACGGCAAAACTCTGCATCAAGCTTTTACTGACATGGGCAAAAGTGTGAACGAGCAGCAAACATCAGCAGAGGAAACATTTACAAAAGATTCACTACAGTCACCTATACTAAGTAGTAGTGGATATTCCTCTCCTGATTCGCGTAGAAGTTCTTTTTCCTCTGAGAGCGAAATTGATGATGAAGAGTCTAAAATCACTGATGAATACATTGACGAAGGTTACGATCAACAAAAAATACATAAAGATTATGAGAAAAAGTATGAACAAGAAGGATTAAAAGGTGTAGATGAAACTATAAATGAAATTAACAAACTTGCAGAGCAGTGTGATAATCTAATCTTTGAACGTGACTCCTTGAAAAATGAAATTAACAAACAACAGCAAGCAATGCTTGAAAGAGATCAAAAAATCGAGGAACAAGATTCTTCTATTAAGTCACTTACAGAGAAACTTAAAAAATCAGAAGAACTTAATCAAAAGATAGAAAAGGAAGGTGATACAGGAATAAGAATACTAAATGAGGGAAAGCAAATTATGGAAGAAGAAGTTAAAAGACTTAAAGCTGAATTGAAAAGAATAACGCAAGAAAAAGATCAAGGTATTGAACAACTAACACAAGAGATAAAGGCGTTAGAAAAAGAACTACAAGGTAAAATAATGTAATTGGTAAGTTAAGTGATCAGTTGAAAAATAAAGAAAATGAAATAAATAGGATAAATGAAGAGCAGCAGGAAAAATTAGAGCAAAGTGAAGCTAAGTTAAGTGCACTAGAAAAAAAGAATGCAAATTTGGAAAGTAATCCAAAGAAGATATTTGGAGAAGGTTTAAAGGATAATCATAAAAAGCAGTTGGTAGAAGAATTGACGGAAGAGAAAGAGAAAAACAATACATTGGCTAAAGAGATAAAACAATTGTCTCAAGAATTCAATGCATTACAGAGAAAAAACGAAGATTTAGAGAGGAAAATTAGACAACTTGAACCTGGAAGATCATTTGCAGATGAGCTCAGTGAAGTAACTACGGAAGTAGCTACATCAACTCAAACTGAAGTTGAATATGAAAGTAGAGGAACAAGCATGGAACAGAAGGATCAAGGTACACAATCTGCAGATAAAACCTCAAGCAAAAGAATTAGTAAATTAGGAAAGGAAAATAAAAGTTTAGCTAGGGACAAACTAATGATATCTGAACAATTAAAACAAAAAACAAAAGAGATTGATGAGTTAAAGAAAAATTTAAAACAATTACAAGAAGAAAACACACAACTAAGACAAAAAGTTACTAAAGGTACAGGGGTTGATGCATCATCTTCAACAGGTCAAAAAGAGGCTAATACAGTGGAAGTTCAAACTGAAGAGCAAGTGATTGATTTATACAATAAAGAAGGCAAATATGTCAGAACAGAACTATCAGATCCAAACACAGTTCCTGCTAAGACTACGGAAAAATCTACCCCTTTAGGATTATGAGTTTTTGCTTCAACTATAGCTAATCCAAACGAGATATTATATTGCAACAATCACTAATTTTCTGTGCTTTCAAAAAAACACATCAAGCAAAATCATTTGAAAGCAAGTGGACATTGTTAGTGAATTAACCCTAACTTAAGAATCATGTATATACAATATTAGTATGTTTAATTAATAGTGAGGTTAAAAATGTCACCTAGTGAAATAAAATCTAACTCACGTCCTGTTGAAGCTCAACAAGATAATTTGGGTGTTAGTACAATTATGCAAGATTCATTAAATGCAGATATTGTTCATGATTCTAAAAAACTAAAGGAAAGAATTACTGACTTGTTAAAAGGAGATACAGAATTCTCCAAAATGAAGCAAGGAGATCAGGCCCTTGTAGTAGGTACAGCAAGTGGATTATTTGCAGCATTGCTACCACTTTTGGCAGTTGGTGCAACACTTGCTATACCAAGTGCTATAGTTGGTCTTACTCTATTTTACGCTGCGAAAGTTGCTGTAAAAGAAGTTCAATCTGGATATAAAGGGCTCAAATGGTCAGCAGAAAAAACAGTTGAAGGAGCGAAGCATATTGGCGGAAAAATTAAAGATGGTTATGAGTATTCAGCAGATTCACTGAAGAGAGGTGCTAACTTTGTAGGTGAAGGAATGGCAAATAAACTCCATAAGGCATCTGGTAAGGAAGACTATTCAGATAAACTAAAAAGGTTTACTCCAAAACAGGTTGGAAAGTCTGACGAAATAAGGAAGGATTTGACAGAAATTTTTGCTAAGGAAAATTTATTAGTGGTTTAAGTAAAGAAAGTTTGCACAGCTTGTTAACACAAAGGTCATTACCTAAAGATACTTATCTGATCGATAGTACTTTCTCCGAACATCATGATGAGATCAAGGAAGTTATTAGAGAATGCAAGGAAGAGCATACTCGTTTTAATACTTTAGAAAGTCTTAATAAGTCAGCCAAGAGACATAAAGCAAGTTCTATGAATTCACTGGAAAATAGCTTATCAGGTAGTAGTTCAACGAGTTCTATAAGTACTGTTAGCAGCGAAGCAGAATTATTAAATCCTAGTGAGCATAAGGAAGTAAAAGCACCTACTTCACTTTGGAGCAAGTTGTCATCATCACTAAAAGGTGGCAAAAAGCCAGAGGAAGCTACTTATATAAGATATCAAGATTCTGAGTTGGATCAGACACAATCTGCGGAGATAGGAAATAGCCGTTTTTATGTTGCTCCGGAGAAACCGCCAAGAAGCAATTCAATGGGTTCTTTAAGCACTGACAGTACTGCTACAACTTCTAGCTTTGCCAGTTACCGTCGTAATTCTGATAGTGGGTTCAATTCACCAAGTTCTTCTCCGCAACATGCTATGTTCACTGAGAAAAATGGCAAGTTAAAAACCCAAGCTGACTTAAGAAAGACAGGTTCTTTGGACACATTGGTGAGACCTTCTTCAACAGTAACTGCTGAAGTCGATGTAGAGCATCAAGCTCCAAAAATGAAGATATAGAGTAAATAAAACTATCTATCTTCTTAAAAAAGATGTTACTCAGTGATTAACATCTTTTTTTCATTTGATCAAAAACATTCGCTTGTTTATGATCAATTTTTCATTACTAGGCCAACTATTGAGTTTCTCTTGCCTTTTTCATAGGTTACGCAAGAAACTTAAAAAATGAAAGTTTTTATTCAATAATTTGTGTATAAGGGATATTATTTTACTGCTAGTGAAATAAACCAGAATGAAGTCTATTTTATTGACAAGGCCTTTATTAGATTCGTTGAGCACAAGAAGCACGCTAAAAAAATATGGATACAAAGTTTTTATAGAACCAGTATTCACAATAAAGTACTTAAATCCTGATATATCTACGTATGAATTTGACGTTGTGATATCTACAAGTAAAAACAGTGTAAAGGCTTTCAGTCAAATATGTAAAGAGGATGGCTTTCCAATTATTACGGTTGGTAATTCAACTATGCAGGCTGCAAAAAATTTGGGATTTTCCGATATAATCTCAGCAGACAGCAACGTTGATGGTCTGATATCATTCATAAAATCTCATTATTCAAATGCAATAAAGTTCTTATATATAAGGGGACAAGAAGTATCATGTGACCTAAAAAAGAGATTATCTGAAGAAGATTTTAACGTAAGAGAAGTTGTACTCTATAAAACAATTACTAAAAAGAGTTTAACTAATAGGTGTAAAAATTTACTATTGGACGCTAAAATTGATAGCGTTGCTTTTTTTTCCTCACAAACTGCAAGGGTATTTTGTTCATTAGTTCTAAAAAGTGGGCTATCTCCTGTGATGAATAATACAGTTGCATATACCATGAGTAAAAACATTGCTGATAGTTTAAAGTTAATCAAGTGGAAAAAAATTATAACATCGAGGTTGCCTACAGGGGAGAGTTTAATTGATATAATTAATAAGGATTGTTGATGCTAAAGATTGCAACTTGGAATGTAAACTCCATACGTAAAAGAATTAACCTACTTTGTAGTTTTATAGTTGATAGTCAGATAGATATAGTTTTGCTGCAAGAGATAAAATGTACGGAAGAGCAATTTCCTTATGCAGAAATAGAAGAATTAGAATATGAATATGCTATCTATGGACAGGTTGCAAGAAATGGCGTTTGTGTTTTATCTAAATATCCAATACTGGAGAAGTTTAAAATTGATATTGTGGAAAATCATCAAGAAGCACGTTATATAGAGTGTGTGATAAAACACACCAATAATAAGGTAAGGGTAGGAAGTGTATACGTTCCAAACGGTCAAAGCCCAGACTCTCATACGTTTGAGTATAAACTCAAGTTTTTTGATAACCTATATGAAAGGATGGGCACTTTGTTGAAAAATGAAGAGTTAACTATTATAGCTGGCGATTATAATGTTGCACTGGATGAAATTGATGTTTTTGATTCAAATTTATTAAATGGCCAAGTATGCTTTCATATAAAAGAGCGTGAGAAGTTAAGAACAATCTTGAATCTTGGGTTTAAAGACGCGTTTAGAATATCTCACCCAAATTTGCACCAATTCACTTGGTGGAATTATCAAGGCAATTCACTCAGAAACAATCAAGGAATGCGAATAGATTATATGCTATTATCGCCACAAGCTGAAGATAAATTGGAAATATGTTACATAGATGATAGGTTGCGTAAACTAGAAAACCCATCTGATCATACTCCCGTTGTATGTGTTATAAAACAATAAAAGACCTATTACACAATTCACCTTTGGCAAATAGGTCTTACTTGACTGCTGTCTTTTCTGTGCTTTTGGCTGGCTGATCTATAGTAATTTTTCCATCAAGCATAGTAAGCTGCTCACCCCCTTTATTTCCTACCTGAGGAGCTTGTTCCGGAGTAGGTTGTTTTTTACTCCCGTCAGCAATTGTTTCAAGAGAGCTTTCAATTGGGGTTTTTAAAATATCATCAATACCCTTGTAAATTTTTTCATTCAATTTTGCTCTCTTTTCTGTATCATCTTTATCTGGTGAACTAGGATCATATAAAGTACCTTTTTTGTTATTTGAAAAAAGAACCTCAACTCCTCCCTTTACAGCAAATATTGTACCAATAACAGCAGCAACTATCGCAAGTGTAGTAGGACCAAAAATTAATATTGAAGCAATGGAAAAAAGAATAGGCAGAAAAATCTTACGTAAGCACTTTGTTACCATCTCTTGATCACTAAGTAGTGGTTCATCCTCTTCTTTTTTATCTCCACCTAAAAATGGTATTTTTTCTTTCACTCCATCCATAAAGGAGCCAGAAATATTTTTAGGATCTATTTTTATTCCCAATAGTAACCCAACAAGTTTTATTAGTGAATCCTTAGCTTCTGTACCACGTATATCAGCTACACAATCATCTACTAATTTCTTTATTTCAACATTCTTGACATTCTCTTTGTTCGCTAATTTTTTCTCTCTAACTTCTTTAAATACAGAAAGTAAAAACTGACAAAAATTCTCCTCACTGAGTGATTTTATATCTTTTGGATTGACATTATTAAGTAATATGTCCTTATAAGCTGATATAAAATAATCAGTTATTCCTTTGTTCTCCTTTAATTCGGCTTTAACTTCTAATACTTTTACAAAGTAATCGTAAATTTCCTTATGTTCCTTCTTGAAGAGTATCTCATTTTGCTCGGTCACCTGAGTAGACGACTCTAAAGGCTTATTTTTTGCTTTTGGAACCGTCATAATGACCTACTTGTACTAACCTATGTTTTAATTATAGCATATTTTTCACATTAGTTCAAATTTCTTAGAACCTATCTTGAAAGGGAAAAAAGAAAAGAATAAAGCAAAAAATAGAAGAGTAACAAATGATATAAGTGATAAGGGAACGTAAAAAATTGCTTCCATATATTTTAAATCTGATTCTAATTACAGTTAGAGATATTTTAAGAGCTCAAAATCTATCTTTTTCTGCAGACTTTTTAGTCAAATTTTTAATCAAAAAGCGTAGCGTATCTTCTTCAGAGCATGTAAGTGTGCTTAATTTCTGTCGTATGTGCGCTGCACTTTTTTCTAATTTTTTTCACACAGGGGGATTTTATGTCCAGAATTCCAGATATTTGACCTTTACTTTAGCTAAAAATCAATAGGCGCCTATGGTTTAACACTAATTAAAATAAAAATTTTTCTAATATATAGGAAAATTACAAAATCACTATTTACTGAAAGCGGGATGTTATTGTCAAGAAAGCTGCTGATATCACAGAATCTTAGATTATTCCCAAACGTTGTTTGCTTGACGTATGAGCGTGCTCTCCTTACTTCAAGAACTCTTTAATATGACTATGCTTGTTAATTAAGTCCTTTTAAGACAGGTTCTTAGGGTCTACGGTATAATTAAGGAAACCCCAGTTGTCGCTAATTTTTATTTCTACTTCAAGTGGTATAGAGATTTCTATCGCATTTTCCATTACGTCTTTCATAAGTTTTGCTGTTTCTTGTACCTTGTCGTCCTCTACTTCAACTAGTAGCTCATCGTGGACTTGGAGGATTATTTTACCTGTTTTCAATTGATCAAAAAGCTGAATCATTGCACGTCTTATTATATCAGCGGCGGTTCCTTGCAGCGGTGCATTGATTGCTGCCCTTTCTGCAAATTGTCTTAGATAAGGAATTTTATTATTTATGTCTCTTACAAAACATCTTCTGCCAAACAAAGTTTCTACATAACCATGCTGTCTAGCAATAGATACTGCTTTTTCCATATAGACCTTTATTTCTGGGTAACAAGAAAAATAATAATTAATGTATTCAGCAGCCTCTTGAAAGGTAATTCCAAGTCGCTTTGCAAGGCCAAATGAACTAATTCCATATATAATTCCAAAATTAATGGTTTTTGCTTTGCGTCTTAATTGCTCACCTATTTCTCGAACTCCAAAAACTTGTCTTGCGGTAATATCATGAATATCTTCCCTATTTGCAAAAGCTTCTTTAAATGCCTCAACATCCGCCACATGTGCCAGGAGTCTTAATTCTATTTGCGAATAGTCGGCAGAAATTATCTTGCACCCTTTTGGCACAATAAACGCTTGCCTGATAAGACTACCTTCTTCGCTTCTGATAGGAATATTTTGTAAATTAGGATTGCTAGAGCTCAGCCTTCCAGTTGCAGTCACAGTGATTGAAAAGCTTGTATGTATCCTACCATCAAGCGGATCAACCTGTTTTATTAACGCGTCAGTATAGGTACCCTTTAATTTACTTGAATGTCGCCAACTTAAAATTTTACCTGCGATTTCTATCCCCTCCTCTTCAAGTGCCTCTAAAACTTCAGAGTTTGTGCTATAAGACCCAGATTTTGACTTTTTCTTTTTACTTAGCTTCATTTTATTAAACAAAACATCACTTAATTGTTTTGGCGATGCAATGTTGAATTTTTCTCCTGCTAAATTATGTATATCGTTTTCAAGTACAGCAATTAGCTGCTCAAACTTATCAGACAACTCCTGTAGTTTTTGAATATTGAGCAGTATTCCATTTTGCTCCATATCAAATATTACTTTCATGAGAGGTCTATCAAAGCGCTCGTAAATCGTAAAAAGTTTTTCCTGAAATAATCTTTGTGTCAGTTTCTCATGGATCGCTATTAAAATTTTTGCCGAGAAAGTTTCTACATTTTTACTTAAATTGTGTGCAATTATGTTTGGAATGCTGTGATCATGCTTACCTGTGTCAAGGCTGTATGACATGATCATCAGGTCATTAATTGAGTCTAGCACTCTCTCTATTGTAGGAAATATTTCTCTGATCTTTCTAATATCATGTACTATTTTAAGCACCCCATTTGAAAATAAAGTTGAATTTATTATAGTAAGTGCATCTTGTAGGCAGCTTTGATCTATGTAGAAAATATTATCCTCACTACAAGATAAGGAGATTTTGTTCAATCTATTGTTTTCAAAGTGGCAATGAATTGCAATTTTACCTTCATATCTGCAATGCTCCAAAAATTTTTCTAATTCTTCACTACTATATTCTATTTTCTCTTTTGTGCTAGATCCACTATAAGAAAAGAGCTTTTCTACTTTTCCTATCAATGAATTAAATTCATATTTCTTCAAAAAGGATAACAATTTTTCCATATTTGGAGGATGGACTTCATATTTTACAATATCATGTTTAAGATCTACTTTTTTGTATAGTGACAAAAGTTCTCTTGAAATTAGTGCTTTTTCCTTATGCTCAGTAAGAATATTACGAACTCTTGTTTTCTCAATGTTATTGATGTTTTCTATAATTTTATCCAATGAATCAAATTCATCTAGTAATTTAGCTGCAGTCTTTGGCCCTATTCCTGGAACGCCTGGAATGTTATCAGATGCATCTCCAGTTAGAGAAAATAAATCAAGAAGCTTATTTGAATTTACACCAAATTTTTCTATCACTTGTTTTTCATCTACGTATATATTTTTGATAGGATCAAATATTAGAATGTTGTAATTCAAAAGTTGAAATAAGTCTTTATCTGATGAGACTACTACTACTTTAAAGTCTTCGTGGTTGGCATATTTTGCAGCTAGTGTTGCAATTATGTCATCTGCTTCATAGCATTCAATCTCTTCATAGCTAAAGTTAAAAGCTTCTACCGCTTCTCTCAGTATTGTAAATTGTGGAATTAGATCCTCAGGAGGTGTTACTCTGTTTGCTTTGTACTCAGAATATAAACTGTGCCTGAAATTTTTTTTGCCAGAATCAAGTGCTATAGTTAAGTAGTCCGAATGGGAAATATACTTCAGAACTATATTAAGAAAACCGTACACAGCACCTACTGGAATACCAGCTGTGGTAGTTAAATGATGTAAGACATAGTAAGCCCTGAAAAGAAAACCATAACCATCAATGATTGTGAAAGTTTTTTCTTTCATTGTAGATATTTATGTGTGCCTTTGATGGTCTGTTATTTAGCTATAAAAATCAAGCTCTTGTTTCCTATAGCCAAAATAATCATAATGCTATAGTTACTATAAGAAAACATATTACGTAAGGGAATTAACTATTCTGCCACAATTTTGCTCTATCACACTTGCCATATTTAATATTCCAGCTTCATCGTAATAATTTCCAATTACTTGCAAAGCAAGTGGTAAGCCTTCATTGGAAAGTCCAACAGGAACAGAAATAGCAGGTAACCCCGCTAAGCTTGCCGGCACGGTAAACACATCATTGATGCACATAATTAGCGGGTCTGGCTTTTCATTTAAGCCAAAAGCTTCTGTTGGAGCAGATGGCACAAGTATGTAATCTATTTTTTCAAACGCTTTTATAAAATCATTTCTAATTAATGCCCTAATGCACTGTGCTTTTTCATAATACTCATTGTAATGACCTGAAGAAAGCGCATAATCACCAATTAAAATTCTCCTTTTCACTTCTTTACCAAAACCTTCTGCTCTTGTTAGCGAATACATTTCTTCAAGGGTGTCAGCATCAACCCTGAATCCGTAACGTACACCATCATAGCGAGCAAGGTTAGATGAAGTTTCAGCAGAACAAATTAGATAGTAAACCGGTATCGCATATTTAGTATGAGGCAGAGTAATGTCAACAACTTCAGCACCATTTTTTTTAAAATTGGAAGAAACTTTTTCCCAATGATGAACGATTTCTTCTGAAATTCCATCCATTCTATATTCTTTTGGTATACCAATGCGCTTACCCTTGATATCACCATTTATAAGATTAGAGAATTTAGGCACTGGTCTTTCGCTCGATGTTGAATCTTTTTCATCATAGCCACAAATTGTTTCCAGCATTAACGCTGAATCAGAAACGGAACGAGTAATTACTCCTGCTTGATCGAAAGAACTTGCAAACGCAATCATACCAAAACGCGAACACCTTCCATAAGTTGGCTTTATTCCAACAACTCCACAATAAGCTGCTGGTTGGCGTACAGAACCACCAGTATCACTTCCTAGTGCTCCAGCACATAAAAACCCAGCAACTGATGCTGCAGATCCACCAGATGATCCACCAGGAACAACTTTTTCTCCGTCACTTTTTCTAATCCATACATTTTTAACAGGACCAAAATAGCTATTTGTGTTCGCAGAGCCCATAGCAAATTCATCCATGTTAAGTTTACCAAGCATGGATGCTCCACTTTTTAAAAGCATATTAGATACCGTAGATTCATAAGTCGGGATGAAATTTTCCAGCATTTTTGAGCATGCTGTTGTTTTTATTCCTTGTGTACAGAATAAATCTTTAAAACCAACTGGTATGCCCATAAGTGATGAAATATTATCTTTTTGTTTTAAAAAGTATTCATCTGCTATTTTAGCAGCTTTTATCGCGATTTCTGGGGTTTTTGTTACAAATGCATTCAGTTGCTCATTTTCAACTGCATTAACATGCGTCTCTACAAGCTCAACAGCAGAAAAATCCCCCCGCCTTAGTCCATCATGCATCTCTGTAATAGTGAGCCTTCTCAATTCATTCATTAATATTCAATTTTAGCGAGGGATTAATTATAACAACAATAGGACAGAAAATCTATATATTTATGATCGAAAACGGGAATACAACCGAGATCAATTCAAATTTCTGAAATGGATTGGTTAGTAGTACGTTTTAAATAGCCGATTTGGCACACAATGCTAAGCCATAAGGGTTTAGCGTTTCTAAAATCAAATATCAACATCATGCACGTTAAGTGCATTGTTATTTATAAAGTCACGACGTGGTTCAACTATATCACCCATTAGCACCGAGAATATGCTATCTGCTTCCTCACAATCTTTTATTTCAATTTTTAGCAGAGTTCTAGTTTCTGGATTGAGTGTAGTTTCCCAAAGCTGATCAGCATTCATTTCACCAAGGCCTTTAAATCTCTGCAGAGTTAAACCTTTTTTACCATAATCCATTACTATTTTTGCGAGTGCACTTGGAGACTTTATTTTTATTTCAGTTTCTTGCGACTGTAAAAATGAATCACCATTAAATAAGTAAATTATGTTATCAAGAGAACTCAATATATTCCGTATTTCTTTACTTTCAAGCATACTAAGCGAGAATACATATTTATCTGCTAACCCTTGAAACAATTTAGCAATGTGAATTTTCTCATCTTTTACTTCTACTTCCCAATTATATTCACTATACATCAATTTTAAATATTTTAATATCTCATCAGCAGACAATAGAGCATTCTTTTTGCTTAAAATTAGCAATGATTCTAAGAGATCTTTTGGTATTTCCCTATCATAATTTTTGCTAATGTTTGAAATACTGAGGCACTTATTCAAAACGAAACGCAAATCTTTGCCTACACCATTTAATGTTAATTTTTTAATCGCTGAATTTACTATATACTCTTCAAAAGTTTCATCATCTTTGATATAAGTATCTTTAGCATTTTTTGTAACTTTATAGAGCGGTGGCTGCGCTATGTATAAATATCCTTTTTCAATTACTTCACGCATATGTCTAAAAAAGAAAGTTAGAATCAAAGTTCTTATATGCGAGCCATCAACATCTGCGTCTGTCATAATGATAATTTTATGATACCTAGTTTTTTCAATATCGAAGTGCTCACTCCCTATTCCAGCTCCAATTGCCGTGATCAGAGAGCCAATTTCTGCAGATGAAAAAATACGATCCAGCCCTGCACGTTCTACGTTTAGAATTTTCCCTCTTAAAGCAAGTACCGCCTGTGTTTTACGATTACGTCCCTGCTTTGCAGTACCACCTGCGGAATTACCCTCTACTATAAACAATTCCGATAACTCAGGAACTTTTTCCTGACAATCGGCAAGCTTTCCAGGTAGAGTTGCAATATTAATATTGTTTTTATTTTTAACTAACTCTCGTGCTTTTCTTGCGGCTTCTCTTCCTTTTGCTGACCTAATCGCTCTTTCTACTATACTTGCTGCTAACTTGGGGTCAGTTTCAAGTATTGTACTCAATTTGTCAAAAACTATGCTCTCTACAACTGCCCGCGCTTCAGAACTGACCAATTTATCTTTTGTCTGTGAAGAAAATTTAGGATCAGGCATCTTGAGAGATAAAACACAAGTTAAGCCTTCTCTAACATCTTCTCCAGTCAAATTCACTTTTGCCTTCTTCAAAAAACCTTCATTGTTTGCATAGTTATTTATACATCTGGTTAGTGCAGATCTAAACCCCGCCAAATGAGTACCACCATCCCGTTGTCTTATATTATTTGTGAAGCATAGCATATTCTCATAGTAGGAATCATTCCACTCCATTGATATTTCTACACTGGTACCTAGATCTTTTACATTATCTCTAATGCTGGCAATTTTAGTAACATGTGTCTTATTCTTGTCTAAGTACTGTACAAAATTAGCTGTACCAAAATTATCTTCAGACTCTTTACTATCGTTAAAATGAGACTTTACATGTGGTTTATTACGGAGATCACACAAAATGATCTCAATATTTGAGTTTAAAAATGCCAATTCTCTGATGCGACTCTCAAGAGTGGAGTAACTAAAATCAATACTACTAAAAGTCCCCGTTGATGGCATAAACGTTACTTTAGTTCCTCTTTTATTTGTGTTTTCATTAATTATCTTTAAAGATTCAATAGACTCACCATCTTCAAAGCGCATAAAATGTTCTTTTTTATTGCGCCAGATGGTTAATTCCAGCCAACTAGATAACGCATTAACAACTGAAATTCCAACACCATGTAATCCTCCAGAAACCTTATAGGTATTGCTGTCAAATTTACCTCCTGCATGTAATTGGGTCATTATCACTTCTGCTGCTGATATCCCTTCCTCTGGGTGAATGTCTGTTGGAATGCCACGACCGTTGTCGGTTACAGAAACTGAACCATCTTCATTTATGCTAACTTCAATCTTACTGCAATACCCAGCCAAAGACTCATCTATCGCATTGTCAACAACCTCATACACCATATGGTGCAAGCCTGATCCATCATCAGTGTCACCAATATACATACCAGGACGCTTTCTCACAGCATCAAGACCTCTTAGGATTTTTATTGCGCCAGCGTTGTAGTTACTTTCCATGGAATTGCTTTATTTATAAATATTAATTAATATTACATTTGTATGTGCTGATTAGCAACATCTTTAAGTTGAGAGAAGGATCCTTGACATATAGATAAAATATAACATATCACCTACACGAAGTGGTTTTACATGTTATTTCAATACATAAACTTAAGTTCAAATAATCATACAAAACTCTGCTTCATATTTCAAGATAAATGGCTACAATCAAATACAATTTACCTTCTTCTTTCAATTAGACTTTCTAGCTCAACACAGGATAAGTTGCTCATACACTCTTCTAATATTTCATTCTTTTTATCATTGTTTAATCTATTGCTGAACTCTTGACACCTTCTCTCAAGAGCTGAATGCGTAGTCATAATATACCTTACTGTTTCAGATGATAACTCTGGTAACTCGCTACGGATACTTTCTTGTTCTGTTCCAGAGAAATTGGTAAAATTGGCTCTGGCCATTTCAGGGAATTTTTGTGTGATCGTTTCTTTTATCATTGCTCTAGCCTCTTCTCCATCGAGAGTAATAACCACTAATGGATGTAAGCCATATAAAGACTCAAATAATTTATTGTATGTTCCACCTGCACAACTTTGACCTTGATTACCGTAAGTTGTTGCAGCGTCTACAAGACCTTTTAAAAACATATCTTTTCTGTTTTTTATGTCTTCATCATTCAAAGGAGTTCTTTGATTCTCTGTTCCTGTATTTCTATCATTGCAGGCTTTCCAACATAAAATAGCTGCTTGCTTTAGTGTTAACTTACTATGATTGTCTTTAAAATTATCTCCTGTTCTATTGATAAATCTTAAGCATTCAAGTGCATGAGATTTATCGCCTTCTGTAAATTCATTTGACTGTTTGATGTACTCTTCAATGTCGGTTGTGTTGCCTCTATTTAGCTGTACATAGAATTCATCTTTGCTTAAATTCTCTTTATACTTTTCTATGAGTCTATCAACACTCAAGTTTATACTAGCAACTGCACTTGGGTCATGAGTAGTTTGTGCCATAAAAGGAATGGCTGCTAAATCTTGAAAGAAAATAGGCCTTTCTTCCTCTGGAATTTGTTGTATTAAATCGTTAAACTGCTGTATTTCTTCAATGAGTGATTTGTTTAGCAACCATAAGCACAATATAGGCAGTACCAAAAGCACACAGGAATTAATAATGTGTATAATTAAAAAAATGCTTAATGTTATTCTAATAACATTTTTTGGCCACGCTGATAATCTTTTTTCATTTTCCCTTGGTTTGAAAAAATAATTTACTAATGATAAATACAAAGAGAGCCGTAAAAGAAGAAAAAATGAAGGAATCATACTTACTAATAAAACTATATTAATGAATCTTTTAATCTTATTAATGTTGTTGTAAGCATTTTGCACTCTTTCTATTAAAGCCTGTACTCTATTTCTATTTTGCTGTTGATTATTATTTTGACCTGCAAACATAACACACACCCTATTCTAACATTAATATGTCATGCTATAGAAAGAATGTAAATAAAGCAAGGAATTTAGAGCTGCTTTTATTTTTGTTTGATTGGTGATACCACTTCTATACTTTCCGCTCCATCTAAGGTACTATTTGGTTTTTCTACAGTAATCTTGGGAGTTACTTTATTCTCGATATCTGCTCCATATGAGCTAAGTACTTCAATGGCCTTTTCATTTCCACTATTGAGTGCAATATCCAAGGCATCCATTCCAGCTTTATTTTTGTGGTTGATAAAATTCTTCAACCGATCTTTACCAAAGCTTTCTATATATTGTTTAATGATGAGTTCCACTACTTTTTCAGGACAATTATTAGCAGCAGGAAAAAGTATTGTGTTGTTATTATTATCTTTTTTCGTTATGTCTGCTTTGAGTTTATTTATCAAATACTCGATAACTTCTACTCTGCTATCATCCTTTGCTTCAGTGCATTGCCTAATAGCTAAAAATAAAGCTGTACGACCATTATTATCAATATCTTCAATATTCTGTTCCTTGTCAACTAATGCTTGTATTACACTTTTATTTCCATATAAAGTAGCAAGGTGAAAAGGTGTATGTCCTTCAGTGCTTTCTCTTTCATCAATTGACGCACCATTGCTAGCTAGCAATTCTATAAACTCTGGCGTGTTTGCAAAAATTGCAAGGTGCATTGGTGTTAAGTCATCTTTGCCATGATTTCCAGTTTTTGCGTTAACGTTTGCTCCGTTATTTATCAGCAATTTCGCTATTTCAAACTGCTTATACCCGATAGCAATATGTAGTGGTGTACGATTACGTTCATAATTATCATTGACATTTGCACCAAACTTTATTAGCAGCTCTGTAGCTTCAATATCACCTATCCGAATTGCAGAGTACAAGGAAGGAGATTCATCTTTTTCTATTTCCCCTGTCATACGAAATTACGAACATAATAATTCATACATTATTAATAATTATTGTTAATTTTTTATTAAAATAATATTGACAACAGCTAAAAATCTTTAATTTTTATTAAAGATTTAATACCCATCAATGCTTATATAAGCATTCCAAAAGTGAAGAAGTGAAAAAAAGCTTTTCATGAGAAATTATAAATGATAAATTGTTAATAATGAATTATCGAGAATAAATTATGTGCTTTGGTTTACCTAACATAAACAGAGAAGGTTATTTATTTATAGTTGTTTCCTTTATCGTAACATGTATAGCATTCTCTATATCTTGGGGAGCTGGAATTACTTGCTTATTTCCAACGTTATTATGTACCTATTTTTTTCGTGATCCAGCAAGAGCTGTACCAAACAATAAGGACTTTATATTAAGTCCTGCTGATGGTGTAATTTCAAAGATAGAAGAAGTTAGTTACTCTTTATCAGAAGAGAATGAAGAAGAAAAGAAGTTTACGCTTGTTAGCATATTTCTAAGTGTTTTGAATGTCCACGTTAATCGTATACCAATATCTGGTACAATAAAGGAAATGAGTTATAAAAAAGGCAAGTTTGTTTCTGCAATAAGCAATAGGTCTAGTAATGAGAATGAAAAGCAGGTTATTGCGATTGAATATGAGAAGGGAAAAGAAATCATTGTAGAGCAAATAGCTGGATTTATTGCACGCCGTATTGTTTGTAATTTAAGGACATCTCAGAGTGTAAAAGCAGGTGAACGATTTGGAATTATAAGATTTGGTAGCAGAGTAAATATTTATATTCCCATTGGCATAGAAGTAAGAGTTTCAGAAGGGCAAACTGTTATTGGCGGTGAAACAGTTATAGCAGATTTTAATAAACAAGAAAAGCTTACTTTTGATGTTATATGAATAACGATGAAAGTAACAGTAAATTTTTACCTATTACCAAGTTATTCCCAAACTTTATAACTTTATTAGGTTTATGTGCTGGCCTTACTTCACTTAAATTCACATTTAATGAACAATGGGAATTTTCAGCAATTTTTATTATCATTGCAGCAATAATAGATGGAATGGACGGCAGGATAGCCAGAATTTTAAAATCAACCAGCGATTTTGGAGCACAACTCGATTCTTTTGCAGATTTTCTAAATTTTGGTTCAGCACCTGCTTTTCTTTTATATTTTTGGAAGTTAAATGAAATTAAAGTTGTAGGATGGATCTTAGTAATGATATATGTAATCTGCATATCAATAAGACTTGCAAGATTCAATGTTTCGCTACACTCAGAGCAATTATACTGGAAAAAAATTTTCTTTTCTGGTGTTCCAGCTCCTGTATGTGCTTTACTCGCTCTGTTACCAATAATTATTACCTTTCAATCTCATGAAAGTGAATATCTACTTCTTATAGAGCAATTTTTTAACGTAAAGAATACAGCTTGTTACTTTTTGACCATCTCATTTTTTTCGATAAGTCATATTCCAACTTTCTCTGCAAAATACATTTATGTCCCTAAAAGTTTATCCTATATATTTGTGTCATTTTTTGGAATATTGATCATATTTTTTATAAGTAAGCCCTGGATAACGCTACCAATTTTAGGTGCAGTTTATATCTTGACTATTCCAATAAGTACCGGACTTTATATACATTACGCATATAAAACTAGCCAGCTATATAAAAAATAGTGAGCAGCATGATTATAAAAGTAACTGATCTATTAAACTCTTTTTTATATATAAAGATATTCAACATACCATTTATAATTATTTGGGTAATTGCAACTGGGGTTTTTTGTACGATTCGATTCAAATTCATTAACTTTAGGTTGTTCAAATATGGGATACAAACACTATTCAACCTAGAGAGCCATAATAATAACGGCATAATCACCCACATTCAGGCATTTGCAACGGTAATTTCAGGAACAGTTGGTCTTGGAACAATATCAGGAGTTGCAATAGCTATTACAATAGGGGGGCCAAGTGCAGTTTTTTGGATGATAATTACCGGGGTACTTGGCATGTCAATAAAATTTGCTGAAGTAGTGCTTGCATTTACTCATCGCTCTGAAAACACAATTGGTGGGGCTTTTTATTATATGGAACATGGACTTGCAAAGATTGGATTTATGAAGACTGGCAAATTCCTTGCATTTATCTACGCAGTTATGCTGCTTGTTGCAATGATTCTAGGCGGCATACCATTTCAAGCAAATCAAATTGCAGCGTTGTCAAGTAACTTATTTGAATACAACACATCTGTTATTATCTCGCTATTTGTATTAATTGTAATACTGGGAGGAATAAAGCGAATTGCTTTAGTTGCAACAGGTTTAGGGCCGATAATGATAATGTTATATATATGCATGTGTATATATTTAATCTGTGTAAACGGAAATAATCTACTGAATGCTTTATCTATAATATTTCAAGATATCTTTAACAAATCAGCTATAGGAGGTGGAGTATTGAGTGGATTAATAGCAGGGGTAAGAAGGTCAGTGTTTGCTAATGAAGCAGGTACTGGAACAGCAGCTATAGCACATTCGATTGTAAAAGAGAAAGACCCAGTTAAAGTTGGAAGTGTTGCAATAATTGCACCATTTGTAGACACAATATTAGTCTCATTTTTGACTGGTATTGTGATAATTATCACCGATATGCATAGCACTAATACCGTAGGTGATATTACGTTAGTTAGCTCAGCATTTTCAACAGCCTTGCCTTTATTGAGCAAGCTAGCTCTTCCACTGATAATGTTTTCCTTTGTATTTTCCACAATAATAGCTTACTATTACTACTGTGAAGTTGCCCTAGTGTACTTATTTGGTAACAAAAAAGTACTGATATTGTTTCAGTTTTTTATAGTGGGTTCAGTGTATATCAGCTGTATATCAAAAAATATAGAATTTATATCTTATTTAGGTGATAGTCTGTTTATGTGCCTTATGATCCCAAATGCTGTTGCGATATATCTACTGAGAAGGGAAGTCTTAAATACAATAGATTCTTATTACAAAAGGTATTAAACATGATTTATAGAATGCTTTATATAGTGTTATTTTGCTTACCATTTTATGATGTATACGCTGCTTCAGTTTTTCATAAAAGTTATGACACTGCATTAAATGGAGTAAGCAACTTCATGAATGAAGTGTTGTTTTTCAAGATCTTTCACGTACCATTTATAATTCTTTTATTGGCCTTTGGTTATATATTTCTAACACTACGTTTTAGATTTCTCAACATAAGGATGTTTAAGCATGCGTTCGCTATTTTATGTGGAAAATATGACACAGATCATCATGATGGTCACATTACGCATTTTCAGGCATTTGTAACCGCGCTATCAAGCACAGTAGGCCTTGGAACTGTTGCTGGTGTTGCAATCGCAATTTCAATGGGAGGGCCAGGAGCGGTACCTTGGATGATGATTACAGGTTTTTTTGGTATGTCTGCAAAGTTTGCTGAAGTAACTTTAGCATTCAGACACAGAACAGAAGGCCAGGAGCAGTTATTCAGTGGTCCCTTTCAATATATAAGAAATGGATTAGAGGAATTTGGATTTAAGAAGCTTGGTATTGTGATAGCTGCAATATATGCAGTGTTTTTTGTATTGTCAGGTCTTGGTGGAAGTGTAGCATTTCAGACTAATCAAATGGTTTCAATATTATCTGGCTATTCAAACTGGATAGATAGTCATCCTTGGGTTCTTTCCTTCATAATTTCTACATTACTTGCTCTAGTGATTATCGGTGGAATCAGGAGAATAGCTAAAGTCTCTTCTGCGCTGGTGCCTATTATGTCACTCATATATATTTTGAGTTGTTTCACGATTATTGCATTCAATATTCACAATTTTAGCAATACATTAAAAATATTGTTTTCAAGTATGATAGACTTCAATGCTGTTGGTGGAGGAGTAGTAGGAGCATTTGTTGCTGGAATTCAAAGAGCAATTTTTGCCAGTGAAGCAGGTGTTGGTTCTGCTGCAATCACTCACGCGGTAGCTAAAGATGAGGAGCCAGTTAGAACTGGGCTGGTTGCGATGATAGAACCATGCTTTGATACAATGTTAATTTGTTGCTTGACAGGAATAACAATAGTAATAACTGGTGCATACCAGAACGGCATTGGCGAGGGAATATTGATCACCCAAAAAGCATTTGAAACAGTTTCTTCTTGGTTTCCTATACTTTTAACCATCGCTGCGCCTTTGTTTGCGTTTTCCTCAGTAATTTCATTTGTATATTGTTGTGAAATGGGATGGCTGTATTTGTTTGGTGTAAAAAGTGTAGTAATATATCGTATAGCGGTGGTGGTAATTGCATTTTTGTCAGGTTTGTCTAAAGATATAATGGCTATTGCTAATATTGGTGGGGCTTTATTCTCTTGTTTAGCACTCATCAATATGACAGCACTTATACTGTTTAGCAATCAGATTAACAATGAAGTCCAATGTTATCTAAAAAGGCTAAGGAATAATAAAATTAGCTAGATTTCTGCTATGATAGAGATATTTGTAGTCTTTGTATTATCTTACATATTAGGTTCAATACCGTTTAGCTTAATTATTGCAAAAATAAATGGTATAAATTTAAGAGAAGTAGGTTCAGGAAACATTGGTGCTACAAATGTTGCAAGAACAGGAAATAAGAGACTTGCTGTCCTCGCATTATTTTTAGACTCTTTGAAAGGATTTGTCGCGGTTTATACAGCACAACAATTTTGTGATAATAACGATTTTTATATATATGTATCTGCAATTTTAGCAGTTCTAGGGCATATGTTTCCTATTTGGCTAAGGTTCAATGGAGGAAAGGGGGTTGCAACAACTTTGGGAGTTTTAGTAGCACTTAACATTTCTATAGCATTAGCATTTGTATTTGTCTGGCTAATAGTATTTTTTATCTTTCGGTACTCCTCTCTTGCTTCCTTGGCTGCTACTGCAGCAGCTGTTATAGCATCTTTCTTTTTTCAAAAAGAATTATTCCTTATACTACTCACTGTAGCGATATTAATTTTCTTGAAGCATTACAAAAATATTGCAAATCTTCTGCAAGGCAGAGAGCATAAGTTTTTATAAGCAATGAGATGTTAAATCACTGACACTTAAACTACGAGATAAACTGCTTGATGGTATTATTTTATCTTCTTTATTTAAGATTGTAATTTTTACTCTTGTTATACTCTCTACTTCTTGAAGTATTAAAAATTCATCTTCAATGAATCTTTGCTTCACTTCTTGTATTTTTTCATAAAGTGTGGTTACATTGCGCTTATTTTGATTATAAATATCTTCAATCTCTATCTCTAGCCTGTGTGAAGCTTCTTTTTTTAACATGTTATTTATCACTGCTTCTGTTATTGCTAGCTTTTCTTGCAGAATTTTCTTTATTTCTTCTTTATCGTCTCTGCTGTTTTTACTCAGTTCCGTGTATACCCTATAACACCTTTTCTCTAGTGGTAACGTTCTTAAACTATCTAACATTCTGGCCACTTGACCCTTAATAGTCTTCTTGGCTTTCAATTTTAATTCTTTTACTTCTTCTTTTATTATTTTGCTAGCTATTCTCTTAGCTTCAGTTAAAGATGAGTCCTTGAGAAAAAATCTGTTCTAAGTAAATTTTGGTTTAAAAGCTCCAAAAAGACTTTTCCTTTGATGTTTTCGAGTTGATCGTCTAAACCATCCCCCTGTAGTTTATTTGTTATGTGCTGAGACAGCGCAAAGTGCTCTAATTTATTTAACTTTACAGAGCTGATATTTTTCATTAATGTCAGCGCAATTTGTTCACTATATTGAGAAGTAAAACTCAGTAATCTTCTCATTAAAGTAATGCTTACTTCTGCAATAAAATCATCAACTATTTTTTGACTTTTATCATCTTCATAATTATTTTGGGCGTTATGCCAAGCCCTAAGAATTTCTTTACTGTTTTTCTTATTTTTTAGCCTGTCTAACATAAACTTACGTGCTTCATTTTCTGCTTCTGTAAGGAGCATTTGTCTAGGTGGTGTAAACTTAATCTCTGGATCGGAATGAATACCCTCTAATGTACTTAACATTCTGTAGATAACACCAGTAAAACATGTGTTAGGAATTCGTTCTTTTCTAGAGAAAGTTTGGCTATCTAGTAAATTTGCAATCAACGCGTCTTTTTTATTTTTTACAGCTTCTCTATCTCCATCATTGCAGGCTCTCAGATCCTATTCATAATCTTTTCAGAAGCAAAGCAGCGAAAGCAAGAACGACCATTTGCAGGCTAGTGTTGAGTTTCCGCTCGCAATTTTTCCAAAGTCGCCTACATTTTTGCAACCAGGCAAAAGAAGATCTCTCAACAACCCATCTTTTAAGTGAATTTGTTAAAAGTGTCGGTGCTGAAGTTATATATCTGCCTACATATTCTCCTGATTTTAATCAAACCATTGGTTTGCTATAAAAAATTGAGCCAGAAAGAATATCCAGCTATTCGAATTATTAGAAAAAGAGCTCTAATTATAGAGTCAGTATACACTATAACTAGAATTTTTTTAAGAGAAATGATACAGAAGTTAGTACTAAGACACTAAACAGTTTTCAAAAATGAAAATTATACCTTAAAGCTGATTTTCATACAGTTCTTGCAAGCGATAGCACTCTCACTTCTCTTGCACCAGAGTTTAAAATTTCCTGAGAGCAAGACCTTGCAGTTGCACCAGTTGTTACTACATCATCAACCAATATCACGATTTTGTTTTTGATAATTTCGCTGTTGCTTATTTTAAAAGCCTTTCTCAATTTTTTTTTCACGCCTTTTAAGTGAAAGACCAGCTTGAGGTACAGTGTGACGAATACGTTTTATTGCAAATGGTGTATAAGATAAATGAGATAACTTACTTAATTCCTTCGCGAGCAATGCTGCTTGATTATATTTACGTTTAAATAAGCGTATTTTATGTAGAGGTATGGAAATTATGACCTCTGCATTTTGAAACATGTCTTTGTTAGCTTTTTACATCCACTTTGCGTAGACTTTCATGTAGTTTAAGTTATCAAAAAATTTAAAATTTATAATCATATTTTTGCTATGTTCATCGTAGGCAAAAATTGATCTTAATACTTTAAATGGTGAAGGGTTACTGATGCATCTACCACATGTATCAATGTTATCTGGAATTACTACACCACAAACATTACAGTAATGCTTAATTAAAAAATTGATTTTTTTATTGCATTCACTACATAAATCATAACTTTTATCAATTATACGTTCACAACTTACGCATACGTTTGGAAATATGAGATCTGTAGCTTTTTTTAATAATAGAAGATTCATGAATTAAATATGTTAGGTATACCTTTTAAAATGCTCCTCATAATCTAATTATTAAGAAATAGTCGATACTTGATCCAATAAATATGTTTTAAGATACTTGCCTGTAACGCTTTTTGGAGTCTGTGCAACTTTTTCTGGAGTTCCTACAGCAACCACTTCGCCACCTTTTACTCCACCCTCTGGACCAATATCTATTATGTAATCAGCAGTTTTTATAACATGTAAATTGTGCTCAATAACTATAACAGTATTTCCTAAAGCAACTAGCCTATGGAGTATTTTCAGTAAATTATTTACATCTTCAAAATGTAACCCAGTTGTTGGCTCATCGAGAATATACAATGTTTTCCCGGTAAATCGCTTTGATAGTTCCTTAGACAGCTTTATTCGTTGTGCTTCACCCCCGGACAACGTTGTTGACGACTGTCCAAGCGTTATATAACCAAGCCCTACTTCCTGTAAAGAAATCAACTTTTCCTTTATCATTGGAAGATTTTCAAAAAAGTCACATGCTTGATCTATTGTCATATCAAGCACATCAGAAATTGATTTTCCCTTGTAAGTAACTTCCAATGTTTCTCGGTTATACCTCTGTCCTCTACATTGCTCACATTTCACATAAACGTCCGGTAGGAAATGCATCTCGATCTTTAAATGCCCATCACCTTTACAAGCTTCACATCTTCCTCCCTTGGTATTAAATGAAAATCGGCCTATATTGTAACCTCGTGCCTTCGACTCTGGGAGACCTGCAAACCAATTTCTGATGTGAGTAAACATACTAACATATGTTGCTGGATTTGATGCTGGGGTCCTACCAATTGGTGATTGATCAACTTCTATAATTTTATCTATATACTCAAGGCCTTCTATTTTATCGCATTTACCATGCTTTGCAGATGAATGATTTATCTTCTGTGCTGAGTATTTATATAGTGTTTCTATTACTAAACTTGATTTTCCTCCTCCTGATATTCCAGTAACACAAATAAGATTCCTTATAGGAAATTCAACATTTATATTTTTTAAGTTATTCTCACATGCGTTAACTACCTTTATGAACTGAGTTGTTTGCTTTCTTCTTTTTGAAATTGAAATTTCCTTCTTTCCACTTAAATACTGTCCTGTTATGCTCTCTGAATTTTTTTGTACCTGATCTGGTGTTCCTTCTGCAACGATTTTTCCTCCATTTACGCCAGCTCCAGGACCAATATCAATCACATAATCAGCAGCCATTATTGTGTCTTCATCATGTTCAACAACAATCACAGTATTACCCATGTCTCTCAGATTTTTAAGTGTGGCAATTAATCGATCATTATCACATTGATGAAGGCCAATTGAGGGTTCGTCAAGCACGTATAGCACTCCTGTTAAACCAGAACCAATTTGCGAAGCAAGCCTGATCCTCTGGCTTTCACCACCAGAGAGAGTGCTAGATTCACGGTCAAGTGTAAGGTAATTTAGCCCTACATTCTTTAAAAATGTCAGCCTTTTGATTATTTCGTTTAATATTTTATTTGAAATTTGCCTTTGTTGTTCTGTAAGTTTATCTGATAAATTTCCAAACCACTTAAGGGATTCATCGATGCTGAGCCTTGATATTTCACCTATATGTTTTTCGTCAATTTTCACTGTAAGTGCTTCTTTTCTCAATCTATAGCCAGCACACTCTTTGCAGTCAGTAACAGAACAATACCTATCAATAAGTGATGCATCGTAATCCATCTGGCGTTCTAGGATACTGACCAAACCTTGAAATTTCATTTCTTTAGAGCCAAAAAGTATTAAATCCTTCACTTTTTGATCTATATTCTTCCACGGAACATCAAGGCTAAATTTGCAATTTTCAGCCAGTGATAGAATTGCATTTTTTAGCAATCCATAATTTGTATGCACTTGACGGAATATTGATCCAATTGGCTTTAAAGCACCTTCAGATATCGAGAGCGTTTCATCTGGCACTATTAGCTTTGCATCAACACTTAGTTTTTTACCTAGCCCATTGCATGAACTGCATGCACCGTAGGGGCTGTTAAAAGAAAACAATCTTGGCTCTATTTCTTCAAGAGTAAAGCCAGACTCAGGACATGCAAAATTCTCTGAGAAAGTTAAAGTTTGACCATTTTTATACTCGGAATTGTGGTTATCAGGTAAGTTCACTATTTCTGCATACATTAAGCCATGGCCCAGACTCAATGCTGATTCTATACTGCTTGGTAGTCGATTTCCTATATCATCTGATATGGAGATTCTATCTGCAATAACAAAAATATCATGTTTCTTGTTTTTATCGAGTTTAGGCAAGTCATCTATATTGTATGTTTCACCATCTATTTTTAGTCTCACGTAACCTTGCTTTTTAATTTCCAATATCTCTTTGAAGTGCTCTCCTTTTCTGCCACGCACAATAGGAGCAAGTATATATATTTTAGTTTCTAAAGGTAATGCTATAATAGTATCTACAATTTGAGATACAGCCTGTTTCGTTATTGGTAACCCAGTTACAGGCGAATAAGGTATTCCTACTCGTGCATATATCAAACGTACATAATCGTAAATTTCAGTAACGGTTCCAACAGTTGATCTTGGATTTTTTGAGATCGACTTTTGATTAATTGATATTGCAGGAGAGAGGCCTGTGATTGACTCAACATCTGGTTTATCTTGAATATTAAGAAATTGACGTGCATAAGCCGATAGACTTTCGACGTATCGGCGTTGGCCTTCTGCATAAATCGTATCGAATGCGAGGCTAGACTTACCAGAACCACTTAGTCCAGTTATAACAACTAATTTATTTTTTGGTATATTGACATCAATACCCTGCAAATTATGCTCTCTTGCACCTTTAACTCTGATCATACTTCATGTACCTTTGACCATTACAGCCTCAAAATACATAAACTTACAACAACTTTCTACTAATTTTTTCAACTATTACGGAAAACGAGATAGCACAACTAGTGCAAAACATTTTGCCACACAACTATATAAACATCTGTTTTCGCCAAGTTAGTTCGTACAACAAATGGTGTCATAAAAGTATGTTTTCTACAATCTCATCAAAAACATGCTTACCAATTTTTAGAAACAGCAAATTTTATTTTATATAAAATATAGAATATTGATAAATTTAACTTTTTTGTGAGATTATGCAGCGATAAAAATAAATTTAGAGGGAAAGGTTATGGCAATAGAGAAGGAGAAGTTTTTTGAAATAATAAATGAGGTAAGTGAAAGTAGCGATTTGGATGAAGATAATTTACTTGAAAAAATAAAGAATGAGTTAAAAGGAAAAGATGCAGGAGAGTACAACAAGTTTAGTAAAAATTTTAGTAAAGAATATCAATTTAGTATAAAAATTTCAGAAGAAGCTGCAGAAGATTGGACGTTGTTACATCTTGCTACAGCATGCAACAATATGTTAATAGTGGAACTTTTACTAAAAAAGAAAGCAAGTGTTAGCGCTCGAGTAAAAGATGGTTCTAAAAATGATGGGCTAACTGCTTTGCATATTGCTACTTCTTGTGGACATGAAAGCATGGTAAAACAACTACTAAGTGATGATCGAGTGAATCCTTCATTAAAAAGTAAAAATAAGACTCCAAGGGAGGTGGTAGGTAATACAGAAAATAAGGAAGCGATAGTACAAATGTTAGAGGAAGCAGAAGAAAATCATTCGCGAAAGAAGATAAAAGGCTTTCACATCCAAGTTGGAGAAGGAAGTTGTGACCACTCATCTCAGAATGATAATATAACTCGAGTCAGTTCATTTGTGAATGGAATTACTAAATTAGGAAATGATAGAGAAAAATCAATAGCAGTGGAAATACAAATGTGGAATGAAAGAAGGAAAGAGAATAATGATAATATTCAGAGTGAGCAAATCGCTTCTCATTCTATTACTGGTGAAAGTGTTAGTAGTGACGACAGCGGTCTAGAGTCTGAGGCTACATTTGATACTGCTGCTCGTTTCGTTAATTGCAACAATACCACTTGCAATGGTTTTAATTCTATCACAAAGTGAATTAAGGCCAAAGGATTTTAATCCATTTACGTTACTCAAAGCTGCTATAAGTTTCTTTTTAGAAGGCATAAAAGAAAATACTCGCAGTATGACAAATAAGTTTGATGGTACTTATGAGCATTTACTGCCCCATCAATTGAATGACGATATTAGTAATAATATTGGTAAGTTAATACGCAAATATGATCCAGTACCAGAAGATGCTATTAATAATGAGGGATTTAAAGAATTTATTGAATATATAAATCACTTACATATGCTTGATGGCTAACCATTTAGTAATGAGAATAAGGGAAAATTAGTAATGTTTTTGCAAGATTTTTGCAAAGGTAATGAGAAACATAGCTCTGGCTTTACTGGTGGACAAATTCTTCTGTTAGTTCTAAGAACCTGTACATGATCTCAAAAAAGGGATAGAATGAGAGGATAAAGTAGGATATGGGAAGTTTATATCCAAGTGATATAAGTCGAGGAAAGTTTGAGATTATTGTAGCAGATCTGAAGTCTTGCAGGAAGAGGACTCTTCCTGCAAGACTTCAGATCTGCTACAATAATCTCAAACTTTCCTCGACTTATATCACTTGGATATAAACTTCCCATATCCTACTTTATCCTCTCATTCTATCCCTTTTTTGAGATCATGTACAGGTTCTTAGAAAAATTTTCTACAGTAATGATTGAAAAATTTTAAAAGTGGAGTAATATACTGAAAATGTATAAAATTTTGTTAGCTAGGAGGGCTAAGTATGGATTACGAGAATGTACAAAGGGTATTACTAACATCTATCAAAGATAGATGATCCTCATAAAGGATTCAAGGAATTAGAAATTAAGAGATATTGTATTGCATATCAGACACTATTGCGTGAATGGGACAGGACAATAATAACACCATTTGTTAAGGAAATTTTAGAAAGCGGGACCTGTTGGAAAATCGATGACACCTTAGGTCACGTTGAGCTTAATAGGTATGCATTAGGGAAAAAATTATTAGCCTTAAAAATTAAAGATGGACAAAAACCTCTTCTTGATTCCTTTGATCGCTACAGAATTGCATGCTGGTGTTGTTTTGAAGACGAGATAAGAGCTATTTTTGAAGAATTCAAATTAACATTAGGTAGTAAATTAGTAGAGAGTCTAGTTAAAGGATGTGATGAAGGTGCTTTAATGATCTACTGGTCACATGCTATGAATAACCAGGAACATCAGTTGAAGTTAAATAATGAGCATCCATACGTTTATGCTTTTAAGTGTGCAATGCTAGAAAAGCATGTTGAAGCTTTAGAATTCTTTTGGAATAAGTTGCAATCAATTGATTGTGTATCTCCAAAAAGGAAAGAAGACTTATTAATGGAAGTAGCGTATAATAAAGGACGTTTTTCTACTGATGATGTTGGGATGGTTAATTTTTGCCTACGTTATCTCGATTCTAACAGATATCATGAATTATTAAAAAGGGATTTTAAACAAAATAAGTATCATTATACGTTAAGTAAGCTCACAGGAAGTTACTCCTTTGAAAGTGCTAGAAAGCTATTTGAGCATTTAGAGCCAAAAGGCTTATCTTCTGAAAAATATTCTGTATTAATGTTTACAGTATTAGATTCAATTACTTCTGCACCAGATGATAGTTTTGTTAAATCTGGTAGTGAAATGCTTACCTCTATGTGGAATAGTTTTGGCTTTGAGGATCATAAACAACACTATTTAAATAAGCTAAGCGAACAACTCTCGTCAACTAGAGATTTAGTTGCTTCTCTCATTGAAAAGAATAAAGCTGTTAAAATATTGTCTGAAATCGTTAACTCTCTTAATCAAGAGCAAATGCAATATATTATGGAAGAAGATAGGTCAGAATATGAAATATTTACTAGAATTAGAGGCATGCAATTAGATAGAGGAGCAGGTGATAGCCAGTCACCAGGTTCGTTGCTGGATATAGATACTTTACAACAAGAGGGTACTGATGTTAGAAGCAAAGTGTATTGTTTTTGTTACTTATACTTAAACGAAAGTAGGCAAAGAGCTTAGGTAATGGTAAAATTTTCGGAGGGTTAAAGTTAGGGGTAATTATGGTTAATAATAATCAGCAATAAGAAAGACCACAAGATTTAGAGCTAATGGAGTTACTTTTTGGTAAGGTAGATTCTTCAATTTCTGATGCAGTGGATTTACTCGATAAATCGTTTGAAGCAAGATTTCAATCATGGGTTGATCAAATACAATCTTATTTACATTCTAGTGAAAGGCCCGGCTTTTTTCCTCATAGATTTTTAGGTTCTTTTTTCATCGTGTTAGATACTAAGCTTAACGATAAGCTAGGTATAAAGAAGTTACACTTTCGTTTTGAGGGAGCAAGAACTTTAAAGGTCGTAGCAGAAACAGAATCCAAAATACATGTTTTTATTTTCACTGAAGATATAGAAGCTCAACATTCTAAACAAATAAATACTAAGAATTTTGAATTCACCACAGGTGAGTTGAAGAATGTGATGGGTAGAGATTACACTCCATTGGACGAACGTAAGCTTCAAATTGATGTGATAAAAATTTTGAAAGATAAGTATGAGTTAGTAAAAAGCAAGCCTAAATCAGACAAGGATGTTAAATCAAAGAAGTTATATTTATACCTGAAAAATAACATGCTGGAGTGTAAAGCTAAGGATATATATGGAAATATTCAAACAATTCAAATTAACTATGATGGGCTAAAGGGTCGTTATCTACCTCAAGATGAATTTTTTAAGAAAGCTAAGCAATTTCTAAATAGTTCAAGTAAAAATCTTGATGATTTTAGTAAGGAGATATCAAGAATTTTGTCATCAAAGGGGTATACTTTAAAGAGTGACGTGGAAGGTGAAAAAATAAACATTAAGGTAGAAAGCAAAAAGAAAATTGTAGATCAACCCATCGAGCCTGCAGCAAAGTTTCAAGAAGTGGTAAAAAAGTTAGGTAAGTCTATCTATCTAGAAAGTTATATTGAAAAGCTTTCTAGTTCAGATGAAAAGCAAGTTCAGGACAATCTCAAAGCCATTCTAAATTATATTAAAAAAGTTCATACCAATTTAAATTTACAAGATAATGTTTATGTCATTAAAGCTCGTGAAGCTGATCAGCATGGTTTTGTAGCAGGAGTATTTGATAACTTTCGATATCGTGATAATGCCAAACTCTATCTGGAGCAGTTTGCTGGCGGAGGTTACGCTGATATTGTTTTGCTTGTTCGTGGACCTGATCGTGCTATTGATTCAGTTCCAATTCTTATTGAACTCAAGGCTGGAACTGAAGGACAAGTTGATCCAAGTGATGCGCTGGAGAAAGCTAAAGGTTACATTGAAGGTTTTAGACCAAATAAGATCAGGATTTTAACCAATGCAGATAATGCCATTGCTGTTGGGTTAAATTAAGACTACGCAGAACCGTTTAAAGCTGAAGTAAAACCCATTAAACAACCACCAGCTCCTTTGATGGAGGAATTTGTAAAATTAGCTCACAGATGGAATAATCAACAAATTTCTGAAGAAGATTTTAAGCAGGAAATAGCAGGTTTGTTATCAAATGAATACCATACTTTTCCAGCAAATAAAGAAACAAAAGATCATTACTATTTCAGTAGAGATATACTAGGTCAATCAATTTTAATCAACAAGATTGGTCAAGATCAGGGTAACGTAAAAAAATATATATATTTATACAATGAGTATCCGCTAAATTGGCCTCAGGGAACAGAAT
This sequence comes from Wolbachia endosymbiont of Anopheles demeilloni, assembly GCF_018491735.2. Lineage (NCBI taxonomy): Bacteria > Pseudomonadati > Pseudomonadota > Alphaproteobacteria > Rickettsiales > Anaplasmataceae > Wolbachia > Wolbachia endosymbiont of Anopheles demeilloni. Next base: position 1,015,630 of record NZ_CP084694.1, on the reverse strand, counting down.
ACACTTTATCTAAAAGCCCTGTTACAACATTAATATTTGTTCAAGGTAATGAAGGGCAAGAGAAAACAGCATTCATTTTTCATATACGAGAGTCCAATACAAAGGAATTCTATGCTGATAAAAAAATTCCAGTGCTTAACATACCTGGAATAGGAAAAGTAGGCAATGTCATAGAAATTAAAATGAGCCTAAAAAAATATGAAACGGGGTTATCTTTTGAAGAACTTTTTGAAATAGAACAGTTAAGTAAATATAAGAAAAGTAGTTGTAAAGGTTAGATATGTTACAGAAGCAAAAAATAAAAGGAAAGATGCTATTTTGATTTTATTTTTCTCAAAAAATATTTCCCAATATTCCTTTTTACTTATTTTTTCCTGCTTTGCAGCTTTTATGTCTTTATAAACGTAAAAAGTTTTTATTTCAGATCTAAAAAACAATGTGGCAAAAGATAAAAAGACATTGGCAGGATTAACTAAAATGCTTAAAGAAACAAAAGCTGCGAAGTAATTTGCTATCTTTAATCTGTAAGAATCCTTTCCAGGAAATTGTATTTGGGAAATACCTATCATAGCCTACTCTCTATAATATTATGATATTGTAGTAATAACAAATAGCCTATAGATGTCAATGCTTAAGTATTTTACTGTCTACGCACTCATCGTATTCAATTTCAACTGTAGAGTGCGCAATTTCGAACCTATTTAATAGTATTTTTTTTATCTCATACAAAATATTAGTGTGTTGTCCATTTTGCTTTATCTTGGCATGCATAGTAAGTATAAAATAATTATCAGATAGTGACCATGCATGTATATGATGCACATCTATCACTTCAGGTAACTTAGATACAATCTCACTTTTTATCTCCTCAGCAGATACACCTTCAGGTGTACCTTCAAGAAGTATATGACAAGAATTCTTGAGAATTTTATATCCACTGTTTAGGATTATTACGCTGATAAACACTGACAGAATAGGATCCACTACTTGCCATCCAGTAAGCATGATGATTACGGATGCGAGTATAGCAGCTACAGAACCTAAAATATCTCCTATAACGTGCAATACAGCACTTTTTATGTTTATATTATTTTCGCATTTACTATGTAATATAAAAAAGACTATGATATTAGATATTAGGCCAAGTATAGAAATTATTAGCATTACTTTCCATTCAACATCAACTGGAAAAATAAATCTCTTTATTGACTCAATGATAATGACCACTGCGATGAAAAATAGAGTTAAACCATTAACAAATGCTGCGATTATCTGTAATCTGTGATACCCATATGACCTCTGTAAATCAGATTTCTTAGCTGAAAATTTGTGTGCTATCCAGCTTAAAACCAAGGCAAAAAGATCAGTGAGCATATGCCCTGCATCTGATAACAGAGCAAGCGAGTGTGAAATTACTCCACCTACTATCTCCATAAGCATTGTTATTGCAACTATTATTATGGAATAAATTAAGCGCTTGGACTCTGCTATTGAGTGTTTGCTATTGTGCACTGCTGTCATATAAAATCTTTTTATGAGCAAAAAAACGTGGGTAACACTGGGCTCGAACCAGTGACCCCTTGCACGTCAAGCAAGTGCTCTACCAACTGAGCTAATTACCCATCTTAACCTTAGTATAGTGCTTCAGTGAAATGAAAGTCAATTTGCTTTTAGACTTCTTGCTGAATGAAACTCCTTGACAAACCTTTCCACTTTCCTTATCATCTCAATAAGAGTATTTATCCTTATTTTTGATCCGCGCGGGTTCAACAACAAAAATTCAGTAAAAAACTCAGATATTTATTGGCAAATTACATAAAAATTATAGCGGCTGCATGTCTTTTTTATTTTTTCTACATTCAGCCAAATCGCGCTTGAAATAAGCGTTAGCACATTATTACAACGCCAATTTACATTGTTATAGGGTCAAAACTCGCTACATAGGGATTTTTTTGCCTTTTTCAAAGTTGATAAATTTCTTAATATTTATAATTCCGTTACTTGTTAGCAGCCACCTAAGGTTAGCTATAGAATTTTAGCCACATTCTAAATGTTACATATTAAGTTAACTATCTATACTTTTTTATTAAGATATAAATTATACCAGTATGAGAATTTACGTTTTTTTCAGATGAGTCACTTTATGCTTGATACTGTAAAGATTAATAAATTAGGGGTTAAAGTAATGACAATCAATCAACAAATAAATAAAAATATAACTAAAGAAGAATACTTTAACAATAAGCATATCATAGAAGTTAAAGATTTAAATATTAAAGTAGAAGTTTATTCTCATAATTTAAGAGCAAGTAAAGTTGCTCACATTGAAAGTGAGATAAGAGAAACAGCTACTAATTTTAAAGATGCATTTAAACTGGAGCCTGGTAGCTCAGAACAAACATTCAAAATTTATGTGTTTGATGATAAGGCTGATTACACTCACCTTGGTGGAAGCGAACGTTTTGGTTCTTACCTTGGAGATGAAGGTGGTAAGTGTTACTACAAAGGAGAAGCTGATGTTTTTGCTGAGATGTATGTCTATCAGCAAGGCGGCGTTCATAACCTTCAGCATGAATTTGCGCATGGTTTGACTTACTTGGCTACAGGAGGAAAATCTCTACCTACAGTATTAATGGAGGGAATTGCAGATTACTTTGAACATCATTCAGATCACAAGTTCAATGCTCAAGGGTCAAGCATTGATAAAACTGAAGCCGCAAATTTGGATCTGGGTGGAATTTTAAATTTACAATATTCAGCCAATGGTGAAGAAAACAGTTTAGTGTATAAAACAGGTCATGCGTTGATAATGTACTTACAGGAAAAAGATCCTAGTTTATTAAGAGACTACCTAGATGCTTTACGTCAAGGTAACTCAGATGAGTCAAAAAATTTTTTGAAAGACATAAAAGGACATGATACTGACTTCAAAAGTTGGCTTGCTGAGAATGATACAGAAACTGCAATGGAACATCTCAACGCTTTGCAAGTTACAAGAGGAGATTTTATAGCAATTGGTCAAGAAATAGTGGGTGGAGAAATTAAAAACATATCCTACTATAAAGCAAATATAGAAAAGATAGATGGAGAAAACGTTGGAAATTTTTCTCCTGTAGAACATGTTGCATTTTATGATGTTGCTCGTGCTATTAATAGGGCAACAAATGATAACCTCGATATATAAAAGGAATATCATTTTTTAAAGGTAGTAAAAACTCCTGATGGACAGGATAAACTAACTTACTCTGACCAACAAGGTAATGAATATAAAAACAGTCAAGAGTATAAAAATCAGGCTTTTAGAATATTATCAAAATATGATACAAAAATTAAGAGTGAGGCAGACAAATTCGATAATTTGAATAAAGAACGTGGTGAAATGTATCAAAAATATCATAAAGGAGAGATTACTATTGAAGAGTTACGTAATGAGGAAAATACAAAATACAGACCAGCATTCTTAAAGTTTGATCAACTAAAAAACAAAACAGTTGATGAGATTGAAAATAATCCTCAGGCAGCAAAAATATTAGTAGAGCTGGTCAATATCGATCCAAACTTGATAAGAACCTGTACATGATCTCAAAAAAGGGATAGAATGAGAGGATAAAGTAGGATATGGGAAGTTTATATCCAAGTGATATAAGTCGAGGAAAGTTTGAGATTATTGTAGCAGATCTGAAGTCTTGCAGGAAGAGGACAAATTGAGAGATCTTCTTTTGCCTGGTTGCAAAAATGTAGGCGACTTTGGAAAAATTGCGAGCGGAAACTCAACACTAGCCTGCAAATGGTCGTTCTTGCTTTCGCTGCTTTGCTTCTGAAAAGATTGTGAACAGGTTCTTACAGAACTTCCGTAATATGCATAACGACAACGCTTACATACGATTAAACCTTGTAGTAAATGTTTTGCTCCTCTTTCTCTTGTCCTTGCTATTTTTCTATTCTCAGCTAATTGTTCTTGAACTATATCAAATACATCTTCGTTCACTATATTTGGCACTTTAACATAAATCCAATTTGCTTTTTCAACAGAATAGGTAGAGTAATTATCTTTCGGTTGTTCACAAGAATGTTTCTGTGGTCTGATATGTTGTAACTTTATACCTACTTTTGTTTTAACAAAAGCCGCTTGTCCTTTGTAAGTAGGATTTTTTAACATACCCCAAATCATACTTCTATCCCAGCACTTTTTTCCTGTTCGTGTTATAATAGACATAGTGTTTAGCCGACGACACACTTCCCCAACACTTGTCCTTTCTCTTCCTACTCACAAAAATACTTTCCTAACAACATTAGCTTCTTCTTCGTTTATTTCAAATAAAGCTTGTCCTCCTCTCATATATTTATCTATATAACGATAACCATAAGGAGCTCCTCCCATTACGCTTACACAACCTTTATTAGCTGCATAAATCTTTACGCGACGACTTCGTTCCATAATTTTCGCTCGTTCATATTCTGCTATCATACCTTGCATTTGTAACAGCAATTGAGATTCTGGATTATCGTTAATCTCATAATTTAAGAAACCCGTTTCTGCTCCTGCTTTCTCAAATTCTTCAAGTAATACCATTTGATATGCATATTTTCTAGATAAGCGATCAGGTGAATGAAGGTAAATTCTATCAATTTTACCTTCTGTTACTTTATCACGTAACTTTTCTAGATCAGGACGGACTAGATTAGATCCACTGTAGCCATTATCAATAAATTTATACTCACTTAATAATTTGTATCCATCCGTACTAATTTGCTTCTCTAAAGCTGCAACTTGACTTGCTATTGTATTTTCTTGTGCTTGTTTCCCCGAAGAAACTCTTGCATATAAACTCACTGTTACCATTTGATCCTCCTTGAATCCCATTTTTATGTTTTAAATTTTTTTGGCTTACTTGCTTTGACACGGCTTTTTCATAAGCATCTAACAAATACTTTTCTGCCAACCGGTTAGTTTCATAGCTACAGCTAATCCGTATAGCTAATCTCTTATTTCCCATGAACTTTCCTTGAAATAATATGTTCATATCATACATTGAAACTGATGGTTAATTGATTGTTGGCACTATAAATAAATGGCACTCTTGTTTTTGGACATAGAAATTTTCGAGAAATGCTTTTCTCTAATTTTACGTTTTTTGCAACATTGTTGGCGGTGTAATGATGACATCGTCTACTACATACTTAGATCACAAAAGAAGAATTCTGAAGCGAAAAGCTTCAAGGAAATCTTATGCAAAATCTAGTATTTACGGAATTTATATTATTTTCATGCACCCTATGGTTTTTATAATTAACAGAGGGTGATATGACTACTACAATAAAAGATGCAGCAGACGATGCTAGTTTTATAACAGCCCTAATGGCATTACAAGGATTTAATGACAAGGTATATATTAAAGCTGCTCCAGCTGATGAAGTTTATACTAAAACTGCTTCTGATACTGCATTCGTTAAAGCTACAGAGCTTAAAACAAAAGCTGCAGCGAAAGATGTCGTGGATGCTATAACTGCTTCTTCTGATTTTACAAATAAGGTATATATTAAAGCTGCTCCAGCTGATGAAGTTTACACTAAAACAGCTGCTGATACTGCATTTGTTAAAACTACAGATCTTGCAACAAAAGTTGCAGAACAAGCTGTTGTGGATATTCTAGTTCCTGCTCTTGCAACAGTTGGTACTGATGATACTAAGAAGGTTTACACTAAAGGCACAGTAGATACTAGTTTTGCTAAAATTGATGCTTCCAACTTTACAGAAGCTATTCTTTCTGCTAAAGATGGCCAAAAATCAATCTTAATAAATAAACTTGGTGAAGCTTTGGATAGGGTTGCAGATGATAAAGCTACCGATAAAGTATATGGTGCTAAAGGTAGTGAAAAGATAGCAAAAGATTTCTTAGCTGATAAAGGATTAAAACCAATGCCTAAAGATGTAGCCACCGAGCTAGCAAAAAACGCAGTTTTTCAAGCTAATAACAAAATTCAAGTAAGTTCTCAAGACCCAGAATTTCAAGCAGCTGTAAAGACAGTAATGTCACAGCCATCCTTCGAGATTCCAATAGATCCAAGTGCACCACTTTCTTGGGATTGGTAATGTAAGTGCCAGTAGATGATATCTCGCTATGTCATTCACTGTTGTCATTCCAGCATGTGATACACAGCTGTACGAACATTATTCTGTAGGAAGATATCATGCCAGTGCCCAGACACTGGCATCAATTTTTCCATCATCATCAGAAACGTTATATTTTAACATTACTTTTATACTCGCAAATTTAACTGGATCCCAGTGTCACGCACTGGGATGACATCTTCCAGCTGTGCATGTGAAGCTAAAATGGCATTCTTTTTTCTAGATTCCAACAGTCTTGATAGCAGGCAAGAAGTATATTTTTCATTGCAACTAATTTGCAGTGATTTTTGTTTTAATGTAGATGGAATATAGTCCTATTGCTGCTGCGTTTGAAACATTTAGACTATCAATTACGTTTGACATTGGGATTTTTAAAAGATAATCACAATTTTCTTTAACTAGTCTCCGCATTCCTTTCTCTTCAGAACCAAAAATAATTACTCTTTTTTGCCCAAAATTCTTTATTTCATCTATATTTTCCTTTGCATTGCAATCAAACCCATAACACCAGTAGCCTATCTTTTTTAAAGACTCCATCGTCTTTACTATGTTTGTAACGTATATTAGAGGAACAATGTCTAATGCGCCACTTGCTGTTTTTGCGATAGATGCATTTTCGCTTGGTGAATGGTGATACGGTAAAACCAATGCATCAATGTTGAAACAAGCTGAGATTCTTAAAATCGACCCTATATTGTGTGTATCAGTAATTTGATCTAAAATGACTATAGTAGAGTTTTCACCTGATCTTTCAGCTATTTCTTCAATATTTAAGCTGTGAAAAATAGGAGTAACTTTTAAAGCAATTCCTTGATGATTTACACCTTTGGGTAAAACATCATTGAACATTTTGTTCTCTACCAGTCGAGCTTTAATGCCCTTACTATCTGCACATTGTTTAATTTCTTTCTCAAATTCTCTGTAGAAATTTTCTGTTACTAACAGTTCTATACACCGCCTGTTTTTGTTTCTTAATGCTGAAATACAAGTGTGCTTTCCATATATCCAACAGTTTTCATTAGCTTTTGATGATTTCATCTCATTATTAAAAATCAGATTTTTATAGAGTAAGCAATATTTTACTGTGTTTATATATTGTTGTAAAATTATGCAGTTCAATTAATGAATTTATGTCAGATGATGAGTTAGATTGGCAAAAAAATGTTAAGCCAATAGAATGTGGAAAAGTTACTTTGAAAGTTGATCACAAAGTAAATATAAAATCTATGATTGATAAAGGTGCCTCTAGTTTACAAGAAAATTTTCTTAATACTGATAATGGTGATTCATCATTTTGTCTTGACTACAATACAAAATTAAAGATCGATAGGGGCAAATATTTTATAAGCGATAAACTCGATTTGCACGGCTATAGTATAGATACTGCTTATTGTAAATTGATAGATTTTATTATCAAAAATTATCAAGCAGGGAATAGGTGCTTATTGGTAATTACGGGGCATGGTAATAGTACAGATAAAATAGACACTATAAAGAATAGCTTAAATAAGTGGTTGAATGATACAAAAGTTCTGCATATGATCTTATACTACCAGCAAGCCACAAAAAAACATGGTGGTAAAGGGGCTTTTTATGTCTTATTAAGAAGAAATAAAAGTTAATTTTAGAGTACCTATTTAGGAGTACCTTTCTTAGAATTCAAGTGTTGAAAAATGATTTCTGCTAAACCTTTACCAATTCCAGGTACGTTTTGAATTTCAGCTAGAGAAGCTTTGCTTATATTTTCTACCGAACCAAAATGAGACATGAGTGCCTTCTTTCTTTTACTGCCAACACCAGATATTTTGCTTAATTGTGAAGCAAAAAACTGTTTATCGCGTTTTTTCCTATGCGAAGTTATCGCAAAACGGTGAGCTTCATTACGCAGCAATTGTAAATAAAGCATGACCTTGCTGTCACTTGCTAGAGTAAATTCTTCTCTGTCCGGCACATAAAATCTTTCATTTCCTGCATTACGATCATGACCTTTCGCCATACAAGCAAAAGGAACTTTTATATTCAATATTTCCAATACATTCTGCACTATGGAAACATGTCCTAGACCGCCATCAATCAGTAAAAAATCAGGGATTATATCTTTTATATTGCCAGAGAAACGTCTAGTCAGCACTTCTCTCATCATTTTATAGTCATCACCTGAAATTTCTTCTTTTATAGTAAATTTTTTGTATTCACTTTTTAAAAAACCTTCCTGCCCTGCAACAATCATCACACCAACTTGTTGATTTCCAGATATATGGCTATTATCATAAACCTCGATACGCTTTGGAATATTTGGTAACGAGAAAATCTTCCTAAGCTCTTCGAGCTTTTTTAGGTTATTTCTATAATCAGTAAGCTTCTGCTCTAGGCTATGCTTAGAATTATTGTAAATAAAATTCAACAAATCACGCTCTTTACTATTTTTTGCATACAAAACTTTTATTGATTTTTGAGTAAGAGCATAAAGTGCTTGTTCTATAATTTCCTTATCCTTAATAAAATCGGGAACGTAAATGTGCGCTGATGGTGTATTAACTGAATTATACAAATTGACCAAAAAGGTGGATAAAATTTCATCATTTGGATGATCACTACAATTCTCAATGAAGTAAGGAATGCTTCCATAGTTACCTTTATCTCTGAAAGATAGTACACCAATGCATGCTAAGTCTGCCTCACCTACAACGCTAAAGAAATCTGCATCTTCTTCAAAAGAAAAATCCATTGGCTGCATTTGAATTTGCTGAAGAAATTTCAATCGATCTCTATAGACAGCAGCAAGCTCGTAATTCATTTCCCTACTGCACTTTTCCATTGTAGAAAATAGCTGTCTTTGCACTTCTTTATTCCTTCCTAGCAGAGTATCTTGTGCTTGTTTTACTGATTTGCAGTAATCATCTTTTGTAATTTTATCTACGCATGGTGCTGAACAGCGCTTAACTTGATACTCAAGACATGGTCTTTTTGTTGAAGAGAAATATTGATCTGAACATACTCTTAAGAGAAAAGCTTTTTGCAATGATAATATAGTGTTCTTAACAGCAGCAGCAGATGGAAAAGGGCCGTAGTAATGAAACTCATTCTTCTTAAACTTACCTCTATATTTTGCTATTCTTGGATAATCATGCTTAGAAATTGTTATATAAGGATAAGATTTTCCATCCCTAAGCAAAATATTATAAGATGGTTTTAACGATTTTATTAACTGTGCTTCAAGAAGCAATGCTTCGATTTCATTCTCAGTGATGAATATTTCAACCTTAATAACCTGTGAGATCATTACTCTGATTCGTTCAGAAAGGTTTTCGAATTGAAGGTAGTCGGATAATCTCGACTTCAAGTTTTTTGCTTTACCAATGTATAAAACCTTATTCTTATCTCCAACCATCTTATAAACGCCACAGGATTGTGGAGATGATTTGATTTGTTCCTTATATTGCTTGAGCATTTATCAATTGTTTAACCTGTATAAGGTTAAACTCTGCTACTAAATGAAAGGTAGAAACAACATTTGCAAGCAAAGATAACCTGTTTATTCTAAGCTCATTAGAATCACAGTTAATCTTTACACTGTCCATAAATTGATTGATAAATGGAGCAAAACGAGCAAGTTCATCAAGCGCTGTATTAAAGTCGTTATTTTCTATCGCTTGTTTTATGTTTTTACAAGCATCTATAGCACAATTTGATAGCGCAATCTCCTCATTTTCAATCAAAAACTTCTTACTGTAAGATGCATTATAAGTAGTGCCATCACTTTTTCTCACTTTGCTCATCATGTTACTGGCTCTTTTATAAGTGCTTATAACCTGTTCACCTTCTTTTGTACTAAGATAACGATCCAATATCACAGTTTGCTTTTCCGCTTTCAGCAGATCATTAATATCGACTTTATATAGTATTGAATCTACAACATCTTGCCTTATATTTCTATTTTTTAAAATAATCTTGAACCTTTCTAAGCAGAATTTCAATACTAGTTCTGAAATTTGTTTTTCACTTGGCTTATCAACTGGAGTTATATTTTTATTCAATAGAAGCCTTGAACATAAAGATACTGACTTATCTATCAACAATCTAATTAGAATATGCAAATTATTTTCAAGTATTGTTCTAATTATACCAATTGTCATTCTCCGCAAACCAAACTGATCATATGAACCAGAGATTTTCTCACCTGCTGCAATTAAGCCAACCAAACTATCCATTTTGTCTGCAATAGCTACAGCAATCGCAGTAGGAGATTTAGGGCATTCTTGGTCCGATCCAATTGGCTTATAGTGCTCAGTTATAGCTTCCACTACTTCTTTATCCTCTTGAAAATAAGAAGCGTAGTATCCACTCATTATTCCTTGCAATCCCGGAAATTCTTTCACTATCAACGTTGCAAGATCTGCCTTTGCTAAATATGCAGCACGTTCAACTTTAATTAATGAAGCATGTGGAATAAATATCGCTATATACTTTGAAAGAGCGATAATACGCTTCACTTTTTCTTCTACGCTACCGAGCGAAGCATGAAATGAAATAGAGCTCAATTTTTTGACATAGTAATCTAGGTTTTCCTTCTTGTCTTGAGATATAAAAAACTGGGCATCAGAAAGACGTGCTTCTAATATTCTTTCATGGCCTTTGACAACTTCATTGTTGTTAACATTTACAACAGTAACAAAATGTGATATTTTCTGTCCATCACTTAAAGCAAGATACTTTTGCTGCGTATTAATTATACTAAGTATTACTTCCTTCGGTAATTCTGATGATTTTACTTTACCAAATAATACTATTGGCCACTCTATAAGCCCTGCCAATTCATTAAGTAAATAATCATTTTTTTTAAGTTGTAAGTTCTCCTCTTTTGTAAACTTATTAATCTGATCTAGTATAAATTTCTTTCTTTTATCCAACTGGAGAATGACATTATTTTTTTCTAACAATTCAAAATAGTCTTTGGGTGTTTTAACAGTAAGTACTGCATCACCTGAAAGAAACCTATGACCATACGTCACGTTGCATGCTGTAACCCCTGCAAAAGATATAGGTATTATTTCGTCATTTAAAATACATAGAATATTTTTAATTGGCCTAACCCATCTCTCTTTTCTTTCACTCCATCTCATACTCTTTGGCCAAGAAAAGTTTTTTAGCATTTCCTCCAGTTGATTTTTGAGAAACCCGTTGATGTTAAATAAGCAGCTTTCTCTCTTAATGAAGTAAAAATCTTCATCATTTACTTTGCAAATGAGTAAATCTTCTTCACCTTTTCGATTTTTTCTCAAAAAACCTTCGATAGCACTTTTCTGTGCATTAACTCTTGGTCCTTTAATCTCATTGTTAGAATCTTTTAGCTCCAAAGCACTTATGCCATCAATAAAAAGAGCAATGCGACGTGCAGTCACATAAACTTCTATAGATGCAAATTTCACATTATTTTTACTAAAAGCATTAGTGATATAGCTCTTAACCTGAGCTGCAGATGAATTCTGCATTCTTGATGGAATTTCTTCTGAAAGACATTCAAACAATAATTGTGACAACATATTCTACTTTGCTCTATATAATTCACAGCATTTTTTTGTTAACTCTCTCACTCTACCAATATAGGCTGTACGTTCATTCACACCAAGCACACCTCTTGCATCAAGTAGATTAAGTAGATGGCTCGTTTTAATACATTGGTCATAAGCTGCTATCGGCAATTCTTTTTCAACAAGGAATTTACACAGTTTTTCTGTATCCTCAAACTGCTGTTGTACTACTTTAGTATCATAATAATCAAGTGCCAGGTAAGAAAATTCTCGCTCTCTTTGTTTAAAAATATTTCCATAAGTTGCACCGCTACCGTTCCACATTATGTCGTAAACATTATCTACACCCTGTATGCACATTGCTAAACGCTCTAACCCATATGCTACTTCACCAGGAATTATTCTGCAGTCAATACCTCCCACTTGCTGTATATAAGTAAGTTGTGTTACTTCCATTCCGTTGCATGTAACCTCCCAACCAAGACCGGATGCACCAACACTTGGGTTTTCCCAATCATCTTCAATAAACTTAATATCATATTCTTTTGTCGATACACCAAGAGCTTTTAAGCTATTTAAGTAAACATCTTGCAAATTGCTGCCAGATGGTTTTATTATAACTTGGTATTGATGATGCTGATATAAACGATTAGGGTTGTCGCCATAGCGTCCGTCTGCAGGTCTGATTACTGGTTGTAGATACGCAATTTTTGTTGATTTTTCGTCAATCGCTGACATGATTGTTGCGGGATGTAGTGTTCCAGCTCCAACTTCAGACGTATATGGATGAAGTATAGTACACCTTTCATCTGCCCAAAAATCTTGTAATCCCTTTATTATATCCTGTAGATTCACGCAAACTGTATATCTTTTAAACTGAATACATAAGCAAATAAGTACTATTCTATACTTATTTTTTTAATAGTGCCATGGAAATAGTCACTTAAGGCTATTGAACTTTCTTTTACATACTCAAATATGCTTTTATTCAAGACAATCGCATCATGCATAGTCAGATCGCAGAATATAAATGCAGTCAAGTACAATAAAATCACTGCATAAAACACATGAAAAATCCCTTCAAATGTGATTGATATTGCATTGTTATAACTAAGCTGTATCGTACTTATCGGCCATGGTTTTATTACTTCTACAATATTAAAAAATAAATAAGGTATTATAAAGAAAAAGAACAAATGCATAAGATCATTAAACCAAAATGGACATTTAAGTATTGCCTTGCATATACTTAAATAGAATTTACTTACAATATAATAAATTGACATTATTGCCGGCATCGAAAGCGCAACAGTCATCACCTGTCCTGATGCTATTTGTATTACTATATTCTCATCACTGCTAGCTGAAGGATCTTGAGTATGAAAAATAGATATGCCAACTAATTGCAGCACTAACATAACTATTGCTAGCTTGGTAAAAATAGCAGCTACAACTATGCCTGAATTCGGCATTTTATATAATATAAAATCACCTCCGTATGTAAGCATTAATATAATGTCAGTAATAAATAATATTAGAAAAGAAGACCAATAATGCTGCCAACCAGGTAAATATCCTACTCCTAAAAAAGAGCTTACTATTTTGGCAGGAAAAACCTTGCCTAGCACCTTACCCAAAAATTGAAAAAAAATCCCCATGTCCTAACTAACACTTGACTTATATTTTTCACAATACTGAATTGTAATGGACTTATCAATAAACTTCTTGCATAGAAAAAAGGCAAATAGTTAAAAACGACCTAAGTTTAGCAATAACCGTTGCCCCTTCTATCGTCATCCCAGTGCCCAGGGATTGGCTCTTTTTTTTCTAGATTCCAGTACTGGAATGACATCTTCAATATTCTTACATCTGATCTCAAACTATGGAATAACACCGTTATAAGTACTGGAATATGAGCATCATTCAAGCAGCTGATCTCTATGATGGCATCATCCCAGTACTGAGATCCAGAACAGGTAATAAGAACTGGTCACGCGCTGGCCTGAAGTTTTAACTATAAATATTAAAAAATTTACCAAGCGAAAAAAAAGGCAAAAGAACCCCCCAGTAGTGAGTTTTAACCCTATAATAATCTAAATCGGCATTGTAATAATGTGCTAACGCTTATTTAAAGCGCGTTTTGGCTGAATGTAGAAAAAATAAAAAAGACATGCAGCCGCTATAATTTTATGTAATCTGCCAATATATATCTGAGTTTTTTACTGAATTTTTGCTGTTAAATCTGCAGAGATTAAAAACAAGGATAAATACTCTTATTGATATGATAAGGAAAGTGGGAAGGTTTGTCAAGTCACTTCGGTCAGCTACCTACTTAGATGTTCCACACTGCTAAGTAGATACCAAATTTTTAGCAACATCAAGTGCAGCATAGGTAAATATTGCACTTGCACCTGCACGTTTAAAACCAATTAAGGACTCATAAATCACTCTGTTATAATCCAGCCAGCCATTATTTGCTGCAGCTTTTATCATTGCGTATTCACCGCTTACTTGGTAAGCAAAAATCGGAAAATTAAACTTTTCACTTGCTATTTTTATTACATCTAAGTATGGCATACCCGGCTTTATCATAATAAAATCTGCACCTTCATCTATATCCATTTCGATTTCGCAGATTGCTTCACGTGCATTTCTATAATCCATTTGATAACCACTTTTGTCGATGAAATTTGATGATGCGCACGAACCGACAACTTGCCTGAACGGCGCATAGAAGCTAGAACAGTACTTTACTGCATAGGACAATATTGACACATTCTGAAAGTTATTATCATCCAATGTTTTTCTTATTTTTCCTATCCTGCCATCCATCATATCAGAAGGAGCAACTACATCGCATCCTGCTTTTGCTAAAACAAGTGCTTGCTTACATAATGCTGACACAGTCTCGTCATTTTCTACATCTATCCTACTGCTTTTTAAAATGCCATCATGACCGTGAGTAGTGTATGGGTCTAGTGCAATGTCTGCAATAATGCCAATATCCGGTACATTTGATTTTACAGCACAAGTTGCTTTACAGATTAAATTGTCAGGATTGTAAGCTTCCTCGGCGTTTTCAGATTTTAGTTTACTATCAACTACAGGAAAAATTGCAACAGCATTAATCCCCGAGACCTTAGCTTTCTGAATTATAGAAATTAATCCATCTATTGAATAACATTTGATATCAGGTAAGCCAGAAATTGGCTCAATTGTTTCTTCTCCGTCATGAACAAATAAGGGAAAAATCAAATCATTTACTGATAAAGTGCTTTCACTTGTTAAATTGCGAATCCACTTGCCTGAGCGCCTACGCCTTAACCTTGTATTTGGGAAATTAAACATTGGATCCAGGCAAATTCCCAGTAAAAAGCAACACTCCTGAAATGAATATTACCCAAAGTACCGATATTGGCAAAAATACTTTCCAACCAAGACGCATTAATTGATCATAACGATAACGAGGTATTGTAGCTCTAATCCAAACAAATATAAACAAAAGTACAACTATCTTCAAAACAAACCAGATTAAACTAGGAATTTTATACAGCAAACTAAGCTCTAATGGAGGATACCACCCTCCTAGAAAGAATATTGTCATCATAGCGCTTGCTAAAATCATATTTGCATATTCTCCCAAGAAAAAGAGAGCAAAAGGCATTGATGAATACTCGACGTGATACCCAGAGACGAGCTCTGCTTCAGCTTCTGGTAAGTCAAATGGGTGACGATTAGTTTCGGCAAGCAAAGAAATAAAAAATATTATTTCTATAGGCATTAGTAATAAATTAATCCAAAATGGCATATTATGTTTCGCCACCACCATCTCTCCAAGATTTAATGTGCCAGTTGTAATAACAACTGTAGCAACTATTAGACCTATTGAAACTTCATATGAAATCATTTGAGCAGCTGACCTTATAGCGCCAAGAAATGCATAATTAGAATTACTAGACCAGCCTGCAATAATAATGCCATATATTCCCAAAGAGGATATAGCTAGCACATAAAGCACTCCAACATTAATATTTGCTATTACCTTAGGGATTATTACCTGCTGTCCATTTTCTGTAATTATTTCAGCTCCAAATGGTATAACTGCCCAGGAAATTAATGCTAAAATAAAAGTGAGCATTGGAGCCATAATAAACAGTATGGTGTTTGCTCTAAATGGTATTATCGGCTCTTTAATTATCAATTTGATAGCATCTGCAAATGGCTGTAGTAGCCCAAATGGCCCTACTACACTTGGACCATGCCTTAGTTGAATTGCACCAATAACTTTACGCTCAAAGTACACTAAATATGCTACTGAAAGCAAAAGTGGAATAAGAAGAAAAAGAATATCAAATATCAAGTACATGCAACCCTAAATCAAAAAAATAGTTCATGATTGTGGCAATAAAAAATACAGCAAATGCTCTAGACACAAAAGACAATGTCCCTATTGAAATCAATAGGACAACACTTTTCTGTACAGCATTTAGCTTAATAGAATAGTAAAATGATATGCATATGAATGATACTAGTGACATCATAATTAAGATCATTGTGATAGGCAAATAATTCCCTCTTCCCTCGCTAACTATAATAAATGTTATTGCCATCCATACATATCCTTCCGTAAATAGTGCAATAATATCATTGATAAAATCAACTAGCTTATAAACGAACTGTTTTTCTAATGTATTTTGTTCTTTACACAAAAATATAGAGTTTAATTTTCGTTGAAAATATACCAGAGTTATTAGTAATAATGGTGTTAGAATAAATAAAATATTAAGTAGAGTGTTCATAAAAATCCTTAGTACAATCTGCCATTATTTTTGAAGCGCGACTTATTGAGTCTGTCATATAAAAATTACACTTTTTTAGAGTGAAAGAGATATTACTTAATTTTATTTCATCACAGGTAATTGGTACCCATTTGTTTTTCACCACTTGGTCAGCATCTCTAAACTGTGGACCAATAGTGTATAATTTCTTCCTCACATCAAATAAATTATCGTATAGTAAGGAAAGGCCCAAATATTGGGATAAATTTTTTATAATCAACCAATCTTCCTTTGCTTCACCAGGAGGAAAAATAGCTAAATTTGTTCTCTGTACTCGCCCTTCAGTATTTACATAAGTTGCATATTTCTCTGTGTAAGCAGCTCCAGGTAGAATAATATCTGCTATGTGTGCTCCACTATCACCATGATGGCCTTGATAAATTACAAATGTACTTTCTAACTTTGATATATCAATTTCATCTGCGCCAAGAAGATAAACTACTTCTATCTCACCACTTTCTGCCTGTTTTAGAATCTGATTAATGTCTTTTCCACCTTTGCTAGGAACAAATCCAATATCGAGTCCACCAACCCTTGCTGCAGCCTTATGCAGTACGTTAAAGCCATTCCAGTCATCTCTGATCATGTTAAATTTTTCTGCAATTTTGCCAGCTAGAGCTAAAACTGATTCAGAATCATCTCTTATTAATGCATCTTGACCGATAATTAGCATAGGGTTCTGAGTCGCACTCAGTAACTCGCAGAATTTGTGATTTCCCTCTTCTATTTCTTTTAGAACGTTTGGACCATCACCTAATCTTTCAACATTATATAGATATTCAAGATTAGGACCAATATTTGCAATAGTGAAATTACCTTGTAAATATCTCTTTCTCAATCTTGCGTTAATTATTGGTGCTTCTATTCTTGGATTTGTATTTATAAGCAGACATAAATCTGCATTTTCTATACCCTCAATAGTGGTGTTGAATACATATGACCCACGATTATTTGGTATAAGCTTTGCTCCATCTTGCCTACAATCTATATTCCCCGAGCCGATCTTCTGCATCACTTCTTTGAGTAGAAGCATAGACTCACAATCTGCTAAATCACCTGCAATTGCAGCTATTTTATTTGATTTTGTATTCTTTAATTTCTTTGCAGCAACAGTTAGTGCTTCATTCCAATCAACTGGGGCTAACTTACCATCTTTTTTTACATAAGGTTGATCAAGACGCTGAACTTTTAGTCCATCATAGGCAAAACGGGTTTTATCTGATATCCATTCTTCATTTACCTCTTCGCTCAGCCTTGGTAATATTCGCATAACTTCCAGGCCACGATAATCAACTCTAATGCTACTTCCCACAGCATCTAGCACATCTATAGTCTCACAATGTGATAGCTCCCATGGACGCGCTGTAAAGGAGTAAGGCTTTGAAGTTAAAGCCCCTACCGGGCAGAGATCTATGATATTTCCAGATAATTCAGAACTAATATGCCTTTTTATGTAAGTGCTAATCTCTACATTTTCTCCCCTTCCGATTCCTCCAAGTTCATTTGTACCTGCAACATCAGACAAAAATCTAACACACCGAGTGCAATGAATGCATCGATTCATCGCAGTCTCAATCAGTGGTCCGAAGTGTTTTTTTGGCACAGCCCTCTTATGCTCATCAAGTCTGCTGGTTCCTTTCCCATAAGCCATCGTGATATCTTGCAAATCGCATTCACCACCTTGATCGCAAATTGGGCAATCAAGCGGGTGGTTAATTAGCAAAAACTCAAGCACACCTTCACGTGCTTTTTTAACCTTAGGGGTATCAGTGTGAATAACCATCCCTTCTGCAACTGGCATTGCACAAGAGGCTACTGGTTTTGGAGGTCCACCCTCCACTTCAACCAAACACATTCTGCAGTTACCAGCAATTGCTAAACGCTCATGATAACAGAAACGTGGAATTTCAACGCCCACAACTTCACAAGCTTGAATTATAGTGAGCCCATGCTCTACTTCACATTCCTTAGAATTAATAGTAACTTTAACCACAACTATTATACAGCTTCCCACTTTATAGGATTGCAGCTTATCTCATCTTCAACCAGATTGCCGTTGTCATATTGAGCAGACATATAATTCATGCGCGAGTCACGATCTATATATCTAACAGGTTTTACCGGTTTATCTTTATACATTTTTTGCTCAGCTTTCTTACGCTGAGTAGGGTTATTTTTACTAGCTGTTTTCGCTTTTCCGCCTGCTGCCATATAAACTCCTAAAAACTTCTTATTTTATTTTAACACTTAAGTATACACCGTCAATGCTAAATAGCTTTAAAGTTTTAATAGTCCATCATTACAATCATCATTTGAACAAAATACTTTCTCTTGATGCTGCTCAAGTGTGTAACTTTAGAATCCCCAAAAAAAGAAAATGTAAGTTACTTTGATGATATCATTTTCTACGTCTTATAAATAGACATTCATGTAGCCATAAATTAAGCTATAAACTCAATACAAAGATCCTTAATTATTAATCTCATAGTACTTCTCAACCAACTTATTTAGCAACCTTACACCGAAACCTACTGCCCCTCTTGGAGAAATATCAGTGCCTTTTTCGTGCCAAGCAGTGCCTGCAATGTCTAAATGTGCCCAACAAGTGTCGTTTACAAAACGCTGTAGAAACTGTGCAGCCATTATACTATCTCCATCAGAACCTGCAGGAGCTATATTTTGCACATCAGCAATCGGCGAATCAATAATTTTGTTATAAGTTTCATTCATAGGAAAGCGCCATAATTTTTCATTTACTTCATTTCCTGCATCAATCAGATGATTCGCTAATTCATCGTTATTTGAAAAAAGACCAGCATATTCATTATTTCCCAGTGCAACCACTATAGCACCAGTTAAAGTTGCAAGGTCGATCATAAATTTCGGTGCAAATCTATCTTGTGTATACCATAAAGCATCCGCAAGTATTAGTCTTCCCTCTGCATCGGTATTTAATATTTCTATTGTTTGTCCAGACATTGAAGTGACTACATCGCTCGGTCTTTGAGCATTACCATCCACTGCATTTTCTGCAAGTGCAACCACACCAATTGCATTTACTTTTGCTTTTCGCCCAGCTAGAGTACGCATCACTCCAACTACAGTAGCAGAACCTGCCATGTCATATTTCATTGACTCCATACCGCGTGAGGGTTTAAGTGACACTCCACCAGTGTCAAACGTTATACCCTTGCCTATAAAAGCTATTGGTTTTTGTTCTTGAGAAGCCCCATTCCATTTTATCACCACTAACTTTGGCTCTTTACTACTTCCTTGTGCTACTCCAAGCAGGGCTCCCATTTTTTTCTCTTCCATTTGCTTTTTATCAAGCACTTCAACCTCAAGACCAAGTTTAGTAAGTTCAGCTTTTATACGATTAGCGTAAGACTCTGGATATAAAATATTAGGTGGCTCAGTAGTAAAAGCACGTGCAAGAAAGATGCCTTCACCTTCGTGTTTTAAACGCTCAAATGATTTTTCAATGCTACTTAACTGTTCATCTTTTACTAATAATGTAATTTCCTCTACTTCTGTAATTTTTTCATCCTTTTTAGTTTTATACTTATTAAATTTGAAACTGCGCAGAAATGCTCCATATGCAACATTTGCTGTACTGTCCTCGATTGAAATAGCTGCTCGCTTGATTCTTAATCTGCTTAGCTCACAATATATTTTACCACCAATATTTAATCCTTTGCTTTCATCCCATTCATCTCTCATTCCAAGACCAGCAACTATAATATTTTTTCCCTCTGATGAAGTAACGGAGAAAAATTCACCAAAACCTCCATTAAAACCACTAAATTTCTTGATGTTATCTATAGCTTGCTTATCTTGTAGAACATTAGTTATGAGCTTATCACCCTCAAACAAACCTACCACTAGCGTCTCAAAATCGGGTAAAGCTTTAGAAATTGTTATCTTCATCGTTGACATCTCCGTTGCAAATAATTGTAAGCTGCACATAAAACATAGTAAAAATATTAGTAAGATATTTTTCATATACATTTTAAGTACAATAGCGCTTAAGACTACTATGAACTCCCCTGATATGCAAGGGCTTTATCTTTTATCAGAAAATTTGTTATGCCCACCTAGGGTTATATTAAATGTGTAGGTCTTCATGGCCTGATTGTTATAAGTAAATGGTGCTATCAGAAGGCTTGCAAGTCCACTCTCAATAAGATTACCAAGAAGAAGATCATCACAGTTATCGCAATTATGATCAGCAAAAAACATTTGTGTTGTGAATTCTGGAAAATCTGGATGTTGGACCAAAAAGTTGATGTGTGGAGCCCTATCACCAATTTTACCTGGTACTATTGTAATAAAATTATAATAGCCAAGGTTATTTACTACAAATCTTCCTGATCCAGCAAAATTTGGATCAAGCTCCACATTTTCATCATAATAGCTCATGCCAAGTGAGTCTGCGTGCCATATAGAAACCACAGCATTTTGTATCGGTAAGCAATTTACATCAGTAACTCTACCCACTACATTTATTAATTCTCCTGCTGCATTATTTGGAGAACCAGGCTTTCTTCTTAAATTATTTGAAGAGTTAAAGCTTTTTGGCCTTGTTTCAAGATCATAAATCCCTGGTATTTCAATACAATTAAGCAAAATAGGATCAGCTGCAAATAATGATAAATCGAATATAAATTGTACTAAAAACGCTAATAAGATATTTTTTACATTCATTTTGTTTATAGTGCTTTTATCAGAATTATAGCAACCTTTTTCTTTTATTAAAGACAAGACTTCCTTTGAAGCCTCCTTAGAATCACAACTATCCTTTCAGTGTATGAGTTTTAGGTTTTAGTACTGCATACACAACTGCACGGACTTCCAATTTAGAAATTGCAAATCAATCCAAACACGCCAGTGTAATGTTACCTCCACATGCTGTAGTGTTGACACTTACAACCTTTTCTATAGAAAAACGTTGCAGATAATTAGGACCACCAGCTTTTGGTCCGGTACCTGACAGTCTTCTACCGCCAAATGGTTGTGTTCCAACTGCTGCACCTATTTGATTGCGATTGATGTATACATTTCCAACTGATATTTTCTTGCTTATTAAAGCGATCTGACTTTGTACACGGCTTTGCAAAGAAAACGTAAGTCCATATCCTGTATTGTTTATATCACTTATAACTTCATTTAACTGCGACTTATTAAAACGTATGATATGTAAAATAGGCCCAAACACTTCTTGCTTTAATTGCGAAATTTTTTGTATCTCATAAATATACGGAGGAAAGAAATAACCATTATAAGAATTTGTATCCATGGGTACCTTGGACAAAAGGTTTGAATCTTCATCCCTTGATATTTTTTCCGTATGTTTAGTGAGCATATCAATAGATGCTTTGTCAATTATTGGACCAATATCTGTGCTCAGTTGTATTGGGTCACCTATCTTTAATTCTTGAGCTGCATTGCATATCATTTTTATCTGTTTTTCTGCTATATCTTCTTGAATAAACAGCACTTTGAGAGCAGAACAAAGTTGACCGCCACTGCGAAATGCAGAAATTAAAACATCCTTAGTTACCTGCTCTAAAAGAGCAGAACTATCAACAATCATAGCATTTAGTCCACCAGTCTCAGCGATAAGTGGCACAATAGGACCATCTCTACTAGCAAGCATTCGATTAATTATTTGAGCAGTTTGTGTTGAACCAGTAAAAGCTACACCGGAAATTCTATTATCTGGTACTAATGTTTTACCTAAATACCAACCATCCCCTGGAATAAGGTTTAGCACATTTTTTGGTATTCCAGCTTCGTGTAGTATCTTAACGGCTTCATAGGCAATAATCGGCGTTTGCTCTGCCGGTTTTGCCAGCACTGCATTACCTGCTGCAAGTGCAGCTGAAACCTGTCCAATGAAGATAGCGAGTGGAAAATTCCACGGTGATATGCATAAGAAAACTCCTCTGCCTTCAAAAAAGATGAAGTTATCTTCACCTGTTGGACCTGGCAATTTTTTCCAGTCATTCAGTTCATTTTTTGCTATCATTGCATAATAGCGCAAAAAGTCGATTGCCTCTCTTACTTCTGCTATTGCATCGGATAAAATTTTTCCTGCTTCTACAATCAAAATATAAATTAACTCTTTCATCCTTTCCTCAAGCAAATCTGCAGCTTTTTCAAGGCATTTAGCGCGCTCTTCTGCTGAAACATTCTGCCACTTAGTAAAAGCACTATGTGCTATTTCAAGAGCATTTAAAGCCTGAGCACTTGTTGCACTTGACACTTCTCCAATTACATTTTCCAAATGTGCAGGATTCACTACTTCGGTAAATTCCGCACTGTCAAGAAACGACTCTCCATCAATTATTGGGCCAACTTGCCATTTCTTTTCATTAAATTCCCTTACATCATTTGCAAATTGTGAAACTGCAATTGAATCGCTAATATCCATTCCCAAGGAGTTTTTTCTTTCCTCTCCAAAAATATCTCGTGGCAACGGAATGCTTGGATGAGGCTCATATTCTAAGCTTTTTACTTTTTCTAATGGATCTGAGACTAATTCTTCAATTTTAACGTCAGAATCATTTACTTGATTGACAAACGAGCTATTAGCTCCATTTTCAAGAAGGCGCCTAATAAGGTATGACAATAAATCACTATGTTTACCAACTGGTGCATATATACGACAATTGATGCTTGTTGCAAGTTCTGAAATTGCATAATCATACAAACTTTTACCCATTCCATGTAAGCGCTGAAACTCAAATCCAGGATGATTTTTATCGGCAAGCTCTATTATAGTAGCAAAAGTATAAGCATTATGAGTTCCAAAACATGGATAAAAGTGATTCTCTTTGCTTAAAAGTTTCTGCGCACAGGCAAGATAGCATACATCTGTGTGGCTTTTTCTAGTAAACACCGGATAACCAATTAACCCTAATTCTTGTGTGCGCTTGATTTCTGAGTCCCAATATGCTCCTTTTACAAGCCTCACCATAATTTTATGCTTTGATCGAATTGCAACATCTTCAACAAAATCAAGAACAGATAAAGCACGTTTTTGATACGCTTGCACAGCCAAGCCAAGCCCCTCCCACTTAGAAAGTGAATCATCAAGACGCAATTGCTCAAATAAAACTAATGACATCTCAAGTCTTTCTGATTCTTCTGGATCTATACAAAGTGAAATGTTATATTTCTTCGCTTCATGACACAGCTCCAGCAACTTAGCTCTCAGCTCTTCAGCTATATTACCAAATTGGCTAAATTCATAACGTGAGTGCAGTGAAGACAATTTGATTGAAACCCCTTGAGATTTAAAGCAATCATTTATGTCAGCAGATTCACCTATGGCTTTTATTGCATGCATGTATAAATTAAAATACTCTTCCGCATCCTCAACTGTGCAAGCAGATTCACCAAGCATATCAAAAGAGCATAAATACTTACTGTAGTCATCTGATTTCACACTTTCCAATGCTTTTTCTATAGTTTCTCCAACAATAAAATGCTTGCCAAGAATGGATATTGCTTGTTTCACCGCTTTGCGGATTATTGGCTCTCCTAAATTTTTCAATAACCTGGAAATTATGTGATAGAATTTTAAATCCTCTTCATTGTTTCTTAATATACTACTTCCTATAATTAAACTCCATGTAGAAGCATTAACAAACAATGAAGAGGAACGCCCCAGGTGTTTATTCCATTCTTGGTTGGCAATTTTATCTTTGATCAATTCATCTATTGTGTAATCGTCTGGTATTCTAAGTAATGATTCAGCAAGACACATTAGCGCTACTCCTTCGTCGTTAGAAAGTGAGTATTGTTGTATAAAAGAATCTATAATGCCTAATTTACTACCTCTAATCTTTTCGACAATTTGTTTTGCAATATTGTAAATTATGTTTTTTGAATCAGCCGAAAGTTCTGATTTTTCTACAAGATAGCGTACGTGACTTTTTTCATCAGCACGATAAAATGCCTGCAATCGTTTTCGTAATGCGTTAGGTTCTTGTATAGAACTGATCATAATTATCTACAAAATACCCTTTACCATATATAAGATAAGATTATATCATAACTTTACATCGAATAAATTATTATTTAAATAAAGAGCCAGAATCGATTCAAAAAACCTAGTTGATGACTGTGATAGCTCAAAAGGACTGCGCAAGTATATAGCTCAACACTCCACCACTCATCAAGTACTTAACCTCAGTTGCAGTTTGTACACAGCACTTGAGTTGAATGGATTGCTCTGAATCATCCTTTCCTTTAATGATACATTCTAGATTTCCATTTGGTACTACTTCACCTTTTATGCTCACTATCTCACTACCATCAAATATCTTTCTCGTTACTCCATCCTGAAATGCAAGTGGAAGAACACCCATACCGATCAAATTGGACCTATGTATGCGTTCAAAACTTTCTGCAATCACAGCTTTAATTCCCAGTAATGCAGTACCCTTTGCTCCCCAATCCCTACTTGAACCCGTACCATATTCTTTTCCTGCAATGAGAACTAATGGAACAGCTTCTCTTTTATATTGCATTGCTGCATCAAAAATTGACATAGTTTCTTGAGAAGGAATATGTTTTGTATAGCCACCCTCAGCACTCACCATTTTATTTCTTATTCTGATATTAGCAAAGGTTCCACGCATCATTACGTTGTGGTTACCGCGGCGAGATCCATATGAATTGAAATCTTGCGATTCAACTCCAAGACCTTTTAAATATATGCCTGCAGGACTATTTGAGGCAATATTTCCAGCAGGGGAAATGTGGTCGGTAGTGACGCTATCGCCAAACATCGCTAGTATTTGCGCATTCTTTATATCAACTATGTTGCTTTTATTGTTCTTAGTCGATAAATTATCAAAATATGGAGGGTTTTGTATATAAGTGCTTTTCGCGTCCCAATCATAGATTTCACTTTTCTCACACTTTATCTTTTGCCAATGCTCATCACCAGAAAAAACATCCTTATACTTTTGTATGAACATTTCACGCGTCACAACACTTTTAACACAGCTCTCAACTTCACTATTTGTTGGCCATATATCTTTGAGATAAACATCACTTCCATTCTTATCTTTGCATATAGGATCTTTTGTCAGGTCAATTTGTACAGTACCTGCAAGTGCATACACAACAACAAGTGGCGGAGATGCCAAGTAATTAGCTTTGACTAAAGGATGGATTCTTCCTTCAAAATTACGATTACCGGATAAAACTGCTGCAACAGTCAAGTTTTTATCCTTAATATCACTTTCTATATCTTCATTAAGCGGACCGGAATTTCCAATACAAGTTGTACAGCCATACCCAACCAAATTAAAACCCAAAGCATTTAGATCTTCCTGTAACCATGACTTTTCTAAATATTCTGTTACAACTTGTGATCCTGGAGCAAGAGAAGTTTTAACCCAAGGCTTTGATTTTAATCCAAGGTTGACTGCATTACGCGCTACAAGTCCAGCAGCAATCATTACACTTGGGTTTGAAGTATTAGTGCAGCTTGTTATTGCTGCAATGACTATACTTCCATCTTGGAGTTTATCGCTTTCCTCTGACTCATTAATTGGAAATGATTTAGAAAAAGATTCTGCCATTTGCGAAAGAAAAACCTTATCTTGCGGTCTTTTTGGACCGGCCATTACTGGCTCTACGCTCGATAAATCAAGCTCCAGTGTGTCAAAGAACGCCAATTCGTCATTATTACGCCACAGCCCTTGTTCTTTTGCATAGACTTCAACCAATTTAACCAACTCTTTTGGCCTTCCGGTTAAGTTTAAATAATCTAGTGTCTTCTGATCAATTGGAAAGAATCCACAAGTTGCACCATACTCTGGAGCCATATTAGCTATGGTTGCTCTATCTGCCAAAGATAAACAATCTAAGCCATCACCATAAAATTCCACAAATCTGCCAACAACGCCTTTTGTTCTCAGGATATTAGTAATCGTTAGCACTAGATCAGTTGCTGTTACTCCCTCTGAAAGTCTTCCTATTAATTTAAATCCTACTACTTCTGGAATTATCATACTAATTGGTTGACCAAGCATCACAGACTCAGCTTCTATTCCACCAATACCCCAACCAAGAACCGATAAACCATTTACCATAGTAGTGTGACTATCTGTACCGACTAAGGTATCTGGATATAGAACTCCGCTATCGTTACATACAACTTGCGCTAAATATTCAAGATTCACTTGGTGGCAAATTCCAGTACCTGGTGGCACTACTCTAAAATTTGTGAAGGATGACTCTCCCCATTTTAAGAATTGATATCTCTCCAAATTTCTTTTTACTTCCAGTGCAACATTTTTACCAAATGCAGAAGTGTTTCCGTAACTATCTACTTGAACAGAGTGATCGATCACAAGATCAACAGTTACAGATGGATTTATTTTGCTTGGGTTACCTCCGTTTTTCTTCACATAATTACGCATTGAAGCTAAATCAACTACAGCAGGAACTCCTGTGAAATCCTGCATCAAAACCCTTGCTGGCTTGTAGCTAATTTCGTGATTAATGTGTTTCTTGACGCAATTTGCTAATATCTTTATGTCATCTAATTTAACGCTTACTCCATCTTCGTTGCGCAATAAATTTTCAAGCAATACCTTGAGTGAACAAGGCAATTTGGTTAAATTTACTCCTAAGAATTTACCAGCGTTACTTAGGTTAAAGTAGTTATAAAACCTTCCATCAATATTTAAAGTCGTCTTTGCATTTAAAGAATTGTTCATCCTGTATTAGTTAAAATTAGAATTACTAGCGCTACTTTTTTGTTGTTGACTTTGCTGCTGATACATAGTTTCAAAATCTATAGGATCTAGCATAAGTGGAGGAAATCCACCACTACTTGTAGTTCTTGCAATTATTTCTCTTGCAAAAGGGAAAAGAAAAGTAGATCCACCAATAAATAAAGCTTGTCTCACCTCTTCTTCACTTAGCTCTGTAAAGTTTTCTATTGAAAAAATACCGCAATACTTTACCTCGCAAATGAAAGCTATATCATCTTTTACCGTTGCTTTGGCTTCTATATGCAAAGTAATTTCATGAAAAGGCTTTTCTTCACTTATTCCTTTTTTATTTTCTGTTCCTTCTAATTTTGCTGAATTAATATTAACCATTACATTAATATCAGGAGCTTTACTAGAAGGAAGGAATGGTGAATTTGGATTCTCAAACGAAAAATCTTTGACATACTGACCATGAATTTTCATTTTGTGTTGTAACATTTCTTACGTCTCCTTTAATTAAGTTGAGATGTTTAATACTTTCTTATATAATATATCCATTTACAAATGAATAGCAAACCTAACTATAGGTTAATATGAAAAACATATTTTTATCAAAAATTAATAATATTTAGATACTTTATATATCAAGGAGTAAGTTACCATGATAGAGCTTGTAATATATGCTTTACTAGCGGCGTTTATTTTTTCACGCTTATATAATTCTTTAGGAAGATCATCAAGTCTCAATCTAAAAAAGCTAACAGGTGTATTAGATGTAAGTCAAAGTAAAGAGGATGTGGTAGAAAATATCGAAGATTATACTTATAGCAATAACAAAAGTTCAATAGAAGCTACTTATGAACAAATATTACAAAAAAACAGAGAGTTCTCTATTTCCAATTTTATAGAAGGTTCAAGCATAGCTTTTGAATTAATAATAAAATATTTTAACCAAGGAAATTTACCTCAATTAAAATCCCTTCTGGACAAAGACTTATATAACAGTTTTGTAGATAAGATTAAACATCGTAAAGAGACACATGAGTCCATAATTGTTTCTATCGTTTCACAAAAGATCTTAGAAATAAAGCTAGTAAAAAACGTAGTATTTATTGCAGTATACTTCCTTTCAGAGCAAATTAACTTCGTTAAGAATGGTGAAGGAGACATCATATCAAGTAGTACGTCTACTATTAACAAAGTTGAGGATGTATGGCAATTCAAAAAAAATATTAATTCATCAGATCCAACCTGGTTGCTTGTTTCCATTAACTACAAGAAGGCAAGTACCGATAAAAATTTAACAGCAAATGACAAGTAAGATTAGTTACACCGATGGAAAGTAGGCTACGAGAAATAGTACTTGATACTGAAACTACAGGTCTTGACACTGAGTCTGGCCATCGAATTATTGAGATAGGATGTGTAGAACTAATTAACCGTATTCCAACAGGTAAAACATTTCATCGATATCTTAATCCAGAGAGAGATATACCTTACCACTCATTTAAGATTCATGGTATTAGTGAGGAGTTTTTGGAAGATAAGCCACTATTTTCAGATGTTGCACTTGAATTTCTTGACTTCATATCTAATGACATCTTGGTAATTCATAATGCTGAGTTTGATATTAAGTTCCTTAATATGGAGTTAAACAAATTGAATGCCGGGTTAATTTCCTCAGATAGAGTGCTAGATACATTATCAATTGCAAGAAAAAAGTTTGTAAGATCACCTGCTTCTTTAAATGCATTATGCAAGCGTTTTGATATATCGCTAGAAGGTAGAGAGTTACACGGAGCATTAATTGATGCTCAATTGCTTGCAAAGGTCTATGTTGAGCTTACAGGAGGATTGCAAACCTTTTTATTTAATAATGAATGTGCTCAGGACAATAACTCTACGTTTATTCAGCATAAAGTGCGTAATTTAGCTCGCAGAGAACATTCACCAAGTATTAAAGAAATTGATGAGCATAAGAAATTGTTAGATAAAATTAACAACCCACTTTGGAAGGAATATATTGAATCAATCAACTAATCAATATATGATTTAACTTTATTGGAAACGCTTTAATGATAAAGTTTATAAGGTTATTGTCTAGTTTGTTAATAACAGTAGCAGCTATCTTCTTAGGTTATTGTTATTTTACCAAGCAAGGCATATTTGTTTCACAAAATACAGAAATTAAGGTAGGTGGAGATTTTTCTTTGATCAATCAAGACGGACAAACAGTACGCAGTAGTGATTTTAAAAATAAGTATATGATGATTTTTTTCGGATTTTCCTCATGCAAAAGAATTTGCCCTATGAATCTCGGCATAATTTCAGAAACACTTGCAAAGTTAGATAAGAAAACTGACAATAAGTTACAAACATTTTTTATCACAGTTGATCCTGAGCGCGATAATACAGAAAGGCTTAAAGAATTTCAGCAGCAATTTGACCATAGAATACAAATGCTAACTGGTGAAAGACAAAAAATAGATGAAGTAGTTGCAAAGTATAAAGTATATGCAAGTAAAGTAGATGGAGAAGAGGAAATCAACCATTCTTCAATGATATACCTTATTAGCCATGAAGGAAAATATGTCACACACTTTGTAGCTGATTTAAATTCAGATGAAAGTCAATCTGATAAGATTCTGGCTGAGATAAAAAAATATGTAAGCTGAACTAAAGAGCTTAGCTTACTTTAAATTTATGCTAACGGCTATTTTGATTAAATTAAGTCGTTTTTTTAATTTTTTCTAAGATCAACTCAGCAGCTTTTTGTTCAGCAATTTTCTTACTAGGAGCACATGCAGAAACTTTGTCATAACTCTCTATGCAAACTGATATAGTAAATTCAGGATTGTGTGCTGGTCCAGTTTGTTTTACAAGCTCATACTTCGGTAAAGGTAATTTATTTCTCTGAGTCCATTCTTGCAGTGAAGTTTTAGGATCTTGAGGAGGATCGAGGATGTCCTTAGCTAGCTTTTCCCAATGTCGGATAATAAATTTCTCAACACTCTCAAGTCCGCCGTCAATATAAATTGCACCTATTAGTGCTTCAAGCGAATTTTCTAAATTTTTTAAGTTACATTTTCCTCCGTTACAACGTTCACTATTATTCATGATAATAAAGTTACCTAACTCTATTTCTTTAGCAACATTAGCAATTGTACTGCCACAAACTAAATCCGTTTTTCTTTTTGCCAATGCTCCTTCTTTTTCTTCAGGAAACATTTTAAACAGCATAACAGACACAACCATATTCAAAACACTATCGCCCAAAAACTCTAGCCTTTCGTAGCTTACAACCTGGTCTTCGCTATTTCTCTTATTTACGCTTGAGTGGGTTAATGCCTCTTCTAATATTGCATAATCTGTAAATTTATAATTAATAACTTTAGATATTGTATCGTTCAAAACTCTCATATTAATCATTAAATAAAAAAGCACTCTCTATCATACCTCTACACTAAAAAGTTAGCTCTATTTCACTAAGACAATATCCATAACTTCCAAAATGTACAGTCTAATGTATACAACCCACTGCTTCAGTAACATTACTAAATCCATCTCTTCTTACCAATTCCGCAAGTTCCAGGTTGATTTTGTTCACAACTTGATGCCCCTGGTATACAAGAGCAGTGTACAGTTGTACTAAAGAGGCTCCTGCCTTTATTTTTTCATATGCATCAACACCACTTGAAATTCCTCCGCATCCTATCAATAGAATTCTACTTTTAGTAAGCTTGTACATGTCACTCAATAACTCGGTTGAAAGTTGAAATAATGGCCTGCCGCTCAACCCACCACTCTCATTATAGTAAGAATCTCGACTTATCGTAGTGTTGCTCACTATTAAGCCGTCAATTTTATATTCTAGTGCAAGCTCAGCGATATTTTCTTTTGTTTGCTGATCTATATCTGGAGAAATTTTTAATATTATCGGTATCGATTCAGAGCTATCAATTGATTTTTTGGTTAGAGTAATAGACTTCAACAACTTGGATAATTCTTGTTTGTTGTGTAAATCACGCAAGTTAGTTGTATTTGGGGATGAGATGTTCAGTACTATATAATTGCTCTTTCCATATACTATCTTTATTAAGTCAACATAATCGCTGATTTGGTCCTTTGATGTACTATTTTTTCCTATATTGATGCCAAAAATGCAATTATCAAGCTTAGTTTCACTTATCTGCTTAAGAAAATAGTCCACCCCTTTATTATTGAATCCCAATCTATTAATTATTCCTTCATCTTTAATTAACCGAAAAATTCTCGGTTTTTTGTTTCCATATTGGGGATATTTAGTTACAGTACCAGCTTCAATAAATCCAAAACCAAATGAGAGCATGGGCCTTAGAACTTCCGCATTCTTATCAAAGCCTGCGGCAAGACCCACAGGACTTTTAAGTTTATTACCAAAAAAGTTTACATTTAAAGACTCTGGTAGCTCTCTAGGTTTCTTAAAGGGCATTTTTTTTAACGCCATTATTACCAAGGAGTGAGCAATTTCAGGTGGTAGCAAAAATAGTAAATTACGCAATATCATTTTGTAAAACACTTTGCTCATTTTTAGTTTATTTTTTACCATGCAACAAGAATAACTTAGAAAGATTGAGGTTTATCGAAATAGTAAGTATATAGTTTCTATGCAGAGAAAAACTAATTTTTCTGAAGGGAAACATCAACTTGATTAGTATTTTTATCTAGTAATTCTAGGTAGCCAAATTTGTTAATTTGAGATTTTATTAGTATAGGAATCTTATTTCGATTTAAATAAAATCAATGATCTAATTGGAGTAAGAGGCCGGGACCGGAATTGAACCGGTATAAAAGGATTTGCAGTCCTCCGCATAAGCCATTCTGCCACCCAGCCATTTTTTATGCGTAGATATTAATTATATCTTTTAGCATAGATAAAGCTTCTTCTCTTTTGCGTTGAAAAGTATTACGCCCAATTATTGAGCCATTACCACCGCCTTGCTTAATTTCTTTTACCTCACTACTTATATCACCCACTGACTTTGACTCACCACCAGAGAAAACTACTATTCTTTTTCCTGCAAAGCAAGACTTTTTAATATATTCAATTCTTTTGAATAATGATTCAATATTTTCTATTTTTTCTCTTTCCATATGGTTGGTTGGAAGTTTTACTTTTATTATGTTGGCACCGAGCAAAGCCGCTATATGCGCAGCATAAGCAATGACATCAACTGCTGTTTCACCTTCTTTGGAAATCCCTTCACCACGTGGATAAGACCATAGCACTACAGCAAGGCCACAAGATTTAGCCTCAGCTATAATTTTGCGAGCTTCTTCCATCATATCAAAACACTTAGCAGAACCAGGATATATAGTAAACCCAACAGCCACGCAGCCCAAACGTAGAGCATCTTTTACAGAGGAAGTTATTGCTTGATCTGAAGCTAAGCTTTTTGAGTGCAAAGAGTTAGCGCTATTAAGCTTCAAAATAAGTGGTAGCATTCCAGCATAAGTTGAAGCACCAGCTTCGATCATACCAAGCGGAGCAGTGTATGCACTTACTCCTGAATCAACTGCAAGCTGAAAATGATAATGTGGATCGTAAGCATCAGGGTTAACTTCAAAACTTTTTATTGGTCCGTGCTCAAATCCCTGGTCTACAGGGAGAATTACTAACTTGCCAGTTCCACCAAGTTTCCCATGCATAAGAATGCGAGTAAGATTCGCTTTTACTCCAGGGTTTTCACTTTCGTAGTAACTTAGGATTTGTTTTACTTCTTCACTCATTAATATCTTCAAATTTACTAAAAGTGTAGCAAAAACTATAGTTGAAGCAAAGACCTTTTTATGCTCTTGTTCCTACGCCTATATTTAAAGGTGTAACTTTAGGATCAGTAGTATGCTGTTGTGATTTTTCTTGAACTAAATCTTCAAAATACATTTTAACAATAGGAAGAACGAGCGGCATAAGTACTAATTTGTAGTCATAACATGCAAATTTTTCTTTATAACTAAATTCCGCATCTTCTTCATATAAACACTGGATACAGTATTCACCATATAGTTCAAAAGCTTTTATAAAAGTTCTAAGTAAAGCAATAAGTAATAAATCTAATACTAAATTAGCCATAAGCACCATTCCATATTGAACAGGCCAGCCATTTTGTGCAATTTCCGATACTAAACTGCACACAGCAAACGCTGCTGCTATACATATCACATAATTATCAGCAGCAATAAGTAGATTGTATCTTCTATTTAACCTATCTAGATTTCCTTCTTGTGAGCCTCTTTGTTTACTTGCTGCATAGATAATACTACAAAAGGATATAATAAATAACCATGGCCAAACTCCGATGCTGAATGCATAAAATTTATAAGCAATATTTTGCACTTTGCCAATGTTAGCAAGTTGTGATAAGCAATATTTGACTTGAGGCGACGGACCAAGTACCACATTTGCTAATATAAAAAATAAACATGCTCTATTCACAGCTTTCTCTCTACGCAATAGAATCTCATTGATTCTCCTTTGTTTTTCCTGCACTTCTCGCTGTAATGTTATAGATATGCCAGGAGTTCTTCCTGCTTTTAAGTCGTTAAGATATTTCTCTAGCTTATCTTTATCTGCACTAAGTTTTTTAAACTTTTCTTCAGCTATTTTTTCTCTTTCTCTCCTACTACTTTATCAGAACCTGTTCATAATCTTTTGAGGAGGAAAGAAGTAAAAGCAAGAACGACCATTTGCAGGCTAGTGTTGAGTTTCCGCTCGCAATTTTTCCAAAGTCGCCTACATTTTTGCAACCAGGCAAAAGAAGATCTCTCAACAACCCATCTTTTTGGCAATACAGCAAAGGTGTGTAATTCGCTTCACCTCAACAGTTGCACCAATAGTTACTTTCATCTGTGTTGCAAAATTTTCTCCTGTGTAGCCAGCATCAACTAGTATGTTGTTGAGAGATCTTTTGCTTGGTTGCAAAAATGTAGGCGACTTTGGAAAAATTGCGAGCGGAAACTCAACACTAGCCTGCAAATGGTCGTTCTTGCTTTCGCTGCTTTGCTTCTGAAAAGATTATGAACAGGTTCTAAGAAACTCACAGATTTACTGTTTTGAGATAAAGATTATATTAAAGCAATCTCGATGTAAAAGTATCACACCTTATGGAGTCTTATAATATAAGGTAAATACAATTAAGACTATTGCAACTTGAGCACTTATAATCCCATTGCTTTAGCTCTTTATTACAATCAACACATTTCCAACCTGGATCAGGCACAGCTTCTGAGTCCATCTTATTTAGCCAGTAAATTGCTTGATCATACTCTTGTAGCATAATCTTGAGCTGTACCATAATAAGGTAGATTGATATGTAATTAGCTTTTTTCATAGCAATATCTAAATGCTGACTTACAAGATCATATTTCCCTAAGCTAATTGAAGACAAAGCAAGCAAGCAATAACTAAAATAATAATCAGGGCGTAAGTTATATAGTCTTTCAGCGCCTTTATTATTTAACTTGATATACATTCTAGCTGATTGAGGAGTAGGATTTACTCTATACTCTTCCTCTAATACTGTGGAAGCTTTTCTGATTTTTTCAAGCTTGATATATAATTCTGCCTTTAAATAATTGATGGGCTGAAAAGTTGCATAATAACTTTGTGCTTTAGCTAAATAATCTATAGCTTTGTAAAAACTTCCTTTACTTTCGTATTGCTTTGCTAAAGCGCAATAAAAAATCGCTAACATCTTTTTACGATCAAAGGGAAGAAAAATATTGAATTTGATAGCTTCCTTTAACTTTGAAATTGCATTTATCCAATCTTCTTGCAATATACAATGCTCTATTTGAAAGGGAATAGACAAAATTTTATCATTAATTGAACTAGAGCAATATTCTATAAATTTTTGAAAGACTAACCTTTCTTGCTTTAGGTGAATAATCAGTTTATTGATCAAAAGTAGAGCTAAGTTGCGATTTTTACTTGCAATACTCGTTAAATTATGGCTGAAAAAGCTGTAATTTCCCGTTTTACCTGAATTAAAGAGCTTTACTAAAGATAATTTATCACTTTCTTCATTTAGATTTTTAATTAGCTTATTGGTGTTCTCTATATTACCTAAGTCTAAGCTAAAGAAAGCTTCAAAGAGAAGCAATTCTTCCCTACTTCTTCTTCTATTTTTTATGTTAGCAAATGTTGATGAAATAGAAGAACAAAAACGTGCAACTGCAATCAATAAAAATAATAAGACTACGCAAGCAAGAATAACGAAATATAGATCAATACTTATAGTGTAATTTCCTAATTCCAATTTTATTACTTCACCACTTACCTTGATCCATATGCCAAATAAAAACGAAAAAGCAAAAATTATAAAATAAATCATGAGATGTATTGTAATAAGTGACGATATATTATTGAAGTATTCTTGAAAGCTACAATAAAATCATTCAATTTATTAAGCCATAGTTTGAATTCTGGGTATGTTAAGTCACTTATTGCGGTGGCTATGCTCTGCCAATCATTATCGCTTATTAATTCTTCAATTTCCGCAAGCTTTAACCTGAGTGGATCACTATGATCATCTATCTTTATCCAATTTGAAATGATTTTTTTAAACAAGTTACTTTTATTATAGTTAATAACAGTCATGTTCTTCTCAAAAGACAATTTCAACCCGCGTAAAGTATCTACCTCTTTCAAATTTTCCAATTCATTTACTGCATTTTCTATTTCTGGATCGTCAAGCTCTGATATCAAAGGCTTTATTGAATTTATATGATTATCAAACTTGGCTTCTCGCAATAATGAATTCTTCATCTTAATCACAAGTAGCAGCAACTTTGCGAGGTTCTTATGCCTTAAACTAACATCACCCTGCTCACATTGAGTGTGAAGATTTCTCTTTAAGTCAAATATCCTTTTTTCTACCCTAGATTGATTAATTTCAAGCAACATTCTAAGTTCATCTATCTTTTCCGTTAAAACACTTATACTGTCTTCACTTTCTTGCTGATTTATTTTAAAAAATATTATGTTATTTATTGTAATATAGCTGGCAAATAACAATACAATTAAGAACCAACCTATGCATTTTTTTCGAGTATCATTCATAACGTAATATCTCCGCTGGGTCTTGTGCAGCTGCCTGCAATGCAGGAGGAATTGTTGCTAAAAATGACAAGAACAATGCAAGTGCAGAAATGTTCACTACATCTTGAGAAACTAATATCACTGGCAAACTTGAAAAAAAGTATATCATAGGATCAAATAGCTTGATGTTAGTAATGTTTTCTAAAAACACTCTAATATTTTCAATATTGAGAGAAAAAACAACCCCTATAATAGAGCCAAGACAAGTTCCTGTAAAACCAATGAGCAATCCACAAGCACAAAATATGCGCATAATGCTTCCGCTTGTTGCACCAAATGTACGCATAATTGCAATTGCAGATTTCTTTTCTTGCACTATCATCATCAAACTTGAAACAATATTGAATGCTGCTACAACTATAATTAAAGTGAGAATTAAAAACATCACATTTCTTTCAGTCTTTAAAGCACTAACATAATGGCTTTGCTGAGATTGCCAACTTTCAGCTCTCATTCCTGTTTCTTTTGCTATAGCGTTTGCTAGCTTATTAGCCATAGCAATATCATCTACAAACACTTCTATACTTCTCACATTATCTTTATAATTAAAAAAAGCTTGAGCTGACTTTATGGGCATATACACCAAAGTATTATCATACTCAAACATACCCATATCAAATATTGCTACAACTTTATATTCTTTCATTTTTGGTATTTCACCAGACAATGCGTCAAATCCTTCAGGTGATATAAGCATAATGTTATCACCATAATCAATATTCAAAGCTTCTGCTAATCTTGCCCCTATTATGATACCTTCATCGAATTTTTCCACGTTACCCATAATTACATTATTCTTAACGGTAGTATTATTAAGTAAGTCTTTAGTTGACACACCACGGACTACGCTACCCACAATTCCACCATTTGCTGCAACGATCACTTGATCATTGGTCATAGAAGTAGCTTTTAATACACCTGGGATTTTCTCAATAGATTTTAACACTGCGTGGTAATCTGAATTTATGCTTCTATCAAAGTAAACATTAATATGGCCATTAATGCCAAGTACAGAGTCGAGCAGCTTTGCCCTGAACCCATTCATTACAGACATTACTACTATTAGCGTTGCAACTCCAAGAGCAATACCAATAATAGAAAACAAGGCCATTATAGAGCAAAATCTAGAATTCTTTACTCGCAAATAGCGAATAGCCATAGTAAATTCAAAGGCAATAGACATTATACTAAGATCTAAATATCATACTTTTTATGCTTCATATAACTGTAATTTTTCCTTTACCTCAAATTAGGTTGTCTAAATTTAGCAAGCTTATAGAATATATTCAATATTCTATATTAAGACCTTCCATATATATCGTCCAATCTTACTATATCATTATCAGATAAAAATTTTCCTACCTGAAACTCAACTATCTCAAGAGGAAATCTTGTACTTTTATTCTCAATTTTATGAAATACCTTCCTTGGAATCTCTATTACATGATTTTTCGTTATAGCATATGTTTTGTCATCTAAACTAACATATCCAACTCCTGATAGTATTATATGGTATTCATCTCTATAGTGGTGAAATTGCTTAGAAGTGCAGCTTAGTGGATTTATAAAAAGATATTTTATAAGAAAATTCTTGCCGATTAAAACTACACTATAAAATCTCCATGGCTTAATCTCTTTCCTTATTGGCTTTACTTCCTTAACTTTATTAATGAACAACATTAGGCTCTTATTTGGCCGTTTATAAACTCTACCTAGTAAATTTTTTGCATCATTTTCTGTCATCAAAACTGGCTCTCTTCCTTTGGTTACAGCTTGAAATGACTCAAAATTCTTATTAAATCTCTTACTTAACTCTAAAACTGAACCCCAAGTGCCAACATTCATCCAATCGAAATTGGCTTCTATCATTACAATATTTTCTGCTTTTTCTATCACTAGGTGATCAATAGATGTATCACCCATTCCTGCACAATTTTGCTGTTCTAAATACAGAAATCTCTCTCGTGATACAAAATGCTTTATACTTTTACAACATAAATTATAGAGAGTTGGAGCAATTTTTTTATCTCACCTATATAGCGTTTTGCTCTAAACACAAATATTCCAGAGTCCAACAATGATCGTTACTTACCTTACGCTCGAATTTTTCTGTAAAATCTTTTACTATATGACATTTCTCTTTCTGACCATATACTTCATTTATATAGCCGTATTCAGAATTGAATTCATGAGGCTTTACCCCAAAAGTGACTATAGAGTCAATTTCAGAGGCTAGCTTAGACGCTTTCTCAATAGAAACATAAAAATTATTCAAATCACCTATAAAATGGTCTGAAGGCAGAACTAAGATTGTCTCGTTCCTATCGCAGAGAAGCACAGCAATTAGCATTGCTGCCGCTGTCCCAATTTTAACTGGTTCAAAAACTACTTTACATTCCTGTAATGCATGTAATTCCTGCATCAATAATGACTCATATTGTATATTTGTGGTAATGATGGGTGGCATATAATCGCCTTTTAGCCTCAACAAAGTGTTGTGAAACATAGTATTCTGACTAAATATTTTCTGAAATTGCTTTGGCTTAGATAGAGGCCAAAGTCTGCTGCCACTACCACCACACAGTATTACAGGGCGCATTTAATTAAGATATTAATTATTTGATTAATATCTTATACTAACGGCAAAATGCATGCAAGTTTTTATTGTGAGATGATTAAAGTAAAAAGTAATTTAAAGTGATGGTTGACTACGCGCATTATGGAATCCCTACATTTCGTGATGAGTCTTGTCTTCTTTCTATCTCTCTATCAATATGAGGAGTGCTGCTTTTTTGATTAACGGCTGCAGCTATTTTTTTATCAGTTTTGTTTTTCAGCTTCTCCTTTAAGCTTTCTCCAACACCTGGTTCTCTGGATTTATTTATACTTTCACTACTTTTATTCAGCGCCTTTTCCAAGTCTCTTTCAATACCTGGACTTCTAGCGTCAAGCTCATCCCATGTGCCCACTATACTGAGTGGCTTATGATCCTTCTGCTCCTGCTTTAGCCCTTCTTCACCTTTAACAATATTAAAGTCACTTTTTGCCTCTTTCCAACATTCTTTCAATCGGTATTTCCACATAGTAAGATAAGCATCACCATACTTTTTCTCATTTTCTACAAATAATAAAATTGGAACCTTAAGTATTGTAGCTCCCATATTTACTAAATTTTTTACTACCACTGCAGGAGTGAAAAAAAGATAACCAAAAGATTTTGCAACTCGATTTTTTCTAGCTATCAAATTCTCTCCTAATTTCATAGGAATAAAAGTCAGCATTCTAGCACAAATCTTAGCTAAATCCGCAACAAAAACAATAGGAACAGATATCAGACTTTTATCTAGCTCTAGACTACTATTTTGATCTCTAATTTCTGAAAAATTAGTGCTTAATTTTTTATAATTACTAGTGTATAGTAATACTCCATTTCTTCCCTTTTCATCAACAACTCCCTGAACTTTACCCTTTCCATTTTTTACCTTTTTCATTAGCACAGAAGAGTGAGTTAATTCAAACGGATATTTAGGATCATTAGTTTTTTTAGCTTCAAAAATTGGAATATGTTTTTCAAGATCGATTTTTGAAAACTCAAATGGTTTATAGTAGCCATAATAATGCTTAACATCCTTGTTTTTTTCCCGATTAACTAAAAAGTCAATAGTAAAATAAGACCTATCGTCCGTTTCCTTGACAAAAGTTAATTCAAAATTTGACCGCTTTCGATCTCTTTCGCCATATGAAAGTTTATATATAGTCTCACCATCACTATTCTTACTTTCTATAACTTTCCCAGATTCTACAATCTGATCGTAATTCCTTGGATATTTGCATTTTCTTCCATCTGTATAGGTCATTACCTTTCTAAGATCTTTGACATAAATTTGAGATTCAGATGAAGCAAATAAACCTTTTGCTTTAAGTGTAAAATCTGTTACTGCTTTTTTAAACACTCCAAACATGTTGTCAAACCAAAATCGCTATAGTTCAATAATAAAATTAGTAAACTAATAATATATTAACACAAAACTAACAATTTTACAAGAAAATATGCCTATAAAAGAAAAAAGTCGTAAAAGCGAGGACTATATAAGTAATGCTTGATAAGTATTTTATGCATGTAATTGTAAAAATCCTTAGAGGTACGCTGTCTATATAATCTTCACACACTACCTGCATTCCAAGAACTGCATGCCAAAAAATGCAAAACACCAGTATAACAAAAAACAAAAGCTCTAGTGGATGATTAATAGCCTGAAATAATTTTTCATTGAGAGATAAAGGGCTATCAACATAAAATGTGCAAGAAAATGAGTAAATAAACCAAGGAAATAAAAATAACAAAATCACCGCAGAAACACGCTGGATCCACCAATGATGTACTGAATTTACAGATTGACTCATATAAATATAAATAAAAAAGCCATAGTAGAAAGAAATAGCATTATTGTTAGTAACATAGCACTTTTTAAAACACTAGCAATTTCTAAATTAAGCCCAGCATCCCACAATAAATGACGAATACCATTAAGAAAATGATACATAAAGCTTACAAAGCATAAGATATAAGCTAATTTAGCAACAGGAGTGAACAATAATGCATTTAAGCACCTTACTATAATTAACTTAGGGGAGTAAACATATAATATAAAATACCAAGAAAGTATGATTAATAAAAGAAATAGCAAGATACCAATCAATCTATGCATAATAGAAAAAAAACTAGTAACTTGTACTTTATATATTTGTAAATGCGGGGAAAGAGGCCTATTACTCATAAAATTTCGTTATCGAGAAATTAAAAAATAAAGTAGAAGTAAAGACAGCAGTATAGTACATAATGACACTATTATTTGAAATGATGAATTATGTACAAAGCCTAAGGAGGTAATCCAGCTGCAGATTCCCCTACTGCTACCTTGTTACGACTTCACCCCAGTCACTGATCCCACTTTAAATAACTCCTTCCTTGCGG
This sequence comes from Wolbachia endosymbiont of Anopheles demeilloni, assembly GCF_018491735.2. NCBI lineage: Bacteria > Pseudomonadati > Pseudomonadota > Alphaproteobacteria > Rickettsiales > Anaplasmataceae > Wolbachia > Wolbachia endosymbiont of Anopheles demeilloni. The sequence continues at coordinate 974,275 of NZ_CP084694.1, read as the reverse complement.
TTAGGCCATTAGCTTCGAGTGAAACCAATTCCCATGGCGTGACGGGCAGTGTGTACAAGACCCGAGAACGTATTCACCGTGGCATTCTGATCCACGATTACTAGCGATTCCAACTTCATGTACTCGAGTTGCAGAGTACAATCCGAACTGAGATGTTTTTTAAGGATTAGCTTAGGCTTGCGCACCTTGCAACCCATTGTAGACACCATTGTAGCACGTGTGTAGCCCACTCCATAAAGGCCATGATGACTTGACATCATCCCCACCTTCCTCCAGCTTATCACTGGCAGTTTCCTTAAAGTACTCAGCATTACCTGATGGCAACTAAGGATGAGGGTTGCGCTCGTTGCGGGACTTAACCCAACATCTCACGACACGAGCTGACGACAGCCATGCAACACTTGTGTAAAATCCGGCCGAACCGACCCTATCCCTTCGAATAGGTATGATTTCCATGTCAAGAAGTGGTAAGGTTTTTCGCGTTGCATCGAATTAAACCACATGCTCCACCGCTTGTGCGGGTCCCCGTCAATTCCTTTGAGTTTTAATCTTGCGACCGTAGTCCCCAGGCGGAATGTTTAACGCGTTAGCTGTAATACAGAAAGTAAACTTCCCATATTTAACATTCATCGTTTACAGCGTGGACTACCAGGGTATCTAATCCTGTTTGCTCCCCACGCCTTCGCGCTTCAGCGTCAGATTTGAACCAGATAGACGCCTTCGCCACTGGTGTTCCTCCTAATATTTACGAATTTTACCTCTACATCAGGAATTCCTCTATCCTCTTTCAATCTCTAGATTAATAGTTTTAAAAGCAATTCCAAGGTTAAGCCTCGGGATTTCACTTTTAACTTATTAACCAGCCTACGCGCCCTTTACGCCCAATAATTCCGAATAACGCTAGCCCTCTCCGTATTACCGCGGCTGCTGGCACGGAGTTAGCCAGGACTTCTTCTGTAAGTACCGTCATTATCTTCCTCACTAAAAGAGCTTTACAACCCAAAGGCCTTCTTCACTCATGCGGCATGGCTGGATCAGGCTTTCGCCCATTGTCCAATATTCCCCACTGCTGCCTCCCGTAGGAGTCTGGACCGTATCTCAGTTCCAATGTGGCTGATCATCCTCTCAGATCAGCTATAGATCATTGCCTTGGTAGGCTATTACTCCACCAACTAGCTAATCTAATATAGGCTCATCTAATAGCAATAAATTTTCCCCCGTAGGGCGTATACGGTATTAGTTGCCGTTTCTAACAATTATTCCGTACTATTAGGTAGATTCCTATACATTACTCACCCGTCTGCCACTAAGTTATACAATAGCAAGCTACAGTATAACTCCGTTCGACTTGCATGTGTTAGGCCTGCCGCCAGCGTTCATTCTGAGCCAGGATCAAACTCTCAAATTTAGACTTCAACCTATAAAAGGCTGAGGGTACATCGGATAAATCCGACAAAAAATAATTTAGCTTAATACTGCTGTCTTTATTTCTACTTTAGAAATATTTTAGTCTCCAACTATTCAAACAACTCTAAGGATATTATTATGTGATATAATCACTATGTCAATATGTTTTTGCAAATCAAAAGCATTAATGTATAAATATATAATTATATGGAATATTACCATGAAAAAATACATCTTTCTGCTTGCACTCGCGCCAATGTTAGTTGGCATCACATTATACTTATTGCGCAACATTAATAACACAAAACAATCTATAACTGCAGGTGACAAGTTTTACGAAATATTATTCTTAAAAAAAGATAATAAGTCGCTGCTAGAAGAAATAGATTCAAATTGGAAGTATTTAGCAAATTTTGAACGCGCATTCAATCATATCTCAGATTCAATGCCAACAGACACAGCATCTATTATTTATAATGATTTGGCAGACGATAAAGATGCTCCTGATGTTTTGCGTGAGTTAGCAAAATACTTAGAAGTAATGAGCTTACTTCACTCCAGCGGTGAAAAAACAAATAGAGATAAAATTAGTAATTTAGAATCAAATGCAGTGTACCCTTATTCAAGCCAAGAAGCTATCGCTATAGTAAAGATAAACAGTAACGACATTAAAGGTGCAATTGAAATATTGCATTCATTATTAAATGATAGAGAATGTCCGACTCTAATCAAGGCCAATGCACAAGAATTACTTCGGATATACGAAAACTAAAAAACTTGCTTGCATAATAATTTGGCAGCGCATCTGATGAAATAAAGAACTTTACTTGACAAATCTCCCTATTTTATTAGGGCACTAAAAGTATTTATGACTCAAAATTTGTTTTTGACTGTAGGATCAATCACAAAATCCAGTAAAAACTTAGGTGTTTATTGGTAGATTACGTAAAATTATAGCGGTTTTTAAAATTTTTTCTATACTCAGCCAAGTCGCGGTTGTTAGAACATTATTACAGCACCACTTACAGTAATATAGAGTCAAAATTTCACTACTCAGAGGTTCCTTTTACCTTTTTATTTAGTAAGACTTCTCTATATTTATAGTTAATATATCAAAGAATAAACTTCACTAGAAGAATGTCATTCTAGCACAAAATGACAAAAAGAGGATAAAATCGCAATAGCTATGTATCAAGCACCGTTGTATTTTCTCTATATTTTAGATTACTTTGTTTACCCCCCTCACTTTACCATTCAACTACGCAGATAGTTACTACAAACCGTAAAGATGTTTAAAAGAAATCTAATTTTTTATCAACTCATACATTTCATTAACAACTTCACAATAAGGTGAAGCAGTTGGATAAAAATAATCAAAAAAGAAATAATCCTTTAGTATTTCTGTGCTGCATCCAGAATTATAGTAAGTATCAAGCCTTCCTTTAAATATCAACGATAGTATCTTCATACTTTTTCCAAATCACCTTACCCCAAACTGATCTACGATGTTTGATAAGTATGCATCTCGATCATTTAACCCTTTGCTCTTATATTTACCAAGCATACTTTTCATTTTAGAGTTAAGATCGAATGCTTTTATTTCAAGATCTACACCTTTCTTCATATAATCTAAATCATTAGCTAATTTTGTATTGAAACTCTGTGTAAACTTTGCAGCCAGCTCTCTTGCTTTTCGTCTTTATTAAAGCTAGTATCAAACCAACCTCAGTCACATTTGCAACAATCACATGCTTTACACCATATTCATTTAGAATCAAATGCATTACATATTTCACTAACCGCTTTATTTTAATACTTTTTCTGCTTTAACATTGTTATAAGCAGTGGCACCCATAATATTATTTCCTCGATTATAATGAAAAGTAAAATCTCCTTTACCTACGTCTGGATGATTTTTAATTACTGCGTTTAGCTGATTAACTAAACGAAATTTATTGAGGAAATAAGAAAAAATAGGGTTAAGAATTTCAGATGCTGTTGCATATAAAATCGCATAGTTATGATCTTTCTGTTCATAGTATCGATCAAAAAATGAGCATCTCCATGATGACTTAAATTCTTCTAAACCTAAATACTTTGCTACATATTCAACAACAGTAAGGTCATTGCTAAAAATCCTCCTTAATAAAAAGGGGCATTAAGTTTCACGTTTCTTACAAAGGAGAAGTTATTAAAATTTCAATAACTACACCATTATCAGATAAACTATCACCCAGAACACAAAAATTTTTACACTTTGAATTAGAGTTATTATTTTTATTTGCCATAACATTCAATATCTAATCATACTGCTCTATAAAGCCTATAAAAAAAGAAAATAGGGTGAAATTATAGAACTTTGGCTGAATTTTACCTATTTTTTGAGCAGCCCTTCTGCCTTAAAAGAAACCTCTAAGTTTTTTAGCACGGCTTGGATGTTTCAACTTACGTAGTGCTTTTGCCTCTATTTGCCTAATTCTTTCACGTGTAACATTAAAAATTTTTCCTACTTCTTCTAAAGTATGCTCCTTTCCATCTTTACCAAGGCCAAAGCGCATCCTTAGAATTCTTTCTTCTTTTGGTGTTAAAGTTGCAAGAACATTGGTCGTAATGCCACGCAAGTCGGCAAGTATTGCAGCATCCTCTGGTTTAGAAACTCGCTTATCTTCTATACAATCACCGAAGGTACTACTATCATCCTTTCCTGTTGGAGCTTCAAGACTTACGGGATCTCTTGCTATCTTCATAACTTTGCGTATTCTTTCTAGCGGCATCGCCAATTCTATACTCAATTCCTCTAATGTAGGCTCTCTACCCATTTCATGAGTCATCTTTCTTAATGCTTTGTTGATTTTACTGATAATTTCCACCATATGTACTGGTATTCTAACTACTTTAGACTGTTCAGGTATTGCCCTAGTGATTGATTGTTTTACCCACCAAGTACCATAAGTCGAAAATTTATACCCACGTTTGTAATCAAACTTATCCACAGCCTTCATAAGACCAATATTACCTTCTTGTATCAAATCAAGCAGATCAAGGCCTCTTTTTGAATACTTTTTAGCAATCGAAACCACCAGCCTTAAATTAGCCTTAATCATTTCTTGCTTTGCTTGAGAGACTTCTTGTTCATGTTTCTGTATTCTCTTGATTACCTTCTTAAACTCCTGAATTTTATCTCCTTGTACATAACTCTTAATATTGCTTAAGGCACTAGCTATATACTCATAGCTATCGTTTATAAACCTTAAGAATTTATTTTTTAATTCACCTGTAAAAAGAGATTGATTTTCATTAATCTTGAGAAAACTTATTTCACTAAACTTGTGCTCTAAAAGCACATCATCATAAACATTATAAAAACTTTCTCTATCAATATCGTACTTTCTAGCTTCAGTAATAAGATTAGCTTCTTCAAACGTGATTAGTCTATTTATTTCGTAAAGTTTTTGTGTAATTCTGGTAATAGCAGCATCACTAAACTGAATTTGTAATGCTACAGACCATATTTGATTATATAAATTTTCTAGCTCATTAGAGAAATCTTTAGAATTTTTTTTCAATACCAATGCTTCATTTGTTAAAGCAATGATCTCATCCAATGCCGTGATAACCTTTGGCAATAAATCACTTTCCATTTCAAGAACAGAAATATTTAAGTTAGCTGAACTTATGTCTTCACTCTCATTTCCCTTTTCATCATTACCTTTTTCCTCATCATTAACACAATCTCTAACATCTTCAGCTTCACTTTCTTCTTTGTCTACCATATTGAAATCAGAGTTATAAATTGCATCCAGATTTATAATTTCTCTCAGTAAAAAAGTTCCACCACTTAAATCATCACGCCATGTTTTGATTATTTTGAATGCCACTGATGTTTCAATTATTGCACGTAACATGTTATGCTTTTCAGATTCAATTTTTTTTGCTATCTTAATTTCATCTGCTCGTGACAAAAGCTTTACAGAGCTCATATCCTGTAAATAAATCCTTACTGGATCATCATTTTGCACTAAAGTTGTAGTAGTATTCAACGATGTCTCATCATCATCAAGCTTATTACCATCATCATTAGAAGGAGCTTCTTCCTCATCTTCACTACTTTCGAGTATGTTAATTCCAGAGTCTTGCAATAAAGCTATAGTATCATCTATAAAATCAGTTGAAAAATTTTCATCTGACAACTTATCATTTATATCATCAAAAGTGATAAAACCGCCCTTTCTTATACTTTTGGTTACAAGATCTTTGATGATCTTTTTCCTATCTTCCGTACCATTAATAGTTGACATCATTACCTTTACAGTTTATAATTTTATTTCTTATTTATCAAATAAACTTACAATTAGCAAGCTTATAGTTTTATTCTTAATTTATAGTTACTTGCTACTTCATATAGTTTAAGATACTATCAATTTATTCACATTCTTCTTAATCAACTAATCTCTCTATTCTTACTAATATGGACAATCCAACTGAAAATGTTGCAATTCCAACCACTATAGCAGTAAGCATTAAGACGTGAGGTATAGGATTGGTATATAAGTGAAAATTTGAAGTCAATATAGGAGGTAAAGAATTTTTTACATACCCTAAAGATATGTAAAACAACAAAACAGATGCTTGTAAGATACTTAATCCCATCATTTTTTTGATTAAGTTTTTATCATTTACAATGATATAGAAACCTAGCACCATTAATATAGTAATGCCTACATAATTATATAGAGTCATTGTTTTTTCTTGCGAGCAAAATTTATATATATGATTAACATGGAAGAAGAAACGGTAAGCAATACACCCAGCTCCACTAAGAAAATACCCAATTTTTGACCTGTTCTACTATCAGCTGACAATATACTATAGGATAAAAAATTTTGGCCAAATAAAACTGTTATAATACCAGCTCCTCCATAGGTTAAAATACCTAGTACGTTAGTAAATTTGATAATAGAGTAAGGTATTGCTTTTAAAGTTGTAGGTATATCAAATAACATAGAATATAATATTATCCCAGAAGCAATAATTGTTCCCGCCTGAAAACCTCCACCTGGAGTATATTCACCATGAAACTGTATGTATAAACCAAACAAAATGATAAAAGGTATCATCAAAAATGTTACTGCACTTAATACCGGATCTTTAATCACTTTCTTTCTCTTCTAATATTAACATTATACAAAGTGCAGCAGTAAAAACTACTATAGTTTCTCCAAATGTGTCATAGCCACGAAAGCTTGCTAAAACAGCTGTCACTATATTAGGAATACCAATAGCTTTTTCAGTACTTTCTACATAATAAGGAGCAACGTGCAAGTGAACTGGAGCATTATGACTGCCAAAATCTGGTAATTGAATCATAAAGTATGATAAACATGCAGTCAAAAATAACATAAAAAAAAGTGTTGTGGGGCTATGAGATAAATTTGCTTTGTAATTCTTTACCAAAGAGAGTGCTGCAAACGTAAAGACTGTGCTCAATCCTGCACCAACAGAAGCTTCAGTAATTGCAACATCTGGCGCATTCATAATCAAGTACATAAGTGCAATAAGTGCACTAAATACACACATTAGAACAGCACTTACAACCAAATGTTTCGAAAGAACTATAAAAACTGTAACCGTGAGTAATAGCAAAAGTAATATTAGATTCAGTGTTTCTAGCATCTTAACCTTCTTTAATAGTCTTTACTTTTATAATAAGTACGCGCTAAAACATAACTGTTAGTTGAATTGGCTATCCATATTATAAAAATCAATAATATAACTTTAATAGTATTGATTGAAAATTCATTTTGCCAAGCAAAACCAATCAACAACAACATTGCGCCACTAGAATCTGCAATACCTGCAGCATGTAGTCTAGTATAGAAATCAGGAAATACTACTACTCCTAAGCTTGAAATGACTATTAAACAAACACCTAAAAATATGAGAATGGATGCTACCATAAATTATCAAAACAACATTAATCTCATTAGCGCTATAGTTGATATAAAGCTGATGCTAGCATATAGTAATGCTATATCAATTAAAAAAAAATCATTCAGAACAATCGATATTGCTGTTATGAGTAAAACTAATTGTGTTGATAAATTATTGAATGCTAAAATCTTATTGTAAACATCACTTGACCTAAATACTATACAACATAACATTAAACTCATACAGAACAAAAGCACATAGATAGCAATACTAATCATTTATAAACTATTATAACCTCTATAGATTTCTAAATCGGTACTTCTTCACCACTATCTTAATCATCTATTTCATCATCGTGGCTTTCTTGACTTACATCCAGACTTATGTTAAGTTGATGATCAGAAAAATTTAACAAATTTGCTAGCTTACTTGGACTATTAATATAAGTATTATCTGTGTTTCCTTTCATGTGCTCCTTGCACCTTTTGACCAAAAGGTTAAACAGTTCATGAGTATTCACCTTCTTTTCCGCTATTTCATATAAAGAAACTATCGTATCCTTATGATCTTTAAACTTAACCATTTCAACGGGATCGCTTGCCCCTGTACTCAAATCATGCGTTCTTTGACTTGCTAGCAGAACCAATTTAAAACGGTTGTGTACCTGTTCTACACACTTTTCTACAATAGACTCAACCATAAAATACTACCTTGATAAGCTTTATACTATATCACAAAAAATAAGATGTCAACTTCAGATCTATTGAGATCTAATTCTACATTCTACTTTTTCTTCTTTATCTTTTACTGATTGATTTTCTGTTATTGTAATTGTTATTTCATGATCAAGCTTTTTCAAAAAACCTAACAGTCTCTCTAAAGAAAAACCACTTATCTTACCACTTTTAATTTGTGACACCTTTGGTTGATCAATACCAAGTTTCTCAGCCGCACAAGCTTGATTCCAAGTATTTTTTCCTATAATTTTACTTATTATGCCAAGCAATTTTTTTTTTATTGCTTCACTATCCAGATTGTTTAATGATATTATTTCCATAATTTTTACTCTCAGATACCAACTAACTTTATTAAATATTATATCATAATATTTAATATACCAATATATTAATAGTATATAACTTGTCAATAACTATCTGATACTCAAAATTTTAAATTGACTATAATTTTTATCAAAATACTAGTAATTTCAAACTATTATTTTGTAAAAAACTTACTATTAAAGAGAATAAGTTGAAATTGCAAAGTTTAAAATACAGAAATAATCATTTTACAAACTCGTTTTAGAGACTGTACATGATCTCAAGAAAGGAATAAAGCCGGAGATAGAGTATGTAAATTATGAAAACAGAGCAAGATGAGTAGGAGAAAAATTGAGTAGAGTTCTGTAGAAAGAAACAAAATCAAGAAGATTTAGGATGTATTTTACATAGTGTTACAGGTCCTAAAAAGTGGCTTCAGTGAATCAACAATGTTTTCAAAATGGCAAGATTATTTTAATAAATGAAGTAAAAAATATAGCGGAAGTAAAGAAAGTGTTTTGAAACATATATAAAAAAGTAGTTGCAAAGAAACAAATAAAAGGATTTAACTGTAGAGATCTTTGCAGTATTGTCAAAAGGTAAGTCTCTAATACTCTTATAGAAAAGTGTAGACAATTGTGATAAGCAAAATTCAATACTAGCTTACAAATCGTCTTCTTGCTTCCACCGCTTTGCTTCTAGAAAGATTATGAATAGACCCTTAATATCCGAAATTTACACCTCTATATTTTAATATAGGGATTCATTTCAATTTTTAAAGTTTCTATTTAATGAGAATGCTATATCATATTCGTAATTTAATTTAAATATCTGTTGCTTCTGAAATACTATTTGGTTAGTAAATAAAATCATGTCTAATACAGAAAAAATGAAAAAGGATGTTGCTGTAATTATGGGAAGCGAGTCGGATTATGGCACTATGGTGCATGCTATTAACCTATTAAAAGAATTGGAAATTTCACATGATGTATTTATAATATCCGCACACAGAACACCAGAGAGACTCTTTAATTTTACTAAGTCTGCTCAAGAAAAAGGCTTTAAGGTTATTATAGCTGGTGCAGGAGGAGCGGCTCATTTACCTGGTATGACTGCATCGCTTACTTATTTACCTGTTATCGGTATTCCTGTGCATAGCAAACAATTAAATGGGCTAGATAGTCTATTGTCTATAGTGCAGATGCCAAAAGGTGTTCCAGTTGCAACAATGTCTATAGGAGAGAGTGGAGCATGCAATGCCGCTATTACTGCTGCATCTATACTGTCGATTTCTAATAGTGAAATTGCAGATAGATTAAAAAAATGGAGAGAGGAGCAAACTCAAGCAGTAAAAGAAAAACCAACATTATAATGGCAATAGTTCTTTTAGATACAAAAACCATAAATCGTATAGCAGCAGGAGAGGTAATAGAAAGGCCTGCAAGTGTGGTAAAGGAATTAGTGGAAAATGCAATAGATGCGAGAAGCTCAGAGATAGAAATTAAGATAGAAAGTGGTGGGCGTAACCTCATTACTGTAATCGATGATGGTAGCGGAGTAAAAAAGGATGATTTAGAACTTGCGTTTATGCGCCATGCTACTTCAAAATTGAGTGACAGTGAATTGATAGAGATCAAGCATCTTGGCTTTAGAGGAGAAGCTTTGCCTTCAATTGCAGCAGTAAGCAGAATAAAATTATCATCTAAGGCAAGCAAAGCAGATCAAGCATGGTCTATAAGGTATGAGGGGGGAGAAAAAATAGGAGAGCTTGTTCCTTATCCTTTATCGATAGGAACATATATTGAAGTACGAGATTTATTTTTTGCCACACCAAATAGACTAAAATTTCTCAAAACCGAAAGGGCAGAAAAACAAAGCATTGTTGATATTGTAAACAACTTAGCAATGATCAATTATGGAATTGAGTTTACTCTTATCTCCGATAATAAGAAGCTTCTTAAGTATGCTAAGCAGACCTCATTATTTAGCAGGCTATGCGAAATAGAAGAAGAATTTCATGAAAACTCTTTGCAAATTAGTGAAGAAGAAGATGGCATTAGACTTACAGGATACATCTGTAAACCTACTGTCAATCGTAGCAATTCAACCCAGATCTATACATTTGTTAATGGTAGACCAATTAAAGATAATCTACTTATTGGTGCAATTCGTTATGCGTATCACGACCTTATTCCAAACAATAGATATCCTTTTGCAGCGCTGCACTTAGAGATACCGTATGATCAAGTTGATGTAAATGCTCATCCAAATAAATCAGAGGTAAGGTTTCAGAATAAGAGGCTAATATATGAAATAGTGAGAAGAGGGCTAATAAAAGTGCTATCAAAGAGAATAGATCTTGCAGAAACTGTATTGGCCCAGACTGGAACAACAACGAATCATCTATCATCAGATCCTTTTAGTAGGTCTAGTCTTAAAAATGAATTTTATGGAAGAAGGTCGGATCCTTTCGAAAACCAGTTAATGAGAGAATTTACTTCTCCAAATATAGAGACAAAAAGCTTATCAGAACATTCAAAGTCGTTTGATTATACTGGTATGCAAAAATCTCTTCCACGAGCAGAAACTACAATTTTGGAAAGGGAACAAACCGATCTAATAAGGGACTATCCACTTGGGTTTGCACACTGTCAAATCTACAATACTTATATTATTGCTGAGGTAAGAGACAAACTAATTATAGTAGATCAGCATGCAGCCCATGAAAGACTAGTATACGAGTGTTTAAAGGAGAAATCAAGTATAAAAAGACAAAAACTTCTTTTGCCTGAAATGGTTGAAATCAAAAATCAAGCTGGAATGGAGATGATTAAAACTTATAAAGATAAACTTTTTGAGATGGGTTTTGAGATTGAAATTAAATCAGAAAATAAGATCATAGTAAAAGAAGTTCCTGCAATCTTAGGAGCAGTAGAAACAAAGAGAATGCTCATTGATATAGAGGATAGACTAACAGAAATAGAAGATACATTACCTATAGAGGATAAGGTGAATAAAATACTAGCCACAATTGCTTGTTATGGATCAATAAGAGCAGGTAGAAAGATGAAATTGGAGGAGATGAATGAATTATTGAGGCAAATGGAAAAGACACCTTATTCTGGACAATGTAATCACGGAAGGCCAACTTATATAGAAATGAAATTAAGCGATATTGAAAAGTTATTTGAGCGAAGGTGAAAAGTTATCACAAATATGTATAAATTATACAACCCTAGTTTTGTCATCTCAAAACTCAGATACACAATTGTTTGAACATTGCAATTTGCAGGTAATTTGCATAGTAGATAATGTCATTCCATCACTTGACAATGATTTATTATGCAGCTACTTGATTAAAATTAAGTTTCCTAAATCCCAGGCATTGTCTTTTATGTTAATAATTAATATACAACTCAAGATACTTATCAAAAACGACAATAAAGAATTCAAAAAAAAGCTAGAAATTCTGTAGAATTGACCATAAGATATAGAAAAAAAGGAAGTGTATGATCACATCCTTCAATCTGATCATTAATTTGTAAACAAAATAGTTTTGCATTTTTTGATAAGATTAAGTAATATCAGCGTATTAGTTATACAATTAATAATTTTTATGGATGAGCGTAATCCTTGGAATCTTCGAAAGAAATCGTCAGGTCCAGGTAATGAAGATATTTTAAGTAAAGCTGTGTCTGATATAAGATGCCTTTTTAATGGCTTAACCAGAAATAGAGGGAAAAAACCTTATTTCATCATTTTCATTGTTTTGTTGTTTTATTTTTGTACTGGTTTCTATATTGTCCATCCGAGTGAGGAAGGTATAGAACTTACTTTTGGCAAATATTCTAATACAGAAACATCTGGTTTGCGTTATCACTTCCCCTACCCTATTGGCAAGGTTTTTAAAGTGAACGTTAAAGAAGTAAATCGTGAAGAAATTGGGATAAGCAGCTCTTATGGGCGAGATACAGATCGTGGTGAAGGAGTGATGCTTACCGGAGATGAGAACATAGTCAACGTTAACTTTGAGGTCCAATGGAGAGTCAAGGATGCTAAAGATTATTTATTCAAAGTGCGGGATTATAAACCTGGTTTTAGCGTTAAAAATGCTGCTGAAAGTGCTATGAGAGAAATAATAGGTAAGAATACGATCTCTTTTGCACTCGAAGGTCAAGGCAGGGCTGAAATTTCCAGAGATACTAGAATTTTATTGCAACAGATTCTTGATGAATATCAAATAGGTATAGAGATTTTATCCGTTCAAATGAAAAAAATTGATCCACCAGAAAAGGTGATTAGCTCATTTAGGGATGTACAAAGTGCTCGCGCAGATAAGGAGCGTACCATAAACGAAGCATACGCTTACAGTAATGATATTATACCTCGTGCAAAAGGTGAAGCAATAAAGATAAAATTAGATGCAGAAGCATACGAGAATGAAATAATAAATGAAGCAAAAGGTAATGCAAATCGCTTTTTATCTCTTCATGAAGAATATAGACAAAATCCTTCTCTTGTTAAGAATCGTATCTATCTTGAAACTATGGAAAATATTTTTAGCAAGGTAGATAAGTTTGTTATAACAGACGATCTGAAAGGTATGTTCTCTTATTTACCCCTTACAAATCTAGGAAAATAGTCATGAGTAGTAATATTAAAATTGTTTTTGCTTTTGTATTTGTTGCGTTATTGATTGCATTATCTAATTCAATCTTCGTTGTTCAAGAAACAAAACAAGCAATAGTTATACAACTCGGTAAAGTCGTAAAAAATGTTAGGGAAAGTGGTTTATATTTTAAATTGCCATTTATAAATAACGTAGAATTTCTTGATAAGAGAATTTTAGATTTAAGTCCTGATAAAACTCCAAGGGAAGTGATAACTGCAGATCAAAAGCGTATTATAGTAGATGCTTATGCAAAATATAAAATAATAGATCCTATTACTTTTTATCAAACTGTGAAAAATGAATCAGGGCTAGTTAGAAGATTATATCCTGTCATAGAAGCTCACATAAGGGAGAATATAGGAAGATTTTCATTAATTAATTTGTTAAATGAAAAGAGATCAGAAGTTATGCAATTAATTCAACGTGGAGTTTATTCTGAAGCTGGAAAATTTGGCATAGAGATAATAGATGTAAGAATTAAGAGAGCAGATCTACCAGAAGAAAATAGTTCTGCAATATTCCGCCGTATGCAAACTGAAAGGGAAAAGGAAGCAAAAGAAATTAGAGCAGAAGGAGAACAAGCTGGACAAGAAATTAGATCAAAAGCTGATAAATTAAAAAGGGGAATTGTCTCTAGTGCAGTAAAAGAATCACATGAAATAAGAGGCCGTGGTTATGCTGAAGCAACTAGAATCTATAATGAGGCATTCAAGGTTGATGAAGAGTTTTTTAACTTTTATCGCTCTATGAAAGCTTACAGTAAATCATTTGCTGAGGGTAATACTAAATTTGTGCTTTCACCAAATAATAATTTCTTAGATATTTTGAACAAGGGATGGAAATAGTTTATGAAAAGTAAAGCATTTATTTTATCTATATTTGCATATTTTTTAATTTCATTTTCTTCATATGCTAATCTGTTTGCAAAAACAGTTGCAGATCCTGTATGTAGTTGTAATAAAGGGCTTGCTGATATAGTGGAAGAACTTATTCCCGCAGTTGTAAATATTTCAAGTGAGCAAATAGTTAAGCAAGAAAATAACAGTAGAACTAAAATTCCCTTTACGCCAAGAAATAATTTCTTTGATGACTTTAGAGAATTTTTCGAGCATTTTGATCAATTTTTTGATAGAGCTCCTAGCATTAATAGAGAAGTGACGTTACTTGGGTCTGGATTTATTATAGATAAAAGTGGAACCATAGTAACCAACTATCACGTTATTAAAAATGCCCAAGATATTACAGTTACTATGAACGATAATACTTATTTTAAAGCAGAAGTTTTAGGCTATGATGCAAAAACTGATCTTGCTGTGCTTAAGATTAATTCTGATAAAGATCTTCCTTTTGTTGAATTTGGTAATTCTGATAAAGCAAGAGTTGGTGATACAGTTATTGCAATAGGCAACCCTTTTGGTTTGGGTGGCTCTGTAAGTACAGGAATTGTGTCTGCAAGATCTAGAGACATTAGTATTGGTACTATGAATGAATTTATTCAAACTGATGCTGCAATTAATAGAGGTAACTCAGGGGGACCACTATTTCATCTAAATGGAAAAGTTATAGGTATTAATACTGCTATTTATTCCCCATCTGAGTCTGGCGGTAACGTGGGTATAGGCTTTGCTATACCATCTAATCTAGCTATTTCAATTATTGACACATTAAAAAATGGTAAAAAAATAAAACATGGTTGGCTTGGCGTGCAAGTTCAGCCTATAACAAAAGAATTTGCTGAATCCTTAAGTTTAAAAGATATCAAAGGTGCATTAGTTGCAAGCGTAGTAAAGGGCAGTCCTGCAGAGAAAGGAGGAATCAAAGTAGGTGATATACTATTAGAGTTTGACGGCAAAAAAATTGATAGAATGACGCAATTACCTCATATGGTTTCACGAACTGAGCCCGGAAAGAAAGTACAGGTTAAGTTACTTAGAAAAGGTAAAGAAGTCAATATCAAGGTTGCAATCGAGGAATCTACAAATGATGATTCAGGTAATAATCAAGAAGAAAATAAATCAACATCTAGTTATATAAGTGGTTTAACCGTTTCAAATTTGCCAAAAAAACTAAAAAACAATGCATCCACAAAGGGTGTAGTAGTTACTAGTGTAGATAGTAGTAGTAATTCTACACTACATGTTATTAAGAAAGGTGATATAATTATCCAACTAGATGGAATCGATATTGAAAATACTAATGATTTTCAAAAACAAATTGATTCAGCAGTAAAAAAAGACGGCAAAGATTCAGTAATGCTGCTTATTTACCGCAACGGCAATCAATTTTTCACCTCAATCAAATTGAAGAAGTAGCTATTTATCTAGCTGGTCATGAAAAAATTGCTTAACAAATTTAACTAGCTTCTTTACCCTAAAGGTAAGGGTGTTTCTGTAGATTAATAAAATTTATCCCTATACTGAAAACCTTTCTAATGAGGTTATGGAAGAACTAGACTTCAGTATCAAGCACTGGAACGATATCATCCATAAGATGAAAGAGCTGGAGTGGTAAGAAATTCGATAACATAAAGTATTTTTATGCTCAGTTATAAAAAAACAACTTTCTTTCACAAGTTAATTTATAATTAAATTAATTATATCTAATCGCAAAGGGAGGTGGAGATGCGTTTTAAACTAGAAAAAGAAGATATTCCACAAAACGATTGTAATAATAAAACTGGTCGTAGGGTACCTGCACAAATAAGATTAAATAACAAAACAACATTTAGCCTGCCTAGTGTATCTTACATTATCATCGACAACAATATTGGTCTGAGTTTTTAAATTTGGGATTTGAAGCATGACGTGGCAAGTATACTAAACGACTTATCTCAAGAGCTACAACTAAAGCTAAAAAGCGTAAGAAATGATTACAAATTCGCTTTAGTTACCACCTCTGATCAACCTTATTATTATTACTATGATAGATATTATTGATAGATATTATTGATCGTATACCTCATGGTTACACAGATGATTTCTATGTTAACGCATATAATCGTGAAAGCTATAGTATTTATTATGAACTGCTAGAAAATAGGAAGGTTTTAATAAATCCAAAAGACATAATTAGTAGCGAAAATGTCAGTCTTATTTTGGAAGATCTTAAAAGTTCACCTGATAAAAGACTCAAAATAAAAATAGGAGACTATTTGTTTAAAGAATCAAGAAATATATACAAATTATATAGGAGCGCTCAGGTATATAATTTAACTGGTGGAAAAGTTGGCATATTGAATAATATGCTTTCAGCATTTACTCGTATAAGCAATACATTCGAGTTATTCCCTTTTCATGAAATGGAGAGCTTGAAAGCACAAGATACCTATTTCGCAGTAAAAAAGTTAGGCAATAATTATGTTGGTTGCATATCGTATGAAAATAGCACATGCAAAAATTTTTATAATTTTAACCCTAATTCTTTTGGGTATGAACACGACAATAGACCAGGTCCATATCCTTATTATTACAACTTAGAAAATTTTGATAACTTTTTGGAGGTTGAGGTGAATATTCAAGAACATATAAATTTAGAAACAGAAATTGAATTTTTAAAACGCAGAATTGAAAGATTAGAACATACTGGTATACAAGGTCCTAAAGGTGAGCCAGGTCAAAGGGGACAAAAAGGTGATAGAGGCTTCGATGGAACCCCTGGTCCTCAAGGTAACAAGGGGATATTGGATCGTCAGGTGCGCATGGATCAAAAGGCGATCAAGGACCTAAAGGAGAAAAAGGAAATCAAGGCACTAATGGAATAACTCCAAGTATTAATCAAGTTGTTACCGAATTTTCTTCTAACAGAGCCCATCTATATCCTTTAGCAGCAGCTATAATGGAAGAAGATCAGCGTAATTCTATGGGATTTTTAGAAAGAATAGCACATTTTTTTGGTGAGCATGTAAAGCGAGAAGATTCTTTAAAAGCGTTAGTTAAGGGCGAACAAGGTTCTAAAGGAGATACTGGCTCAAAAGGTGAGAAGGGAGATGCCTCAAGTGCTATAGAAATTGCAACTGAATTAGTTACCAGTAAAAAAGCTGATCTAGGAGAAGCAGTTCTTAACGCAAATGGTATCAAAGGTGAAAATCTTGCAACTCAGATTGCCGGTAAAATTAATCTTAATTCGCAGGAACTTGTGAATAAAATTGATGTAGCAAAACTTACTGAAGGAGTAGTAAGTAAACTTTCTTTAGAGGAAGCAAAAAACATTATAAAAGATACTGTGAGTAAGATAACAAGCGATGCCACAAAGAAAAATAATCCAGATCCTATAGCCTTCCAAAAATATGAAAATTTGCAGAAAAGCTTGCTAAACTACTTGTTGATAGAAGCAGTATGAGCGAGATAGAAGCTCACAATCTTAGAACCTGCTCATAATCTTTTCAGAAGCAAAGCAGCGAAAGCAAGAACGACCATTTGCAGGCTAGTGTTGAGTTTCCGCTCGCAATTTTTCCAAAGTCGCCTACATTTTTGCAACCAAGCAAAAGATCTCTCAACAACCCATCTTTTTGGCAATACAGCAAAGGTGTGTGATGGGTTGTTGAGAGATCTTCTTTTGCCTGGTTGCAAAAATGTAGGCGACTTTGGAAAAATTGCGAGCGGAAACTCAACACTAGCCTGCAAATGGTCGTTCTTGCTTTCGCTGCTTTGCTTCTGAAAAGATTATGAACAGGTTATAAGAGGAAGTCACGTTGCGTAGTTTCAAATTTGTCAGGAGCAAGACGAACAAAACCAATTTTGTATTCCTTTGCTGCTTTGATTAAGTCACTATCAACTTTTCTATTGAAAACATTTGCTCCCTTTCTAACTTCAGTTTGCCAAAAGAGCATTTTGCTGTTCTCCAGTATTGACTTAGCACTCACATTACAGAAAACTATAGAATACAAAACAGCTGTAATTAGAAGAAAAATTTTCATTTATATAATTTTGCTATAATGGTAAGTAACCTAACAGACAAGATCCCGTTTGTAAAGATGCACGGTACTGGCAATAGTTTTGTTATCATAGACTCACGTTCAGCAAATAATTTAGACTGGAATTATAGACAAATTGCTGATCAAGGCAGTTGTGATCAAGTGATAATTATAACAATGTCTAATGCTGCAAACTGCTTTATGCATATCTACAATGCTGACGGTAGTCGAGCTGAAATGTGTGGAAACGCAGCACGCTGTGTTGGATATTTGATAATGTTAGAAAAAGGTACTGAATATATCACTATTGAGCTGATAAATAATCGTATCTTAGAATGTTTTAAAGTAGGTGATAAATCAATAAAGGTCAATATGGGTAAACCACTGCTTAAATGGAATGAAATTCCTCTTTCTTGTGAATGGGATCCTCTTTATCTACCTATAGAGCTTGAAATGCTGAAAGAGCCAGTTGCAGTAAATATTGGTAACCCTCATATAGTTTTTTTTGTTGATAACATAAGCGAAATACCATTGCAGAATTTAGGACCAAAGCTAGAAAATCACGAATTATTTCCTCAGAAAACAAATGTTAGTATTGCACAAATAGAAAAATCTGGAGAAATAAACTTAAGAGTTTGGGAAAGAGGAACAGGTATTACTGCTTCATGTGGTAGTGCGGCTTGTGCAGCATTTGTTGCATCTATACTTCGTAAGTGTTTGGCTACTAAACAAACTTCAGTGCATTTACCAGGAGGTCAATTACTGATTGAGTGGTCAAAAAATATACTGATGACTGGGGATATAGGGTTTTTATGACCTAGGCTAGGCACTGACACTCATTACTTCTAACACCTTTTTACCAATCACAGCAGGGGTTTCTGCAATCGCAATCCCAGCACTGCGCATAACCTCTAACTTTGCACCAGCACTTCCGCCACTAGAGGAGATAATAGCCCCAGCGTGCCCCATACGTCTTCCTGAAGGTGCTGTTTGACCTGCTACAAAACCAACGATTGGCTTTTTAGTTTTTTCTGTTTTCACAAAATGTGATACATCCTCTTCTTCGTTTCCACCTATTTCACCAATAACTACAATACCATGAGTGTCATCATCTTTTAAAAACAACTCCATACAATCAACAAACGTCATACCATGAACAGGATCCCCTCCAATTCCTATACATGTTGACTGACCAAGACCAACAGCGGTTGTTTGTGCTACCGCTTCATAAGTTAAAGTTCCAGAGCGAGACATAATTCCTATATGTCCACGTCTGTGAATATGTCCTGGCATAATTCCTATTTTGCATTCTTCGGGTGTAATAACCCCTGGACAGTTTGGGCCAATCAATCGACTGTTTGAACCAGCGAGAGCGTGCTTTACCTTTACCATGTCAAGTATAGGAATGCCCTCTGTGATGCAAATTATTAATTCTATCTCTGCATCTATTGCCTCAAGTATTGCATCAGCTGCAAATTTAGCAGGTACATATATCACAGTAGCATTCACGTCAGTTTTTTCTTTAGCTTCTGCTACGGTATTAAAAACTGGTAAATTAAGGTGAGTGCTTCCACCCTTGCTAGGAGTTACACCGCCAACCATTTTGGTTCCATAGCTAATTGCTTGTTCTGAATGAAATGTAGCTTGTACACCAGTAAAGCCCTGACATATTAATCTTGTATCTTTATTTACTAAAACAGACATACTCTACTTCACCTCTTGTACTATTTTCTGTGCAGCCTCGTCAAGTTCGTCTTCAGCAATAATATTTAGCCCTGACTCTTCTAAAATTCTTTTTCCTTCTTTGAAGTTAGTGCCTGATAATCTAATCACTAAAGGGACCTTAATATCTATTTCTTTTGCAGCTTCAACTACTCCATTTGCAATGATATCACAACGCATTATACCGCCAAATATATTAACCAAAATTCCTTGTACATTACTATCAGATAATATAATTTTAAATGCTTCAGTGACAGTTTCCTTACTTGCTCCACCACCAACATCTAGAAAGTTAGCAGGCTCTGCTCCATAGTACTTTATTATATCCATTGTTGCCATAGCAAGACCTGCACCGTTCACCATGCAACCAATATTGCCATCCATTTTTATATAACTGAGACCATGCTTTGAAGCTTCTATTTCTTCTTTGACTTCTTCATCGTAATCACGTAGGCTAACGATTTCTGAATGACGATATAGAGCATTGTCATCAAAATTAATTTTAGCATCAAGTGCAATAAAATCTCCAGCATTCGTTTCAACTAGTGGATTAATTTCTATCTGGCTTGCATCAGTTGTAATAAACGCATCATATATATTTTTTGCAATATTCGTTACCTTTCCTATTTGTTCTGAACTCAGATTAAAGCTATTGCAAAGCTTATTGTTATCAAGACTTGTAAAACCAGTAGCAGGGTCAATATTAAAATTCACAATCTTTGTAGGAGAATTTTTTGCCACTTCTTCGATATCCATTCCACCTTCTGAAGAAAATATAAATACTAGCCTGCTAAGCTTTGGATCGACTACTAGACTCAAATAGTACTCTTTTTTAATGCTTGAACCTTCTTCAATGTATACTCTCTTTACCTGCTGTCCGCTTTGCCCTGTTTGATGAGTAACTAAAGTTATGCCAAGCATGTTCTTTACAAGTTGTTGAGCTTCTTTAGTTGACTTTGCTAGCTTTACGCCACCAGCCTTACCCCTACCACCTGCATGAATCTGAGCTTTAACCACAAACACGTCAGATTTTAGTTGATTTATTTGAGTTTCTACTTCTTCTGCAGATGTAGCAACAAAACCCTTTGGTACCGGGACATTAAACTTGTGTAAAATTTCCTTTGCTTGATATTCGTGAATATTCATAAGATAACTAATTATTAACCTTAGTAAAAGCTACCAACCATAACGCTGTCTTCTGCATTCTTGCTGATACCTCTTTTTCCTTGCTTCAGCTTTTTTTTTAGCTGTTTTCTCTGATTTCTTTTCGTGATATTTTTTTTTCATTTTGATCCCTCTTCCTTCCTTTTGAATTATTTTTTTCAACACTGGAAGAGCTCTATCTACATCACCATAATGGACTGATACTTCAATCAAACTCTATACCTCCTTCGGTAATCACTTCAAAATCCATTTATAAATTAGAAAATTAACATTGTCAATTATTTTATAAACTTGAGCGATAGAATATGATATGCAGTGATTTATATGAAAAAAGCTTCATTCTGCTGTCAATCATTTACTTGCTGATAAAAATTGCTCTTAGGTTACAGTGCTCTTGTAATTTTTCTAATCTCGGGGCGGAGAGATTTGAACTCCCGACCCTTTGGTCCCAAACCAAATGCGCTACCAGGCTGCGCTACGCCCCGACTTCTTTACTAAGAGTATCGATAATTCGGAAAAATGCAAGTTTCATTTATTTCTTTTAGGAAAAATATAATGCAGATTTCTTTATATAGAGTGTCAAGTTGCACTAGCCATATTAAAAAATCTAGCTATACCAATTGGTGAAGGTTAATGCAGCAACTACAGCAGTATCAACTCTCAAAATTCTTTTTCCTAGACTCAGTTTCTGACAAAATTTATTGGCAGAATCAAGTTCGCAAGATGAAAAACCACCTTCGGGGCCAACAATAATAGCAACGTTTTTCTTGCCTTTTAGAACTTTATTAGGAGGTTGTCCTTCACCTGTTTCATCACACAAAACAAAATTTTTATTTTGAGAATCGGATAATTCACAAAAATTAATAGGAAGAAAAATCTGTGGTATACTTGTCCTACCGGATTGTTCCGCAGCTTCAATTGCCTGTAATTTCGCTCTACTTAAGTTAATGTTTTTTACTACTGTACGTTCTGTTGAAATAAATTGAATGCAGGTTACTCCCATTTCAGTTGCTTGTCTTACTATGTTGCTTAAGGCGCCGCTTTTTACCAGAGCACAATACAAATATAGATTTTTTTCATGTTGTTGTTGTTTAGTGCGTTCTTTTATTATAACTTTTGTCGATTTACTTGATATATTCACTACTTCTCCTAACCATTCTCCATCCTTTCCATTAAAAAGATAGATGTTATCATGCTTCTTAAGCCGCATTACATTGTAAATATAGTGACTTTGTCGTGGATGAAGCGCCAAACTTACATTTTGTGATAAAGCTTTTTCAACATAAAGCCTAATTTTTTTCATTCAAAACTTTAGTTATTTGCATTCTGTTTGAGTGACTCTTACGGGATTTGAACCCGTGTTACCACCGTGAAAGGGTGGTGTCCTAACCACTAGACGAAAGAGTCGACTTGAATCTAACTGAGTTATATCGATTATACATATAAAGTCAATTCAATTATTTTGAATCACACAGTTAGAGTGATATATCAGTGATTTTATATCGACAGCCTCCTATTATCCCATGTTCAATACTTACTGAACCTATCTCAGATTTAGGAGCTTTAGATCCTAATTCTAATTTTTGTTCAACTTTTGTATCTAAATCATAGCCAGAATCTCTATGGTCAAAATTTTGCCTTATTTCTTTTACGTTAAAGCCAGCCTTGGTCTTGATTTGCTGACTCGCTGGCTTATTAGCACTTTGCTCATTTAGTTTTACTTGCAAATTATTCACTTTATCCTGCACTAATCCATGATAAGTCCCAGAATTATCTTTTATATGTTTTGCTTGTCTTTCTGATCTCTTTTTCGATAAATCTACCTTAGCATAAATAGGCTCTGGTTGCTTTTTATGATTTAAGCTAGTGGGCCTTTTTTACTTCTAAGAACCTGTACATGATCTCAAAAAAGGGATAGAATGAGAGGATAAAGTAGGATATGGGAAGTTTATATCCAAGTGATATAAGTCGAGGAAAGTTTGAGATTATTGTAGCAGATCTGAAGTCTTGCAGGAAGAGGACTGGGTTGTTGAGAGATCTTTTGCTTGGTTGCAAAAATGTAGGCGACTTTGGAAAAATTGCGAGCGGAAACTCAACACTAGCCTGCAAATGGTCGTTCTTGCTTTCGCTGCTTTGCTTCTGAAAAGATTATGAACAGGTTCTGAGAAATCATCTACATCTTCATAAATAGGTTCTCCTGATATACTAGAACAACCACTATCTTTCAATGATAAATTTTCAGTAGATCTTTTATGCAAATCATATACTTCAGCATAAATGGATTCTTCCAATACGCTCAACTCTTCTAATGAGTTACTAACCTTAGCGTCATATACCTCATCATAAATGGGCTCTTTTAAAAGTAAAATATCATCATGCTCAAAAATTCTAGGAGGTTTTTTAGGTGAGTTGGCCTTAAATTTTATCTCTACTTCCTCTTTAAGCTTGTCACAACTTTCCGTTTATTTCAAAATCTCCAATATTTCTTTTCTTTCTTTTTTTATTAGCTCACCAAGCACTAAACAACATTTTTCTTTACGATCTTTGAGACTGTCCTTATCTCCGTACTGAATAGCTTATGCTGCTATTTTGTATTGAAGGATTACATTTCCTATACTATTATTTATTTCATTAATATTTGCTCCAGCACTAATAAGTAACGTCATTACATTATGATCAAGATTTGTTACTGCATACTCTAAAGCTCGATTTAAAGTTTGATCATTATTCAAGTCAAATGACCCCTTGTTCCTAAAAGGATTAATTCTAGAAAAGAGTTTTTCAAAGCTGTTTACTATATTATGAAGACTTAAAGCTAGCTTCACGCCTCTTATATTGCTATTTCTAGCGGATTTAATTAAAAAACTATCTACTATACCCATGATTGTACCCCTCTATACAAAAGCTCACCATTGTGGTACAACTTTAAACTACAACGATTTATTTTATATTAATAATCGCTTTTCACACCCACTTAACAAGAGGCGGCATCGACATCATAATTGCATCGGGGTTACCATTAGTCATTAAACCAAACCTTGTACCACGATCATAAAGAAGATTGAACTCCACATATCTGCCACGTTTTATCAATTGTTCTTGTCGTTGTTCTTTTGTCCAAGATTTTTGCATATGTTTGTGTATGATGTGTAAGTAAATTTCTAAAAAGGCTTCACCTACTACTTTTGTGAACTCAAAATCATTTTTCCAGTTGCCAGAAGTTAGATTGTCATAAAAAATTCCACCAACACCACGTGGCTCTTTTCTATGTTGTAAAAAAAAGTAATCATCACATTGCTTTTTAAATTTCGGATAATATTCGATGTTGAACTCATCGCAAGTTGCTTTAATTGATTCGTGAATATACTTGCAATCTCCCTCATCTTTATAAATTGGAGTAAAGTCCATTCCTCCACCAAACCATTGTTTTGAGGTATATATCAGCCTTGTGTTCATATGTGCTGCAGGGATAAGGGGAGATTGCATGTGAGAAACTAAAGATATACCGCTTGCCCAAAACTCTCCATTGCTTTCACTTGCACCAGGAATTTCATTAATGGCTGAGTCTTCTAGCTTTCCGTATACTCTTGAAACGTTTACTCCAACTTTTTCAAAAATATTACCAAAGATAATTGTAGATTCACCACTTCCTCCACCTGGTCGGTTCCACTTTCTTTTTTCGATTTTTGGTTGTGTGAATGACTGTACCTCAATTGATAAGAAAGATTCGGTGATCTTGTTTCTTAGTGCGCAGAACCATTCAAATGCTTGTGTCTTTTGTTTTTCCATAATGCCTTCTGTTGGCTTATTAATATTATTGTACTCTATATTTACAGGACTTAATTAGATTGGGATAGTAACTACCCATCAAGAATGTTAATAAATCTATAATAATTAAATTAATATAGTAGAATATTTTTATATGTGCAAGGATGCCAAGCAATAATAATGAGTAAAAGATACATAGATAACAAAAAAGAGAACAGAGTTGACTTCATACTAAGAAATTATGGGATGTCAATTATTGTGATGGCAGTCATTATGTTCTTACCTCCAATAGCAATATCAGTACTTTATTTTTCTAATGTATATAGTCAGCATGTTAATATAGAGATTAATTTATTAATTAGCATTCTAATGACTCTCTTTGCGGTATATAATATAAAACGTTACAAGTATCTACTTAATATCATAGAGTTTCAAAATGCAATATTTGCAAATGCGCTGAATCATAATACAGAGTTTTGTCTCATTTTACATAAAGATGAGGGTATTATTTATGCTGATGCGAGGTTCTACGAAAGGTTTAAAGATCACATAAACGATGATGTTACGCTAGATAAAATTCTTGAAGCAGGAGATGTGTCAGAAAAAGACAGAAAATCACTCTATCATGCGTTAAGAAATAACACTTCTGTAAAAATATGCATTTCCTTAAGCAAAAAGAGTAGAATATCTAACTTTCTTTTGCTCTCTGAACCAATACCGGATAATCCACAAATTGCTATAAATAGTAATAAGACTTTAAATTTATCATTAGCCCCAATAGCAAGACCGAATGGGTATTTTGTACTGAAGGCAACACAGGTAAACAAAGAGCAGATATATGAAGAGTTGATAGAGAAACACAATATAGCAACTTACGTTGCAAATACAAAAGGAGGTATCTTATCTGTAAATAAAAGATTTTTAGACATGTTTGAACTAAAAAAATTGGAAAAAGGTAGCTCAATCAATGATTTTATATCTCAATCTAAGTATGACGATACAATAACCAAAAATGAAATTATGTTTTTTACTATAAGCGGTGCTCCATTTAAGGCTTATATGAGTGCTGCTATATTTTGTGATAAATACAATCATAGCTATATACACGGCTTTATAACACCAACTGAATCAAATATTGTTGATTATCAACTACACCCTTGTTTTACAAATTCGTCAATTGCTATTGCACAATGCGACATAAATGGCAATTTTATAAAGAAAAATATAGCATTAGTAAAACTTGCGGGGTCAAATAATGGTTCTATCTTTGCATTGATATCAGATGGTTATCATATGAAAGTGCGTGAATATTTTTCAAGTAATAGGATAAATAATGCGTCCTTTGATGTGCAGCTCAATGGCGGTAATAACATGAAAATATATTTTAATAAATTTCTTCATAATAAAGTGATGTTCATACTTTGTTATTTTATTGATAATACTGAACGTAAAAAACTAGAGATAAAACTTGAGCATTATCAAAAGGTGCAAGCTATAGGGCAATTAGCAGGTGGTATTGCACATGATTTCAATAATATATTAACCGGAATAATAGGATTTTGTGATTTACTTTTACTCCAGCACTCAGCTAGCGATCCATCTTTTGGAGATATAATACAGATACAGCAAAATGCAAAACGTGGGTCAAATTTAGTAAGACAACTCCTTGCTTTTTCAAGAAGACAGACTTTGCAGCCAAAGATTATTAATGTAAATGGTACGATAGCTAATCTTTATGAAATGATCAAAAGATTAATAGGTAAAAATATAAAATTTAATATTTATTATGGTAGCGATTTGAGTGCTGTTAGGGCTGACCAAGGACAATTAGAGCAAGTTATGCTTAACTTAGCAGTTAATGCTGGTGCTGCTATGGAAAAGGGGGGAGAGTTAACTATACGAACCTTTAATCAAAAGGTTGATTCATTAAATTCTACACCTCAGGATATGTTTTCTCCAGATAAGGAAACGATTGAACATGGGAATTATGTTGTGATTGAAGTGATTGATACTGGATGTGGAATGACGAGTGATATAATTGAAAAGGCATTTGATCCATTTTTTTCTACCAAAGATATTACTTCTGGTACAGGTCTTGGCCTCTCTACTGTATATGGCATTATTAAACAAACCGAAGGATACATCTATGTTGCTAGCAAAGTGAATCATGGAACTAAATTTAGCATATTTTTGCCCATAGTTTACATATCGGATGAAAATGATAAAGAGGAAGATAGTAAAGAAATAGAGAAACCGGTAGAGATTAAAGGTAATGGTATAATTTTATTAATTGAAGATGAAGATTCAGTAAGGGAATTTACTGCTAAGGCTCTTACAAGAAAAGGATTTAATGTAATAGAAGCGAGTATAGGCAGCGAGGCACTAGAGATCATTAGAAAAAAAAATCAACACATAGATCTAATAATCACTGATGTAATCATGCCAGAGGTGAGTGGTCCAGAAATAGTTAAAGAAACATTGATACATAGGCCAAATATCAAAGTTATTTTTATTTCTGGGTATGCAGAGGATGCTTTTTTAAAGAGCGATGAAATTAATATAAGAGACTTCCATTTTTTACCCAAACCATTTACTCTGAATGAGTTAGGAAATAAGGTTCAAAGTGTGTTACACAAGACAAAAAAAGGCAGTTTACTTTGAGTATGATTGGCAACAAAAAAAATTTTCTAATGCAAAAATTTCTTGCATATATACAATAGAGTTATTTTATACATAAGATAAAAGGCGTGAGCAAGATCATTGCAATAGTAAATCAAAAGGGTGGAGTTGGTAAAACTACAACTAGTATAAATTTATCAACAGCCTTTGCTGCTGTGGGAAAAAGTACTTTACTGGTAGATCTTGACCCTCAAGGAAATGCTAGTACAGGACTTGGGATTTCTTATCGTAGCAGGAAAGAAAAAAATATATATAAAATACTGCTGAGCAGCGAAAGTGAATTGGTGGAATCGGCAATTTTCAATATAAAGGAAATTCCAAATCTATCGCTGATTTCATCAGTGGTTGACTTATCAGCTGCAGAAATTGAGCTATCACAACTTGAGCAGGGAAAATTCGTACTAAAAGATACGCTAGAGAAAGTACGTAATAATTATGAGTACATAATTATCGATTGTCCTCCATCACTTGGTCTGCTTACTATCAATGCTCTGACCGCTGCTGACTCGATTATTGTTCCTCTTCAGTGTGAATTTTTTGCTCTGGAAGGATTGAGCCATTTAGTTAAGACTGTAGAGCTGATAAAAAGAAATAACCTAAACCCTTTCCTGTTAATAGAAGGAATATTGCTCACAATGTATGACAGACGCAACAAACTTAGTGAGCAGATTAAAAATGATATTTGCCAATATTTAAATGATAAAGTATATAAAACTATTATCCCCTTGTATGAGACCATTATTCCACGTAATGTACGGTTATCAGAAGCGCCTTCTCATGGAAAACCTGCTATTGTATATGATCTTAAGTGTCCTGGTGCACAAGCATATATAAGTTTGGTAAAAGAAATTTTAAAGAAACACATGAGCATCTGTAAAGAGAAAAAGCTGATAAGTGAGGGTGCAGCGTGAAGGACAATAGGCGCTTAGGTAGAGGTCTTGCTGGCCTCATAGGCGATAATTATGGTAATAAAGAAGATCGGTTACCTATTTCATTACTACACCCGAGCAAATTTCAGCCGAGAAAATATTTTGATGAGGAGTCATTAAAAGAACTTGCAGATTCGATAGAGAAAAATGGTATAATACAACCTGTTGTGGTGCGCAAAGATCCAAATAATGAAGGTTATGAAATAGTAGCAGGGGAACGTCGTTGGCGAGCAAGTAAGGTCATAAATCTTGATAGTGTGCCGGTTATCATAAAAGATTTAAATGATAAGGAATGCTTAGAAGTATCGATAATTGAAAACATACAGAGGCAAGATATTAATCCAATAGAAGAAGGTGAGGCGTACAGAAAACTAATAGATGAATTCTCCTATACACACGAAGAATTAGCCTTAACTTTAGGTAAAAGCCGCAGTCACATAACCAATATGATACGAATGATGTCACTCCCTAATGGAGTAAAAACAATGATCAACGAGAAAAAATTGTCTATGGGTCATGCAAGAGCATTGATTAATGTTGAAAATGCGGAAAGTATTGCAGAAAGAATAGTTTCTCAGGGCATGAGCGTTAGACGAACTGAAAAATTGATAAAAGACTTACAACAAAATAACGACCGAAAAGAGCATAAGTGTACTAAAAATCAAGATATGGCAGCATTAGAAGGAGCTATATCTTCTCAGCTTGGTTTAAAGATCAAAATTAATGACAGTAATTCTAAGGGTAAAGTCATGATACGTTATAACAACTCAAATGAATTGGATTTTATATTGAAAATTTTGAATAGAAGACTTGAATCAGCTATTAATGTCGAAAGTAGCTCATAGAAATTTCTTGACAAACCTTCCCACTTTCCTTGCAATGGAAGTGAAATGGTGGAGTTTGTCAAGTAAGTTATTTCATTTCTACCTTCAATAAAAATTTGCACGCAATAGCACAGAAGCATACGTTACTATTCCCTCATTTCTGCCAATAGAACCTAATTTTTCCGCTGTGGTTGCTTTGATACTTACGAATTCACCATTAATTTCTAATATTTTTGATATGAATTCCTTCATTTCTGCTTTGTAAGGCGATATTTTAGGCTCTTCACAAACTATAGTAATATCTAAATTAGACATGCTATATCCTTTTTCCTGTGCTTTTTTAGCAGCAAAGTCAAGAAAATGAGATGAATTGCAATCCTTCCATTTAGAGGAATTAGGAGGAAAATGTTCTCCTATATCGCCACATCCTAGTGCTCCGAGTATTGCATCAACGATTGCATGTATTGCAACATCACCATCGGAATGTGCCTCTATTGCCATATTATGCTCAATTTCCACACCGCAAATTTTTATAAAGCTCTTAGCATCATTTTGAATTTTAACAAATTTATGTATATCATAACCGGTTCCGACACGGAATTTTGGCTCTCCAAAGAGAAGTTTTGCCATATTGATATCCTCTTTTGTAGTTAACTTAAAATTCTTTTTCTCACCTTCAATAATCGCAACATGTTTTTTATGCTCCACCATTAGTGATGAATCATCAGTAAATTCTTTGACTGATTGATGGCACGATAATAATTCTCTGAAATTAAAAATTTGAGGAGTTTGCATGGCTTTAAGTTTTTCTCTTGAAATCGTAGATTCAATGAAATTATTACTCACCAACGATATAGTATCCTCGACTTCTATTGCTGGAACTACTCCTGTATATTGACCATTAATCATAGATTCAATCAAGATGTTTATTAGAATATTTGATACAAAAGGCCTACAAGCGTCATGTATAATAATAAAATTTGGATTGATCTTTTGCAAACTCTCCAGTCCAAGTTTAACTGAACTCTGCCTGCTTTTTCCTCCACATACTGGACTCAGCAATTTAGTATCTATAGTTGATGACGTAACTTCTTTATAGAAATCTTTTTGACTTTCATTCACTACCACTCTTATGTAACTTATGTACTGATTAGCTAAGAATTTCCTAATTGTATGAAATAAAACAGACTTACCTGCCAATTTTATATACTGTTTAGGAATTTTGGCATTGCATCTACTGCCTACTCCTGCTGCAACTATTAATGCTGCTATCTTGTATTCCTCAAGTCTGTTAGTGTACATGCTTACCATTTTCGGTGTTAATACAAGTTATCTAGCATTTTAAAAAAGTTGATCCAATTCTCAAAAAAGAATATTCTTTTACTAGGTGTAATATATGCTAGAGGAAAATAATACACGTTGCTAAGTATAATAAAGAAAATGAGATACATCTTATATTTTTTCATGAAATAGGTGATAATTATAAGAATGCGGCCAGGTATATACAAGATAGATCTACATATCTCCATAAGTCTAATTTTCACACTCATGCACATAAATACCCAATTGCATTTCAAAACTATATAACTTACGCAATAGCTAGTTTCTTGTTTTTAGGAACATCAATACTATTACCAACTTTAATATTACTTACTAATCCAATGACATCTAGGACAGCAAGTTTAGCCATCTTAGCAGCTTTAACTTGCACCTTTTTATCTGTACCACCACTCATGATTCCGTTTATAAATAAGAATCAAAGCTTGTCTCAGCCTTCAATAAAAGAAATCAGTAAATTAATTGACAATGGTGTGAAGCCTGAAAACATTATACTTCTTGGCCATTCCTTTGGAGGAGCAATTGCATCAGAAGTGCTGAAATATTTTACAGACAGAGATATTAAACTCGGAGGTATTATTTTTACCAGCACTTTCAGCTCTTTTTACAATGCAATAAAGCATTTTCCAATTTCTCAGACAAAAATTCTAAGCATACTACCCTCTTGTTTGTTTTAAAAAATGCTTAAGGTCCTAAATTTAGACTTTGATATAGTAAGCAATATACAAAAGCTACAAAATAATGATATATCAATAGCGGTCATTAATCATGAAAGAGACACCTTAATACCATATCCTGCACAATTAGCAAAAGGACTAGAAGATAATCAATCGTTAAATAGAAATTTGACCAAAATCGTTAATTTGAAAAGCTTTGAATATGACCCGCACAACGGAGTTTTATCTGATTGGGAATTGGATGAAAATTTAGCTGATCTAATACTTAATAAAACAATGAATAGATAGTATTTACAAAAATACTGTATATTTTTTGGTAAATTGACTATGTTAGACATATGCAAAAACGTCATATAACTATTTGTTGTGTACTACTTTTTATAATAGGGGCATTATTTTTGATGCGTCCTATGATTGCTCCGTGTCTAATATCCGTTTTTGTTGCACATTTGTTTAACCCTCTAGTAACCAAATTTGAAAAATACAGAATACCGCGTTCATGTTCTGTAGTTTTTATAACACTTGCCTTATTGATAGCTTTTATATTAGTTATTACATTTGTTTTACCTATTATATATTTTCAAATTACTTTAATATTAAATTTCTTAGTGAATAAGATACCTTCACTAAAACTTAAAGTGATTCCTTCTGTGCTAGAATTTCTTAATATAAAAACTGAAGATAGTTTATTTGATCACTTGTCTAAAAATCTAGTAGAAAATTACAGTGATTATATATCTTATTTTATAAATGCTCTTAGCATGGGCAGTAATCTTATAATTCAAGTGCTAAGTTCAAGCTTTAGTTTGATTTACATGGTATCATTAATAGCTATTACGCTTATGGTGTTTTTTTATGTATTACGTGATTGGCCTTCAATTGTAGAAAAGGTTAGTAAACTAATTCCCATTCTTTACAGAGAAAAAGCTGCAGGTTATTTTTCCAAAGTAGATTTCATTATATCTAATTACCTAAAGGGACAGCTAAACGTATGTATAGTTATGATGATCTTTTACTCCGTGGGCCTTAGCATAATTGGGCTGAAGCATTCTGTAGCTATTGGAATTTTATCAGGAACATTAACATTTATACCCTATATAGGGCAATTATTATACACTATTATCGGATTTTTGAGCGCCATTACTCAATTTAGTGGATGGTTTGAAAGTGCTGCTGTCTTGCTATTATTTAGTGTTGGTCAATTAATAGACTCAAGTATATTAGTGCCTTTATTAATAGGAAAAAAAGTTCATATACATCCAACTATCATTATTTTAGGAGTTGTCATATGCACCTCATATTTTGGGTTTATAGGTATATTATTTTTTATTCCAATAATAGCAATGTTCAGTGTATTAGTAGAATATACAGTTAATAAATATTTTGAAAGTGAGCTTTATAAAAATGGCTAATTAGTTCACGATAAAAAGAAAAAGGACCTCTGATACATTTGAGAGATGCAAGTAAATTTTTATGCAAAAATTATTATCAAAAAGTAGTAATGTAAGAGGCTTTACGTGCAATTAAATTTATTTAACAATAATCAAGTTGATTATTGTTGGCAAAATTATATCGTCTTAGACGAAAACAAGCACATATATAACTCGATAATTAATGATTTATCTTGGAAATGCTTAATTCTGTTTGGGCCTAAAAACTCTGGGAAAACTCACCTTGCTCATATCTGGCAATCAAAAAACGATGCTATTTTCATTGATGTAAATAATTTTGTAAGCGAAATGAGGTACAGCGATGCGTTTATTTTAGAAGATGTACAAAACATTAAAAATGAGGAAATGTTGTTACATTGTTATAATTACATGAAAGAAAATGATAAGAGACTGCTAATTACTTCTTCGATTTTACCGAAAAAGCTTAACTTCAAACTAAAAGATTTAAGCTCGCGAATATTATCAACTATCAGCGTAAAAATTTTACCTGCAAGCGAGGAATTACTAAGAATCATGCTAATAAAACAATTTTCAGATAAACAGTTAAAAATTGATCTCAAGGTAATTGATTATATTCTAGCAAGAATAGAACGTTCTTTCCACAGCATTAATAAAGTTATAGAAAAAATAGATAATGAATCTATAGGATCAAATGTAACCATTCCTTTTATTAACACTTTATTAAAAAAAAGTGCCAATTGATTCCTTTTTTTGTAAGGTATTTATTATATATATTAAAAATTTATTAATACCCATACAATAATGAAGTTGAAATCACTATTTCTTTATGTTAAAATTATAATAAATACTATGATGTAATAAGAATAAACAGACATAGCTAAGGGATATTTTATACGATAGTAAAATTTACTCTACAGGATGTTTTTTATAGATTCAATGTTATAATTGAAATATGGTAAAAATAAGATCAAATTTAAAAAAAAGGTTAAAACAAAGGTTTGTAGTACTTACTTTATTGATAAATGCTTTGTTTATCTCATATTTTCTTATAAAAAACACAAAAAATACTTTCAATCAAATTATAGTCAAAGAAATAAATATAGGAGCTGATAATGAAAAATAAACAACTACAAAATAAAAAAGAGAATCTTTACATAACGTATTACATAGATACTTTGGTTTCCGAAAAATCCTCTACACAAAATACTTTGGAAAGTTATCGTTCAGATTTACACCAACTTGAAAAATTTTTATTAGAAGGAGGCACTACCTTAGTTGGTGCAAGTAAAGCTAATATTAAAGATTATGTAAACTTTTTACGTACACAAAAGAAATATAAAATTAGCTCTATATCAAGAAAAATATCTGCTATCAAAAATTTCTATAAGTGCCTATTTAATGATGGAATAATAGACTTTAATCCAGCACCGGCTAATGAATTAAGAAATCCAAAGGTTTCCCGTCCTTTGCCTAAGTATTTAAGTGTTCAAGAAATATTTTTGCTCATGGAAACAGTAAAAAAATCAGCAAGCGGATCGAATAAAAAGATAAGCAGTAAAAGGCTATGTGCAATTTTAGATATCCTTTACTCTTCCGGGATGCGTATTTCTGAACTAATTAATATGAAGTTATGTGAAGTATCACATTTAGTAAACAGTAACGGTAAAGAAGGCTATATAATAATAAAAGGAAAAAGTAGCAGAGAAAGGCAAATCTTTTTTAATGAGCAAGCATTGCAAAGCCTTAAAGATTATTTATCAATTCGTGACAATCTGCTCCCTAACAACAAAAAATCTGATTGGCTATTCCCAGGTGATAAACCTAATCAACCAATTACAAGGCAAAGAGTTGGTCAATTAATAAAGGAATTAGCAAGAAAGTGCGATATTGATCAAAATAAAATCTCTCCACATGTGATTAGGCATTCTCTTGCTACCCATCTACTGAATAGCGGAGCAAATATTGTGCTGATACAAAAAATTCTTGGCCATACTAATCTTTCTACAACACAAATATATACTCATATTGCTAACGAAAAGTTAAAGGACAAATTAGCTGATTCTCATCCTATTACTCAGATGATCAATAATTAAACTTATTGCTTTTAGTTTTGTAGTAAAGTTAAATTCAAATAAGTTTACGTGTGTTTGTGATTGCAAGTTTATTGTTTAATTTACTCCTTATATTATGGGAAGTATTCTATACTTTAATTACTCTCCCTGTAATTTTCTTTCCTGAGTGTGTAATAACCATTTTCCTTGTTTGCTCGGTGAGAGTTGTATTATTCATGTTGCGTTTATTATGTGGCATTAAATATGAAGTGAGGGGAATGGAAAACATTCCTAAGCAACCTTTTATAATTGCATCTAAACACCAATCTCCATTTGAAACATTTATTTTTATACTACTCTTTAGAAAAGCAGTTTTTATTTTAAAACGTGAATTGAAATGGATTCCATTCATTGGTTTGCATCTCATGGCATTAAAAATGATTTTTATTAACCGCTCAGATGGTATTAGTTCTGTGCGTCATATCATAAAATTAACAAAAGTGTGTATAAAAGAAAATAGAGGCATAATAATATTTCCTGAAGGTACAAGAACAACTATAAACCAAAATATAAAATATCAATCGGGTATTGCTGCTTTATATAGCGTATTATCTGTTCCTGTGTTACCGATTGCTTTAAACACTGGTTTGTTTTGGCCAAAAAGCATACTTTCTCTGAGAAAGAATCCCGGAAAGGCGGTAATAGAAATATTACCTCCCATATATCCTGGGTTAAACAAAAATGAATTCTTGCAAAGTTTAGAAAAAATCATTGAAGAAAGAAGTAGTAGATTAATTGCAGAAAAAACTGATATTGCAAATTAACAAAAAAAACTTTATAATTAAAAGAAAAGTACAGGTATTAATATATGGCAAATCATAAAAGTGCTAAAAAAATGATGAAGGTAATAGCAAAGCGTACTTTAGTAAATAAGATGCGGAAAAGCAAAACTCGTACTGCTATTAGAAGATTAGTTGATATAATCAAGTCTGGTGATAAAGAGAATGTTGTCTTGGCATTTCGGAATGCTGAATCCAATTTACACAAATGTGTAAATAAAGGTGTCATTCATAGGAATACCGCTGCGCGTAAAATAAGTCGCTTAAATGCAAAAGTAAAAGCATTGATGACCGCTTAATACGGTTAATGTAAAGTTAGCTGTATTAATATATACTCTTCAGTTTGTTTCTGTATAAAATTAAGTAGCTCAAGTGATGGATAAAAAAGCATTATTGGAACTAAGTAATGGGTCAAAAATTGATCTGCCCGTATTAAGTGGAACAGTAGGTCCTGATGTGTTAAATATTAAGGATTTATATAAGAAGACAGGATTATTCACTTACGATCCAGGATTTGTTTCCACAGCTTCATGTTCTTCTTCGATTACATTTATTGATGGAGATGAAGGAGTTCTTAAATATAGGGGACATAATATAGCTGATTTGGCAGAGAATAATAATTTTACTGCTGTGATTTATTTATTGCTCTATGATGAATTACCCAGTTCAGAGCAACACAAAAAATTTCTTCTCAAAATACAAGAATCATCCAAAGTATCAGAGCAAGTTACAAATATAATCAAAGCATTTTCAAAAACTGCTCACCCTATGTCGATTTTAGTTGCATGTTTTGCAAATTTGTCAGCGTCTTACCATGAAATGCATGGCAAAAATGTCAATGGTGAAGATTTAGATTTTGGAATTTCTGCAATAGCAAAAGTTCCTGCAATTGTTGCAATGATTTATAGACATATCAACAATCAGGAATTCATAAATGCTAATAATAAATTAAGTTATAGTGAGAATTTCTTAAATATGATATTTGGCAGTGCTGTTAATAATACCATTTTTGTAAAAGCTCTGGATAAAATATTTACTCTCCATGCTGATCATGAACAGAATGCTTCTACAGCAGCTGTCAGATTAGTAGGGTCAGCTGGTTCTAATCTATTTGCAAGCCTGTCTGCAGGAGTTGCTACACTTTGGGGTCCAGCACACGGTGGAGCTAATGAGGCAGTTATAAATATGCTCAAAGAGATAGAGCAAAGTGGAGGTGTAGATAAATTCATTGAGAAAGCTAAAGATGATAAAGATCCATTTAAGCTAATGGGATTTGGACATCGTGTTTATAAAAACTATGATCCGCGTGCGCTTATATTAAAGGATGCTTGTCATGAGATTTTAAGCAAACTAGAGCAAAACAATGAATTACTTAAAATTGCAAAAAAACTTGAAGAAATAGCTTTAAAGGATGAGTATTTTATTACACGCAAGTTGTATCCAAATGTTGATTTTTATTCAGGTATAATAATGAATGCTATTGGTATCCCTTCAAGTATGTTTACACCCATTTTTGCACTTGCAAGAACCACTGGTTGGGTTGCCCAGTGGTATGAAATGGTAAACGATAAAGAAACCAAGATTTGTAGGCCAAGGCAGCTCTACCTTGGCAAATAAACTTTCATTCACAATTCGTCCTCAAATAGTCTAATTTTCTTTAGCTATAAAATACAACAAATTGATTTTTTACTAGTTGATGTCTGCTTTTTTGCAGAACATTGGTCAGGCTGTGATATAGAAGGTTGGTTAAATGTTGTTTTGGGCTTATTAAAAGAAGATCGTGCTGAAGAAGCGCCAAAACCACTATCTTTAGCCGAATTATCATCTTTAATTCTTTGTGCATTTTCATCATAGTAATTGAGGCCAAGTAATTTTCTTGAGTTTCCAGTATGTGATTTACCTACAACTAAATTCTTAGGTGAACCAAAAAAACCACTATCTGCACTTGGTCCATCCGTCCCTACTTTTTCTTCAGAAGGGGCAAGAGTTTGTGGTTTCATAGCTGGCACGCGCGCAGGATCAATGAAAAGTTTATAATCCTCATTGATTACAGAGCTCTCTGTGATCTTATTCATCACACAGTAAGCAATGTCTGGGTTAAAAAAGTCTATTGCATATATTCGTTCGGCACCATGTATTAGCAGACCTCTTTCTGCAATATCATTTTTTACATCACGAAATACTTTTGTACCACCAAACACCTTATTATTAATATGATCAACTTCTTTTTCATTTAAAAACTCTATGTAATTACCACAATCAATAACAGGAGCTAAAATTGAAAACTCATCTTTACTTTCTTTATGGGAAATATGCCACATAGAATTAATTGGTAGGTGCGGTAGTGCTTTATGAATTAAATCAACAACTGCAAACTTCAGAGTGTCATTCATTTCATCCTCGGTATTTGGAATATCAAAACAACGGCATGTCAGAGATACTATATGCTTTACTATGTCTTTAACAAGCTTAGGATTATCAAAAATGCTTTTCTTTAGATATACATAATTCCCTTTCTCTTCTAAAAAATCCTTAATTTTTTTAGGACCATTTTCATAACCTGTTATCCTCGATGAGAGCAAATCTACAAAAAAACGTTGCAAATTTCTATCAACACACTCCGCACTATATAGATAAGATCCCTTATCAAAGACTTCATCAATTATATTATAATCTACATGATTTTCTATCTCCTGCTCTATATCATCTGATAGATCCTCACAACCTAGTTCCGATTTTTTGTCTTCTTTTTTTTGCTCTTTAATAAGATCTGTTGCAAATCGCGCAATTTCATTGGCTAGTAAAAACTTTAGATTAGAAATCACCTCCTTCCTAATTGACACCAAAAATTTATTATCTTCAGCCGATTTCCCTTGATCAAAGTTAAAAGGAAAAAACTTTGTATAAAAACAATCATCAAGAATACTTTCATCCGGACAAAATCTTTCTATTACTTTTTTTTTCACACTTTTCAAGTACTCCTTGCGCTGATTAATAGTCATATTTTTATCAAACAAGATAACAATATGATCTTCTTTGTAAGAAAAAGTACCGTCTACAGTACAATTAGTAAACAAATCATCATTAAAACGAAGAATACTATTAAATGCTTTTACTAATTCTCGATTTATTTCACTTTTATTAGGCATAACGCCACCTCTCTAATTAATTAACATAATTATTTACTGCTACCCTGACCACTCTTACTACTAATGGATTGATTTTGCTTCATTCGTTCTTGTTCACGCTTAATTCTATCACTAAAATTATCTATCCTCTTTGGATCTAAATCTTTTTTATAAATCCTTGTTCTCCCTGAATCAGGTACTTTTTTATTTGGATCATTATTACCATGCATATTAGCCTCCGAATTAAATTATTATGTAATGAGTATATTAAGAATCAATTATTAGCACAAGCAGTTTTTTTACATAAATTTTATTCACCATTTTTATACTCCTGGATTCCAGACTGGGATGACAAGAGAGAGCTACTTGGATGACATTCCGCCATGTCATTCCAGCACTTGATGCTGGAATCCAGATGAAAAACCAGTGTCACTCACTGGGATGACAAGAGAGGAGGTAATGGAATAACATCTTTCCTTATTGACTTAAGTCGCAACTGTACAAACATTGCAATATGGCACATCGTTGGCACTACCTCCCATTCAAGACGGTGTCATTCCAATACTTTCTCTCTTGTCATTCAAGTAGCCTCTTTTGTATCATCAAGTAGCTCCTTTAATGTCATTCCAGTCTGGAATTCGGTAAATTTATTTATTATATATGAAAAGTTATTATATTTATATACTTGCAAGTGAACGCAATGGAACCCTATATACAGGTATAACATCAAATTTGACTAAACGAATTTGGGAACACAAAAGCAAAGCCATCTCTGGTTTCACGTCAAAGTACAATGTTTGTAAACTAGTCTATTTTGAAAAATTTCAAGACATAAATTTAGCAATTAGTAGAGAAAAACTCCTGAAAAGTTGGCAGAGAAAATGGAAAATAAACTTAATTGAAAAAATAAATCAAGAATGGAAAGATTTATATGATGAAATTGTATCTGGATGACAGTGTCTGAGTACACAACTTTACGAACATTGTAATATGGCGCATCGTTGGCACTGGCTTCCATTCAAGACGGTTTCATTCCAGTCTGAAATCTAGAAGAGAAAATGGATCCTAAACTGAAATAACAACTCTTTTAGACTAAGTTCTCTGGACTCCAGTGGGCTTTGTTGCATAGCAACTGAAAAAATCTGGTGGATACTGACAAAATTCATTATAAAATAGCCATTTAACTGTTGAAGAAAAAATATGCCACAGAAAATGAAAGTCAGTAACCAAAACGAATATAACAGATGGGTTGTTGAGAGATCTTCTTTTGCTTGGTTGCAAAAATGTAGGCGACTTTGGAAAAATTGCGAGCGGAAACTCAACACTAGCCTGCAAATGGTCGTTCTTGCTTTCGCTGCTTTGCTTCTGAAAAGATTGTGAACAAGCTCTTAAGGGTATGCCAGGTCCACAAGGTCCAAAAGGAGATACCGGAGCTCCAGGTGCGAATGGATTGCCAGGTTCCAAGGGAAAAGATAGAATAGGTGCTACATTAGCTGATCATTTTTTCGTGAGATAAGAAAAGCAAAAAATGAAACTCTGGATGCTAAAAATGCTTCAGAAGGTTTTGCCAAACAAGCTAAAGATACGGAAGATAAGGTTAAAATACTACACAATCAAACAGTGAATCTTACAGGAGAAGCTGAAGATTCTGCTGATCAAGCACTTCAATCCGCAGAAAATGCGGAAGCATTGCATAGTAGCGTAAGAGATATGTTTTGTACAATAAATCCTGCAGATCAAGTTTGTAGTGCACGCAGAAGAAGGAGGGAAACTAAAAAATCAATCAGTGACAAGCGGAGCAAGCAGACCAACTTCATTTATATCTCAAGTAATAAATTTCTTTTACCCTGCGGTAGGACAGGACGAATATAAAGTAAAAAATGAAATACAGGAAGTGGCAAAAATAATAGATGCAGCAGATGTTGTAACAAAATTTGAAGAAGTATTGGGAGCAACAGCTGTGAAATGTGTCATTTCAAAGAAAAGTCTAAATTTTGATCCAGTGGAACTGCAGTCAACCATTATCAATAAGTCATTACTTAATGATGAAAATCATAATGAGTTGTTGAAGTTCTTGTGTGTAACTGCAAAAAAATCACTCCCTAATTACAAACAAACTAGTAAATGTTTGTTTACTTTTAAAGATCATATGGAAAAAAGATTAAAAGACAATGAGCAGCCAAGGAGTTTTATAAGTTATGTCTCTCCTCCTAGTAGCCTCAGTGCTATTAATCAGCAAGTTGTCGGTTATTTAAGGTAATATCATGGAAAAACATATATTTAAAATAGAGGATAAAAACCCGCTCTATAAAAAATTGATTAAACTTCCTGCTGAATATTATATATTAAACAAAAATAGTAAGGTTATCCATT
The DNA here is from genome assembly GCF_018491735.2 of Wolbachia endosymbiont of Anopheles demeilloni. NCBI lineage: Bacteria > Pseudomonadati > Pseudomonadota > Alphaproteobacteria > Rickettsiales > Anaplasmataceae > Wolbachia > Wolbachia endosymbiont of Anopheles demeilloni. Next base: position 933,409 of record NZ_CP084694.1, on the reverse strand, counting down.
CACATATTGGTACAATTAAAGTAGAGAATATTAATGGTTTAAAGTTAAAGAAGCAGGGAGATAAAATATCTTTATATGAAGGAAATTACCCCTGCAGGCAGAAAGATCTGATGAAAGTGGAAACTCTATAAAAGAGGATCTTATTGTAGAACAAGAAGCTATAATAAGTACAAATAGAAACAATATTATAGAAAAGCTTGAATCAAAACCTGTCTTGATTTCGCTTTACAACATAAAAGATAGTCCTGACTTTGGCCTCAAATTGTCTGTTAGAGATATAACTGGAGTACTCAATTTTATCAATTTTAACGATGAAAATGACCCAGTACTACAAAAAAATTCAAGAAGAAAAAGGTGGACTTTATTTTAGAATAGAAGGTGATTATATCTATATATCAGATAAAGAAGGAAAATGTTTTCCATTATGTGAAGATGGTAGTTGCTATAAGTAGCAATACACAAAAAAATGAACATGATATATTAAAAATTAGTGAGATATCAACAATAATAAAAAAACTTAACTAAAACTGAGCAATGAAGTGCACCGGAAGCAACAGCTAAGACAGAGCAAAATTTTACTTTGCAGCAAGGAGAGAAGTTATCGGATAATATCTATCAAGCAGATATCATGTTAAACGGTAAGCTCGTAGCTACTTTACCGAAAATAGGTTACTGCATGCTTGATGACCAATTGGTCATACATAATCACGTTACAGAAGAAGAGATAAAAATTCCTAGAGACTTTCATTATCTTAAAGTAGTCAAATCCAGTAGTAATGATGATTATCAATTAACGTTTTGTAATTTCTTAGGTAATGAGTTTTTTGAACATAAAAAATACGATTCTCAATACTCAAATATTCCAAATAAATATCAATATATAAGTTTAAATTGTATGAAAAAGGAATATAAGCCAGATTTCTGCAAGTTACTTAACGATCAATCATCGTTTTTTATTGTGAAAGGAACTACTAATCAAGATTCTTCAGGCCACTGCCCAGCTGATGTATTTGAATTAACAAAAAGTGGAAAAGGTAAGAAAATGGCTACATTAATTGATCAATTTTGCTCTTTCAATAAAGAGGGTAAGTTTCAATATTGTGATTACCATAGAAAAGCAGATTACGATTTTTATGATTCTTATAAAATTAATAAAGAGTACAAAACAACAGATGAATTTCTCTTCAATGATGACATAGTCCTTTATACTATTCCAGAGCTATTTTAATCGCATACAAGGTATATTATAATTGTTTTTAAAATTGAATCGAGTAGACTTTCAAGCAGTGTAAAAATGTATTCTTTTTAGTTTAGATTCGCTACCATTTTGCCGCTCGTTAGTACCGCAGTGGTTTTGTAATAGAACACAAGCTGCAAAAACTTAAGGAAAAAATGGGTCAGTGCTTGACATTGGCATCTAGTTCTTTCCATAAAAAATGCTGTAAAGTGTTCACCAATTTAGTTGGATCCCAGTACTGGGATGATATTATGAAGACCTAGCAGTTTATGACGGTGTCATTCCAGCGCGTGGCGCTGGAATCTAGTTCTTATTACCTGAGTCTTCTGGGTCCCAGTACTCAGATGACAAGAAAAGGGAGTATTGGTTTCAGCATTAGCCATGCATCTGGATCCCAGTATCAAGTATAGCACTTCTCGCAATAGTCCGAATAGGATAAGATATGTGCTTATGGCTATGGTAGAGCAGTAGCATATTATGATCTGTTCGGATTATTGTAAAAAGAGCTATACTGGGATGATAAGAGAAAGAGGACACTGGGATGACATTATGAAGACCTCTAGCAGTTTATGACGATGTCATTCCAGTCTGGAATCCATCTTTTTTGTAATTTTATTGAAAATATCGTATAGCTATTTGTTCACAATTAATTCTTCTGGATCCCAGTACTCGGATGATAAGAAAAGAAACACTGGTTTCAATATTTGCATGCATCTGAACAGATACAGATGGCTAAAATATTGAAGAAAGCATACGCGTCAAGTTAAGAGCAAGTTTTACCCTAGCCTTCTTTGACTTGTCAAGAAAGGTCTTTTTTTTCCCCAGATCCTATTATCACATGCTGAAATGACATCGAAGGATGCTCTTGCTTCTTCATGTAATTATGCAAAAAGTCCTTTGAATTTTTGCAGCTTGAAAAATCTTTATAAAATTTACTTTCTTTAAATGCTTTAATCTTCTCTTCATTATTTAATGAGCCATTTTTAGAAAAATATTCATCTGTAATGTGAATATATAAACTAATCAACTCAGGAAAAGTGTAATCAGTTTTGTTGGAAGACTTTAAACACGTAATTGGCAATTTATGTATATCTTTATCAGCTTTTTTAGAATCAATACATTTATCATTCTTTCTTAATGTTGTATGCTGCTTAAAAAAGCCTTCATATTCCTCAAAATCTTCAAATATTTCTTTTTTTTTGATAATCTTTCCTTCTACCGCTTTGATCTATTTTTTCTATTTCTGTTGCAAGTTGCGCTGGCTGTTTTATCGTTTTATCTCCCTCTCGATTAAAGTACATTGTATAAGGAGTAATTGAATTTACGATTTTATATGTCTTTCAGTGGCAGCCAAGAATCTTTAATACCAATTTGATTATCGGAGCAAGAAAAATTTTTAATTTTGCTATGAATCCAAAATAATAAAGAGAAGCTTGTTTAAGTGAACTTGCAGCATTGCTAACGATGCATCTTAAATGTATATCCTTATACTTAAAATTTTTATGAACCTCTGCAGCCACATGTCCACCTAGGCAGTCTCCAAATAATATGATATCATCTGGCTTTATACCTTTTTCCAATAAGTTAGTTACAACTGCTACACCAGATTTAACTCTATTGCTACGTATCAATGAGTTATTTTTACTTAAACCAAGTCAAGGATAATTAAAGAGATGTACAGTAATTCCTTGCTCTGTAGCCCAATTCCAATTTTAGGAATAATCTTTACCAGGGCTTAACGCTCTATTTCCACCAATAAAGTATATCAGATGTTTTTCACCTCGATTATTGTTTTGATTTTTACCAAGAAGCGTCATTGTCTCTATTTTCATCCCGTTTTGAGTTTTTATAAATTCTCTTTCAGTTTGCTCTCTTATTTCTTTCATATTTTAACTCTCACTATGCTGATTTAATTATACAACAAAATCTTAAAAAAATCAACAAATCTTAATTTATGAACAATATAAACCTTCTCAAATTCATTGAATTATGCTTTCAAACGGTAGTGCCGGGGTGTGAGTATAATGATTATCAATATATAAAAGTCATAGCAGAAAGGCTTGAAGCAGCAAGCGCTGATGAAGCAAGAAGAATAATATTCAATATGCCGCCGCGTTCAATGAAGTCCATTTGTGTAAGTGTTGCATGGCCCGCATGGATACTTGAAAATCAGCCAACTGCAAGAATAATAGTTGCAAGTTATTCTCGTTTGCTTAGCGAAAAGCACTCACTCGATACCAGGTGCATAATGCAATCTGATTGGTATAGAAAGCTATTTCCGAAAGTAGAATTATGCAAAGATCAAAACACTAAATATAAATTTCAAAAAGTGCAAAGAGGATGTCGGATTGCAACATCAGTTGGGGGAACATTAACCGGTGAAGGTGGAGATTTCATTATCGTGGATGATCCACTAAGTCCCGCACAAGCTTTGAGCGAAACATTTAGAAAGCGTGCTGCAAACTGGTTTGATCAGGCTTTAGTAACCAGGCTCAACGACAGAAAAAAAAGAGTTATCGTTCTTGTGATGCACAGACTCCATTTAGAAGATTTAACTGGTCACTTCCTCTGTAAACCAAGAAACATATGGCATCATGTCTGTTTACCAATAATAGCTGAAGATAAGGAGATTATTTATTCAGTTAATAATCATATTCCAGAGCATGAACAGGAAATATACTCAAGAAAAGAAGGTCAATTGTTGTATTCCCTAACTGAAGGAAAAGAAGAAATTGAGATGATAAAAGTTGAACTTGGGAGTTATGGTTTTGATGCTCAATACCAACAAAACCCTCTACCACTTTCAAGTGCTCTAATTAAACGAGAGTGGTTGAAGCGCTATAAAAATTTTCCTGATAGCCTCTTGCATGTAACACAAAGTTGGGATACTGCAATTTCAACAAACAATACAAGTGACTTTAGTGTCTGCACTACCTGGACAAAAGTAGATAATACATTCTATTTACTCGATGTATATCGCACAAAACTTGAATATCCAAAACTTAAAGAGAAAGTTCTATCGCTGGCTGCAAGGTGGAAGCCACACGCAATTTTAATCGAAGCAAAAGCAAGCGGTCAGCAATTGGTTCAGGAGCTCGGGAAAAAAAGTGATTTACCTATTATTCAAATAGTACCACATGATGACAAATTAACTCGATTTCACCGAATTGTCCCAATTATAGAATCTGAGAGGGTTTTTCTCCTTAACCAAGCAGTATGGCTTAGCGACTTTGAGTATGAGATTTTAATGTTTCCAGAAACCCGTCACGACGATCAAGTAGACAGTACCGTGCAATATCTTCAGTGGGTGAGAAATAATATTGCTAGAGTGGTAGCTATACGTTCATTATAGCTTGAAAAGGTTCCTCGGAATTGTATATAATTTTTTTAACTGAGCTTATTTAACTTATCCATTTTCTGAATGATATTTTAGGGTTTATTAAAATAAATAGTATACAAAAATTCTATCTCTGGGTGCTTAGATGAATATCTTTATATTAGACGAAAATCCTGTAACTGCAGCACAAATGTTATGCGATAAGCACATAGTAAAAATGCCGCTAGAAACTGCTCAATTGCTTAGCAGTGTTTTTTCAATAGCATTAAAAGAGCCAAATCCTTTAGTCAGCATTACAAACCAGAATATAGAAGTTCCATATAAACTTACTCACAAAAACCATCCTTGTTCTTTATGGGCTAGACAATCAAAAGGAAATTTTGATTGGTTAATAAAACATGGAAAAGAATTGTGTATAGAATATAGCTTGCGATACAAAAGAACGCATAAATCCGAAGAAGTTATAGATTGGTGCGATAATAACAAGGATTTGCTAATATTTCGATCAGCTGATATACAAGCTTTTACACAAGCGTTACCTGATCGATATAAATGTAGTAACCCAATAGAAGCATATAGAGAATATTACCTAAAAGAAAAGATGAGATTTGCTAAGTGGGAAAAAGGTAGAGAAGCATCAGATTGGTTGCTAGACAAAATGCTATAGGTTATAAAATTATCCAAACCGATCATAAAAAAGGTAGAATTGAAGTTGCAAAAGCAATGCTGGCTGATAATGTTGATGTTTATCAAGTTTATTGATCTTTCTATTTGTGAGATTAAAGAATTCAGTAAACTGTTATTCCCAGTATATGGTAGGCTACTTGCACTATAGAGTGTCATGTACACATCTGTACTAACAAGCAGAGGTAAATCTAAGTCAGTTTAGATATAACATTTACTTTAAAAAACTTTATTTTACGCTGATATTCTAGCGCTTTTCTGTGGTATTTTGTTGGGGTATAATTTGCAAAACTATCTTCCTTATAGGTTAAAAAATTACACTGCTTTATATGTAACTCTATCCACTCTGCATAATCCTGATGATCAGTTGCAATAAATATTTCCCCTGTGATAAGTATTTTTTTTGCTAATAAATTTAAAAATTCCGTATTAATTAACCGTCTTTTGTTGTGACTTCTTTTTGGCCATGGATCTAGAAAGAGAATAAAGAATTTTTCAACACTGTGGTCAGGAAAATTGACAATTAATTCTCTTGCATCTTCTGTCCATATTAAAATATTTTTTATGCTGTGTGCTTCTATGCTTTTTAGCAAGAAAGAGACCCCCTTTAAATAAGGCTCACATCCTATAAATAATAGATCAGATTCATTGAATGCCTGATAAAGCATATTTTCACCATTACTGAAACCTATTTCTACCCGTATTCTTTTTTGTAAGTCTACGATCTTTTTTATAGATTCCTTGCTGTTTTTAATAGAATACTTCTCCAAAACATTCAACTTCAACCTAAATCTTCTGGAAAATGACCTAATCCAATTATTATTCCTAGATAACATATCTTACATAACTTAATCTTTTATAGCTTAAACAATTCTCGAAATGAATTAATGAGAATTTACTTGTCACTAATTATTAATATTATATAATATATGAGTTCTAATGAAGTTAAAATTAAAAGGTATGGAAAGTACAGTTGCTATCAAGAGGCTATCATCAAATAGGTTCATAGAAGAGATATTTCAAGATCAATTTGATAATCAAGACAATGACTTTTGTGAAGATTCTTTTGCTAACAAAATCAAAGAAGGAGATGTGGTAGAAGGTATAATCACAAGAAGAAATTCTAATGACATTGTGGTTGATGTTGGTTTAAAGTCAGATGGAAGAATTCTGATTAAGGAGCTCAGTTGTAATGATGATATCACTGTTGGCTCGAAAATTAGAGTTTATGTTGAAAGAATTGAAGATTACCATGGTAATGTTGTTCTTAGTCGTGAGAAAGCAATCAGAGACGAAAAATGGAATAAATTGGAAGAAAGCGCAGTTACAAAAGATGAAGTAACAGGAATCATTAAACGCTCAATTAAATGCGGTTTTATTGTTGATCTTGGTGATGGAATAAGTGCGTTTTTACCACTGAGTCATGTGGATTTGAAGCAAATAAAAGATGCTAATCACCTTATTGAAACTGAACAAAAATTCATCGTTCTTAAAATGGATAAGAAGCAGGGGAATATTGTAGTATCAAGAAAGTTGGTATTAGAGAAATTGCATGCTGGTGAAAAAATTAAGTTTTTAGAATCTTTAAATGAAGGTGATGTAGTAGAAGGCAAAATAAAAAGCATCACTCACTACGGTGCATTTGTTGGCATTCATGAATCAGATACAGTGGGAGTTATAGATGGACTGCTACATATTACAGATATCTCTTGGAGTAATGTAAGTCATCCATCTGCAATTTTTTCTTGTGGTCAGCATATAAAAACTAAAATTATAAAAATAGATAGAGAAAATGGAAAAATCTCCCTTGGTGTCAAACAATTAGGAGATAATCCTTGGCAAGATCTAGAGTCAAAATGTCCAATTAACAGCGTACACAAAGGATGTGTAACGGGCATAAAAGATTGTGGATTCATTGTTGAGATTAAACCTGGGATTGCGGGTTTGGTACACTCATCAGAAATAACTTGGAGCAAGAGTAATTTACCAATCAGTAGTTTTGTAACAATAGGACAAGAAGTGGATGTAAAAATTCTCGGTATTGACATTATTAAAAATAAGATGAGTTTAAGCACAAAAAGGTGCGTAGAGAATCCTTGGCAAGTATTTATTGATAAATATCCTCTTGGTTCTATTGTTTCTGGTAAAGTTAAAAGCAACAATAGTTCACAAATATCTGTAACTTTTGATAATTATGAGATATTTGAGGACGTAGAAGGAACAATTTATATGCAAAATCTAAGTTGGTCGAAAAACAATTCAGATGAGATAAAAAAGTATAATGTAGGTGATGAAATAGAAGCAAAAGTGATAAGGGCTAACGTAGATCGGACAAGAATTTATCTTGGAGTAAAGCAAATAGAGTATGATCCTCTTGAAGAACTGATAGAGAAAGTTAAAGTAGGGGATAAAATTCAGGTTACTATAAGTAAGAGAGAGGAAAATGGTCTAATCGTTGAGGTTGAGAACAATGTAACCCTTTTAGTAGATCAAGAGCATTTACCAGAAAATAAAAAGTTTTCTATATCAGAAAAAATACAAGTTGAAGTAGTAGGTATTGAAAAATATAATATAATATTATCTGCCAAATAACTTCTTGTGCTTCATATAAATGGCAACGAAATCTGATATAATAGCAAAAGTGGCAAAAAAACACCTTTTGTTAGATAAGGTCATTATAGCAGACATAGTTGATAGTTTCTTTCGAGTGTTTTCAAACACGTTGAAATATCATAATAGAGTTGAAATCAGGGGGTTTGGTTCTTTTTCAATTAGAAGCTATAACTTGAAAGAAGCAAGTAATTTGACGTCACAGAAGGTTGCAAAACATCAATACTTTAAAACTTATTTTCGTAGCAGTAAAAAGTTATCCCTCTTGATAAATGAATGAAAATCTATATTGTAAATTTGAAAGTTGTACAATATAGCATCATATGCAAGTAGTAGAAATAGTTATACGTAATAACACATATAAAATATCTTGCGAAAGTAAAAAGAAGGACCATTTATTACAACTTGCTAATAGCTTCAACAAGCTAGTTAGCTCCATATCTCAAAGAACTGGAGGTAAGGGCTCAGATGCATTAAATTTCTTACTTGCAGCATTGACTCTTGAAGACAAAATTTTAGAATTAACAAAGCGATTAGACGAAATAAATCAAGAATGCAAAAAGTATAGGGAGGAAAAAAGAGTAGAATATGCTGAAGTATTAGATAGGGTAAACAAGATTATTGGGTGCATAAGTGATTAAAGCAAGCAATCAAATCGACTACCTCACTACTCAAATCAGGGGGGAGAAGTTTCTTACGAGTTATGTAACAATATAATTCGCAATCATCAAGATCAACTATTTTTTCGTATTCAATTAGTTCACTTAAGGAAAATTTATCAAGATATTTCAATGCAAAATGCCCTAAAAGTATATCAGTTTCTTTATAACCCCTATGCCAACTCCTATACATCAATTTTCTTCTTAATAAGGAGATATCTATCATTGTCATTAAACTTTTTTTAAATTTAAAGACTAAACTAAATACTTGTCAAGCAAGGCGCATTTTAATATACTCAATGTTTGATTAAGATTTAAAACATAGGTGGAATTAATTTCTCATCAACTTAGCGCTGGAATATATTATTTTTTATCGTTTTCTTTAATAATTTCTATCATAGTATTCGTGCATGAATGTGGGCATTATATTGTCGCTAAAGCATGCAAGGTTAAAGTTGAATCTTTTTCTATAGGCTTTGGTCCTGAAATTTTTGGTTTTAACGACAAGTCTGGAACTAGATGGAAATTAAGTGCCTTTCCATTGGGTGGCTACGTTAAAATGTTAGGGGATACTAATGCAGCAAGCGTTCCTGTTGATCAACAAAAATTAACTGAAGAAGAAAAATTATACTCATTCCATACAAAACCTCGATATCAAAAAGCAGCAATAGTTTTTGCAGGGCCTTTTGCAAACATAATATTTACCGTTATAGCTTTTACAATATTTTTCAGCGTGGCAGGTTATTATCGTACTCCACCAGTAATTGGTAATGTAATTGAAAAAAGTGCAGCAAAGCAAGCTGGCCTATTACCAGGTGACACTATTACACAGATCAATGAGTACAAAATAAAATACTTTGAAGATATTTCACGCGTGATAATGTCCAACCCTGAAACAAGAATAGAAATTAAGTATAGCAGAAATAACGAAGAATACAGAACTATTCTAACTCCGTTTACAGTTGAGGATAGAGATGTCTTTGGTAACATAATAGAAAGAAAAACTATAGGAATTACCTCAATTAATATGATAGGGTTAAAACAGTCATCTTTTCTTGGAGCTGCTAGCCTATCAGTGAATGAAACCTACCACACTATGTGTTTAACAATCAAAGCACTCTTTCAAATTGTTGTTGGTAAAAGGAGTATAAATGAAATAGGTGGGCCAATAAAAATTGCAAAATATTCATGGCAATCAGCTAAAAAGGGATTTATTATGCTTCTATATTTTATGGCAATTATTTCAGCTAATTTAGCTGCAATTAACTTGCTGCCAATACCACTACTAGATGGTGGGCATTTATTTCATTATATTATAGAAGCAGTTATACGTAGAGATTTGAGTTTGAAATATCAAAAATATGCAGTCACTTTTGGTGCTACCATACTGTTTTTGTTGATGGCAGTTGCAATCACAAATGATATTAGGCATCTTTTTTAAGATACATATGAAAAAGTTATTTTACATACTAATAATAATACTTATTTCTTTTCCCACTCTACTTGTTGCTCTAGAAAATAAAGAAAAAGTACAGATAAAAAATATTAAGTATATTGGCAATGAGCGAGTAAGTGATCAAACAATAAGGTTTTATACAAAATTAGAACCAGGTAGTCATATAAATGATGATGATGTAGATTCAGTTATAAAAGATTTATATAAAACAAAGTTATTTGCTAATATTAACGCCTATATCGATGATGAAAAAAACTTAGTAGTAAAAATTCATGAGAATCCATTGATTAACAAAGTAATATTGAAAGGAAATAAGTTATTTAACAGTAAAGAGTTGCTAAATAACGTTATCCAGTCAAAATCACTAACTATTTTCACTGAAACAAAATTACAAAACGATTTAATAAATCTAGCTACTCTTTATAGGAACAGTGGTAAAATTGGTGTTAAAATTGCATATGAGCTAGATAAGCTTGGTAGCAATAGGATAAATCTAATTTTTAAGATAAAAGAAGGAAGAACGTCTAAAATTAAGGATTTACGATTCATAGGTAATAAAAACTTTTCAGCAAATGAGCTAGAGCAAGTTATTAAAAGGCATAGCAATGATATATTTAGTAAATTATTTAGAGCCATTTTTAAAAGCGGAACTCATTATTCACCTCAATATCTACTGATTAACACAGAACTGCTTGATCGCTTCTATTCATCTAAGGGATATATTCAAAATAATATCCAACCAATTGCTGAGGTTGATAATAACAACCAAATAGAGTTAACTTTTTTGATTGATGAAAAGCAGCAATACTTATTTGGAAATAATGAAGTTGATATTGAAACTGAGATTCAGGATTTAAGTTTAAGGGAAGAAATATTAGAATTTATCAAAGAGGAAAATAATCAAATATTTAATAGAGTTAAAATTAACAATACAGCAGAAAAAATAAGTAAACATTTAAACGAAAAAGGATATATATTTGCAAAAGTTAATCCAGAATATACACAACATAACAATATTGTGGATGTAACTTACAAAGTGCTACCAGGTAAAAAGATTTATATAAACCAAATTACTATTGATGGCAATGACCGCACTTTAGATAAAGTAATTAGAAGAAAACTTAGAATGGCAGAAGGCGACGCATATAACACATCTGAGATTCAAAAATCACGTAGAAAACTTATATATAGCGATTTTCTTGAAACAGTAAAAATAAATAGTTATATAGTGGATGAAAATGCAGTAAATCTTGATTTAAATGTCAAAGAAAAAAGAACTGCCTCGTTATCTTTAACAGGTGGCATATCTCTTCCTGGTGGAGTATTTGTTAAAACCGATTTCACAGATCGTAATTTATTTGGTAATGGTAAAGAGGTATCTTTTGCTCTTGAAAAAAGTCAATATGTTCTTTCTACTAGTATAGACGCTGTTGAAAATAATTTTAACGACTCTGATACTTCACTAGGCATGAGTATTTTTTATGAAAAACAAGACAAACCAAACACTACTTTCGATACCTGCAACTGGGGAGGAATAGCAAAAGTATCATATAAAATCTCAGAAAATCTAACCAATTCCTTTCAATATTCTTATAAGTATAATCACATATACATGGACAATAAGGGTGGAAAAGATGAGGATATCTCTGAGATAATAAGAGATCAAGAAGGTGAGTATCAGGTTTCATCAGTGGGATATACGTTATCATACAATAAACTGGATAACCTCAATACTCCTAAAGAGGGATATTTATTGCGTTTAAGTCAGGATATTTCAGGATTATGGGGAAATGTAAATTTCCTAAAATCTGAATTCTTATCTTTTTATACACACCCTATATTAAGCAAAATTGATGATGATATAACATTGCGCTTTAAAGTAGCAGCAGGTCATATTTTTTCCTATACTAATAAAGAGCTCAACATTGGCCAGCACTTCTTTAAAGGTGGCAATGAGATTAGAGGATTTGACCTTTCTGGTATTGGACCAAGAGCAGAAGACAAAAATAAAAGCTCATTGGGAGGTAAAACTTATTTTAATTTAACACAGCAAGTAGATTTTCCACTATCTAAATTATACGACTATGCTGGTATCAAAGGCTCACTATTTGTTGATTATGCAACACTTTTTGATTTAGATAAAAAGAAGGGATGTAGTGGGAAATATTACGATAGTAAGCTTATAAGAGTATCACCAGGTTTTGGCTTTTCAATGCCTTCTCCTTTTGGTAGGCTGAGATTAGATTTTGGGTTTCCTTTAGTAAAGGAAGCTTATGACATAATACCATCGACAAATGTTAAAATTTCTATTGAAGCGGGGATTTAAATGAAATATATACAGTTATTTACATCAGTTATTGCCTTAATTATTTCCTTATTTGTGGGGTATAAGTTTGTAGGGTATCAACCTCAGAGCGCGATTAATACAAAGGCTGCCATTATTGATAGTGACAAAGTTATCAATGAATCTCTGGCTCTGCAAAATATACAACAACAAATAAAGGAGCAGAATTCTAGATTACAGCAAGAATTTGAAAATGAGTTAGAAAAATTTAAGCCATCGAAAGAAGAATTTGACCTTTTGTCAGAAGAAGCAAAAAAAGAAAAGACGGAACAATTTAGTAAGCATACTGTAAGCGTTAGGAATAATTACACCAAGAAAATGTCACATTTAGAAAAAAATTATAGAGAAGCAGTAGAAAGTGTCTTTAACAAGATAAAAGAAGTTGCTAAAAGAACGGCAGAAAAAAACAATATAGATTTAGTACTATTTATTTCAAAAAAGAATCAAATTTTATACTCCATGGATGAAGTCGATTTATCGGATGTGGTATTAAAAAATGTAAACAAGGAAATACCTGAATTTGCTTTGCAAAGCATTGAGTAGGCTTATGCAATGTAATATAAATGATATTATAAAAATACTACCACATTCTTATCCTTTTCTCTTAGTAGATAGGGTTATAGAATGCGAACCTGGTAAAAGTATAAAAGCAATCAAAAATGTGACTTTCAACGAGCAATTTTTTACTGGTCATTTTCCTGGCCATCCGATAATGCCAGGAGTTTTGATAATTGAGTCTTTAGCTCAGGCATCTGCTATATGTGTTCTCGGTAAAAAAACAGTAGAAAATAAAGTTGTATACTTTATGTCCATTGAAAACGCAAAATTCAGAAAGCCAGTCTCTCCAGGAGATACCTTAATTCTTCAATCTAACTTTGAAGGTTTGCGTTTAGGTGTATACAAATTTAAGTGTGTTGCATCTGTTGGAAAAGAAGAGGTTGCAGGAGCAACAATCTTAGCAAAACTGCAAGATAAATAAAATCTTCATCTATAAGAAACAGTATGTACACTGTATAGTATAAAGATGCAACTGAATTTCAAAATCTCATTTTCAAACTTATACACTCGTAGTGAATTAATAAAGTTAGATAAGGCGTTTTTGGATTACATAAAATCGTGCGATGAAAGCTTGTTTTATTCATTAGTTGAAGCAAGAGAAAAAGCAGCTTCTTCTTCGATGTCATCCCAGTGTTCATCCCAGTGCTTGAAACTGGGATCCGGAAAACAAGAAGGATGGATTCCAGCTTGGATGAAAGATGTTTGTAATAGCCAGTTAACAATGGACCTCTCACATTTACTTGATGAATTTATTGCAAAATTTTTCAATATTGAAAAAGAAGTAGAAGAGTTAAAGGAAAAACACAATGACTTTGCTGTAATATACAGATGCAAAAGATTATTTGTTCAGCGTTATGCATTGAAGAAATACACTGATGTAGCAAATATTGATTATGTCACTAACAAATTAAATAGTTTCATTACTTTATCGACAACAGAAAAAAACTTTTCTGAGCAGGTAATGAGTTGGCTTAAAAATAAAGAAGAGCACAAAGAAGAAATAGAACTTGCGGCACAATATGCAGTGTGGAGAGTGAAAAATAAACAGAGTATATTATTCAGTATTCATAAAAAAATCGACCACGAAAACCTCATACCATTTTCTAAAAAAGAAGTAGACAAAGTTGAAGTGCTGTATTCAAATGAAGTAAAAAGACGATACGGGTTTGACTTAACAAACGAAAAGGCTAGTTTAAATAAAGCACTAGATAATGCTCACTACTGCATATTTTGTCATATGCAAAATAAGGAAAGTTGTTCAAAGGGGCTAATTAATAACAACAATACCTTTAAACAGTTCCCACTCAAGGTTGAGCTGCACGGTTGCCCACTAGAGCAGAAAATATCAGAAATGAATTTAGCAAAAAGCGAAGGGTACAGCATAGCAAGTCTTGCAATTGTGATGATAGATAACCCATTATGTGCTGCTACTGGACACAGAATATGCAATGACTGTATGAATTCGTGCATATATCAAAAACAAGAACCCGTAAATGTGCCAGCAATTGAAACAAGGATTCTAGATGATGTGCTTAGTTTACCGTATGGATTTGAAATATATTCTCTGCTTAGCCGTTGGAATCCTTTAAATTTTCAGCGTCCATTGCCAAAAGGAAACACTGGAAAAAACGTCCTAGTTGTAGGCCTTGGTCCTGCGGGTTTTAATTTAGCTCATCATTTATTAAACGATGGGCATAACGTTATCGCCATTGATGGACTAAAGATTGAACCTTTGATCGATAATTTACAGCTAATTAAAGATTTTGAACACGAAAAATTGAGTGAACGCACGGCAGATGGGTTTGGTGGAGTGTCAGAATACGGCATTACTTCTAGGTGGGATAAAAATTATTTAAAGATTATTAGATTACTGCTGGAAAGACGTGAGAATTTTGCACTTTATGGAGGCATTCGTTTTGGCAGCACGATAACTGTTGATGACGCATTTAACTTGGGTTTTGATCACATTGCCTTGGCACTTGGCTCTGGTAAGCCACGAATGATCAAAATAAAAAACATACTAGCCCGTGGAGTGCGCATGGCATCTGACTTTCTTATGTCGTTACAACTGACTGGCGCTCTTAAATTTGATTCTATAGCAAATCTGCAAGTTCGTATGCCAATAGTTGTCATAGGTGCAGGACTCACTGCAATTGATACTGCTACTGAAGTTTTAGCTTACTATCCGATTCAAGTAGAAAAATTTCTTCTTCGTTATGAAATATTGGTTGATAAGTATGGAAAGAAATATGTCGAAAAAGATTGGAAAGAAGAGGAATATGAACTTGCAAATGAGCTGATATCGCATGCACAATTGATCCGAAAAGAGCAAGAATCAGCAAAAAAAGAGAATAGAGAAGCAAAAATATTGGAACTAATGCAAAGTCTAGGGGGAGTGAAAATTGTATATAGAAAAGAGCTAAAAGATTCACCAAGTTATCGATTAAATAGCGAAGAGGTGCAAAATGCACTATCAGAAGGGATTTACTTTATTGAAAACTTAGAGCCGATTGAAGTTGTAACAGATAAATATAACCACGCTGAATCAATAAAACTAATAGACACAAAATCTGATGAAATCAAGCATATAAAAGCACGTTCTATTTTTATAGCAGCAGGTACTGAGCCAAATACAGTTATTGCAACAGAAGATAAAAAGCATTTTAAATTAAGTAACGGATATTTTACTCATTTGAATTCGTCGGGAAAAGAAATAGATCCTATCTTTTCTCCTAAGATGCGAGATAAAGATAGAATATTAGTATATAAGGAAGGCAATAAAACAATTAGCTTTTTTGGTGATCTTCATCCCTCGTATAGCGGCAGTGTAGTCAAAGCTATGGCAAGCGCTAAGAATGGTTACCCTATCATTTCTCAGCTTTTGAATAGAGTTAATAGCTTCATTTATGTCACTCCGGCTAGAATCTCGGAGTCATATGCACAATTGTATGAATGTTGTAATATAAGAGTAACTTTCACAAAAAAAGATGTCATTCCAGTGTCAGCTATTTGCACGACACCACCTGCTATGCGAATTACCTACAAATTGCAGCATTTGCACGCTAAAGCATCACGCGCTGGAATAATATCAGAACACCTAGCTAACAAAGAATTTTTCAATAAAATCAAAGAGCAATTCACTGCAAAGGTTATAAAAGTTCAATATTTAACAAACAAAGTTGTGGAAATAGTGATCAAAGCACCACTTGCAGCAAAGAATTTTAAACCTGGACAATTCTTTAGGTTGCAAAATTTTGAAACCAATAGCAGAAAAGCCAATAATACAAACCTTGCTATGGAAGGTATAGCAGTAACCGGCACTGAAGTAGACAAAAAAAAAGGATTTATTTCCACTATTGTGCTTGAAACTGGCGGTTCCACTAATTTATGTAAATGTTTTAAAAAAGGTGAACAAGTAATTCTTATGGGTCCAACTGGCAGTCCTACTGAGATTGATTAAACCTATTTTGTACTAATTATACTATAATGTATATTATTTATTAATAAATCTATACTACAATAATAATTTTTATTAAGGTAGTATTATGACACATCAGTTAATATTTACACTTCCAAAAGAAAGCTACTCTATAGCTATAGGACCATGTTCTGCAAAAAGTAGAAAGTGTAAGGAGTTTATAGCAAAAAACGAAGACGTAGGTATGAAATTTCTTATTTCTACTAAAGATGATACTGGCAAAACAGGAAAAATTTCCCTTTGTAAAGATAATAACGGTCAAGATGAGTGTACAACATCCTATACAGTTCAATTTCCAGTAATTTATAATGATCTTTTTAATGATAGCTTGAGCTACGTAAGTGTTCTTTTGGATCCTGATAAAGGACATTTAACTAGGATGCACAATGAATTCGATAAATATAATATTGATTACACAGTTATAGACAATGATACAACACAGAATGTGTTGTCAGAGGTTTTTATATAATCTAATTTTCATTATACAGCTACTCAGAGCTCTCTTGGTTCCATTATCTCTACTCGAATGCCGTCATTACAGTGCTTGATACAGGGATCTATAGATAAACAATTTAATATTCCACTACGTGTTAGCGGAACCTATCTATATCATTATCCAAAAAACATAAAAAACTAAATTAACGAAGAATTCTTTAATAGAATCAGATATTGCAAAGAGCATAAAAATCGAATGAGTGCATTAAAAACTGGCAGCTCCATTATATTTATGCAAATTCTGAAGAGAAAGCGAGTAAATAACTCTCAACTGACAGACTTAATGAAGTTCTAGATATTAAAGTGATGCCAAACTTTATTTCAAATAAGTAAATAATTTACTAACGCTCGTGCACAAATTAAAAATAAATTATGCATGAGTGTAGCACTGTGAATTAGGAGTGCTACATTAAAGCTTACCTCACTATTAAAGCTATCGGTCAGATTAGATTAAGAACCTAATCTGACCGGTTTCTCTATAACCTTCTAAACCCTGATATAATTATATGGTAATTAGTTTAACTAGTGGTTAATGTGCAAATTGATTTTATTTGTATGTTGAGGTAGCATAAACCATACTGTTTTACATCATTGTGCAACTTTATAAATTTTTATTGCTATTTCTATTGACTACATTAATAGTGATAGTCCTAATATTACCTGAAAATTTAGGTACTACACTGAATTGCTCTCATCCAGTTCTAAATTTTGATTTATCTTTTCGTATCGTACTAATATCTTTTTTATCAGTTGCATTTTTAGCTGTTCTACCAGCACAAAATTTGACTTTTTCAGAGATGCTATCTTTTGCTGCTTACACTATTAGTTCACTTTATGCAGTTTTATCTGAACATATGATATTGGTTATAATATTCTGTGAATTAATGACTGTCAGTGCATTTTTTACTATCGCAGCTGGCTGTAGAGATAGTGGACCTGCAATAAGGTACGCTTGTGTACATTTTTTCATTGGAGTTATATTAATAGCAGGATTGGCACTTCAAAGCACTAACCTGATAATTTTGGGTTTATTGATAAACTGCGCTTGTTTTCCTTTTTCGTTTTGGATTGTTGATGCATATCCTCCTGCATCGCTACATGGCACCACATATCTCTCTTTATTTACCACTAAAGTCTCTTTTTTAGTGATGCTTTTACACACTTATAACCTATGGCAAGATTGTACTGAAATATTAGCGCTTGTAGGCGCCATCACTGCAATTTACAGCATTATATTTGCTTCTCTTGAGCAAAATATTCGCAGATTTTTATGCTATAACGTTGTAGGACAAATGGGCTTGCTGATTATTGCAGGAAGTTTGCTCAGTCCTTCGGAAAAAGCAATACCAATTTTGATACTGCATATAATCTTCTCTCTTGTTTATCAATCATTATTGTTTGTGGTCAGTAATTCGATTATTTTACAAACAAAAACAATTAGTTTTAATGGAGTGGGTAAACTGATGTCAGTGGAAGGCATATGTGCTATAATCGCAATACTTACAATGGCTGCATTTCCTGGAACCGTTGGATTTATCAGTAAATCATATATCACAGCTGAAGTTGAAATGAATACTGTTGCCTTAAAAGGGTATAAAAATTTATATAAGCTTCTAAATTTGCTGCTTCATTTAAGCGTGGGGCTAAAGTTTCTTTATTACTTATTTATTGCAAAAAGTAAGTCAAAACCTTTAGCAGAGAGGGGAGGCAAAATGACTATGATTATTTTAGCATTTATATGCGTAATCGCTGGCAATCCTTACTTACCTATTTACAATAAACCTTCGATTTTCGATTTTTTGTACAACACAAAAAATGTTTTGTCGCAATTTAATTTATTACTATGTACCACTTTATTGTTTATTCCTTTACGCAAGTTATTTTACCCGAGAGTAAATTTTAAAATGGATGTTGATTGGATTTTTAGAGTTTTCATATCCTATATTGTCTTGTTGTTCAATCAGTTAGTCTCTAAAACTAGAGAAATGTTTGCCAATGTACTGCAAAACTTGACTAATTCACTTACTAGTTTATACTTTGATAATATTACCAAACTTAAAGAAGTGCTGAGCTATAACTCAGTGAGTTTTGTTTCAGTTTCTTCTCTCTTTTTAATGAGTATTCTACTAATGCTGTTATGTTTAAATCGTTAACCGAAAGTTTAAATTCCGTATTTAGTAAACTGAGAGGAAAGTCAATCATTTCTGAAGATGATTTTAACCTTGCCATGCGTGAAATACGTATAGCTTTAATTGAAGCTGACGTTTCACTTGAAGTTGCGAAAAAATTCATCAATGACATTAAAGATAAAGTGATCGGGGAAAAAGTAATAAAAAGTATTTCCCCAGCGCAAATGATAATCAAAATTGTGCAGGATAATTTAGTTACAGTTCTCGGATCAGAGAAAAGCGACTTAAACCTAGCAACTAAACCCCCTGCTGTGATTATGATGGTGGGCTTACAAGGTGCAGGTAAAACAACTACCTCAGGAAAGCTTGCTTTAAAATTAAAAAAGCAAAAGAAAAAAGTGATGCTTGCCTCTTTAGACATTTATAGGCCTGCTGCCCAGAAACAACTTGAGGTGCTGGGTAAACAAATAGACGTACAAACTTTATCTATAGTAATAAATGAAGGGCCTATTGCAATTACAAAAAGGGCACTAGCAGCAGCAAAGAACGATAATTATGATGTATTAATACTAGACACCGCAGGCAGGCTTCATATTGACAATAATATGATGAATGAGTTGAAAGTCGTAAAGGAAATAGCTTCACCTACAGAAGTTATTTTAGTAGCCGACGCAATGATAGGCCAGGATGCGGTCAACATTGCCAAATCATTCAATGAGGTAATAGGTGTAACCGGCATTATTCTCACCCGTGTTGATGGTGATGCACGTGGTGGTGCTGCTCTTTCTATGAAAATGATCGCCAATTGTCCAATTAAATTTATTGCTTGTGGTGAAAAATTAAGTGACCTCGATGATTTTTATCCCGATAGAATTGCAAAAAGGATACTTAGCATGGGTGATGTTGTATCATTGGTTGAAAAAGCTGCTGAGATTGTTGGTCAGGAAGAAATTGATAAGTTACAAAAGAAAGTAAAAAAGGGTAAATTCGACCTAAACGACCTAGTGGGAATGTTAAAAACTCTGAGTAAAATGGATGGCATTAGCAACATAATGAAATTCATCCCTAGTTCATTCACAAAAAAGCTAAGTAGCAGTGTGCCAGATGACAATAAATTGAAAAAATATATAGCCATCATAAACTCAATGACCGAAAAAGAAAGGCAAAATCCAGATATTTTAAATGGCAAAAGAAGACTTAGAATTTCTAAGGGGTCCGGAACAAGTGTAACTGACGTTAATCTTCTAATTAAGCAGTATAATCAAATGAGCTCTATGGTGAATAAGTTCAGTAAAGTTGACCATAGTAAACTTAAAGAATCTGATTTGATGGATATGCTAAGCAGAAAGTAAGTCAGCAGGTAGTGGAATGAAATAAAATCATCAGTTGTAATTGCTGTTGAATAGTAAAGTATATTATTTTAGCGTGAAGTAATAAATTCAATAAATTTCTTCAGTTGAAATTGGCATGATAATAAAAATTGATACAAGTTACTTTATCTATACTTAATGCGCTGTTTTATAGCTAACACACTATACCACCGTAGCACTACACTAGTAACAGACTGAAGGTTGTCGATATCTCAAGTTAGGCTAGTTACAGCATCTACAATATCGTTTGTAAATCTGTAGCTATATACAATAAATGAACTTTTTTATATATTCGTTGTTAGTATTTTGTATCTCCTGAACAGTTCCGTGAGAAATGATCTCCCCTTCATATAATACTGCTATTTTGTCAGCTATTTTAAATGCACTATGAATATCATGTGTAATCGTGATAATTGTAGGACGAAGATCTTGAGATAATTTTATTATTATCTCGTTTACTACATCTGACATGATTGGGTCTAATCCTGAAGTTGGCTCATCCAATACAATAATTTCTGGGTTGTGTGCAATTGCTCTTGCAAGTGCTACTCTTTTCTTCATTCCACCTGATAGTTCTACTGGAAACATTTCTGCTATATTTTCTTCCAGTCCAACGTCATTTAACTTCTCGATTGCTAGGCGTTTTGCCTCCTTTATGCTGATATTAAAGCGTTTTTTATAATTAAAAGATATATTTTCCCAAACTGTAACGTAGTCAAACAAAGCGGAATTTTGAAATAAAACTCCAAATTTATTTTTGCTTTTACTATTTATTTTAATAGACCCTGAGTCTGGTGTCAGTAATCCAATAATTATTTTTGTTAATACAGATTTACCACTTCCTGAGCCGCCAAGTATGACTAATGATTCTCCTTTCGATATATTGAAAGTTATGTTGTTTAATATCGTTCTATCATCAAAGGATAAGCTTAGATTCAATATTGATATTATGGGGCTATGCATATATTAAAGTAATTAAATAATTTGCTAAAATTATCAATATAGAGGATATAACAACAGTTGATGTTGTTGCAATACCTACTCCTCGTGCACCTTCCCTACAATGGTAACCGTAATAACAACTTGAAACAGAAATTATGGCGCCAAAAGCAGTCGCTTTCATTAGCCCAACAATAAAATTGTACATATTAAAGAATTGAGCTGTATATTTTATGTATATATTTAAATTGTGGTTAAATTCAAAGACTGCGGTGACATACCCTCCAAATATTCCTATTAGATCTGCACATACTGTAAGTATTGGAAATACTATAACTGACGCTAGAATTCTTGGTACAATTAAATATTTGAAAGGATTGATGTCCAAAGTTGTAAGTGCATCTATTTGTTCATTGATGCGCATCGTGCCAATTTCTGCTGCAATTGAGGACCCAACCTTTCCTACCATTATTAAGCTGATCAAAACTGGCCCTAACTCTTTAATGATAGTAATCGTAACAAGTTTAGGTACTACTTGTTCTTGATTAATCAATATACCACTTAAGCTACTCTGTAAAACTATCACTGCTCCTATAAAAATTCCAGTGAGCACAACAATTGGCAAAGAGAAAAAGCCTATCTCTATAATTTGTCTTGCCAAATTGCTAAAATAATATGGAGGAATAAAGCAGTGGTATAGAGATTGAATAAAAAATACAAATGCGTTACCAATCCTCAACAGAAAGTTGATAAAGCATCTACCGATTATTCTAACGCTGTCTATATTAAAGGAACTCACTTTACATTTATCTTAGCTAAAATTAGTTTTACTGATTTTATTAAAATTTTTATTAACTTCGCCAGAGTATAGTCAAGATATATCTTAAGTTCAATATACTTTGACCAAAATGCTTAAGTTTAAGTTTATAAGACTGAATTGTATAAGAAAAACTTACTTATTTCGCTATTTACTTCTTGTAAAAAACATGCTACCAATAAATTGTGTTATATAATTGAATTGGAGTAAGTTTTGGCAGTTCCGAAGAGAAAAAAGTCAAATTCAAAGCGTAATATGCATCGTTCTCATCATGCTATTAAGCCTAAGAATATTGTGGTATGTGCAACAACTGGAGAATTCATGTTGCCTCACAACATAGCAGTTGACAATAGTTACAAAGGAAATCGTATTTTCATTAAACAAAAGGCGGAGTAACTCATGATATGTTACCCACGGTCAAAAACAACATAGTTATCGCACTTGATGCTATGGGAGGGGATTTTGCACCTCTTTCCGTAATTCAGGGTGCTAGTTTTTTCTTGGATAATCTTATTGACCCAGGTGTTGAAGTTTTTTTTCATATTTATGGAGATCAGAAAGAAATATCTCCTTTACTTTCAAAATACAAAAAAGTAAGCGATAACTCCGAATTTACCCATTGCTCTGATAATGTTCTTCCAAATGATAAACCCTCTTTTGCACTTAAACATCGCAAAGATTCAAGTATGAAGGCAGCTGTTGAAGCAGTGAAAAAAGGTAAAGCTTTTGGGATGGTGTCTTCAGGCAACACTGGAGCATTGATGGCTATCTCCAGATTTATTTTAGGAACATTACCCAATATCTATCGTCCTGCTATTGCATCTGTCTGTCCAACTAAGACAAAAAGCTTTGCATTGCTTGATCTTGGTGCAAATGTTGACTGTAATACTGACTCATTATTTCAATTTGCATTAATGGGGAGTATATTTGCAAAAATAGCATTAAAAGTTGAAAATCCTGAAGTCGCTTTGCTAAACATTGGTACAGAGGAAGTGAAAGGTACTGACTCAGTAAGAGGAGCTTTTGAGTTACTCAAAAATGCTCCAAGTATTAACTTCAAAGGATATATAGAGGCAAGTGAATTTTTAGATGGTAATATAGACGTAATTGTTGCTGATGGTTTTGTTGGTAATGTAATGCTCAAGACAGCTGAGGCAACTGCTGGTACTTTTATCAGTCTAATAAAACAGGAAGTATTTAATTCATGGATGAAAAAAATGCTTGTTGGCATATTGTTGAAACCCAAGCTAAATAAAGCATTAGAGCGTTTTAATCCTAAAATTAGAAGTGGAGCTATGTTTTTAGGGCTAAATGGTATCATTATAAAGAGCCACGGAAATTCTGATGCTATTTCTTTTGCTCACGCTATAAAATTTGCAGTAAATGCAATCAGTGAAAATTTGAACCAGAAGATAATTAACGGGGTAAGTCATATTGAATAAAAGTTTCATATTGAGCACTGGTTCTTACTTACCAAAAAAAATTTTGAGTAATAACGAAATTGCATCGATAGTTGAAACAAACGATGAATGGATAAGGCAAAGAACAGGAATAGTTCAAAGACATATAGCAGATGAAGGAGAATTAACGTCAGATTTAGCTGTTAATGCAGCGAAAAATGCTATAGAAAAAGCGAAAATTTCAATAGATGAAATTGGTTTGATCATAGTTGCAACAACAACACCTGACAAAACTTTTCCTAGCTGTGCAACGATTATACAAAGTAAATTAAAGTGTAAAAACGCATTTGCTTTTGATGTACAAGCAGCATGCTCTGGTTTTATATATGCAGTTACAGTTGCTGATTCACTTATAAAGTCTAACGATAGAATTAAATACGCGCTTGTTATTGGTGCTGAAATAATGTCTAGGATTGTTGATTGGGAAGATAGGTCAACTTGTGTACTCTTTGGTGATGGTGCTGGTGCAGTGATAATGAAATCAGAAATGAGTATCAGTAGCATTATATCAACAAACTTACACTCTGATGGCAATGTGGACTTATTATGTACAAACGGAGGAATATCCTCTACTCGTGATTCTGGAAAGATACTTATGAATGGAAGAGAAGTGTTTAAACATGCAGTAGAGAAATTAACAGCCTCAGTAGAGGAAACTCTAAAATGCAATAGTTTGAAGATTACTGATATTGACTGGTTAATTCCCCATCAAGCAAACATTCGTATTATTGAAGCAGTAGTAAAGAAATTAGATTTTCCTATAGAGAAAGTGATTAATACCGTTGATAAGCATGCAAACACCTCAGCAGCATCAATTCCACTGGCCTTAGACTATGCAATACAAGAATCAAAAATAAAATCAGGAAATTTGGTACTGCTGATTTCAATAGGTGCAGGCCTGACATGGGGTTCTGTGTTACTGCGCTATTAAACTTCCTATTACCCACGCTTCTTTTTTCTCAGTTTTATCGTTACATGCTGTACTGACAAAATTTTGAGATATTATCACAAACATTATATTTACAAGAAATACTTGACTTCATGTGTACTAAGAAGCATTTTATATATGATGTGTGCCCGTAGCTCAGTTGGATAGAGCAACAGCCTTCTAAGCTGTGGGTCGTAGGTTCGAATCCTACCGGGCACATTCTTCTATCAATGCTTTCGATAAATTTTCAAGTATTCTGGTACCACATTTTCAATTGCTAGTGGTCTAATTTTCATTGTTCCGAGATCATCTGACTTTTCGATTGAACTACTCATCATAACTTTCACCTGATCTCGAGTAAGTATAGGGCTTGCATCTCCGGTTATAGGTTTTAACAGCACAGAAACAACTTTACTTTCTAAGAAAAAGGCTATCAATCTTGCCATTGGAAAAGGTACATTGATCAGTAGACACTTTCTGTTAGTCACATTCAGAATAAACTTTAATAAGCTTTTAAAAGAGTAAATTTTTGGTCCACCTATATTATAAATTTTTTTATCTTGCTTATTAAAGCTGATAATACGGTATACCACTTCAGCTAAGTTTGTTACACATATCGGCTGAAACTTCGTTATTCCACTACCGATTAACGGCAAAAAAGGAAGAATTGTTGCTAATCTTGCAAATTTATTGAAGAAACTATCTTCTTTACCGAATACGAGACTTGGCTTAATTATTATTGCTCCCTGAAATGCTGAAGTTACAGCTTTTTCACCTTCTAATTTACTGTGGGCATATCTTGACAGCTTACTATTTTCTATTCCCATGGCAGAAAAATGTATCATCATGTATACACTTTTTATTTGCGCAGCTTTTGCTATTCTTTCAGCTACTCCAACATGAACGTCATAGAAATCGTATTTTCTTTTTTCATATAATATTCCTACTAAATTTATAACAACATCACACCCCTCCATACTTTCTAAAATTGATTTTTCATTAAAAAAATCTCCTTCAATTATTGATATTTGTCCTAAATTTCCACATAACTTCAGACAAGCAGCTTTTTCCTGATCACGAGTAAATATTCCTATTAAATACCCCGCCGCTGCCAAGCGTCTTACGATGTGTTTTCCTATAAATCCCGTTCCACCAAAAATAACTATACGTTTTATCACAGTTAAAACTTCCAATAACTTAACTTTAAATTAATACAATAGTTTTATTTAATATTCTATTGTGAATTCCTGCACTATAAGGTCCATTCTCATTCCATGAGAACCTTTAACTAAAATTACATCATTACCTTGAACAATATTAGCTAAATTACTTTTCAATTGGTTAGAATCATCGAAATGCATGCCTTTTATATTCTCCGGTAAAAGTTTATTCAATTCTAACATAAATTTACCAACTATATGAACTTTATTCACATTTTGTTCTACTATAGAGTCAAGCAATTCTGTATGAAATACTATGCTTTCATTACCAAGTCCTAACATATCGCCAAGTAGTGCCACTTTTCTTAAATTAGAATATGTACCTAAAGTTCTTATTGCAGCCTTCATTGAAGTAGGGTTAGCATTATAGGAGTCGTTAATCAAATGTACTAATTTTCCATTGTATTTAGCTTGATGAACATTACCTCTACCTTCTGTTACAGTAAAATTCTCAAGTGCTAGTGGTAATTTAGATAAATCAAGTTCAAGACTTTGCAAAACTGCTGTAACAACTAATGCAGAGTATGCAAAATGTTCGCCTTTTAAAGGTAAATTACACTTCATAATTTGACCACTGTTCAGTTTGATTTTTACATTTAGACCGTTATCGTCTCTTATTAGGTCTAACAAACAAACAGTAGCACTTTCATTCTTACCAAAGCTTACTACATTTCTGTTAGCATTTGATAAGAGATAATCATAATGTTCATTATCCTTATTCAAAACCAAAGTACCATTATTTTTCATACCATGTAGAATTTCTAATTTTGCTTGCGCAATATCAAGTAGAGATGAAAAATTTTCAACATGCGCAGGTTCAATGTTGGTAATAACTGCAATATCCGGATTGCTAATCTCCGATAACTCTTTTATTTCACCAGCTCTACTCATTCCTATTTCAAGGATTAAATACTCGCAGTCTTCTGGTGCTTTTAGAATCGTAAAAGGCAATCCTATATTATTATTCAAATTACCTTCATTTACATGAGATACTCCATAATGCAACAAAACAGTGTTAAGCATATCTTTTGTAGTGGTTTTCCCAACACTACCTGTAATTGTGATAACTTTAGCATTAACAAGAATATTTCTAATGTAATATGATGCCATATTATGCAAAGCTTTTAGAGTATCTTGCACAATAATTAGAGGAAAATTTCTATATTTATCTTCTCTTACTACCGCAGCAACAGCTCCTTTTAAAAATGCTTCATGTAGAAAATCATGCCCATCAAATTTCTTTCCCTTGAGAGCAATAAATAAATCACCTTTTTTTATGCTTCTTGTATCCGTTGAAATATTTGAGCTATACACCGAATTACAAACACCCTCCCCTCTTCCGCCAGTAGCATCGATAATATTATTTGCGTTCCATTTTAACATAATTTATCTTTAAAGGTAATTTGAACAAGAAAAGCAGCAAAAATACTACATACTTTGGTCATGTACAAATAATGATTGCTATCTCTATAATTTCATCTTATAATAAATATACAAGCTTAAATATTTTCGTCTATAATTGGGTGTACTTTACTATCTGATTGTAGAAAGTGACTTGGAGTTATGTATGGCAAAAGATGAGTTAAATAAAAAGTCTATTTTGGCTAAGATAAAAGGTTTGTTTTTTTTTGTGCCTAAAGCACTTATTTATCCTATAAAGAAACCGTTTGCTTCAATTAATGAAATGAAGCATGATGCTAAAGTTTCATTAAAAAAGGCTGTGAGTGATGTACCTAAAGAAGAAGAGAAATATGACCAACCTATAAAAACCACAGAAGCTAGTAAGTACCTTAGCATACAAATAACAAAACAAGAAAAAGGTAAGGTAAGTTTTTTAGCGTCAAGAACTTTAACGGGGGATATACCTTACTTGAATCCAGAGAAATTAGATAAAATAAGGAAAGATCTGCCAAATATAACTATTTTTAGAGAAGAAAATAAAATTGTAATTGAAGTCGATGTTGAGAAGATTATCCAAGAAATAAAAGATAAAAATCCAGGTATAGATGAAAAAGTAATGAAAAAGTACGCTCTTGAAGGAATTTATAATAAAATTGATTGTGATCTCAAAGCAAAAATTACTGGTGGAGAGTTTAAAGTTCACAGAGATCGGAAATTGCTGTATGGTATTGCAGAAAAATTGTATAGTGGATATGATAGTAAAAAGCAAAAGTCACAGGAAGTTGTAAGGCCTATGGATAAAGAAAAGTCATCAGAGAAAATTTCAGATAATTGGCAAAAAGCTATTAAACAAGATTTTGAAAGTTGCGAAAGCATAAGAGGTAGGGGGAAATAAATTATGGAGAGCGTTATGAAAGAAGTTAAAATAGAGGAAAGGTATAATAGCCTAACTGTTCCTGAAGATATGTATCATTTACAACCAGAAGTTATTGCTGCAAGAAGGGCAAATAGAATAGAAACGTTTTCAAAAAGACACCAAATGGATTATGGGTCAGTTTTACGTGGACAAGATATACAGCTAAAAGACGTTTCAAGTCTTGAAGATTCTTCTAGCGAAGCAGCAATAAGCCCACCTTCTACACCAAATCATAAGCAAAATAGAAGAGGACCAGGAATTTAATAAAGTATGGGTAGTACAGCTTATGATGACACTAATATCTTTGCTAAGATATTAAGAGGTGAGTTGTCTTATGAGGAAACACACAAAAATGAAAATGTGCTAGCTTTTCGTGATAAGTATCCTGATGCACCAGTTCATATTCTAGTTATACCAAAAGCTCAATACGTTTCATACGATGATTTTGTTCTGAAAGCTTCCGAAGAGGAAATAGTAAGTTTTTTCAAAACTGTTAGAGAAATAGCACATAAATATAACTTAGAAAAAACAGGATATAGATTAGTTACTAATCACGGTAAAGATGGAGAGCAAGTTATACCTCACTTTCACATACATATTTTAGGTGGTAAAAGATTAGGAAAGCATGTAAATTCATAGTGTTATATGTTTTTTAAATGAGTGAATATTTAATCATATTAATTTTTATCTGTGTATCAATTGTAGTATCCTTTACTTTAGGTGTATTACCTATGTTTCTTGCAGTCAGTAACCCAGATGGTGAAAAGCTTTCTACATATGAATGTGGCTTTAATCCTTTATCAAGAGCCAGAAAAAGTTTCGACATAAAATTTTACTTAGTTGCAATATTGTTCATAATATTCGATTTAGAAATTGCTTTTCTTTTCCCTTGGGCCGTTTCTTTATCTAAAATAAGCTATTGCGGATTTTGGTCTATGATGATATTCTTTGCTATACTTACTATAGGCTTTATTTATGAGTGGTGTAAAGGTGCGTTGGAATGGGAGTAAATTTATCTAATGGCGACTGGAATCGTTGCAAAAAAGAAGGTTTTCTTATCACTAAATTTGGCGATTTAATAGATTATATAATGAACTGGGCAAGGTCTGGTTCATTGTGGCCAATGACATTTGGTCTTGCATGTTGCGCAGTAGAGATGATGCACACTGCATCCAGTCGTTATGATCTTGATAGATATGGCATAATCTTTCGTGCAAGCCCAAGGCAAGCAGATGTTATGATTGTTGCTGGCACGTTAACTAATAAAATGGCAGCAGCATTGCGTAAAGTTTATGATCAAATGGCGGACCCCAAATACGTCGTCTCTATGGGAAGTTGTGCAAATGGCGGTGGCTATTATCATTATTCTTACTCAGTAGTCCGTGGTTGCGATAGAATTGTGCCAGTTGATGTATATGTTCCTGGATGCCCTCCAACTGCTGAGGCGTTACTATATGGAATGCTATGTCTACAAAATAAAATAAAACGAACTAAGAATATATAGAATGGATAAAACTGCAAAATACATACAAAAAAAGACTAAATGTGAATGTATTCAGAAAAATGATGGCACTATTGTAATATATTCAGCTTTGAATGACATTGAAAATCACTTACTCTTTCTACGTGATGATGAAAAGTGTAGGCTTGAATTATTAGTTGACGTTTTTGGAGTTGATTACCCAGATAGAAAAAAACGTTTCGAGCTAATATACAATTTGCTCAGCCTTGTGCACAATATCAGAGTGCACATAAAGCTTCAGTTATGTGAAGGTGATATACCTCTAAGTGCAGCAAAGATATTTAACGCAGCTTCGTGGTTTGAGCGTGAAGTATTTGATATGTATGGAATAGAGTTTTCTAATCACCCAGATTTACGTAGGATTTTAACGGATTATGGATTCAAAGGTCATCCAATGTTAAAAGATTTTCCTCTCACTGGCTACGAGGAAGTAAGATACGATATAGAGGCAAAAAAGGTTGTATATAATCCTATAGACTTACCGCAAGATTTTCGTATGTTTGACAGCTTATCTCCTTGGGAAGGTAGTAAAGCCACAAAAGTAAATATAAAGGAGTAGAAAATGACAGCACAAAGAAAAAAAATATCTTTGATTGGCGCAGGAAATATCGGTGGAACACTTGCCCATATGATTGCACTAAGAGAGCTAGGAGATGTTATTTTGCTTGATGTAAGCGATAAAATACCACAAGGTAAAGCACTTGACATTACAGAATCATCTCCTATTGATCGATCTAATGTCAATATTACTGGTACAAATAGGTATGAAGATATAAAAAACTCTGACGCAATTATAATAACTGCTGGCATTGCCAGAAAACCTGGAATGAGCAGAGATGACCTTCTGCAAACTAATGCTGCAGTAATGAAAGAGGTTGGGGAAAATATTAAAAAACATTCTCCAAACGCATTTGTAATAGTGGTTACCAATCCTTTAGATGCTATGGTTTCAGTAGTATACAAATCTTCAAGCCTGCCAACTAATATGATTGTTGGTATGGCAGGAGTGCTTGACTCTGCTCGTTTTCGTTATTTTCTTGCAAGTGAGTTAAATATTTCTGTCGAAGATGTATCTGCTTTTGTGCTTGGAGGACATGGTGACACTATGGTACCACTAATCAATTATGCTTCAATTGCTGGCATTCCACTTACCCAAATCATTGAGATGGGTTTGATTACGCGAGGAAAAGTTGATGAAATAGTTGAGCGCACTCGTAATGGTGGAAAAGAAATAGTTGATCTACTTAAATCTGGATCTGCATACTATGCTCCTGCATCTTCAGCCATAAGCATGCTAGAATCATACTTAAAAGATAAAAGGCTTATATTACCATGCGCTGCTTATCTTAATGGTGAATATGGTGTGAAAGACTTATTCATTGGTGTTCCTACTATTATTGGCAAAAATGGAGTTGAGAAAATTCTAGAAGTTAAGATGGATGATAGTGAACAAGAGATGTTCAATAAATCTGTAAATGCAGTGGAAGAGCTTTGTCGGCTAAATTAATTGTCCTATATAATTTCTTTGAGCTCAAGTTTTGTAAACAGTCTAAAAAAATTATTTGTAGTTATTTTTGCTACTTCTTCTGGCGATTCATTCCATAATTTCGCTAAACAATTCACAACGTATTTCACCATTGCCGGTTCATTTTTTTTTCCTCTGTAAGGCTCAGGTGACAGGTAAGGTGCATCAGTTTCAACTAAAACACGCTCACGTGGCACATTTTGTGCAATTTCTCTTAGTAAGTTCGCATTTTTAAAAGTAATAATTCCAGAAAATGAAATGTATAATCCCAAGTCCATAGCCTTATAAGAAAGCTCTTTAGAAGAAGCAAAGCAATGCATTACTCCACTAAAAGCGTCCTTCTTCATTTCTGAATTTAACATATCAATCATCTCACTATCAGCACTTCTAGTGTGAATAACTAAAGGTAATCCTGTTACTTTTGCCGCTTCTATGTGTGATGCAAAACTTTTTTTTTGATTGATTTTGTTATCAGATTTATAAAAATCTAATCCGGTTTCACCGATACTAATTACCTTTTTGCCCTTAGTAAATTCAATCAATTCATCAGCATTTATACACTCACCTTTTTCCACAGTAGTATCAAGCGGATGTATACCAACGGAGCAGTAGACTTGATCATAGGATGAAGAGATTTTTAATAATTTAGGGATATCATTAATGCTTATACATATGTTATGCAAAATTCTCACACCATTTTGCTCTGCTCTTGAAATTACCTTTGGTATTTCATCATAAGAAAAATAAATTAGATGACAATGAGAATCAACTATCATAAATAGATCCTTTTATGATAGAAGAAAACTCTTCTATCACTTTTTTATAAACTTCTTTTTTGAACGGTATGGCACTGGCTACCAAATCATCCACATTTTGCCAACGCCACTCTTTGAACTCTGGATGATCAGTATAGTTAATATTAATATCCTTATCCTTCCCACAAAATTTCATTAAGAACCACCTTTGCTTTTGGCCAAAATATCTCCCATTCCAGCATATCGGTATAACTTCCTCGGGTAAGTTGTAATATATCCACTCTTTATTTTGAGCCACAACTTCTGCTTCATCAGTACCAACTTCCTCCAATAGCTCACGTAGCGCTGCCTGCTCTAGCTCTTCACCTTCATCAACTCCTCCTTGTGGCATCTGCCAATAAGAGTCACTATCAAAACGTTTTCCAATAAAAATATTTCCCTGTTTGTTAAATAACATTATGCCAACACAAGGGCGATACTCTTGCTCCTCACTAATCACAAATACTCTCTATTGCTAAATTATCTATCATAGAAGTTCCAATTACTTTTTTACTATTCATTTTTTCAACAATTTTTTTTGCAACTTCTTTTGCGCTTAAGTTTGAGTTATCAATTTCAAGTGAACCTTGAGGCATAAATAGTTTCTTTCCTTTAATTCTTCTTATAGCAAAATCTGAATCAGTAATTTTTCTCTCCTGCTCTCTTTCCTTTAATTGAACGCGCTTTACTAGTTCTCCACTATTACAATATAACACCACAGGGAGAATCTCCACGTTCATTTTTTTACTTAAATTCACCACTGAGTTATATACTTTTTGATCATAGGAATCACCTTTTATCAATTCGTTTGTAAATATATAATGCTTTGATTCTATATGGTATTTTTCCAATATTGCTAACATATTCTCTTTAATCACAAAAATTTCTTCCCATATTTCACTTGTAACCTCAGCGTTTCTGAAATCAATCATATCAAATATGGTATTATTAAACAGGTTATTGTCTACTATCACCCCATCAATAATATTACACAGCTCTTTTGCAATCGTAAGTTTGCCACTACCGGGAAATCCGATTAAGTAAATGATCATACCATCAGAAAACTATCATATATTACAAATATATGTATTATAAACGTTACACTAGAAACATATCAAAAATAGTTCATATTCAGAAATTTTGAGTGTATCATTACAGATAAATTATATAATTTAGAATAATGAATGGTGATACAGAATCAATAAAAAATACAATTGTAGATGTAATAGATCAAAACAAAGGTCAAGATATAGTTACTTTTGATGTACAGAATAAAACTGTCATTGCAAAATATATGATCATTGCATCCGGTGATTCGAGCCGCCATGTAAAAGCATTAGCTGAGCACGTGATGAAAAATATCAAGCAATATGATAAAATAGATGTAGAAGGTATGGATGAAGGTAACTGGGTGATTGTGAATTTTCAAGGTATAATGGTTCACCTATTCAGGCCAGAAGTAAGAGAATATTATAAGATAGAAGAGTTATGGAATTGATTATCCAGGTAGCTGGTATACACTTGCTCAAATGTTGTAATTTTGAAGGCAACCCTTATGAAGTTGGTTGTGTCATTCCAGTGCTTGACACTGAAATCTAGAAAACTTAATCATAAACGAGCACACTATACAACATTTTTGATGAAATTTCATAACAAACTGGATTCCAGCGTCAAGCACTGGAATGACGCCATCGTTAACAACACCGTTTACACACAAAATAACATATTATGAAACATAAATCCGAGTTTTTAAACTTCATTCAAGAAAGAGGATACCTATATCAATGTACAAACATTGATAGGTTAGACCAGCTATTATCACAAGATAATTATATAATTGCATACATTGGGTTTGATTGTACGGCACCAAGTTTGCATATTGGCAGTCTCATTCAAATCATGATGCTCCGTCACCTACAAAAATTCGGTTATAAGCCAATAGTTCTACTTGGAGGTGGCACAACAAAAATTGGTGACCCATCTGGTAAAGACAAAGCAAGAAGCGTCTTGCTGATAGAAGATATCAATCAAAATATACTTGGTATAAAGAAAACCCTCGAGAAGATGATATCTTTCGATTATGGAAAAACTGGTGCAATTATAGTAAACAACGCAGATTGGTTAGATAACATAAAATATATAGACTTTTTGCGTGATATAGGGACACATTTTTCTGTAAATCGCATGTTAGGCTTTGATAGTGTGAAAATTAGGCTAGATAGGGAGCAAAATCTAAGCTTTCTCGAGTTTAATTACATGTTGTTACAAGCCTATGATTTTGTCGAGTTGAATAAAAAGTATGGCTGTCGTCTCCAGATTGGAGGGTCAGACCAATGGGGAAATATAGTAAACGGAATTGAACTTAGCAAAAAGTTTAATTTACCTGAGCTGTTTGGTCTTACCACACCTCTTTTATTAAACGCACAAGGAAAAAAGATGGGGAAAACTGAAAGTGGGGCAGTATGGCTTGATGGCAGCATGCTAAATTCTTATGACTACTGGCAATATTTTCGCAATGTTGATGATCAAGATGTTGGTCGTTTCTTGAGACTTTTCACTGATTTACCAACTGATGAAATTAAAAAACTAGAGTCCTTGAAGGATCAAGAAATAAATGAAGCAAAAAAGGTCTTGGCAACAGAAGTGACAAAAATATGTCATGGTTGCAAAGAAGCTGAACTTGCACGATCTGCTGCAATCTCTGCTTTTGAAAATGAAGATAGTTCATTGCTTTCTGGTTACACTATCACAAGAGAACAAGTTGCAAATGGCATACTCCTGATAGACTTGCTTCATGACACCGGTTTTGAACCTTCAAAAGGTGCGGCAAAGCGTTTAATACAGGGAAATGGATGTAAAGTTAATGATAATACTATAAACGATGTTAACTATACAATAAACTCTGAAAGCTTTGAAGGTCAGCCATTTATCAAATTATCTGCAGGAAAGAAACACCATATTAAAATTTTAGTGAGTGAAGTAAGAAAGTAAATTTGTCTCTGTTCAGAAGAATAGCAAAATAAGGTAGCCAAAAAAAGACAATTATAGGGACAAATGGATATCATTGAAGCAGCTGACACTGTGGCAGAATCGCTAGGCAACCCTACTATCGCTAGCAGTTTCTTGCTGTCGATTTGCTGAGATTGGTTTATCAACTTGAGTGTCAGGCTTTGACAATTTATATATAGCATTGCCAACTATTAATGCTGTTGCTGTAATTGCAACTACTGCTATAACTATAGGTATTAACTCAGCTGTAATTGCTCCGGCTGTAAAAAGTGCTATAGATATAGCAGTACCTAATAATGCAGTTACTCCATCGGCAATCCACCCTTTCTTAATTGCTGGACTATTAAGATAGTATAAAGGAGTCTCTCCCCACATATCTACTGCATTAACATTGACACCTCTTTCTACAAGAGCATCTATTATGGCCATACTACGAAATAAAGCAGCATAGTGTAAAGGAGTCCTTCTCCATATATTTATTGCATTAACATCTGCACCTTTTTCTATGAGAGCGTTTGCTATGTTTATACTATCAAGATAAGTAGTATTATGTAAAGGAGTATCTCCTTTTACATCTTTTTCATTAACATTTGCCCTTTTTTCCATAAGAGCCTTCGCTATATTTTCTAGGTTAAAGGAAGCCACTAAGTGCAAAAGAGTCGCTTTTTCACCATCTTTAAACACATAATCTATATCAAAGCCAGACTTTTCCCACTCTTCATATTCCTTTGAATATCTTTTCAGCTCATTTTGTATTTTTTCAATTACGTTATCTTTGCTTAAATCTTTGTCAACATTAACTAAACTCAATAATTCGTGCCAATTTGAAATTTCCATTGCTATAACCTTACCTTTAATTTTCAATAATGTATTTAATTATATGATAAGAAGTCAATTTAAATAAATTACACATACATGGAACTTATCAGATAAATATATAATATGAACTAGATTCCAGCGGGCTTTGTTGCATCACTACCTATGAAAGGCTAACTATACAAGCAGCTTATTGAAAATCTTATTTTTTGCAATCAATCTGATTAAATTTAAGAATAGTAATTTATTGTTTGTACTAATAAATTTAATTCTACTTAAAATAGCTAAAGCATTGAAATGCTTGAATTCTAGCTAGATTAGTAAATGATAGTAAAACTTCTTTTACTTAAATTTAGATATTTACTGACTGTCCTTACTATAAATGCTAGAATAATAAGCTATTGATATTCTACATTTTTATCTTTTATCCATCGTAGATAGCGATGCAACAAAGCCCAATGGCGTCAACTTAAGGAAAGATGTTAAGGAATAAAATACTATAAAAAATAGGACCTTTGGTTTCTATTTTATTTCAATAAAGAAGATATCAGTAAAGCTTATCTATTAAGGTGTCACATAGAGGAGTGCTATAAAC
Source organism: Wolbachia endosymbiont of Anopheles demeilloni (assembly GCF_018491735.2). Taxonomy (NCBI): domain Bacteria; kingdom Pseudomonadati; phylum Pseudomonadota; class Alphaproteobacteria; order Rickettsiales; family Anaplasmataceae; genus Wolbachia; species Wolbachia endosymbiont of Anopheles demeilloni. Next base: position 897,110 of record NZ_CP084694.1, on the reverse strand, counting down.
GACTCAAAGTAGAAGCAGAATTAGAGAATTTTTCTGGGATAAATTTAGAAACAAGAATTTTGTGCAAACTTGGTCATGTGCAATACTTCATATGTGTGATGCACAAGAGCCTTGGAACCCAGATCAAATTGCTGAGTATCGTTTAAATTTTTCAGTTTTATTTGGTGTAACGAGACAGAAACTTTATCAGGTGCTTGTTGGAACCAAAAAATTTCCAAGCACTTTTTAAGTATACGGACTAAAGTTAACGTGAAGATTGTATAGCTGCAATAAAGTAGATAAGCCTAAACGCCATCATGCCTTTAGGAGAGCTTGCTAATTTATTCTCTTAAGTTAACGCCATTGCCTGAACAGATACATAAAAAAGTAGTACTTGCAAGAAAGAGTTACTTAAGAAATTAATTAACTTTGCTATTTTCTCTAACATACTTAGAAGAAATAGATACATTATCTAATGCAGTCCTAATACTAGCATTGTTCTCATTAACAACTACAGCTAGCTCACAAGCATTCAAAGTATATCTACCATATGGAAACAGTACAGTACTTACTTCAGTAAATGCATCTTGTAGCATGCTACTATTTTTAGCTCGTATTAAAGTAGAATTGACACATTCATTATTACCTTTATATATAGCAAAGGCAAATGGTTTAATGACATACGTCACGCCTGGAAGCTGCACAATATCTTTATAAGTAAGGATATTTCGTAGTGTATCACTATTTTGAACTCGTATTAAAATAGAATTGATACATTCGTTATTGCCTTTATATATAGCAAAGTTAAGTGGCGTTAAAGTATACGCTATAATACTTAAATACTGTACAATATTTCTAGAAGCAAGAATATCTTGTAATATACCATTTTCTTGGGCTTTTGTTAAAATAACATTAATATACCTTCCCTTATTATGATGTATGGCAAAACCAAGCGATGTTAAGGTGTACATCAAACCATTTTGATAGTTTATAATATATGCAGTAGTAAGAATATCTTGTAGTATACCATTGTTTTGAGCTTGTTCTAAAATAGAATTAACACATTCATTATTGTCTCTATGTATAGCTAGGCTAAGCAGTGTTAAAGTGCGTCCTCCACCTGTTGGAAATCGTTTAGTATATCAAGTGATAAGAACTTTTAGTAAATCATTTCCTGAAACTGCTTCCAAGATATCGCTGATGCTCCTTCCATTCCATATGGATCTTTTTAGCTGAAAATACAAATCTTTTTGTTTTCGTGTTAAATTTTGATGATTTAGCATATTCTTGTAACCTCGTTTTAAAGTTAGTGCAGTTTAATTATTCTATGTTAGTATACACCAATAGAAAAAATTTCATCATATGTTCTGGAAAAAATTTACACAGGTTAATGAGGAAACCGTAAGAGAGAGCCTAAAAAAGGTTATAGAGAAGAAAAGTGGTAAGAATGTTGGTGTAGTATCCTCAATTGTTATTAAAGGTAAAGATGTTGCTTTTGCTCTTGAAGTTACTGAGCCAAATGAAGAATTAAGAAAAAATTGTGAGCAAGCTGTTAAGACGATACCGGGAGTAGGAAAGGTTACTGTAATTGCTACTGGTCAAAAACAAGCTAGGCAACAAAAAGCTAAACTTCATATCGAAGGAGTGAAAAATATAATTGTCGTTGCTTCTGGTAAGGGAGGTGTGGGTAAGTCGACAGTTGCACTAAATCTAGCTCTTTCGTTAGCAGAATTAAAACATAAAGTTGCGCTAGTTGATGCAGATATATATGGTCCTTCGATTCCTAAAATGTTGAGCACTGAGAAATTAAAACCAGAAATACAAAGTGGTAAAGCAATGCCTATAGAGAAACATGGTCTCTATACTATTTCAATTGGCTATTTTATTGATAAGGACCGCGCAGCAATATGGCGTGGACCTATGATCACAAAAGCACTTTACAATTTGCTAATAGGAACAAGGTGGTCTGATATAGAATATTTAATCATTGATACACCACCTGGCACTGGCGATGTACATTTAAGTCTGATGGAGAATTTTAGTTTAACTGGAGCAATAATAGTTTCAACTCCACAGGAGCTTGCTTTAGTCGATGCACGAAAAATTTATGATATGTTCACAAAGCTCAGCGTGCCAATTATCGGCATTGTGGAAAATATGAGCTATTTTGTTCAAGATAATTCAAAAATACACATATTTGGAAAAGGTGGTGCAAAAAAAATGTCTGAAGAGCTGGGAATCAAACTCTTGAGCAGAGTTCCTCTAGATCCGCAAATATGTAGTGCTTCTGATTGTGGAAATCCTTCAATACTAAGTGAGGATTTAGTAAGGATTTATGAAGGCATTGCTAAAGATGTTAGGTCTTTTGTATGCAGTCTATAAAGTTTTTTTAAACTACTTTTAAAAAAGGTAGAATGTAATTTTAGGTGAATAAAATATTTCAAATGGCAGCAGCTACCTCGTATCTGAACAGACAATAGACTTCTTGGATAACTTGATAAAACATCCAGATTTCAGGAGGATAAAGAGCTATTAAAGTTCAATAGGAGTATGCAAAAGTTTTATAAAAAGGGAATGTTCAACTCCCCCATAGAAGATCAAAAAATATCCTTAGGTTATCCAAGAAGTCTATTGTTGGTAAAAATAAAAGGCTATTTGCCTTTTTATCTAGTTTATACAGGAGATCTATATTTATTGTTGAGTGTGATTTTAGGCATTTCTGCTAAAACGCAACTTTTAAATCGCCAAAATTTCTTCTTGCCTTTACTAATTCCGATTCTTGGAGTGCACACATAATCTGGTTTGAGGTGATATTCATAGAGACAAAATTCATGACTTATAGTAAGGTCTTGTTTATTATGTTCTTTTGTAATGTTTAATTTTTTGCACAGTATGCCTGGCCCGCCTAAATTTGCTTCAAGCGGTTCAGTGAGCTTTAATCCTCGTATTAACACTGCTGCTGGGAATCCTTCTGCTTCTGTTACAATATTTAGACAATAGTACATTCCATATATAAAATATACGTACGAAAACCCTGGCGTACCAAACATTACTGAGGTTCGATTAGTATAGCCTCTTGCTGCATGACAAGCTTGGTCATCCATTCCTATATACGCTTCAACTTCAGTTATTATTCCACTAAAATTAGAAAATTTCAGAATCTTCCCTAGCAGCTCCCCAGCTACGGTTAAAGTTGGCCGTTCATAGAAATTTCTTGGTAATATTATGTTATTCATCATAGAAGTACAAGTTACTTACATTTGTAAGCAAGTTATACTATTTTTGCTTTTTCTTATTTATTTAGTCAAGAGCATCTCTGAGAAGTAGAAGTTGGTGTTGTTGTCACATTTGTTACACCTGTTGAAGGCTGCTGTAAAACCTTGACTGATTCAGAGCTCTTTTGTTGCAATTGCGGTACTAACGCTTCATATAAAGATTTTGGCTCACGTCTCTTACCTATTTTGACTTCTTTATTTGCACGCAACTGCTCTGCAGTAACACCGTTGCCTTCAAGAAGAGTTACACCATTCTTACCATCAATGTTAACTTTAACTTTGCATTCTCTTCCATCAACATACCACTTTAAAGTCATTTCATATAACCCACTAATTATTTCATAAACTCTTTCCTCATTATCACTATCATTATTAATATAGCAAGATGCCCCCCTCTTTTTTTCTTGATTAGGATGACAAAATGTAATTGTTCTTACACCATACTCTTTACATATATTACCGCCTAGAAGTTTAGCTATATCTACTCCTTTTTTATTGGCATGTAGCACAACTCTCACGGTAGGATAAACAATATTCTCTTCCCTTTTGCCTTCTTTTATCATTATGGACCCTATAGTATGATTTTTCATACCTTCAGATATCTCTGCTTTAATTTGGTCAGCAATTTTACCTATGATCTCTTTGCCACGATAGTGAGATTCTCCTTTCTTCGGAGAAAAAGGCTCTTTGTTCGTAGTATTAGTGTCTGGATCATTCTGTAACTCAAAGAATTCATCCCATTCTTCATCACTGTCTAATTTGATATATCCACGCTTGTTCTTGCCTGATACTGCATTCTGAATACTAGACGATCCTTCTGTTACAGTTGTACCAGAGCTATTGCTTTTACCTTTTAGAAGAACAAGATGCTCTTCTGACCTTTCTTCCTTACTCAACTTTGAAGCTGCATCACCAAAAGAAGGTTTCTCTACTATATGCGTGTAAGAATTTTTAACTCTACTCTCATTATCAGGTACTGTAGTAGCCCACAAAAGCTTTTTAATATAATCTAACATATGCCATCTCTTACCATTAACTAAATATCAGTATGCAAACTTTGCTATAACTAATCAATAACTAAATTTACTCCAAATAAAATGAGCTGATAAAAAGGTATAAATTGAGATTAGGTAAAGCTTTTGGTATAATATCTAGTTAATTTTGAATAGGAAGGTGATCTCAGCTACAAAGACGTTTTTTATCTCATTTATTTTTGGGTTTATTCTCTTTCCCTATTTTATAAAACTTCTAAAGAAGATAAGTGAAGATGGACAACCAATCAGATCATATGGACCAGAAAGTCATTTAATAACAAAAAAGAATATACCACCTATGGGTGGAATAATAATACTAACTTCTGCTTTATTACCAATCCTGCTTTGGACTCAATTAACACCAGAAATTTCATTGCTGGTATTTATAACTCTATTTTTTGCTCTACTTGGATTTATTGATGACTATTTAAAATTGAAGACAAATCACCACCGAGGTTTAAGTGCAAAAACCAAAATACTTATTCAGTTTGTCGTTACTCTGGTCTGTATGTTTATACTTAAGCTACAATCTGCTGAAGGTTTTACAAAAATTTCTCTATTTAGAGAAGTAGCAATCGACCTTGGCTATCTATATCTTCCGTTTGCTGCATTTGTTATTGTTGGCTCTGCCAATGCTGTGAATCTCACAGATGGTTTGGATGGCCTTGCTGCAACTCAAGCCATTACTTCCTTTGCTTTTTTGGGACTAGTTGCATACATCACTCAGACAGGTGTAAACATTACTTTATTCTGCATTGCATTTATAGGAGCTATTTTAAGTTTCTTGTGGTTTAACACACATCCAGCAAAAATATTTATGGGTGATGTTGGAAGCCTATCAATTGGTGCAGCTTTAGGACTCACTAGTGTTCTAATTAAAAAAGAAATGCTTTTTGCCGTTATTGGAATAATCTTTGTAATAGAGACTTTATCTGTGATTATTCAGGTATCATATTTTAAATATACAAAATTTAGATATGGAGCAGGAAGAAGAATTTTCCTTATGACACCAATACATCATCACTTTGAAAATAAAGGGTGGTCAGAAAATACAATAGTTATAAAATTTTGGATAATTTCTATCGTTTGTTCGATTTTTGCTTTAACTTTCTTATTATAGGAACTATGAAATATCCAAATTTCACATTAGAAAATACATTATCAGGAATTATAGCAGGAGTAGATGAAGTTGGAAGAGGTCCACTTGCCGGTCCAGTGATATCTGCAGCTGTAATATTTACTGATAGAGATACGGTTATTGATGGAATAAACGACTCAAAAAAGCTAATCCCTAAGTGTAGGCAAGTTCTATACGAAAAAATAACGTCTGTTGCAAAATTTGGTATAGGAATGGCAAGTGTAGAGGAGATAGACTCATACAATATCTTGCAAGCAACAAAGCTTTCAATGAAACGTGCGCTGGTAAATTTAGATTTAGAACTAGATTATGTGTTAGTTGATGGTAACCAATCACTTGAAGTGAAATGGCAAACAAAGTCTATAGTGAATGGTGATAGTTTAAGTATATCAATTGCAGCCGCTTCAATCGTTGCAAAAGTTACAAGAGATCGACTTATGGAAGAATTGCATAATAAACATCCTCAATATAATTGGTATAAAAATAAAGGATATGGAACAAAAGAACACCTCAGCGCTATTGGCCTTCATGGAATTACGAAGCACCATAGAAAGAATTTTGCACCTATAAGAATAATATAGCCTTTAATCACTTACCTTTTTTGAAAGGTATGTTTTCATTAAACAGGCAGACTGTACTTGATCCGTTTCTTAAGGTAAATACCGAGCTTACTCTTTCAATTATCAGGTAGTCATCAACTGTACGAAAATTTATCAAGGACTCATATCCTGCAGAATCAACCATAAAAACTGCCGGGAAATCAGAGTTTATTTTATTAAATTGTAGATATGTAAATTTTCCGTCATCAAAAACCTTAATTGGTATTATTGATTGACTGCCTTTAACGTGCGAGATGGAATAGTTAAAATTCAAGCCTTTCTTTATAACCTCAATATCACTTATATCAGGGATAGTGGTATGACTAGCTTGCTCTAGAATATCACCATTACTCGTTGAATAAATTTCATCACTGTTGAACAGTGGATAAAGAAACCTTACTTCATATGCTAACCTTGGATCATCTAGCCCGTTTGCTTCTTCAGCATGAAACTCGAAATAATAAACTCTTTTATTGGTAATTATAGTTGCATTAGTATCGGCAATATCATCTATAGGCTTAATAAATAATCTATTACCTTGAGGAAGGAGTTGCCAACCGGTTGCATCACCCATTGAAAGACTCTCTATTACCTCCCCTGGCTCAAACAATATGCTGGATTGATAACCATAAAAGCCCGTGTACTTATGTATAGCCTGTGGATTATAATTCATTACCTTTATGTGATTATCACCAGCTATTGGTCTTGGTTCCTGTTTTGCAAGTGCATAACCACCACAAAAAAATAATAGTGCAACAAAGAGTACCCTAATCATAGTATCAAAATAAACTGATCTTTATTTTATCATTGATAGACATGTACTGCAACTATCAAGCTATCCCAGTAGTAAGCGACAGAAAATGCAAGCTTCATAATAATTCATTACTGCAGGAAAAAGCAGGAAAAAATTCTTTAAACATTATTTTCATATATGTTAAAATGAGTTGTGAGGTAAATTAGGGAGTGTTAAATAAACCATACGCGTCAAGTTAAGGAAAAGTGGTATAAGGAAGAAAGGAAACGAAAAAAAACTATTTTATATACTAAGTAATAAAGTTATTAATTTATAGATTCTTCTGAAAAAATTATCTTCTTCTAGATAAGAACTCCCTAAAAAAATAAATGTAACAAATAAAATACCCATCTCAAATGTTGCTATATTTCACGATATTTCCTTAACTTGACGCGTATGGTTTATTTAACACTTCTTGCAAATTAACTACAGATTTTATGTCTAAGAACCTGTACATGATCTCAAAAAAGGGATAGAATGAGAGGATAAAGTAGGATATGGGAAGTTTATATCCAAGTGATATAAGTCGAGGAAAGTTTGAGATTATTGTAGCAGATCTGAAGTCTTGCAGGAAGAGGACGCCAAAAAGATGGGTTGTTGAGAGATCTTCTTTTGCCTGGTTGCAAAAATGTAGGCGACTTTGGAAAAATTGCGAGCGGAAACTCAACACTAGCCTGCAAATGGTCGTTCTTGCTTTCGCTGCTTTGCTTCTGAAAAGATTGTGAATAGGTTCTGAGTTACTTCACAAAATTTTTCCTTTCCTTATCCAAGATTCAAATTTATAGTATCGATTCCTTTTTATGAAATATGAAGCCATCTCAAGTTATAGTTAAGCCTATATTCAGTGAATTACTTTCACAAGTGCAATTGATTTTAGTGTTATACTGTTCTAACAGTAAAGAAGTCATATAGATAATAATGTCTTTTGTATCCAAACGAATATCATTTTTTTTTGTTAATTTGCTCACTAATAATGTACTTATTGATTTATGTTCATTTACTACTTTTATAGTGAGTAGTGTTTTATCTTCTGTTTTAGTCAGTAAAATAGACACTAATTCAATTTGTGCCACTGCACTGATTATAGTTATCACCATATTGGAAATTATCTTATTTATTTTTTCAATTAAGTTTTCTGTAGGACATTCACTTACTCTCCACTGAAGCTTTACTTTTTTTTTAATAAGTAATTTTCTATATTGGATTTAGTCTTAACAAAGCTGCAATTATCTGATGAATGAGAATACGCTTGCTTCATAACTTTATATTTATATATTAAATCATCGGAGCTTTCTTTAAGCAATGACAATGCTTCGTTTTGCATATTAGGGTTGTTTTCTTCAAGCTCTTCCAATCCACCCACTATTCCTTGCATAGAACTAGCAAAATCATGAAGAATTCGTCCTGATAGGCATTCTGTTATTAACATTATGTTTTTATTCATTGGATAAAAGTATAAATGATTTAAGTTAATCCTATATTGGTAGCACGTAGTAGTCAATTTAAGAGAAAATTTCGTTGCGCTTTTTGTGTCAAAGCATTAATGTAGTATTAATAATTATAAGATTTATGAAGGCGTTATGAATACTTATACCGAATCTGGAATAGACCTTAAACTATATAATGAATTAATAAAAAAAGTTAAACCTATTATTGAAAAGACTAAAGGAGAAGAAGTAATTAGTGAAGTAGGATCATTTTCCGCATTGTTTGACTTTTCTTCGCTGAGTAAGAAATACGACCATCCAGTACTTGTTTCCTCAACTGATGGAGTGGGCACAAAACTATTAATAGCTCAAGAGGTGAATAAGCATGATACTATAGGTATAGACTTAGTTGCAATGTGTGTAAATGATTTACTTGCACAAGGAGCAACACCTTTATTTTTCCTTGATTACTTTGCAACAGGCGTTTTAAACAAAAACGTTTTATTGTCTGTAATCCAGGGCATTGCAGAAGGGTGCAAGGAATCTAAAATAGCATTAGTTGGTGGAGAAACTGCAGAAATGCCTGGAATGTATGGTAACAATCACTATGACCTTGTAGGGTTTGTGGTTGGTGTTGTTGATCGAAAGCAAATTCTTCCAAATTGTAGTATAATGAAAGCAGGTGACTGTGTAGTTGGTTTAGAATCAAATGGAATTCACTCAAATGGATTTTCTTTGGTGCGCCATATTTTTAAAAGCTTAGGTATAAATTATAATGATATATCTCCATGGAATAATAAATCTTGGGGTGAAATATTACTTAAGCCAACAAAGATATATGTTGATTCTTTGTTGCCTATTATGCCAAAAGTAAAAGGCATTGCGCATATAACAGGTGGCGGGTTAATAGACAATATTCCAAGAATTCTCTCAGGAAATTTATTTGTAGACATAAATATTAATTCTTGGAAATGGCCAGATATATTTTTATGGCTGAAAGAAGAAGGCAAAATAGAAAAGAGAGAAATATTAAAAACATTTAATTGCGGCATAGGTATAGTACTGATTGTAGATCCCGATAATATGAAGGATGTGGAAAGCCATTTCCAAAAGCGTGGAGAAAAAATTGAGATTATTGGAAAACTTGATGAGGCATGTCACCCTCCACTTGATAGAGTAGTATTTAGTTAGTCTAACTTTACTGACAGTCTTTTTGCAACTTCTGAGTATGCTTCCTTTAAGTTTCCTAGATTTAAACGGAAAACATCTTTGTCTAGCTTTTTATGAGTATTTTTATCCCATAGCCTACAATTATCAGGGCTGATTTCATCGGCTAAAATGATTTTAATGCTGTTATTTATCAATTTGCCAAATTCTAACTTGAGATCAGCTAAATATATATTTGCATTTGAAAATAGGTCGACTAAGATTTTGTTGATCTTTAAAGTTGTAGTTTTAACTTCTTCCATTTCTTTATTGGATAACCAACCAAAATATAGTATGTGATTTTCATTCACCATTGGGTCGGCTAGGTCATCATTTTTGTAAAAAAACTCGATTATAGGAGATGTAAGTGTCTCACCTTCTTTGATATTAAAACGTTTGCAAAAGCTGCCAGCTGCAATGTTTCTAACCACTATCTCAAGAGGTATTATCTTGAGTTTTTTGACTAGCTGTTCTCTTTCGTTTAGAGTGTTTATAAAGTGCGTGCTAATTCCTGCTTCTTCAAGCTTTTCCATGATAAAAGCACTAACATGATTATTAATTATTCCTTTGCCCTCAATAATTTCATATTTTTCCTTGTTGAACGCTGTAACATCATCTTTAAAGTACTGTATAACAGTTGATGAGTCTTCAGTTTCAATAATGACTTTGGCTTTACCTTCGTATATCGTTTTATTCAGTGACATATTTAATTTAACTATGTATCGTATCAATTTACTGTTCTTAGAGTATAGCCCCAAATAACTTAAAATAAACCTTAATGGCGTTTAATGTTACAATATTAACCATATTTCCAGAAATGTTCCCCGGATTTTTGAACTATTCTCTTGCTGGAAGAGCGTTGGAAAAAAAAATATGGAATCTTGAAATAGTCAATATTCGTTCTTTTGCTAAAGATAAACATTCAACTATAGATGATGTTCCATATGGAGGTGGAGCAGGGATGGTTATGCGCCCAGATGTGATTGGTAATGCAGTTGATAATGTGCTTTCTGCTCATAAAAATACTAGATTTATTTATATGACTCCATCTGGTACAAAATTTAATCAGAGCATTGCAAAGGAGCTAACAAAAATTCCTCATGTAACAATATTGTGTGGTCGATTTGAAGGTGTTGACCAAAGAGTAATTGATGTGTATACTCCTTATGAGTTAAGTATTGGAGATTATATACTTTCGGGAGGTGAGCCAGCTGCAATGGTGGTTCTTGATGCATGTATTAGGCTTCTTCCAGGTGTAGTAAATAATTTCGATAGCGTTGCTGAAGAAAGTTTTAGTTATAGTGGAGGTATGCTTGAATATCCTCAATATACTAGGCCTGAAAAGTGGAGTAGGTATAAAGTTCCTGAGGTTCTGTTGTCTGGCAATCACAGAAAAATAAGTGATTGGAGAAGGGAACAGTCATATGTTAGAACAAAGGAACGTCGACCTGAATTGTTGAATGGAGATGATAAATGACAAATTTGCTTGAAAAATTTAACGAACAACAAATACAAAGATTAGCCAAAGAGATGCCAGCTTTTTGTCCTGGCGATGATTTGAAGGTCACTTTTAAGGTAGTTGATAGTATGGGTGAGCGTATACAGATATTTGAGGGCGTATGTATATCAAAAAGAAATCGTGGACTACACTCTTCTTTTTCAGTTAGAAAGGTAAGTCATGGAGAAAGTATAGTATCACAATTTTTTGTTTACTCTCCTGCATTAATTTCAGTACAAGTGATGAGAAAAGGAAAGGTCCGTAGAGCAAAATTATATTATCTGTGCAAGCTATTTGGGAAAGCTGCAAGGATCAAAGAACGTACTACTTATGTTAAAAAAAAATCTAAGTAGATACAATAGGGAGTGATGTCAATTGTATCATCTCAAAACCCTCTCTTATTATCCCAATGTGTGACGCACAACTGTACTTTGCCTCCCGCTGTGGTGTCATCCCAATGTTTGACACTGGGATCCAAATTCTCCTTTTGGTTTGTGCTTTCATGGAAAATATAAAAATTATTTGCAGGCAAAGCCTGCTAGATCTAAGTGTCAATCACTGGAAAAAGGGGAAAGTTTTTTCAAATCCTCATATAAAGAAAAGTAAATGAGTATAAAGAAAAAATTCCTTAAATTACTTCAGTCAAGGCGCGTACATGCTCGTGTAAAAAGAAAAAATAAAAAGAACAACATTTTATGCTTTTGCTCTTTTGCAGCACTGATTATCTCAATTGGATGTCCTATATGTATATTACTAAGTATATTAGTTAACTCTTATAGTGCTTTAACAGTAACGAAAATTTTATTGCCAGTTGAAATAAGTGCTGATCTTATTTTAACTAATAATCATGGTGATTTACGATATAAGTCCATTAGCCTACTCAATAACTCTTTACATAAAGTGTTTGAAGGAATTGACTTTAAAGACAGTGACGAAATTCTAAGTCGTAACTCTTACAAGGAGCTAGAGAGGTTTTTTCTTAAGAGAGTAAAAAATAGTGGTGAATATGAGATTTGGTTTACCGCATCGAGTGTGATCAATTCACTATATAAAAATAAATGTTTGAACGATTATTATGCTAAATTACTTGATTGGGTGAAAGAGAAGGGAAGAGTAAGAAAATTTTTTAATAAGTCTCTTTTTCTTAAGTCTGATTCTCGTGAGCCTGAGAATGCAGGGATTTTAGGGGCATTTATCGGTTCATTAATGACAATTATAGTATGCTTAGCGTTGGCATTGCCAATAGGAATTATGTCAGGTATCTGTCTTTATGAATTTATACCTAGAAATAGGCTAATAACCAGTATTGTAGAAATTAGCATGAATAACCTTGCTGCAGTGCCTTCGATAATATTTGGTGTGGTAGGACTGACTCTCTACTTGGGCATATTTGGTTTACCCCGTTCTTCACCGCTTGTTGGCGGGATGACTCTTTCATTTATGATGCTGCCTAATATTATTATTGCAACAAAAAATGCCTTTACAAACGTTCCTATTGCAATAAAAGATGCAGCGTTTGCGCTAGGTGCACCTCACATCAAGGTGATATTGGATCACTCTTTACCGATTGCGTTGCCACGGATAATACATGGTGCAGTGCTTGCAATTGCAAGGATTTTAGGCGAATCTTCCCCTTTACTTATGATAGGCATGGTAGCATTTATTGCTGATACACCTACATCCTTCTTCGATCCGGCAACTGCTTTACCTGTACAAATATACATATGGTCAAGTAGTCCTGAAATTGCATTTATTGAGCTTGCTGCCATTGCAATCATAGCTTTATTGTTAATGCTATTTGCTTTGAATTTAATAGCAAATTTTGTAAAAAGAAAGTTCGAGTTTTTTGATTCATGAAAATTACAATCCTATCTGGTTATGGCTTAAATTGCGAAAAAGAAACTGCATTTGCATTTATGGAATGCAGCAGAAAGCTTGGTATTAATAATATTGAAGTAAAAATCGTTCACATTAATGATATTATAGATAATCCAAGTGAACTGAAATTAAGCAATATACTTGCAATTCCAGGAGGTTTTTCCTATGGTGATGATACTGGTGCTGGTAATGCATTTGCTTTGCGTATAAAAAACAATTTGTTAGACAAATTTCAAAATTTCTTATCTCAGGATAAGCTTATTATAGGGATATGTAATGGTTGCCAGATATTAGTAAAATTAGTTCCAGAATTCTCTAATCTAGCTTTAACCTCTAATGATATAGGTAATTACCAATGTCGTTGGATTAGAGTGAGAGTTAATCCGCAGAGTAGTTCTGTTTGGCTACGGGGCCTGAGTGAGCTATATCTTCCTGTTGCTCATGGAGAAGGTAGGTTTTTTATGGATCAAGATATTTTAAATCAATTGATTGAAAATAATTCCGTTGCACTGCGTTACGTTGATGAAAATGGTGACTATGCAAATTTACAATTTCCTTATAATCCAAACGGATCTATATACGACCTGGCAGCTTTGTCAGACAAAAGTGGTAGAGTTTTAGCTTTAATGCCTCACCCAGAGAGAGGAATATTTTTTACTCAGCAGGACAACTGGCCTCTTGAAAAAGAAAAATGTAAACGTTCAGGAGTGGCTATGCCAAAATATGGTGATGGAATGCTCATATTTGAGAATGCACTAAAATATTTTGCGTAAGTATTACAATACGTTACATATAACAAGTTTTTAAGCCATAAAAAGTTACTTGATCAGGTCCTGTTATGACAATAAATCCTTATCTTTGATCTGCAGAGTAGCTTTCTCTAACGTTAGGGATATAATTGTTCCACTTTCCAATTGCTTTTCTCAACAAGAGTATATCTAAATCTAGTGTGTCTCCTATATTCACCTTCTTGCCAAAATTCAATTACCTTTGGGATTACGCAAAATCCCACCCAAAAGTCAGGACGAGAAACTTGTGTATTGTGAAATTCTTTCTCTTTCAATTCTATAGCCTGCTCAAAATCTTGCCAATTTTTCAGAACTCTTGATTGTTTTGAGCACCACGCGCTAATTTGACTATCACGTACTCGAGAAGAGAAATATTCGTCAGCCTTTTTGCCGCTTAGAAGCCTAACTTCTCCTTCAATTCGTACTTGTCTAGAAAATTCTGTCCAATGAAATACGAGTGCAGCTTTGGGGTTCTCAGTCAATTCTTTTCCTTTTCTACTGTTTACGTTAGTAAAGAACAAAAAACCTTCTTTACTATATTCCTTTAGTAATATCACTCTTGCAGATGGAATGCAGTCTTTGCTACACGTTGCTAGCGTCATTGCAGTTGACTCTTTACACGGAAAATTAAGTACTTCTTGATACCACTTTGAGAACAAATCAAAAGGATCTTTTTCAGGTAAGAGTGTCATATGCAAAAATAAAATTTAATTCTGACATGCATTGCAAAAATAAGTGCTACGACCATTTTGTCGTATAAGTGTTATGATACTGTTGCAGATTCTGCAAGGTTTTTGCACTTTACCATATACGTAAAAGTTATTTTGAAAGTATCCAGCAGATCCAGATGGTTGTGCATAATCTTTCAGTGTTGAACCACCAGCAGCAATTGCATCACTCAGAGTATTTTTTATTTCGATAACAAGTTTTTCGCACTCTATATATGTTAAATCTTGTGCTAGCCTAAGTGGTGATATGCGAGCTCTAAATAAGCTCTCAGAAGCATATATGTTACCTACGCCAACTATTAGCTTATTATTCATTAATACTGATTTGATATTTGCTTTTCTGTTCTTTAGCAACTTCTGTAAATAATGTCCGTCAAATTCATCTGTTAGGGGTTCTATTCCTAGGTTATTAAAAAAATTTAGTTCTTGCTCTCTGTTTAAAACAATCACTAATCCAAACCTTCTTGGGTCATTAAAGATTAGTGAAGTATTGTCAGAAAATAAGAATATCACATGATCATGTTTGTTCTGTGCTTGATTGTCTTCAGCATATATAAGCTTTCCGCTCATGCCAAGGTGTATGATTACAGCCATACTAAAATCTATATTCGAGATTATATATTTACCTCTACGCTTGATATCATTTATAACTTTGCCCTTTAGCAAATCATCAATATTCTTCGTTATTGGTATACGCAAATTACAATTATTGACTGTCACATTGCTTATTTTCTTATTTTTGATTTTATCAAATAAGAAGTTAGAGATTACTTCCACTTCTGGGAGTTCTGGCATCTTGTCTACTCTGTTGCTGTTTTTTTCTTTTTAGAATATTTTGCTTTAAAGCTTTTGCCAATCTTTTTCTCTCTTCTTCTTTTTCCTTATTTTTTTTCATGTTATTCATTATCATAATACGTGAACTTGCCGTTGTAGCTCAGGTGGTAGAGTACGTCATTGGTAATGACGAGGTCCCAAGTTCGAATCTTGGTAACGGCAGTTTAGAGGACGATATTCATAAAGTCAACCCTCTAGATTCTAATTAGATTATAGAAAAACGTCTAGTAAATACCTTTTATACATTACCACTAAGCTGCTTTTTCAGTATTACTATTCAATAATACCTGTCGTAATTTTTCTTTAGAAAATCCATACATTAAAAGAAATTGTATAATCCTTTGCCAAAAGATCTTCAATCCCTCACAATATACTGAAGGATTATTAAAATTTACGTTGGCAGGGTTAAACCTGTTACCATAACTTCCCCCACCACAAATATTTTCATAACAACACTGCTTACAATCGTCAGGCCTGTTTTCCATATCACTCAAAAAGTTATTAAAAAATTTATCTGATAAGAACTTAGCCCAACTAGTATTGCTTATGTTATATTCAACAAACTTATGAGGGACACATGTTCTCAAATCATCTAGTGGACCGAGATCACCATTATTGGAAACACATATTAACGGTAATACAAAAGGACTTCTTTTGCCAAATCCTTCAACTCTTGAATAATTACCATAAAATAGCTCTAATGCATTAATTCAATATCGAATGAACACCTTTGGACTATCTGAATTTTCTTTTATCCACTCATCAAACACCTTAATCATAAATTTACCATATTTTTCAGGTGGATAAGTGGGAAGAGAGCCATAGTTAGCATCTGGTAACAAAAAATCAAAATGTCTCAAATTTAGTTCTTTAGCAAAATGATTATAAACATCAGCGCCATTTGCCTCAGGATTAACAACAGATAATAACCCAAATTTATACTCACTTTCTTGACACAGCCTGATTTTACTAACTACCTTCTCATAAGTACTATTTCCTTTTTTGTCTAATCTATAAATATCATTCAGATTCTTTGTGCCATCTAAACTAATACCTATTCCAACATCATATTCTTTAAAAATTTTTATCCACTCAGTATAAATTAACATTCCATTTGTTTGTAGAGCAAATTTAATACTATTTAAATTTGACCGTTGTGCTGTGGTTTGAATTTTTTGACACATTTGAACAAAATAACGTTTCTTCTGGAGCAGTGGCTCTCCTCCATGAAACTCAACAAGCAAATCTGTAATACTCAGATCTTTTATTCCTTAAGAAATAAGATCATTGAACTTATCAATCATTTCCATCGATATATGAGGCTTTCGATTGCGCCACGATTGGTCAGCTTTATTAAAGTAATAACAGTAGGTGCAATTAATATTACACCTTTCTATAGTTTTAAGTATAATACCAGCTTTTTTTGGTTTCATAATTACCTCTAATCAAGCTCTTTTTATCGCAGCAACTTAACATATATTGGACGCTCACTTTATACCTATCAAATTGACAATATGTTCAAAGTAGTTATTTTTATCGTAAAAGTTATATAGAAATTTCTTTATCCTTTTCGTGATAATTGTCAGTCAGGTTTTCTGTAATCTTATCTGCCCAGCATATATTACCATGCCCTCCACCATCTCTATCAAACTGACAATGGCTGTCATGAGCACTGTGATTATTTCTACCATAAAAATTACCTGAAAGTTTCTCTATTCTTTTAAGTATAATACTACTACTAACTTGACCAATATTAACGCTAAGACGCTCTAATAATAAATCCACTTGTTTTTCTTTATTGTTTACCATAATTATTTTGCTTTAAAATAGCAAAGTCTAGGTTTACTATAGCTTTTGTCAAGCATTTATTTGAGCTATTTATATATTGGAGTGCTACTCGTTATTTTGTTGGCTTTCAAATATATAACTTTCGGTATCTTGTTTTCAAGGACTTTTAACTTAATATTACCACTATTAAAGTCAATACTATAACACTTTAGTTCTTGACCATTCTTGAGTCCCATATTATGGCAATCACTACCTAATTTAACCCCACGTATTTTTTGTAGCTCTAGACTTTTGGTTAAGTTAAAGCATATATCACTATACTTATCAGTATCTTGGAAAGTTAAATTTTTATTGAGTAATCTACTAGGTAATAAACTGAGAAGTATGCTAGAATCTCTTATAGAGGCTATGATGTCTTTTATAAAAGACTCTGGTAAGTAATATTTTAAATGATTTGCAAATAAGTCAACATTAAAATTAACTTGCTTTGAAGTTATTTCACTTATTATACTATTTACAATAGTTAATAAGTTATACCTTCCATTACTAACCTCATTTAATTTCTCATCAATTATCATTGCAAGAATAAAACCTCTGTTATAGCTCAACATGCTTATGTTTTGATCAAGTAAATGCTTTTGATTTATTTTTTCGAAATCAATATTAGGTATTAAAGAATTAAAATACTCTTTTAAAGTAATATTAATTATTTTTAAGTACTCATCTTTATCAATAAGTTTCGTGTCAAGTAAGGTTTTCAATCCATAAAATTCCGTAAATCCTTCAAAAAACCACTTATATTTTATTTCATTTTTCTTATCGTTGTCTTGTTCTATTATATGTCCTATATATCTGTGAATTAATTCATGTGATATCACTCTAGTATAATCTTTGATATTTTTTTTAGCTTCCCTCAATAATTACATAGTCCTTTCCTGCATCAACTGTAGTTCTACTAAGATTGGGATTATCAACAAGTACTATATTATACGGCTTACTTTCTAGTATGAATAAGTTATCTTGAGCTAAGATAATTTTATTAATAATATTTACAAGACTGATACTATTATCAGCATTGGTATAAAGCTTATTTCTTTTATCAAGATCAAAACTTCTAAAATTGTCAGTTCTAATAATTTTTTCTATATTATCAAAAGGTTTTCTAAAAGGTAAAAAATCAGGTAAGTTTTTTAAATGTGATGAAGAGTTATCTAAAGCAATAGCAGAATGCATATACTGAATGTATATAAGGAAAAAACAAATAATATAATTTAATAGACTGTGTACATTTTAAAGCTTAATGTTTGCCATAAATAAAACAGGACATTGAAGAATGTGTAAGTAATTACGATTAAGCAAATATAATTTATTGCTAAGTAGGTGATAAGGATAATTTTAATTATCTCTTTAAAACTTTACTCTTCCCATATTATTGAACACCTTATAATAAAGACTGAGAAGAAAGTTACAAAGGATTGTATATTCTTATCATCATAGCGCTGTTACTAAAGTAATAACACTAAGAATAACTATAAGTTTCTTTGAATGATAGTTGAATTTTGATTGAAGTTTTGAGGCTATAAAAACCGCAGGTACCAGTTGGTTTTTATTAGCTAAAGTAAAGGTCAAGTATTAGAATACTGAACATAAAATCCCCCTATGAAAAAAAGATTAGAAAAAAATGCAGTGCACATACGACAAAAATTAAGTATGTGTGTGTACACTGAAGAAGATACGCTACATTTTTGTATGAGTTTAATAAAAAAAGTCTGCAGACAAAGATAAATTTTTGAGCTCTAAAAGTATCTCTAATTGTAGTTATAATCAGATTTAAAATATGTGGAAGTAATTTTTAGCTAAAGTAAGAATACATTGTAGAAAAAAGAACCCAAAAGTTAGCGTTATTGGTAATCCAAGCGCTAGTCTTGGTGTAACGGCACTGTAGACCTTACAATAAAGACTGAGAGGAAAGTTACAAAGGAAGATTATCATGCTTCTTCCATATTCTTTCTACTTTCTTGTTTTTAAGTAGCTCTAATGCTTTGTGAAAGTGATGCCTTGTTTTACTTGGCACTATAATGTCATCAATGTATCCATGTGATGCAGCAAAAAATGGATTAGCAAATTTCTCTTTATATTCTTTGATTAACGTTTGCTGGTCTTTTTCATGCCTAAATATAATTTCAACTGCACTTTCAGGGCCCATTACAGCTATCTCAGCGGTTGGCCAAGCGTAATTTATATCACCTTTTAAATGCTTTGAGTTCATAACAATATATGCACCACCATACGCTTTTCTAGTGATAAGGCTAATTTTCGGCACGGTCGCTTCAGCGTAAGCGTAAAGCAGTTTCGCTCCGTGTTGTATTATATTATTGTATTCTTGATTCGTGCCAGGTAAAAACCCTGGAATATCAATAAGTGTGATGATGGGAATGTTAAATGCGTCACAAAATCTTACAAACCTCGCAGCTTTTCTTGAAGAGTCAATATCCAAGCATCCTGCAAGGTGCATAGGTTGATTTGCAACAACACCAATAGTATTTCCTCCAATTCTGCCAAAGCCAATTATGATGTTACGAGCAAAATCGGGTTTTAGTTCAAAAAATTTCCTTTCATCACACACCTTTTCAATGAGTTCATACATATCATAAGGAGTATTAGGATTACTAGGAACTAGAGTGTTCAAAGATTCATCAACATCATCAATTAAGTCGCAGATTGGTACAATTTTTGGCAACTCTTGATTATTTGCTGGCAAAAAGGTGAAGAATTTTCGCATTTCTAGTAGCATTTCAACTTCATTATTGAATGCAAAATCTGCTACTCCTGTTTTGCTCGTATGAATTTTTGCTCCACCGAGATCTTCGTGGCTTACGTTTTCGTATGTAACCTTTTTTACTACATCTGGTCCGGTTATAAACATGTATGAGCTATTTTTTACCATGAAAATAAAATCGGTTAGCGCTGGAGAGTAAACTGCACCGCCAGCACATGGGCCCATGATTAGAGAGATTTGTGGTATAATGCCTGATGCATTTACATTCCTTTGAAAAATTTCTCCGTAACCAGCAAGGGAATTTACTCCTTCTTGGATTCTGGCTCCACCAGAATCGTTTAGTCCGATAATTGGAATCCTGGCATTAATTGCCATATCCATAATTTTGCATATTTTTTTTGCATGTGATGCACCAAGTGATCCACCAAAGACAGTGAAATCCTGAGAATAAACAAAAACTTTTCTGCCATAAATAGTACCATGGCCAATTACAACTCCATCACCTAAAAAATCAGCATTTTGCATGCCAAAATCAGTTGCGTGATGCTTCACAAACTTATCATACTCTTGAAATGAATTTTCATCGAGCAATATACTCAGCCTTTCTCTAGCGGTTAGCTTTCCTTTTTCATGTTGCTTGTTAACTCTATCAGGACCTCCTCCTTTTTCGGCTTCTAATGTTTTAGTTTCTAGTATTTTAAAATCCTGCATATCAAATTTTTCAATAAGTTAAGTATACATTACTTTTTTGAAGTGTCTATTTTTGACATAAACACCTTCTTGAGGTCTAACGAAATTGATGAAACTGCACGCATTCACTTCAACTGTCACAAACAGATTTATAGTCTAGAATTTGAACATTTTTAACACTAAGCATGTACACTGTTTAACAGTGTACATGCTTTATCTATCAGCTTACTGTTAGAACTTCCTTAGAACGTTGAGATAGATTAGTATTGTCTAGAGTAGAAGAAGGCGTATTGCTTTTTGTTTGCACAAAGCTTTTGGCAGCTTCAACAATCTCATTTATACGAGGTTTTTCTTCTAGCTCTTTAAGATACTTTGAGAAGATTTCACAATTTTTGTCGCTCATATATACCATCATCTTACCAAATCTTGAAGCATCTTTTGAGGATAAAACCATTTCAACTGTTTCATCGTAAAAGGTAAAGGTCATTATTACGCTGCCTTTTATATCATGATATTTTCCATCTTTTATTCGAATTATACCATCTCCGATTTTTAGCGCTCCGTCTAAATCTTGAAGTTCTGGATGGTTCAGCAACTTTGTAGGAATGACAGTACACCCTGCTGGATACTTTACAAAATAGCATTGATTGTCTCTTTTTACTGCAACTTTGTTTATTTCACCATTATCAATACTTTCACTTGCAATTTTCTCTAGGTTTGATAAGTAATCTTCACATCTTTCAATTACATCTTCTGGCAATAATTCTAACACTCTCTCACTTACATAATTACCTTTTGAAACGAGATCACACACTTCTTCCCAAATAGGCTTTAATTTATCTTTGTCATTCCCCTTAATATTGTCATCCTTGTGTATGAGATGGTTAAGTCTACATATCAAGCTATCTAGTATTGCTGATCCTCTTTGGGGATCAAATGGAACACTCAGTATAACCTTTTTCTTTTTTGCATCTCTTATAGATTCTAGAAATCTATTTGCAATCCCTGTCACAGCCTGATCAATAGGCAAGTCTTCTGCATCATTATATATGTTATGAGCATTATGAAACTTTCGCGATATATCTAAAATATTTTTTCGCTCATGTTCGTCAATAAAAGCACTTATTTCTTCTGGATAACCTATCTCTTCCAAAGACCCTTTATTTGTACTTGATATTTTTTCTGGTATTAGCATAACTACCTCCTATGTAAATTTAGTATAAAACATACTGACTTTAGGATAAGTATATAATCTATCAAGTCAATAGTTAAACTAAAAAATTTTGATTATAATTTACTATGTATAAAATACGCTCTTAAACTATGCTGAAAATAGTCATAATAGGCCTTCCAAATGCAGGCAAGTCAACTCTATTTAATAGGCTAGTAAGAAGAAAAGCAGCGGTGGTTAGTGACATTCCAGGAGTAACGAGAGATAGGCGTGAAGGAATTGGAAGAATTAGTGATTTAGAGTTTAAAGTTATAGATACAGGAGGATGGAATGACCAAACCAGTTTTTCACTACAAGTTATTGAACAAATAGAGTTTTCTTTATTAAGCGCAGATGTAATTTTTTTTCTTGTTGATGCAAAAGTGCAAAACGAGCAGAACAAAGAGTTTGCAAAGTGGCTGAAGAGAAAAACGAACAAACCTGTAATACTAATAGCAAACAAATGCGAAAGTCATAAATCGGAAAATGTTGATTATTTGCAGTTCTTCAACTTCATAGGTCCGGTGTACATCTCAGCCGAACATAATCTTGGTATGATTGATCTTTATGATGTATTAGCTGGTGTTATTGAAGATTTTAACAAAAAAACTGAACTGCCTGAAAGTGAGTCCATTAGACTGAGGATTGCAATCATCGGTCGCCCAAACGTTGGAAAATCAACTTTTTTAAACAATTTACTTGCAGAAAATAGACTAATAGTAAGCTCAAAACCTGGTACCACGCGTGACTCTGTGGATATTTCATACGACCATAATGGGAAATTAATCACTCTCATCGATACTGCGGGAATCCGCAGAAAGGCAAATGTTGTTGATAACTTAGAATCAAGATTTGTTGAAAAAAGTATAGAGTCAATAAAGCGCTCTCATGTAGTGATTTTAATTCTAGATTCCTTGCTTGGCGTTGAGCAGCAGGATTTATCAATTGCTGAAGCTGCAATTAAAGGGGGAAAGGGAATTATCATTGTTTTAAATAAGTGGGATTTAATAGGTAAGGATGACAGAAGTAAGTTAATAAAATTTGTCAAACAACAGGAAGTGACTCGGTTATTTTTGGAAGTGCCAACTGTAACAATTTCTGCATTGAAAGGTATGCGCTGTGGTGATGTGATAGATAAGTGTCTTGAAGTGAGTGAATCCTTAAACAAGAAGATCAGCACTGCAAAACTGAATAATTGGCTAATAGATGCTGTGGAAAAACATTCTCACCCACTTATAAAAGGTAGAGCAATTAAAATGAAGTATATTGCTCAAATTGGCACCAAACCTCCAGCTTTTTCTTTGGTATGCAACGTCCCGGAAAGTGTTGATGAGAGTTATAAACGTTATTTGACTAATGGTCTTAGAAAAAACTTCTTTGTTGAAGGCGTACCAGTCAGATTACTTTTGAAAAAGAACAAAAATCCCTATGTAAAGTAGATAATCTTTTTTTATTAAAAATATAGTTTTTCATCTTAGGTAGTATCATTGATAAGTAAATAATATTACCTAAATAAGTAGTTAATAAATTAATATTGTATAGTAAAGTATTAACTTGTTTAGTACTTTTGCTATGAATTATAAAGGACAAGATTTAAGGCCTGGATCTCCACATACTTTCACGTTTGATACACCTTTAGTATTTCAGTGGCTTCCAAAAAGATATGGATATCCGATCCCAGAAAAATATTTGGAGAGATTGAGCGAATGGGCAAAAAGAGAAAATACACGTGTAGTGAAATTAGTAATAAATGGATCTGGTTTTACTCCTGAGCAACGTAAAGAGTTGGAGAATAAAATATCAAACAGAAAATTTAACCCAAACAAAAATATAGAACTTATAGATTTTAATGAGCTGGATTTAGGAGAGTATGAATTCAGCTTTCACTTACAACCCAATAAGAAAACAAAACTATCTAAATGTCCTTTATACATTGTATCTCAATATTTCAAAGATCTATATTCTATTCCAGAAAGTAAAATTTTGGTGTTGAGATAGACAGTATGCGTATATTTATGTTGTTAGCACTGAAGTCTCCTATGATCTATTTTGATTTTGATATTTTACTTAAGGAGGACAAAAAACTTGGTGAGATTCAGGCTGTGCATGGCTTTTTGGTTGCTGAAAATGACAGAAAAGGTTATGACTATGACGGTATAGCAAGTATTGAAAATGCTATCATTGCTCTAAGCGATGCTGGTAGAGTAAAAATTATGGAAATTTACAATGAAGTAAAGAATAAGTTTCAAAAAGATTATCCTTTGTTTAAGTTATCAGAACATGAGATTTACAAAATTATGGAAGAGATAGTATATTTCACTCTTTCTAATGACGTTCTTCTTATATCTAGCTATCAAGATTTTAACAAACGTTACAATAGACGTTTGGAAGAAGCAAGATTGCTTATGCAAGAAACATTTGGGTTTAAAACCAATGGAGGAGAAGTTGATATTCAATATGACAATAGCTGGACGAAAAACAAGGATGAATTGTATACTAAAGAAGAAATTGCAAAAATAGATAG
Organism: Wolbachia endosymbiont of Anopheles demeilloni; assembly: GCF_018491735.2. Classification (NCBI taxonomy): domain Bacteria; kingdom Pseudomonadati; phylum Pseudomonadota; class Alphaproteobacteria; order Rickettsiales; family Anaplasmataceae; genus Wolbachia; species Wolbachia endosymbiont of Anopheles demeilloni. The sequence goes on along the minus strand of NZ_CP084694.1, from coordinate 872,942 downwards.
TGATACTAGAGTTGCAACTGATATGAAAAGGCTGATTATTGAACCAATATACAACGGCGAGCATATGTATAGAGGTGTAAAAGTAGTAACATAGTACTTAGTGTTCTATCGTTACATGAAACGTTATCAAACAAGAGTTGACTCTTCACAGATATTGTAGTAATTCATTAACTATGTCAGATGTAAATAACAGTTCTATAATTTTTCTCTTATCAAGCGCTGTCGCTTTAATTTTTGCATATGTGCTAGAGTATTTTTTCAATATGATACCGTGTAAGTTATGTATATACGAGCGAGTAGTTTACTATGTTACAGGGCTACTTGCAGTTGCGTACATGTTCAAAGACAACAAAATCCTAATCTATGCGATGTTTTGCAGCTATCTCATTGGTGCAATAATATCTTTTTATCATGTAGGTCTTGAACTCCACTTATTTCATGATGTTTTAGGCTGTACAGAGCAAGCAAGTGGTAACGTTAGCATAGAAGAGCTAAGAAATAATCTATTAAACCCTAACTACTCTCCATCTTGTGACAGACCTCATTATATTTTTGGTGTCTCGTTAGCAACATGGAACTTAATTTACCTTATAGTAGCTCTGTTCTTATCAGGTAAAATGTATTGTAGAGAAAAAAATAAGGTATAACAGTAACTGGTATAGACGCTGTGCTTGTGCGTTACTTGCTGCTGTCCGTAATTTAAAAATTTGGTAAGTCATACCCACTGATTCTTGCACAGCTGTACGAACATTATGGTTCAGCATGCCAGTGCCCTCTTTCTTGTCATCCGAGTAGCTGAAACTGGAAGTGCAGCTATCATCCAAATAACCTTTTGTTGTTATTCAAGCAGCTTATTTCTTGTCATCCTAGTGCCCAGATACTGGGACTAAGTTTGTCCATAATCTCACCAAAAACGTTGTGTTTTAGCATAATTTTGTGCTCAATATGCTTATTTGTAGTAAAGGTTTCTGGATTCCAGCATCAAGTGCTGGCCTGAAGCTTTAGCTATAAATATTAATAAATTTACTAAGTAAAAAAAGGCAAAAGAATCCCTATATAGCGAGTTTTAATAATGTAAATTGATAATGTGCTAACGCTCATTTCAAGCGTGTTTTGGCCGAATAGAAAAAATTTAAAAAGCTGCTATAATTTTTATGTAATTTGCCAATAAATATCTTAGTTTTTTTACTGAATTTTGTTGTTAAATCTGTGGAGATTAAAAACAAGGATAAATACTCTTATTGATATGGTAAGAAAAGTGGGAAGGTTTGTCAAGTCGCTTCTATGCACCTGAGCATTGATTATATGGGTTCCATCTGTTATATATAATCTTTTTGAATACGAAGAAAGCTGATGAATGAGTATGATATTACAGTTATAGGCAGCGGTCCTGGTGGTTATATAGCAGCAATTAGAGCGGCGCAGTTTGGATTTAAAACTGCAATTGTTGAAAAGGAAGAAAATTTGGGTGGTATATGCTTAAATTGGGGATGTATACCAACAAAATCGCTACTTAGAGCATCTGAAATTTATAGGTTAATAACAAGATCAGAAGAATTTGGCATAAAAGTAAAGGATGTAAGTTTTGATATACAATCAATAGTGAAATACTCAAGAAACGTTGTTGATAAATTGTCAAGCGGTGTTGCATATTTGATGAAAAAAAATAACATCAAAGTTCATCAAGGCTTTGGTAAACTTGCAGGTAATCGTACTGTAAAAATTCTTGATGACAAAAAGGAGGAGGAAATTTCTTCCAATCATATCATTTTAGCAACAGGTGTTAGAGCGCGAAATCTACCTAGAATAGAGGCGGATGGAGATTTAATATGGAATGCGCAGCACGCTATGACTCCAAAGAAGTTACCAAAATCGCTACTAATCATAGGTTCTGGTGCGATAGGAATAGAATTTGCAAGTTTTTATAGTACTTTGGGGATTGATGTAACAATTATAGAAGTAAAAGACACTATTTTGCCGCTGGAAGATAAAGACATTTCAAATTTAGTACAAGAGATATTTACAAAACAAGGAATAAAAATATATACGAGCAATAGTGTAAAAACTTTCACTAACAATAAAGATTCTGTTCAAGTGCAGCTAAGTAGTGGTGATAATAAAGAATTCGATAGAGTAATTGTTGCAGTTGGCGTTCAAGCAAACACTGAAAATATAGGTTTAGAAAATACAAAAATTAAGTTGAGTCCTTTTGGTTTCATTGAAACGAATGAGTGGTATGAAACAAGTGAATCAAGTGTGTATGCAATAGGTGATGTAACTGGTCCCCCATGTTTAGCGCATAAAGCAAGTCATGAAGCTGTAATCTGTGTTGAAAAAATTGCTGGTAAAAATGCTCATAAGTTAAAAAAAGAGTGCATACCAAATTGCACTTACTCTCATCCGCAAGTAGCAAGCGTTGGCCTTACTGAGGAACAGGCAATAAAAAGTGGATACGATATAAAAGTAGGAAAATTTCACTCCAACTTTAATGGTAAATCTATTGCACTAAGTGAAACTGAAGGTTTAGTGAAAACAATTATAGACAAAAAAACAGGCGAACTTCTTGGAGCTCACATGATAGGAGCGGAAGTAACAGAGTTAATTAGCAATTTCGCTCTTGCAAAGCAACTAGAGGGAACAGACTGCGACATAAAATCTACGATTTTTCCTCATCCAACTATTTCGGAAATTATACACGAATCAGTACTTGCTGCAGATGATGAATCGTTAAATAGTTAAGCTAACGATTCATTGTTTTAGAGCTACAATTATCCTGATTAGGCGATTCAATTCTAATAGATTGATTACCAATATCAGATTTTTCTAACTTTTCTTTTAACCCTTCAGCTGCTTCTTTCACTTCAAGCTTTTTTTCCTGATTAAGATCCTCTGGGCTTTTTCTTTTACTGTCTAAACCTTGTTGTCTATCAATATTTTTATTGAGTTGTTCTTGCTGAGGTAGATCAACAACTGAGTTAAAAAGAGCTTTTGTTATGCTTTTTAACAATCCTATAAAACCTCTGCTTCCGCCTTCTCTTTGCTCTTGAGGCTTGTTTTTCACGTTTTTACTGTTGCTACTTTCAGGCATTTTTAACTCAACTATCATAAAGCTTAATAAAATTTTACATGCAGATTATTAAAAAATGATTAATAATCTATTATTAAATTGCTATTTACAGATGGATATTATTCTAGCAACAGGCGGTACAGGTGGGCATGTTTTTCCAGCTATAACCTTAGCAAAAGCACTAAAGGTACAAGGGCACAATTGTATATTATTCACTGATCAAAAAATCATCAATATAGAAAGTTATATTTTACCATTGTGCAAGCCAAGTGGCAACAAATTGAAGTTTCTCTTTTTGTTAATGTATAGTTGTGTATTAGCACTGTATCAAACAAGAAAATTAAAACCAAAGCTAATCATTGGTTTTGGTAGCTACGCTTCTTTTCCAACTCTTTTTGCAGTAAAGATTTTTTCTATACCTATAATTTTACATGAACAAAATATAGTTTTAGGGAGAGTAAATAGATTCTTTTTCAAGAGTGCAAAATTAATTGCAACTAGCTTTCCAGAGACTAAGTATGTAGAAGGTAGTAAATGCGTTTTTACAGGAAATTTTGTCGATATAGAAGCACAAGGATATTCTAGAGCTGAAACAGTTTTAAACGTGTTAATAATAGCAGGCAGTCAGGGTGCAAATTTTTTTGATGATGTAGTGAGCAGCGTAATTTGTGGTCTACCTGTTGAAGTAAAAGAGAGGATTAGAGTAACGCAGCAATGTACGAAGAAAAATATAAACAAGGTCAAGAATCTATACAAAAGTGAAGGAATTGATTGTGAGTTAAGTGAGTTTCTCGATGATATGGAAAATAAACTGGCCAATGCTCATTTGGTAATTAGCAGAGCGGGGGCAACTTCAATAGCAGAGATTACTCTTGCTGAGCGTCCTGCTGTATATATTCCTTATCCTCACTCAAAAGATAACCATCAATTTTATAATGCAAAACATATTGAAGATTCGGGAGCAGCTGTAATGGTTGAGCAAAATAGTAACGCGAAAAAGAATCTAGGAGAGTTGCTAGTTGATTTATTGCAAAATTGTCAAAAATTGCTTGATATGGCTAATAATACTAAGAAAACAAGAATAAGGAATGGAGTTGCTGAATTTATTAAGGCAATAGCTCAAGAACTTAGTTGACGAATTGCTTTTTCTTCAAATGCATCCCATAGTTCTTTTTCTAGTGATTTACTATACAACTTATTGATATAAACTACTCCCGTAGGCGAAGTTGTGTTAATTTCAAGAAGGAAGTCATCTATAATATCAATGCCAACGAATATTAGCCCTCTTTTCTTTAGCTCAGGACCAATTTTATTACATATTTCGTTGTCTCTATCATTCATTTGGGCAGGCTCAAAACTTGCTCCTAGTCTCAAATTTGTTCTGATTTCTCCGCTAGACTTTGGAACTCGCTTCATTACTCCTATTGGCTTTCCATCCAGTAGCAGTATTCTTTTATCTGTATTTATCTTTTTACAAAATGCTTGTGCAATTGCAGGACATTCATATTTTGCAATCATGAGATCGACTACCACTTGAATGCTATTTTGGTCTTGTATTCTTATTACGTCATTTCCTCCATAGCTATATAGTGGTTTCAAGATGATATCTTGATAGTCGTGACAAAAATTTCTAATCATCGATATATTTTCAGTGATCAAAGTTGGAGGAATTAGCTCTGGAAATAGTGAAGTAATTAATTTTTCAGGGCAATTTCTTATTTCTGTTGGATTATTTATTACTAACGCAGTAGTCTTTTCTAAGATATAGGTTGTTGTAATGTACCGCATATCAAATGGTGGATTATGTCTGATAAATATGATATCCATTTCATTTAGGTTGATTACTACATCCTCTTTTGAAATGAAGCTACAATCATCAACGCTGACTTTCTGAGCAAGGGCAATTGGCTGATTTAACTTGAGTGCTAAATTATTAGGTACATAAATAAAAATTTCGTACCTTCTTCTTTGCGCTTCTTTTATTAATGAAAATGTAGTATCAGCTTCAAAATTTATACTTTCATCCATCTGAAAAGCTACTTTCATTCCTTCCTATTACAATATAATATAGTACCATAAAAGTATTAATAATGGAGCAAAGTATGGAATTAACAATAGGAAATAATGCACCTGATTTTAGCTTGCCAACAGATTCTGGTGAGATTTTATCACTGAGTGAATTTTTTGATAAAAAAAATGTAGTTCTTTATTTTTATCCTAAAGACGATACTCCGGGCTGCACAATGGAGGCAAAAGGCTTTAGAGACAATATAGAAAATTTCTCTTCTCTTGACACAGTGATAATTGGTGTATCAAAAGATAGCGTTAAGTGCCACGCTAACTTCAAAGCAAAATATTCTCTGCCATTTTCTTTAGTTTCTGATGAAAATGCTGAAATGTTGGAAAAGTATGGTGTTTGGGTAGAGAAAAGTATGTTTGGCAAAAAGTATATGGGAGTAGAGCGTACTACTTTTTTAATAGATAAAAAAGGTAAAGTAGTGAAGATTTGGAAAAATGTAAAAGTGAGTGGACATGTTGATGAGGTTTTAGAGGAAGTAAGCAGAATATAAATTAAAGAATGGCTACCCATTGCTATATAAAAAAATTGAAATTACATAATTTTCGTAGTCATTCAAATTTCGAACTGGATTTAGACGATAGATCAGTTGTAATAACTGGTCAAAATGGTATTGGTAAAACTAATATACTTGAAGCAATCTCATTGCTTGCTAAAAGTAATGGCATGAAAAAAGTAAAAATTAGTGAGATGCAAAATAGACTCAGTAATGAAGATTGGGCAGTGCATTATGACTTTTTTAATGGAACATACTTTAACTCAATTGGTATAGGAAAGAATCTTAATAATAAACTAATACAAATTGATGGAAAAACACAATCAAGTTATTCATCTCTGTATAGAATATCCAATGTAATATGGCTCATTCCACAAATGGACTATATTCTTCTTAATTCTCCGAGCGACAGATTAAAATTTTTAGACCGTATCGTCTCATTGTTTGAAGAAAATTACACTTATTGCTATATGAAATACAGGAAAGCTAAATATGAGCGAAGTAAACTGCTTAGAGAGAATATTTTAGACGAAAATTGGCTCTCTAGCCTTGAAAATGTCATGGCTACCAATGCAGTTGATATTTTACGTATGCGTTTGTCTGTTTTAAAAATACTACAGGGCACAATTGATAACCATTCTTGTGAGTTTTTTCCAAAGGCAAGTTTGAAATTTAGCAGTCAGCTAACTTTGAACGATACTGCAGAATATTTTCAGAATCGTCTAAAGGAAAACAGAGAAAAAGACTCATTAACTGGTAGAGTAACCTTTTCTGTACATAATGATAATTTTCGGGTTTTTTGCCAAAAAGGGGACATGCCAATAAATCTTTGTTCTACTGGAGAGCAAAAGCTATTACTGCTTTCTATCATCTTATCTAGTGTAAAAGCAAGGTGTATTCATTACAATAAAGCACCTCTTCTTCTGCTTGACGATATAATGTCGCATCTGGATAAAGATTACAGAAAGGTGTTAATGGAGGAGGTGTTAAGCATTCAATGTCAAACTTGGATAACCGATGTAAATCAAGATAATTTCAATAACTATCTTTGCTCTTTCAAGTTTTTTGAATTATCAAGTAAATAAATTTCAAGCGTGCTGTCATACATCAAGCTCATATTCGGTATGTAAATCTCTAATTAAAGCCTCAGCGTGTTTTTTTTGAACAACTATACTGATCTTGATTTCGGACATTGTGACAGCAAGTATTTCTATCTTTTTTTCGCTTAAAATCTTAAGTGTGCGGTACATCACTTCAGTGTTAGACATAACACCAATACCAATTATTGAAATTTTAGCTATATTATTGTTTACGACATAATTTTCATTTTTGTTCAATAATTTTGTCATTAAATCAACATCAAATTTAGAAATCAAAAAGCTTGACCCATGTATCATGTCAACTTTAACGTTTGCTCCTGCTATATCTCTTAAAGTATCCAGAGTATTTGCAAAGTTAGTAAAAGTTACAAGAGCTTCGTGAGTGCTATAAGTTATTCCAGTAATTAAGTATCTTTCCAGTACATCTTTTTCGTGTAGTACTGTAGTGCCTTCTACTTCCTCAAAAGTGGATAACACTTGCACCTTAATATTATGCTTCATTGCAAGTTGTACTGAACGATTATGCAATATTTTAGCACCAGATGACGACATCTCCAATATTTCATTGTAAGAGATAGATTTAAGCTTGCGTGCCCTTGGAACAATTTTTGGGTCTGCTGTATATATTCCGTCAATATCAGTAAAAATTTCACAAGTACTAATACCAAAGACTACAGCAAAGGCAATTGCTGAGATGTCAGATCCTCCTCTACCAAAAGTAGTGATTCTATCATCGTATATACCCTGAAAACCAGCAATGATTGCAGCAGTATAACCCTCAGCAAAAGATCTTTTTACATGGTCAATTTTTATCTTTTTTATTTTAGACTCAGAATAAAAATTATCCGTTAGAATTGGTAACTGCCAGGCGAGCCATGATTTAGCATTAACTCCAACAGACAGAAGAGTGATAGCTAATAACCCGCAAGAGACTTGTTCTCCTGCTGAAAGCAGGACATCATACTCTGATAACTCTTGTCTACAATTTAAATTTGAAATTTGCCTGGCTTGAAAAGCCATTTGGTCAGTGAATCCTGCAGCAGAAGATACAACAGCAATTACATTATAACCTTTTTCAATATCGTTTTTTATTAGATTTGCAACTCGATTTAAGTCAGTTAGCGAAGTACCACCAAATTTTTTTATTATTATTTTGTTCATAGTTACAATAAGGTCAATTTCACCTTTCTAGAGAGTATAATTGCTTAATTAAATGTGTTTTTCTGGTCACTAATTAAAGTGATAGAGGATTATTCATCTTTATCACTACCAAGGTCTTTTAACATACTGTAGTTGCCTTTTCTAAATTTACCTTTTAAAGATGTAACTCCGCTCTCGCTAATACCACTTAAACTTAATGCTGCTCCACCTAGCTGCAATCCAATTTCAGACGTTTCGGGAATAACTTTACTAGCCCCTATATCTTTATAAACCTCCACATTATTCAAATCTGGTAAACGTATTATAATATTTACATGCGGGAAGTTTGTTGCAACTAGAGAAACTATTTTCTTTATAGTGACTTCGTTCTTTATTGAAACCACAAGAGCTTGAGCTCTTTCTATTCCTACTGATTTTAAAATTTCATATCTTGTAGCATCTCCAAGATATATAGGAAAACTGTCATTTTTTCCTTCTTTCACTATTTTTGATTGAATATCTACAACAACATAACTTAAATGCTCCGCAGTAAGCATTTTCGTTACCATATATCCCACTCTACCAAACCCGGCAACTATTACGTGGTTATAAAGATCTTGTGTGTCTGTTTCGATTGCTTCATCGTCTAGTATTATTTTTTCAGTGCTAAATGAATTTGCTATCCAGTCTCCAATTCCCGATAAAAGAGGAGTAAAAGCCATAGTTACTGTAGTTACCATCATAAGCACTTGAGCGATTTCACTTGATAGTACATCTAATTCATCTGCTAAACGGAATAAAATAAATGCAAATTCACCGCCTTGTGCAAGCAGTAATCCAGCTTGTATTGCAGGTGCACTTCTAAATCCAAAAAATCTACACAATGTATATATAATGGACGTCTTTAAAACGATAAGGATAATTGATAATAAAGTAACGAGTGGTAACTTATTGAGTAAAAGGTCAATATCAATAGACATGCCAACAGTCATAAAGAATAAACCAAGAAATAAGTCTTTAAATGGCAATACTGCATGTTCTACCGAATTCCTGTGTTCTGTTTCTGCAACTAGTAACCCAGCAACAAATGCGCCTAATGCCATTGATAAATGAAATCGTTCAGTAATAAATGCTGATCCTAATATTATCAGAAGTGTTGTTGATATAAAGATTTCATTACTCTCCATTTTGGCAATAACCGAAAACAATGGCCTCAGTAATAACCTACCAGTTACAAATATCAACACCAATGCAATAGCTGCTTGCACTAATGAGCCTGCCAACGAGCTTATTAAGCTGTGTTCAGAATTGCCAGTAAGCAGGGGCACTAGTACTATTAGAGGTACCACTGCAAAGTCCTGCATTAGTAGCACTGCTATTGACAATCTACCAACTTGGCTTGCTTGAGAACCTTTTTCTTGCAGAACCTGCAACACTATTGCTGTTGAGGATAGTGCAAGTCCACCACCGATAACTGCTGCCATGTTTGTATTTACTCCAAAGGCAAGAGCAATGCACCATATTGCTATCATGGTAACTATAACTTGAAGGGAACCAAACCCAAACACATGCCTACGCATAGCGATAAGGCGTTCAAATGTCAATTCAAGACCTATAATGAACAATAGGAAAACTACGCCAAACTCTGCAAAGTTATCCATTACTTCAACTGAATGTATCAGATTAAATCCATGAGAACCAATCAATGCACCTGCAACAAAGTAACCAAGTACTGGGCTAATATTCATTTTCCAAAACGCTATGACTATAAACACAGCAGCAGAGAGTAAAATTATAATATCAAACAAATACTGAGAGCCGCTGTGCATAATATTTAACCTGTAGAATTAGACCATTTTATTGAACAACCAATGCTTGATTTTTGGTCAACTGGAGGATTGCTAGTTTCTGCAATAAATTTCATGGCTTGAAATAAATCACTACTTCCTACTTCGTAATTTTGAACTTTCTCTTTTTTTGTGTTGTTAAAACGCCCTCGATAGCAGAGGGCTAGTTTGGAATTAAAGCCAAAAAAATCAGGGGTACAAACAGCACCATACTCTTTAGCTACTTCTTGGTTATTGTCAATCAAATATGGAAATGTAAACTTATTTTCCTTGGCAAAATTAATCATGTTTTCAAAGGAGTCTTCTGGGTACTCATTTACATCATTTGGCATGATTGCAACGGTGTTTACCTGATAATCTTTTTTTAACAAATTAACATCGCTTACTAGATTGCTAATAATTGATTGAACGTAAGGACAGTGATTGCATATAAACATTACAATGAGACCATTTTCCCCATAGCAGTCACTTAATGTATAATATTTGTTATCCACTCTCAGGAGATTGAAATTCTTTGCAGTAAAGTCTAAATCTATCTTAGGAGTGTCTAGCGTAACCATAGCTCATAGAGAATTGTATACCATAATTTATGATCTTATTGCTTAAATGTCAAATGGTTTCTATGTACACTGTTTGCATTTAGAATTGTAATTATAAAATATATGTTCATAACCTTCGAAGGAATAGATGGTTCTGGTAAAACAACACAGTCTGAGTTACTTGCAAATTATTTCAAGCAAATTCACGGTGAAAATAATGTCGTATTGACTAGAGAACCAGGTGGTACTGATTTTGCAGAAAAAATAAGAGGATTACTACTTAAGGATAATATTGATCCTATTTCTGAACTCTTGCTGCTTATCTCGATGAGGCACGAACATATGGAAAAATTAATATTGCCAACTCTTAAAGAGGGAAAGATAGTTATCTGTGATCGATTTATCGATTCAACTATTGCGTATCAAGGGTATGGACTAGATGTTGACTTGAGTCTAATAAGAGACTTACACAAATTAGTGGAAATTAAATATCCAGATATCACATTTATTTTAGATATTGATGTTCAAGTTGGACTCAGCAGAGCAAAGGATAAAAATAAGTATGAAGAAATGAGCATTGATTTCTATCATAAAATTCGAAAAGGATTTCAAGAAATAGCTATAAAAGAATCTAATAGATGTAATGTTATTACTGGAATTGAAAAAAAAAGTGATAATCATGTACACAATGAAATTATTGATATTGCAAAGACTTAGCTATACGTATTGAACTTTTGCTAACCTAAACAGTTACTGCATTAACCTGTGGTAAAAAATTATCAATTTTAGGTGACGTTATTTCATACGAAAGACTCTCTTTTTGATTAGCTAAAAAACTTTGTATTTCATTTTTAGGTTTTTCACTTATTGTTCTATATATTCTTGCGCGATTAATTAGCTCATTTCTACTATTCTTATAGCTTACTTCATTTATGGTAAAAAATTGATCAAAGTGATTTAACAGATCCTCGTCTTTTATCGAGGATGCAACGCTATCAATGTCTCTTACATATAAAGCAAGTTTGTGCGCTTTGCTACGATCCTCAAAACAAAGATTAATCAGTACTTTACAAAACTTATTTTTTGTAATATCTCTTGTTTCTGCTAGCAAAAATTCGATTCCGTCTTGGCAATGCACTCTCTTAACTGACTCAGCAGATACCGAGAACATTTTCTACTACAGACTTTTTCTCACAATCAAAAAGAACCGTATAATATCCCATAGACATAGTCAAGAGAAGGAATATAGCTGGAAGCAAGAATGGAGCGAGTACATTTTGTGATTCAGGAAAGATAAACCAGACGGCAGTTGCTGCTGACACAGCTAAAAATAATCCTGACATAACGAGCTTTATTTTTCTTCTGTATCCGTTATCAATAACTGTATTTATACCAATAAAAGCTACATCAACCATTGCTCATACCTTACTAAAAGTAATATTAGCTTAATAATAGCATTGTTGTGATAAGAAATCAATATTATGAATATTTTAATTGATTTATAAAATCATCTAACCAAATAGAAAAAAGGCAAAAGAAGTCCCGAGTAGAGAGTTTTAATAATTTAAATTGATAATGTGCTAACAAATGCGATTTGGCTAAATTTGGCTAAATATAGAAAAAATTAAAAGACATGCAGCCGCTATAATTTTGTTAATAAATACCCTGAGTTTTTTTACTGAATGTTACGATTGAGCCTACAGGTCAAAAACAAGCTTTGAGTTAGAAATACCATTGCTATTATAATAAGAGAAATCGCAATGTTTGTACAATTGAAAGATGGTTGCGGGAGTAGGATTTGAACCTACGACCTTCAGGTTATGAGCCTGACGAGCTACCGAGCTGCTCCATCCCGCGTCGTTGCTTATTTATTATTATATGCGTAATAATAATAAATAAAAGAATAAAATCACACTATTACATATATTTATATATCTATTAACCTTTCTTAACATGATAGTAAATTATATACATAACAATCTGTGCAATGAAAAATATAACTTGATATTGTGGTTCCCTGTTTTTCAGTGTGCAGGAATTTTCACCTATTTCTCATTAAATTTTGAACCAAGCTATGCTTTCACTATATCTATTTTTCTCTTGCTTTCACCTATACTAATTCTGATTGCAATATTATACAGGAAATACGCAATATTATGCATTTCTTTAATTGCAGTGCTCATAGGATTTACAGCCAGCAAATTCAGAACAGATTCAGTTAATACTCACATTCTTGATAAGGAAAGGTATGTGAAAGATATTGTTGCTACAGTGAAGGATATTAATAACAAGGGCTCATATGAGCAATTTTTGCTTTATGAAATAAAAAACACGAAGTTTAAGTTAGATAGCATCAGAATATCAGTTAGAACCAAAGCGGAAGAAGGAATTAAAATAGGGGATCAAGTAAAATTATCAGCAAAACTCTTTCCTCCAAAAATTGCGCCTTCGGAATATGCATATGATTTTGCAAGAATAGCATATTATCAGAAAATAAGTGCAACAGGCTTTGCAACAAGCAAAATAGTTCTGTACAAAAAGGCTGAAGCAAGAAAATTTCAAGAGTATATAGAATCTTTCCGTCAATATATCTATGAAAACCTACAGCAAAATACCAAAAAGCCACACGCGGACATAATCTCTGCATTATTAATTGGCAAAAAAGACGGGATAGATCAAAAAACTATGAATGCGATACGAGATTCAGGTATAGCACATTTATTCGCTATATCTGATTTACATTTATCGTTTGTTGCTGGTCTATTTTTTATAGTATTCCGTAATTTATTTGCAATATCTGAAACTTTGACTCTTAAATATAACACTAAAAAAATATCTGCATTCTTTACTATCTTGCCAACTACCTTTTATTTGTTGATTACCGATATGCAAATTTCTGCTCAGCGTGCCTACATCATGGTGATCTTGGTACTTGTTGCAATAATCATAGAAAGGAAATATCGAGGATTAATAGCAATTGCGTTTGCTGCTTCGGTGATACTCATAGTGGAGCCAGAAGCAATCTTAAAGCCAGGTTTTCAAATGTCATTTTCTGCTGTTTTGGCACTAGTTGCCAGCTATCAGATCAATGCTAATAAGTTATTCAAAATAAAAATAATAAAATATTTTGTGTCGATAATGATCAGCTCAGTCATAGCAAGTTTAGCAACTGTTCCGTACACAATATACAATTTTAACTATTTTTCAATCAGTGGCATTATCACAAATTTGATTGCTATACCAATAGTTACACTCATTATTATTCCATTTGGAATAATCTATGTTTTATTGATTCCTTTAGGTACTCAGTGGATTATAACGCCTCTCATGGAACGCCCAATTGACAGCGTTTTATATATAATAAACGCAATTGCTAATCTTCAGTATTTGGTTATTCCCACTCGCACTTTTCCTGGCTCATCAATTATTATAATAACACTTGGGTTATTGTGGCTATGCTTGTGGGAAAGGAATTGGCGTTTTTTTGGAATTTTCTTTATTGTGCTGGGTATTTTCTCTAGCGCTATGTGTAGAACCCCTGACATCCTGGTCAGTATTGATAATCTTGCTGTAAAAGAAGATGACAGTTTACTATATTCTCTTACTAGGAAAAATAGGAACTTTGTTGTCAAAACATGGGCTAAACAAAACGGACAGAATCAAATTTTGAATCATACTCAATTCAGTAATTCAAACAAAAGGCTAAAATGTAATGATTATGACTGTATATATAATAAAGGAAATAATAAGTCAGTGTTGCTAGCTTATAAAAAAGAAGATATTGTAGAAAGTTGTAACAATGTCGATCTAGTAATTTAGCTAAGCAAATTCAATTACCCAGCTTGCAATACTAAAACCATCAAGTATGCTGACTTAGAGGCATATGGCACACATTCTATTTGGCTAGCAAATAGTGGCATAAAGGTTAGCAAAGTCCGTTCTAATCGTCCTTGGCATAAGCCAAAAAACTTGTTTTTAAAGTATCATTTATATATAATTAATTAAGGTATAAGGAAATCTATGCATTCAGATACAACAAATCCTTTCAATGTTAAGGTAGATCATAATTTTGCCAAAATAGATGATGCTATTGGTTTTTTTCCTAGGTTATGGCGTGCAACAAAGAAATATTCCGTAAGTAACACTCTACCTATAGCAGATGTAAATACTTGGCTTCAATTTTCTTTGGCTTATGTAGCTGCAATAATAATAACTAGTAATAATTTAAGCTTTATTACAGATATTTTTAACCCAACATTCATGCCAATTTATACTTTGGTTTCTGTTATTCTTTTAACAGCTTTTGTTGCCTCTTCTGCTATGAGATATATGCATAAGCAGAAGATAAAAGAAGGAAAAAAGCCGATAGAGGAATTAATAAATGATAAAATTAGAGGTGGCAAAGACAACGAGATAAGTGAACTTGCTGAAAATGCTCTAAAAATAGAGATAAAACCAAATTTAAGTCTTATAGGTCACAAAAAAGCAAACTTTTCAATAGTTTTACCAATTTTTGAAAGTCAGAAAAAGATATTAGATAGTCAGAAACAGGAGAATAAAAATAAGGCCATTTTTCTTACCATACCATATATAATTAGCACTGTAATTATAGTTGGCGCATTAATACAAAATAGATTTAGCTTTGCCAATGTTCAGGATTTGGAATGGGCCATAGTTGCACTGGCTAGTATCATTGCTATTGTTGGGATATGTATAACATTCAGCAAGATAAAAAACAATGAGATAAACAATAATCATAATATTGTTAAAAAGTTTAACAATATGGATATTCTCTTTCCATTCAGAAGAGGTGGGGTTGTATCGGTAATGGAAAAAAAGACAAAAGATGAAGAAGAAAATGATTCTATATCTCGATTGATAAAATTACTTGATAAGCATTTGACTGATTTTACAGATAAAATTGTTGACTCACTCGATAAGCACTTAGGTGAAGCTACAGATCTACTTGATAATAGCCTTCTAAAACCTGCAAATGATGAGATTCAAGAAACACTTACTCATTTACGAAGAGTCAGAGAAGACATCAAAGAAGATTTGGATGAGTTGCACAAGAAAATCTCGCCCATTTTAAGTGAAGCTAAAGAGCTGGCAAAAAAAGCACATTCACTAAACATTGAAAGTATTTTTTCTAGTTTAGAGAATGCTATTAAAATCGCTGAAGATAAGGTTGAGCGATTTGAACCAAGCAGATTTGTTGGCTTTTTTCAATCTAGAGAAGAAATAATTAGCAACGACAACGATTTTTTTTGTATGTTGAAAAAGCAAGAAGAAGAAGCGGAAAAGATAAAGAAGGAATTAGAAGAAGAACTAAAAAAAGTAAAAGATGAACTAGAGGAATTAAAGAATAAACAAACAAACGAACCTACTAGCAATGAAGACAGTGCTATTCCTCCTTCTCCTCTTGAAGAACAGCGAGATGAAGAGAGAAAAGCAATAGAGAAAAATAGACTATTAAAATCAAAAAAAAGGACAAAAAAACTGGAGAAAGAAAATGCAAAATTGGAAAAAGAATTATCTGAACAAGAAAAAGCAGATGAATGGAAAAAAAAAATTAATGGCAAAGCAAGTGAGTTTTTCTTCTATTTATTAGAATCTATTAAGTTGGAAGAAAAAGATGATAAGGGAGAAAAAGTCAGTGAGGTAACATTAAGAAATTTTGATAATAAGGTAATAATCCACTGGAAAGATGGCTCTCAAATGACTTTTAATATCCAGAAACAAGATGGGCTTCAAGCTCAACCTAACGCAAAAGTTGATTTTGTGGATCCAGATGTTCATGCAGCATTTGAAGTAGCTTATTCAAGGTAGCTACTATAGATATATAGTCTTAGATATTGTTAGTAATGAAAAGGCTAGATACCTACATAGCTAAAAAGTGTAACATATCACGCAGTAAAGCACAAAGATTGATACAAGATGAGCGGGTAACATTATTTAGCACGCCGATAATTAATAATGACCACATAGTAAAACCAGGTGAAGAGTATATAGTACATCTCGTTCAACCTGACATATCCACATCAATTGAACCTAACTATAATATAAAGCTTGATATCATCTACGAAGATGGGGACATTATAGTTCTGAGCAAACAAAGTAGATTAACAGTACACCCAGGTGCTGGAACAAACAATGATACACTCCTGAATGCAGTGATCGCTCACCTTGGCAAAATTCCATATACAAATACAAGACCAGGAATTGTTCACAGGCTTGATAAAGATACTAGTGGACTCATGGTAATTGCAAAAAATGAACAATCTCACAGCTTTTTGTCTGAGCTGCTATCAAATCGTAAAATAAAACGGGAATACTTAGCAGTAATTTGGGGAGCATTACCTAATCTGCAAGGAACAGTAAAAACCCATATTGCTCCAAAACGCAGTAATAAAGAAATGATGTGTGTCACAAAAACAGCAGGTAAATTAGCAATCACTCATTATTCAGTGAAGAAAATTATAGGGCAAGCAAGCCTGGTTAAATGTACTTTAGAGACAGGCAGAACACACCAAATTCGAGTACAAATGAGCCACATAGGACATTCTGTAGTTGGTGATCAAGTTTACGGAAAAAATAGTAGTAAAAGTGCAAAAAATGCTAAAAACTCTGACTTTATCCGTAATTTCAATAGACAGGCACTACATGCTTACACGCTAGGCTTATATCATCCAAAAAGTAAAGAGTATATGGAATTTGTTTCTGATTTACCACAAGACATGCAAGTCTTAATCGGTGAATTTGAAAATATATCTTAACAACATTCATATCAATATTATCATCCATGTTATCAAGAAGTTAATTAATGAGAGAAAAACTGCTGCACTACCTAGATCTTTCACTTTTTTTGAAAGTATATGTTTTTCACTGGAAATACGCTCAATTGTTGTTTCAAAAGCAGCGTTAATAATTTCTACAATTAACACCAAAAATAGGCTACTTACCATTACTGCACGTTCTAAATTACTTACATCTAAAACAAACAAAGTTGAAACACATATTATAAAAAGCAGTAACTCCTGTCTGAACGCAACTTCTGATACAAAAGCTGATTTTATTCCTTCACAGGAGTATTGAATTGCTTTTATTAGACGAGTAATGCTTTTCTTCATTATCAATTTTGGAAACTCAATGAATTACACTTATTGCACTCAGGTAAAAAATGCATGAAAACACCTTTCAGTCGTGATCACTTACAAAGATTTTTAAGTTAAAGTCTAGCATATTGTTTGAATCAAGAAAATTAGTACAAAGCCTTTCAACAAACGCTCAAGTCAGTTATATATTGATACTGACACAAAAATCCTTTAATTAAATTTCTCTCGCCTTAGCTTACACGATCCTCATTTTGAAATAAGTAATAATTTATTATAGTCTTGATATTTAAACATTTTGTATCTGCTGTAATGATTTCACTTCCAATTTGCTATTCTTTACATATTGAATTGCAAGCGCTAACGCTTTACTCCCAGAAGCTGTGGTGCTATAAGCTATATTTTGCAAAATAGCAGTTCTCCTGATATCTTTGCTATCTGAGACTGATTTCACACCTTTTGAAGTATTGATTACTAGATTTATTTTTCCATCTTTGAGCATATCAACTATGTGGGGTCTGCCTTCTCTCACTTTATTTACAGCTTTTGCAGCAATGCCGTTATTGTTCAGATGCAAAGCTGTGCCTTTGGTGGCATATATTTCAAAACTCAGTTTTTTCAACATTCGTACAACAGGCAATATATACTCTTTATCATCATCTTTTACTGAAATCAGAGCTGTTCCTTCTGTTGGTAACTTGTATCCTGCAGCCATGTGCACTTTTGCAAGTGCAGCTCCGAAAGATAAGTCAATTCCCATCACTTCTCCTGTTGATTTCATTTCAGGACCAAGTAAAGTGTCAATTCCCGAAAAACGCGTAAATGGAAAAACAGCAGCTTTAACTGCAAAATGATTGAAAGGCTTGTTTTCCTGATTCAATTTTTTACCCAAAATAACCTGAGTGGCAAGCTTTGCAATAGGAATATTGATTACCTTGGAAATAAAAGGAACTGTACGGCTAGCCCTTAAATTCACTTCAAGTATGTATACATCACTCTCTTGAACAGCAAACTGAATGTTTATCAGACCTTTCACTTCTAGTTCAAGAGCTATTCTTTCAGTTTGGAGCTCGATCTCTTTTATTACTTCGTCACTCAATGTATTTGTCGGTATTGAGCATGTTGAATCGCCAGAGTGGATACCAGCTTCTTCAATGTGCTCCATGACCGCTGCAATGAAAACTTTTTTCCCATCACATACAGCATCAACGTCAACCTCAACTGCATTGACTAAAAATTTATCAAGAAGCAGTGACCCGTGTTCAAAAATTTTGGTTTGATTCAAGACATACTCTTTAAAGCTCTGAGTATCATGTCTAATCGACATAGACTGACCACCGAGGACATATGATGGCCTAACTACTAGTGGAAACCCCACCTTTTCTGCGTTGGTTAACGCTTCTTTTACTGAATGGCAGATAGAACTTTCAGGTTGTTTTAAATTAAGTTGCAAAGCAAGGTTTTTAAATCTCATGCGATCTTCTGCAAGGTCAATAGAATCAAACGAAGTTCCCATAATTTTGAAACCTCTCTCGTTAAGCACTTTGGCTAACTTTAAAGGTGTTTGACCACCTATTTGAACTATTACACCAACTAGTGTGCCATTTTCTTGCTCTTTGCTTAGTATTTCAAGCACATCCTCTGCAATCAGTGGGGCGAAATACAAACGATCAGCGGTATCATAATCAGTTGAAACGGTTTCCGGATTACAGTTAATCATTATTGTTTCATACCCGATTTCTTTGGCGGCAGAAGCTGCATGTACGCATGCATAATCAAACTCAATACCTTGACCAATGCGATTTGGACCACTTCCTAAAATGACAACTTTTTTTCGATCCGAAATATTCGTCTCACATTCCGTTTTATTTTCAACATCACCCTCATAGCAGCCATACATATAAGCAGTGCTCGATTCAAATTCAGCTGCACAAGTATCTACACGTTTATAAACCGGATTAACACCAAATTTTTTTCTCATTGCTTCAATCTGTTCTACTTTCTTATTGCTTAATTTTGCCAATCTTGCATCTGAAAACCCCATTTTTTTCAGCTCTAACATTTCATATGCAGTCTCAGGAAGGCCATTTTCCTTGATTTTTTGTTCAGCTAATATAATTTGCTGTATATTCTGCAAAGACCATAAGTCATATCCTGTAATCGAATTTATTTTTTCTATGCTAATTCCGTGACGCATTGCGTCAGCAGCAATCAGTAATCTGTTTGGTAGCAATTTTGCTAATTGAGATTTTACGTGATCAATATCAATGTTCTCAGGAAATACTTCATCAAGTCCTGTAAGACCAGTTTCAAGTGAACGAAAAGCTTTCTGCAGTGACTCATTAAAAGTGCGGCCTATAGACATCACTTCCCCCACTGATTTCATGGAAGTTGATAGTTCACAATTCGTCCCCTTAAACTTCTCAAATTCAAAACGAGGAATTTTAGTGACGATATAATCAATCACTGGTTCAAATGCAGCAGGTATAACTGGAGCGCAATCATTACGTATCTCATCGAGAGAATAGCCGATAGCAAGTTTAGTTACAACTTTTGCAATAGGATAACCTGTTGCTTTTGAAGCAAGTGCAGAAGAGCGAGAAACCCTTGGATTCATTTCAATCACAACGAGGCTTCCATCTTCTTTAGGATTCACTGCAAACTGAACATTTGCACCACCGGCACTAACATCAATTTCTCTTAGCACTGCTATAGATGCATTTCTCATCTGTTGGTATTCTACGTCACGCAGAGTCAAAGCAGGAGCAACCGTGATACTATCTCCGGTGTGCACTCCCATTGGATCAATATTTTCTATCGAACAGACTATTATGCAGTTATCTTTACAATCACGGATAACTTCCATTTCATATTCTTTCCAGCCGATAATTGATTCATCTATCTGAACTTCATTTATTGGCGAAATTTTGAGAGCACTTTCTGCGATATTGAAAAACTCCTCTTTATTATATGCTATGCCACTACCTGCGCCACCAAGAGTGAATGATGAACGAATGATTGCTGGTAATCCAACGTAATCCAAAGCCTTTTTTATTTGTTCTTGATTTTTTATAATGATACTTTTGGGGTATTTCAGTCCTATTCTATCCATGGACTGACGGAATAACTCTCTATCCTCTGCTTTTTTTATTGCTTCTCTATTTACCCCTATTAATTCTACATTGTATTTGTCTAACACTCCATCATCTGCAAGTTTTATTGCACAATTAAGTGCTGTTTGCCCGCCCATTGTTGGCAATATTGCATCTGGTCTCTCCTTAATTATAATTTTCTCTATGATTTCAGGTAGCACCGGCTCAATATAAGTTGCATCAGAGAATTCAGGATCTGTCATTATAGTTGCGGGGTTGGAGTTAACTAAAATGACTTTATAACCTTCACTTTTTAATACTTTACAGCTTTGCGTTCCAGAATAATCAAACTCGCATGCCTGACCTATAACTATTGGGCCTGCTCCTATTACTAATATAGATTCTATATCTGTGCGTTTCGGCATAATTACAATAACAGTCTCTATTCAAGTAATGTTACCAATCTTTCCTGTATATGTGAATTTTTATTAAACCTATTAGCTAACTACTTTTAGGCTTGACGTATAACTGTACGAACATTGCAATTTGCGTGGCAGATTCCAGTGCTTGACACATAGCTGTACAAACATTCATTTTTGAAGGTAAATTGCACAGCAAATGATGTCATTCAAGTAGCTGACACTGGTTCCTTTATGACGGCAGTGCCCAGATGTGTCATCCCAGTCTAGGATCCAGAAAACTTCACTTTAAATAAGTGGCCGCACAATAAAGACTAGATTTTAGTGTCAAACACTGGAATGACACCATAGAGGCACTGAGATGACATCCTTCCTAGTGGACTCAAATCACAATGTTCATACAGTTGTGGGCTTAACGGTATCTTTGCAGATACTATGGTAATTTACTCGGGAGATTTGCTAAGTGGTAAGATTTGTCCTGATATGCTACAATCTTCAGAAGCAAGTTCCACAAATTTGTCTGTCAGTTTATCAGGTGGCACCAATTCAGATATATCTTTTTCCGGAAATGCTTGCTTATACATTTCACTATCGATAGGCTCTTCCGAATACATGGCATTTATGCACAAATTCGTATGTTTTGTCTCAGATGCATATATCTTCACCATTGCTTCTAGTGCAACTTTACTTGCAGCATATGGCATCCAATATGGATAAGAGGAAGGAGAAAGTGTTATCTTTGAGGTCATGAATATCGCTCTTCCAGCATTAGACTTTTTTAGTATCGGACCCAAATTTTTTAGCAAGTACCAACTGGCAGTAAAATTTGTATTCATTACCTTCTGTAGATCTTCAAGCTCACAATCGTGAACAGGGCTCAACTTACATAAAATTTCAGTGCATGTAATCAGTATATCAAGTGTGCCAGATTCTGATAATTTTGGGCTTTCTATCATATTTGCCAGTTTTTCTACGTTTTCAAAGTCTAAAAGATCAAGCTGAATTAGTTTCACATAGCCTTCTTTAAGCTCTTCAATTTCATTATACAGTGGCTTGAGGTGATCGATAAACCTTGAAATCAGAATCACACATGCACCTTCTCTTACAAACCTTTTTGCAACAGCAGAGCCTATTCCACCTGAAGCCCCGGTAATTAAAGCTACTTTACCTTCTAACTTACCCATTTCTTTTTCCTTAGCAAGATCCATTGAAATATTTTAGCTGAAAATTAAATTTTGCTCCATATATAAAAATCAAACTTAGCACATAAAAAAATAGTAACGATACTACTACACCACCTAAACTTCCATATATCAAATTCAGTTGATCAAAGGAAGCTTTTAAATATTGCTTGAAAGCTGAAGCAGAGATCGTCCAAAGAATAACAGCCACACAAGATCCGGGAAATACGTCTGATAAGTTTTGTTTTATGTTTGGCAATGTGAAATATAGCCAAGATACTATAGTAAAAAGCACAAACTCAATAAGTAAATATCTAGTATAACTTAGCCCTTGGTAAGAAAAATCAATTAACATTGGCACTAATGTAAAAAATACTATAGTCAGAGTTGTAACAAGCGTAATTACTAAAAATTGTAATATACTGAGCACCCTTCTCCATATATAAGGCGATGAAACCGGAACTTTATAGGCCTTATTCAATATCGTTCTAAATCCTTCAATTGTCGATGAGGCAGTCCAAACAGCGCCTACAATTGCCAAGGTTAATAAGCTTTGCGGAGAGCCTGATATTATCTCTCTAATACGTGGCATCAAAGATGATAAAATATCCTGTGGCATGTTATCAATAATAAATGCCCAGCCGACATTGTATTGATCTAAGAAATTTGCGAACGTTGATGCCATGGCTATTAAAACAATAAGAAAAGGAAATATTGATAACAGGATTAAAAATGATAGATACCCTGCATGCTCCACTCCATCATTATAAATTGTGTCAATTAAAGCACGATAAAGGCAATAAACGATACTATAAAATTTATGTAGCACTTGTAATATAAATAAACTAAGAAAAGTATTCTAAATGAAATAAAGCATACTTTTAAGTAAAAAATCCTCACCGTTTACTTAAATTTAATCAAAATGATAGATAATCCAGCGTTAAATACGGAGGCATAATGAAAAATTTTCTTCTACTTGTAGCTTTAATTCTCTCTTTTGCGTTTGATGCAAGCGCTGATGAAACATCAGCAGTAATATGTAAGATAGTAGACTATACTCACAGCATAAGTGGACCGATGATTACAGTAGTGATAATTGGTGCAGCCTTGCTTGCAATATTTGGCAAAATGCCATGGCCAGCACTTTTTGCACTCGGTGCATTTACTGCTGTGTTTTTTGGTTCACCTAAAATTGTGAGCGTGATAGCACCAGGTGTAGCAGAAGCTTGCATAAGTTGCTCTAGTAATCAGGAAATGATCAATGGTACATGTGTTGCAAAATGTTCTGGAAAGCAAAGACGTAATGTATCAGGACAATGTAATTGATGATTTGAGACAGATAGTAAAAATAGTGCTTAGGAGGAGCACTATTTTTACATTATATCATAAACTTTTGTTGAGATTCTCTTCACTTGAAAGTGACTAAAATGACCACTTTCACTGTCTATAACTACCTAATAAATTCTCTTTCTGTAATCATATCAGTTAAAGTCTAGATTCCAGCGTCACGCGCTAGAATGACAAGACTTATCGTCATGCCGCCGCATACCGTCACGGTATCTCTAGATACCTGCTAACAAGCAGCGGGTGACGGTCGTCAAGCTAGCCTGTCATCCGAGTAGCTGACACTGATTCCTTTATGATGTTGTAATCCCAGTGCTTGACACTGTGATCCAGGGAATTTGATTGGATACTAAGTTTAT
Source organism: Wolbachia endosymbiont of Anopheles demeilloni (assembly GCF_018491735.2). Lineage (NCBI taxonomy): Bacteria > Pseudomonadati > Pseudomonadota > Alphaproteobacteria > Rickettsiales > Anaplasmataceae > Wolbachia > Wolbachia endosymbiont of Anopheles demeilloni. Next base: position 849,169 of record NZ_CP084694.1, on the reverse strand, counting down.
GAGCATAAAAGCAGCTAATTTTATGTTAAAATACAACATTTTGATGAGGCTGTATTAAGAGATGGATCCCAGTGTCAGCTACTTGAATGACACCTTTGCTATCTTCAAAAATGAATTCTCGTACAGCTGTGTGTCAGCTACTTACATAACGCCTCTCTAAAATTACTTTAGTTATAAATATTAAGAAATTTACTAAACGAAGAAAAAAGGCAAAAGAATCCCCGTGTGACAAGTTTTGACCCTATAATAATTTAAATTGGCATTTTAATAATGTGCTAACGCTTAAAATAAGCGCGATTTGGCTGAATGTAGAAAAAATTTAAAAGACATGCAGCCGCTATAATTTTTGTGTAATTTGCCAATAAGTATTTGAGTTTTTTTACTGAATTTTGTGATTGAGCCTGCAGGTCAAAAATAAGGATAAATACTCTTAGTATCATAGTAAAGGGAATGACGAAATTTGTAAAGTAGTTTTCACTCAAATGACGCCCAGGAAAAAACTATATGGTTATGCAAAAAATCTATTTTTAAAACTGTTAATATAACATAGAAAAAACCTCACCTTCATTAATAATAGATTACTTACCAATTGGGTAGTCACCAGTGAAGCAAGCATCACAATATTGCGGTGTAGCGTTGTTACGTTTTTCTTCTTTAACAGCCCTGTATAGTCCATCAATACTCAAGAAGGCTAGGCTATTTACTCCTATAATTTCCTTAATTTCCTCTACAGATTTATTTGCAGCAATTAAATCTTTGCACTCTGGCGTATCTATTCCATAAAAACAAGAATGCTTAATTGGTGGGCTTGAAATTTTGAGGTAAATCTCTTTTACTTCCGCATCCTTTAGCATAACTATTATATTTCTGAGCGTACTACCACGCACTATACTATCATCTATTAAAATTATGTTTTTGCCTTTCAAAGTGTGCTTATTAGCATTGAATTTTAATTTTATTCTAACTTTACGTACTTCAGCGGTGGGTTGTATAAAAGTTCTTCCTATGTAATGATTACGAATTATCCCCAGTTCCATAGGTAATCCTGAATGCTTTGCATATCCAATAGCTGCAGGTATTCCAGAATCAGGTATTGGTACAACCATATCTACATTGTTTTTTGGTGGACTCTCTTCTGCAAGTATTCTTCCTATTTCTTTTCTTATATCATATATGGACCTCTTCTCCATTATGCTGTCTGGTCTCGAGAAGTAAACGTATTCAAAAATACAAAAACTTGATTTTTGCTGTGGGAAAGGAAACATTGAGGCTAGCTTACTATCCGAACTGATGGTAACTAATTCGCCTGGTTCTATTTCTCTAATAAACTCTGCATTTATTATGTCAAGAGCACAAGTTTCAGATGCAAGAACGTAAGAACCGTTTAACTTTCCTAAAACAAGAGGCCTGATTCCAGATGGATCACGTACTCCAATAACTACTTCTTGATTGATTGCCACAAAAGAATAAGCACCTTGTATTTGCTTTAATGCATATATAAAACTCTCTAAAAAGCTATCTTTTTCACTGCTTGCTGTCAGATGCACTACTACTTCTGTATCAATATCTGACTGAAAAACGCACTCTTGTTTAATTAATTGTTCGCGTATCGGAGAAATATTAATTAAATTACCATTATGTGCTATGGCAAAATCCCCAAATTTGCCACTTTTGCCAAACATGGGCTGCACTCCAAATTTACTACCACTTGTTGAGTATCGAACATGACCTATTGCACAATCCCCAAGTAAGGATTTCTTTATTTCATCTATATCAGAGAATACACTGCTCACTTGGCCTTGAAAGTGATAAGAGTGCAGCTTATCGTTGTTACTGGTTACTACGCCAAAAGACTCTTGACCTCTATGCTGCAAAGCGTGGAGAGCAAGTATAGAGTTAAAAGCAGCACTTTGGTTGTAACTTATGCCAAATACCCCACACTCCTCATGTACTTCATCAAGCATGAAAAATATTAAATAAAGCCTGATTGTACTTTAGTAGAGGCAAAGTACAAGAATTTTATTTATTAATCCCTTTTAAATTTGAAGCTTGCTACGGTAGTTTTGATGTATATCAGAAAGTAGGTTATATGCAATTAACCAATTTTGAGATTTTTGACAATTTTTTAGCACTGAGGAGAAAAAGATATTTTTACTGACTTATCTATGTATTGAAGTAACCACTAAAAAGTTTTAGTGGTTATGGTATATAATATGTCTAAGAAAGTAGGTAAACAAGGTGAAAGTAATCTTATTTTAGAGCCTGAACAATTCTCTAACAGGTTCTTCAATAGTCAACAGAGTAGTTCATCAAATCCAAAATTACCGACTATAAGTCGTAAAGATAGGCATATGGATTTAACCAAGAAAAGGTACGCAAAAAACAAAGATGTTGCAGAATATCTAAGGAGTTATGACTTTATTAAAAGAGCAGAGGAATTGTCAATAATTTATCTTTTTGAGCAAGACCCATCTTCTACGAAATTGCAAATACCATTGACTACAGATGAACAAATTCTAGTTAAAAAATTTTGTGATGAGATGATAAAAGGTATAACAGAACACGATGAGCAAGAAAGCGTTTTAAAGTACATGGAACGCATAATAGAGGATTATTTAAATCAAGGAATAAGATTAAACTCATATTACGGTAAGGATAATAAGACTGTAACAAATTTTATATTTGAAAAAATGGAAGAATTAATTAATCGCTTTCATGCAAATCCACATAATTCAACTACAAAAAATATCATACAAAAGATCACTCGTAATTTAGTGTTAAAAGGTGGGGTAGAAAAAGGATTATCTTTTTATAGCGATATTGAAGGTAGATATTACGGCTCTAATTATTTAAATGATCTTAACGAACAATGTAAGAGTAAGAAAAAAATGCTAGAGGGTCTAGCATATGAAGGTATTGTGAAAGAAAATAACAAGCAAATTGATAAATATGATCTTGAAGTAGAAGTAGATAATAAATATTTTTATATTAAGTATCCACAAGGTAGTATTGTTGAAACTGCAAGAACTTTAAATAATGAAAAAGCTAAGGATTTAGAAGTTGGCATATTTCAGATTGAGGAAAGTATAGTAAAAGTTGAAATTACACAAGATGGAAAAAGAAATTACACAGATATCTTAAAAGGTGGTATTGAAATATTTTTTACTACTAAAATAGGAGAGATTAGTATTTATCTACGGAAAGATGGTAACAAAATGGTAGTAGAAATTGATGAGAAAAGCAAAATAAGATTTAGCAAGTTAGAAAACAAATCAAGCTTTGGAGAGAATTGTCTTATACAGGGGAAAAGTGTTTTAGAAGTTATGGGCAAGAGTTTTGAAAATATTCCTGAGGAGTTAACTCAGACTATAAAAAACGTTCCATCTACTAGTCTTATGCAAACATGTTTACAACAACAAGAAAACTCTAATAGGAAATTAAATTAATGTATTTTTAGGATAATAATTAAGAAATTAATTATAAATATTCATACGCATTCGATTGGAGTAGAAGATATGGGGCAGCAATTAGCACAAGAACTAAAGGCAAATGTGGTTGGTTGTCAAATAGTGATTGATTAAATTAATTTAGAGAGATAAATAGCAGCTTTGCAGCTTGTTTTTATGAACAAAGATAAAACGTTGTAGCCAAGTGCGCTTTCGGCATTGTGCTGAATTGCAATATCTCTGTGTTCTAACTCCTCATCACGAAACTTACTTATGGTTTCTCTTAATTCCCCATCTTCTAAATGTAAGACTTGCTCCTTATAGTGCTCTCCGATCACTTCTTCAACTGCAGCAGTGCAAGCCATAGCGGCTCTTTTACCCATCATAGCAGTTACAACACCAAGTGACACCCCTAAAGCACACCAAATTGGCAACAAAACAGTAGGAAGAACTCTTTGCTCCTTGATTTTCTCATTAAAATAGTGGAAATGTTTTTTTTCCTGCTCCTCCATTTCAATTATTTTGTTAATTATGGAAGATTTTTTAAGAATAAATTTTTGACCAAAATAAATACAAATTGCTCCATATTCGCCAGCATGATTTACTCTAATTGCTTGTTCTAAAAAATTTCCTTTCAATTTTTTTATATTGCTTTCCAATGTCTCCTCCATTTATTTCTGCATTAGTACTACTATAAACCAACATATTATAGAGTAAATAAAATTCCATGCGTGCATTGCACCAACATTGTGATTATAGGAACTCAAGGAGCTATAGCAACGGCAAGAGTTACTTGACGGACTCCGCCATTTTCCTTAAAATAAGGGTGAAGATATATTATTTATCTTCAGTCTGTGCAGATAAAGCGATAAAAAGCTCAATATACTTGATGTTTAATTTTTTGCACTATGTGCACTCTATGTCTTTATAAAACTTTTACCCACATAAGCTAAAATGCGCTTATCAAAGGATTTAACACAATGAAAAACGCCAATTAAAAAAATAGGTAGTAACTGATAGATTTTCTTTTGCCTTTTTCTCTGTTTAGTAGATTTTTCAATATTTAATTCAATTAGCCGGTACTAAGATGATAACGAGTAGTAAGCTAAACATCCGTGTAGTTATTGGTATTATCAAGATATTCCCTAATCTTCTTCAAATCTTCCCAAGCTAAGCGTTTTTGTGCTGGTTGACGAAGTAGATAGGCTGGATGAAATATAGCGGCTGTAGTAATTGAATGAGATAAATATTGGTTAGTATAAGTATGAAATCTGCCACGCAAGTTCGATATAGTCTTTGTGTTATCAAAAAGGCTATAACATGCAATTCCTCCGACAAAAATCAGAATTTGCGGTAAAATAAGAGCAATGTGCTTCTCAACAAATGGTCTGCACATATCAAGCTCTAGGTCAGTTGGTTTTCTATTACCTGGTGGACGCCAAAATACCGCGTTGCTTATATACACCTTAGTGCGGTCCAGACTAATTGCACCGAGCATCTTATCGAGCAGCATTCCGCTTGCACCACAAAATGGTATGCCTTTCAGGTCTTCATTTGCTCCTGGTGCTTCACCAATAAGCATGATTTTTGCATTCGGACTACCATCAGAAAAAACAGTAGTAGTTGCAGTTTTTTTTATTTCACAACCCTCAAATGACTTAACTGCACTTCTTAGTTCATCTACACTACTACATTGACTTGCAAGCTTCCTTGCTTCAATTATCCAGTCACTTGGGAACATGGTTTGTTGTTCTTTTTTCTGCTCGATGACAGAAGATTGTGCAGCTCTCTCATTTTCCATTTTTTTTTCCTCTTCACTTTCAGTTAGTGTACAATCAACTCCCACTTCATGATAAAACTTCAACAATTCTAGATCTTCATTGCTCATAGTGCCTCTTAACCTTTTGTGCTTTTTTCATAGCCAAATCATACTTCAACCTAGATAAATGTCTAATGTATAATATACCATTTAAGTGATCCAATTCATGCTGAATACACCTTGCAAGCCAATCACTAGCTTTTAGCGTCTGTTCTTCGTTATTTAAGTTTTTATATTTTACAGTTAAATATTTTGGACGCCTGATTTCATGGCTTTGCTCCGGAATTGAAAGACATCCTTCACTCATAATGACTTGTTCATCAGATAATTCCTTAATTTCAGGGTTAATCATACAAAACTTGCCAACTGAGTCATACCCTGCTAGCTCATCTTCTTCCTTCTCTGGACTAACGTCCATGACAAAAATTCTCTTCAGCACTCCAACTTGTACTGCAGCAAGACCAAGACCTTCTGCATCGTACATAGTTTCGAACATGTCGTTTACTAATTCTTTAATTTTATCGGTTATATCTATTACTTCACTGGCGCGTGTAGTTAATCTTTCGTCAGGAGCAATTACAATTGGTAACTTAGACATAAAAATTGTAATTCTGTGTTTTATTTTTCTTTTTGTCTAGGTATATTAAAATGTTGCTACATTTATGATAGAAATATAAATTCATTCAGGGAAGCTACAATTTAAATGGAATCGCATCATAAGGTCAACTAATGTACTCTGCAGTAATAACAAAACCAAAGCAGAATGTTTTTGCTATTTTAGACGTAGGTACAACAAAAATTATCTGCCTCATCGTTAAGATCAATAGCAATTTCAGCTATAAAATAATAGGAACGGGTTATAAAAGTGCAGAAGGTATAAGTGGCGGATCAATAACTGACGCAAAGCATGCAAGTTACTCTATTTCATCAACTGTAGGTTTAGCTGAACAAGTATCAGAAGAGACTATAGACCAGATATATGTGAATGTAGCCGGATGTGGAATCTCATCTTTTTACGTACATAACGAAATAATTGCAGCTAATCACGAAATTTCAGACCGAGACATAAAACGTGTAGTCTTTCAGACATTTGAGAAATATATCGAAGAAAATGTCATCATTCACAATATACCACTGAAATATCACTTAGATGATATGACTGACATAAAGGAAGTCAGTGGATTATATGGAAAAAGATTATCTGCTGATGTTAATGTTGTCACTGCTTCGCGTCCAGCGCTTACCAATATCGAAAATTGTATAACTAATAATAGTGGGATAAGTATGGCTGGTTGTGTTGCTTCTGCATATTCTGCAGGCCTTGCCTGTTTAAGTAAAGATGAAAAAGAGCTAGGAACTGCCGTTGTTGACATAGGAGGTGGATGCACTGCAATTGGAATTTTTAAGAGAGGAAAACTTGTGTACACAAGCAGTATTTCAATTGGTGGCATTCACATTACCCGAGATATAGCTTATGGACTATGCACAAGTATAGAGCATGCTGAACGCATAAAAATACTATACGGTAGCACTATTGTAACTTCAATAGATGAGAATGAATGTATTGCAGTGCAAAGTAATGAAAGCGATGAACCAACTCAAGTGTTTAAGTCTGAACTTGTTAACATCATAAGACCAAGGATTGAGGAAATACTTGAGCTGATAAGAGAACAATTTCAAGAACAGAAAGATCCAATTAATAAAGTAGTGATCACAGGTGGAACCAGTCAACTCACAAGCATGAAAGAAATTGCAAGCTATATATTCAATAAACAAGTCCGTATCGGATGCCCTGAATCTTGTAGCGGTCTTGATGGCGAATACGACAAAAATCCTGTATTTTCTGCTGCTTTAGGCTCTATAAAGCTAATAGTTGACACCTTTTATAGAAATAATTCTGGAATGCTTGGTCACGATGGCAAAATAAGTAAGTTATACCATTGGGTTAAATCAAAAGTCACAGTCTAGATTTTTGTCTTTATCTCTTAATATACAAATGGCTTGATCTAGGAGCTTATTTTTATAGTATTATTACACTGATGTATCCGTAAGAGAAGCGGAAAATTACAATAAAAACGTAAGAAACATGAACATAACTATACATTCACAAGAAGATTTTGACTTTATGCGTAAAGCTGGCAGGCTTGCAGCTGAAACCCTTGATTTTATTGCACCATACGTCAAAGTAGGCGTAACAACTAATGAATTAAATGATCTATGTCATGATTTTATAATCAATGCAGGTGCAATTCCAGCACCACTGAATTATAAGGGATATCCTAAATCAATTTGTACTTCGAAAAATGCTGTTGTATGTCATGGTATTCCTGATGATAAACCTCTTAAAGATGGAGATATTTTAAATATTGACGTTACAGTGATTTTAAATGGCTGGTATGGTGATACAAGTCGCATGTTTCGGACTGGTAAACCCTCAATAAAAGCAAAGCGTTTGTGTAATGCTGCCTACAATGCGCTAATGGAAGCGATAAAACAAGTTAAGCCCGGCAATAAGTTAAATAAAATAGGATTTGCTATAGAAAAATATATTGAAGATTTTGGATATTCTATCGTACGCAATTATTGTGGACATGGCATAGGAAAGGTTTTTCATGCTCCACCAAATGTTGTACATTTCTATGATGAAGGTGAGGATTTTATCTTAAAAGAAGGCATGTTTTTTACGGTAGAACCAATGATCAATGCTGGAAAACATGAAACTCTGCTCAGCAAGCTAGATGGCTGGACAGTGACAACACGTGATCTTTCACTTTCTGCACAGTTTGAGCATACGCTTGGAGTCACAAAAGATGGAGTTGAAATATTTACACTATCACCTAAAAATTGGCATTTTCCACTTTATGATTAGATTTTTTAAACACTTGGTTTTTGAAAAAATCTAACTCTTAACTTGTGATATAGCAACTAACCCAATTAGTGCACAGAAAATCATGTAAAAACTTGCTAAAGTTCCTTGTCCTGTAACTTTGATAATAGTTGTGCATATAAATGGTGCAAGACCACCAAAAAATCCCGAAGCTATATTTCTTGATAAACCAAATCCACTGTATCGTACCTTTATTGGGAATAATTCGCACATAAACGCGCTAACAGGACCAAGAGAAGCAGCTATTGGGATTATAAAAAGAACGTGCGCCATTATGGTGAGCAAATTATTACCACTTAGTATCATTGAAAAAACTTGATAACTTACTACTATAAAAGTCACAAATGCAAATTTCATGACTCTTTCTCTCCCTACCTTATCAGAAAGTATTGCAAATAGTATAGTCAATCCTCCGAGTGCAACCTGATTCAATATTTCTACTGCGTGATTAAAGTGAGTGTTTATTGTTGATGTAAGTAGATTAAAAAACACTAAATATATGTAAAGAGATGCATTCTCAACTATGTCAACTCCAATTGATATTAGAAAAGGTTTTTTATAGCCATTTAACAGTTCTTTTAACGGTAATTCATGTGGCTTTTCCTGCTTTTTATATTCTGGGCTTTCATCGAGTATATATCTCATATATATACTGATTAATCCTATTACAAAACTGAAAATAAAAGGAAATCTCCATCCCCAAGATTCAAAATCGGATACTTTTTTGCATATAAGCACCACTATAAGACTTAATATTGAGCCAAGAATTGCGCTCAATACTTCAATACTGCCAAAGAGTCCTCTTTTATTTTTAGGAGCATGCTCTATTAAAAATGGGGCATTTCCTGCCTCTCCTCCAAGAGATATACCCTGCAATAATCTTAAACATACCACCAGTACTGATGCGAGTACCCCAATGTTCTGATACCCTAGAACAAATGCAATAAGTACGGTTGATAGAGTCATCAATATGATAGAGAGAAATAGAGCAATCCTTCTTCCATATTTATCTCCAATGTGGCCAAATATAGCAGCACCAATTGGTCTTATTAAGAAACCCACTGCAAACACTCCAAAAGCTTTAAGTATGCTGACTAATTTGTCGTCTGATGGAAAAAACACATCTCCGATTATGCTTATTAGATGGCTGAAAAGCATGTGATCATACCACAACAAAGTGTTACAAATTAAACTTGATAGTATTACTTTTGTTATTTATTGCACAAAATCTTCCGTAATTTGTTTGATATTATAGTAATGTTACTTACTTTTTCAAACGTGAATTATGTAAATATTATATTAATAATATTATCTTATTATATTTTTATATCGTTGATTATATTTAAATATTCTTATACTATACCTATATATTTCCATATATTTTTTGGCGAGAAAGTTATTTTAATTTAAGTGCACAAAGTCTCTTGATATGACACATATTCCAGTTTTGTTAAAAGAGATGCTACTGCAATTGTCACCACACAGTGGTGGTATATATGTGGATGCCACGTTTGGAGCTGGAGGATATAGCAAAGCAATATTGGAATCCGCTGATTGCAAAGTGTATGCAATTGATAGGGATGAAACAGTTACCAAATTTTATGATGATCTGAACGTTAAATACCCTGATAGAATAAATCTATTTATTGAGAAATTTAGTAATATTAAAAATTTATTAGATAGTAATGATATTAAAGGTATCAATGGAATAGTTTTCGACGTTGGAGTTTCATCTATGCAGCTTGATAATGGAGATAGAGGATTCTCATTTCTACGTGATGGCCCACTTAACATGAGAATGGATAACTATTCTCATATGAATGCTTCGACGTTTGTTAACGCTTTACGTGAAGAAGAGATTGCGAACACTCTATATAATTATGGGGGTGAGCGTCATTCTCGTAAAATCGCAAGAGCGATAGTAAATGCGCGGAAGAAGAAAATTATCAAAACTACATTTGAACTTGCGGATATTGTACGTTCTGTAGTGTTTCATGGAAAAAGCAAGATTGACCCTGCAACTAGAACATTTCAGGCAATCAGAATATGGGTAAATGATGAGCTAGGAGAGCTTGAAAAGGGTATTAAAGCTGCATCTGAGATTGTAAGTGAAAACGGCAAATTAATTGTAGTCACCTTTCATTCTCTAGAAGATCGTATAGTTAAAACCCTTTTTAAAGATTTGTGTGAACCAGGACTTACCAAGACATTCTCCCTTTTAAACAAAAAAGTGATTAAAGCAAGTGCGGAAGAAATAAATGCAAATCCGCGTGCGCGTTCAGCAAAATTAAGAGCTATACAGAGGTTGTCATGAGAACCTTCTGTATTATTTCAATAACTATGTTTTTATTATAGGGTTATTTAAGGTAAAATTACATGTCCACTCACTAAATAAATAGCTAACACAAATAAAACGTGAAATTAATTTAGTGCAAAGCAACATAAAAGTTCTTCAAGCAGAATGAAGTTATTTGAGTAATCCAAAAGGGGCTTGTAAAGCTTATGGAGAAATATATAAAAAATAACTCTTTGATACTAGTTGGCCAGGTTCAACTCTCTAAATAGCCGCAGTGCGTTAGCACAATTTAAAACCTAGAGTAACAATTAGAACCTATCTTGAAAGGGAAATTTGAAATATTAACGTAAAAAATTGCTTCCATATATTTTAAATCTGATTATAATTACAGTTAGAGATATTTTAAGAGCTCAAAATCTATCTTTGTCTGCAGACTTTTCAGTCAAATTTTTAATCAAAAAGCGTAGCATATCTTCTTCGGAGCATGTAAGTGTGCTTAATTTCTTTCATATGTGCGCTGCACTTTTTTCTAATCTTTTTTACACAGGAGGATTTTATGTCCAGTATTCCAGATACTTGACCTTTACTTTAGCTAAAAACCAATAGGCGCCTATGGCTAATTAAAATAAAAATTTTTCTAATATATAGAAGAATTACAAAATCACTGTTACTGAAAACGGGGCAAGAAAGCTGCTAATGTCAAAGAATTTTAGGTAAACATTGTTTGCTTGACGTATGAGCGTGCTCTCCTTACTTCAAGAACTCTTTAATATATGCTTAACCACTTAAGTCCTTTCAAGATATGTTCTTAAATTTAGGCTTTTAGATAAACACACTACGATAAAACTTACTTTGATACGAAATTATTCGCATAAGATTTTGGCAGTCTTTTAACATCTTTTGGCATTTCAATTGTGTACTTTGTGTTGTGTTTCTTTGCGTAAGATACTGCTTTTTCAAGAGAATCAAACTTTAATACAATCTGTTTTTGAGGATCTTTTGATCCAAACCACCCCATCAAAGGTTCAATATAGTAAGAACAAGGCTCAATTTTTAGGTGCCAGAATTTTGTATTACCTAAACCAGATTGTGTTGCAGTTTTTGTTGGCTTATAAATCTTAAAAACTACTTGATCGTCAATACTCATAGTCCTTACTACGTAATCTTAAGTATATATCTAAATAAATTTTTCCACAAAGAATTAGTGTGAAAGAATGAAGTTTGAAATAAATATTTTTATGTTATATTATTAAATTATATAAAAAGGATTAGCTGAATAGGAGTAATCGATGGCACAGCAAGAAATGGTAACAATTAATGCAGAGTTACGTGATGTAAAAAAAAAGAAAGCGATGCAGGCTCTGAGGGAGAAGGGAAGTATACCTGCAGTTATATATGGTAAAGGGCATGATAACGTAAATTTGACATTGTCTGCAAAGGAATTTACTAAACAATATAAATCAGGTGCTCTTTCTGCACATTTAATAGAACTAGATATTTCAGGGAAAAAAGAATATGCTCTTGTTCGTGATATTCAATGGCATGTAGTAAAGGATACTGTGCAACATGTTGATTTTCAATTTGTTGATAAAGGTAGTGAAATTAAAATAGATATACCTTTATCATTCATCAATGAAAGTAAATCACCAGGAATCAAATTAGGTGGAGTGCTTAATGTTTTGTGTCGTTCTATTACTGTCAAATGCTCTCCTGAGAAAATACCTCAAGTCATAGAAATTGATTTGTCTGGCAAAATGATTGGTCAGTCTATACATATCAATGATGTAAAATTGCCAGAAGGTGTTAAATTTGTAGCTCATGAGGAAGAAAATTTCACCATTGTAACAATCTCTGCTGCTGATAGTGATGTTGAAGAGCCTCAAATAAAAACAGAGGAGTAGTGCATTTAATAGCTGGGCTTGGTAATCCTGGTAGTAAATATGAATTAACTCACCATAATATTGGCTTCATAGTTATTGACGCAATTCACAAATATTGGAATTTTCAGTCATTTTCTAATAAAGCTGATTACTTGATAACCTCTGGCACAATTAATAATAATAAAATCATGCTGATAAAACCTTATTCATTTATGAATAATTCAGGTATTCCTATTGCAAAAATAAAAAATTTTTACAAATTATCGCTAGACAATATTGTTGTCATACATGATGATGCTGACTTAAAATTCGGAAGAGTAAAAATAAAAAAAGGCGGTAGCTCTGCTGGACACAATGGACTTAAGTCTATAGATAGCTTTATTGGTAACGATTATTGGCGTTTGAGATTTGGAGTAGGTAGGCCTGAAAACCGGAAAAGCTTAGCAGATTATGTATTATCAAAATTTGAAAATTTTGATAACGCTATCCTCTTAGTGGAAAAAATAGCAAAGAATATACACCTAATGCTGCAAGGAGATAACGCAGCTTTCATCAACTCGGTTGAGAGTGAAACTTTAGTATAGCAAACGAATACTGCCCAATACAAAATAATTTAGATTAGAATACTGATTCTTCTAGAAGTTGTTCGCATTCCTCTTCTATTGCAATAGAATTATCATGATTTTTAAATAAATCTCTGATTTTTGTTTCTATTTCATTTGCAATTTCTTTGTTTGCCTTGAGGTAACTTTTTACATTTTCTCTTCCTTGGCCAAGACGCGTATTGTTATATGAATAATAAGCACCTGCCTTTTCAAGCACACCAAGCTTTGCTCCTATATCTATTATTTCTCCAAATTTTGATATGCCTTCATTGTACATTATATCGAATTTTGCTTCTCTAAATGGAGGAGCAACTTTATTTTTTACAACTTTAACTCTCGTTTCATTACCCGTAATATTCTCCTTATCCTTTATCGCACCAACTTTTCTTATATCAAGTCTTATAGAAGTATAGAATTTTAACGCATTCCCACCAGTGGTAGTTTCAGGATTTCCATATACTACTCCTATTTTCATACGAATTTGGTTAATAAATATCAATATACAGTTTGCTTTTGAAACTGCAGAGGTGAGCTTTCGTAGCCCATGACTTAGAAGTCTTGCTTGTAGTCCCATGTGCTGGTCGCCCATATCTCCTTCAATTTCAGCTCTTGGAGTTAGTGCTGCAACAGAGTCAATAACTATTACATCAACTGCACCAGAACATACTAAATACTCAACGATATGTAACGCTTGTTCCCCAGTGTCTGGTTGTGAAATCACTAAATCATCGGTGTTTATTCCAAGTTTACGAGCATATATAACATCCAGTGCGTGCTCCGCATCGATAAATGCACATAAACCTCCTTTTTTCTGTGCTTCAGAAATTACATGCAAAGCAAGGGTAGTTTTACCAGAACTCTCAGGGCCAAATATCTCAATTATACGTCCTTTTGGGAATCCCCCAATACCCAGAGCTGAATCAAGTGCAATCGACCCTGTAGATATCGTGTCTATTTTTTCTACAGGGTTTTGCTTTAGCTTCATTATTGCACCTTTACCGAATGCTTTTTCAATTTGACTTATTGCATTATCTAGTGCTTTTTGCTTATCATTATTTCTTTCTTCTGGATTATGTGCCATGGATCATTTATTAACTTGTATAGTCTCCATGGTAATTGAACGCAACCAATCTGCCAAGGGTTTTTTAATAACGAAGAACGTTAGTTACCTAAAATTGGATAGATAGACTTTGTAGTGCGATACAAAATAACGATAGAATACAATGGTAGTGGTTTCTCTGGCTGGCAAAAGCAACAATACTCTGCTAACTCAATTCAGGAAACCATAGAAAATGCTATATTTAATTTCAGTGGCGAGAGAGTCTCTTTGCATTGTGGTGGCAGAACTGACACAGGGGTTCATGCTTTAGGGCAAGTTGCTCATTTCAATATGGAAAGGAAATTTGAGCTTTACAGAATAAGAAATGGAATAAACTATCACTTAAAAGCGATTCCTATAGTTGTGCTTAGTGCAGAAGCTGTAGATGATGCATTTCATGCACGATTTTCAGCAAAAAAAAGATATTATGAATATAGAATAATTAATCGCTACGCTCCTGCAGCTATGGAAATCGGTTATGTGTGGCAAGTATTTAACCCACTTGACGTAAACATCATGCGTGAAGCTGCTAGACACCTGCTTGGAAAACATAATCTTTCAAGCTTCCGCTCAAAAGATTGTCAAGCTACAAATCCGGTCAGAACAATCGATGATATTGATATAGTACAAAACGGAAGTCACATATACATCAAAATATCTGCGATTTCCTTTTTACATAACCAGGTGAGGATTATTGTTGGTACTTTAGTTGAATTTGGAAAAAATAGAACTAATCCACAAGAAATGCTAAACATATTAAGTCAATGTAAAAGAAACGCTGCTGGGGTCACTGCGCCGTCTCACGGCTTATACTTAGTAAAGATAGATTACTAGCTTAAGTCCTCATTGGCATTACTATATATAGTGCACTTGGATCATCTTCATCAGTGATAATTGTAGCGCTATTACCATCTGATAGGCTGACCTTACATTTGTTTTTTATGCAAGATAAAGCATCAAGCAAATAACGAGAATTAAATCCTACTTCCATAAGAGCTCCATCGTAATCCACCTCTATAGACTCAGTCGCATCACTGCACTCTTGAGAATTTGAATGTAGAGTTAATAAATTCTCTTGCAATGAAAATTTAATTGATTTTATTTTATCGGACACAACAACGGAAACTCGGTCTATAACATTAGCAAGTTTGCTACTCTCAACAATCATTTGTTTATCTTGAGACGTTGGAATGACAGCTTTGTAATCTGGAAAAGTCCCATCTATCAATTTTGATATTAGAATATACTCACCACATGTAAATTTGATTTTTCTATCTGAAAGTTTTATATTTATCTCATTACAATCACCCAATACTTTCAACAGTTCCATGATAGTTTTACGTGGAATGATCACCCCAAATTCTCCGTTGATATCTTCAGGTTTAGGCCTTTTTATACATGATAAACGGTGGCCATCAGTTGCAACGCAGTACAGAAATTGCTCATCTGTATGCAGATATATCCCGTTTAAATTATACCTTGTATCATCCAGCGACACAGCAAACTTCGTTTTAGTCAACAAGTCTACCAAATCTGCGCTTAGTAGAGTGAAATCGTATTGATGATCACCTTCTTCAAGAACAGGAAAGTTATTTGAAACTACGTTCGGTAAAGAAAAATTTGCATTTCCACAGGATATCAATAATTTTCCTTGATTATTCATTTCGAAATTGACATCCAAATTAGTTGGCAATTTTTTCACTATGTCATGTAAAGTATGTGCTGAGATTTTCACTTCTCCTTCCGCTGATACATTTGCAGTAAGTGAGGCAAATATTGAAATGTCAAGATCAGTAGCCTTCAATTTTATGCTACCATATTGTGCTTTGATATTTATACACGCTAAAACATCTATCGCGTTGCGCCTTTCAACTACTCCACTTACCCTGGATAGCGTATTTAAAAGGCTTGCACGACTTACACTAAAACGCATTTGTTCACACACAGAACTTTGTTCTTTGATTCCTATATCTACAATTTTTGACATATTAATTCTCAAAAATATATTTTAAATGATATTCATATTCTATGTAAAGTGATATCCATATTTTTGTCTTAGAGACAAAACAGCCTATCTTATACTTTAGTGATCAATAATTTACTTTGTATGGCATAAGTCATGCATTTTTTGGTACGCTTTTTGAAAACCAAGCAAGGAATAAGTATCATCAACATTTGTTGTTTTTACTTTTCCATTAACTACCATTGATAATCCCTGCTTCATTTTTAGAATCAAATCTTGGTCCATTTTTGTATCATCTGTCCACGCAAGACTTCCCTGTATTATTGGCAATTGATATTTAATTTTTTTATCGATATTGAGAACTACAGGCTCATTATTATACTGAAAGCCAGAAGTGACGCTCACCTCATCTGCTTTTTTATCAACGTAACTGACCATTACATACGGCTTGCGGTCAGCTGTATAATGTTCACTTTTTTTCTTAGGATGAGATACAATGTAACACATTTTTTCACCATCTTCCAATGCAGTGTACACAAGCCAATCTTTATATTTTTCCTTCAGTTGTACGTCACTAACCGATGCAAGAGTACCTATTGAAAAAAATATTAGAAATACAAAAAGACTACACATGTAAACCAAGTTTCAAACTCTCTGATTTTACATGTTGTTTTACCTTACTCATTGCTTGCTCAGCCAACTGTCTTATTCTTTCTCTTGAAACACAATATTTTTTGCTAAGCTCATCCAAAGTCTGAGTACTTTCAGATAAATATCTGCTAATGAAAATGTCTCTTGATCTTTCATTAAGACTTGCCAGCGCATTGCTTAAAATTGTTTCTTTTAATGCCTTTTCTTCATGATTCTGGTAAGCTACTTCTTGACTAACTAAATTACACGGAATCATATCTTGTAACTCCTTTTTAAAGTCATCACCTATTTTTATACAATTATTTAACGACTGATCCTTACAAGCCAAACGATAGTTCATTTGTACAACATCTTCTTCAGATACAGAAAGCTCATTTGATATTGCTTTTATTTCTTCGTTACTCAAAGTTTCTCTGTTTGTGTATTGTAAAATTCTTTTTTTTATTTTACGTAAACTAAAAAACAATCTCCTTTGTGCTTGCGTTGTACCTACTTTTACAAGTGACCAAGATTTTAATATAAAGTCTTTCATTGAAGCTTCAATCCACCATACTGCATAAGTTGAAAAACGAAATCCCAAGTTAGGATTGAACTTTTTCACTGCATGCATTAAACCCATATTTCCTTCCATGACCAGGTCCATCAACAATAGACCGTAATTCTTAAATTTCATTGCAATTTTTACTACCAAATTCAAATGGCTAGTAATCAACCTGTGAGCAGAAGAAATATCCTGGTATTCTTGCCAATTTTTTGCTAATCGCACTTCCTCTTCTTGGGAAAGCATAGGAAATTTTCGCACTTCAGCAATATATTGCATGAGATTAGTGCTACTATTAACACATAAATTTGCTACTGGGGCCAACATAACAACTTAAATTAAAACTTCATGTATATAATATATTGATTTTCAGCAAAAAATTCAAGCTTTAATTAAAAAAGCATAACTTTATACCTAGTTGAAATTTTAACAACAGCTACCTAAATGTAGCATTAAAATTGCTAGCGTGTAACGATAAAAACTACATTAAATAAATAATGTGTTATTCCAGTGCTCAAACACTGGAATCCACATTTCTTTTTTCTAGATCCCAGCTACTTGAATGACAAGGAAAACTCACTGGGATGACAAGACTGAGACAGACTAGAAATTAAACGCTACTCCAGCTTCCGCACCAACAGTGCTGTAAAGAACATTTTTGATACCAGTATCATCCTTAGCTGCCTTATCAAAACTAGCACCATAAGAACCGAAGTAACGAGCTCCAGCAAAGAGTTTGATTTCTGGGGTTACATCATAATTAACACCAGCTTTTGCTTGATAGGCAAAACCAAACCCCTTTTGATCCTTAACGTCAGCAGCGTTTGAAGGATTGCTGAGGCATGCCGCGCCAACACCAACACCAATATATGGAGTAATAGGCATGTCTTCGATTGCTACATCATAATAAACATTCACTAATCCTGAAAACGCTGTAACACTATCTGCAACAGTTGTTGGAGTAAATGCTGCACCACTAACGTCGTTTTTGTTTAGTTGTGAGTAAAGTCCCTCAACATCAACCCTGATATCGTCCATTTTATAACCAAATGCAGCACCACCAGCCATAAAAGATGCTTTTAAAGAAGCATGAACTTCGGTTCCTTTTTTATATTCAATGCCGTCAATTCTTGTTTTAAAAGGTAAAACTTCACCATTATATTGCAAACGAACGTAGTAGCTAGTTTCTTCATCACTTATTGGACC
Source organism: Wolbachia endosymbiont of Anopheles demeilloni (assembly GCF_018491735.2). NCBI lineage: Bacteria > Pseudomonadati > Pseudomonadota > Alphaproteobacteria > Rickettsiales > Anaplasmataceae > Wolbachia > Wolbachia endosymbiont of Anopheles demeilloni. Next base: position 830,776 of record NZ_CP084694.1, on the reverse strand, counting down.
AATAGGGTCTGATGAAAAAGCAGAGTTTGATAGGCTTAGCAACGTCACTAAAGCAGCTGCCGAAAAAAACTTTTTATAATGCATAATTGCCCTCGTTAAAAAAATTAAAATTCCACTTTAGCAGTCTAAATAATAACTAAAGTTAAGTCAAGTGCTAACTTAATAACACAAAACCTTCTGTATCTTAACTAACTTTTAGCAAAATACAAAGATTTTATTAATTAATAAATAGAGCTACTCTACTTTTTTTACTCTTGATCTTCTGATACCTATTTCACTAATGTCTTTTTATCTTCTAATCTGCATTCATCATTGTGAATTGCCTCATATTCATGCGGTAATATGAATGTACTTCATGGAAGTAATAGTATAAAAGGAAAACACTTAGTTACTGCATTAAGGCAAACTTCAGTAGTAAATTTAAAAAGGAAGTTTAAGCCCAGGCGGTAAACCCATCATACCTGCAAGATCAGAAGTTGCATTTGCCATATCTTCTTTTGCTTTTTTGATGGCATCATTGAATGCTGCTGTCACTAAATCTTCTACTATATCTTTTTCTTCATTTCTCATAAGCTCTAAGTCCATATTTACCTTTTTAGCTTTATAGCTACCTATTTTTATCACTTCCACTAATACAGAAACTTTACCACCACCAGAAATACCTTGAAACTCTTTTCCAATATACTTTTCTTGAGCTTCCGCAAGCTTTTTTTGCATTTCTTGCGCTTGCTTCATTATTTGACTAAAATCCACAACCTACTCCTTATTTTCTATATTAACTACCTTTGCACCTTTAAACGTATTTAATATATCCTTAACTGCAGGTGCATAATTTAAATTACTCACTTCCCTATTCATATAACTCGTATCAACTATAATAACCCACTCCTGATTAGTAGCTTGATTTAAGTAACTTTTCAAGTCATTACAAAAATTACTGTTCAAATTAGATACAGCTTTTAATTTTAAATACCCAAATTTACAATCTATTAATTGTAGATTACTACACAGTTGTTTGTAAAGATAAATTTGGTTACCCCGCCTTAATAATTTCAAAATCTTATCAAAATCGTAATTTTGTTGTTTATTTTTCACATGGATCCCAGTGTCACGCACTGGGATGACAGAGTGGGGTTTTTCCACATATTTTTTTGGATCCGAGTAATCAGCTACTTGGATGAAAGGGGGGGAAGGTGCAACAGGTCTGCCCTGTCTATTTCCTTGCTCTACATTTTGTGAAAGAACTTTTTTGATCACCTGTTCCGGAGAAGGCAAATCAGAAAGATAACAAAGGCTAATTAATATCATTTCAGCGGCAATTTCATTGCATGTTGAAACCTTTATATCTTGAATACCCTTAAGCAGCACCTTCCACAATCTCGAAAAAAATATTAAAGACTTTTTTGCACTCAAGTCTTTTACTCTGCTCTTCTCATATTCTGTATCAATCTCTTTTATAATTAAAAAACGGCATATTAACTGGATTGTTTGCAGTAGATCTTCAAAAAGATTGAGCGGATTTGCTGTTTTTACCACATTGTCGAATACTAACAAAGCCTTCTGTAAATCACTATCTAATACTGCTTCCAGTAGATCAAATATAACGTTTCTATCTACTAGACCAAGTATGTCTGTAACACTTTGAGTGGATATTGTACCATCTTTGCTATATAGCACTGCTTGATTCATCAAAAATAAAGCGTTACGCATTGAATTGCTACAGTGGTGCGCAATTAATTCTGATGCTTCTTTTTCAAGAAAATAATTTTCTTTTTTTGCAATATCATTTAAACTCTCCATTATCTTAGCTGAAGGAATGTTATGTAAGTCAAACCTTTGACAACGTGCAATAACAGTTATTGGTATCTTTTTTATTTCTGTAGTTGCTAGAATAAACTTTACGCTAGATGGTGGTTCTTCTAGAGTTTTAAGTAATGCATTAAATGCATTACTGGATAACATGTGTACTTCATCTATAATGTAAACTTTAAACTTAGAACTTATTGGTAAATAGCAAATATCTCCCAAGATCGCTCTAACATCCTCAACACTAGTGTGACTTGCCGCATCGATTTCAACTACATCTGGATGGCTTGAATTTTTTATTGCCAGACAACTTGTACATGATCCACAAGGTTCAAAAGTTGGCCCCAATGAGCAGTTCAAACATAAAGCTATTATTCTTGCAGTGGTGGTTTTACCAATTCCACTGCTACCAGAAAGCAGTATAGATTGTGGAATTTTGTTGAGAGTAAAAGCATTTTCTAATATACGCACCAATATATCTTGACCTACTAAATCTTTAAAGCTACTAGGACGATATTTTAATGCTATGTTCATAGCCTAGAATAAAACAAATAATACAAATAGGTATGCAACCCAAAAAGATTCTGATATGGTTGCTTCATTTCTGACCTGACCAAGTTACAGAATTTTTGCCTGCATACCTTATAAAAGGTTATACTTTTTTTTTTTTTTAGCAAGGTATATTCTATATTAGTCTTATAATTTATATGTTAGACCTTTTGCAACATTACTTTGGAGTAAACAGCTGTTACCTAAAATACTCTTCTTCTGTCATCACAGTGCCCAGACACTGGGATCCAGAAAACTTAATTTTAAATGAATACATTAGGCTGTTGTATAATAAGAACTGGATTCAAGTGTCAATCACTGAAATGACACCCTTCCGGTGGGGATTGCTCTCAAACTACAATGTTCGTACAGTTGTGCTGGGATCCAAGTATAAAAATATTTGGAAATTATACAATGGACAATGGATTCTAGGAGTATATGTTAAAAGTAATGTCCATAATGAAATAAGCTGGATTCCAATGTCACGTACTGGAATGACAACATATAGGTATTGGAATAACAAAAGAGGAATATTATGATTTTATATCATTTTCCTCTTTGTCCGTTTTCACGAAAAGTTAGAGCTCTTCTCAAGGAAAAAAAGCTGAGTTGTGATTTTGTATATGAAAATCCATGGGAAAAGCGGAATGAATTCATGAAGATCAATCCAATCGGACAAGTACCAGTATTAATAGATAATAACTTTGTAATAGCGGATAGTAATGCCATTTGTGAATATATAGAAGAGGCTTACAATAGCGACGTCAAATTACTTGGTTCATCCACTATTATTAAGTCTAAAATACGCGCTTTAATCAATTGGTTCGATAGCAAATTTTACAATGAAGTTACTAAGTATATTATGAATGAAAAAGTAATTACTAACCGCAGCCCTGACTCTAGGTTTCTTCATGCAGCTCAGCATAACCTGCCTTGCCATATGAAATACATCGAACACTTGATTAACAAGAACGTTTGGCTTGCAACCGATAAGTTCACTTTAGCCGATATTACTTTAGCATCACATATTTCTATAATAGACTACGTAAATAGTTTCCCATGGGAAAAAAGTAAGATTTTAAAAGAATGGTACTCCATTGTTAAATCAAGGCCTTGTTTTCGCGAAATATTATTAGAGAGAGTTTTTGGCTTAACTCCCCCTAGACATTACGCTGACCTTGATTTTTAACTTGCGTTAGTTTTAAAGCTACAGTCATTCCTTCGTCAGTAGGAATCAATATGGAGAAATATTTTTTTTCATCTGACAATCTATCGTTAAATTCTCTCATAGCATGCCATGACTTTTCTGATACTCCTTTTGGAGGCGATTCTAAAAATACTGTATCAAATAATAGAGTGTTATCTGCAATGATTAGCCCATCTTGTTTAATGTATGACTCTGCCCAATCTAAATACTTAGGATAACTACTTTTGTCAGCATCGATGAATATCATGTCAAATGGTGCCTTTGCTGATAATTCATTAATTTTTTCCAGTTCATCACCTTCTATTAGAGTAATTTTATCACTTAGATTAAAAGCACTAAAATTTTTTTTTGCTATTCTTGAGTGTTGAGGATTATTTTCTATTGTATATATATGACCATCTTTCGGTAAAGCTTTTACCATACAAATTGACGAATAACCATATAACGTGCCAATTTCAACTATGCTTTTAACTTTATGGATTTTGATAAATAAATTTAATAATTTTCCTTCTTCAGGAGTGATTTGAATACGTTGTTTCTTATCAAGAGTACAATGTTCTTCTATTCTTTTATACTCTTTTGCAAATAAGCTTCTTATGTACAATGATTTTCTGCTAAAGTTATGACGCATTAAGTTTTATAATATAAACTAAGGAGGTTTAATCTATATAAGATTTATAAATATAATAATAGAGTTAAGAATAATAAATTTTTTTATTTTAAGTTGTTATTTTATAAAGTAAAATTTTAAGTGACAAAGATTATTATATATTTTACTATGGTTAACTAGTATAATAATCAATTGTTATACTAGAATTAAGGGATCGTTTATTTACATCTCTCTTAAAATGTAATTTTTATAATCAATTAGAGGGAGTTATATGTCTTATAACATTGCTAACAAAGTTGAAACGTTAAGCAAGAAATCTAATAATAATGAAGGAGTGAAATTACTGCATAATCCAGCTTATCGCGAGAAGTACAAAGAACGCTTTAACGAAGCTCAGAAAAAAGTTATGGATATGGTCCAATTTTATGATGGAACGATAGTATTAATAGAGAATAAAATTGCTATGTATTATTATGCTTGGCACAGTAAAAAAAGAGAGTTTGAGCGTAAAAAGCAACAAACAGTATCAAAAAATACTGATTCAGCATAGGGTTTTTATATGGTAAGCTAAAGTGTTATTACTTCACTATAGCTTTTCCATATAACTCATCTATTACATTAGTGAAGTATTCCAGCTCTCTATATCCTTCATGTTTGATTTTGCCATTCTCTACATATGATTTGTCATCGTTAAGCTTGATGATGAATATAGGAGTAGCTGTGATATCAAGCTTATTAATTGCAAGTGATTTGTCATTTATAATTTTGTCCATCATCTTTTTATCATTAATGCATTGGTTAAATACATCTTGCTTCAAATTGCTTAGTGCAGCAATTTTTTGTAGTATAGTTAAATCACTAAAATTAGAGTAGTTCCACGATTCTATTGCATTAAACACAGCTTTGTTAAAATTAAAATAGTCTTCTTCTTTTTCATAACAATAACTTAGCATTGCAGCTTTTAATCCTCTGTAATCTAGAGGAAAATGACGAAATATGTATAACATCTTACCTGTATCTATGTACTTCTCTTTGATTTTAGGAAAAACTTTCTTATGAAAAAGAGAACAGTGATAACAAGTGAGCGATGCGTATTCTATCATTAAAATTGGTGCTTTTCGATCTCCTAATAATTTATCATCAGGCAATAGCGACAGTAGTTCTTTTGGTGTTATTTCATCAGTTTTTTGAGTGTTGGGTAAGTTTTGTTCAATAGCTGCATAAGAACTAACACTTATAAAAATTAGTAAAAACAATAATCTAAAGATCATTACAATAGAAACACTTAACTTATTAAAAAAAATAATGCATTTATATGAATAATGTCAAGATAACTTTTTCTCGGTAACGCTTTCTACTCTATCTTTGAATGCAGCAATTATTCTGCTTTGTGTGTATTTATACACTGAGTTTAATAAAGTGGAAAACAAGTTGGATTTAAATTCAAATTCTATATAGAACTTTACCATAGTTTTACTTTCGTTCATAGAAGTGAATTTCCACTCGTTGTATAAATGTTTAAATATTCCATTTGACGACACAGCTTTTATCCAACCTTCATTTATTCCATTTGGAGCAAGGGAGGTCACTTCTGATGTGTAACTTCCTTTAATACCATGAAAAGCTGCGAGGAGATCCACAGTCATTTGGCTATCAGTTTTTTCTTTTATATGAACAGCTTTGCACCAAGGAACAAAATCAGGATACTTCTCAACGTCAATTACAACTTGAAACACCCTATGAGATGAACAGAAAAAGACACCTTGTTCTTTATATTGGTGTAACATAAACCTGAATAATGGAAAAGGGATCCGTATCTACCGTCAGTCTTAGTAGATTCCTGAGACCTAAAGTTAAGGTGGGCATCACGTACTAATTTCAATGAAATTAACAGAGGCAATTCCCTTGATCAGAAATTATCGCTCGGAAAATTTAACTTAACTCATAACGCATAGCACAGAACCCTAAATTAATTATAGATTATTTATATAGAGTATGTCTATAGATATATTAAAGCTAGCGATTATTATTTTGCCTTTGTTAAATTTTGCATTTTTAGTATCATAGCTAATAAATATATCTTATGAATATTATTAAGCTCTTAACCATTTTTATTTTAATATCCTCAAGTGCTTACGCTAGTTGTATAGGTCACAAAACTTTTGTGCTTGCCATGAAGCAGCAAATAGATAATACGTTTATGAAAGGGAATAGAAAAAATTTAGAACATATACACGAAAAGCTTCGGAAGATCATTCAGAATAATGTTAACCTCAAAGAAATATCTCGATTTGTAATAGGGAAATATTGGAATTTATCTACTCAGAAAGAAAAAGAAGAGTTTCTAAAAGAATATGAAGTATATCTCGCGCGTTTATGCGCTAAAATTTTGTATAAATACATAAATAATAGTGAAATGATCATAATGAGTACAAAAGCAGTTGACGATGAAACTTGTCTGATAGGAACAAGATTTTCTTATGGTGATGAGGAATTTACAAATATTGACTTTAAAGTTACTAAAAGTGACAGTTCTTTCTTAATAAACGATGTTGTAATGAGTGGAATAAGTATTGCTATTAATCAACGTTCTCAATTTAGTGAAAAGATCGACACGAATGGCATGGCAAGTGTAATAGATGAATTAAAACGTAACAATAATTTATGATATACATGCCTCATTGGCCTAAGCCGATTGGCAGTAGGCCAAAGGATTTTTCTCTTGATCGCATAAAAAATTTTCTAAATAAACTGGGTAATCCCGAGAAAAAAATACCGCCAATAATTCACATAGCTGGTACTAATGGCAAAGGATCAACACTATCATTTATAAGATATATAATGCAAGCAGCAGGGTATAAAGTTCATACGTACACTTCTCCACATTTAGTGAATTTTAATGAGAGAATAGTTGTTGCAGGCAATGATGTCGATGATAGTGAATTACATAACTCACTGGAAGAATGCCGTATAGCAGTTGCGGAACAACCTATCACTCTATTTGAGGCCACAACAATTGCAGCTTTCTTAGCTTTTGCTCACCATAAAGCGGATATTACTTTAGTTGAGGTGGGTATGGGTGGAAGGCTTGATGCAACAAATGTTATAGATAATCCGATTCTAACGATCATCACTTCCATTGCACTTGACCATACAGAATATCTTGGTCCTACCGTAGAAACCATAGCAGGCGAAAAGGCTGGAATAATGAAACCTCATGTTCCTTGCGTAATAGCACCACAAGAAAAATCTATAATGAATACGCTAGAACAACACGCAATAAACAAAAAATCTCCCTTATATAGAGGAGGATTTGAGTGGAATTGCAAAAAACAGAATAACAGAATAGTCTTTCAATCGACTATTCAATCAATAGAATTTTCTTTGCCATCTTTAAAAGGAGATCATCAAATAATCAATTCAGGAAACGCAATTGCAGCATGTAGCATTTTGAGTGGGAAGTATGGATTTAATATTGGAGAAGAGGACATTGCTTCAGGTTTACAGAGCACTTATTGGCCTGCGCGGCTAGAGTCTATAAAAGAAGGTAATTTAATTTCTTTATTACCAAAAGATTGGCAATTATTTCTAGATGGCGCGCACAACAATGATGGTGCCAGAGTGTTAGCTAAGTGGGTAAGAGACAATTTTGCTGAAGGTATCTATATGATCTTTGGTGTTACTCGTAACAGAAACGTCGCAGGGTTCTTAGAGCACTTAAAGCCATACATCAAACTACTATGCGCCGTTTGTGTTAAATCTGAACCTAAAGCAACAAGTAAAGATTTAATTAGAGAAGGAGCTCATAATATAGGAATCAATGCTATCGAATGTGAATCAATCAATGATGCAATATCAAATTACATATTGAAAGCCTCTATTCAAAACGTCAAAATCATACTAATCTGTGGCTCGCTATTTTTAGCCAGAGATTTGAGTATGGAGAATAATCAACCTACTTGATGAGCCGAGACGTTAAAAGCACCATCAGGATTTACAATGCTGCTTGGCTTTTCGGTTGATGCTCCTATAGGTACATTTTGTTCATCATCTATTCCTTCAGTTTTTACAAGATTTACAACTTTTCTCTCGTAAATTTCACTTGCTAAGTGTAGTAATAAACTACAACCTAGTAATGCAGCAAATCCGATGAGTATTTTACTGTTTAAGCAACTAGATTGGTACTGTAACACCAAACCTGCTATTAATAAAATAGGAGGAAGATAATTTGAAATTTGGGAAGTAAGAATTAGATATTTAAATGCTTTACTTTTGAACATTTCATCTTTTAGCTCTTCTTGATCTAAATTTTCACCTTGTTCCCGTTGAGAATTTTGCAAATCCACAGCTTCTTTAACTACAGAAGCTATCAAATAAACAGATAAGAAAAAAGTTGTAACTAATGTTATTAGGCTCGCACTAAACAAAATACCAGGTGCGTCAGTAAAATTAGCAGCCTTACATAGCTTAAACCCCAAGTAAATATACGACACTAATGACGAGACGGACAGTAAGAATCTTACCAAATTAAAAACAAAATAATACTTTGTACGCTTATCATTCTGACCTTGCTGAATTGACTGTAAATACCTTTTTCATTCTTCGGGAATGATTAATCCCTGATTCTTTCCACTTAGTGGTTTAATATATTGCAAAAGTGCTGCTTTATTTCTGTTAAGGGCCTGCATTTTTTCATCGCTACCTCCTGGTTTATCTGGGTGAAACTTTCTTGATAACCTTTTATAATTTTTTGCTATTATATTAGATATTTCTAAGAAGTTACGACCTTCTACTTCTTGTACTTGAATACCTATCTCTTTAAATAAACTTTCATTATAATTATATTCTCTTTTTCTTAACTTATACCCCATATCCCCACCTAATAAATTAACTAACTATTAATACTTTATAATATATAAACTTCCAAATCATGTCAATTCTTTCATTCATGCTTATTGTATGAATTATTTCTTTCACGACTACCATGACAAGTGTATGAAAGTTATCATTTAGTGCACAATAGTGCTTCAATGTTTAGGGTTACAGTTTTCATTGGTCATTTGAGTAACTCAAATCCGATTAATGCCAGTTCTATCTATCTTGTCACTTAAGTAGCCTCTATTTCAGCACAGGAATCTACTTTATAGTGATGTCATTCAAGTATCTGACATTGATTCCTTTATGATGCTGTCATCCCAGTGCTAGACACTGGGATCTAGTTAAATTTACGAGTATAAAAGTAATGTTAAAATACAATGTTTCCGATGATTATGAAAAAGCTGGATTCCAGCGTCACGCGCTGGAATGACACCTTTTTTAAATTACTTTAGCAATAAATATTGAGAAATTTACCAAACAAAAAAAAGGTAAAAGAACCCCCCAGCAGTGAGTTTTGACCCTATAATAATGTAAATTGGCGTTGTAATAATGTGCTAACGCTTATTTTAAGCGCGATTTAGCTGAATGTAGAAAAAATTTAAAAGACATACAGCCGCTATAATTTTTATGTAATTTGCCAATAAATATCTGAGTTTTTTACTGAATTTTGCTGTTAAATCCGCGGATATTAAAAACAATGATAAATACTCTTGCTATTATAGTAAGGGGGATGGCGTAATTTGTTAAGTTAAATAAGCTAACTTATTAACATGTAATAATTAGGCATCTATTGCAGATTGAATGTTCAAATGATCACTAGCTTTGAGGTTTTGGTTTCATCTATTTGCGGCTGACTAATCATAGTTTGAATGAAATTGGTTGCCATAAAGGTACAGCCTAGAATAAAAAAAGCAACGGAAATAAAGGGGATAATAGGAAATTCAAGAGGTAATATAGATGTAATTCCTCTTATTAAAAATGAAACGTTAGATGTAATGTCGAGGCAGATCTTCATTAATTTATCTTGCCAAGAGGTATCGAATTGCTTATTAAGGCCACACTGCCTAAAATGATCAGTTAATGACCATATATTTAAAGCAAGCGAAAGTGCACTTAGCATAGTGCTGACAATAGTACAGTACAAGCTTGAGGAAGAAATATTTAGGGCTAATGCTGCTGTATACCCCATCAAAGAAGCAATAGATAGTGCAGTAACCAAGCGTTTTGAATAAGTTCGTATTTTTTTCCTGTAAATAAGCCTCTCTCTCATAACTCATAAACCTAGCAGTAAATGCATATTATCTCATAACATTAATTGACTTGAAAATCAATACAGAGTGCCCGGGAGAAGATTTGAACTTCCACAACTTGAAAAGTTACTAGCACCTGAAGCTAGCGCGTCTACCAATTCCGCCACCCGGGCTTTTTGTGATTTACTATGTTAAAATAAAATAATATACTCAAGTAATTTTTATCTCAAAGGTAATGCCAAATCTAGATCAAATATTTTTTGCTCAGAACAATGTTAATATTAATAATGTACATAAAATAGTCAACGACGCTTTGAGCAATAGTGATGGTGGTGAGCTATTTTTAGAGTTTTGCCAATCAGAATCCCTAATTTTTGATGATAATATATTAAAACATATGGATTTAAATATCAGAAGAGGATTTGGTCTAAGGTCTTTTTGTGAAGATAGTACGTCTTTTGTTTGCTCTTCTGAGATTAGCGAAAAAGAAATTAGTAAAGCTGCTTCTATGGTAAAAAGTTCAGCATCTTTAAGCAAAACAAATTCAGTAAACTTAAATGAGGAGGCAAAAAGCCTGTATTCAACGATTAATCCCATAAATGAAATGGATCTGAGCTCAAAAATTAAACTACTCAATGAGATTAATGAGTATGTAAGGTCGAAGAATAACTGCGTGAAGCAGGTAAAAATAACTCTAAATGGAGAATGGCAAGTTGTACAAATAATAAAAGATGATCACAGGTTAAGCGATATTAGGCCTTTGGTACGTTTTAATGTACTAGTCATCGTAGAGAAAAATGGCCGAGCTGAGAGAGGTTCTGCAGGGCACGGTGGAAGAGACTCTTATAGTAAATTTGTTTCTGAGAAGAAGTGGAAAGAAGTTGCAAATCAAGCGTTAGAGCAAGCGCTAGTAAATCTTGAGGCAATTCCAGCTCCGGCTGGAGAGATGACAGTTGTTTTAGGTTCAGGTTGGCCAGGAATATTATTGCATGAAGCTGTAGGTCATGGACTTGAAGGTGATTTTAACCGTAAAGGAATCTCGGCATTTTCAAATTCTATGGGTAAACAAGTGGCAGCCAGTAACATTACTGTAATTGATGATGGAACTCTACCTAATTTGCGTGGTTCTATTAGCATAGACGATGAGGGTAATTTACCTGGCTATAATGTGCTTATAGAAGATGGAATTCTAAAAGGATATATGCAAGATCATATGAACGCTAAACTTATGTGTGTAAATCCAACTGGTAATGGTAGAAGAGAAAGTTACAAAGAAGTTACTATGCCACGCATGACAAACACCTATATGTTGCCAGGAAAATATACACCAGAAGAAATAATATCCAGTGTAAAGAGAGGCCTATATGCAGTAAATTTTGGTGGTGGACAAGTTGATATAACATCAGGAAAATTTGTTTTCTCATCTTCGGAAGCTTACCTAATAAAAAATGGTAAAGTTACACAACCAGTCAAAGGAGCAACGCTAATTGGTGATGGGCCAACAGTGCTAAAAAAAGTATCAATGATTGGTAATGATCTAAAGTTAGATCCTGGTGTTGGTACGTGCTCAAAAGACGGACAAAATGTGCCTGTTGGAGTTGGTCAGCCAACACTCAAGGTCGATGCAATAACTGTTGGTGGAACTGAATATGTAGATAAGGGCTAAGCGAACTCAGCTCATGCTGTACAATTGTACAAATATTGTAACCATTATTCAAGTAGCTCATATAGATGCAAAAACTACTTAACAAATCTCTCTGCCTTCCTTGCCATAACTTGTATAACAATCTCACAAAAAACAATATCATAGAATTCAATAGGTGGTCTTTAAAAAATCCTTAAGGAAAGTAAAATACTTTTTAAATAGGCCGATATAGATCGTTTTACGATATAATAAAATTATTATAAACAAGAACTTATAAACTCTAGCAAATGAATTTGTGAGTTTAGTGGTGTTAGGAATACCTGGCTCTTTTATGTGGATTGACATTCTCAATAACCTGCTCTAGAGATAGATTATATAATTTTGACAAGGTTCTTGGCATGTGATATTTTTCTCGAATATAGGTAATGTCATAAATGACTTTATATCTATATCCAGCTCTAGGGGAAGATCTTCAATGTTTACGTCCATCCCTGATAAAGGATATTCTATGTCCATGTGCAGCTTTGGGGGATAGTTCTACTTTGAAGATTTCTTTCACTTTTACTATTGCGACTCCCAATTCCACTGAAATCACTCTTTCCCTTAATTCATATTGATATGGTGACTCCATTTATTCCCTCACTTTCAGCTTTTTCTTGCTTTACCATATCTCTTCCCCTCTTGTCTATATCTTTATGTATTAAGCTATATAACTCAAAATATTGATGAAATGCAGAAAAGTTTTTTTAATTTCAGCTACATCCTCGAAGAGTTAGAAAATAACTTTAAGCAAGTTAGTCAGAATTTTTCTGACGCAAAGGAACAAGTTTTAAATTTAGCTATCAACTCTGAAGATTTGGCAGGCAAGTTTCTTAATTATCACCCGAATATGTGCATAGTATAAAATTAGCTTGATAGACTTCAAGAGCTTTGCCTATGAAGTCAGTGTGCTTCTTGAAATGGAACATACTTTTATTACTTTAATTATAAAAATCCGTTAAGCCTTCTTGCCAATTACTACAATATTTTCACTTGGAAAAAAGTAGTCAGGTATAGCCATGTTTTTTGGTGCAGGACCGCCAATTACTCGGCCTGATGTGTCATAATATGAACCGTGACAAGGGCAGAACCAACCGTTGCCGTCTTTTGTAGCGTGATCAACTGGTACACATCCAAGATGGGTGCATATTCCAATCATAATTAACCATTCATCTTTCCCTTTGTATACTCTTTTTTCATCTGATTCAGGATCTCTCAAATTTTCTGCATTTATGGCTCTTGCAGCCTCAATCTCTTGTTTTGTGCGCTTGCGGATAAATACTGGCTTACCTTGCCATTTTACCTTTTTTCTTTGTCCTTCTTGAATATCAGATAGATTAACCTCAACCGTAGACATCGCTAAAACCTCAGCAGAAGGATTCATAGACTTAACCAATGGCCAAAGACCGCTTGCAGCTCCTATACCTGCCATGGCACACGTAGTTAATATGATAAAATCTCTTCTACTCTTATTTTTGGCAAAATCTTTAACAAGAGATGTTTTTTTACTCTTCTCATTCGTCAATGATTTTTTATTTTTAGTTAACTTCTTATCCATCAATCTCTACTTGAACATAAACATATATTTTAATTTAAATACTATAGATTAATCAATAGAAATTTGCACTATTTGCTTAACTTTTGCTATACAGTTAAGAAGAAACAGAGTTTTCAATTTCGGAAATACTATCTTCAGTGGAATCAGGATCCTCAATTTTCGCTACTGACACCACCTTTTCTCTACTCTCTGTTTTAAACAGAGTGACTCCTTGAGTGCTACGTCCTGCAATTCTGATATCATTTACTGAAATACGAATTAACTTTCCTTTATCTGTAATAAGCATGATATTATCACCCTGTTCAACTGGAAAGCTAGCAACAACATTACCGTTTCTATCGGTAGTAAGGATATTTGTAATACCAACACCACCTCTATTTGTTACCCTATACTCGTATGCAGAAGTTCTTTTACCAAAACCATTTTCAGTAATAGTTAATATGAACTCCTCATTCATTGCAAGTTTTAAGAACAGTTTGTTATCTATTCCTAAATCATTCAAAGTTTTTTCTAATTTAGAATCAATTGAGTTGTTGGTTACAGCTTCCATCCTTTTTGCAAGCGGAACTCTTAAGTAAAGCTCTTTTGTTTCTGTTGCAATACCTATGCCGTTTAGTATTGTCATGGATATCACACTGTCATTTTTTGCAAGTTTGATACCTCTTACGCCATCTGAATTACGACTCTTAAATTGACGCACATCGCTTACAACAAATCTGATACTTTTTCCAAGTGTTGTTGAAAGTAGAACATGATCAATTTCGCTACATACTTTAACTGATATTAACTTATCTCCTTCGTCGAGCTTTATTGCTATTTTTCCATTGCTTGGAATATAGTGAAAATCCGCTAAGGAGTTACGCCTTATGTTCCCATGAGCAGTAACAAAAACTATATTTTGATTTTCGTCATTCTCACTTGGAAGCGGCATAATGTTAGTTATTGTTTCACCATCGCTAAGCGGAAATATATTAACAAGTGCTCTTCCACGTGCAGTTGGTTCTGCAAGAGGGAGTTTATAAACCTTTAATCTGTAAACTCGACCAGTATTAGAAAAGAATAAAAGACTAGTGTGGGTATTTCCAACAAATAATTTTGTAATTACGTCCTCCTCTTTTAATCCCTGTCCTAGCTTTCCCTTTCCACCACGATGCTGGGTTTTATAATGAGAGAGTTTCACACGTTTGATGTAACCATTCATAGTTACGGTCACTACCATATCCTCTTGTGGAATTAGATCTTCAGCTTCGATGTCCATATCTGATTCTTCTATTGAAGTTTTTCGCGGCACAGTAAATCTGTTCTTTATTTCTTGTAGATTGTTTTTTATTTCTTTCATCAACTTCTCTACTGAACCAAGAAAAGCGATATATTCTTTTATCAGGTTAATCATTGAACTTAGCTCAGCTTCTAATTTGTCTTTTTCAAGGCCTGTTAAACGTTGCAATTTCATGTCAAGAATAGCTTTCGTTTGCAGCTCAGTTAATCTATACACTCCGTCTTTCAAAAATCTCGTGCTATCTGAGATTAATCCAATAATTGTGCTTATCTCAGCTGAAGTTTTCCATTCTTTATTTAAAAGTTCTCTACTTGCTTCTGCAGGATCTTTTGCACCACGGATGATTTTTATCACTTCATCTATGCTCAAGACCGCAATGTAGAGCCCTATATATATATGAGCTTTTTCCCTTGTTTTTCTTAGACGAAACTCTGTTCTCCTGATTAATACTTCTTTTCTAAAATCAATAAAAGCAGCTATAATTTCTTTCAACGACATCAAAGCAGGCCTGTTGTTGTTGAGGACTAAAGTGTTAACACTAAAGCTACTTCTCAGTGGAGTTAGTCCCAATATTTGATTAAGTATAAAACTTGCTTCAGCATTTCTTCTGAGGTCAATTACTACCCTAATACCAGACTTATCAGATTCATCCCTAATTTCTGTTATGCCATCAATTCTTTTTTCTTTTACAAGCTCACCTATCTTCTCAATTAATTTTACTTTATTTACCTGGTAAGGTATTTCATCAATCACTATTGCTTGCCTATCTTGTGGCAGATCTTCCATGTGAGTTTTGCCTTGCACAACAATTGATCCACGACCCGTTGCAAATGCTGATCTTATTCCAGACCTTCCAAGAATCGTTCCCCCAGTTGGGAAATCCGGTCCTGGCATCACTTCAAGTAACTCATCCAAAGTAACTTCAGGGTTATCTATATATAACATACAAGCATCTATTATTTCTCCAAGGTTGTGAGAAGGAATATTGGTTGCCATACCAACTGCAACACCGCTTGCACCATTTACCAATAGATTCGGAAATTCTGCAGGCAGTACAACAGGCTCTGTTTCATTTTCATCATAGTTTGGCCTAAAATCAACTGTATCTTCGTCGATATCATTTAGTAAAAAATGCGACACTCTGTGGAGCCTTGCTTCTGTATATCGCATTGAAGCTGGCGGATCTCCATCTATCGAACCAAAGTTACCTTGCCCATCAATAAGTGGTAAAAGAAGAGAAAAATCTTGAGCCATCCTGACCAAGGAGTCATAGATAGCCATGTCACCATGTGGGTGATATTTTCCCATTACATCCCCGACTATACGAGCTGCTTTTTTATACGGTTTACCGGCATCGAACCCAGCCCTCGACATTGCATATAATATGCGCCTATGAACAGGTTTAAATCCATCTCGCACATCAGGTATAGCTCGACTTATGATCACACTCATTGCGTAGGAGAGATAAGAATCCTCTAGCTCTTTCACTATTGAAACTGGTACTATGTTGTCTTGCATTTTCTATATTTTGATTGAAATAATTGTAATATTAATATTCAACTAGGCTAATGGGCAATGACAGACTTGAACTGCCGACCTCCTCGGTGTAAACGAGATGCTCTACCAGCTGAGCTAATTGCCCCTCTAGATATAATTCTATAGTTCAATGTTGTTGTTGTAAACAAAAATAGCGATACAAGCAACTCTTATGGAATCGCTGGGTGCGCACTATGGAGTTGTATAAATTTTAGTCTTGCTGCTACCTTGTATAAAGGTATTCTTTCACTTACATTTTTTGACATGTTCAACAACTTTGAATAACATGCTGTGGCATTTTTAAAATCTGAGAGCTTATCTAGAATAACAGCTAAATTATAGGTATAAAAAATATTGTTTTGATCTAAAGAAATTGCTGCTTTCATATATTCTTTAGCTTTTACGTAATCCCCTTTTTTCATATAGATCAAACCTAAATTTGCTGATAAGGGGGCGCTATTTCTGAGTGTATCATACAATTTCAACATTTCACTCAATGCTAAATTAGGATCATATTGTGAGATTATCGTCAGAAAATTCTTTAATACATAAGGGTTGCTAGGATATTCTTTTAACAGTCTTGTGTAAATCTCTACAGCTTTTTTAAATTCTTTGTTAGCGTAATAGATATTCCCTAATCCAATTAAAGCACTTTCATGATAAGGAAATCTTGCAATAATCTGATTGAGGAGAGAAGTAGCTGTTTCACTATCTCCTAACTCAAAGGAATCTTTTGCTTTTTTTAAAATAGAGTATATGTCAAAATTCTTGCCAGAATTCTGCGAAATTTTGATATTAAATTTGTCACTTTTTCTCTCGAGAACATCAAGATCTTTATATTTTTTATCAGCTTTTATATGCTTGACAACACTATCAAAGACCTTCTGTATCTCCAAATTTTCACTAGCATAGGTAACAGAAGACCTCCATAAAATCACAACGCAAATTAACATGCAGACAAACATAGATCCTAGTGTTGTGGCATTGGCTGCAGCGCGTAACCAGTAAATCTTATTTCTTTGAACTATACGCAACACATTACAAATTCATAAATGCTGAATTACTTATCTAATATAATAATAAAGATATTATTAATTGGCAGATTCTATTTAGAATGAGTTAAAAGAGCACTTCTACACATTCCATATGGTTGCCAATTACACTCCTCACATGCGTAGTCAAATTTCTCTAAAGACATTTTCTTTCTAATTCTTTTGACTGCTTCACTCTAGGTCAAAATCTCGCCAATTTTTATTCCTAAAATTTCCATATGCCTTCTATCTAGCTCTAAAACTTTAGCTTGTGTGGTACATTTACCTTGTTTAGTCTGGTTTGGACAAACACTGTAAATAGTGTCAAGATTATCAACTACTTCGATTTTAGTATTAGGATCACTAATTACTTTACTTGCTATCTTTTTGTAATTTTCTACAAAGCTCTGAGAATATCCATACCTTTGAAATGCAAGAATGCACATAAAATGATGAGGACGAAACCTTATCACTTTTTCAAATACTGCAAAGCTGCTACAAGTAGAAAAATTTTTACCAAACCAGGAAGGATGAATGGTAAAACACCTACCATTATTGCTTGTTTCAGACCCACGTAAATAGTAAGCCAACTAATACCACAAATAAAGATTACGACTTTACCCGCCAGACAACTTAAAGAATTACACATAAATGATTTATATTTAGAGTTCAGTAATTCATTTACTCTGCTCATTACTACAACAGCAACTAAACAGCCAATCAAATATCCACCTGTTAGCCCGAGAAAAATGTGATGACCACCAGAAAAATTCGCAAAAACAGGAAATCCTGCTGCACCAAGTGATAGATATGTAAGCACAGAATAGAATGCTGTTCTGCGGTTAAATTTAAGCCCAACAAGCATTAATCCTAAAGTTTGCAATGTAATAGGCACAGGCTGCAATGGTATGCTTATTTGAGCCATCAAGAATAAAAGTAAAACACAAGACAATATTTCAGCCAGTGTTGACCTACTGCTTGATTGTGTTATAAACATATCTTCCCAATAAAAATAACTTACTATATGTAATATATGTGTATAAGAGGTTTTGCAATTTAAATTTTGCTTATATTGCGCTACAATGAATTATTTATGCACTATTTAAAAATGATGAGTAAACAAGATCTATTATCTTTGATGAAAGAAAGACACAGCGGACGTTCATACGATCCTACAAGAGCAATATATCAGAAAGAAATGGATATTTTAATAGAAGCTGTAAGGCTAACACCCTCGTGTTTTGGTGATGAACCTTGGCGATATGTGATATGCAACAAACAGAACAATCAAAGCGCATGGAAAAAATTGCTCGATTGCCTTGATGAATCTAATCAAAAGTGGGCAAAAGATGCACAAATACTAATTATATCTCTAAGCGCTAAGAACTTCCGCAAACAAGGTAAAGGAGAAAATTTTTGGGCTAAGCATGATACTGGTGCAGCAAATTATGCACTTATGCTGCAGGCTGCAGCTATGAACTTAATGACTCATCAAATGGGTGGATTTGATAAAGATAAAATAGTTAAGAGATTCAATATACCTGATGATTTTAATGTAATGTCAGTGATAGCAGTTGGTTACGAAAAAGAGGGTGCTGAAGTCAAAGAAAAACAAAGAAGATCAATAAAAGAAATATTCTTTTATGACGAATGGCCAGCGAGCTGACTTGACCATTCTTCTCTTAATGTATTAAAAATTGAATTATTTGGCAAATAATTTTTTTTCATCCTACCCTCTTCAATTGCTTACCAATCTTTCCACGATAATTTCTTACTTCCAAGTTCATAGTCCATACCATCCCATATATCTTCTCGAAAGCCATAAACAGCAAAATGCCAATTATATTCATTAAAAATAGATAAGATCTCGAAAATAGTGCTCTAATCCTTTTGAGCAGCGGTGCCCGCCAAACTCTCCAGCAAGGATCTTATAATCTGGTATATTATACCTCTTTTGGAAAATTTTTACAGGTTCTATATATGATTTTAACTTATCTTTATTCCAATACTCTACTTTTTTTTGCATCAAAAGATTGAACATGTCCAGGGTAGGCGAAGTTACCTTGGTTTAATTTTAAGTTTATATAAGCAAAAGGCTCATATATATGAAATGAATAAAGAACATTTTTATCACTAACTGGTTCAAATTTGTTAAAAGTATTAGAGTCAGCATAACTGCTGCTATCAAGTATTATTGGGGTCTCTGAGTCAACTTGGCGGATACTGTTTACCACGCTGCTATAAAAGCCAAATAGATTCTTCTGAACTTTGCTTTGTTCTACTTTATAAATAGCCGAATCTGCAGTATTATAAAGCCTTTCTGGATGTGGTTCATTTAAGATATTATATCCAACAATAGCAGGATGATCTTTAAGCTCTTTCGCAAGATCTTGCCAAAATTTTGCTGCTTGTTTTTGAAAAGCTTGATCTGACCATAAACGTAAATCATCTTTATCGTTATTATTTTGCTTCCATCTAGATCCAGGTAAGCTAAGCATCGTTAATACTACTGGTATTTTTTGTTGATGAAAAGCATCTAAAACATCTTTCAGAACTTTCAGGTCTTTGGAAATCAGGTCCGGATAATTGTCTGCATTGCCTAAGAACCTGTACATGATCTCAAAAAAGGGATAGAATGAGAGGATAAAGTAGGATATGGGAAGTTTATATCCAAGTGATATAAGTCGAGGAAAGTTTGAGATTATTGTAGCAGATCTGAAGTCTTGCAGGAAGAGGACAAGAATTACACACCTTTGCTGTATTGCCAAAAAGATGGGTTGTTGAGAGATCTTCTTTTGCCTGGTTGCAAAAATGTAGGCGACTTTGGAAAAATTGCGAGCGGAAACTCAACACTAGCCTGCAAATGGTCGTTCTTGCTTTCGCTGCTTTCCTCCTCAAAAGATTATGAACAGGTTCTTACATAATGAGTAACAATTTAGGAAGTAGATAAAATATTAAGTTGTTAATACAAATGCTTGACTAGTGTGCATTCTTAATATACAATTAACTTTTTATAAACCTTAATTAAGGAGGAAGTTATTATGCCTACTATATGGAAATTGAAAAATATAGCACCTATAACAAAAATGAGTATTGAAGGTACAGTTGCAACTGCATCTTTAGCAGCAGCAATAACAACAGTATTGATTGCTACTAAAGTAATTGCTGGCCCTGCATTTTTAGCACTTATTTCTAGCCCTGCTGGAATTGCAGCTCTGTTTGTTGTCGCTGTATATTTTGCCGCAGCAGCTTATGCTTCATATCAGCAAATGCATAAGAATGAAGAAATAAGTGAAGCTAAAGCAGACGCTGAAGCAGCTAAAACAGAAGTTGAAGGAAAAATTAAAGATTTAGCTACTAAAGATGAGTTGAATAGCAAAGCTGACAAGTCTGAAGTTGATACGAAATTAGCTGAAAAACTGGATTCAAGCAAATTTAATGAAACACTTAAGAGTTCGTTAGAAGATGCTAAAGTTGTTGAAGCATTCGAAAGCAAAATATCTCAAAAAAGCTCATAAGCTAAATGGTACAGAGGTAGAGATGATTCTGCCTCTTTTTTTCATTTGAGCATGTAAAGGTTATGATAATATATCCCACATCTCAACTACATCCTTACTAAACTCTATTATCTCTGCTTTTTTGAACTGATAACATTCATTGATGGATTGAATTCCTAAATCTCTTACAAAAGGAGTGGCATCATTACCTAAAATCTTTCCACTACGGCAGATTATCAACCTGTCGATTAAGTTATGTTTTAATAATTCTGTAATTAACACTCCTCCACCTTCAACTAATAACCTTGTTATGCCAATTTCTGAAACAAGTTTTGATACCATGTCCTTTAAGCAGACTTTATCGATAATATCAGGTTCCGATGTCATTCCAGCGCGTGACCAGTTTTCATTATGCAATTGCTTGAAGTTTTCTGGATCTAAGTGTCTGGGCACTGGGATGACAGGAGAAGGCATTGGAATGACAGGAGAGTGTGTTGTAGTAACATCTGAAATAACAGGAGGTTTGTGATTTGAATTGACTATCAAATAATTAATGTTTTTTATTTTTTTCTCTATTTCTCTGTTTGTAATCACCCAAGTTGTTATTTTGTCTGCAGTCTTTGCAATATTATGCTCTTCCTTCAATTTCCCTTGGCTATCGATAATTAGCCTTATTGGCGACCTTTCTTCGAGTCCTGGTAATCTGCAAGTTAAGAGTGGATCGTCATTGATAAGGGTACTACTGCCAATCATAATTGCATCATATTTTGCTCTGAGCTCATGTACCCAATTTCTCGTATCTTCACTTGTTATCCATTTGCTATCACCTGTAAACGTTGCGATTTTTCCGTCAAGAGTTGTTGCGATTTTGCAAGCTATGAATGGTCTATGAAGTTTCTTGGTGGTAAAAAAGCCAACATTCAGTTTCTCTGCTTCTTCTTGCATAATACCTTGCTCAACTTCAATTCCTGCATATGCTAAGGCTTTTATGCCTCTCCCTAAAACTCTATTATCTGGATCAATTGCTGCAATCACTACCTTTCTTATTCCTGATTTTATGATTTCTGCAGTGCAAGGTTCTGTAACTCCAAAGTGGCAACATGGCTCAAGAGAGACGTACATAGTTGCATCATGAGTTAAGTCTTTAGCATTTTGTAAAGCAACTACTTCTGCATGTGGACGTCCACCGATTCCTGTGTAGCCTTCACCGATCACCATACCGTCTTTTACAATGACACATCCAACAGTGGGATTTGGTGCAACACTTCCAAGACTTTTTTCTGCAAGTTTTAATGCGATCGACATGAAATAATCATCGGTCATTAGAAAGAAGTCATTTCGTATGAGGTATCAAAAATTCTTCTGTGCTCGTGTATGGCAAATCTATCTGTCATACCTGAGATATAATCACATATTATTACTGAACGCTGAGATTCACAAGCAAGCTTGTTCCACTCTATAGGTAATAACCCTGGGTTTTCATAAAAGCATTGAAAAAGCTCCTGTACTATACGTTTTGCTTTGTTCATTGTTCTATTCAATTTATAGCTTCTGTATATTTTTTCCATGTTAAATTTTTTCATCTCTTTTGTGGAATTTGCAATTTTTGGTGAAAATGTGACTAGCATTGTATTTAGACCTCTTACATCTTCTACGCTTTTTATTTTGTAGTCTTTAATATTTTTTTCAATCTGAAAAACGACATCATTTATCATAATCCCTATAGTTCTACTCAGTGATTCATGTATGAGTTTGCTCTGAGACAAGTCTGAATATTCACTCCTTACGTTTTTAAAGATTTTGCCAATTAAGGGAACATTAAGCAAATCTTCAATAGTTACTAAATTTGCTCTGAGTGCATCATCAAGATCATGCACACTGTAAGCGATGTCATCGGCAATTGAAGCAACTTGTGCTTCAATGCTTGAAAATTCCTCAAATTTTAGATCATATTTTTCATTATATTTTAATAATAGCTGATTATTTGTAGAAGACTCTGCGTTTTGACTAAGCAAGGGACCGTTATGTTTTGCAACCCCTTCAATCACTTCCCAACTTAGATTCATACCATCAAAATCAGCATGTTTTTGTTCAAGATAAGTTAAAATCCTTATAGCTTGAACATTATGATCAAACTCATACTTCTCATTATCAAGATTCAAATCTTGAACTGATTTCTTTAGAGCATCTTCACCTGCATGACCAAATGGAGGATGACCAAGATCATGTGCGAGCGCTATGCATTCAGTGATATCCTCATTTAAGCCAAGTCTACGAGCAATGGACCTTGCAATTTGTGCAACTTCAAGGCTATGAGTAAGCCGAGTGCGATAGTAGTCGTGCTCATAATTGATAAAAACTTGTGTTTTGTACTCCAATTTTCTAAATGTATTAGAGTGAATAATTCGGTCCCTATCACGCTGAAAGCAGCTGCGATTTTCATCTTCTGGCTCTTTAAAATTTCTTCCTTTTGTTTTATTTGGAAAGCACGCGTAACTTAATAGAAAATTATTGTTTGACATGTAAAATTTCTACTATAATAGGTTATCAATAATGAACGGTGGTTGTTATGTCAACAGATTACAATATTAGCTTAACTGACAATGCATTAAGGAAAATCCACTCCCTTGTAGAACAGGAAGGAGATGAGAGTTCTATTTTGCGGGTTGCAGTTTCAGGTGGTGGATGCTCTGGCTTCAAGTATAATTTTCTTATGGATCAAATAAATAAGGAGATGTTTTTGGATGACGATTTTGACGATGACGAAGATAGCGAGGATTATAGAAGCCACTCCAGTTTTAGTGAAAAAGGTAAAGATATAGTAATTAATGATGAGAATGGAAACCCTGTATTAATGGTTGATAATTGTTCAGCGAAATTTTTAAATAACTCAACTATAGATTATACTGAAGATCTAAGTGGTTCTGGTTTTCAAATCAAGAATGCTCTCGCTAAGTCTCGATGTGGGTGTGGTAACAGTTTCTCGGTCTAATTCTCCCTCCTGGATCTTTTTATAATATGGGTGGTGGTGTAACACTAGGGCTAGCTTCTGTAAGTAAGAGCTTCAAAAAAAGTCCTGCTATTGTAGAAGATATCAATCTGAGTCTTACAAGAGGGCAAGTAGTTGCATTGATTGGTAGTTCGGGATCAGGAAAAACAACTATACTACAAATTGCAGGTCTATTGGATAAGCCAACTTTAGGTGTAGTGACAGTAGATGGAGTAAATTGTACGCAAGCCAGCAATAAATATAAAACTCATGTAAGAAGAAATTTTCTTAGCTTTGTTTATCAATTTCACTATTTATTACAGGAGTTATCAGTGTTGGAAAACGTTATGCTTCCTCAGCTTATTGCAAGAAAAAGCAAAACTGAAGCAAAAAAAAAATCGCAAGCAATATTAGAGAAATTTGGTCTGGAAAATAAAGCAAGTAGTATATTATCTGAAATTTCTGGTGGAGAAAGGCAGAGGGTTGCAATTGCAAGGAGCATTGTAAACTCTCCAAAGCTTTTACTTGCAGATGAGCCAACGGGAAATTTAGACCCAATAAATTCTTTGAATGTATTTTTGCTGTTACATTCATATGTAAAGGAAAATAACAGCTCTATGCTTATAGTAACACACAATTATGTTCTTGCAGAAAAAGCAGATCACATTTTTCAGCTAAAAAACCGATCATTAGTAAAGCTGTGAATGGAAGAAACAGTACAATACAAAGCTACCTATAACTTGTACTTATTTAACCAATGATCATTAACGGAGTATAATTCGCACGAAATACTTTTATTGCTTTTTATACACGGACTCTTTAATTTACGCTGTTTACTTAGGAAGCATCCTGACAGCATAAACATCGCTAAAACGAGAAATAATAATTGCCTAAACATAACAAGACTTTTTTTATTTATATTAATACATTCATTTCTCTCATTTGTAAAGTTAGGCATATTCTTTTACCCTTATATCTTTTTTACTTTTTTTGAGGAAGTGACTGCACTGTTTAAGCGTAGTTTTATATAATTATCTATAATTTGAGCTACTTCCTCTTCTTTATCCCTTAAAAAGTGGTTAGTATCGTCTACTATATGGTATTCCATATGGTTATTTTTTACCGAATTTATTAACCTTTGTGCTAATTCTGTTACATCGCTTTCTTCTGAAATTGTATCATTATTACTTTGTATTATAAGTCCAGGAACTGGGCAAGGAGAGAGAAAAGAGAAATCGTATTTAGTTGCTGGAAGAGAAAGGGCAACAAAACTTACTATCTCTGGACGGCGCATTGTCAACTGCATAGCTACCCATGCTCCAAAAGAAAAACCGACTATCCAAATTGGAACGTTGTTAGAGTTATGCTCCTGAAGCCAATCAATAGCTACTGCAGCATCAGTTAATTCTCCTATACCCTTATCAAAAATTCCGGTAGATTTTCCGACGCCACGAAAATTAATTGTCAATGCAGAAAAGTTATTATCGATAAAAGATTCATATATACTATGTATAATCTTACTATCCATACTACCACCATATTGGGGATGGTGATGTAAAATTAGCACAACCGGTGCATTGGTATCTTTGCTTTGATGGTATCTACCTTCTATCTTTTTTGTTGAATTGTTTAAAAAGACTTCTACCATGATGACTCCTAATAAAAACTTGTTTTGACAGGGGTTGATAATGTAAATTATTTATTAATTATGTATTAATTTTGCTGTTTTTGCAATAAATTTTTATTGTGTTAAAGTTAACATACATAATTGGTTGATGGTAAGTGACAAATAAGCTTGTGAGTTTATTCTCCCTGGAAGATAGTAGTTACGTGTATGCTGATTATAATGCAACTGCTCCAGTGAGTAAAAATGTAAAAAAAAGTATACTTGAGATTTTGTCAAAACAAACACTAAATCCATCATCCCTGCATAAAAGAGGACAAGAAGCGAGGAAGATTCTTAAAGAGGTAAGAGATAACGTACGTGATGCTCTTAGCATTTCAGATGATAAAGAAATAGTTTTTACGTCTGGTGCAACTGAAGCAAACAACCTCATCATGAGAGGAATGAAAGGCTATCTGCATGTAATTTCAGCTACAGAGCATCCTTCAATTCTTAATTCTGCATATAATCCACATATAATACCCGTTAATCAAGAGGGTATTGTTGACTTTTTAGAGCTAGAAAAAATTCTAAGCGAACTTGAAGGGAATAAAGTAATAATTTCAGTGATGATGGCTAATAACGAAACTGGAGTTATCCAGCCTGTTAAGGAAATAGCTAAAATAGCACATAAATTCGGGGCAATCTGTCACACTGACGCTGCTCAAAGTGTTGGGAAAATCGAATTAAATATGGAAGATTTAGAAGTGGATTTACTTACTTTATCTGCTCACAAATTTGGTGGTATAGCAGGTAGTGGAGTTTTAATATTTGACAAAAAGCTTGTAATAGAACCTACTATAATAGGTGGTGGGCAAGAAAAAGGATTGCGTGGTGGTACAGAAAATATTATTGCAATAGTAGGTCTTTCTGCTGCATTGCAAAACATTCCAGATCTTCTATCAAAGATGGATGAAGTAGAGAAGCTGCGTGATCAATTGGAGTGTGGGTTATTAAGTCTTGTCAGTGATATCAAGATCTTTGGCAGAAATTCTAAAAGATTGCCAAATACAAGTTTCATTTATATGCCGAGAGTGAAGAATGATCTGCAGCTCATGCACTTTGACTTAAATAATATTGCAGTCAGTAATGGTTCTGCATGTTCTTCTGGAAAAGTTGGACCTTCTCATGTTTTGCTTGCAATGGGAGCAACAAAAGAGCAAGCAGAATGTTCAATTAGAATCAGTATAGGTCCAGAGGTTAAACCGCGAGACATAGAAAAAATA
This sequence comes from Wolbachia endosymbiont of Anopheles demeilloni, assembly GCF_018491735.2. Taxonomy (NCBI): domain Bacteria; kingdom Pseudomonadati; phylum Pseudomonadota; class Alphaproteobacteria; order Rickettsiales; family Anaplasmataceae; genus Wolbachia; species Wolbachia endosymbiont of Anopheles demeilloni. The sequence continues at coordinate 804,013 of NZ_CP084694.1, read as the reverse complement.
GTGGATTGTTGGTATAGTGTCTATAAGAAGAATGCTTTAGTAAATGCAAAAACTACTTTCACCATTCCCCTTAAATCATGATAGAGGGAATGGTGAAAGTAATTTCTATTGCCAGAGGTTGTTATAATAGTTAAATGCTGCTGAAAACCGATTTACTTATAGTTATGGAAGAAATTCTCTAATTGCATACCACACCATTCAATTGTAGTATGTCATTTTTTACTTGATAAAAACGCTGTATTATATTATAATATATCATCAAGAGATAATAAGGAGTTACATATGTCTTATATGAAAAACGAACAGGATATTCGCTCTCAGGGCTTTTATTATAGTGCTGGACTCAGGAGTTACCTAACTAAAGTATACAATTATATGGCTTTAGCTTTAGGTGTTACAGGGCTTGTTGCGTTTTTAACAGTGTTTTCTGGTCTTTTCCAGGTGATTTATTCCAATCTTGTTCTATCGCTTGTGGTAATGCTATCTCCAGTTGCATTGGTGTTTTATATGTCTTTTAGGCTTCAACACCTAAGTGCTCAGTCAACACTTACTGTATTTTTTCTATTCTCAGTTTTAATGGGAATTTCTTTATCTCATATTTTTATAATTTATACTGCAGAAAATATAGCGAGAGCATTTTTCATTACATCGATCATGTTTGGTTCTATGGCTTTATATGGTAATACTACAAAAAAAGATCTGACCAGTATGGGTTCTTTTTTGATTATGGGAATCTGGGGATTAATCATTGCATCTATAGTTAATCTGTTCCTTGGGAGTAGTCCACTCTATTTTGCAATATCATTTGTGTCAGTAATAGTGTTTACTTTAATGACCGCGTACGATGCTCAGAGAATCAAAGATGTTTATTATAGGTATAATGATGGCTCAGAGGTTGCAACTACTAAGCTGGCAGTACTTGGTGCAACTAATCTTTACTTTGACTTCATCAATATATTCTTCAATTTACTCAGGTTACTTAATTTATTCAACAATAAGGATTAGATGATTTCCATTTTTAATGGGAAATAATGAAAATTCTATAGTTTTTTTCCTAGTATCTTTAGTGGTATTGATGCTGTGTCTTGCATATGCTTCAGTGCCATTGTATAGTATCTTTTGCAAAGCTACTGGATATGGTGGCACAACGAGAAAAGCAACTAATACGACAATAAATGCAACTGACCAAAAAATCAGGGTTTACTTCAATGCTGATGTAATGTCCGGTCTGCCTTGGGAATTTAAATCAGAAACTAACTACATTGATACGAATATAGGGCAAAAAAGTTTAGTGTTTTATTATGCAGAAAATTTATCTGACCAGCCTTCACTTGGAATGGCAGTGTATAATGTCACACCTTTTAAAGCAGGTAAGTATTTTAATAAAGTTGCATGCTTCTGCTTTGAAGAACAAATTTTGCAGCCAAAACAAAAAGCAGCTATGCCAGTATCCTTTTACATAGACCCTGAAATAATTCGTGACAATAGTACAAAAGATTTAAGTGAAATAACGCTATCGTATACGTTTTTTAAGCTTAAATAACAAACCTTTTTCTATAAATAAGTTATGCAACAGATCTATTGAATTGAGCAGCGGCTCTTATTTACTTTTTGTACACTGACTACTTGTGTTTCAGTGCTTGGTGTAATCAATTCCCATTTCTCATTATTTACTTTACAAGTATTCTAGTAATCAGCTAACTCTTTATTACTTTTTACAGAGACTGGCATTTCTATGTTGGGATTTTTTTCTAATGTATGCTTAATTAGAATCTCATAGCAATTCTTGTATTCAATTGGCCTATCTCTACCATATAATTTAGCAACATAGTCTAAGGTGGTATTTCCACCGTAGTTTTCATTTGGGCTATCATTTACTCCCGCTTTTATTAGAGCCTTTAATATGTCCGGAGAATGGGTCAAAACACAGGTATGTAAATATCCTTTTTCGTTTTGCACATTAGCTCCTGCTTTTATTAAAACTTGCGCTAGATTTGTTAAAGTGTACGGTTTATAGTTAATGGCGATGGAAAAAAGACTATCTATTGGAAAGCCATCATAATCTTTCAAGTCAAATCTGTGATTAATATCAAATCCTTTTTTTCCTAAGAAAGATATAAATATTTACAATACTCTCCTTTTTTATCTGATTTTTGCATTTTACATTTTAACCTTTCTTTTATTTTTATTATTGGTATCTAAATCGTCATCTTCATCCACTTCACACAACACATTGAATAAAACACCATAAAGCCAAGTTTCTCTATTTGTCATAATTTGTGCCTAAAAACTATTAACATACGCTCATGTAGAGTATAAACTCTAAATAATATTTTACAAAATATTAATTGCTAGATAACATAATTAAAGTTTTTGTCTTACATTTATCATGATTAGAGCTATACAAATTAAAAAAACTGGGGGGCCAGAAGTATTAGAATTTGTAGATAAGAGCATAGGTGAGCCAAAAGATGAGGAAGTCTTAATACGTCATACAACTATCGGCTTAAATCGTTATGATTTAGAACATAGAAAAGGTATGCGCAAAATTAAAGATCTGCCATCAGTACTTGGAGTAGAGGCAGTAGGAGTTGTTGAAAAGCTTGGTAAAAAAATTAGTGATGGACTTAAGGTTGGAGATAGAGTTGGATATTGCACAGCTCCTCCAGAGGCATATTGTGAAAAGCGCATTGTACATCAGAAATATTTGATAAAAATTCCGAATGATATACCTGATGAAGTTGCTGCTGCAGTATTGTTTAAAGGTATGACAGCTCACTATTTAGTTAATCAATCTTATAGAATCAGGCCTGGTGCTTTTGTACTAGTTCATGGAGCTAATGGTGGTTTGGGGCAAATAATATGCCAATGGGCAAAGGATAAAAAAGGTGTAGTGATAGGTTCTATAAGCTCTGACGAAAAAATGAAGATAGCTTTACAAAGTGGCTGCACATACGCAATAAACTACAATGATAAAGACTTCGTTTCTAAAATCATGGAGATTACGAAAAATAGAGGAGTAGGTGCGGTGTATGACCCTATAGGTTACGCTACAAGCAAGCTCTCTTTTGAATCTTTAGGTAAGTTTGGCATATATGTTTCCTATGGGCAGATATCAGGTAATGCTCCTATTAATTTCTCTTTACTTAGTTCGCGTTCGTTATTTGCAGCTGGAACTTTGATATATCACTACAAGCACAATAGACTTACGTTAGTGCTTACTGCAATGGAAATTTTTGAAATGATAAGAAAAAAACTTTTAATTGTACGAATTAATAAAAAATATAAATTTGATGAAATAATAGAGGCTCATCGTGACATGGAAAATAGAAAAGTAAGTGGGCTAAATATTATCAAAGTTTCTTAAATAACTTAGTAACCTAAAATAATTATTCATTAAGTCATATCAACAAGAATTTCACATGGTTAATTTTCTTTTTGGGAGAGTTAAAAGCATACAGCTGTAGCTAAACTGACTGAGATTTTTACCGGACTAGTTTGAAAAACTTGTCATTCTGCTACTCTTTAGTGGCGTGGTAATGCAATGTTTTATCTATAGATACTATGTTCACAGTAGTTTCAAAAGAAGCTTAGTAAATAAGTTATATTTCAAATTAGATTTGGTGTCACATCTAACATTATAAGTATTATCACTTCAATAGTATATGGAGCTGTTATTTTTCTTTTAAATGAATGATTTTTTTCTATTTTACTCTAGTTTTAGAGTTGAGGTTATAGTACTTAGAAAGTTTACATTGCTTTATGAATTGTCTCTGTTGTTCTGATATATCCAGTAATCATAAGTTCTCCTTTAATGGCATTTTGTTCTCATATTTTATATACCATTATACTCTGGGACCATACATATAAGGCTAAAGTGTGCTGAAAGTTAATTAAAATTACTTAATAAATTGACTATATAAACTAAAAATGCTAGTATTATATTATTAATTTTAAATAAGAGTAAATATTATGGGCTATACAAGAACACAACTAAAACAGGCAAGGCAAGCAAAAAGTAACCTAGAAAAGAAAATTGAATCAAAACTAGAACTAGCAATAGCACTAGGAATGGCAGCTGTTACTGGGACTCTTGCAGGTTTAGCTCTAAGTTATGTTAACTTGCCACATCTCATTGCAGGTAGAATCATTGGTTCTGCAATGTTATTAGTATGCTGTGTAATCAGTGCTTGTTCTTTCTCAAAAACTACAAATCTCAACGATATACCAGAAAGCATGTCCGAAGAAAATAAACAAATTTTGAGAGAATATAGCAACAGTGCTGAATATAAAATTAAAAATTATGCATGTACTATCAGTAGTATTGGTGTTTTTTTTTGGAGTTGGAGCAGGACTAGTTGCTCTTGGTTTTACATCACCAGCAGCTATAGGTGCTTTAACTTTTGTAGTGAGTATGATTCCTTGTATTTCTTTAAATTTCTTAATTGATAAAGCAATTGAGTGCTTTTTTCCAGAAGGAAATAAACAGCCAGGTAGCTCATTTGATAGCGATGTGAAGATTGTTGATGATATGTGCAGGAAAGTATTTTAAGAAACGATAGATAGAAGTTTTTGAAGAGGATTTAGCCCATTTTTTTGTGTTAAGTATAATTGAATTATCCGCTCAAGTCCTAATCCTGCATAGCTAGTTGATTTTCCCATCCAAGAATCATTTTATTGGCTTGCCTTAATGTTTCAATAGAAGGCAAATCTTCTGTGCTGAGTGGTAGACGGACAGTTTTGTGTTTTATAAGCCCAATATCATGCAAGAGTGCTTTAGTAGGTATTGGGTTACTGGCGGTAAATAACGCTTCGCAAGTCTGTTGCCACACATCTACCTGAGAGTTTTTACTACTCAGACATTGCTTAACATATTTATGTACTACACTTGGCCAAACATTGGCAGCAACAGAAATCAGACCAGCTGCACCCTTAGCAGCCATATCAAATATCATATTATCGTCCCCACAAAACACCTCAATATTTGGTGCAACTTTCTTATACTGAGTTAAAGTATCAACGGTGCAACTTGAATCTTTGATAGCCCAAAATTTTTCGTGGCTGGATAAATTACGTACAGTTTCAGCGTGAAGACTCACTCCTGCTCTTGATGGAATATTGTAAAGCATTGCTGGCACATGTGCTTTTTCAAGCAGCTTTTCAAACCATAAAGTTTGCCCCATGATTCCAGGCTTTGCATAAATGGGAGTTGTCATTAGATAGCCATGAATAGGCATACCCTTGCAAAAATCAAGCCATTCAAAAGTCTGATATAGATTCACTCCTGGTACACCAATTATAATTTTCGTATTTAATTTTAGCTCACATACAAATTCAACTAAGGTGCGCTTTTCAGAATCAGTAAGTGATAAGCTTTCACCTGTGCTACCGAGCAACACTACACCATTTTTAGCTTGAGCCTGCATTGCAAGCAAGCACTGCAAACTTTGGTAATCTATGCTATCTCCATTAGAATTAAAAGGAGTAACATAAGCAGTCCATAAAAATGTAGGTTTCAATTGAAGTTATTAAAATGGTATTTCATCATCGATTAGTTCATCTTTTATATCGTTGTCAAAACTTCCTTGTTTATCTTTTTGTTCTGTTTCATTTTGTTTGTATTCACTTGGCTTGTAATCAAAGTTTGACATACTGTTTCGTGAATCTAAAAGGGTAAGGGCACTATTAAAGTTGTATAGCACCACCTCTGTTGTGTACTTTTCAGTACCATTTTGGTCAGTCCATTTTCTAGTTCTCAGAGAGCCTTCAACGTATACTTTACTACCTTTCCGTGCAAAGTCTTTAATAATTTTTACTAGTCCTTCACTAAAAATTACAATATTATGCCATTCTTTCTTTTCAGAGCGAGTACCAGAAAATTTGTCAGTCCAACTTTCAGACGTGGCTATTGAAAAACTTGCTATCTCTTTTCCATTTTGTGTAGTCCTAATTTCAGGATCTTTTCCTAAATTACCAACTAATATGACTTTATTTATAGTACCATTAGACATAATTATGCTTTAAAATAAACATCTTTATTATCTTATGTGAGAGTATTATTGTCAAATTTAATTAGAAACGCGCTTGGAGGGATTCGAACCCACGACCTTTGCCTCCGGAGGGCAACGCTCTATCCAATTGAGCTACAAGCGCAGATGTATTAGATTATTTAATAGATAAACTGTCTAAATCAAATTTTTGTTCTGGATAAAGAGTAAACATAATACCTTCATGTCCAAAATTTACATTTTTAGAATTGCTTATCCTTTCTTTTGTTATCTTTTGGTTTACAGCCCATGAAAAAGTTACATAATTTTCAGTTACTGAGTGCACTTTTAAATCCTTAGTATTTATAAACAACTTTCCATTTACCCATATTTTCCATGTATCAGGGGAAAAGTATAAAATTGAATCTAAACTGACTACTTTACAATTGAAATTTTCTTCCTCTGTAACTCCTGAAGACTGTAAGTTAAATTTTTCCATCTCACTAACTATTCTATTAATCCGCTCTTCATCAAATAAAATGCTTTTTATGCTACCATATTGCGATAAAGTACTTTCTGCTGCCTCTTTTATTATATCGTCTCGATCTATATAGCTTAGTTTATAATTGTTGATAAAAAAACACTCCTTCGCACGCAAATTTGCTATATCAATAGAATCATTTATTTCTTGATTTCCAACTTTTAAAATACTTTTTAAGTACTTCTTTTCTATAATCATTCCATTATTGGAATGATGACAGACCATTTCATCATTGCCTTGTCTTTCTATATATACACATAAATTTTCACTATTTAACCCTAATATTTTATGCTCAATAAAATCTTCATCACTAATATGCTGTTGGCAAGAATATTTTTTACAAATCCCTATATTTTCTACAAGATCTTCACAATTGCAATATGCACTAACATTAAAAAATAGCAGCGTAAAAATAAAAAACAACTTTATATTCATCTACTTAATATAGTATACCAATCAAAAAGTATACTAGCTCTCACTATCTCTATCATATTACCACTTAAAATCTGGTTTATATCTGCAGAATCTATATTTCTCTGCTTATTCAAGGTAAGAGATCTGATCATAACATAATCAGGAAGATTTGGAATAGACTGTAGAAATAAAAAAATATGCTTATCGCTAATTGAGCTTAAACTTAGAACCACTTCACTTCTTATTACTTTTGTACGTTCACTTTTATTGTGGAGTTCATCTTCTTCAGGTATAGAAATTGATATTTCAGGTTCTAACATGTAGTGTTTTTTATATAGCTTGTGAAGCTCAAAATTTAAATTTGTAACATATCTGCTACTATGTAAGTTTGAAGAAGAAATTCTTTTCCATAAATCTAGATTTTTATTTAGAACGACTTCTTTCTTTTGAATTTCAATGATCTGTAAATTAATAGAGTGTATTTCCTCAGCTGCAGTTTGATTTTTATTATAAACCTTTTTGTTATAGAGAATAAAACACGTTGATAACCCTATTAATACAATAGATAATAATAAATAATATATGCACTGAATTATAGCTTTTCTTTTTAGTTGAGAGATAGTCATCAATCTACATTGCCTCTCCTATTTCAACAAACACGTCCAACCAATATTCTATTAAATGATTTGCTTTTGATGAAACAAATAGATACCACCAGTTTTGATTAAATTTATTCGGTTTTTCGACCAAGAGAATAGAATTTATATCGTTATTATGAGCAAAATGCTCTACTTTTGTTTTTGCTGATAGATAAGCACTAATCCTATTTACTCTTGGGATAGAATGTAGCAAATAGTTCTGATCAGTGTGATTGAGAACCAGATATAAGGGTGCTTTTTTATCTGATGAGAGACATGAAATTAAGTCAGAAACAGCTTTATTATTTTTGTCCTTAGCAAAAAATCTTTTATTTAAAGTATCATTTTAAAAATATAGTAACATTGTGCCTTCTTTTCCTATAGAAAACATAAACTTACTTTTGGGTTTTGACCTAAACATATTAACAAAGTGTATACTCATCTAGAATTAAAAAGGTAATTTATTGAAATTCATTAAACATTAGATGACAATATTACTTATATTATAAGTTTTTATTAAAATTAGTAGTAATATTAACCTTTTTGTATGATGAAGGTTTTTTATATTTGTGCTAGACACAACTTAACCTGACAAACGAGGATTAATTATATCTCAGCTTGATATTTTATTCTCCAACAGACTGAAAATTGAGTTGAGCTAAAGACTTGATTTGACTCACTTTGTTGCACATTACCATTTAGTATACTTGAACTGAACATTTTCAGTGAATCCATCTGTCATGACTGAAACTTTTGTATTCATATTTATTTTTAAGTAATTTACTAGCTCATCAACTAATATATCAGGAGCAGAAGCACCTGCAGTAATTCCTATTTTTTCTGCGCCCTGCAACCAATTTTTGTTCATACATTTATAATTATCAATCAAATAGGCTCTTTTTCCTCTGGAAATACACAGGTCTAATAAACGGTTTGAATTTGAACTGTTTTTGCTTCCTACAATTAACACTACGTCTGTAATTTTAGCCAATTTTTTAACAGCGTTCTGCCTATTTTGTGTTGCATAGCATATATCTTTTAAGTCGGGGCCTGTAATGCTTGGAAATCTGAGCTTCAGTGTAGCAATAATTTCTTTGGTATCGTCAATACTTAACGTGGTTTGTGTTACATAAGATAAATTATCTGGATCTTTGATTTGTAAATTGTATACGTCTTGCATAGTTTGCACTAGAGATATAGGATTACTTACTCTTCCTATAATTCCCTTAACTTCTGGATGATTTTCATGTCCAATTAGAATTAATTCTTTACCACTATCCTCATACCTTTTTGCCTCTTTATGTACTTTGCTAACTAATGGACATGTTGCATCAATCACTTGAACACCCTTTCTTTTTGCCTCATCCTCTATACTTTTCGACACTCCATGTGCGCTAAAGATCAATATTCCTCTATTGTCTTTAATGTCTTCTATGCTGCTTACAAAAACCACTCCTTGTTTCTTGAAGTCCTCTACTATATACTTATTATGAACGATTTCGTGTAGTACATAAACTTGGCGTTCATTTTTGTATTTCTCTAAAGTGATTGCTAATATGTCTACAGCTCTTTTAACCCCTGCACAGAAACCGCGTGGTTCAGCTAAGATAATCTCCATTTTTTTTTAAATCAAGTAAGTATGTAAACATTGCTAAAAAGTAAGCTCCGCTCACTATGTTTCATATCATGACTGCTTTACTATAATTTTAAATTTATCATTACCAAGATTCTTATTAATATACCAGGAACCTTCATCTTTAATTACAAATTCGGGACCCTTGAGGTCTTTTGTTATTGTCCTTCCATCTTGGTAATCCATGGCAATATGGATATCGAATGTAACGATGTCTAGATTTATTATAGCTTTTTTCCCACTGTATGAATTTAGACTAAACTTGCCCAACATGACATCATTGATACTCACTTCTCCTGCATAAGTATCACACTTACCATCTACACAACAATCACTTTCAATATAAAAAAGATCTGACATATTTATATCTATAAAAAAAAGAACTAAACTTACATACTAAATATAGCTTACCGTTAATAAGCAATTACAGATTACTTTGGCTACAACAATAATGCAACTGGAAGTATAACATAATTAATTGTATAAGAAACTACACTTTAGAGAAATGGTTGTTTGGTTTTTTTATTAATTTTTTTCACCATACCGTCAATCATGTGTTTTATTCCTTGATATACAGAGTGTGTACTTTCATCACTACGCATATAAGCAGAGCAGGAAAATATATTATGCTTTTCGTCTTCTATTGATAGCTTTGTATCGCATGTTATATGTTCGCCGCCGAGCTTCTCTATCAACTGGTCTTTGTCGTCTCCTATAGTTACCTTAATCTTACTTTCTTCTTTACCTATCTTGCTACTTAAAATAAAAACAATAATGGCTGAAGATATACATATAGCTCCTATTGTTTTTTTTGCAACAAAGAACTCTGAGACTAATCTTTCAAACTCAGGCATTACTGTTTTATTTTCGGCTAAGTCAGATAAATTTTTCGCAACTCCATATCCACCAGGTACGACTAGCATGTCAAAATTTTCAGCTTTAGCTTCTCTTAAATCATTTATCTCACCTCTTGCAATTCTTGCTGCTTCTACAAGTACATTCCTTTTTTCTTTTACTGCTTCTTTTGTTTTGTGATTCATAACTTGTGTGATATCAACATCAGGAGCAAAACATGTGACTTCAACTTCCTGCTGATCAAGCACAAGCAGAGTTAAGACTGCTTCTCTCACCTCTGTGCCGTCGAGGTAGCCACATCCTGATAACACCACAGCAGCTCTTAATTTTTTCTCACCCATAAAATACCTTGATTTCATATAATCTAGGTATTGTAATACAAATTCCATATTTGGAAAGGAGTAATTATTTTATTTCAATTATAATATAATGAATAATTAGTATATATAATGAGGCATATTTATAATTGATGGGAATTGAATATGGTACAAGGCGGTATAGCAAACCCACCCGATAGGGATAGATTCATTGAGAATTTAGTAAAGTATATTAGAACCTGTACATGATCTCAAAAAAGGGATAGAATGAGAGGATAAAGTAGGATATGGGAAGTTTATATCCAAGTGATATAAGTCGAGGAAAGTTTGAGATTATTGTAGCAGATCTGAAGTCTTGCAGGAAGAGGACAAAAAGTGCTATTTGCTCAACAAATTCACTGGTATTGGTATGGCTAAATTTGAAATCATTACATAAATTTGTCGTAAACCATCACTGCTTAAGGTGCTATGCAACAAAGCCATCCCAGTGTCAAGCGCTGGGATGACACCTTTTGTTGTAAACTCACTTTTACTCTATGGTTATACTACCTTGCCGCTATCCTGAACGGATACCAATATTTACCCATTAAAAACAACAACATTTTTCCGAATAACTTTAATTTCAGGCTAAATCAACGCAAACTAATTTCTACTTTTTTCAATGATTTCTTTTGCTTCTTCTACATCAGCCCATTCTCCAACTGTCACCGTTTTTCCCTTTTCTAAATCTTTATAATGAGAAAAGAAATGAGCAATTTTATCTAGTAGATTTTTAGGTAAGTCAGAATAGTTCTTTATATTGTCATAATAGCTATCAACACTGGAGATAGGTACAGCTAATATTTTTTCATCCTCTCCTTTTTCATCTTTAGTGAGCAATGCACCCACTGGACGCACCGATATCAAAACTCCAGGCGCTAAAGGAAATTGAGTTAGCACTAAAACATCCACAGGATCACCATCACCTGCACATGTATTTGGTACAAATCCATAATTGCAAGGATAAGTCATTGAAGTAGACAAAAATCTGTCAACTTGTAACAACCCAAGCTCTTTATTAAATTCATACTTTACAGGTTCAGCATTTGCACTTATTTCAATTACTACACTGATTGCATCTGGTTTTGTTGTTATTTTGCTTAAATCCATGGATTACCTCGTTATTCAAGAGAAGATATTATATAGCATACTCTTTAAGAGTGCTACATTTATCATTTATAAGTAGAGATTCATGAACGCCTGGACTGTGTAGGACCATTTGCAAAATCATTAATAATTGCACCATTGACTGCTGAATGTGGCGGTTCTTGAGGTGATTTTAGTAGTTGAAATAAAGCATATACTATTACGATAGTAAGTACTGCAGCAACTATGAAATTGATGAGATTATTTTGTGGCAAAATATTTGTTATTGAGTTGAATAACCTTTGCTCCATAAGAAAATAATCAACAACACATAACCCAACAGATAATATAAACATACCTAAAGCTAGTTTACAGAACGTATTTTTATGATTTTTCTTGCTGACAATGAAATTTGGCCTACATTTATTCTCTTTTTGTGGAATTGAGCAGTATACATTCTCGGGGTTTGTGACTAATTGTTCAAATTCATCACTGTTTTGGGTTTTTAACAGTTGCTCTATAGTACGTTTGATATTTTTAGGATATAGGAAATCTTGACTGTGTTGCTCTCTTTGAGCTGTAAATGTCTCCTCCAATGCACTTATATCTCTATAATTAAGTGTATACTTGGTGAATCCATTTCTATGCGGTAACTCAATTTCTTGTAATACTTGTAGTAACTTCTGAATGTAATCGTAATACAGTGGTGTATTGATTGCTTTAGCTTTCTCATTAATATATTGATTAAGTGGTAAAATATCTCGATTTTCAGTACATGTAGAAAATATACCATAACTAGAAAATAGTAATGCTATGTCTTTATCCACTTTTATATTATGTATGGAATAATAATGATTTATTACCTCTTTACATAAGCTAAACTCTTTATCAAATTCATTTGCATAGCTTATTTTGAGTAACTTTTTAACATTATTGAGTACTTGTTTCTCAAAGTCATCATTATTGTTAAATAGAGCTTCACCTTTCGGATTTGCTAGAATATTAAAAAGCTTTAGTTTTTTTTGATCTTCTGTCAATCCTACTTGATCTACAATTTCCCTTAGCAATTTCTTCGAAGTGTCACAAAGAGTAGGTATTTTTTTACTTTCAACTGCAGCATATATTTTATCAATTACTTCTTGAGTATTGAACTGAGCATTTTTTGCAAGAATTGTATAAGCTTTAACATAAATTAAAAACAATCCTTGTAGACTAAATTTTAAGTTAAAATATTTATCTAATGGCTCTTGTTCTTTTTTATTAATGAATTCGGATAGACCTATATGATTTCTGCAATCCATGCAATGATGTAAGTCAGCATGTTGAAAGCTGCCCAAACGAATAAATGCGGCCTCTAGTAAATTGCCCTTATCAACAATTTTTATTAACTCTTCAACTTCTTTAACCATCCCTCTAGTCCACAATATAATAATTACCTTTATAGTATAAAGAATATAGGATAAAACAGCAATAAATTTTATTGTATGTTTACATTCTGCATTAAAAAATTAAACCACCAAGTTAGGAGCATATCCAACCTCCACCGATAACTTGTTCGCCCTTATATGCTACACAGGCTTGACCTGGACTAATGCCAAAGTAATCGTCGTTTAAAATTACACAGGCTTTGTTCTTTTCGTCAGTTGAATATATTGTCGCTAAGCTTCCTGAATGTGATGACCTGAGCTTAACAGTTACTTCCATGCCTTCTTTTGGTTGTTCTAACCAATTTAACTCTTTGACCAATATCTTTTTTTGCATTAGAGCATTGATCGGGCCTACTACAACTTCATTATTTTCTGTATTAATTCTTACTACATAAAGAGGCTCACTGTGTGCAATGCAGAGGCCTCTTCTCTGCCCCACTGTAAAATTTACTATGCCGCTGTGCTCACCTAGCACTTTTCCATGAATATCTACTATTTTACCTTTCTGTACAGATTGTGGAGCTAATTTAGCTATTGTTTTACTATAGCTTTCGGAAACAAAGCATATATCTTGACTATCCGGCTTTTCAGAGATTTGTAAGCTAAAATATTTTGCTAATTTTCTTATATCACTTTTATAGAACCCACCTAGTGGAAATCGCAAAAGCTTTAACTGCTCCTCAGTTGTAGCAAACAAAAAATAACTTTGATCTTTACTTTTATCAATACTTCTGCACAACTTTACCTCACCATTTTCTTCTAATCTTCTTACGTAATGTCCTGTTACGAGCACATCCGCACCAAGATTTTTTGTGACTTGCAATAGATCACGAAATTTTACTGTTTGGTTACATCTTACACATGGTATGGGGGTTTCCCCACGCATGTAAGTATTCGCAAAATCTTCTATTACTTCCTTTTTAAATGTTTCTTCGTAATTCAAAATATAATGAGGAAAGCCAACACTTTCAGCTACGCGTTTGGCGTCATAAATATCTTGTCCAGCGCAGCATGCACCTTTTCTTGCATTAGCATTGCCATTAGTGCCATATAGCTGAAGAGTCACACCTATCACTTCGTACCCAAGGTTATACAGCAGTGCTGCAGCAACGGAGCTATCAACTCCCCCGGACATTGCAACAATAGCCTTAGTTTGATGCGGAGCTTTATCTTTTAATAAAGGTTCAATTTCAAATTCTTTTAGCATATAATTTATAAACACAAACCTGGTGTCAAGCACTGGAATCCAGTTTCTATTACACAATTTCATCGAAACAGCATACTTATTTGTAGTCAAGTTCCAATGTCAAGTGCTGGGATGACATCCCTTCCTGCTGGAAGTTGCCTTTAAATTACTTGGTGCGTGACACTGGGATCTCATTTATATTACATAATTCCATCAAAACAATTCGATAAACTGCCTTCAAAAACAATTTAATCTTGCTTGAATAAAACATGGCCAAAATAGTCCATGTTTTCAAGTACTTTTCCGCTACCTAGGGCAACACAACAAAGTGGATCATCTGCAACACGAACTGGTAATTTTGTTGTTTCACTAATAACTTTACTCAAGTTGCGCAATAACCCACCTCCACCAGATAAAATTATTCCTCTATCAAATATATCAGAAGAAAGTTCGGGTGGAGTACTCTCCAGTGCAGTTCTAATAGCAGAAATTATCTGATGTACAGGCTCTATTAGGCTCTCTGCAACTTGATATTCTGATAAAAGCATTTCTTTTGGCATACCACTCACTAAATCCCTGCCTTTAATTATCATTCCCTCTTTGTTGTTTTCAACTGGCAGACTGGCTGAACCGATGTTTTTCTTAATTTTTTCAGCAGTTGTTTCGCCAATCAATAACTTATGATTTTCACGAATGTATGACTTTATTGCCTCATCCATAATATCACCACCTACTCTGGCAGAACGTGAATAAACGATTCCACCTAAAGAAATAATTGCAACTTCAGTTGTACCACCTCCTATGTCAACAATCATAGAACCTTCAGGTTCGGTAACTGGAAGTCCAGCCCCAATTGCTGCAGCCATTGGTTCTTCAATTAAGAATACTTCATTTGCACCAGCACTTTCTGCTGCATCTTGTATAGCACGTCTTTCAACTGGGGTAGATCCAGATGGAACACATATGATAATACTAGGCTTATTAACAGTGAATCTTGTGTTTGCGCTACGTATGAAATATTTTAACATTTCTTCCGCGCTTTTAAAATCAGCAATAACTCCGTCTTTCAAGGGCCTTATCGCTTCTATTTCTCCAGGTGTTTTTCCGAGCATCATCTTAGCTTTTTTGCCAAAAGCATAAGGAACGTAACTTCCTTTTTCTTTTACTCTTGCTACAACTGAGGGTTCATCAAGCACTATCCCCTGACTTTTCTGATAAACTAAAGTATTTGCAGTACCAAGATCTATAGCAATATCGCTAGCAAATAAACCTTTGAAAGTAAAAAAATTTCTGATTAAATTCAGAACAAAACTCATACACAACTCAAGAAAACCATTTATTGAGATAAATTATACTTTTCAGATAAGTAACTAGTGTAGCACTCAATATCTAAATCCCTACCTGTTACCTTTTTTAGCTGTTCCAAAAAGCCATAATTTGCACTATATACATTTTTAGAGAACCAATCGATAAGTAAACTGAAATCTCCTTTTACTATAGAATCTAAAAATTCGTAATGATTTTTCTTAATGAAAGAAAAAAACTGCACAGCAGCGATTAACGCTATGACTTTAATAGGAAAGTAGCCTATAACACCACTTATCCAATACTCATCTTGAAAATAAGTGTCTAGCTCATTTTTAGCTTTTACTGAAATCTTGTAATGCTTCATACCTTCCAACCATTTATCGTGTAGATCTTTAACTTCTAACGTACCATTTATTAGATCTTGTTCTAATTTAGTTCTTAGCATAATGTGAGCCAATAAACTAAATTCATCCGCATTCTTCAAAAAAGATGAAAGATTTACTTTATTGAAAATCAAATACAAATTTTCAACACTACTATTAATTTTGCCTTTTGTAGAAAGTTTCTCCTTTATGTGTGGTTGAATGAACTCAATAAATTCTCTGGATGTTCCAATGATCCTTTCCATGAATAACCCTTGAGTTTCATACATAATATGTTTTGTAATTGAGCTCTTTATAGAATTTTGCGCTAAACATTTTTGATGAATTGCATAACCAGTATGCCGTAAAAGTAAAAATAAACCATAACAAAGGTCAGATTCATCATAATCGATAGGATCGTAATAAGAAATGGAAATCTCATTTGGTGTAACACTCATTTGCTGTAAGAATAAGGAACCAAGTTCAATCTTTCTCTGAACCGTAACTTTTTGTATATTAGTAACCTTATCCTTCTTCTGCTTTTGAGTTACTTTCTCTACATTTTCACTAAAAAATTTACCTAGCTTAGGAAATATTTCCTTTATGTTCTTTTCTGTGATATTAGAGTCATAGTCAGCAAGCAATGACTCATAGTTTGAGCGCTTTAATTGTTGCGATTTTATAGAAGCTGCTTCACGAGTAAGCTTAATTAGGTTAGTAAAGCATTCTTTCAGCTTTTCTAAGTTACTAATTTCAGAATTAGTTAGCCTCCATAAGTTTTGGCATTCAATCTTAGCTTTGGACAAAGATTTTACTAAATCAACAGGAATAGCACTACTGCTTTTGTATATCCCCTCTATTAACTTTAGCTGCTGAATATTTGCACTCTTTTTATTCCTAAGAGCATTTGCTAATGATTCCTTTATTGCATCATGAGAGATAATTTCATGTCTGATTTCCTCTAGAAGACACATTTGTTCAACTTTGTCCTCTACATTTAATTGGCTTTTGCTTAGTAGTTTTAGTATGTTTTCGATATTCCTTACCTTATGTAATACTTCCTCTAAAAACTTATAAGATCTCATTTTTATTCATTGCTTTGAAACATCTGCTTAATATCGTAATAGATTAATAATAAAGTTAAAAGTATATTTGCTTAAAGTACAATAAAAAATTGTATTTTTATTCTTTTATTGTACTTCATTGCTAAGAATTGAACATCTTATCAGAAAATTAATAATAAGATTGTAAAGAAAACATTTAGTATTTTATTTCCCTTGACTCTATTCTAGTATAGAGGGATTATTAGTACTAAAATTAAAATTACGCACTATATTTTAAATTTATGGAGGTTTAGTGATGTGGAGTAGACTGATTATAATGTGTTGTTTTTGTTTACTACTTACTGGTGTAAGTTCTTGCCCTAAAAAAGGAGTAAATACGACAAATAAAATGAATGCTGTTGTTAAGCAGATAGGTGATAAAAGAGTTTTCTTTGGTTATGATGAATCTAGTATCAGTGAAGTGAGTGCAGATGCATTACTTGACGTGATGGAAGTTTTACAAAATAATCCTGACGCAAAGGTCACTTTAACTGGTCATACTGACAATCGTGGTTCTCACGAGTATAATCTTGCACTAGGAGCTAGAAGAGCAGATGCAGCTAAAAAATTTATGGTCAGCTGTACACCTTATCTAGAAAATAGAATAAAAACTGCTTCTAAAGGTGAAACTGAGCCTTTGGTTAATGTAAAAGATGATTCTAGAAATTCTAAATATGAAAAAGAGCATGCTAAAAATCGTAGAGTGGAATTTTCATTTTCTGGAATAAAGAAGTAGTTTCTTGCATTCAAACCTGGATCCCAGTGTCAAGGACTGGGATGACAAAAGAGAGCAATTACGCTGCTTGTTAGCGGGATCTATATATACCACAAATAAGTCGCTGTATGACGTAGAGACTATCTGGCAATCAAGAAACATAATGAAATTAGAGTTATTATTTCAAAATATAGCTAATAGCTTTGCTTTCCATAACCAAATCGCAGTTGCAGTATCAGGTGGTGTAGATAGTATAGTCTTACTGCACTTAATGACTAACTGGGCAAAAAAAAACAAGCTTTCACTTCCTATAGCATTAACAGTAAATCATAGGTTACGTTCAGAGTCTCAAAAAGAAGCTGATTTTGTTATAAGTTATGCAAAAGAACTTGGAGCAAAGGAATCGTTCATATTAAATTGGGAGAAGCAAAATATTAAGGGTAACATTCAGTTACAGGCACGAAAAGCACGATATAAGTTACTAGAAGAGTGGTGTAAAAACAATAATGTTAAATGTTTGCTCGTTGCTCATCACAAAGATGATCAAGCAGAAACGTTCTTATTAAGATTGGAGCGAGGTAGTGGCGTAGATGGATTATCATCAATGGATTACAAATCTTTCTTAAATGGTATTTATATATTTAGGCCGTTGTTAAATTTTAGTCGTAGTGAAATAGAAAAGTATGCTAAACTTCACCAATTAAGATGGATCGAAGATAGAAGCAATTATGACTTAAAATACAGACGAACTTTATACCGTAACTTACTTAAAGCAAGTGATAATCAAGATGTTCTAACAGAGCGAATATGCCTTACAGCACTTCATATGAAAAGAGCTGCAAAAGCGTTGATGCACTACACACGCCTTGCACTTAATGACTGCGTTAATATTCATGATCTTGGTTATATTGAAATTAAACTAGATGAACTTTATAAACTGCCAGAGGAAATAGCTTTAAGGCTTCTTCTTTGTTCTATAATGGCAATTATCAATAAGCACTATAAACCAAGGTACCGTAGCCTTATCGCAATATTTAACAAAATATCGCAAAAAGATAGTGATATTAACTGTACACTCTCTGGGTGCAAAATAAGAAAATATGGAGGGAGCATCTTGATAATGAGAGAATCATCAAAGATACAGGAAATTACTGTACACCTAACATTAAATGTCCCTATTGAATGGGACAATAGATTTAGCTGTACAATACTTAGCAATCAGAAGTGTTCAATAACTATTGCTCCGCTAAAAAAAACACAAAAAGTTCCTGAATTTCTGAAGGATTACAACTGCTGCCCTGAAGTTTTCTACTCTTTGCCTACAGTACAAAAAGATGGAAAGGTGCTTGCTTATCCTGATATAAATTATAACGGAAAAAATACCAATGACGATAAGGTTCAATGCATTATTAATAGCACAATAAAGCAAAATTTGGTAAGCTTGATTAGTATTTAATTAGAAATGTAAATGAAAAAAATTTTAGAAGGCTTATTGATCTGGTTAGTGATTATTGTTCTTATTTCAGTTGCTTATATTCAATTTAGCGGAAGTATAGGTAAGAGTAAAACAACCATACCTTTTTCAGAATTTTTAACTAGACTAGAAGATAATGATATAGAAAATATTACAATAAGAAACCAAAGCATCGAAGGGAAGTTTAGGGATGGGTCAGCCTTTAACTCAAGTGGTGTTATATATAGTGACTTAATAAAAAGTTTGCATGATAGGAAAGTGAAGTTCTCCTTTTCAATTGGAGACTCTGCAATAGGTATAATTGGTGGGTTACTTATTCAATGGGTTCCGACCCTTATCTTTATCGGTTTATTACTTTTCCTTTTTAAACAAACGCAAGCAGGAGGTAATAGAACTATAAGCTTTGGCAAATCAAAAGCTAGGCTTATGACTACTGGAAAAAAAGTGACATTTGATGATGTTGCTGGGATTGATGAAGCAAAAGAAGAGTTGGTTGAAATTGTTGATTTTCTTAAACAAAGGCAAAAATTTCAAGTGTTAGGTGGGAAGATACCAAAAGGATGTCTTTTAATTGGTTCCCCTGGAACTGGTAAAACTCTACTTGCTCGTGCAATTGCAGGTGAAGCTAATGTACCGTTTTTTAGTATTTCTGGATCTGATTTCGTTGAAATGTTTGTCGGTGTTGGTGCAAGCCGTGTCCGGGATATGTTTGATCAAGGTAAGAAAAATGCTCCTTGTATAATTTTCATAGACGAAATAGATGCAGTAGGTAGGCATCGCGGCATCGGTCTTGGTGGCGGTAACGACGAAAGGGAACAAACATTAAACCAGTTACTGGTTGAGATGGATGGTTTCGAGTCTAATGAAGGTGTGATAATAGTTGCTGCAACTAACCGTCCAGATGTCCTAGATCCAGCACTACTTAGACCTGGTCGTTTCGATCGACAGATTACTATTTCTTTACCTGATATAAATGGGCGTGAGAGAATATTAAATACGCATATAAAGAAAATATCGATAGCACCAGATGTAAACGTAAAAACAGTTGCTAGGGGAACGCCAGGTTTTTCAGGGGCTGATCTAGCAAATTTAGTGAATGAGTCTGCGCTTATTGCTGCAAGAAGAAATAAGAAAATTGTTACCATGGATGATTTTGAGTATGCACGTGATAAAGTGATGATGGGCATGGAAAGAAGGTCTTTAGTCATTACAGAAGAAGAAAAAAAGCTTACTGCTTACCATGAAGCTGGTCATGCAGTAGTTGCAGTTAATATGCCTGCTTCTGATCCTATACACAAAGCAACAATTATTCCACGTGGTAGAGCACTCGGTTTAGTTATGAGACTACCAGAAACAGATAGAGTGTCCCTCACAAGAGAAAAGATGCTAGCAGATATAACTGTTGCAATGGGTGGACGTGTGGCAGAAGAGCTAATTTTTGGCTATGATAAAGTCACAAGCGGTGCATCTTCAGATATAAAACTAGCATCAGATTTATCACGTTCTATGGTGACAAAATGGGGAATGAGCGACAAAATAGGTCCGATCTATCATAATCGCGAACAAATCACACATGATTCTGAGACAATTTCTGAAGATACGTTAAGACTTATAGATGAGGAAGTAAAGAAAGTCGTATTTTCTTGCTATGAAAAAGCAAAAGACATTTTAACCAAGAGTAGGAAAGACTTGGAGCTCATTGCTGAAAATCTATTGGAGTTTGAAACTTTAACAGGAGATGAAATAAGAGACATATTAAGTGGAAAAAAAATTATTAGAAATGAAAATGAAGGTAAAGAAGAGATAAGAAGATCCTCTCTCTAATAAGATCTGGCTTTATTTAACCGCTAAAACAAAAATTTTTAATTAATTAGCTTAAGTTATAAGATCATAGTTAAGCCGATGTATTTTATAAATGGACTTTTTTAAACATTCTTTCAATTTTTTTCTAAACAACTCTTTGCCTATTTAAATAAGTATGTTCAGTATTAGAGCTTTCCAGACCGTTACTAGGAGAAAGATTAGGTTCTTGCATCTCTATTAGCTTTAATACAGGAGCAGTTCCTGCTACAATAGCTCCTATAACAGCAGTAGCACCCATGATGAGAAGAATCGGTTGTGCAGTGGTGATTACACAAAGCTCAATACATAAACCAGCAATGACCATACCAACCATTGTGCCAATGAAAGCACCTACAATTATGGACGAAACTACAACAATTAATTGTCCTATTTTTGAACTAAGTGGTACTTCTCTTTCACGTCTAATATAGTGTGACCTCATTTGTCCTCTTGGCCTTATTTGTTCTTTAATTATTATGTTTTCCTCAAAGAGATTTAGTGGTACTTCTCTCTCACCTCTAATTCTAAGAGACTGTACATGATCTCAAAAAAGGGATAGAATGAGAGGATAAAGTAGGATATGGGAAGTTTATATCCAAGTGATATAAGTCGAGGAAAGTTTGAGATTATTGTAGCAGATCTGAAGTCTTGCAGGAAGAGGAGATGGGTTGTTGAGAGATCTTTTGCTTGGTTGCAAAAATGTAGGCGACTTTGGAAAAATTGCGAGCGGAAACTCAACACTAGCCTGCAAATGGTCGTTCTTGCTTTCGCTGCTTTGCTTCTGAAAAGATTGTGAACAGGTTCTTGCTCTAGTAATAACCTTACTATACTTTCTATTTCATTTTCATTTATTGGCTGCGGTGCTCTTCCCTGTGATCTCCCTCCAACATCCTTAATTGCTTTTTCAAATTTTAATAGCGACTTGTTGTTTAGTCTAACATGATCCTGAGAATCACAAGCAACGATCTAGTCTAAAATTGGCATTTTTTGACTATCAAATCCTGTACCATGTACTATATCATCATTAATGTGTTCTTTTATTTTTTTAATTATCTCTACTGCTCTTGTTTCCATATCTTCTATGGCGCTATCTTCACTTTCTATGAGTATATTGAAAACAATTCCTAATAACTCCTATTGTAAATCCTTTTGTTCTTTAATATTCATAATTAGCCTCAATTTTTATATGCTATTTTGCTAAAGTAATTTTAGCAAATAAGTAATATATATACAATAATTTTCGTTTAAAAATTTTTTTACATTGGCCTATCTAAGTTATGTTTTAGGATGTAAAAGCTTCTTACTTTAATACTTTATTAAAGTAAACCATATATGGATTGCTATTTAGGAGCAGCTGTTGTACTTTAATCAGAAGATACAGTAATGTAAGAAGGAGGTACTTTATGTCTTTAAAAAATGAAATTTCTGAGTTGATAGAGCAACAGCTTGGCATTAAATATCATGACAATTGCTTAGCTTACATTATCCATAATTCGGTTGCAGGTGAAATATCCGATTCTATTTCTCTTTGCATAGTTGGCTGTGGCGATTGTGAGATTAAGTATCAAGGTATTGCTAATTCATTTAACATAACGAAAGAAGAAATTAACCAAAGTAATATAGAAAGCATAAAAAATAAGATAGAAAGTGAAGCTAGAAAAGAAGGTAGTGGATTTTCCGAGTTGATTTCTAGAATGGATCAATCGCTGAAAGAACAAAGTGAAAAGTCTATTACACAGATTTTAAATTCATCTGCTGAAGAGATGTTAAGGAGTTTTTGTGGTAGTTCTATACAGAGAACAGAGGATAAAGAAGTTAGTCTGTCCTCTGCTTCACATGAAGAGCCTGCTACAGAAGATTCGGAAACTACTATTAATTCTGATCTTTTATCAATTTAACCAGCTCCTCATATAAATTTTTTCTGTACCCAAGCTATATGTTTGTGAGAGGATAGTAAGCACTACATTTTTCTATTTCCATTATAACAGATTCGTCTATTTTTATGATGATCTTACTATTTGTACTCTGTCTAGGACTAAGCAATAGAAATAGTAGGATAACAGTAGTCAACCAAGATTCCATCATCACGTACTAGGATGATATAAGTATCATAATTTACGATTAGATTGACATAGGGTAAAGAGTAAATTAAAAATTAAATAGATCTTTTAATGCAGAATAAATGCCTATAGAAATATTGATGCCCGCTCTTTCCCCAACAATGAGTAAAACTGGAGGAAAAATTGTAAAGTGGTGTAAAAAAGAACAAGATAAAGTTGAAATAGGTGATGTAATCGCTGAAATTGAGACTGATAAAGCCATAATGGAGTTTGAATCTGTCGATGAAGGAGTTTTGGCAAAAATTTTAGTGTCGGAAGGAACAAGTGGTGTGCCTGTAAATCAACTGATGGCTCTAATGTTAGAGGAAGGGGAAGATAAAAGCGCACTTGATTTAGCTTCTGCCATCAATACCAAGGTTGAGAAGGAGGTTGAAGCCGATTTTTCAGTATCATCCAACTCTTCGATTTTATCTAGCTCTTCAATGTCATCCCAGTGCGTGACACTGGGATCTAAAAAAGAGGATAGAGCAACAGAAAATAGAATAAAAGTAAGCCCCTTAGCTAAAAAAATAGCTCAAAATGAAGGTGTTGATATAAAGCGATTAAAAGGTACAGGTTCATATGGTCGTATCATCAAAGCTGATGTATTAGAATTTTTAGATCAAACTAAAAGCTATGAGAGATTTGAGGAAAATACAACAGTTGAAGTAAGTAATATGCGCCAAGTGATAGCGCAGCGCCTAGTTGAATCTAAGCAAAATATTCCACACTTTTATTTAACTGTAGACTGCCACGTTGATAAGCTAATATCGCTCAAAAATGAGGTTAATTCAGCAAATGAGAACAATAAAGTAACAATTAATGACTTAATTATAAAAGCTGTGGCTTTCAGCATAAAAAAATTTCCTGATATAAACTCATCGTGGATAGATACTAAAATAGTAAGATACTCAAATATAGATATCTCAATTGCTGTAGCGCTTGAGGATGGACTGATTACTCCTATAGTAAAAAATGCTGATGAAAAAAGTATTTTATCTATATCAAAAGAAGTGAAAGATTTAGTAAATAGGGCAAGATCTGGAAAATTAAAGCCTGAAGAATTTCAAGGAGGAGGATTTACTATCTCCAACTTAGGCATGTTTGGTATAAAAACTTTCAGCGCTATAATCAATCCACCGCAATCTTGCATTATGGCTGTTGGTGAATCTAAAAAACAGCCGGTTGTCATAGGTGAAAAAATAGAGATAGCAGAGATAATGACAGTTACTCTCTCTGTTGACCACAGAGCAGTTGATGGAGCACTCGGAGCAAAATTTTTAAATGCCTTTAAGTACTATATAGAAAACCCTACGGTGATGCTTCTTGAGCCTTTATTATTATAATAAAATTAATACCTCTTAGTTTATACTTTTGTTAGTTAATAGGTTTAGAGATAAAATATGACTGATAAAAAGATAGAAAAACGTAGTATATCTTTTGATGATACAAAATCAAGATTTTCAAACGATAGGTTTCAAATAGATTCCTCATCTAATGAGTCAATAGATACCATTGGTAAAAAATTTAAGTATGAAGTGAAACTTCCAGGTGTTATTCACACTACAACAAGAAAAAATAATGTTGGAAGCGGATTAAATGAGTTAGATCTAAAAAAGAAAAATGAAAACTCTTTCAAGACACCAATAAAGAATATTGAAGAATCAGATAGTAAGAGAAACCAAAGTCATTTGCTGTTTCAGGAGGACTCATTTCCAGAACTACCAGCATGTGCATATAAGCCAGCACTGCTGCCAAAACCATCAAAAGAAAAAATAAAGGAAGCTGTAGATAAAATGCGCAATAATAGAAAAGCTCATAATTCTGCAAGTGTTGAAAATGGTGTTAGTTCAGACAGGTTCAAAGTGCGCCCGTTCTTATGTAGTGATATAGATGGATATGTAGCTCCTGACAAACGTGACCGTAATCTAGAAAGGTGTAGGGTTACACATGATAGCAGTAAGCTTGAAGCACAAATGGAAAGAAAGCATGAGTTTCAATCAGATCCAAGTGTTAAGCATGTAAAGGCTGATACTGTAGTATGTTCTATTACTAAAGGTCATGACAAAAAAGGCGTTAAATCTGATGTCTCATATACACAAGAGCCTACATCAGAAATGTCTAAGGTCAATGTGAGAGAATTAGCAAATAGGTTACGCGGCTAATCATTATTGGATTTTTCGAATAACAATTGCTTAAGATTTTATAAACTGTGCATATAGTACTCTATAAGAGAAAGAGAAGTGTGACAGCTTCTCTTTCTTAACCACTTGCTGAAGAACGTTTATCTTCTGTGGCATCTGGTGATGGAGCAACTAATCTGCTCAAAATCTCATCTTTTGGTCCCATATCATAAATAACACCATCTGACATGATAATCACTTTATCAACTACGGATAGTAACGGTAGCTTATGAGTGATGATAAAAGTGGTAGTATTTTGCTCTCTTGCAACATTAATTGCATTAATCAAGCACGCTTCTCCATTACTGTCTAAGTTAGCATTCGGTTCATCAAGCACTAAAAGCTTAGTATTACCATAAAAAGCCCTTGCAAGTCCAAGAAGCTGTTTTTGGCCACCAGAGAGTATTACTCCTCCAGGTCCTCCTATTGTTGTATCATACCCATTTGGTAAGCTCAGTATTAATTCATGTATTCCTGCAATTTTTGCTGCTTTGATTATTTCTTCAGGATTTGGATCTGGTCTCATGCGGTCAATATTAGCTTTAACGCTCGTGTTAAATAACTCAATATCTTGAGGTAAGTAACCAACATAATTACCAAAGTTTTCTCGATTCCAAGTATATACATCAGCACCATCTAGTCTGACTACACCTGATATGGGTTTCCAAACACCAACGGTTAGTTTTGCAATGGTCGACTTACCAGAAGCACTTGCACCAATAACACCAACAACATCCCCTGGTTCTATTACAAATGAGATTCCTTTTACTGTTGGCTTATTGCTCCCATAAGGAGTAAAAAATACCCTATCAAATTCCAACTTCCCTTCAGGCTCTGGTAGAGCCATAGTTTGCTCTCTTTTTGGGGATGTTAGGATAAGTCTTTGCAGCCTGCCATATGACATCTTGGCTTGATTTAAAAATTTCCAAGTATGAACTGCTGCATCAAATGGAGCCAATACTCTACCTATCAAAATCGAGGCAGCAATAATGCTACCGGCAGTTTTGTGAGCTGTGATTGCAAGTAATGCACCTGTTCCAATTACTGAAATTTGGAGAGTTGAACGTAAAAATTTAGTAATACCAGTAATTACATTAGAACGATTCTGTGCTGTGACTTGCATTGCACGATTTTGATCATTCCGTTTACACCAATCAGAAACTATAAATTCTGACATACCCATAGCCTCAACCACCTCTGCATTTCTTGTTGCAACATCTATAGCATTAATATTACGTATAGTTTCTTCATTGGTTTCTCGCAATATACGCTTAGTGGCAAGTTCATTCCATACTGCCATTGAAACTAATATAATGATCCCGGCAATAGCTATAAACCCTGTAGAGGTATGTATCATAAAGATCACAACAAGGTAAATTAGCGACCATGGAGTATCGAACAGTGAAAATATACCATTTCCTGTAATGAAATTTTTTATTACTCCAAGATCTCGTATTGCTTCACCACTTGAAGTTGAGCTTTGTACTGATGTTAACCTGATTGACCTTACTATTAGATCTGGTGTTGCAGTTTTATCAATCCAATCACCAATTTTAGCCATAGCTAAATATCGACAAGTTTCAAGCATTGCAGAACATGCAAACGCAGATAAAGTAATAATCGTCAGCATAACTAGTGTTGACACACTCTCGCTCGATATCACTCGATCAAGTACCTGAGAGGTATAAAGTGGCAAAAATAACATTAACGCATTAATCCCTGAGCTAAACCAGAAAATAAACCAAAACGCACTCTTGCACTTCTCTAGACAAGTATATAGTATACTTTGCTTTAATTCCTTTTTTATTGACGGAGTGATTTCCACAATCTTCCTTTTTATTTAATTATATGTACCATATATAGTTTTTATTTCAAAAGTATTAACAGTTATTGCCTTGCCATATCATTAATGTAATAAAATATTAATGATATGCGAATATAAACTTTTTCATGGAAATTTAGCAAGGCTATCTAATTTCTTCTCTACTATAACCTTATACGATAGCCTTGCCAATTGTTCTACGTTTTTCTTATCTACTACTAAATGAAAGTTTACTAGAATGCTTACTATCACTCCTCTGAAAGTTGATGCTATCAGAGTCAGTGACTACAATCTGCATCTCTTTTCCTCTTTCTATATGATCAGGAAGTATTATATATACCAATGATCTAGCTGTAATTGCTCTTTTTCTCACACAAGATGGACTTGAATATACCCTTGGTCTATATCTTTCGAATTTAAAACAGTCAACAGTAATCCCCTCCTCAAAGTTAGAAAGTATTAGAGATGGAGATTTACTAACTTCCTTATCACTCACAGAATTATTTGCACTACCATAACTCACATGACGCGCTGCACTATGATTGTTACCACACTCTTCTCTTGAGGTTGAACCGCTTGGATTAAAAGGAGTCGAAAATATTGAATACCCATTGGTATCACCAAATCGTTTTATCAACCCACAGTTTTCTTCATTCATTTTTGTAATATTCTCGTAATTAGCACCTTCTGATAAGCTTGATGAAGCAATAAGATCTTCTTTTTTCTTACTAAAGATATTGCCTATTTTTAGCTTAGTTGCAACATTCTTGAATTTGTTTTTCGGAGCTTTTGGTTTAATTTCTGGATGCTCATTTATAGTAATTACACATGATGGATTATCTAACTTGTCCATTGTATTTTGTACTCTACTGTTGCGTCTTGAATACAGATTAATTTTTGTTGTTAAATCATTCAAAACAGGTGAACTTTTTCTACCTTCTAAAGACTTATTCGAACATAGTACTGCACTACCACCCCTACTCATTTTCTGAGGAGAAATATTGAGTTTGTCTTTACTCTCTAATCTAGTTTCATGCGTAAACTTGTAAAGTTCATTTTCCAATTGTGAAATATCTTCTGCGTTCTTTATTAATAATTCTAATATTGAGTTGTATTCCTCCAAATCATGATCTCCTACTTTTGTCTTAGCTAACTTTCCTGTAGCCTCTTCAATTCTGTTCATTTTTTCAGTATAGTTTTCTATCTTACGTTTAACAGGTTCTTTTTGAAGGCCAATCACTAAGTTGTATAAGATAAGTAAAAATGATATTGAAGAAAATGCAATGGAAATCCAGGTAGGAATTTCTTCCTTTTCAGATTCTGCATTATTATACTTAACGCAAACAGAAATAATGACACTTGATATTGACATGGCCAGATTATAGTATTCTAGAAGCTTTTTGCTTCTTTCTTGACCTTCCATATTAAGTTTATCATATTTCCTTTTTTTGTTTTTCCTTATTTCATAAAAGAAATCTAAAAATAACCTCAAGATATTTGTGTCACCATGTTTAAAAGCATAATCTAAAGCTGTTTTTTTTGCATTATCCTTTATATCAAAATTTATCTTCTTATTTACAGTTTTCTCTCCGGTGCTGATTGTTAGGTAGAATAAGGCTTTAATAGCTTTTTCCCTTAAGTGCTCATTTTGTTTACGCTTTTCTAAAACTAACTTTTTCAAAAATTGACCTTGCTTAAAATCCTCATTTATAGTTTTTTCAAAATCATTATCACTCATTACAAGATAGTGTAATGCTGTTCTTCCAGATTTAGATACAACATTTAACATTTTCTTATTATAGGGGTAATGATTATCTATCATAAAATATTCTATTAACTCAGCATTAAGGCTCATGGCAGCTAAATGTAGAGGTATAAGCCCTTGACTGTTTGTGTTTAAAAGTGGTACTGTATTCCTAATAGTTGACTTGGCAATACTTTCAATAACATTCTGAGAGAATTCTATGTCGTCGGCAAGAGCAGCCATTTGTAACGGTGTATTGTCATTTTCATCATATAACACTTTGATGCTAGCAGCCACCTTTTTACCTACAAGTTCTCTTGACACAAATTCAAGACATTCCTTATTGCCGCTCAAAATAGCTGCAAATAACAACCTTTTTTGTGTATTTTGTTCTAAAAAAATACCCTTTGGGCTTTTTTTTACCAAATACTTAATGCATTCTACTCTTCCACTGAGAATAGATAAGTGTAGTAAAGTTTGTCCATCCTTATTTTTCTTACTTAATATTTCTCCCACTCTCTCTTTTTTAAAAAGGTGCTCAAGGCATGATTTATTACCAACACGTGCTGCCATATGAAAGACGGTGTAACCGTTGCTATTCTCACGCAAAACCTCTTGATAAACGTCAAATTTCTTCTCTTCCAACTTTTTTTCTATCATGCTTAAAAACGATAAATCAAGTTGGGCAGCAAAATGTAAAGGGGTGTTTCCTTCATTATTACTCTTATTTACTTGCATGCTTCTGTCTATTAATAGACTCACACATTTTTTTCTTAGTTCTGTTTCTGTATTACTCGATAGAGCTAAGTGTAGGGCCATATTTCCTTTGCGTGTTTCTGTGCTTAAATCGTAATCAGGAAATTTCTTGAGTAAAGATGTTAGACAATCATACTTCCCGTACATTGCAGCTAAATGTACAAGATCTCTTCCATAATCACCTTTGGATTGAAGTATGCTATTTCCTATATTTTCATAAAATAGCTCTATACAATATGAATTACCATTTATAATAGCAATATGTAAGGGGGTGTTACCTTGTTTATTCTGAACAATTTTTGCACCTGATTGAATAAACAATTTTATTAGCTTGTTATTTCCATGTTTTGCAGCTATATGCAATGGGGTGTTACCATCTACATTTTCTTGATTAATTTCACTTTTTAGTCTACCTAAAAATTTTAGATGCTCTATAAGAAAATTTATGGCATTTTCTTGAGTTTCTGAGTTACCTTCAATCTTATGAAAAGGATTCTCATTATATTTATTTTTTAAAAATTGTACTTGATTATCAATGAAGCATTTTATGCACTCAGCATTTTCAGATTGCACAGCATAGTGTAATGCGTTATTTTCATATTTATCTGTTTTAATTTTCTCCTTATCAAAAATTCCTTTTGCTGTCAATATTTCTTTTAAATATTCTAGGATGTTAGGACTTCCGCTTCTGGCAGCATAGTGTAACTCGGCTTTATTATTGGTAGTGCAACTAAAATCTGCTTCATTTTCTATGAGAATTTTCAAGCATTCTTTATTGCCAGATTTAGCCGCATAGTGTAGTGGTGTTTTACCATCTCTATCTTTATTCCTTACTGCTTCTTTAATGTCAAAATTAGAATTTTCTATCACAAAACATAAAATATCTTCTTTACCCGACTCAGCTAAATAATGTAGAAGTGTTTTATCATTACTATCTGCAAAATTCTCCAATTTTATAATCAATTCTCTGCCCATACCAAGAATTAGAGATACAGCTATTTTAACATGAATATCATAATTCCTATTTTTCTTTTGTTCTTTCCCAATTCTTTCAATTGCCATTGTTAATAGCGAAGAACGATCATTACTTGTTATATTCGATCCATCTTGACGAAATTTTTCAGCTAATGAATCACTTATATTTTCTGCTAAAATCCTGCTTTTTATACAATCAAGATTATTAGTACATATATTATAGTTTTCTTCTTGAGTTACTTTATTAATATAATCATATATGATCATTAGGTCTTGCTTATTGACTTTATCTTCTGAATTGCCTTGTAATGAAGAGAGGTCTATCTCACTAATCGCTCTGGCCATACCAACGTTTCCCGCAACAAATAAACCTGAACTGAGTGTCTTTGCGCTTGTACTAGATTTAGCTTTGAAAACACTAGTAACTGTGTCAAATTTGTTTTTGAACATACTCTACCTCATAAATAATAATGCCGGTAGTGAATAAGGCTTTAGTAGATACCACTGTAATTTTTAAGCCTACAAAAATTCACCAGCGGCCGCATTATATAGTAGATAATTTTTTGTGCTAGTAATATTTTTCTAATTCCCACTTTTGCCTTGATGCAAAGTCAAGAGAGTCTACATAGTTTCTCTGTAACCTTTCAATTCCTGTCCATCCAATCATCACTGCATTGTCTGTACATAAATTGCTTGGAGGAGAAAGCACGTTCAAGTCTATGTGCTTTTTTAATCTCTCTTTCAGGAAATTATTTGCTGCAACTCCACCAGTAATTACAAAATCATTGATTTTAATATTTAAAGATACAGCGATACCAATAGCATTTCTGACTCTATCGAGTAATATGTCGCTAATACACTCTTGAAACGAAGCACACATATCACACACATCCTGTTCACTCATTACAAATTCTCGTGCTAAGTTTTTTACCGCTGTTTTAATTCCAGAAAATGAAAAGTCACATCCAGAACGTTTTATCATTGCTCTTGGCAGCTTAAATCTCATACCATCACCTTTTTTAGCTAACTCTTCAATTAATGGACCTCCTGGATAGCTTAGACCCAGCATCTTAGCGACTTTGTCAAATGCTTCTCCTAATGAGTCATCAAGCGTTTCTCCAAGTTTGATGTATTTACCTACATCCTGTGCAATTAAAAATTGGCAGTGACCACCTGATATCAGCAGGACTAAAAACGGAAATTTAACCTCATATAGTAGCCTAACAACTAACGCATGTGCTTCTAAGTGATTAACTGCAATAAACGGTTTTTGTGTTACGTGTGCAATTGCTTTAGCCATCATTGTACCAACTATTAATCCACCTATGAGTCCTGGTCCTGATGTTGCTGCAATTGCATCCAAATCACAAAAATTAAGGTTATATTTTTCCATAGCACTTTTTATTAAACCACTTAAATGCTTCATATGAGCACGTGATGCTATTTCAGGAATCACTCCACCGCACTTTTTATGCTCTGCCTGAGAAAGAATTTCGTGAGCAAGCACTTGCTTATCACTATTTACAATCGCAACTGCAGTTTCATCGCAACTTGTTTCAACCGCTAAAATGGTTTTCATATATATTTGAACTCTTTAAATTGCGAGAACTATAACTTAAAATGTTGAAGAAGTTAACTATATTCTGCTGAGCTAATTATCATCTTCAAATATAGAACCAATTTTTTTGCTTTCAGGAGAAAATTTATTAGTCCAACTGCTTTGTACTTTGTTTATATCTTTAAAAGCAGTTTTATCGCTATATTCCTTTACTTCTTTATCTATTCTCTCCATTATTTGTAGATCCAGGTAGCTCTTTTTCCATTGGTTAGTAGCAAGAAATGCTCTGTTTAAATCTTGAGTGCGAATTAGATATTCTTTATCTTTAGGATAAACTTCTTGAGCCCAAGCAAACAGCTCAAAATAGCGTGCGAATAACTCAGACGCACGTGATTTTGGAGTTTGATAAGCTTGTATCTCTTCAAATATAATTTGACCAATAATTTTTTGTACCAGAATATTTGACTGCTTTAAGTTCTGCTCAATATCATGATAAACTTTATAGAGAAATTCTTGTTCTAAGCTTAAGTTCAGTTTATTTTCAACCATATGTGAAAGTTCATGTACTATGATGTAAGGATTTGACCTTCTTAGCACAATAACATACTTATTTAAACCAGAAGAACGAATTGTCTTACACACTCCCTCTTCCATTTCCACTAATCCTTCTTGATATATTTCAAACGAGAGTCTATTTTGCTTTATTAGTGACAAAGTGAGGTTTAATGTATTTCTAAACTTCTCAAATTGATAGAGATGTTTGACATATTGTATTACGTTTTCACTATTTCCTACTTGAGTTGCTTGTTTTATTAAGTTCCTGATTAGCATGCTTCATTATTAAAGGAATTTTCTTTATGCTCAAGAATTATAAAGTGTTTTCAGGAAGTATAGCTAAAAAAGTTTAATTTACTTACATTCCGCTACTTATTATTAGCCAAGAGGTATCACGTCAGTATGACTTAGGAATGTACTAGATATAAAAGTGCAATATCAAATATATTTTACTAAAAATCAATCAACTTTTCACATGTTTGCTCTTCATAAAAGAAGCTCAATGTTATCATAGTACCAAGTTTTGCTTCACTTTGAATGTTGAAAGTTCCACCCATTAACTCTACTAATTTCTTGCTTAGAGGTAATCCGATACCTGTGCCTTCGTTTCTATATCCCGAATCTGCTTGGCCAAAAACGGACATAACTTTATATATGTCCTGTTGCATTATCCCTATTCCATTATCATGAAACTCAATAGTTAATAATTTTTTTTCTATATTCTCTTTAATAATCATTCTTATTAAACCACCTTGAGGAGTGAATTTGATTGCATTTGATAACAAATTTATTATAACTTGCTTCATTCTTTTGGGATCGGCGATAACTAATAATTGTTTATCAGATATCTCTTTCTTTAAACTAATACCTGTTTCTTTTAGTTTAGGTGATAACATTTTTAAGCACGAATCTATTATCTTATTCAGATTAAACTTCACTTTCTCTACTGTTAAACTACTTGATTCAGCTTTAGAAAAATCGAGCACATCATTAATCAAAGTAAGTAAATGTGTACCAGCATTATATATATCGTCTACGTATTTCTTGTATTCAGAGTGATCTACCGAACCTAAAGTTTCATTTTTGATCAACTTTGCAAATCCAATAATAGCATTAAGAGGTGTACGCAACTCATGTGTAACACTTGCAAAAAATTTTATCTTATTTGCATTTTCTTGCTCTAATGCCTCTTTAACCCTTTGTAATTCAATATTAGTTTTATGCTGCTTGGCTAGCATTTGGGTGTTGGAAAGGTGCAAATAAAGCATTATTAGTATTAAGATAACCAGTAATAAGCCCATTAATATTGAAAATAGACTATATACCATAATATAAGAGTCATTATAGCTTTGAATGATCTTCAAAAAAATGAAGGCTTAATGTCATCTTCATGAAATATAGGGAAAGTAGAAGTTAATGTATTTCCTGTAGCGTAAAATATTTCTTGATTGCTTAGCAATTTATCAATTTCATCATTTGTAAGCAAATGCTCATAGTCATGACCTTGAGTATTAAAATTACTGAAAATTACTCTGGCATTTTGATCATACAGTATTAAGCTAAAATTTCTTACTTTGCTTACTGATTATAACAATTCAGCACGCAATTTTACCAGCTGGTTTATGTAATCAAAACTGTTATATTTAACATGATGTTTTTCTATTAGTAAATAATGATATTTTTTTATTATACTATTTTCCAATAGATCTTTTTAGTTTGCATTTGAATTACGGTAAAAAGAAAGAAAATTATTCTTTAATGAATAATTGCGGTATATTGTGCCCAATAAAACCACAAAAATTAATAAGAATAGCGAGATAATTTTTGTATATCTATTTGTTTTTAGTGTAGTAAACATTAATTTACTTAATTTATACATATTCTTCTTATTGTGAAATAACGTCTTTTATTGTATTAATAAAAAATTAGCATATCATACTTTTATGACAATTTCTCCTATCTTGCCAGTTTATTCTCCTATTAACATAAATTTTTCTTATGGCAAAGGTATTTACTTGTATGATATCGATAATAAGCGCTATATAGATTTTCACTCTGGAATAGCTGTTAGCAATTTAGGTCATGCCAACCCACGATTAACTGATGTCCTAAAATTACAAGGAGAAAAACTATGGCATATATCAAATACCTATAATATATCTACTGCCAACAAATTTGCAGAAAATTTAATAAACAACAGCTTTGCTAATACTGTATTTTTTGCAAATTCTGGATCAGAAGCAGTGGAATGTGGACTTAAAATCGCTAGGGCCTATCAAAATGAAAAAGGTAATAAAAATCGCTATAGAATTCTAACATTTCATGGTGCATTTCATGGAAGGACATTTTTAACTTGTGCAACAAACGATAGACATAAATTTTCTGAATTACTGAATCCTTATATTGACTGGTGTGATAACATAGAGCCCAATATTGAGAGTGTAAAGAAAGCAATTTCTAATGGCATAGGTGTTATATTAATAGAACCAATACAGGGACAAGGTGGTATTAAAGTAATGAGTGAGGTCTTCATGAAAGAGCTAAGAGAACTATGTAACGAAAACGACATACTGCTATTTTTTGATTGCGTTCAGTGCGGTGCTGGCAGGACAGGAAAGTTATTTGCATATGAACACATAGGAATTAAGCCTGACATATGTGCTCTTGCAAAAGGAATAGGAGGAGGTTTCCCTCTGGGGGCTTGTCTTGCAACTGAAAAGGTTGCTAAGTACATGGCGGTCGGTATGCATGGTTCTACTTTTGGTGGTAATCCACTTGCAACTTCATTAGGTAATGCTGTATTGGATGAATTGCTCAGCCCTGGCTTCTTAGAAAATGTTGAAGTTAGAGGTAAGTCTTTAAAAAATAAACTAGAGGACTTAGCAAGCAAGTTTCCAATGATAGAAGAAGTGAGAGGGAAAGGGTTGATGCTAGGAATAAAAGTAAAAATGAATAACCAAAAATTTGCAGAAGAGCTAAGTCACCTTGGTTTACTTACTGTTGGAGTAACATCAGATAATGTTCTAAGAATCTTGCCTCCACTCATTATTACTGAAAAAGAGATTGATGAAGGCATTGAAATCCTCACTCAGTATTTATCTAAAAAGTTCTAGTTAAAAATTAAACCTTCCTGCTCACTAGTTGTTGGCTGTATCAAAATTGCAGATAAAGCAGTAGCTACAACTTTATCAGCTACTTCATTTGTACACTTTGCCTTTTCCTGTTCTCTTATCAGTGTAAGCTCATTTATATCACTTAGTGAGTCAAATTTTGTTATATCCTCAAATATAAATGATTGCACGATGTCTTTCGGAATATTGAAAAAAGCCGAGTTACCAAGCGATAATGTCATATCTAACAAACTTTTCATTGAGCCGTTTCTCAAAACACATTTAGACAGTTCTCCTAAAAGAATTGGCATTCCAAAAATAAAAAATGCTCCTCTCACTAAATAGGTCGTTATTTCATATAACAATGCACCACACAAGAGTGCCAGTGGTCCAAATATTATAAAACCGCAAAGTAAAGGCAATGGAATGGTCTGACCTGATGATATTCTACCTATAAGCTCCATTGAAATTATAAACCCAATAAGTAACATAGCTCTACCTAGATATGTCCTTTCTTTAGAGCGTTTGTTAAAGTTTTTCTCACGTAACTTAGAAAAATCATTGTTAACTCTGACTTCAAAAATATTATGGTTGATTTTTAATTTTAGCTCTAAGTCCTCTATTCCATGATGCCACTTATGACACCTTACAATTTCATCAATTATCGTACTAACTTGATTATTGATTTTGTATAATTTGCTTTCTTGATATAAGTTGCCTTGATAATATTTTTCTCTCAAGTCTACACAATTTAAATTCTTTAAATCACATAAAAAATCTTTGATTTCTTGTGCCATTTTATTAGCATCATCTTCGTAGCCTACAGCTTTCAAAATTGTTACCAAGTGTTTATTTTCAATTTGAGTAATTGTTCTATCTAATGCACTTATATATTGCTTGGATTGAAAATATGAGATGATTTTTTCTTTACATCTATCCTCATCGCCTTCGTACAAACTATTTCTTTTGAAACTGCTGTCATGTTCTTTAGCAATTTCTAATGCATGAACCAATACATTTTGCGCCTTCACACTACTTTCACAGTGACAGTTTCTGATTATGTGTACATACGCTCTTGCACTGGTATCTCCAGATTTATCTATATTGTACGCTTTAGCCAAAAAGACTAAATAGTCAAATCCTGCCCAAAGATAATACATTACTTTTGTTATAGCACTCCCCACAGAAAATAAAGCTGAGCGTGTGCAAGATAATTTACCGTTGTTTTTAATTCTGTTCTCATATGAACGAAGGTATGCCTCTGTACTTTTTAAAATCCTATGTAAATCTTGTTCTGTCTTTTTGACATCAAAATCATTTATATCATGAACTTTTTCATACGTTTCTTTTATCAAATCACTAGAAAACTTCTTCAGAGCTGAATCATCAATATTTCCTAATGCATCAATATTTTTACTAATATAGATTTCTATTTTTCTTCCAAGTTCTTCTCCCATTCTATTTTTTAGCAACTTATTGTATTTATTAGTAGCTGGAAACAAAACTTTCTGACAAAATTTCTGTGGTTCGTTTTTAAAATTTGCTAAGATCTTATTCACAAATAGCTCAACTTTTTCACCTGCAGCAGCGAAAAACCATGATTGTCTGCTCTCATTACGCTCTCTATTTCTTCCAAGATTCTGTAGGGCTTCAGATGGATTATTGAACTGACTAACCGAATCTGCAAATATTGATGCAACATGATTATATTCACTATCAAATCCACGACCTTTCGATTCATCTATAACCGTTGTCAACGCATATTTAGCTAATGCATCAAAATCTCTTTTTTCATAATCACAATAAATAGTTCGATATTTACCTATTTGATTACGTATTATCGCTGAAAAGGGTCTATTTTCTCCAATACCAAGATCATTTTTCCCAATTCCTGCAAAGATACATTTATTTTGTTTGCAAAAATCAATGAGACTATGTAGTATACCTTCCTCTCTTTTCATGAGGTCATGGAGCTCTTTGCTTAAGCGCCAATTATCAACTATTAAGCTGCATTGCTCGTTATCACTTTTACTCAATGCTTCAATTACTGTCTTTATTTGCGGTAAGAGCTCATCTCTAGCAAATTGCTCACTAAAGCCTTTTCTCTCTAGGTAGCTTATAATATTGTTATCATTAGTGGTGCTAACATTCTTTTTAACATCTTCTGTCAATTCACTCAAACCTTCTCTTCTTCTTTTATCTAAAGTAATATTATCACACTTCATTAAATATGAGAGAGTAAGATCGATCATTGAATGCATTACTCTATATTTTAGATATTCAGCAGTACTACTGAAATCCACCTTTTCTTTTAATTCAGATATTTGCTCTTCTGTCAGACTAGGATGTTGCTTTTTAACGCAGCTTATAAAGTTCGCTTCGCGTAACTTGAGCCTATAGTCTTGATAAGATATCCCTTCAGGCTGAAATTTATTATACACTTCATAACGTGTACTACCTTCATATACTAAATTATCTCTACCCTGCAACGCAAAGTTAAGATTAACTATACTATTTACATCATCAGCTAAAAGCAGAGCACTTTCTCCAATTGGGCTTTGCACATTCCATCTTATAGAAGTTAATAAATCATCGGTATCAACAAGCTTATTGTAATTAAAAACTTCTTCGCTCTTTTCAACATATTCATGAGCTGGGCTCGATTTTTCTCTAGTAAATAAGCTACGCACGTTAGCAAGAAATCTAGAAAGCAGTTCTTTTGACTCTACACCAGTTGCTTTAGTTAGTACCCACCAAATTGGCAACATTACTATACCAAATATAAACATAGAAATTGTATAATATAAGTTTCCAATTAAAGCAGAATACAGCCAATAATCTGAAGTGAGACCAATTACAGCAGCAACATTACTATTTATAATAGGAAACAATATAGCTAAAGATATGATGGAGGTAGCAATGTTCACTACAAGTGCTTGATTGAAATTTGTTATCCTATTGGTTTTTGCAATAACACTTGCTGTTTCGATGGCGTTTGCAATACAACGTCTACTCAATCTTGTCGGGCTGATAACTTTTACGCATCTATTTAAAATCCTTCTCTTTGGTGTTGCAGTTAGGTAAGTCGTAGGATATTTCTCATCAAGCTTGCACATGTTCTCAAAATCCTGCTGCTTGTTAATACTGTCTGCTTCATCAACACTAATCCACAACTTGGTATTTTGGTCTTTAAATTTACGATCATTTTCTTGCTGTAATAACAGGTCATGTGTCACTATAATTGTTGTAGATTTAGTTGCCTTCAGTGCATTTTTAATTTCCTCAACAGTTTTAGGTGTCCTAATGTTTACAGTAAATGCATTACTCATCATTTTTTTAGCTTGGTTTACTAGATCACTGCTTGGTACTGCAACCAGATGATGAAATCCTGCTTGGGCTAGTACATAACTCAGTATTCCAATGTCGTAAGTCTTACCAAATCCAGTTTCTGCATCGATCATAATATTACAGTTAGCAATGGAAGGGTTTTTGAGATGTTCCAATATCCCTTTAACAACAGATTTACGACGTGCTACTATTATAGATTCCTTTGTATCATCAAGTTTTATAGATTCACCTTTTAGCTTGTAGTTGATTTTTTCTAAGCTACTTATAATACTTTGCTTTTCTTGATTACTGATAGAACTCACACATTACCCACTATAATTATCACAATATTAATTATATGTTAATTCAGTAAATTGTCAATTCTATGGACAAAAAGCTGATTTCAACTATCATATTAATATGAATATATGCCTCGGAATAATTACTTCTCTCCATGGAATCAAAGGAGCTGTCAAAATAAAAACCTTTACTGAAAAGCCCGAAAATATTTTCCTATATGGTGAACTAATAATCGGAAGTGAAAATTATAAAATAAGCTTGGTGTCTGTTGTCAGTAATAATTTAGTAATAGCAACAATTAGCGGTGTGAATTCCCGTAATGAAGCAGAACTTTTTAGAAATAAAAAGTTATATATAGAAAGAAATAAGCTACCACAGTTAAATGATGAGGATGAATTTTACCAAGATGATCTTGTGAATATGGAAGTAAGACTAGAGAGTAATGAATTATATGGCTATGTGAAATCTGTAAATAATTTCGGCTCGGGGGATATATTAGAAATTTTGGTTATCAGCACAAAAAAAAACATTATGTTATCTTTTACTAAAGAAGTATTTCCATACATCAACATGAAGGAAAGGTATATAGTAATCAACATGCCAGAATTCATTGGCCAATAAAAATTTTGATATTTGTATAAAGTTATTTATAATAATCAGACCAAATTAAAAGTGTAATTATGGCAGAAAGGGCTAATGATATCAGGCCAGGTCAGGTACTAGAACATAACGGTGGTTTATTTTTGGTTATAAGTATTATGCATACTCAACCTGGTAAGGGTGGTGCTTACATACAAGCCGAAATGAAAAATATCAAAACTGGAGCAAAGCACTATGAAAGATTCCGCTCTGATGCAACAATCAGAAGGGCTATTTTGGATGAAGATGAATATGTTTATTTTTTTACTGAAGAAAATATCGTAAATCTTATGCATCCAAGTAATTACGAGCAGATTGTTATAAATTTAGACTTATTAGGAGAAAAGAAGGCTTATTTGCAAGATAATATGAAAATTAAAGTAGTAACTTATCAAGATAAAATAATTTCTGCACATGTGCCTGATCACGTGACACTAACTG
This sequence comes from Wolbachia endosymbiont of Anopheles demeilloni, assembly GCF_018491735.2. Classification (NCBI taxonomy): domain Bacteria; kingdom Pseudomonadati; phylum Pseudomonadota; class Alphaproteobacteria; order Rickettsiales; family Anaplasmataceae; genus Wolbachia; species Wolbachia endosymbiont of Anopheles demeilloni. The sequence goes on along the minus strand of NZ_CP084694.1, from coordinate 763,577 downwards.
TAAAAGAAACAGAGTCTGTTATCAAAGGGCAGACTGTTACTGCTTCTTATAAGCCTGCAATTTTGGAAAACGGAATACGCGTTAACGTGCCTCAATTTATAAAAGAAGGTGATAAAATTGTAATACATACTCCTGATAACAGCTATTACGAAAGAGTGAAAGAGTAAATGGCAATTTCATCACCACGAATCAATGTGATGCTTGATTCTGTACGCAGTGCCTCCAAGCAGCTTATACGTGATTTTAATGAATTGCAAATTTCAAGCGTTAAGTCAGCAGACTTTATCAATAAAACTTATTCGAAATCCAAGCAACTTATGTACGATTGCTTGAAAAACTACAATCAGAACTATGACTTTGTTTTTGAAGACAATGTAGGCCAAGATCTAAAAGAAGGAAGTTATACTTGGTTTATTATGCCTATAGAAGGCAAGGAAAACCTTTTTAGTTGTATGGTTTATTTTGCAGTATCAGTTTGTCTCATTCATAAAAACAGAGTTGTAGCAGCTGTGATTGATGCTCCAGCCCTTAGAGAAACTTTCTGGGCAGAGGAAAAGAAAGGAGCTTTTCTTGAAGATTTCAAATCTCGCCATGTAAAAATGCGGATGAAAGCTCGTGAAGGGGGAATAATAGACATAAGTGGTAATTTGTTAAATAAATTACCACTTGACAATAATAATCTACGCTCCCTTGGCTCAACGGTACTAGGTTTTGCATATCTTGCTGCCGGAAGATACAATGGAATAATTTACTCTGGAATTAATAAATATAAAACTTCACTCGGTAGGCTTTTTCTGCAAGAAAGCGGTGGGAGATTAAGGGAAGATAACGCGCTTATCATTGCTGGAGATATAAACTAAAGTTCATTCAAAAGAGCAAAAGTCACGTAGTGAAAATAATAAATGGTTATCTTTCCTTACCTACCCCTCATTGCAGCAGGGTGGCAAAATAAGATAGACGAGAAAAGACAACTATAGGAACAAATAGTCAGTGTGTGACAATGGCATCTAGTCCTTTTGCACAAAAAACGTTGTAAAGTGTTTACCAACTTAGTTGGATCTCAGTATTAGCTACTTTCATGACAAGAAATAAAGCACTGATTTTGTACATTAACCATGCTTTTAAATAGATACCTTATTCTTGGCAACTTTAAACTCAACAACAGACACAAACAGACAATTTCTCAAAAACTTTTACAAGAGATTTTGTTAAATGCTCTATCATTTCATTTGTATGGTAAGGCGTAGGAGTAATACGGAAGCGCTCAGTCCCCTTTGAAACTGTTGGGTAATTTATATGTTGTACATATATTCCATACTCATCAAATAACAATTTTGATGCTTTTTTGGACAACTCAGGATCGCCAATTATGATTGGAATTATATGAGTTTCTGTTTGCATAAAATTCACTCCTGCGTTTCTCAGTGAGTCTTTTACCTCTTCAACAGACTGCTTTTGCTTCTCTCTTTCAACATTGCTCGATTTTAAATGCTCAACGCTTGCCTTTGCTGCTGCTGCTAAAACGGGTGACATAGCAGTAGTAAAAATAAATCCTGGGGCTGAACTTCTTATTACATCCACCAAGCTCTTTGAAGACGCTATATATCCACCCATCACTCCAAAAGCCTTTGATAATGTACCCTGAATAACAGTTATTCTATCCATCAAACCTTCTCTTTCTGCAATTCCGCCACCGCGCGGTCCATACATGCCAACTGCGTGTACCTCATCCAAATAGGTAATTGCATTATACTGATCTGCTAGATCACATATCGCTTCAAGCGGTGCTACATCACCATCCATTGAGTATACAGATTCAAGTGCTATTATTTTCGGCGTTTTTATATCTATAGACTTTAGCAACTGCTCTAAGTGATCAACATCATTATGCCTAAATATGTGCTTCGGTCTTTTGCCTGACTTTATACCTTCTATCATTGAAGAGTGATTTTTCTCATCTGAAAAAATTACCACACCCGGAATAACAGACGACAAAGTGCTAAGCGTAGTTTGGTTGGCAAGATAGCCACAAGCAAAAGTTAAAGCAGCTTCTTTTTGATGCAAGTCAGCCAAAGACTTCTCGAGCTCAACAACTTCCTTTGTTGTACCTGATATATTTCTTGTTCCTCCAGCACCAACAGATGAATTTTGAATAGCAGCAATGACATTATCGTTTTGTGACATTCCCAGATAATTATTACTGCACCAGACAATAACCTCTCTATTTCTTTCATAATCCATAATATAGGGAAGTTTGCCAGGTAATGACGCAAAATGCGTAAATTCACGATAGCGCCCTTCTTCTTTTATATCTTTGATTTTATTTAAGAATATTTCTTCGTAGTTTACCAAGTTTTTATCTATTAACAATCAATATAATTATAATAAATCATTAAATGATAGACTACTATATTTATTACTTAGAATGACATTCTTCTGTCTTCATAACCTTTTTGACCTGATTATCCTCAACTAAGCTTTTAGGCCTATAGCAGTACGTAATTGTAGCTGCAATAAGACAACAAACTGCAACTGCTATTCCTATTGCTAACATTTCCAAGTAAACTGCAACAGCTGCTCCTAAGGCAATAACAGTTATTGCAAGCGCAGAAGCAGCTACGACATACTTTTTTGTGTTTTGTGGATCATTCTTTGAATTTCTTGGTACGGTTGCTGAATAGCCTAAAGATGATATAAATTCCAAAAATCCCTTATTTTCTCGTTTTTTTGCCATATCTAAAGAGCTTTCTTTCAAAAGAGTATCTAATGGTGTATTAATAATTGGATCATTTTCTAAATACGGGCTTGCACCATTGTCTAGTAGCAATTTTGCAGATTTTTTACGCCCTTCATTTATTTCTCGATTATAAGCTATAACATGCAACGCAGTACCAATATTATTGCTTTGCATATTAACATACCTTTCTTTATCTTCTGCTGCACTTATTAAAATAGCAACTACATCAGGATGGCCATTATCAGCAGCTAAGTGCAGTGCAGTTTCATCATTATTATTCTGTAAATAAAGATATGCATTGTTTTGTAAAAGTAATTCCACCATTGCCGAATTACCTTCTGCAGAAGCGTACATCAAAGGAGTAAAGTTATGCCGATCTTTAGCATCAACTGTTGAGCCACGCTCTATTAGCAATTCCGCAACATCTAAATGTCCACTATATGCTGCTTCAATGTAAAGGAGTTACTCTGCTGCTTGTACTGCTTACTGAATTAACATCTGCACCGTTATCGAGTAAAAGCTTCACAAAATCTTTATGACCATTTCTAGCAGCTAAATGAAGTGCAGTGTCACCACCTACTTTTGTTTTTGATTTAATCTCAATATTTGCACCACATTCTAGTAAACGCCTGCCAAGCTCAACATCACCTTTTTGTGCTGCAACGTGTAAACGAATAAATCCATCATTATCATAATCTGTGAAATATTCATTAATATTGTCTAGTAAACTTTCTCTATAAGCTTTTAATTCTTCAGGAATGATAAGTGTTACTTTACCATTTTCATACTCTACTTCACCGTTATGAAATTTAAGTGTGAATCTAAGTAAACTGTCTAATTCACATATCTCCTTCTCTGACTCATCAGGATTGAGTGCCACCATTGATGACTTATAGTTAATGCGTACATAATTCTCATCAGAACAATCGATGTACATGATCTTCTTGTCAGAATCGCTAGGAAGTACCTGATATTTTATTAATATACTATGTATTCGGATAGCAAGGAAAGCCATATACCCCGCTTGATTACAACTTGTGGTTAATTCCTCTATGAGGAAATCATTCGGAACATCTGCTTTAGCATGTTCAAATATTCCTGCGAAAATTTGCTTAGCAAACAGGCGATAGTTTTTTTGTCTTTATCATTTTTAATATATAATTTGTTGATAAAATTCTGATCTATCTCTTGACCATTGATTACAAAATCCATTTTAGGTAGGTCTTTATAAGCTACTTCACCAGACTTTACATCTTCATTATTCTCATTTGCCTTTACTTGACCCAGCAGAGATTGTGTTAGCTGAAATTCTAACGTAGTTACTGCACTCGATTTAGTATCAGAATTATTAACGCCAAATTCCTCTTGACTTTCATTACCTGAATCCTCAGAACGACGGCGCTCTTTTTTCTCTCGTTCTAAAATTTCAAACCCTTCTTCAGTGCCCGAATCTCTATAATTTGATTTCTTTAAAATTTTGTTTGATTCCTGTGATACAAAATCTGAACCTAACATGTTTTTCCTCCTAATTAGTAGCTAAGCTAAGTGTAGCATTAAATGGCAATTTTGTCAACTTAGCAAGCATCTCTTCGTAGTCCACCAAGTTTTTATCTATTAACAATCAATATAATTATAATAAATCATTAAATGATAGAATACTATTTCTTAACTTGCTCCTACAGCAGCATTACGAACAACCTCTTCAACATCTAGTCCTTTAAGTGGACCTGAAGGTGCCTTATTATAATAATGTACAGCTATAGCAGCAACTATACAGAAAGCTCCAATGCCTGCCGCTACTCCTGCTACCAGCAGACTAGTGCCGAGAGCAAAATATGCAGCTGATGCAGCAGCTATTGCAAGCATTCAAGTTATTGCAAACATCCATGTAGCTACGGTAGGCCATTTAACGCTATTCTCTTTTGTGTAAATTTCGTTGCTATTACTAGCTTGCTTATTAGCTACTGTTTTTGGCTGTCCATTTCCGTTAGCAACTTGTTCTACATGCCCAGTAGGTTGATTAACGCTAACAGCATTATTAACATCTTCAATTTCAATCGAAAGAAATTCATCTTCACTTGTTAATTCTATTCTTAAAGTACAAGGAACAGAATTACTAGAAACATTACCATTAGCTGTTGCTTCAGCTTCCACTGTGTCAATTACAGATATTCTTGTTTCATGACCTTCTTCACTAATTTTTTCAAATGGAGAATTACTATTAGAGTCTGAGGAAGTTCCGGCAGAGCAATCACTTTTATTATCTTCAAGTTTAGAAAAATCATCATCTTCAGAACTCGACGATGCTAAATCTGATTCACTTCCTTCAAGCTCCAATACAGGGAGTTCTTGTCTACTTACAGTAATTTCTACATCATTGCTCATTGATAATATGGCAATATTATCGAGTTCTTTTTTAAGAAACTCTTTAATTTTTTTTGAGCTTTTTTCTAAATGCTGTACTTTGTTGCTTAGCTCTCGCCTCATTAGCTTTCTTGAAAGCTTCATTCATGATAGGTGCTACATTATTGCCCTCTTGCTTTGCCTGCTCTACTAAAGATCTTACTTTTTTACAATCAAAACTAGAGATATCATCAAACAACATTTCTCCTACGGTTTTTATATTTTGATCACTACTATGCATTTTACCCCTCCTATAATTATTATTATCTATAGTTTCTTCTATTGAAACCTTTTTATTATTCATAATGTTTTCTCCTTTATCAACAATACTCCTTTGTGGCCGTTGATTTTTGGATTCTTTAGTATTTAGTTGATTATTATCTTCTCTATTCACTGCTTGGCTTGAGGTTGGAGTCTCATTTAGTATAGCCGAAGTGTCTTGAGCATTTTTAACAGGAGATTCTTCATTATAATCATTGGTACTTATTTTTATCAGATCAGACTTGATCTTGCACAAAGTCTCCTCCATCTTTTTAAGCTTTTCATAACCTTCTTGAGAAATGTAACCATCACAATACTGCTGCTTGACAGAATATATATGACTTGCAATAGGTACAGTAGGATAACATCTCCATGGCTTGCTTTGCTCCTTGGTAAAATCACTTACTATTTCTAATGTTTTCTCTACTATTGAAAAACCTTCCTTAGATGATACATGAGTAACATGATCTTGAAAAAAGCCTATGTGATTAGCCAAGGCATTAACATCCTTATCATCCACTGCTTTTTTTACTAATTCTGGAATATGGCCCAGATCAAAAACTGTATCCTCAGGAATAATATCAAATGAATCTGAATCCACCTCTGCTGGCAGATTTACAACAAACGACTTCGGACCTTCACCAATATTTTCAAGAAGAGACTCAATAATTGAGTTATCAGCATCTTCAAGATGAATCTTTATATCATCGAACAAATTTTTGCCATCAGCTTTGTAATTCTCTAATTGTTCAGGAATGGCAAGTGTTACTTTGCCGTTTTCATACTCTACCTTACTATCTCGAAACTTAAGGGTGAATTCTAAAATAGCATCAACCCTACATATTTCTTTACCCAGTTGCTTAACAGGCATATTTGGAAAATATTTAACGTTTAAAGAATCCTGATCACTACAGACAATTTCTATATGTCTATCATTAGCATCAGGCAATTGCAAATCGTGTCCCAAAAATATAGGAGAGAGCTGCATTAACAAAGAGCCATCATAATCAGCCTGATTGCAACTAGTAATTAATTCTTCTAATAGATTATCATTTGGAATTTTTGCTTTAGCATGTTCAAACATTTTTGTAAAAACATGTTTTGCGATTTGGCGTTGGTCATTTTGATTACATTTATCACGAAGCTGGCTGACGAAATTCTTGTCTATAACTTGACCATTAATTACAAAATCCATCCTGGGTAGGTCTTTGTAAGCTTGCTTGCCAGAATTTGCATTCCTATTATTCTCACTTGCCTTTACTTGACTTAGCAGAGATTGTGTTAGCTGAAACTTTAACGTATTTGCTCCATTAGAAGGCCTATCTTCAGTGTCAGAATTATCAACGCTAACTTCTTCTTGACTTTCATTACCTAAATCTCCAGAGTAGCGACGCTCCTTAATTTCTTCTCACCCTAAAATTTCAAACCCCTCTTCAGTGCCTGAATCTCCAGAATGGCGTCACTCACTTTCTCCTGCAGTATCTACTGCTGTCGGCATGAGCCCACCAAGTAAATTCCAACCACCCATGATTTACCCCCTGACCATTAGCTAAGTTAATAATAGCATTAAACAGAAATTTTGCCAAGCAAATTATTGAGTCTTTTAGCAAACAGACTTACGTCTTCCATCTCTTCACCTTCCACTATACAAGCTTGATAGAACAATAAGTAAATCATATCTCTAAGTGTTGGATTTTCACCATTTTCAGCGTGAGATTCCATTATGTTTCTTATCAAAGGATGCTTAATGTTAATTTCAAGTACTTTTGGCGTGCGGTAATTTAGCTGCTTCTGTTCACGTAAAAAACGCTCCATACGAAGATCCATAGTTCCTTCATCAACTGCTAGACACACAGGACTATCGGTTAATTTCTTAGAGATCTTTACATTTTTTACTAAGCTTCCAAGAACCTTGGTGAAGTATTCGAGTATAGAATCCGCGTTTTCTTCGCTTTTGTTTTCATCTGATTTATTTTCTTCATCTTTCTTACCTTCTTCTGAAGAGAATTTTTCTAAATCAACATCAGCACGAGTTACAGATTTAAATTTTTGATCTTTATATTCATGAATCACGCTAGTCCAGAAATCATCAACTGGATCAACAAATAGAAGCACTTCCAATCCTTTGCTGACGAATCCTTCAAGTTGTGGACTGTTTTTTACTGAATCGAGACTATTTCCTGTGAGATAGTAGATATGTTTCTGTTCAGGCTTCATTCTGCTTATATAATCATCAATGCTAACTAGCTTATCATCACTGGTGCTATGAAATCTGCAAATGGAAAGCAATGCTTCTCTTTCATCAGTTGGCATAGCTTCGCAAAGACCTTCTTTTAACACCGCACCAAAATTGCCCCAGAATTTTATGTATTCCTCTAAATTATCTTTTGCTTTTTTGCCGAGCTCTGATACCGCGCATTTAGTTAGGGATTTCCTAATCTGCTCAACAAAGCGATTATTCTGCAGTGCTTCTCTGCTGATGTTAAGAGGCAAATCTGGTGAATCAACCACACCTTTCAAGAAACGCAGGTATTGTGGTATAATTTGTACATTATCTTCAGTAATAAATACTTTATTGACATATAACTTTACAGAGCAGCGTCTACCTGGATGAAACAAATCATAAGGCTTGATAGAAGGAACATAAAGCAAATTCGTATATTCTATTGCACCTTCATTTTTATTATGCAGTATCATCCAAGGCTCACCACCTACGTGCGCAACACCGCGGAAGAAGTTGTTGTGCTCTTCTTGAGTAACGTCATTTTTTGGCTTAGTCCAAATTGCAGCTTTGCTATTTAATTTTTCACTTTTCCCTTCTTCATTTACAAATTCAACAGGAAAATTTATGTGATCTGAATAAGTAGTAACAATGTTTTCAATACGGAATTTGTCTAAAAATTCGCTTTCTTCAGGACGAATGATGAGCGTAATTTTTGTTCCACGAGAGATTTGACCATCTAACTTGCTGATTGAATATTCTCCATCTCCTTTAGATTTCCATACCCAAGACTCTTCTTCTCCGGCTTTCCTTGACTCTACTATAACTTCTGAGGCAACCATGAAGCTTGAATAAAAACCAACACCAAACTTTCCAATCAGTTCTACAGCTTGGTTTGAATCTTTATTATTCTTAATTGCATCCAAGAATTTTTGCGTACCAGAACTTGCAATCGTGCCAAGATTATCTATTAAATCTTGCCTGTTCATGCCAATTCCATTGTCGGTTATATACAGCTCATTCTTATCTTTACTGGAGCTAATAGTAATCTTCAATTCATCGCTTGAATCTAGTAAATTAGGATTTAATTGCGATTCATAGCGCAATTTATCACATGCATCTGATGCATTTGATATTAACTCACGCAAGAAAATATCCTTATTGGTATAAAGTGAATGAATTACTATATTTAGTACTTTGCCTACTTCAGCGTCAAATTTTAAACTTTCAGTTTTTTGTATGTTGTGCATTTTGAGCTCCATTATTAGCCTGCTATTCTAATAATTTAAGTATTGCATAGCGATCTTTCAAGGTCATATATGCTAAAATTTAGTCATGCAAGCTGAAATGATAAGAAGAGGGTTCTGTTCTACAATTATCTTTATTCTTAGAATAAGATATCTCTTATTTGCTTCAAAGATTTGTGAGTCTTTGATTCTTTTTCTTTAAGAGTAGTCTCAAGAGAAGTTTTAAGATTTTCCCATTCTTCCTGACCGTTTAGAATCAAAGCGCTCTCAATCTTCTCCAGTGCCTTCTGAGGTGATGAATATAATTCCTCATACAAATCAGTGTTTACTGACTGTAGTATTACTAAAAATGTAAATAAATTCGGATCAATTTTCGCATAACATAGCTTTATTTTCTTTACGCAGTATTCTATTGCCTGCAATGATAATGAGAAGCTTTCTGCATAAAATATAAAGCTATCTATAATTAAGCTCTTTGATTTTTTCGGCAATTCAATATTTTGAAACAGCTTTCTTGTAAATTTCTCTATTGGCTGTTTTGGCAAATGCAAAGAGAGATCAGTAAAAGATTTTAGGCTGAAATTTGGTCCAAGTATTGTGCTGATTGCTCTTTGCACGTTACTTTTATCTTGACTAACAGAGATAATGAAAATCAGTCCCTCAACATCAAGCATGTACTTTATGGATTCTAAAAAATCGACAATGAATTTTGGACGGCATATATCAAGATTATCGACCATTATATAAATGTTTTTACCTTTTCTGATTTTGTTAACCACATCTGCTAGTTGTATTTTAAAATCTCTAATGTTCTCTTTTCTCCTTTGGAGAAGATTTAATTCACCCAAGACAAAACCTATGTCTTTCTTATCAGCCTCTTTTGCAGCATCGAGAAATACTGAAAGCATAGCGAGTGGAGATTTACTGATTAGCTTTCCTAATGTATTGAGAGAAAATAGTTCTTGGTTTATGTTTTTAAATTGCTGTATAACACTTCTTTTTACTTCGTATGATGCAAATAGATCCTCAAATAGGAAATGTAAAAAAGAAGGCAATGGTTGATCTAGAGCACTAATATCCCATGCGCTGTAATAAGCTGCAATTTCATTTTGCTGCTCTAGATCCTTTACCCATTTTTTCAAAAAAAATGTCTTACCCCACTTATCATATCCTTCTAAGGATACGATTGAAAAAGACTTATCGATTGTCTTGATTGTAGAACTAAATTTACTTGCAACTTGTTTATAGCCTAAGCAATCATTCTCCCAAGTTGTTACCTTAGGAAATTGCTCCTCTTCTTTTTTTTTAAATGTTATTAGCGATATAAGTTTTTTTAAGCACATACCTTACTTTATATTTAACTCATACTCTTGTCTTGACGTAAGCGCTATCTTCAGCGTCCCTTCATCTAGGTAGTCAATTTCTCCACCTATCGGTATACCACAAGCAAGGCGCGATATTTTTACATTCGAATTCTTTAGCAATTCAATTATATATTGCGCAGTAACTTGGCCTTCTAATGTCGGATTGATTGCAATAATGACCTCTTCAATTTTAAATTTTGTAACTCTTTTGGGAATGTTATCAAGATTCAGTTCTTTTGGACCTATGCCATTTATTGCTGATAGCCTTCCACCCAAAATATGATACATACCTGAATATATATTCCCTTTTTCAAATGCCCATAGATCACCCAACTCTTCTACTACACACATTAACTTGGTGTCACGCTTTGGGTTAGTACAAATAGAACACGGCGATTTAATATCTAGGTTTCCACAAATTTTGCACTCTATTATAAGATCCGCTAGCTCTCTAATCAAAGATGCAAGCGGTAGCATGACTTTCTCTTTATTTTGGAGCAAATGTATAACTAACCTTCTTGATGACGATGGCCCTAAACTTGGCAATTTAGAAAAAGCATGAACTAAATTCCTTATATTAATGTTCATTCAGTAAATTCAAGATAGTTCAAAAATGATAACATCAAACCTTTCGTAAAGAAAGTAGTAAGTCTTTATCTTGCTTAGCTATAGAAAAATTTTTCCACTTTTCTCAGAAATTGTCTTGAAAAAAGTAATGTAATCATAATCTACTGTAACTTAAGTCTGACTCAGGTGTAACTGAAATTATCTCAGACATTTGAGTATTTGTTCTAGTATTTCTTTTTTAAAAATGACGCAATTTATTTTTCAACATATTTCTTTCTTCTACATAACTGTCTGACTCTTTATTCAAACTAGAATTTTTTTCTTCATACTTGGAAAGTATTGTATCGATCAAATAATTAAAAAATAATATTAGACCTGTAGTGTTGGTAATCAATGCAAGAGAATAATATAACATATCTTCGCTCACTTCTTCATTTATTATGTCATGGGAATTTCTATACATTCTAAAACAAGAGCCAAAGGCTGCTAAGCATACACAAGTAAGTTTTGTTTTGCTTAGGATGCACTTAATTCGCGCTAGTTTTTTATTATTATCTTCTAATTTTATACGCAACTCACTAATTTTACTACTATAGTGCTTAATAAACAATTCTATTGCCTCTTGGTTATTAGTATAATTATATGCTTTGTAAGATTCCTTATCTATGAGTTCAGTATCTATATCCTTTGATTTGAGAAGCTCTTTAATTGCTTCATTTTTGTTAAGAAGCACAGCTTCGTGTAGAGGTGTGTACTCATTTTTAACATCTTTTCTTCTGTTAATATTTTCACGAGTTAAGTAGTTAAAAAGAGCTGAAATGCATTCTGAATTATTACCTTCAATAGTCAGAGTAATTACGTCTTTTTCGTCTTTGTTCTTAGTATTAATAACTTTGAAAAGCGGCTTTTCATTCTCTTCCTTATGTTCAAAATATTTGTGCTTGTAAAACTCATTTGCACGGTATGGCTCCTTAAGAATACACAAAAGCTTTTTTACAAAATCAGCACGATTTTTTTTGATAGCTACATGTAAAGGTGTGTCCTGATTTTTTTCATCTTGCAACAATAAGGCATCATACAAATAACCCTCTTTATATAAAAAATTAATCTCTTGATCAAAAGAGATATCTTCTTCTCCTTCACAGATATTTAGTAGCCGTGACCCTATACTTTCTCTAGTACTTTAGTCAATTGCAGAACTACGTTGTACTTTAGATTGATAAAGGTTTATGTTTATACTACCCCTGCCTTTAAATAACCCAGCTATACCTGATTCACTCCGAGCAGCACAAGGCGTTTTATCTTGAATGTGAATCTCAACATTTTCATTAGAAAAAAGTTCTAAAACATGCGAGCTGCCTCTTCTACTGGAAAAAGGCGCCTCATTCTTTTTATCTTTATCTTTAACGCTATTCTCTAGCTTTGCATTCGAAGCACTTAGAGGATTAGCTAAATAATCAAGATCTGTAGCATTTTTAGACTCAAAGTCTTCTGCTTGAAAATTTACTGCAGCGTTTATTTGACCATCTATTGGTAACATAAAAAACTAATAATTAGATTACAAGAAGAATATCTCATCTTTGAAAGATTTCAACCTTATTTAAGATTTCTTTTGAAATGGTTTTTGATAAAAATATTTATGACACTAACTTTTTGGTTCTCTTGTTAAATTCCTACAAGACAGAATTATTAGCTAAAAAATTACTTCCGCATATTTTAAATCTGATTACAATTACAGTTAGAGATATTTATTGAGCTCAAAAATCTATCTCCGTTTGCAGACTTTTAAATCACACTCATTAAAAATGTAGCGTATCCTCTTCAGAGCATATCTTTCGTATGTGCACTGCATTTTTTCTAATCTTTTTTATACAGGCGGATCTTATGTTCAGAATTCCAGATACTTGACCTTTACTTTAGCTAATAAAAACCAACTGGTACCTGCAGTTTTTATAGCTACGCTTCCGTATCCGTTCAGCAGAGTGGTAAAATATAAAGTGGACGAGAAAAAATGGGTGTCATGCTAGTGCGTGACACTGGCATCCAGCCTTTTCGCGCAAAAAACATTCTAGAGTATTTACCAACTTAGCACCAACCTGGATCCCAGACTGGGATAACACTTGATTATGCAACAGATCTAATGTAAAAAACACACAGTTATTATTTAACTTCTGGTATTACCTACGATTTCAGAAGCTTCTGCATGATTGACAAGAGACGACTGAGGGTTAACAGCTTCTTCTATAGCTTTTTCTATCGATTTAGCCTGTTTATAGTCTTGACTTAGTAAATATATAGCCACTCCAACTGCTATTCCAGCAACAAGAACAGATACTGCGAGTGCGCATAATATAATAGTCATTGAAGGTACTAGAGCATTACCAATACCCAGTCCAACACCAAGAAAAACACCAAGTATGATACCAATCAAACCATTACATCTAGCACTTTCTTTTTTCGATTGAGCTTGGTCTTTCATGCATTCAATTAGCACTTTTTTTGTATATCCTTGAGCTAAATCTAATGGAATTTGCTTATTTACATTCTCTATCAAAGGATTTGCACCATATTTCAAAAAGGCTCCTATAGCATCAGTGTTATTATTTCTAACAGCTTGGTGTAATAACGTCTCTCGATTTTGATCTTGAAAATTGATCAATTTGTAGAAATACTGAGGAGTAACAAATCTATTCACCGCTTCATCTAAAATCTTCATCACGTTTTTAAATGACAATATCTCTTCTTTCTTAGACCTTGTACTATCGTATACAATGCAGTGTTGCAAAATAAGATACACCATCTTTTTTCTTATATCTACAGTATCCTCTATAGATAAAGCTGATTTAAATAACTCCTTGTCAATAGGTATTTCGATATTTTTATTAAGGAATGCCTTCAATTCTGTAATTTTTTTGTTATGCTTTATCCCTTTCCTACAGACGATTTCAAGTAAAGTCATATTATCTACCTATTCTTATTATATTAATAACATAATAAATTCTAATAAAAATTAAATTTTTAATTAAAAATTTAATACAATTAATTCTGTGAATGTCAAATAAATTCCGTAATTTTGTTAAAAAAAACTCACAGGATCAACATCTATTGTTATTGCAATGTTTGAACTTAAGTTACAGCAATGTTTCAGCTTTTTCTTTATAAATGGACTATGTTTATTGTATATCTTTAGTAACACTCTGTATCGATATTTATTATTTAAGAAATTTATTGCTGCTGGTGATGGGCCAAAAATTTCGAGTTCTTCTTTTCTAGATTCCAGTGTCAAGCACTGGAATGACAACACAGAAGGAGTAGTAGCTGAACATTGATCATGCAAAAAGCTTGTTATCTCACTTGCTGCTTTCTGCGTTGCAAATTGATCCTTACCGCAAACTATAAGAGCTATTAATCTACTAAATGGAGGCATTTTAGCTTTGCGTCTTGACTCAAGTTCAATTTCATAAAACAAATCCCTTTTTTGCTGCTGCAATGCTTTTATTATCAAACTTTCAGGATTATTAGTTTGCACTATTACCGTTCCTTTTTCGTTGAACCTCCCAGATCTACCCGCAACTTGATGCAATAATTGATACGTCTTTTCTGCTGCCCTAAGATCAGAATTTTCAAGTCCTAAATCTGCATTTATCACTCCAACCAAAGTTAACTTAGGGAAATTATGCCCTTTGGCAATCACTTGTGTACCGATTATAATATTCACCTCTTCCTTGAGCACTGAGTCAATGACGCTACCAAGCGACTTCTGATCGCTGCTGATAATCGCAGTTTTTGCATTTGGTATTAATTTCACTATTTCTTCAACTAACCTTTCGATTCCCACACCATAAAGAAGCAATGACTGCTCACTTTGACAATTGGAGCATTTTTCTGGAAGTTTTGATTGATAAGAACAATGGTGACACAAAAGGACGTTCTTTTTCTTGTGGTAAGTAAGCCATACAGTGCAATTTGAGCAGGAAATTTTGTATCCACACTTTTTACAAACTGCAAGTTGTGCGTATCCTCTGCGGTTTAGAAAGAGCATAACTTGCTGTTTTTTCTCTATGGTTTGTTTTATTCCTTCGAAAAGTTCATTGGAAATCCATTGCTTATTATTTACTACTTTTATTTGTGGCAACTCTGCACCACCGAATCTTTTAGTCAATTTTACATTATTGTAATTCCCTTTTTTAACATGATAAATTGTTTCAAGTAGCGGAGTGGCGGATGATAAAATAATCGAAATATTTTCGAGCTTGGCTAAGATAATGGCCATATCTCGAGCATTATATATAATCCCCTGTTCTTGTTTAAAGGATGAGTCATGCTCTTCATCAATGATGATTAATTTTAGGTTTTTATAAGGTAAAAAAAGTGCTGACCTTGCCCCAATAATGATCTGCGCACTTCCATTTGCAATACTAAGCCAATTATTTCGGCGAGCTTTGGGAGTAAGTCCTGAATGCCACTCAGCTATATTGCCAGATGTCTGACTGCGAACACGATTTACCAATTGTGAAGTTAGGACAATTTCTGGCAGAAGGATAAGGACTTGTGCATTACCTCCTTCTGTTGTCATTTCAGTGCTTGGCAAAGGCAGTATGCTAAGTGTTACAGTGGGTTTTACCTTAAATATAAGGGTGTCATTCCAGTGTTTATCCAGGAATTTTGATTCTAAATTAGGTATTGGTCTTAAATTAAAATAAACGTTTGTGATGAGATTATATGAAAAACTGGATCCCAGTGTCGGGGCACTGGGATGACAAGAGAAGAGAGCATTGGAATTGCAAAAAAAGTAAGCGCTGTGATGATAGGAGAAGGAGGTACAGGAAAAAGAAACACTGGGATGACACCATAGGATGGAGTGACGTCTTTTTGGTAGACAATGTTCGTAAATACTATAATTCTTAATTAACTGTGCAATTACAGAGAGATAAACTTCCGTTTTTCCAGACCCGGTTTCACCGTCAAGTAAAGTTACTGAATATTCATTCAAATTACTTATTATTTTATCTCGAGCTACCTGCTGCTCAGGGCTTAATTGGTAGTCTATTTCGCTTATTTCTTGCTTTTGCTTAGTGCAAACTAACTTATCTATTTGATTTACCTTTAATACTCCTCCCATTATCACTTTGGCAAGCATACCAATAGGTATTACATTATATTGCGCAACCCACTCTGCAAATTCGATCAGTTTTGGTCTGATGCTCGGCAAATCGACCTTTTGTTCAATAAATTTTAATTCTCGATCGCTTTTGCTACTTTCTCTCCAAACTATTCCAATCAAACGCTTTCTGCCAAACGGCACCACTACGTAATCTCCAATTGAAACTTCAGTATCTTCCTCAACTGCATATGAAAATAGCTGATCAATTGGAAGTGGCAGTAATACGTCAACTGTTTTTGTCATAAGTTAGCGCTGTTTTTAGATACATAGAGAAGCCTTAATGCTCTTTTCATAGTACACAATTTATAATCATAAATACTGGAAATGTGAGGAAATTCTGTATGTTTAGCGATAAAATAGTCCTAGACTTTGAAATAGAAAAAGGTGATCGAATAGATTGGTGTTACTTCTCTACACGCATCAAACTTACAGATAAGAGCAAGAGTTTTTTACGTGAAAAGCTCGGTAAACCTAACAATTTAGATGATTACTTTAATCTTAATCCTGAGAATTTTTATATTTATTACAACAAATATAGTGGTCACTATGGTATAAATGAGCTATATGTCAGAGATGATAATGGTAGATATTTAGCTACTAAACTTCCACTTGATCAAAGCGGATTTTCGATAGAGTTATCATTCGACGAGGTGAATTATGGTTTTTATCCTCTGTATGCAATCTATAATCCCACTCAATATGACAAAAAGCAGGAAAAGAGCTTTGAAGATAATGGTGAATTGCAGCCGTTTGTGTCAAGTGTATTGGATTACTTTCTAAATGGCTTAACCATTCAAGATATGTTTTTGCAAATACAAAATGAGCTTGTTGAAAAAGAAACAAAATTAGAAGAAGACAGAAGAAAGGCAGAGGAAGAATTAAATCAAAAGAAAGAAAAGTTAAGAGAACTCATAGAAAATGATGAGATTAAAGTACTTAAAGTAATAAAAGGCCATAGTATTGGGAATGGACGTTCAGTGGCAATTTTACAGCTTAATGGTGATCTTGATGCAAGTAAATACTACATAGCAGAGTATGAAAGCAATGAATACTTACATTGCACGAGCTCTGGTTATGACATACTGCTTGACCAGAGCGATTTATTTTTTGTTCTGAATAGCAGCTCTTATCTTGAACTTGAAAGCGGTTTTTACTCAATCCCTGAATTTAATTCTAGAAGCTATGCTAAATATCTCAATACTAAGAATCGGCTTTTCAGCGATGATCAACTATCTCAGCAGTTGTGCAAAAACAAGGTAAAGGCTGAATCTACAGTTAACGCATTTTTCTCAAGACTTATTTATAGTGAAAATTTTTAAGAGGTGAATATGAAATTTAAAATAAATTCTGAATATGATAAATCACAAACTTTGATTAAAAAATTATTTCCAAATAAAGAAAGTATAGTAATAAACGATCAGCTTACAATAGAAGTAAAATATGGGGGATTAGCTAGTTATACCCCTGAGTATATAAAACAAACTGTAAAAGATGCTTACGGAGCCTGGTCTGATAATTTTTATTCACAAAAAAGCGTTCATTCTGGTCCAGTAAAATTGCAGCTTTATGTGCTGAAAAATTACGATGATTACAAAGCTCACATCAAGGAATTTTCAGGTGGTAAGGACCATAGAGAATTATGGAGTGGTGGAACAGTAAGAGCACACGAAGCTGACGGCACGATAGCAAAGACTTTTATTGTTGGAGATGTAAATGGCTTACTTTGTGCAAAATCTAAAATTTTAATGGAAAAAATGAGCGATGCATTTCTTGAGTACTCTACCGGTAATATGGATACAGTACCTGAAGTTTTACGTACCGGTATGAAGCTTTTCATGTGGAGCTATGATGCAGCTAAAAAAGAAAGCACTCGCGATATGCATTATACAAAAGAAGCATACAATAAAATTCATGAATCTGGGCATGATACACCATATAAAATAGCAAGTATGTCTAACGAATATAGAATATCAGATTGCTTAGTGACATTCCTACAAGAAAAACATCCTCAATTCATAAAGCAATTGCTTACTGAGATGTCCTTCGATAGAGTAGAAGCGATATCAAAATTCAAGCATCTTTTGAATAACTCAGAAGTTGAAAAAGAATTTAAGCAGTGGATGGATGTAAAAAGTGGCGATAAAATTGTGGCAGATCTTGTGCCAGATAGTGAAGTTATGACTTTCGGCGAACACAAGCTTCAAATAAATATAAAATATGATGATGAGGAATTAACTCAGAGCAAATTGAGTAGTGTAAAAAATGCCATTGAGAGTACTATAAAAGATTTTGGTTCAGCATTTGGCATTAATAATTCTCAGCCTTGGCACAACATACCAAATAAAGTTAATGTTTTCGTATTTAATACAAAGAGTGACTACGAAAATTATCTTAAGGAGTTGAACGTTAACTATAAAGGCGCTTCTGGCTTAACAGTTCAAGGGCGTGGCTCAGAAATTCATGTTTATTTTTATTTGCAGGACCAATTCAATGACTCATATTAAACTTTAAAACACGAAATGGGGTACGCTTTAACTATTATTAACTCCTATTATGGTACAGGTGATGTCTTATCTAAGGCCATGCATGAAGGGGTTGCTAACTATATGGCAAGTTTGGAAGATGGTCGGAATGTCAATGATCACGGAGATAAAGAGGCCTTGATTGCAATAAAGAATAAAGATCTCAAACCAGATGAAATATTGCGCAATAATATTAGCAATAACAAAGGAGAACATTATCATTCGGATGCTGAACAAGTGATCAAATTTCTTGAAGATAAACACCCAGATATGATTGATAATTTGCTCAAGAGCCTTTCTAAATCTGGTGCAAATAGGTCTCAAGGTAATAAATTATTTGAGGATTTTTTGACTGAGCTGAAAGGTTATGATCAAGAATTTAAACAATGGGTTAAGGCTGAGCTGAGTGGTGAACAACATATGGAATATAATGTTGTTGAATCTAACAGTGTTGAAAGTTCAACAAGCCAACAAAGTGCAGGAAAGGGTCTATATGGTTATAGCCCAGTACATAATGTAAGTGGTGATAAAACCAAGATAGAATCTAAATCAAGTGTCAGTAGAGAAGATTCTATGCAACCTGCTAAAAAAGCGAGTGAATACGAACAAGGAAAAGCTGTTACAACAAAAGTTATGAAGTATAATAAACAGCCTTTCTTAAAGGTGAATATTGATGACAATAATGTAGAATATACTATAGGAAAAGTAAACGAGATAAATAAGGTAACAGGTGCGACTAGTTTACATTTTGCTGCTTCATTGGGAGATTTAAGCAAAGTAGCAACGCTACTAAAACACAATTCATATATTGATACAAGAGACCATAATGGACAAACACCACTACATTATGCCATTCAGTCAGGAAATACGGGAGTAGCAAAATATCTTATTGATCATGGAGCAAATCTTAATGTTCATGACAATTATTATCAGAAAACTAATACTAAATATGTGTATTATAAGACACCTTTACACTATGCTATTGAGTCTGGAAATATAGAGATAGCTAAATACTTAATAGATCTTGGTGCAAATCTTAATATTCAAGATGCTTATTCCAAAACGTCATTATACAGTGCTATTTATTCAGGTAATACAGAAATAGTGAAGTATCTATTAGATCATAACGCAGATCCTAATAGTAAAAGTTATTATACTTTTCCGTTACTTGCTGCTATTAAGCTAGGGAATGCGGAAATAGTTAAGAGTTTAATTGAGCATGGCGCAGATCTTGGTATCAAGAACACGTCAGCTCAAACACTACTGCACTATGCAATTGAGCTAAAATATACGGAAATTGCTAAATACTTAATAGATCATGGTATAGATGTTGATATCCGTGATATTAGCTCTGGTAAATCTCCACTACATTTTGCCATGCACATGAAAAATATGGAAGTAGTTAAATATCTCATAGAGCATAATGCGGATATTGATATTCAGTATAGCTACGGCTTAACACCTTTGCATCTTGCTGTTGATCTTGGGAATAAGAAGATGATAGAGCAGTTAGTTGAAAAAGGTGCGAGTATTAATGCTCAGGATAATGATGGTTAGACACCTTTAGTTCATGCAGTGAGGCATGGAAAGTTAGATACAATAGAATATCTAATAAAAAACAAAGCTGACGTTGACGTTGTAGGTAAAGATGGCAGGACACTTGTTGAACATGCTGAGTTATGGGCAGAAGAGAAAGGACTAGCAAGAGATGTAATAGATAGCAAAGGCGATAATGATTCTTATTATCGTGAGCTTTCAAAAGAAGCTGCAACTTGGGAAAAAGCTGGAAAGGATATGCTTAGCTATCTCAAAAAAATTACTATGCAAGAAGAAGAATCTAACTATATAGACCAAATGCCAGCAGATCAACCTGCGAGTGAAGAAAGGAGTAAAAGATCGATAAGAGGAGACGAAGAGAAGCAAGAGGAAACAATTGTTATAGATAATGTGAAAGAAGAATCACAATATCCTTTAAAAATCAAAGTGGGTGAGGCTGTTGAAATAGGGAAATATAAGGTAGAACTGCAAGTTACGTATGATGATATAAGAAATTTTTATGACACTATACGTGGTAAATATCATGATGGTAGTGGATACAATTATGAGCAAGTAATGGTTTTGTACAATGAAATTGTTAGGCCAGCATCACAGCATCATGATGAACCATTTACTCTTGCTGAGTCCTATATTGCAGATGGGCATCTATTTATTAAAAATCAAGATTTTGGAATTTTGAATGATTTTAATGAGATGTTCTATAAAAGTGATGAGTTTATGTAACATAAAAGGTGGATGAGAATTAATTGATATAAGGAATTAGATCTTCTATTTTCATTCCAGCGTTTCCTTCTCCTGTCATCCCAGTGCTTCGACACTGGGATCCAGTTTTTCATATAATCTCATCACAAACGTTTATTTTAATTTAAGACCAATACCTAATTTAGAATCAAAATTCCTGGATTCCAGTGTCAGCTACTTGCATGACACCACCTATTATGTAATTTACTTTTTATATAATAAATATTATTAAGATATATAGTTAATATCTTAATAACTATATATGCCAAAATATGTTAATCGCATTGCTGAATCTATTGTATTAAAAGTCTATACTGACAAGAAAAACGCTAAAATTAGAGTGTTTTCTAAAATTAAAGATGGAGAAGTTGAAAAAACACTTTCAAAACAGCAAATTGTAGAATTTTTAAACCTATTAACTAATATAAGGAATCAAGGAAATAAAGAACTTGCTATCAGTAAAAATGTAGAACGTGGTATCGTTGAAGATATAGAAGGTATACGTAGAGAAAATGGTAGATATGTATATAAGGCGTCAGATTTATCAGCTAAAGAACAATATAATAAATTATTTGAAAGTGAGAAAGCTATTCAATTTAATTTGAATACTTTTATGTCAGATAGTATATCTAAAATTGTACAATTAAAAGATAGATTTGAAGAAATTTTAGGTTTTTCTCTCGAAAGAGGGTTATGTCACTCATTAAATTACTTTATTACTTTTCTAAAATTAGAGAATAGGCAAGATTTTGTTGGATTTCTCGAGTCTGATAATATTATATCTGAACAAGATTTTATGAATTATATTGATGGAAGAAAAGAACAAACGATTAAGTTATTGATGATGAAGTTTTTATCGCAATTTTTACCTATTCTTGATGTTCAGAGCATTAAAAAGCGAGAAGGAGATCCATTTTATTCTGATGAGGTAATATATGAGCAATTATATGATAATTTATTTTCAACAAAAGTATGGATCGATACTGAGCAAGAACAAATCAAACGTGTCTTAAATGATGTGGAGATAGGATGCTACTTAGAATTTAATTCTTTTTGTTTTACTTATAATAGAGCAGATGTCAAGGGTGCTGGACATTCTATGTTGGTGTATAAAGAAGAGAATGATAAATACATATTTTTTGACTCTAATAAAGGAGTGGTTGGCTTTTGTCCTGATACAGGAGCTGCCAATTTTACATTAGAGGAAGTTTGTAGGGTAATGGAACTTGCTGTAAACCGTTATTCATATGATATGTATATTGAAAATTTTGCAGATTATTGCCAAGTTTATATTATGCTTAGAAATGTAACACTAATGTTAAAGAAAGCCGAAAAGCTTTACGAAACAATGGAAAGAATAAATTCAAAAATAATTGATATATCAGTTGATAAAGGTATGAATAAATTGTTGCTCACACCTGCAAGTCTGTGAAAGGACATAACTTGATCTTTTTGGCTATTTACCAAGTATAGACATCAGCTCATTCCATTCTCTTTTACCAATGCCACTTTCTTCTCTCGTAACATTTTCTCCTTTTATTAGCTTGCGAATTATTTCAAGAGCAGTTTTTGAAATGCAGGCTGATTTTAGCGAGTATTCAACAAAAGCATTATAGGCCAGCGGGACCCATTTCTTCACTATGTCCAACATAACTTCTGCATAAACTCTAATTTCATATTGGGCGTGCTGATCAGCTCTAAGCCTTAAAAAGTGAAGAAGGTTGTGTAAATCTATTTTCCAATAAAACTGAGTATAGTAATTAAGTGTTAGATTAGTTCGGGCAATTTCCCTTGCAAGGCCCTGTTCAATAAATTTCTCATAATGAGAATATACTAAATTAGAATCATTTATTAGAGAATCTATTATTTCTTTTGAAGTACTTGAGTCAAAAGCTTCACCGCTGCCTTGTTTATTATTATCAGATTGTTTTGCAACCTGTTTTGGTATATAAAATTCATTATCAAGTATCGAATACCTTCCGGAATATTCATTCACATTTGCAGTTCTATGTCTTATCCACTGTCTTGCAATAAAAATTGGAAGTTTCACGTGAAACTTAATTTCACACATTTCAAATGGAGTTGTATGATGATTTCTCATCAAATATTTCATAAGCGCCTCATCTTGATTTATCTGTTTCGTTCCCTTTCCATAAGAAACGCGAGCAGCTTGAACTATTGCGCTATCAGAGCCCATATAATCAATTACTCGAACAAATCCATGATCTAACACCTTATGTTCTTCGTATAGAATTTCATCTATCTCTTTTACTGTAGTTCGCTTATTCATAACATGTCCTCAAGGAAATATCGGCTCCACACGAATTGAGTTTTTCGTCCATCGCTTCATAGCCTCTCCATAAATGATGTGAGTTATTTATTGTAGTTTCTCCTTTAGCTACCAAAGAAGCGAGAATTAAAGCTGCTGTTGACCTTAAGTCATTAGCATGAAGATTAGCTCCAGATAGGCTCTTTGTTCCACTTATAGTAGCTTTACTTTTTTCGATGCTGATATTAGCGCCTAGTTTTCTTAGCTCATTTGCATGTGCAAATCTACTTTCAAAAATGTTCTCTTCAATGATTGATATTCCATCTGCAATGCACATTGCAGACATTAGTTGTGGTTGCATATCACTGGGAAAGTTGGGATATGGATTTGTTGCAACGTGAGCAGATTTAATAGAGCCATTTTTTCTAGAAATAATAATACCATCATCATGTAACTCAACTCTGGTTCCTATAGTCTTCAATTCATTTGCAATACATTCTATATAAGACAAACTTACTCCTTCTAACTTTAGCTCGCCGTCGGTAATGACAGCAGCCAAAGCATAAGTACCGGCCTCTATGCGATCTGGTATTATTTTATGCTCACACCCATTTAATGCTTCAACACCTTCTATTGTGATTTTTATATTATTAACTTCAATATTGGCACCCATAATCTTCAGAAACTCTATTAAATCAAGAACTTCCGGCTCGATTGCAGCATTGTTTATTATTGTTACTCCCTCTGCAAGTGTTGCTGCCATTATTATATTTTCTGTTGCACCAACACTCACTTTTTCAAATGTTATTTCTTTGCCTTGCAATTTCCCCTTTGTTGTTGCAGTTATATTACAGCTATCAATTTCAATTTTAGCTCCCATTGCTTCAAGTGCCTTAATATGAATGTCAACAGGACGTTTTCCAATATTACATCCACCAGGAAATACTGTTGAAACTCTACCAAATCTGCTGAGCATTGGACCTAGCATTAAAAAAGATGCTCGCAGTATGCTTGCAATTTCATGTGATATTAAATAGTTATTGATATTGCTACAGTCAATTTCTAAAGTGTGATTTGCTTTATAGTCTTTATTGCATATAAAATTTACTTCTGCACCAAGACTCTTAAGCAGCTCAGACATTAAATGCACGTCAATTAAATCAGGTACGTTATGCAAAGTTATTGAAGAATTACTAAACAAGCTTGCCGCCATTATTGGCAAGACTGCATTCTTTGAACCATTAATTTTGATTTTTCCAATCAAGGGCTTATGGTTATTTCTTACTAATATTTTATGCATTTAATCAAGCGATAGAACTTATCAAGTAAGTATAATAGGTTAGCGGTAAAAGGCAAAATTTTGCTTTTTCTTCTTCTGTCATTCGAGTAGTTGACACTGGGATCCATTTCTTCATCATCATCAAAATGTTATATTTCAACATTACTTTTATGCTGACCAATTTAACTGGATTCTAGTTTCAGCTACTCGAATAACATTTTCGTAGTCGATTCAAAATAGCATAATTAACTACAGCTTTCCAAAGATGAGAGACGCGTTGGTACCACCAAAACCAAATGAATTAGAAAGCGCATATTGAATTTTATGCTCTTGAGCTTTAAGTGGTACAAAATTTAAATCACACCCTTCTGAAGGTTTGTGTAGGTTTAAAGTTGGTGGAACAATTCCATTGTTTAATGCAAGGATACTAAATATTGCTTCAACACTTCCTGCGGCACCAAGTAAATGTCCTATAGAAGATTTAGTCGAGGAAACAGGTATTTTATAGGCATAGTCACCGAATAACTGCTTCATTGCTATTACTTCAACTTTATCCCCAAGTGTTGTTGAAGTCCCATGTGCATTGATATACCCAATTTGACTTGGGCTTACTTGTGCACTCCTTAAAGCAAGTTCCATTGCCTTAAGTGCGCCTCTTCCTTCTGGATGTGGTGCTGTGATGTGGTACGCATCTCCTGTTAACCCATATCCAGTGAGTTCTGCATATATTTTTGCTTCCCTTTTTTTTGCATGTTCATATTCTTCCAGAACTAATATACCTGCCCCTTCGCCCATGACAAATCCATCGCGTTCTTCGTCCCATGGCCTTGAGGCCTCTTCAGGATTATCATTGAATTTAGTTGATAGCGCCTTCATTGATGCAAAACCTGCAATTCCAACTCTGCATAACGCACTTTCTGCTCCGCCTGCAATCATAATGTCAGCTTCACCGAGTTTTATAGCTCTTGCTGAGTTTATAATCGCATGCGCACCTGTTGCACATGCAGTTACCGCTGAGTCATTTGGACCTATAAATTCGTATTTAATAGAAATATGACCAGATATCAAATTTATTAGACTTGCAGGAACAAAAAATGGGCTAACACGTCTAGGACCCTTCTCCTGCATGGTAATTACATTTTTCTGAATTGATGGAAGACCACCTATACCAGAACCAATAGCTACACCTATTCGCTCTTTATTAATATTTTTATTTTCCAAAATTAGTGAATCTTCTACTGCCTGAACAGCTGCTGCAATTCCGTAGTGAATAAAACGATCTGTTCTTTTAAGGTCTTTTTCAAAAATATAATCTGGTGGATTAAAATAATGCTCAATGTTATCGGATTGCACAGGCACCTGTCCTGCAACCTGGCAAGCAAGATCAGAAGAGTCGAACCTATCTGTATTAATTGCTTTTATGCCAGATTTACCTTCTTTCAGCTTTGACCAGGTGTTATTAACATCTGCTGCTAGTGGAGTAATTAAGCCAACACCGGTAACTACTACTCTTCTGCTCATTCAACATCAATTGTTTGCTTTGTTTACTATATATTCAACTATCTGTTCCATAGTTTCCATTTTTTGCGCATCTTCATCAGGAATCTCTATACCAAACTCTTCTTCAGCTGCCATAATTATTTCAACTGCATCTAAACTATCTGTGCCATGGTCTGAAAGCTTTGAAGAACTACCAAATCCCTCTACATCCTTACTGATGTGCTCTAGTATAATCTTCTTTACTTTTTCTTCTATATCTTCCCTAGTGCTTTTTGCCAATTCGCTCATTTCTTACTAAAAAATAACCTATTCTCTGATGTTATAAGAAATTTTGATGTTTGCAATAGCTTTTATGATTATATAAACTATTAAAAACTTCCTATCTCTTAGCACTAGATAGTTAATAAATTAAAAAATGCTAGACGAAACAACAAAAAATTTGCTTGTTGTAGAAGTGAATAAGCTCTTACCTAAAAATAGCGAGAATAGACTTATATCAGCTATGCGTTATGTGCTTCTTGCTCCTGCAAAACATATACGTTCTTTTTTAGTTATAGCATCTTCGTCGATATTCAACATAAAGGTTGAAAAAGCAATAACAGCAGCAGCAGCAATTGAATTTATTCATGCTTACTCCCTAATTCACGATGATCTGCCATGTATGGATAACAGTGACACCCGCAGAGGCCAGCCAAGCTGCCACAAAAAATTTGGTGAAGCAACATCAGTACTGGCCGGAGATGCATTACTTACACTGGCTTTTGAGGTATTATCTTTGTTAAATTGTGAGATCATAAAAGTGCTCTCTCAAGCAATAGGAATGAAGGGAATGGTGGGAGGGCAGATTTTAGATATAGGTGCAGATTTTGACAAAATAAAAGAAATTCATTTGATGAAAACTGCAAAACTATTTGCAGCTTCATGTGAAATAGGGGCTATAATAGGAGGCGCTACAGACAAGGAGCGGGAAGCATTATATAACTATGGAATAAATCTAGGGCTTATTTTTCAATCCAAGGATGATATCGAAGATTATGAGCAAGATAAAACAAACAATTTAATGTCCGTGCTTGGCAAAAATGAAATGGAAAACTATATAGATAGTCTCTTTAAACAGGCCTCAGATAATTTAAGTACGCTTTCAGGGGATACTAATGACTTATATGATTTATTGAATCAAGTAAAAAAAGATGGTTAGAAAAATTATATTACAAATGTTTATCTCTGTAGTAATGATTCTCGCTTTAGCTTCTGCTTTTATAATTACGATTGTTTATATAAACAAAGATAAACCAGAGAAAAGGGAAAAGCTTTACGAAATAAATGCTACACATGGTGGTTTGACACAGATGATAGCAAGTTATTTGGTCAGGCCGATACTTGAATCAGCTCTTGATCGTTATATTGAAAAGCATGGGTTAGCAGAATACTTAGAAGAAATAACACAGCAAAAAGAAGAAGAGATGATAAACTTTTATGAAATTACTGAAGGCAGTGGCAGTAAAGTTTTCTGTGGCCAAGAAGTTCTGCTACAAATGTACAAAGTTTCCAACAACCTAGCAACGCTACTTCCGACTGATGTCAATTTGAAAATAGGTCAGGATTACTTAAAAGAAGTGAGTTTAGGGGTAATAGGTATGAAAGAAGGCGGAAAGCGTGTAGTTACTATTGCTGCTGATGACAATAAAATGAGTTTTAACTCTTATTACATCAAATTGATTGAAGTAAAAGATAAATATCCCGATTCAGTAAATAACCTGATGATTTTTAATGACTTAATTAACAAAACTGGAAAACGAGTAAAATGTGGCGATGAGATATCAGTTCAATATAGCATAAAGAGACATAATGGTGAGTATATAATCAAAGATCAAATAGTGCAGTTTAAGGTTGGTGACAAAAAAATACCACTTGCTATAGAACTTGGAGTTTTGGGAATGAGAGTTGGTAATAAAAGAACAGTTCTTTCTCCACCTGATCTTTTAACTGATGTGTTAACAAAAGGCATAGATTGTGATATTGCAATAATTGATTTAAGCTTGAATTCTACTATTGAAAAATAGCTTAAAGAATTACGAAGTAAGAAAAAATAAAACCTCTTGAATGCTCTATATTACTTAAAGTAGGCTTCCTCTAAAGGATAAATTTAGATAAATCAAGCTGCTTTGAAATTGACTCTAGTTTATCTCTTACATATTTGCTATCTATAACAAATTTTTCACTATTTTTTTCAGAAGCGATAAAACTTATTTCATCCAAAAGCTTCTCCATGACAGTATGAAGTCTTCTTGCACCTATATTTTCCACTTCTCTATTAACTGTAAATGCTATTTCAGCTATAGTCTCTATGCCATCATCAGTAAACTCAAGTATTACATTTTCCGTTTTCATTAACGCTATATACTGTTTTAACAAACTAGATTCTGGTTCCTTTAATATTTTTATTAGATCCTCTTGAGTAAGCGCCTTAAGTTCCACTCTAATTGGCAATCTACCCTGTAATTCTGGTAAAAGATCAGATGGCTTAGATAAATGAAAAGCACCAGATGCAATAAATAATATATAGTCTGTTTTTACGGAGCCATACTTAGTTGAAACAGTTGTTCCCTCAAGTAATGGTAACAGATCGCGCTGCACTCCTTCTCTGTTGACTTCACCTTTTATTTCTGTACGTGCTGCAATTTTATCTATTTCATCTAAAAACACTATGCCTTCATTGCTAACAAGATCAATCGCTTCTTTGATTATCTTGTTTTCATCCATTAACCTTTCGCTTTCTTCATTAATCAATATTTCACGTGCTTCTTTCACTTTAACTGTAATAGTTTTTGTTTTTTTGCTCCCATTAAACATCTTGCCCACGATTTCTGTTACGTTCATCACACCAATTTGCCCACCTGGCATGCCAGGTATATCAAAAGTGGGTAACATACCCTTGCTCTCCCTGACGTTAATAGAAACTTCTCCATCTTCAAATTCCTTATTTCTCAGTCTTTCTCTGAAAACTTTTTTGCTTTCCTCGGTTGCATCTTCACCAACCATGGAGTTGACTATTATCTTTTCAGCCAAACCTAAAGCTTTTTTAGTTAAGGCTTTACGTGCTTTTTCCTTAACTAAAACTATTGCTGCGTCAACTAAATCACGTATTATCGAGTCAACATCACGTCCAACATATCCTATTTCAGTAAATTTCGTTGCTTCAACTTTTATAAAAGGTGCACCAGCAAGCTTTGCTAAACGGCGAGCTATTTCAGTTTTACCAACTCCCGTATGGCCTATCATGAGTATATTCTTAGGTATAATCTCTTCACGTAGTGGAAGTGGGACTTTATTTCGACGCCAACGATTTCTGAGTGCAATAGCAACAGCGCGCTTTGCATAATTCTGCCCGATTATAAATCTGTCTAATTCTTTAACTATCTTCTGTGGTGGTAGATCATCTAACAAAGCTTGTGAGCTTTGAATACTGCTACTTCCTGTACCTTCATTTTCATAGAGGCTATTTTTCTCATTACAGTCATCATTATTATCAAATTGACCTACTACAGATTGACTAGAAAAATTAGCACACAAAGTTCTTGACATATTACTCCTCTATTTTTTCGATAATTAGATTATGGTTTGTATAAACACATATATCGGCAGCTATCTTCATAGCCTTTTTTGCAATCTCCTCTATTGATATTCCTTCAACGTCAATCAAAGCTTTTGCTGCAGATAAAGCAAAATTTCCTCCAGAGCCAATGGCTGCAATGCCATCTTCAGGTTCAAGAACATCACCCGTTCCTGTAATGACTAATGAAATGGATTTGTCTGCCACGATCATCATAGCTTCTAATTTTCTTAGATATTTATCCATTCTCCAGTCTTTTGCAAGTTCAACACATGCCCTCATTAACTGTCCTGGGTGCTTATCAAGTTTAGATTCTAGCCTTTCGAAGAGAGTAAATGCATCAGCTGTTGCTCCAGCAAAACCGGCAATTACGGAATCACCAGAAAGACGCCTAACTTTTTTTGCTCCAGATTTTATAACGGTATGGCCTAGCGAGACTTGCCCATCACCTATTACTACTACATTTTTGTCTCTTCTAATTGACAGTATAGTAGTACCATACATTTTACTGCTGTCATGATGAATCATTTTTTTGTTATTTTAATTCGTTATATTATATTAAGATTATAACTTATAATATAGTACTTTTCTTATAACATTTAAAGTGTAGATGCAAAACATAATTCATCCAAATCTGAAAAAAGATATAAATAATTGGTTCAAAACAAAATTTAATGGTTTTACATTACCATTTTATAGCTCCATAGATCTTAGGAATTCAGGCTACAAAATTGCTCCAGTAGACGCCAATTTATTTCCTGCAGGGTTTAATAACCTAAGTGAAGTATCAAAAGCGATAGCAGCAAAATTGATAAAAAGCTACTTCGAAACAAAACAATATAAAAAGGCCCTTATAATACCGGAGAATTACACACGAAATAAAATGTATATAGAAAATGTATTTGCCATAGAAAAGGTACTGCAACTCGCAGGTTTTGAAACTAGAATTGGCCTCTTTCATAATGAAACGTACTATTTAATAGAACAGTATGAAACTGTTGTGAAAGAAAACTCTTTGCTGAAGACAACTTCAGGATTTGTGCCTGATGTTATTATACTGAACCGTGATATGACGAGCCACATTCCAGATACGCTAGAAAACGTAAAACAAGAGATAGTGCCAAGTCCATTATATGGCTGGCACAGTAGGCAGAAATTTCAATATTTTGAAATCTATCAAAAGTTAGTGTCCGAATTTTGTGGCGAATTTAAAATGGACCCATGGCTTATTTCTGTGCTTACAGAAAGCTGTAATGGAGTTGACTTTAATGATGATTCATCACTAGGAGAAGTAGCGACTAAAGTTGACCAAATATTATCTCTAGTGCAAAAAAAATATGAGGAATATAAAATAAAAACACAACCTTACGTTTTTATCAAAGCAAGCAATGGCACATATGGAATGGGCATTATAACAGCAACAAGTGGAAAGGAAATATTAAATCTCAATAAAAAAAGGCGTCATAAAATGAAAAAGATAAAAGAAGGAATAGCAATCAATAGTGTTATTATACAAGAAGGTGTACCAACTATTGACATATTTAAAAATAGTTCTGCAGAACCGCTAATATACTATATAGGAGATACTCCAACATGTTACTTATACCGATGTAATAGCAGGAAAGATGTATATTCTAGCTTGAATTCCACTGACTGTGAATTTTATGACATCAGCCAAGAAAATAAAACTTTGCCACTTTGGAATATTGTTAGCAAATTAGCAGTGCTAGCATTGGCAGTAGAAATTAAGTCTTTTCATCTCTAATAATTAATTTCTACAATGCTGCCATTATGCTGAATATGGTGAGCGTCATCAAGTCCAGTAGAAGGATCAGTAACATTATTAGGTTGATTGACAAACTTATCGATGTTTGATACTAGATATGCTATGCTTAGTATCAAACTGACCGTAACAGTTAAGTTGAAATTATAGATTATGCCACCACCCAAGTCTATTGGTATGGCTGAAAGTTCCATTCTTTTTAATATGAAGCTTAACAATCCTAATGACAAAGCGAATGTGCTAAAAATAACTTCTTTGCCATATTTAGCAGACTTTTCAGAATCCTTATTATCTAGATACTTCTTCCATGTATAATAACAGTTTATGCATTCTGAAAATAGAAATAGAACTGCTGATGTTAAGCTAATATAACTTATTACATCCTTGTTGTTTCTAGCTAAGAAATGAATGATTTTTGTCTGCATCAATATTCCTATGACACAGTTTGCCAAAAAGGCTAAGCTACCCACAACCTGTATTGGTTTTTCAGGTTCATTTCCCCCTTTACCATTCTGAAGTTTTTTAGATTTATATCCAGCTAAATTGAGACTAAAGTGAAGAGCAAATATTATTGATGTTGGTAGTTTGATGAACTTAGAAATATCTAATATAGTACAAATATTGGATCTGTTGTTATCAATAAAGTCGCAACAGAATTGCAATGAAATTTTACACAATATGCCTGTTAAACCTACTGCAATACAATACATCTTTCTAATATCATGATTGTGAGCATCATGTATACTTTCTATAAATGTATTTGGCTTACCTTTTGGCATAAGTAGATAATAAAATAATAATTTTTTAATATTATACTATAAAAATCTAAAAAGAAAAGTGCTATAAATCAGTACTTTGAGAGTGATCTAAACATAAATCGGCCAAGCACTTGATAAATAAGAGATCAGTACTGAGAGTTGGTACGCGAAAGTAATATCCGTCTTTGATAATTGCTTTATACTCTATATCAAGTTCAACCAGTGTTTCAGAATGCTCAGAAACAAAAGATATAGGTGATAAAACTACAGGTATATTATCGTCTTTTGCGCGTGATAGCTCACTTTCAGTGCTAGGCTCCAACCATTTTACAGGGCCAACCTTACTCTGATAACATATTCCCCAATCAAGATCTTCAATATTCAATTTTTTTACTATTAATTTTACTGTTTTTTCTACCTGTGAAGCGTAAAGGTCGCCTTTTTTAATGATACTAAGAGGTAAGCTATGAGCCGAGAATAGGACTCTTGGCTTATCGATTTTGCTAGCTAACTTATAATATTTAGACGTCAGATTAACATGAGCTTCAATAAAGTCTTCATTGTCATAATAATGGTGAATTGTTTTTGTGTTACATTCCAGTTTGGCATTTTTTTGCCAATTCTCAATGGATGATAGAGTTGTGGTGGTTGAATATTGCGGATATAGTGGTAGTAGAATGACTTCATCAGGGTCAAATTGCTTTACGTTTTTAACAACTTCATCAGCAAATGGATGCCAATAACGCATGCAGATGAATATCTTATATACATGGTTTCCATTTTCATTTAATTTTAGTTCTAAAGCATCAGCTTGTGCTTTCGTATTCTCCAAGATTGGCGATTTACCTCCAATGTGCTCGTATATTTCTTGTGCCGTACTTTCTCGCCTTTTGGAGATAAACTTTGCTAAAAGAAAGCGGAAAGGATTGGGTAGATTGACTATTCTTCTATCATAAAATAGATTAAACAAGAAAGGACGTACTGCACTTAGTGAATCAGGTCCACCAAGGTTAAATAAGATTACTGCCTTCTTCACTGACAGCACCTTTCTTCAGGTTTGCCTATAAAATCAGCTACACACTCATCAAGTTTAGTTACAGGCACTAAATTTCTCACACTAGCATACAATAGATGACCAAATCTCTTCACGTTACTCTGTGTAGATGCAAAGTTTCTATCAAAAACCACATCAACACAAAAACTTGGCACTGCTTCAAAAAGTTCAACAGCAGCCAAAGATATCATTATGCAGCTTTGTAGAGCCTTCAGAAAAATCATAAAGGGAAAAAGTAAAACCCTAACAAAGAGAGAGGGAGGACTTTTATTCATTATTTGTCCTTGATTAGGAGAATTATACTCAATATGCTGTCTGTTTTCATCAAAGATAGGAAATTTTATAATGTCTTTCTTAAATTCCTGCTCTATTTGTTTCTTGGTATAATTTTCATTATTAGTCATTTTTTTCAATAACTTTTCATGCAAGTGAAAGGTTCTTACAACAAAACATGTTGCAACCATCAGTGCAGAACATATAAGTGCGCACTCGATAAGGCTTATTTTGCCTACCATAGCTGGTAATACAAAGCAAAAAAACAGCGGTATGGTAATCATTTCACCAAATGGAACAACGTTCCTTTTCATCGTAAAAGCGGCACCTTCTTTTAATTTTGTATTATTGTGTAAGCTATACTCTAAATAACTTAAAAATGCCAAATTAAAGGTTAAAAAACCTTTTGTTCCGCAGAAAATTGATGATTTAAGATTATTCACTAGTTTCTTACGACAGTAAGCCATAAACTACCCCTTGATGTTTTATTCTTGACTATAAATAAAAAATCTCTTTGATGGAACAAAAATTCACAATAAAGTAAATATACGATCTTAATATAAGGAAATGATATGGCAATTGAGAGAACACTTTCGATATTAAAACCTGATGCAGTAAAAAATAATATTACAGGCAGTATAAATTCTTACATTGAAAAATCTGGACTAAAAATTATAGCACAGAGAAAGATGCTGCTGACAAAAAAACAAGCAGAGCTGTTTTATGAAATTCATAAGGATAGGCCTTTTTTTGAAGAGTTGGTGGAATTTATGACTTCTGGGTCTGTGATAGTTCAAGTTTTAATCGGTGAAAATGCAGTCAGTAAATACAGACAAATCATGGGTGCTACAGATCCAAAACAGGCAGATAAAGGTACAATTAGGGGTGATTTTGCTAATGATATTAGTGAAAATAGAGTGCATGGTTCTGATAGTCTAGAGAACGCTCATAGAGAAATAGCTTTCTTTTTTGCTGAATGTGAATTGGTGTAGTTTTACTTTTTTACATATTAAATTTCTGAGTTTTATATTGAACTGTATAATGTTAGCCCAATTTTTAGTTTAAGCAATATTAAGGGAAAGCTTTTTCATGCACTATAGATAATATTTAAAATGGATCATGTTGTTAACGCTTATAATAGATCTGAAGCTTCTATAGTTAGAGGAGAAGGAGTATATCTCTTCGATAAGGATGGTAAAAAATATTTAGACTTTGCTGCAGGAATTTCTACAACCTCTCTAGGGCATTGTCATCCATACATTACAGATAAATTGAAAGAGCAACTGGATTCATTATGGCACTGCTCTAATATTTTTACTATTCCTCAGCAGGAAAGGCTTGCTCAGCGTTTAACAGAACTTACCTTTGCCGATAAAGTTTTTTTCTGCTCAAGTGGACTTGAAGCAACAG
Source organism: Wolbachia endosymbiont of Anopheles demeilloni (assembly GCF_018491735.2). Classification (NCBI taxonomy): domain Bacteria; kingdom Pseudomonadati; phylum Pseudomonadota; class Alphaproteobacteria; order Rickettsiales; family Anaplasmataceae; genus Wolbachia; species Wolbachia endosymbiont of Anopheles demeilloni. Next base: position 728,854 of record NZ_CP084694.1, on the reverse strand, counting down.
AAGCTGCAATTAAATTTATTCGCCGCTATTTCTACTTAAATGGACAAGAAAAGCGCAGTCACATCATTACAATTGAAGGAGGTTTTCATGGCCGCAGTATTGCTGCAATTTCAGCTGGGGGAAATGAAAAATCACGTGAAGGTTTTGCTCCACTCCTTTCTGGTTTTGATAAAGTTCCAAGAAATAACATTGAAGCATTAGAAAAGAAAATCAATAGCAAAACAGCTGCCATATTTTTAGAGCCCATACAAAGTGAAGGCGGAGTACATCCATTGGATGTAGAGTATCTTAAAAAAGTAAGAGAGATAACAAAAGCTCAAGGAATAATTTTATGCTTTGATGAAGTGCAATGCGGATATGGACGGATTGGCTCTCTATTTTACTATCAAAATATAGGAGTTGAACCTGATATGCTCACTTGTGCGAAGGCTATGGGTAATGGATTTCCTCTGGCTGCATGTTTAGTAAAAGATTATATAGCAGAAGCAATCACTCCAGGAACTCATGGGTCAACTTATGGAGGTAATCCACTTGCTATGACTGTTGGTAATGCAGTACTCGATGTAATGCTAAAGGAAGGCTTTTTTGACCATGTTAAGAAGGTCAGTAAATATCTAAAAGAAAAGTTGTTGCCTTTGACTGAAGAATTTCCGAAGATCGTTTCAGAAGTTCGTGGGGAGGGTTTATTGATAGGGATAGAGCTTAGAGTACCTTTGGCTGATAAAATTGTTAAACAATCTCTTGACAAAGGCTTAATAATGACTAATATTTTAAATAATAGGGTAATAAGAATAACTCCTCCACTTGTTATTGAGAATATGCATGTGAATGCAGTGTGTGATATATTTCCTGATTTATTTTTTTATATTAAAGATATATAGACTTGCAAATGCTTCTTACAACATATAAAATCAACTCTGTTTCTATATCGCAATAACATCATACTTTAATGGATTGGTTATTGATTTCAGTATTGTCAGCAATTTTTTTCTTATTGATTTTATCGTTTTTGTTCTCAGGAGCAGAAATAGGGTTAACCTCAATTAGCCGATCCCGAGTGAATAAACTAAAGCTAGAAGGTAACAAAAAAGCCAAGATAATAGAGCTTTTGTTAGGTAAAAAAGAATTAACAATAGGAACAATATTACTCTGTAATACAATTATTAACATTACTTGCTCTGCTTTATTTACAGTAATATTTATAAATTCTTTTGGGAGTGAGGGCATATTTCTTTCAACATTCATGATGACGTTTTGTATTTTGCTATTTTGTGAAGTTTTACCAAAAACTTATGCCATGCAAAATCCTGAAAAATTTACATTACTTTCTGCTTATTTTATGCTGTTTTTTGTCAAGATTCTTTCTCCATTGACATTAGGCATTCAGTTTATTGTCAATATCATTCTGAAGTTATGTGGGCTTCATAAGAATAGGGAGGTAATATCTGCAGCAGATGCAATGCGTAATATGATTACTCTTCACCGCAGTGAGGGCACTATGTTACAACAGGATTTAGATATGCTAAATAGTATACTTGATTTAGCTGAGACAGAAATATCACAAATTATGACCCACAGGAGAAACTTATTTTCTCTTGATATAGATCGAAACAAAGAAGAGTTAATAAGAGAGATTTTAACCAGTAGCCATAGCAGAGTACCTTTATGGCAAAAAGAACCAGATAATATTGTTGGAGTGGTTCACGTGAAAAATCTAATAAATGCCTTGCGTGAAAAGGATAATAAAATAGAGATTGCCAAAGTTATGTCAAAGCCTTGGTTTATGCCACAAAGTACGCCACTCAGTGTACAACTTCATAACTTCCGTAAAAACAGGAAACACCTTGCATTTGTTATTGATGAGTATGGAGCATTACAGGGAATCGTAACTCTTGAGGATATACTGGAAGAAATAGTTGGAGAAATTTCAGATGAACATGATTTGATCACAGAGAATTTTATAAAAAAGATATCCGATAATATGTATCACATAGAAGGAAAATCTACTATTAGGGATATTAATAGACAATTACATTGGGATCTTCTTGATAAAGAAGCTACAACTCTAGCGGGTATGATTATAAACGAGATAGAGCGCATTCCTGAAGAAAATGAAGAGTTTTTCATGTACGGTTTTTACTTTAAGATTTTAAAAAAAGATAAAAATATTATTACTATGATTGAAGTACAAGTAAAAACTGATAATACTGTAGTAGAAATTAATTAGTTGGGTTCTATGGAAGATACAGTAAAAATAACGGCTGAAGATTTGAAGAGCTATATAGAGAGAATCGAAAAACTTGAACAAGAAAAGAGGGATGTGCAAGATCACATTCGTGATGTATATGTAAAAGCTGCAGATGAAAGTTGGGATATAAAAGTGATGAAACAGATTATTAGGCTAAGAAAGATGGATGATGATGACAGGGAGGAACAGGAAATATTACTTGATACCTACAAACGTGCATTGGGAATGAATTACGAAGGTGAATAGTAGGATTGTAATTGGAATAAGTGGAGCATCTGGTTCTATTTACGGTGTACGGATTCTAGAGGCACTAAAAAATACCAATCATGAAACTCATTTAGTGATCAGCAGTGCTGGAAAAATAACTATAGCTCATGAGATTAAAGAAAAACTTGAAGATATTATATCGCTTGCAGATTTTTACTATTCTGAAGAAAAAATAGGAGAAAAAATAGCAAGCGGCTCATTTAAAACCTCAGGTATGGTTATTGCTCCATGTTCTATGAAAACAATGTCTGAAATAGCATCGGGGGTGACTTCCAATCTATTAATAAGGGCTGCAGATGTAACTCTAAAAGAAAGAAGAAAATTAGTTCTTATGGTGCGAGAATCTCCACTACATCTTGGACATCTCCGAAATATGTTAAAACTAACGGAGATGGGAGCAATTATTGCTCCGCCGATGCCTGCTTTTTATATTAAACCAAAATCTTTGGATGATATTGTAAATCATGCTGTTGGTAAAGTATTGAATTTATTTGATATCGCATTACCTGATTTCAAGGAGTGGCAAGGAAATGTCAATTATTATTAACGGTAAAAAAATAGCAAATGATCTCTGTGAGGAGCTATCAAAAAAAATTGATATTTTAAAGAAAGAGTATAATGTTTTTCCTTGTCTTAAAGTAATTCTTGTGGGTAGCAATCCAGCAAGTCAGGTCTACGTTCGTAATAAACAAAGAAAAGCAGAATCAATAGTCATAAGTTCTGAAACTATTGCTTTGCCTGATAGTATCTCAGAAGATGAATTGATTGAAAAAGTTAATACATTAAATGAAGATCCATCTGTGCATGGAATTTTAGTTCAGTTGCCTTTACCAAAACACATCAGTGCAAGCAGAGTAATTAATACAGTAAGTGTTAAAAAAGATGTAGATGGCTTTCATGATGAGAATGTTGGCAGATTAGTTAAGGGTGAAAAAAATTGTCTGATACCTTGTACTCCCAAAGGTTCTTTGCATTTAATTAAGTCAGTTGAAAATAATCTGTCCGGTAAAAACGCAGTAATCATTGGAAGATCAAATATTGTAGGTAAACCAATGTTTCACTTATTGTTGCAGGAAAATTGCACTGTTACCATCTTGCATTCACAAAGTAGGGATTTAGCTGATTATTGCTCTAAGGCGGATATAGTAGTTGCAGCAGTTGGAAAGCCAAATTTTGTTCAAGCAGATTGGATAAAAAAAGGTGCAATAGTGATTGATATTGGCATAAATAGTGTGAATGTAGGAGAGCAAACAAAGCTTGTAGGCGATGTTGACTTTGAGGGAGTAAAAGAAAAAGTCAAGGCTATTGCTCCAGTGCCTGGTGGGGTTGGACCGATGACAATAGCATTTCTTATGATAAACACTGTAATTGCTGCTTGCTTGCAGCGGGGAGTTGATCCTTCTAGTTTTATTGCTTAAGATTTAGGTTAATGTTAGCATAAACAGAGTAGTTTTGCAAATAGCACATATATAGTGCCGAGTATACAATTGTGTATAAGCATTCATAGCTTAAAAATTATAACGTATACCTACTTCTATGATTGCATCTGGTTTTTTCATCGGTGGTTTAAAGCCACTTAGTTGGCCACCTGCAACAATAGCAACTGTAGCAACTATCTGCGGAGTAAATTCATAATCAACACCTACCTTTAGTTTATAGGAAATAGAATTCAGTATTTTGTCTACTAAAGATGGATCAGACGTTACTTTGCTTCCATCAGCAGCTAGTAGAGCTGGAGCTTCTTGACTCTTTTCTTCCTCTTCCCTTTTATTATTGTCTTCTGTACCATCTTCATTCACAATTTTGCCTAAATCACCACTATCTGCAACATTTTTACCTGTAGTTTCACCTGTACTACTGCTACCGAAGTCAAAAGAAGGCAATACTTGGATATACCCACTCAGTCCTATACTAGCATATAATTTAATGGGATCAATTTCAAGATCAGGATAGTAACGGTAATTCGCCAACAAGCTAGCTCCTACTTTCCTTTTTTGTTTATCAGTTATATCACTTATATTGACAAGAACCTCAAGTTCAAATTTAGAACTTTTGTTATAATTATAACCAAAAACAACGCTAGGTTTCATTTTAAAAGTATCACCCCATCCAGCACCAAAGTTTAAACCTACATAACCTACATAGTACTGATCTTCTAACTCACTTGCACTACTACTAGCTGTACTTGCTAAAGATGAAGCAAATAATATAGCAAACAATTTTTTCATTTTTATATTACACCTAACTATTAAGTATTGATATAACGTTATGGAAATTAAAACTTAAACCAATATTAAAAATTATAACGTACTCCTAACTCCAGAATCGCATCTGGTATTGCCAATCTTTTTATACCAATGAGTTGCCCGCCTACGGTAATACCAGCTGTACCAACTATCTGTGAAGCAATTTCATAATCAACACCCACTTTCAATGTATAGGAAATAGCATTCAGTATTTTATCTACTGTCTGAGTAATAGCTGGAGTGGGATTAGGCCCCATTGCTTTTAGGTATCCTCCTAAACCTGCACTGACGTATAGTTTAACAGGATCGATATCAAGATTAGGGTAATAACGATAATTTGCTAATAAGCCAACTCCTACTTTCCTTTTTGCTTTCTCAGTTAAATTACTCATGTCAGTGAGAATCTCAAGTTCAAGTTTAGAATTTTTGTCATAATTATAACCAAAAACAACGCTAGGCTTCATTTTAAAGCCACCACCCCATCCACCACCAAAGTTTAAACCCCCGTAGTACTGATCTTTTGTGCTGTTACTAGCTTTGTTGCTAGCTGCATCTGCTAAAGATGAAGTGAGCAACAAAGCTAAAACGCACAATCCTTTTATTTTCATATAACTACCCATACAAAAAAATATATAATGCACAAGTATATATCCTTTATATTAAAAAAGATATAATTATGTATCAAAAAAAGTATAACTATGAATTTAGGAACATGCTACTCAAGTTTTTTATATAACTATGTTTACCACCTTATTTGATACAGCATATATAGTGCGAATTTTGTTTTGATCAATTCTATTAGATACAGAATCTGTTGCTATTTTCTTCAATTTTTCTTGAGGTAAATCAGTTGCTACTTCGATGGTTGCACGCAACTTTCCATTAATCTGCACTGCCACAGTCACCATATTATTAATTAGTAGTGATTCATCAGCTTTTGGCCAAGGTTGCATATATAGCATTCCTTCTTCTCCTATTTCTTGCCATAAATTTTCAGCCAGGTGTGGCATGAATGGCTCAATTACTCTGATTAGTATGCATATACCTTCATCAATAAGAGATCTTCCAGTTTTTACGTCTATTTCAGCTATTAAATTTGTCATTTCACGAAACTTTGCTACCACACAGTTTAATCTGCAGTTTTCTAAGTCATCTGTAAGCCCTTGCAATAGTTTATGGATTTTTTTTCTGTACTCTAGGAGTTTACCTACAATGTTTTCATTATCATAGTGTATGTTTACGGGCCTAAGTTGCACTACCATACGCCACAATTTATTTATGTATCGAAAACAACCTTCCACGCCATCATCAGACCATTCCATATCTTTTTCTGGGGGGGTATCGGATAATACAAACAAACGAGCAGTATCAGCACCGTACTTCTCTATAATAAAGTTTGGATCAACAGTGTTCTTTTTCGATTTGCTCATCTTTTCAATTTTTCCAACTTGAACCTTAGCACCCTGCGTAATCAACTCTTTTGCTTCTTCGGGAAAGAGCCATTTGCCATTCTCATCTTTATAAGTTATATGGCAGACCATTCCTTGAGTGATTAAAGTAGAGAAAGGCTCTTTAACGTCAAAATAGCCACATTTAGTTAAAGCACGGCAGAAAAACCTTGAGTAAAGCAAATGTAGAATTGCATGTTCTATTCCACCTATGTAATAATCAACAGGCATAAAACGATTACAAGTATCTTTATTAATCGATTTATTTTCACTGCAAAATGCAGCAAAATACCAAGAAGATTCAAAAAAAGTGTCAAATGTATCAGTTTCACGTTCTGCTTGCTTTCCGCACTCTGGACAATCAACAAATTTCCAGGTTGGGTGCTTATCCAGCGGATTACCACCACTTGTAAATTCTACATCCGTTGGTAGAATAACAGGGAGGTCTTTTTCTGGAACTGGAACAATTCCACAATCTTTACAATATATAACAGGTATAGGACATCCCCAATAACGTTGCCTTGAAATTCCCCAATCATGCAAACGGTAATTTACTGTTTTTTTGCTTATTCCTTTTTCTTCAAGCTTTTTAATGATTACTTCCTTTGCCTCATTAATCATTAGTCCATTTAAGAATTCAGAATTGAACATCACTCCATCATCGAAGTACGGTTCTTTTAAGGTCTCTGTGGTCTCTTCACAAACTACAGGAATAATCGGTAAACCATACTTCTGTGCAAATTCAAAATCACGCTGATCATGTGCAGGGCAACCAAAAATCGCACCTTCTCCATACTCCATCAACACAAAATTCGCTATGTACAGTGGCAACTCTTTATCAAGAAATGGATGTTTGACATTTAATCTTGTGTAAATCCCGATTTTTTCATCATTCTCCCCCTTTGCCTTCACACTGTCGATAAAGCCTTGTATGTCTTTGTCCTTAAGGTCTTGTACAATAGGGTGCTCTGCTGCTACTGCAAGAAAAGAAGCTCCAAATAAAGTATGAGGAGAAGTTGTAAAAATCTTTAATTTCTTATTCAGGCCAACTATTTCAAAATCTATAGTTGCCCCTTCAGATTTTCCTATCCAGCGCTCTTGCATAGTTTTGACTTTTTCTGGCCAATTTTTTAAACTTTGCAGACAATGAAGCAAATCTTCAGTAAAATCAGTAATCTTTAAAAACCACTGAGATAACTTACGTTTTTCAACAACTGCACCTGATCGCCATCCTTTTTCATCAACCACTTGCTCATTTGCAAGCACTGTTTGGTCCACTGGATCCCAATTAACCCACGACTCTTTTCGATAAGCAAGACCATGCTTTAAAAAATCCAGAAAAAATTTCTGTTCGTGTTTGTAATAATCAGGCTCACATGTGGAAAGCTCGTGATTCCAATTGTAGGAAAGACCTATAGATTTTAGCTGTGCACGCATATTGTCTATATTCTCTTTTGTCCACGCCGCAGGGTTAATATTATTGTCCCTTGCTGCATTTTCAGCTGGTAATCCAAACGCATCCCAGCCAATTGGGTGCAAAACCTCAAATCCATGAGCTCTCTTGTAACGTGCTATAACATCTCCTATTGCATAGTTACGCAGGTGCCCCATATGAATCTTACCAGATGGATATGGAAACATTTCCAACACGTAACATTTCTTCTTTTTACTATCTTTACTTACAGAAAAATCCCACTTATTTTGGTAGAATTTTTCAACGTTTTTACAATCATATTTCATAAATTCAATCACAGTTTATATGTACTAAAGGATCGACTGCTTGACCATTATGCCTTATTGTGAAACACATCTGCGGATCTTTATCTTGTGTGCTTGATTTACCTGCAGATCCAATTACTTGACCTTGTTTTACTTTATCACTAATTTCAACTTGTATGTTTTTTAAATAGGAGTACATAGTTATGTAATTATCTTTATGTTCCACTATAATTAAATTTCCGTACCACCTCAGGCCTTTGCCTACGTATATTACTTTGCCAGGTGCAGAAGCAATAACCTTTGTTCCACTTTGAGCAGTAATTTTTATGCCATCTTGACATATTTTATCAAAAGAGGTAACTGCACCTTTAACCGGTATTACAAATTTACACATGCTTTGTGCATTATTGTTATATACCTTATCTACAAAGACTTTTCTACTTTCTTTTCGCAGCGAAGAATCAACATTTTCTTTAATCAAATGATACTCCCTTATGTACTCTAGGTCTCTTTTCCCATAAAATTCTTCGCCTTTAAGTAGTACAGGTGCAGGTTTTTGCAGGCCACAGCTTATCAGTATTGCTGATAATATAAAGAACAATGCTATACGACACATACACTTATCTCTAGATATATCAACTTTCACAAAACTTTATAGTGTTTTTCGTCTATTTATTACTTTCTTCATTTATTTTATCAGTCAAATAGTCTCTTAAATCGGTAAGTTCTTGCAACAAATTTCTTGAATAATGATCAATTCTTACATCGTTACCAAATTCCTTTTGTACTCCTTTTATTGTATATCCTTTGTCATATAGCATATATTTTATTTTCTTTATTGCCTCTATACACTTATGATCATATAGTCTTCTTCCCTTCCGTTTTGTAGGTTTAATTTGATGGAATTGACTTTCCCAGAATCTTAAAACATGCTGCTCCAAATGTAGTTCTTCAGCTACTTCTCCAATTGTGTAAAATAATTTTTCCTTATTCATCGGTTGTTTATTAATTTCTTCATCATTTTTGAAGATCTAAAAGAAATTGATTTTCTCGCTTGAATTACTACCCTTTCCAATGTCTTTGGTATATTTCCTGGTCTTTCTTTCTTGTTTTTAACCAAAAATGTTCCAAATGAAGATATTTTTACTATTCCATCCTTTGCTAAGCTCGTTTTTATCTCATCCAATATATCATCTATTATTGCAATAGAGTCTTCTTTCGATAATCCAATTTCCTGGTTTATACATTCAGCTATTGTTGCCTTAGTTACTGTTGTGTATTTTGTTGTCATAATTTATTACAGTATGTTAATATAATATAACAATCGACTCAAGATTCAGCTACTTTATTTTTATAGTATGTTTCTTTTGTAGCATAATTAAAAATACTAGCAAATGTTAACATTGCAAATATTGTGAAAAGCGCCATTTGATGATCTGAAAAAAATGCTAAAATTGACACTAAAATTCCACTCATAACAAACATAAATCCATTGATAATGGATGATGATGTGCTAATATACTTCTGCTCAACAATCTCACTACCAACAGTAAAATTAAGCATATGTCCTCCTGCAAAAAAACCAAACATTAACATACAAAAGTATATAATATGAACTGTTAAATTGCCGCATAGTAAAATAATAGCTGAAATACTTTGCAATGTGGCAAAAGCAGAGATTACGTGCCTTCTATTTTTAAATAGATTTGAGATTAGATCTGCAATTGGAGCACCAATTGCAAGACCAAGCCACAATATTGCAGTTGCCACACCTAACTCGATTGTATTGAGTTTTAAGTTGCTTAGTAACCTTGGTGCCCACAGCATATTAAGCGCTAAAAATGTTCCAAAAGTAATAGCACCCACTATTGAGGTTATCCAGATATCTCTTAATTTTAGCACTGTTAGTACAGAACATATTACTGTTTTTATAGAGCTCTTTATTGTGTATTCTCCCAAATTTTTTTTGAAAGTCCTTTCGGATAAAAAAAACATAAGTACAAATATCGATACGCCAAATAATATTACGCATACAATAAGATTTTTCCAATCTGCACCTTCGGCAAGCAAGCTAGAGAAGCACATTTGAATCATCAAAGCAGAAAGACTTGAAATTGTCTGCACTAGTGAGAACATCAGTCCAAATTGAGTAAGGGGAAAATATGTGCTACTTACATGAGCAGCGCCAATAAAACCAAACGATGCTCCAATTGCGATCAAAAATTGAGATGAAATTAAATGGGCAAAATTGTCACTCTTGATAAGGACAAAAAAACCAAAGAGCATGATTGACAATGAGAAAAAATAATTTTTTTTGCTGGAAAAAACATTAAACATTGCCCCACTAAAAAATTGTGAGATAGCAAAAGTCCAAGTATATGCTGAATTAGCTAGTGCAACTTGCGCGATTGTGAGCCCAAGTTCTTTTTCAAGATTCACGCTTATAAAGGTGTAGATTATCTGCATATTGCTGAATACAACAATCAAGTTACTGATTAGCCAAATGAACCAAGCTTTATTTTCCATAAGATTTTTTTATAAATAGTCCATTGATAATAAATCTCTTTTAGGCTCTGATTATTGTTAAAACAGTTGCAATTATAGTATGATATAAAAGCTATGAAACAACAAATTTGTTGTGAGATTTAATTTGTTAAAGTCTGTACATAATCTCGAGAAAGAAATAAGTTCAACAATCATTACCTATAAGATAAAAGGTGAAAATTTGAAATTATCATGAACTGGCTCATTTTTCTGCCACTCGAATGATGTTCTTTCAATTGTTGGTAAATCAAAGTCAGTTTAACTATTAATTATTTATCTTTTTTCTAGTTATTCAACGGGCCTATTGTTAAATCTTTCAATAATACCTTTTATTTTTGCCGCCTCTTCAAACTCTAAATTTTCAGCATGCTTCAACATTTGCTTTTTCAGACTATTTAGATCATCCTGACTAAAATTCTCAACTACCACTTTTTCCTGTAAAGTATTTGATATAGGCTTTATTATAGTTTTTGGTACAATATTATTCAGTGTATTATGCTCTGTCTGTTTCTTTCTTCTCCTTTCAGTTTCTTTCAATGCACGATCCATAGAATTAGTAATTTTGTCTGCATATAAAATTACTCTGCCTTCAACATTTCGTGCAGCACGACCTATCGTTTGAATGAGCGAAGTCTCTGATCGTAAAAACCCTTCTTTGTCAGCATCTAAAATTGCAACCAATCCACACTCGGGAATATCAAGACCTTCCCGCAACAAGTTAACGCCAACAAGAACATCTATTTCTTTAGATCTTAATTTGCATATAATTTCAATTCTTTCCAGTGCACCAATATCTGAATGTAGGTAAGTTACTTTCATACTGAGCTCACTCATATGCTCAGCTAGTTTTTCAGCCATTTTTTTTGTCAATGTGGTAATTAGAATACAAAACCCTTTTTTTATCGTCACTTGTGCCTCATGAATCACATCATCAACCTGACTCTCTGTTGGTTTTATGATGCAGATGGGATCTGTCAGTCCTGTTGGGCGGATAACTTGCTCTATAAATGCGTGATTAGTCTTTTCTAATTCATATTTTCCTGGAGTAGCCGAAACGTAAATAGTCTGTGGCCGTATTGCCTCCCACTCTTCCAATTTTAATGGACGGTTATCAAAAGCAGAAGGTAGCCTAAAACCATAATCTATCAATTTCTTTTTACGTGCTTCATTACCGCTATACATTGCACCTATCTGGGGAATGGTTACATGGCTTTCATCAACAAATAAAATTACATCTTTAGGTAAATACTCAAACAATGTAGGCGGTGGATCTCCGGCTTTCATTCCGTAAAGATAACGCGAATAATTTTCAATACCTTTACACACTCCCGTTGCCATCATCATTTCAATATCAAAATTAGTACGCTGCTCAAGGCGTTTTGCTTCAACAATTTTGTTCTGTGAATAGTAATAATCCAGGCGTTCATGTAGTTCTTTTTTAATCAATTGAACTGCTTGCAAAAGAGTCTCACGTGATGTAGTGTAATAGCTATTTGGAAAAATGGTGACTGTATCTATGCGTCTGATAATATTTCCGTTCATGGCATCAATCTCAGAAATTTCCTCTATTTCATCACCAAACAATGATAAACGCCAAGCTTTATTTTCATAATATGCAGGAAATATATCAATAATATCGCCGCGCACTCTGAAATATCCTCGCTCAAATCTGACATCAGAACGTTTATATTGGAGATTAACTAAATTATTCAGAAAGTCATTAACATGAATCTTATCTCCAGCACTTAAAGTCAAGGTCATGCTGAGATAGCTCTCAGGCGAACCAAGACCATATATACAAGAAACACTCGCAACTACAATCGTGTCCCTATGCTCCAAAAGAGAGCATATAGCAGAATAGCGTAGCATATCAATTCTTTCATTTATTAAAGAGTCTTTTTCAATATAAGTGTCTGTTTGTGGCGAATAAGCCTCAGGCTGATAATAATCATAATAAGAAATGAAATATCCAACAGCATTGTTGGGGAAAAATCCTCTCATCTCCTCGTAAAGCTGTGCCGCTAAAGTTTTATTATGCGCCATAATTAACGCAGGCCTGTTTGTTCTTGCAATAACATTTGCCATAGTAAAAGTTTTTCCAGAGCCAGTTACTCCAAGTAAAACCTGATCTCTTTTTTTGTTATTTAGTCCTTCAACTAAACTATCTATTGCTTGTGGTTGATCCCCAGCTGGCTGAAAATTTGTAACTATTTGAAATGCCATAATCCCTATACTTTCATAATATATTTATCATTACATAATACACATGATATTATGAGTAAGGTATAAAAACGAGCGTAAATGAAGTTTTATTTTCCTTTTTTATAGAGTTGGCTCCAAACTCTATTGTTAGTGAGAACAAAAAATACTGTCAAAATTATAAAATATGTCACTATTTTTAGCCCAAGTTTATGTCGGCGCTCCAGTTCTGGCTCTGCTGCCCATTGTAAGAAATTTACCACATCATATGCCATATTTTCAACTGTGGCTTGCCTTGTACCATCATATTCTACCATTCCTTCAGAGAGTGGTGGTGCCATAGCTAACCTGCCTGTTGAAAAATATGGATTAAAATATAAACCGTTCTCATCATGTTCACCGTTTTGATAACCAATTAGTAGTGAATAGACATAATTTGCACCATCATGTCTTGCTTTGACAATTAATGATAAGTCCGGTGGAATTGCTCCATTGTTGCTTGCTGCAGCTGCTTCTTTTGTATCAAAAGGTGTAATAAAATAATCCGAAGACACTCCCGGCCTATCAAATATTTCACCCAAATCATTCGGACCATCTTTAACTTGGTAAGAGGCTGCAATTTGTTTTACATCCTCTTGAGAAAAACCAACATCTTGCAAATTACGAAACGCTATTCTATTCATTGAATGGCAAGCAGCACAGACTTCCTTGTATACTTTATAGCCACGCTGAATTGACTCTCTATCGAAAGATCCAGTAATTCCATCAAAACTCCAGTCGATTTTCTTATTTGGTAAAGGTTTAAACTCCTCTGCAGACAAAGAATTAGTGAGAGATAATATACAAAATACAGCAACTTTAACCAACAGCATCACTTCATCTCCGGAACGGAATCGTTTATTGTTTTTGGTAATTTTTTTGGTTTCTCATACTTACTAAGTAAAGGTAAAACTATCACAAAATATGAAAAATAATAAAGAGTTGAGAGCCTACTTAAAGTAATATAAGGCTCTTTAACTTCCTGCCCCCCAAGCCAAGCAAGGAATGCAAAATTTATTGCAAAAACCCAAAAAAATTTCTTAAATAATGGGCGATAAGCACCACTTTTAACCTTTGATTTATCAAGCCAAGGCAAAAGAAACCAAACTAAAATAGATCCAAACATGGTAAGTACACCAATAAGCTTATTTGGAATTGAGCGCAACATCGCATAAAAAGGTAGGAAATACCACTCTGGTACTATGTGTACTGGAGTTACCATAGGATCAGCTTCTATATAATTATCAGGATGACCAAGATAATTAGGGGCATAAAAAACAAATCCAAACAAAATTATAAAAAATAAACCAAAAGTTATGCAGTCCTTTGCTATATAATAAGGATAAAAAGGAATAGTGTCCTTACCTGACCTTACTTCTATTCCACTTGGGTTATTAGAGCCAAATCTATGCAGAGCAACAACATGCAACATAGCTAAAGCAATAATAATGAAGGGCAGAAGATAATGAAGGGCAAAAAAACGATTAAGTGTTGGGTTATCAACGGAAAAACCACCCCACAACCATATAACTATTTTATTGCCAATTAAAGGTGTGGCTGAAAATAAGTTAGTTATAACTGTTGCACCCCAAAAGCTCATTTGTCCCCATGGAAGAACATATCCCATAAAGGCAGTTGCCATCATTGCAAAAAATATAAATATGCCAATAAACCACACCATTTCTCGCGGTCTCTTATAAGATCCGTAATATAATCCACGCATGATATGAACATAGACCACCATAAAGAAGATTGACGCCCCAACAGCATGAGTATAACGTATCAGCCATCCACAACTTACGTCACGCATTATACGCTCCACACTATTAAATGCATGATCAACATGCGGAGTGTAGTGCATGGCAAGAAATATACCTGTTATTATCTGTAAAATTAGTGCTATACCAGCCAAAGAACCAAAATTCCAAGCATAATTTAAATTTTTTGGTACTTGATAAGAAGCAGTATGTTTTAGAAAAGAAAATATAGGCAGTCTATACTCTATCCAACCTAATATACCTTTTTCTTCTGTTATTTCTTTCTTGCTATCATCTTCCATAACTTAAAGTTTTTTCATCTTAACTCATTTTATTGTAACAACTTACCTACAATTCACAATAAAAAGTTTAATTTAAATAATAGATTTCACGAAAACAAGCACTCAGACTTGAGTGCTTGTTTTAACTGATTTAGAGGGATTTTTGATGACATACACCTTTAGATATTGTTGAATTGCTTAATAAACTTCGAGGACATTGATCAAATTTTTCAAACTCATTAATTATCATCTTGATATCCCTTTCTATAGCACTAACCTTTCTTTCTCTAATTTGCTCCAATGTCAAAAGTGAATCATCCAATGGTCTTGAATATTTCCTCCTGATAAACTTTCTGATTACCACGTCAGCTAGCAGAGCTGTTCCATTAAAATCAACTTGCGAAAAATCAATTGGGCTTCCAGTCAAATGTGCAACAGATTGCTGTGCAGGAGGTAAAGCAGGGGCACTCTGAAATAAGTTACTGAGTGCAGCAGTTGTTGAAGTTCCCATCCAACTAAATACACTATTAATAAAAGAAGAAGGCCTGACTGCACTGCTTGGTGCAGGATCTGGATTTACATTGATACTCTCTGCCTCTGCAGCAATTTCTTTTATCGTTTTACCTGGATAAAATAACTTAACATAATCTGATGGTGTTTCGTTCCTTATATTCTTAACATTATCAATATCAGCACCATTATCGTATAATAGCTTAATTATTTTTGGACGTTTTGAACTAATAGCCAAATATATAGGTGTTTGCCCCTGTTTGTTTTGAACATTGACATCAGCTTTATATTTAACGAGAAGTTCAACTATTTTTTTGTAATCTCTTCGGATAGCAGCATGTAGACACTAATCTTGTGAATAATCATTAAAATCAAACTTGCCATCTGGACTAGCACCATGATTAAGTAGGACCTCTATTTTTTCCGAACTATTTTTATCTATAGCCCAGCCTATAAGAGTACGTTTTTCACCAGCATATGAAAAATAACCACTAATGCTAGCCTTTTCATCGATTAGAAGCTCTATCATTTCTTTGGTGCCCTTTGTAACAGCATAGTACATAGGAGGCACACGAAAAAAGTCCTCAATATTAACATCTGCACCATTCTCAATTAAAAATCTCATCATTTCTAAATCTTGTTTACTAACAGTAATCGATAAAGGTGAGTTACCATTTCTATCTTTAGAGTTAATAACATTAGTAGTATGTGTCTTTCCTTCTCTAATATACTCCTCAGCTTTTTGAAAATCACGTTCCTTTACTGCAGAACGTAACCCATCTCTCCATTTTTAACTTCTGTTTTTGTAACCATAACCCTCCTAAAGGATAAAATTTTTGCCCTTATACCACATAATTTGGGCATATGCTAGTGAAATTTATATGTAAAATTAAAAAAAATTTACAACGCAAGAGATTGTTATTTGATCACGTGCTACATTTAGTTTTTGTACAAAACACCATAATCCTCCTTAGTTTACTTAAATTGCGTAGCAGCTTATTCCCAACATATAAGAGCTTAAACTTAAAGAGGATTATATGAAAACAAGCACTCAAATTTGAATGCTTGTTTTAACGGATTTAAAGAGATTTTTGATGACACACGCCTTTAGATATCGTTAAATTGCTTAATGAATTTTCAGGGCATTTATAAAATTTTTCACACTTACTAAGTGCTGTCTCGAAGTTTTTTTCTATAGTGTTAAGCTTTCTTTCTCTAATTTCTTGTATTGTGAGAAGTGAATCTTCTAGTGGGCTTGAGTATTTTTTCCCTGTGAACTTTCTGATCATTACATCAGTTAGTAGAGCTGTTCCATTAAAATCAACTTGTGAAGAACCAATAGGGCTACAATCTAAGTGATCAACAGATTGCTCTGCAGGAGGTAAAGCAGGAGCGCTGCTGAATAAGTCGCTGAGTGTGGCAGTGGTTACCCAACTAAATATACTATTAATAAAAGAAGAAGGTTTTACTGCGCCGCTTGTGATGCTGCTAGCTTCTTTAAAATCTGCTCTGGTAGAAGTTGAGAAAGAATTCACTGTGCTACTTGACGAGCCTTCAGTATTACTAACTTCCAATTCTATCTTAATTGCTTTGGTAGGGGATAATTGAAGACTCGCTGCACTACTTACCAAATCTGTGCTGTCGTTATCGTCTTTAATAACTACTTTTATAGAAGTTAATTCTGCTTCACAGTCAGCTTCAGTAGCATTGCTCAATACAGATTCTATTTTTTGAATTTCACTACTACTACATTCATCTTTTCTAGCATCTCCAACAACATTTAATGCTGTTTTGCCATAACGACTTTGAATACTAGCATCAGCACCTCTACAGAGTAGGAGTTTTACCATATCTAAATGACAATCGTTAGATGCTAAGTACAAAGGTGTACAGCCTTGATAATTTTTAGCATTGATGTTAGCACAACTATCAAGTAAAAACTTTGCTATTTCTAGTCTGTTATGTCTAGCAGCGATGTGCAAGGGAGTACTCAAATATTGATCACTAATAGTAGTATTAACATCAGCACCGTTTTTACATAAAAACCGTAATACCTTTAAATTACCTAAGAGAGTAGCATGATGTATAGGTTTCATATAGTATTTTTCATAATTCAAAACCTCATTTTTTATTTGTTTATGCTCTATCTCTTCAATACATTCTTTAACTTTTTGAAAATCACCTTTGCCTATAGCAGAAGCTAATTTTTCCCCAAATGTCTCAATTATTTTTTGTCTTTCCATCAAATACCTACTAAAGTACAACATCCTTGGCTTTATATCACACAATTTAGTATGTGCAATTGAAATTTACAGAGAAAAATTTCAATTGTTAAAAATGAGGTCTTCCAACAACCTATCATTTTAACTTTCGTACAAGACATGCTGAGCTTCCTTATTCAAAATTTTTTGCTCTTAATAAGAAGCAATCTGCTTGAGAAGAGGAAATAAGGGATAGAAAAATAAGCACTCAAATTTGAGTGCTTATTTTAACTGATTTAGAGAGACTGTGATGATGAAAACCTAGATATTGTTGAATCTCTAAATGAACTTCGAGGACATTGATAACGTTTTTCACAATTACTAATTGCCGTCTCGAGTTTTTTTTCTATAATATCAAGTCTTGTCAGAGGTGGATTGTCCAGTAGCTTTGAATACTTTTTCTCTGTGAATTTTTTGACCACTACATCAACTAGTAGAGCTGTTGCATTAAAATTAACTTGTGAAGAACCAATTGGGCTACCAGCCAAGTGATCAACAGATTGCTGTGCAGAAAGTAAAGTAGGAGCACTGCTGAATAAGCCATTGAGTGTGGCAGTGGTTACCCAACTAAATATACTATTAATAAAAGAAAAAGGTCTTACTGCACTGCTTGGTGCAGGATTTGGAGTATCACCAGCTTCTAACTCTAACTTAGTATTTACTCTAGCAAAAAGTAATAGTTCTGTACAATTATTTTTATGAAATCTTAACACAGCTAAGAATATTTTTTTTATGTCACAGCCATCACTGCAAAGACTTTCATAACCTGGGATAACCTCAAATGCCGTTTTGCCATTTGCATTTCTAATGATAATATTATTAATGTTATTATTGAGCAGAAGATTCGCTATATCTAGTCGACAATAAAAAAAGGCTAAGTGTAAAGCTGTAAAACCTTGCATTACTTAGGAAGTGGTACTACTAGTACAATGATATATCATTTCTTTTATTTCTGTTTTGCTATTCATGGTAGTAACGTACGAGTAAGGAACAAGACATCCATCACTAACAGCATTAATATTAGCATTATTTTTAAGCAAAAACCGCACTATCTCTAAGCTACCTCTATAAACAGCAAGATGTATAGGTGCCATACCATCTTTTTTACCATTAATAATCTCTTTTTCTTTATTTATATATCTTGCCTTTTTAACATATCTTTTAACTTTCTTAATATTAAGCTCATCTATAGCCGCAAATAAATTCTTTCTCAATCTCTCAAGTTTTTTCATCAAATACCTCCTAAAGAATAATGTTTCCGGTTTTATATCATGCAACTTAATATGTACAAGCAAAATTTACAGAGAAAACAATGGTTAAAATTAAGTCTTCATCAACCTATCACGTGCTGTGTTTAACTTTTGTGCAAAATATTCCGATCCTCCCTTGTCTGGATGGACCAGTTTCATTAAATTTTGGTATGCCTGATTGATTTCATTTTGGCTTGCCTCGGAATTCAGCCCCAGTATTTTTAATGCTTCATCTTTGGACATATTATCACCAGTGTAATTTTTGGTGTAACTTTTACTGCTGTTAAATTCGTTCAAAAACTTACTTAATATAGAGTTCATCATAAAACTTATGTTATTTCTCTTTGCCAAAAAGAGAAAGAATACAACAACGCTAGGTAAAACAAACGTGATTATTGTGAATATCAAAAAAAGGAAGAAGATGAATGACATGTATATTTTTTTATCATTTTATGATTAAATAGTAACAATTATAATTGTCATGGTAAATAACATGTTTATCCAGATTGAAGAAACACCAAACCCAAACACGCTAAAATTTCTTCCTGGTTTTGAAATTATGAGCGAAGGAGAAACAGCTGATTTTTCAAATGCAGATGAAATAAAGAACTCTAAACTAGCAGTAAATCTTTTTCAAATAGAACATGTTGTAAGAGTATTTTTTGGTCATGATTTTATTTCGGTAACAAAATCAGATAGAATGAATTGGGATATAGTAAAGGTGGAAATTTTAACTACAATTATGGATCACTTTACTTTTGGTGGAAAAGCATTTGATAAAGAAGGAGTAAGTGATAATAAAATGCTAGAGGAAGAATTCTTTAATGAAAATGATATAGAAATTGTAAATAGAATAAAAGAATTGATGGAAAGTTATATTAAACCTGCAGTTGCTCAAGATGGTGGTGATATCAAGTTCCGTGGCTATAAAGACGGAATAGTTTACGTTAAACTGCAAGGAGCTTGCTCTGGGTGCCCAAGTGCTGCAATTACCTTAAAACAAGGAGTGCAGAATATGCTAAGCTATCACATACCAGAAGTTTCAGGTATAGAGACTATGCTATGACTAATCAAAAAGTTAAAGGAACGAAAGATCTTCTGTTTGATGAATGGTATAAATTTACATACATAGAGCAAACAGCAAATAGAATCTCAAGTTTATACGGCTTTTTACCTGTTCAAACTCCGATATTTGAATACACAGAAGTCTTTACAAAGACTTTAGGTGATAGTTCAGATATCATAAATAAAGAGATGTATACTTTTATTGATAAAGGAGGAAAGAGCATAACTCTACGTCCTGAATTCACAGCAGCGATTGTCAGGCTACTTATTGAAAAAAAACTGCAAACACCGATAAAATTATTCTCAACAGGACCTGCATTTCGCTATGAAAGACCACAAAAAGGACGACAAAGACAATTTCATCAGATAAATTTTGAGGTTTTTGGTATAGAAAATCCAAAAGCTGATATTGAATTGATATCACTCGCTCAGCATTTGTTAACTGAATTTGGCATCAATGAGAATGTAAGACTGAAAATCAACTCTTTGGGTGATAGTGAAACAACAAGTAAGTATAGAGAAGCTTTGATATCGTATTTAAAAAAGTTTCAAAATGACCTATCAGAAGATAGTCAAAATAGATTGATTAAAAACCCACTCAGAATACTAGACTCTAAGGATAAGATAGATAAAGAAATAATCTCTGACGCACCAAAAATCAGTGATTATTATACAAAAGAATCTTCATATTTCTTTGACCAGGTGTTAAATGGACTGCAAGCTCTTGGCATACCTTACACTGTAAATAGCAAATTAGTTCGAGGTCTAGACTATTATTGTCACACAGTATTTGAATTTGTCACAGAAGATTTGGGTTCACAAGGAGCAGTTTTTGCCGGTGGAAGATACGATAATCTAGTATCTTCAGTAGGTGGAAAACACACTCCAGCAATAGGATTTGCAGGGGGGATTGAGCGTATAATGGAATTAATCAACTATGCTGAAAAAAAAGAGAGGCCTATTTATATAATTCCAATCGATGGAGAAGCTGAAGAACATGCTCTAACACTTGCAAGTGAATTACGTAGAAATGGTTTATATGTGATTTACGAATATAGTGGAACTCTAAAAATTCGCATGAAAAAAGCAAATCAAGCAAATGCAAAAGTTGTATTAATCTTTGGTGATGAAGAGCTAAGCAGTAAAATTTTAAAAATAAAAAACATGGACACGGGTGAAGAAAAAATGATTGCTCGCGATAAAATCGTAGAAAATATCTAATCAGAAGCAATAGGAGTGTTAGCTATAGAAGAAAATTCCTCTGCACAAGAATTTTTCATAGCATTTAATATATCATAATCTGTAAAATCTAATTTTATCGGTGTAATAGTAATAAAACCTCCTTTTATTTTATCTACACTACCACTGCCTGAGTGTTCCCGAGACCAATTTAAGCTCAAAGAACCATTCAAATTTTCAGTAAAAGTTAAATCACCATCAATGTTATATTCACCTTGTTCAGCAAATTCGACCCCTTTCACTTTTTCTGTAGCAGGAAAATTTATACTCATTACTATATCTTTAGGCCAACCAACTTTCATTAGCTTGCTGATAACCTTTGGTGCAAAAACTTTTGTATTGTTCCAGTCTATTTTATCATGATAAACTTGGCTCAGCGCAATAGAACGTATAGATCTTGCAGCACCTTCCATTGCAGCACCGATTGTGCCTGAATAACAAATATCATCGCCGACATTTGATCCAATATTTACTCCAGATAATATTAAGTCTGGTTTTTTATTCATAATTTTATTTAACGCGATAATGACACAATCTGCGGGAGTACCAGACACACTAAACTCCCTTTCACTATGTTGGTTTATTCTAATATATTGTTTCACTGGGTAATCAAGAGATCTTGCAGATCCACTCCTGTCAGTATCTGGTGCCACTATCCATACTTCCGATGCAAAATTGTGTGCAATTTCTTTAAGTAGTCTTATTCCTTCACTTTCAAAACCATCATCATTTGTTATCAATATTATCATATGTAATACTCACCTATCAAAGTATACTAATGAGGTTTGAAGTTTCTTTTCATAACCATAACAAAGAACCTGCTACAAATCAATAAGGAAAAATTAGAAGGCAGCCAGATTGCCATCGCCTAGGTTGCTGTGAGTTAATTGTAAGTACCAATTTTAGCTTCACGCCTAACTCACAATCAAAGCTTAGACAAGTCTTAGGGCTTTAAGCAGCAGAGAATCTTGTATGCCCTGCAAAAAATGCTTTCATCTTTTCAAGATAAGTAGATGATTTTTTAGAGATTTCTATATTATCTATTACAGCACTTACTGCTTCCCTGATATCCTCATCTGTAATTAGTTCTTTCAATTTCTGCTTTATAGGACCCCTTCCAACTTCTTGGCCATATCTATTATAGTAATCGACATACAACTTATTAAAGACAAATTGCTTTGCCTCTTCCATCAACTTACCCATACTATCTTTTACTTCAGGATCCATACCATTCTCAGAGTAGAAATTGTTAAAATTATTCTTTAAAATCTTCATCTTTTTGCTTTCATAATGATTGAGAAACTCTTCTGTAATGCTTGGCATTCTTTCGTATACTTGAGCATTTACCTCAACTGTAAAGTTGTTTTTTGCTTCAAGGCAACTAAGCGAATAAATAATACGATTAAACATTCCAAGATGACATTCACCACTTCCTTCTTGTAAACGCATGAGTAACATGCATTTTAGTAAATCTACATCTAACTTTTGATTCTTGGCTGCAGCTAAAACTAAGTTTGCAGCTTGTGTTAGCGTTAATTCAGTTCTTGATTCTCTATAAGTTGCTCCATTGGAACCATTAAAATTAAGATAAAGTTTTAATTGCTCTTTTTGCTCAGTTGTCAGCTCATCTGAATTATTTATGTAGTCTTCAAACTCTTTATTGAGCACATTTGACTGGTTCCCAAATTTCTGCTTTAAATCTTGAGCGCACTGAAGAATGCTATACTCAAAACTACTCGTATGGACACTCTTGCTGCCGGTTCCTGCATCACTTACATTAAACAAAAAGCTCATTTGCTTTACACTTAAATCCAGAGGCGAGAAGAGCTTTATTAATGGATACCTTATTAACTCAAGAAGTGCTACTGGGATCAATAATATAGTATTAATAAGCACTAAACATATTCTAAGACCCAACGCTCTACTAAGCTCTGATATCTTCGATGAACAATACAAAAATGGTAATTGGATACAATATATTGAGTATATAGAAAAAAATAAAATCTTATCTTTCAACCCTATTGTTGGGTCATTATATACTTCAGAAAAAATGTTATCATCACTATTTTCATTTTTGAAAGATTGATAGCTATTTGTAATCTTTTCTGTAAAAATAGAACAGAGCTTATGCAGTCCGTAGTACAAAACACAAGTGGCAAGTAAAACCGCAAGTGTTCCAAAAACAGCTAACACCTCACTTGAAGTTTTGGCAAGAAGGAATGCATAAAGCGCATCAATAAAGATCTCAAGTAAGTAGTCAAATAAAAAAATTGCTCCAATAGCAGCACCAACTAATAGAACATATCCACAAACAACCAAAAATGTTTTTAACCTCGGATTCATAAACCACTTCTTAATAACCTATTAATATACTTCTCATTATATGCTTAAATTAAAAAAATGCAAATTTTTATACAAAAAAGATCAATTGAAATTTTCGAGCTTCAGCTATATTGTTAATATATTCAGATAAAAATTAAACATTGTCGTGTCAAATAAAATAGGCTTTTTGGCTGTTTTTGCCTTGGTGATCAGCAGCCAAATCGGCTCTGGAATTTTTATGCTCCCAATTAGCCTTGCGCCTTATGGCGCTTATAGCCTTATAAGCTGGGTGATATCAGGATTTGGCGCTATATCTCTTGCTTTAGTTTTTGCTTCACTCTGCGCAAATTTTCCAGAAACGGGTGGTCCTCATATTTATGTGAAACATGCCTTTGGCTCTACAGCAGCTTTTTTTGTTGGCTGGACATATTGGGTAAGCTCGTGGGTAAGCTCAACAGCTGTGACAATTGCAAGTATCGGTTATTTAGCCCCGCTTTTTCATAATGATATACAAGATATACGTTTGCTTTTAGAAATAACATTAATTTTAGCTATTATGCTAATAAACTTAAGGGGAGTAACTACTGCTGGGCATGTTGAGTTTCTGCTGACCATTGTTAAAATTATTGCACTTCTCGCAATACCTATTGCAGGGTTGTTTTTCTTTGATAAAAATAATTTTATTGTAAGCGAGGAAGTATCAAACTTTACAATATCACAAACTCTTGCTCGTTCTACACTCCTTACTCTATGGTGTTTTATTGGACTTGAATCAGCAACAGCACCTGCAGGATCCGTCAATAATCCAGCTAAGACAATACCAAGAGCTATAGTGCTTGGAACAGTCTGTGTTGCTGTGATATATTTCATCAATAGTCTTTCAATTATGGGATTGATAAGTGGTAATGAACTAGCTAGTTCAAAAGCACCATATGTTGATGCGATAAAAATTATGTTTCCAGGTAATTGGCATTTAATTATTTCTGTTGTTGCCTTTATCGTTTCTGTAAGTAATTTAAATGCTTGGTTTTTAGCTGATGGACAGGTCACCTTAGGCCTTGCAAAAGACAAGTTAATGCCGCAATTTTTTGGCAAAAAAAATAAGCATGATGCTCCATTATGGGGAATAATACTCAGTACTTTGGGGGTGTTAGTTTTACTTATCCTAACGTCAAACAAAAGTTTTGCTGAGCAAGTAACTTCAATAATTGATATCTCTGTGGTGTCATTTTTGTTTATCTACTTAGCATGTAGCCTTGCTTTTCTCAAAGTTAATATACAAGACAAAAGCTACTGCAAATTTTTAATTGGAGGTGTGGCTGTATCTTTTTGCTGTTGGATAATATACGATACTTCTATAAAAACATTGTTAATATCAAGTCTATTCCCTTTAAGCGGAACACTTATTTATCTACTTTGGTATCATAAACTAAAAACTTAACTTAAATTTTTTATTTGCTAAAATCCTTAAGCTATACTACTGGCTTACATTAATAGAATTAAGAGGTGTTGTGTCAAATAAAATAGGTTTTTGGGCTGTTTTTGCTTTAGTCATTAGTAGTCAGATCGGCTCTGGGGTTTTTATGCTTCCAATTAGCCTTGCTCCATATGGCGCTTATAGCCTTATAAGTTGGATGATATCAGGAGCTGGTGCTGTGTCTCTTGCGCTAGTTTTTGCTACGCTATGTGCAAAGTTTCCAGAAACAGGAGGTCCTCACGTTTATGTGAAACATACTTTTGGTCCTGCTGCAGCGTTCTTTGTTGGTTGGACATATTGGATAATCTCATGGGTTAGTACAACAGCTTTAATAGTTGTGGGTGTTGGCTATCTTACACCATTTTTCCATGAAGATATCAAAAGTATGAGTTTATTTTTAGAGCTGTTGTTATTTACAATTATTACATTAATAAATTTAAGGGGAATAGCTACTGCAGGGCACGTTGAGTTTCTGCTCACGGTTGTGAAGGTTGCTGTATTGCTTGCAATACCTGTAGCAGCGTTGTTTTTTTTCGATAGAAATAATTTTATCATAAGTGAAGAGATATTAAGTCTTACAACATCGCAAATTCTTGCCCGCTCTACACTCCTTACTTTATGGTGTTTTATTGGACTTGAATTGGCAACAGCACCTGCAGGGTCAGTTGATAATCCAGCTAAAACTATACCAAAAGCTGTGGTGCTTGGCACAATTTGTGTTGCTGTTATATATTTTATCAACAATTTTGCAATTATGGGATTGATCAATGGCAACAATTTAGCAAGTTCAAGAGCACCATATGTTGATGCGATAAAAATTATGTTTTCTGGTAGTTGGCATTTAATTGTTTCTATAGTTGCATTCATTTTTTGTGTTGGCAGTCTAAACGCTTGGGTTTTATCTAGTGGACAAGTTGCTTTTGGTCTTGCAGAAGATAGACTAATGCCAAAATTCTTTGCTAAAAGGAACAAGCATGGCTCTCCTTTTTGGGGAATAACAGTTAGTTCAATTGGAACTGCAATTTTACTAATTCTCACTTCAAACAACAATTTTGCCCAGCAGATTACGTCGATTATTGACTTTTCTGTAATTTCATTTTTGTTCGTTTATCTTGCGTGCTGTTTTGCCTTTCTAAAGATTATTATACAAGAGAGGAGTTGTTATAAGCTTTTAATTGGTAGCATAGCAACAACCTTTTGTTGTTGGGTGATATTAGAAAATCCTGTAGGTACTCTGCTGATTTCGAGCCTTTTCACTGCAAGTGGCATACCCATTTATTTATTTTGGTACTGCAAAACTTCTGTGCAACAAATTCAGTAGTGAGAGATACACTTTAAATGGTTAATATTTATGGTCCAAGATTTTTTTTTTCTTTATCTACTTGTTCAATATTACCATTCTCAAGTTTGCTACCTACTTCTTCTATGCGTTTATTATCTATGTAGATCTCATTTTTTGCTTTATTAGAAAGACCTATTTGCGATTGCAGTTTTTTATACTCTTCTTTTTCAGGCGTGAAAATTTTCACTAAAAATCTTCCCATTATTGGTATTGAACTTAAAAAATCTCTTAATCCAAAAGATTCTTGCTTCTTGTTTGAAAGATGCTGGTCTATCTTAGAAATTTTCACACCATACTTTTTATCATCAAAATTTATCGCTGGCTTGCTTTTTTTCGAAAGAACATTTTGAATCTCTAATCTATTGACTTTTTCAGGCTTTTGAAATTCAGATACTGCAGGTTTGACCTTAGTGTCATCATGTTTTTTACTCATTTCATTCTATCATGCAATATTACTAGTATCTTATAATTATAACTAAATTATGGTTAATTGCAAGGTAAGAATATTAAAGTAATTGTAAATTTTATCAGTAAAAATATAATATAGCTTTAAAGTCAGAGGTTTATCTAATGGGATATAAAATTGCTGTTATTGGAGCAACAGGAAGAGTAGGGCGTGAGGTATTAAGCGCGCTTGCCGAGTTTCAAGACGAAGGAAAAATTTCAATAGATTCTGTTATTGTATTTGCATCAAAAAAATCAGAGGGAAAAAAGGTAAGTTTTGGCGATGAAGAATTAACTGTCTTAGACCTTGAGAACTACGATTTTGTTGGAATTAATATAGCAGTTTTCTGTGCTGGGTCTCATGTTTCCGAGAGATACGTACCGATTGCAACTGAAGCTGGATGTATTGTCGTAGATAATACCTCTCGTTTTAGGATGAAAGAAGGCATGCCACTAGTTATTCCAGAGATCAATAAAGATAAAATTACGGAATATAAGAATCACAACATAATATCTAACCCAAATTGTACTACAATACAGATGTTGTTGGCATTGCATTTATTGCACCAAAAAGCAAAAATAAAGAGAATCGTTGCTTCAACTTATCAATCAACTTCTGGTGCAGGTAAAGCAGCAATGGATGAACTCTACAACCAGACAAAAAAAATATTCATGAACGAAGCTAAAAAATCTAAAATATTTCCTAAGCAAATAGCATTTAATTGCATTCCCCATATAGGAGGGTTCATGGAAGATGGCTCTACAGAAGAGGAATGGAAAATGCAAGAGGAAACAAAAAAAATTTTAGGAGAGAATATAAAAGTGACTACAACTTGTGTAAGAGTGCCTGTCTTTATTGGACACGCTATTGCGGTAAATGTAGAATTTGATCAGCATATAACTGAAAAGGAAGCTCGTGAAATGCTCAGTGAAGCCGAAGATAGTGGAATTTTAGTGTATGATAGGCGTGAAGACGGTGAATATACGACTCAGATTGATACTGTACAGGAGAATGCTGTATATGTATCGCGTATCAGACAAGACAGTACCATAAAATATGGACTCAATATGTGGATAGTAGCTGATAATCTACGCAAAGGTGCAGCACTAAATATAGTGCAGATCTTGGAGATCTTGATCAAAGAGCATTTATAGCTCAATAACTTAAATCTATATTGACATGTCCCATTTTACGCTTGTCCCTAACCTCTTTTTTCCCATATATGGTTAAACTAGCTTTTTCGTTGCTCAAATATTTGTGAGAATTATATATATCATTACCTATTATATTTTTTGTCATGCAAGGAAAGCGTAATACTACTTCCTGCATAGATAGCCCGCATATTATCCTAACTAGCTGCTCAAATTGACTAACGTTGCATGCATCCAAGCTCCAGTGGCAAGAATTGTGGGGTCTTGGGGCCAGTTCATTAACTAGTAATTCATGATTTTGAGTGATGAAAAATTCAATAGCTAGAATTCCTACTACATCAAGCGCAGTTACTATTTTCTCTGCAGTTTTTTGTACCTCTTGGGCTAATTTATTATCTATTTTAGCTGGTGCTATTGAAGTATTAAGTATTCCGTCAACGTGGTGATTCTCTGCTATAGGAAAAAAAGCTACTTTACCGTTTTTATCTCTTGCAACGACTATTGAAACCTCTTTCAGTAAATCAACACTTGCTTCAAGAATGTACTCTTTATTCCAATCGAAGGAAGCAAATTGATTCAGTTCAGAATCATTTTCAATCACATATTGTCCTTTTCCATCATAACCCATTTCTGTTGTTTTTAGCCTCACTGGATAGCTAAAAGTTTCACTACTTTCTAGTAGCTGATTATAATTTTGTATACTTTTGTAATCAGCAGTTTTTATGCTTAAATCTCTAATAAAATCTTTCTCTCTCAGTCTATTTTGCGAAATGTGTAATGCCTTTTTGCCTGGATAAAAATCTGTATGCTGCGACACAATATCAATTGCACTACATGGAATATTTTCAGACTCAATAGTGACTAAATCCACACTCTGTGCAAAAGATTCAAGTGCCCTCTTATCACAGAAGTCTGCTATTGTTAAGTCATCAGCAACAGAACAAGCTGGATCGTTTTTAGCACTGGCAAAAATATGCGTTTTGTGCCCAAGTTTTATTGCAGCGATAGCAGTCATTTTACCCAATTGCCCACTTCCTATTATTCCTATCACTTTTTTATCTAGTGGATCTGTTTTGTTCATCATGTAAATTAATACTTCCTCGTTAGAGTACGATAATATGCTTGGAAAATCCATGAAAAAAGTGTATAATTGAAGTGTGTTAAATTTTTATCATGAACACTTTACGATGACCATGAAATACACACTTATTACTAATTCTGTTGAAGTTACAGTTTTGCCGATTTACATTGAAGAGCAATCCATTCCTTATGAAAATTGTTATGTATGGATGTATAATGTTAAGATAAAAAACAAAAGCTCATCAACCATTCAATTATTAAGTCGCTATTGGCAAATAATAGATCATAAGGGAAAAATAAATGAAATTGCCGGAGTTGGTGTTATTGGAGAACAACCTGTAATAAAATCTGGAGAGGTATTCAAATATACAAGTGGAACATACTTAAATACACCATCAGGAATAATGCAGGGTAAATATGAATTTCTGAACGAAGAGAGCATAAAAACCTTTGATGTTATGGTACCACCCTTTTCCTTAGATAGTCCATACGTTAACACTAGACCTCATTGATCATCAAGATAGTGTATTTGTTTAAGTGCATCTGAAATCAGTGCTTCTTGTTTTGTCATTTGAGCTTCCATAATGTCATCCGAGTAGCTGATACTGAGATCCAACTAAGTTGATAAACACGAAAGCACTGACCATTTGCTTCTATAGTTGTCTTTTTTCGTCTATCTTATTTTGTTACTTTGCTGAACAGATGCAAAATAGTTTATTTTTGATTCTTATCATCAAGTGTGAATAAGATTATTGTGGAGGTTAAACCTATAATAACTATCATTAACGAAAATGGGGCAGCTTCTCTGTAACGCTCATCGCTGACAAGTTCATATACTCTAGTTGATATAGTTTCAAAATTAAATGGTCTGATAATTAGTGTTGCCGTGAGTTCTTTTACCGTATCCATAAACACGAGCAGAAATCCCGATAGTATGCTTTTCTTGATAAGGGGAATATGAATATTCAGGCACGTGGAAATAGGTCCATGACCCATAGTATATGCAGTCCATTCAATTTCATTTGGTGTCTTTTTGAGTCCCGACTCTATCGCCTTGAAAGATATAGCAAAAAAACGAAATAAATATGAGTAAACTAATGCGCCAATAGTTCCTACCAAGCTAATTTCTACAATATATTGAGTAATGAAAGAAGATATTCTGCTTAAAAACATTATTATGCTAATTGCAATAATTGCATTTGGAATTGCATATCCAAGAGAAATGAGACGTGCTATATTGCTTATTACCTTATTTTTACGTGCTGTATATCCAATAATTATTGCAATGCTGATCGAGATTAGCGCGGTAATAAATGATAAACTAATACTGTTTGTTATTATATTATAAAATCTTGCTTCGTATATGAAAAAGCCTTTCTCTATGCTCCAATATATAAGTGGAATTATTGGTAAAATAAAGCCTATTAATATCGGCAATAAACACATAAGATAAGAAAAGATCAACGATATAGAACCGTTTATACTACGTTTATTGTGATAATCTGCATTAGTATTGATTGAAGAGTAAGATATTTCTCTTTTTTGTAGTTTTTTCTCGATAACTATTAGTGTTGCAACGAAAATCAGTTCTGCAACTGCCAAAACAGTAGTTGAGTATTTTTCATGCAGTAAAAACCAAGTACGGTATATTCCTGTCGTAAAAGTATCGATAGCAAGAAACTGTGGTGTGCCGAAATCTGTAATTACTTCCATTAGTACCAAGGATAACCCAGCTATAATTGATGGACGTATGGAGGGTATGATTACAGAAAACAGACTCTGTAATGAGGAGAACCCAAGTGTTGATGCAATAGTGACTGAGTTACTAACGCTCTTTAGACTTGAGCGGACCAACATATAAACGTATGGATATAGACTAAATCCCATTACTAATATTCCACCACCTAGGGATTTGATCTCGGGAAACCAATAGTTACCTTTGCTCAATTGAAAAGTATCTCTTAACAAGCTCTGAATTGGACCTGAAAACTCTAACGTGTTTACATAAACAAACGATACTATATATCCAGGAATTGATATCGGAAAGAATAAGGCAATCTCAAAAATTCTACTTCCGGGAAACGAAAAAAATGTAGTAAGCCAAGCTGGAATTACTCCAAATATAAAGGATATTAACCCTACTCCTACCATCAAAATCAACGTATTGAGTATATATTCAGGAAAAAGTCTACTAATTACCCATCCAGAATTTGCTGATTCTGTAAATAGAATCGATATTAACGATAGTATAGGGCAGACAAATAATACACTTACTAAAAACAAGAATATATTTTTAAATACTCTCAGAAACATTAACTTAAATCTATATTTGATATTAAAATGTTATATGCAAAAACTAGAGATATCCAGTAATTAACAGCCGTCCTATTGAATATCTTCATAATTTTATATATTATGTTTTAAATCGATAAACTAATTAATTATGAGTTTTGTTATTGTAACTTTCTATCATTTTGTAAAACTCTCTAATTATTATGACATGAAAGACGAAATAAAAGTTGCATGTGACAACGTTGAATTAAAAGGCACTATACTCCTTGCAGAAGAGGGTATTAATGCAACTGTATCTGGAGAAAGAAACGCAATTGATAAAATACTTGATTTTCTACGTTCTGATGACAGGCTAAAAGGTCTGACGTGGAAAGAGAGCTCGTCAGAATATCAACCATTTAGTAAGATGAAAGTGAGATTAAAAAGAGAAATTGTGAATCTTGGTGTAAGTAATCTCGGTACTTCCTTTAGAGGCCAGTACGTTGATCCAGAACATTGGGATGATTTTGTCTCTCAATCTGATGTTTTAGTGATAGACACACGAAATGAATACGAAGTAAAACTAGGCAAGTTTAAAAATGCAATCAATCCACACACTCAGCGTTTTCGCGATTTTCCTCAGTGGGCAGAATCATTTTCTGAGAGTAAAGACCTGAAAGTAGCTATGTACTGTACTGGTGGAATCAGATGTGAGAAATCTACAGCATATATGAAAAGCCTTGGATTTAAAGATGTTTACCATCTTAAAGGCGGTATTCTTTCCTATCTTGAAAAAACTGGTAATAAAAGTGGTAATTGGGAAGGCGAGTGTTTTGTTTTTGATGATAGAATTGCTGTTGATCACTCACTCGCCCCAAGTGATAAAATAAAATGCATATTCTGCTCAAGTAAAGTTTCAACTGATGAGCTGAAATCAGTTCCACGTGGCCAGGTAGTTTGCTCTAATTGTAAATCTTTAAGTATTGAAAGAAATTCAAAATACAACACGAACCTTTAACAACTTCTTTCTCTTTGCATACTTGTAACCTTAATTTTATCAAGGCATTTACCTACAACATAGCCCGCTCCAGCTCCAAGTAACGCACCAACTATAGCAAATGCAATCAACACTACACCAGAACCGCCAATAAGAGCTAAAGTTTCTTGCCCTAAACAACATGATGCAACTAGACCAGCAACTAAACCAATTCCTACACCTATACACCTAAGTTTCATATTATTATCTCTTCTAGATTTTATGTTATGACTAGTATCATGATCTCCAAAACCAAATTCTTTGATATCTTTTCTTTCTTTTATAAAATTGATAAGGTTACATATTTCTTTGTTACTTGTGTCGTTATGCAAATCATATAAATTTATAACGCCATCGTTTACATGTTTTTCAAAATCCATTTTATTTTTCCATACTATTAGAATATATTTTTACTACACTTAATGTCTTAATAATTGGTAAATTCCCATATAAGAATAAGTAGATAATCTTACCACTATAGGTGGGACTAAAGCGCTATAAGATTAAATTCTTGAAAAATGTTGGTAAGAAGAGCTTTTCCAAAAACAATAAAGTTAAGAGTTGAAGAGATAGTAAAAGAGCGACTTACAGTTAATCCAATTGATTTTGGTGAATCGTTTTGTTACAAACTCAAAGGATACAGAAGACTGAGAACTGGCGATTATCGTATCATGTAAATGCTGCAAAGTATAAAGTAACCATTGTTTCAATAAAACAAAGAAAAGATATTTACGAGTCTGAGGCTCCATACTAATATCCTTCCAGTATTAACTTACTGTAACCTTTCCGATTGATCCACTCCTATTCTTTGTAACGTTGATCTATAATTCGTTATGAGCGTCGGTTTATAGTAGCTGTCTTGTAGAGTAGTAAAACTATGTCAGCGTCTTGTTCCTGACTCTTTCAGGTCTGCTAGTTGCGGTCTTTTGTTTTGTCGGTCTTCTACGATTTATTTGCGATAGTGCTACCTTCAAAATCTTTGGCGATGTTCTTTAGAGTTCTACTGATCTCTAAGAGTTCTATTCTCAGTTTTTCCTGATCCTCTGAGTAGCTGCAGGTAGTCAATGTATATGCATTTTATGCTACAAATTGATTCAATCTTTCTCCTCAGCACATTTAAATTTATATTGCCTGAGTTATCGATGAGAATGTTTAAAAATGTTATTCCCTCGATATAAGAAGTCCATATTTTGGCTCTTGAGAATGTTATTTATTGTCTCGTTGATTTCAATGCTGATTATTCAATTGATTTGTTGACATCTTGAGTGAGAAGAAACAGACATATTCATGATCGTTTGGCAGCTTTGCGGCCTGCAGAGACATGTATAGTCCTATAGAAGTCTTGCTAATTGAAGTGCGAGCGGCAAGCACAGAGAGCTCTCCTTCTTTGAAGCCACCTGTTATTCTATTAAGTTCCCCTATTCCTATTGTCATGCCTTCTATTCAACTCGTGTTTGCGAGTAGTTTATTGATATAGTTTTTGTAATCTTTGAGGTAATCGAAGATTGGTCTCATCGATCCTGACCCCTTCTTCCTCTTCACTTTAAACCGGAGGCTCCTCAAACTTAAGATCTTGTTTCGTTGCCTCTCCCAATGAATTATATATATAATATAATTCATAGTGGGCAGTACCAAAAAATGAGTTATTTTTGAGCTGAGCAAAGCCACCTAAGGTGGAGAATGGATCAGGAAAGAGGGCTGTATAATATAATATTTATAATTTACTTACTTAACGAAACAGAGTTTATTGAAAAACATAGTTCTTAAGTACCTTCAAAGCTTTCTCGTAAATGATATCCCTATGTCCTATTGTAACGATAGTTACTTCATGTTTTTTGTGTCTGCACAATACATAATACGGTAATCGCCAACTCTTAGTCTTCTGAACCCTTTAAAGCTATGATATAAAGGCTCACCAAGATTCACTGGATCGACTGTAAGGCGTTCCTGTATTGCTTTGTTTATTCTTAATTCTATTTTTATCGATAAAGATGGAAGATCTTTTTCAGTGACATTCTTCAAAAATTTAATCTTGTAATCCACTTGATCTCCACTTTACATCTTTGTAATCAACTGTTTCTACACCTTCAATATCATATTGATCAGCAACTACAGATAGTAAAAAATCTTCCATTTCACGATCTATTACTTCTTTAAATAGCCTTTCTGCTAATTCTTGAGTGGGCTGCTTAGTGAGCTCAACTAGCTTAGCAAAATGCTGTAAAGTTTCTTTACTGAAAGCTAAATTAGCGTTTGCCATAAGTTTTACCAAGTTCTACTACTGCATAATTATACAACATTTGCCTAAAATTTTCAATAAAGAAAGCGAAATAATTATACTAATATTAATACTTATATATTAATATATAACTTTTTAAGTAGAATGTTATGTTTGGGAATCTTACAAGTTTTAAAGATAAGTTCAATGCCCTAGAGCAGCAAGATGATTAACCAATACAACATGGAGCAACACGGGATCTGGGAGAAGTACTGAACCATGATCCGTACGATGGACATTACTGATGTCACAGAGAGTGTGAAAAGAACTACACTAAATGGTACGAAGAACTAGATAAATCTATGTGCAAGGCCAGATGCAATAGACAATATCAAGCTCCAGAGAAATCTCAGAGTTCTGAATATTCTTCACAAGCTAGTGACATAAAGAGTACATTAGAAAATATTGGAGATAGTTTCTATACTCTTGCAGATTCATTTTCTGTTCTGTAGAAGGTACAGGTGTGAGGCTTCTTTATTTTTTCCTAAAATTTTCAATAAAGAATTGTATTGACAGATTGAGTATACACGGGTATTAGCTTTTGCTGAGGTTAGGGAGAAATGACACAGACTAAGTATAGTATTGCAAGACATTATTAGAAATAAGGAAGGTATGCCAGAAGCTGGCTACTGGATCATACTTCTATGATAACAACTACTCTTCGTCATCAAAAATCAAGAAGGCTCTGCAACTTGATGAACATCAACTCTATTCTTTTATTGACGTAGATGACTCTGAAAAATTGCGGAGCTGAAGTGCTAATGCTATATGGTTATTACGTTTAAGAACAAAACGGAAAATCCTATGTTATACTAAAAATAATGTGCGGAAAAGGGGGGATTCGAACCCCCGACATATTTTCATATGTGCACGCTTTCCAAGCGTGTGCTTTAGACCGCTCAGCCACCTTTCCATACTTATTCATAATATTAAAAATTATGCTGCTAAACAACTGGTATATATGGTTAGCCACGGAGATTCACAGTATTGTTAAACTTATTTTTGCACGTTAAAAACGCTTTATCACAACCTGCAAGTATCAAATATTTATCTCCGGTAGAAATTTGATATGGAGGAGAAGCAAATAATGTAACTACTTTATTTTTGTATTCTTTAACTACAACTTCAAATGTTGCTGAACTAAAGAATTTTACCACTCCGTGCTTATAATATCCATCACTTTCGATCAAATTAATGTCTTCAAATCTTCTTTCATCTATCATTTTAGTAATTGTGCTCATTCTGCTAAACTTTTTATCATCAGCTTTACATCTATCATCGCAAAATTGTGCCCTGCATACAGGAGAATATAGCTCTGTTATGCTTCTCTCAAGCTTTGTCGCAAGATCTCTAATTTCAGCGATAAACCTCCCACTATTTAATGTTACTTTACCAAAAGTTCCTGCATGCAAATTCATAATTCCCTGACTCAAATCTTTATAATTCACAAGAAATATTTCAATATTTGCAAAGTCATACCTTCCTGATAAAACATCTTTTTCTTTAATATCAGCACTATTTAATATTCCTTCAATTTCTAGATTATCAGTTTTTAAATCGCTACTTAATATTATGCTACTAGTTGTAAACCCACTTGAAGATTTATAGAGTATATTATTGAGATTTAAATCTTCATCATAATCAGTAAATCCCATTACTTCTCCACTTACAAGTGTTAATTTCCAGCAAGTAGCGATGGTAAGTAATTCTCCAGCTAAATGGTTTTTTAGTTTGGTTTGCATACTGCTTAATTGATTGAATTTGAAAACGTTCGATAGGTAAGGGATGATGATAATTTATCCATTATCTGAGTAGCCATAGGGTGTCATGCCAGCGCCCAGACATTGGCATCTAGTTAAATTTACGAGTATAAAAATGTTTCTGATGATGGAAAAATAGATTCCAGTGTCAGAATGACGTTGCCTTGAATGGAGAACAGTGCGTAATGCACCAAAAGTTGTGCGCTAAAATACAAGACTTCTTCTGTCATTCAAGCGCTTGACACTGGAATCTAGACCAGATTGAACACTAAGCTGATAAGTGGAAAGGCTTATGTTAAGTTTTTGATTGGATCCAAGTTTCTGGACACTATGACTTATTGTGTAAATTAAAGGAAGTGTTTATAGACATACTAAAATGATATCCTATATTTGCTTGATCGACAATAAAATACTAACAGAAAAACACACACCACATTCAAGCTGTGGTGTGTATTGTTAAATAACTAGAAAGAAAACTTCACGCCAGTGATGAGAAGAACTCCTTTGTTGGAAGGTACATCAGTACCTTTTTGATCTTTCAATGCACTTTTTTCATCAGTCATAAAATAATGTAAGGCTGCATAAGGAACAAACTTGCTCTTATTGCAAGAAGATAGGTCATATTGAACACCAAGTGCAACATCATGAAGCATATCTTTATCATTCATTGCGCTGCCAAAGTATGTCAAACTTGTATAGACATTTTCATATTGATAGCCAGCACCTGCAGTCCAATACATGGTGTCCTTGTCATTAAACTGACTTAATCCATCTTTTCTAACATTATCACTAGTATCTTTATATTCTTTTAAAGCAGTGTCGAGTTCCTTGATAATCTTCGGTTGACCAGACTTGCCCAAATATGCAAAAGAAGCAGCAAATTTTATATTTTGACCTTCGTCAATTTTATAATCAGCACTTGCACCTAAATTAACACCCATCAAGTTATTGTACTCTATGAATTCCTTATAAAGGTGCTTATCTTTACTCGGTTGCTTTGAAAACCCATATTCACCAACTACGGAAGTTTTAACTTTTATATTATGTTTACTAAAGTCATATTCATATGACGCACCAGCACTTATTATATGCTGATAATCTGGTCCAACATGTCTTAACATTTCCTCATTCTTTACCCCTGTTACCGTATTACTTGAATCTTTGAGGAGATCTGGAGCTATTTCTTTTACAACGGATAAACCACTATCGTAGCGAGGTGAGTAGCTAAGACCAAATCTTGCACCCATATAATTCGGCGAGTAGTAAGCAGCTCTAAATGGCAATGTGGTCATAACCTCTTTGTTGTATTTTCCTGCCATACGGAAGGAGAGTTTTTCGCTCTCGCTCGAGAAGCTTTCAGTGTAAAGACGTGGTGTTACGTAAAATGGGAAGTTTGCAGCACTTCCTTCTAAGTTTACTTTTCTGAACCAGTCACTATCTGCAGCTCCATCAACAGTTGCAATTCTTGTTGCATCAAGTCTCACCAGAGACTCAGGACCAAACTGATAGCCAAGTTTCAGATTACCATATTTTGAATTCAAAAACACATGTGCACTTCTACCTCTTGCAGCATTCACGCCTTGTGAAGCTCCTTTACCTTCAGTAACTGGAACATGGAATTGTACATCGGCACCATAATGAACACCAATATCCTCATTTTTATTTTCAGCTCTTAAGTGCAATATTGCATCTGAAATCATGCCCATGTTTTCACTGTAATCACCAATATTCCCTATCCCTTTAGGAAATATTGGATTTGCTCCTTTTATACTATCTGGAGTATTGTTAAAATAATCTGTAGATTTACCTGGCATAACATTATAATGGTTATAGCCACTTAGCCCATGGTTACCATAACCTTGAGAATCAACAACGCCACCGAAAGTTATTCTTAAACCATCCCCTTGATTGGGATTGATATTATCAATCCCACCAACTGAAATAATAGGACTTGCCTTACCTTTTTCCTCTGTATTGCTGTTAACAACTTTTACATCCTTTTTTATATCTTTAGCTTCAATTTTAGCATTCTTAGTTTTAGAACCCTTAATTTTTGACTTTTCTACATTAGAATTTTTAGTGCTTAGAGCTTTCGCCTTTGAATCCTCTATAAGCTTTGCTTTTTTCTCTTTTGCTAGCCTAATTTCATCTTTTTTCTTTTGTTTTGCTACTAATTTTAACTCTTCTTTTTTCTTCTTTTGTTCAGCTGCTAATTTTAACTCCTCTTTTTTCTTCTGCTCAGCTGCTAATCTTAGTTCTTCTTTTTTCTTAAGCTCCTCAGCTTTTTTTCTTGGATCAGCATTACATATCTTGTCCATTTTTTCTTTTAGTTTCTTATTTGACGTCTTCATCACTTCCATCTTTCCAGAAGTTTTGATTGACTCGTTAATCTCTTGCTTTTTTACTTCCTTCATACTCTCGTCAGAAAAGTCAGCAGCAAAGCCACTGAAAGAACATAAAGTCAATAGAGAAGCTAGAGCAGTTCTAGTATAAATAGATTTTTTCATGAAGTGCCCCCAAAAAATTTTAAAATCATAACATAAATAGTATAAAGGTGTTGAAAATCCAACTTAAAGCAACCTTATAGCGAAAATAAAAGTAAAATGCAATACTTTAAAAGCAACTTTCTTAATACGCTCAACTTGTATATTAACCAAAATTTAGTACAGAGGTTTGCTTGTTAATGTATTATAACTCTATACTTATTCTATGGAAGTAAAATTTACTCAAGTGAAAGTACATAAAGATTAAAATATTAATATAACTATTGACAATAATATTAGTTTATATTATAATTAGTGAATTATTGTTTTATTTTTAATAATCAAGGTATTTATGGATTTTAGTTTTTTACGAAATTGGTTTAGCACTACAGGTGCTGCTACAGGCTCAGAGCCAGGTAATATTGAACAGCCTAGACTCTATTTCAGTAGATGATGGCAAATACGAGATGAAAGAATATGACGATGAATTTGAGATCATTGAAGATTATGAATTTATAAATCGTGCTGATCCAAATGAGCCATGTTCTTTACCTTCTGACTATAAAATAGATGAAAGTATTGTAAAAATTGCAGGATTTGATAGAGAGAAATTATTAGAAATGGGTAATTTTTGCAAGATAAGCTATGGCGATGATGATGGTAAATTAAGTAAAAAAAGATGTAACAACTTAGCTCAAAGAGTATACAAAACTGAATTTGAAATTGTAGAAGATTTTGAAATTGTTCCATCTACTGAAAAAATGTATAAAACTAGAGCTGAACTCATCAACGAAGGTTATGAAATTATTCCATTTGGTAATAGCTTTGAAAAAGATGCTGGTCACGTTTTTATAAAAGGTAAAGAAATAACAATAGCTTACCATGGTACTCGTCTGAGCCAGAGTTTTAATGATGGAATTACTGATATAAATGTACTTTTTGCTACTTCGGAATTTTTACCTGAAGGTGGAAGAATTCATTGTGGTTTCTATAATTCATTTATGGATTCATGGCCTAATCTGTATGGCATTTTGAAGTCTCATGCTGAAAAACAGGGATCAGAAATCAAGGATTTTAAAATTAATCTCACAGGTCACAGTATTAGAGGAGCTATTGCTAAGATATCTGCTTTATGCCTCAATAAAACAGAAGGAGCTGAAGATGTTCATGTTGCAACTTTTGGTGATCCACGAGTTTTTGATCTTACTGCTAGTGAATTTTATAATGATGTTCTTCAAGAAAAAACCATTAGAGTAACTCAACATAGACAAGACCCAGTACCAGCGGTATCACCTGGTATTTGTGGTTATGCTCATGTAGGTGGACAATTGAGAATATCAGTACCTGAAGGATATTTTGTTCATCAAATAGATGGTTATCATGAAGCCATTAAAATAATGGATGAAAAGGATTTTCGATCGAACAATAACGTTTCTCTCTTTTATTACCCTTCGAGAATATTAAGTCGAATTAACTGTGCAGTTTTAGGTAATGCTCAATATTATGCTGCTAATTTAGGTAATTATATTCTTGGTGGACAAAATTTTTTCGAGAAAGTAAAAAAGGAATACCAAGATAAAAACTTAGAAAATTTTTCTAAGCTTGAACAAGCAAAAGTTAAGCAAAGGGCATATCAAAATGTCTTTTCTACTACAAGGAGTTTATAACTACTATATAGAGCAATCTAATGATTGCTCTATAGCATCTATTCATTTAAATTCAATATAAAAATTTTCACCAGAAGTTATTTTCCATTCTTCTTTAAATTTCTTTAGGTGTTCTTTTTTTTCGCATTCTAAAAGCAGTTCTTCTATGCTCTTATTATAGCTTTCTGTAGCAATTCTTCCTTGATGATGCATAAACCTCAAATAAATCAAATAAGTGTTAATCACATCTGTTTCACAATAATCGCGAATCTCTTGTATTTTGCCACTATCATATAAGTCCATAACTTGTGAACCATCAACTCCAATCTTACCGGGAAGATTAAATGCTGCGCAAACTTCGTTCATCTTCATTCTTGCAGAAGCTCCAAAATCAGAGAGAGATTCAAGCAAATCACAATGCCAATCACTACTGTACCTCTGATTGTAACTATTCCACTTATCGCCAGCTTTGTGAAAATATTCTGCTTGAGTGCCATGAACCATAGCACGGTACTTCAGTACCGGTATATCAAAAGTGCGTCCATTGAACGAAACTAGTCTTGGCTTTTTCTCTGATATGTAGTTAAAAAATCCCTTTACTAGCTCTTTTTCATTGGAGTTTACTGTGCCTCCAGATCTTATTTCTTGTAGTGTGAACATTTCATAATCGCTCTGGCGTGTTATATTACAAAGTAAAAAACTGATAACTACAACAAGGTGGAAGGGCTGACGCAGAAAAGAGTTTTGCCCGTTTGTTATTTCAAGATGATATTTTGTTAATGCGTTCCTCTTTTCTTCTACACTGCTATCATCACTAATATTTAGTAAATTCTTGCAGGAATTTACATCTGGTATAGTTTCAATATCAAATACCAACAAAGAATTAAGCATTACTTATATATTCCTCAAGGCGATCAGTCCAAGGTCGTACTTTTACGAACAAAAAGAGATGAACTTTACACTCAAATAACTTTTCCAATTCTGTACGCGCCTCGATATTAATTTTTTTTATGCTACTGCCGTCTTTTCCTAGCACTATTTTCTTATGATTATCTTTCAATACAAATATGATCTGTTTTATGACTAAACTCTTATCTTTTTTTTCCTCAAATTGTTCAGTTATAACAGCTGTAGAGTATGGCAATTCTTCACGTAGGTTCAAGAATAACTTCTCTCTTGTAATTTCTGCTGATAAAAAATCAGCTGAGGAATTGGTTACTTGATCTTCTTCATAGAACCAAGGGCTTATCGGTGCAATTTCAGATAAGTAATTCATCAAATTAGAAAGTCCATCATTCTTCAGTGCCGATATCGTAAAAATTTTTTCAAACTTATAAAGCAAATTTAGGTGCTCATGTGCCATCTTGAGCTCTGATTTCTTTACTAAATCAGTTTTATTGATAACCAAAATGCATCTGCCTTTTGTGCGCTCCAGTCGTGCAAATATCGTTTTTATTCTTTCTATATTTTTTAGGTAATTGTTTACATCAACAAGTAACAAAGTAATGTCACTATCCTTAACTGCTCCCCATGCAGATTTGACTAAAGCTTTTTCAAGATTTGTTTCTGCTGAAAACACTCCTGGAGAGTCAGTAAAAACAATTTGCGCATTGTTGCATATAGCAACACCCCTTACCTGCGTCCTTGTTGTCTGCACTTTAGGGGTGACAATTGCAATTTTCTTGCCTACGATGCTGTTAATTAGCGTTGACTTTCCAGCATTTGGCAAACCAGCTATCGTTACAAATAAGCATTTTTCTTCTTTCACAAAGGAAATTATAAAGAAAACTAAACGTTAACGTCAAACAACTTTTTTTAATTATCCTTTAACTAGCCCGTTTTTTCCTCTTTTGAAGAAAAACATTTTTCAACTATAGGTGATATAATATACTCATTCACTTTCTTAGCTATTGGTTTAATAATACAAGCTGTTGCAATTAACCCTGCGATTACTGATATGGGTGCTATCAACTCACCTGCTAAAGCTGCCGATTCCATTCCAAGCATTGCACCAGGGAAAACAGCAGTTGCAGCTGCAACAAGACTAACTCTAGTTGCAAAGCTTGCAGCACATAAACAAGCACCAATAATAAAACTTTTTTTGGAAAAATTTTTATTATAAATCATTATGCATGTAAATAAGGCTGCCAGAACAGAAGCAACAATTCCACCCATTACCAATGGTGATAGAGTTGTAAAACTAAGCGCTAAGCCTGTAAGTGCTCCTATTGATGTAGCTATACCTAAGGCAAATAACATTTCTTTATCATCATCATCTATACGGCCTCCTTAAATAATAATTTTCTAAAAAGCTTTTAGCTACTTTAAGCATAGCTGAACTAGTTGAATAAGTGAAGTAATTTTTTTTATGTTAAAAGAAGAGCGGGAGAAGGGGTTCGAACCCTCGACCTCAACCTTGGCAAGGTTGCGCTCTACCAACTGAGCTACTCCCGCAATGAAAATTTACTTATTCTTATTATAGGTGCATATCATAATTTGTAAACCCTACATACATGAAAATCATGAGAGCCAATTTTCTATGATCTTTTCGTATACTTAAAACTCATTTTTGATTATTGTATGTGTCATAAAACATATTAAATTTATGAGAATATTTATATATAAAGATGACCTGCCAGCCAGTGCAATACCGAATGATATAAAATCTATAGCTGTTGATACAGAGGCAATGGGGCTACTGCATAGCAGAGATAGATTATGCCTTGTGCAGCTTTCTTTTGATGATGGCAACGCTCACTTAGTTCAATTCAAAAACGATTATACAGCTCCAAATTTGAGAAAAATATTAGAGGATAAGAATATAACCAAAATATTTCACTTTGCGCGATTTGATGTAAGCATAATACATTATTATTTAAAAATCTGGGCACTGCCTTGCTATTGCACGAAAATAGCCTCACGTTTAATTCGCACTTATACAGATAGTCATAGCTTAAAAGAGTTGTGCTTAGAACTACTTGATATAAAATTAAATAAGCAACAACAATCTTCTGATTGGGGAAATGAAAATTTAACAGACAAGCAAAAAAGTTATGCTGCATCTGATGTTTTATATCTTCATAGAATAAAGGAAAAGCTAGATTTAATGCTAGAACGTGAAAATAGAAAAGAATTAGCCGAAAAGTGCTTTGAATTTCTTCCTACTCGTATTGAGCTAGATTCAATGGGTTGGGGGAGTGTAGATATCTTTAATCATCAGATGTAATCACTTCACTTGAATCCAGAAAAATTTAGTTGATCAGCTGTTAATTGATACGCTATATTTATAAAAATTTAGGTATTTTATGAGTGATGATATTAAAGCGGTAAATGATCAAAATTTCGAATCTGAAGTTGCTAACCACAAAGGATTTGTGCTGGTAGATTTTTGGGCAGAATGGTGTGGACCATGCAAAAGTCTGATGCCACGTATCGAGCAGTTAGCCAAGGATAGAAAAGACAAGATCAAAATCTGTAAGTTTGACATAGATGGAGAAACTGAAGTGCCAAGTAAGTATGGAGTTCAATCTATACCTACTTTAATCATATTTCAAGATGGTAAGGAAATTGCACGCAAAATTGGCGCAATAAATGATTTACACAGTTGGGTTGATAGTGAAATAAGCGAGTAGACAAA
Organism: Wolbachia endosymbiont of Anopheles demeilloni; assembly: GCF_018491735.2. Taxonomy (NCBI): domain Bacteria; kingdom Pseudomonadati; phylum Pseudomonadota; class Alphaproteobacteria; order Rickettsiales; family Anaplasmataceae; genus Wolbachia; species Wolbachia endosymbiont of Anopheles demeilloni. The sequence goes on along the minus strand of NZ_CP084694.1, from coordinate 684,853 downwards.
TTTCCTTTTGTGTGTATTATAAGTGTTAATAAAAGGGATTGTAGCTCAGTCGGTTAGAGCAGTTCGCTCATAACGAATTGGTCGTAGGTTCGAGTCCTACCAATCCCACCACTATTAATACAATTGCAAAACCTACTCTCTTACATAAGCTTTTTGTGTTTTTAAAGTACGCAGTATTGTAGTTGTTAGTGTTTGAAAATTCCACTATATAAAAATTACTTCCGGATATTTTCAATCTAATTATAATTGCAATTAGAGATATTTTAAGAGCTCAAAAATTTATCTTTGTCTGCAGGCTTTCAATTAATCTTTCAATAAAAAGCGTACTCTTCAGCTTATATCTGTCGTGTGTGCGCTGCATTTTTTTCTAATTTATACAGGAGGATTTTATGTTCAGAATTCCAGATATTTGACCTTTACCTTAGCTAATAAAAACCAACTGGCGCCTTTGGTTTTTATAAAAAAAATCTAGGAAATAACCAAAAACTGTTTCCAGGCATAAATTTGCCATCTATACCTAAAAAGTAATGATATTAGCATAATGTTCATATTTGTATGCCAATATTAATATCATTTAAATTGAAGAGTATTATGGAACAACAAGCATCAAACAAAGAGAAAGGGATTGAATTTAGATATAATCAATGTAAGCAGAAATGCCATTCCTACAAAACAAAACGGACAGACCAAGAATGCCTAGATAAATGCTATGAGAAGTACGTTTCTAAACTTTATCCATAAATTAGTGAGAAATTATTAGCTAGTGAAAACAATCTCTATGATGAAAGCACAAAATTATCACTTATAGCAGATACTCTAGATGCAATGTTTTTTTAATCACAAAAGAAACACTTATTTCAATATTTGCAGAGATGTTAGCTTTTTAGATATACTTTGACTTATTGAATAATTCTTTAAATTGGTAAAATACTGTTTCTTTTCCTCTATTTCTTTTTCACTATTCTTTTCAAATATCACTTCTGTTTTTATCTCTTGATTGAGCGAGCCCTTCTTTTTGAAATAATCATCTGTGAATTCTAAAAAGAGTGAAATTAGCTCAGGAATTATGTTCACTTGATGAGCACAACTCTGTAATCGGAGAAAGGTAATGAGAAATGCCTCTTGACATTTGATAAACCTAAACGTAGCCTAAAACAATTTAGTGTTTATTTATGATATTTGTTCAATCACTTAATAATCAATTAGATAGTTTACACTTATTAAAACACCCATTTTACGAGTCATGGAATGAAGGTAGCTTAAGCCTGCAGGCTCTGCAAACCTATGCTAAGGAATACTATCACCATGTTGCTGCTTTTCCTCGTTATATCAGCGGTATACATTCCTTGTGTTCGAATTTGAAAATGCGGCAAGTTTTACTTGGTAATTTAATAGAGGAAGAACAAGGTGACGAGAATCACCCAGAATTATGGCAGCGTTTTGCTGAAGGACTGGGAGTAGCACGTTCAGAACTTTGTGAAAATGCACAAATTAAGGAAACACGAGAATTAGTTGATGGTTATTTTGACATTGTAAAATCAGATTTTGCAGCAGTTCTTGGAGCTCTGTACGCTTATGAACGTCAAACTCCAGAGGTTTCTAAGTCTAAAATTAAAGGTCTGAAAAAACACTATTCAATAAATGACGAACGTTCTCTCAAATTTTTTACCGTTCATATGGAAGCTGATGAGTGGCATTCTGAAGAATGTGCAAACTTTATTGCAGATTTAAGCGAAGAAGAGCAAGAGAAAGTTATGCAAGGCGCTAAAAAAGGAGCAAAACTCTTATGGGGTTTTCTTGATGGCATGATGAATGTTAACGTTTGCCATTAATTATAAGTAGATACTAAATTCAGTGGTAGCATGTAATCTTCTTATATCTGATTTACGGCTTTGGGTTCATTTGGGATGTAGTGCAGAAGAGAAGTTTTCTCCCCAATTGGTGAGTATTGATGTTGATTTTACTTTTAAATCTCCTCCTTCAGGGCTTACAACTGATCAATTTAAAGATACTATCTGCTATTTGGAAGTAGTGCAAAATATTCAATCTCTTGTTCAGGGCAAGCAATTTAATTTAATCGAGCATTTAACTCATGAGATATACAGAGCCATTAATAACCTTTTGCTGCGAAAGAAGCATATTATTTCTTCTGTCAAGGTGACTACTCACAAAACTGCACCACCAATTCCTGGTGTGCATGGGGGAGTTTTCTTTACTTACTGTAATGAATTGCAAGAATGATCTATATTTCTATTGGGTCAAATATAGGGAATCGCCTTTCCCATTTACAAAGAGCTACTGAGTTACTAAAGAAGCGCTATTTAAAAGACTTAAAGTCTTCGATCATTCTAGAAACTAAGGCTATTTTACCAAATGGTGCTCCACCTGATTGGAACAAGCCATTTCTCAACATGATTGTCTATGGAAGTTGTTCTTCTTCTCCTGAGGAGCTACTAAAAGGCTTAAAACAAATCGAATGTGATATTGGTCGTCCACAAGTCTACGAAAAATGGGCACCTCGTGTTATTGATTTAGATATTTTGTTATGGGATGATCTAACGCTTGATATACCTGACCTTAAAATTCCTCACCCAAAATTAGTAAATAGACCATTTTTGCTCCACTTGATGGCAATTGTTAATAAAACCTTTGCTTTCAATGTTCAAGACTGTTTTTTAAAGAGTTTTACGCTTTCACCAAAGCTTATGGGTATCGTCAATATTACCCCTGATTCATTTTCAGATGGTGGTCTTTATTATGATGCGAATCGAGCAACCAAGCAGGCATTGCAGCTGTTATCAGATGGTGCAAGCATAGTTGATCTTGGAGCTCAATCAACAAGGCCTGGAGCTTCAATAAAGACGCCAGAGGAAGAGTATGAACGTCTAAAACCAGTACTTGATAATCTTAGCGACTATATGAAAACTGGTGATATTAAGGTCAGCATTGATAATTTTTGGCCGAATGTTATTTTAAACGTTTTGAAGCACTACAACATTGCCTGGGTAAATGATCAGAAGGGAGATCTGAATGATCATACTCTAAAAGCGATTGCTAGTAGTGGATGTAGTATCGTTATTATGCATTCACTCTCCATACCGCCACATAAGGACAAAATTATTCCACATGACACTGACCCAATTGATACTATAAATAACTGGGCAGAGAAGAGCATTAACAGACTACTAGGCCTGGGTTTTGATGAAAGTTCAATAATTATTGACCCTGGTATTGGTTTTGGCAAATCTATGTATCAGAATATTCAGATTTTACGCAGTATAGAAACTTTACAAAATTTTGGCTGCAAGGTTTTAGTTGGCCATTCCAGAAAGTCATTTATTTCCTCTTTTTCCATAGAATCTCCTTCTAATAGAGATTTAGAAACAATTGCTACATCTGCTGTACTGCAAAATAAGGTTGATTTCCTTAGAGTGCATAATGTATGTGACCACATGAGATTTTTTGTAGCCCAAGCTGTCTTAAAGGGATGAAGATTATTGGAATTATGGCTGTTGACCCTAATGGGGTAATTGGAATAAATAATGATTTGCCCTGGCGTTATCAAAGTGAATTCAAACATTTTTGTCAAGTAACCGACAAGCAAGTTATTGTGATGGGAAGAAAGACATTTGAAACCGTGCCTCAGAGCATACTAAAGAATCGTACACCTATTGTTTTCTCCCGTAACAAGTGTTTTAATAGAGGCCCAAAATGTACTGTTGTCTCTTCCATGCAAGAATTTCTGTCAATTCAAAGTAGTTCTCAAGTCTTTGTGATTGGTGGGGCACAAATAGCACACCTTTTTTTAGAGCATAACCTAATCTCAGAATTTATTATGACTGAAATTCACAAGCCCTATAAGGGTGATACATACCTCAATTTAGCATTTTTTGATCGATGGAATAAAACTATTCTCGTCAGAACAGAAGACTATACTATATTCAATTGTATCCGTTCGGCAGAGTAGTAAAATAAGGTAGGCGAGAAAAGACAACTATCAGTGCATGACACTACCTAGACACTGGCATCCAGTTAAATTTATGGATTCCAGCATCAAGTGCTGGAATGACAGGGGAGAACTACTAAATGACATCTTCAATTTCTGTACAGCTACATCGCAAGAAAGGAAGCACTGCTTTCACATTAGCAAATTCCCTGAACAGATGCATACAATTTAATACGTAATGAAGTGTGACCTTAGCCAAAAAAAGCAGAAGAAAAGTTAATGCGTTCTAGACGTAACTTTACTAAGTACCATTTCTCTTAATTCTTCAGTCAGTGTGCCACTATCCAAAACACTGTTATGAGGATCATCTTCATATATAAACAGATCATCACGAATCTTAATCGGATTACCATTTAATAATTGATCACCTCTTATCGCATTTGCCAATTGTGCAGGCAAGTGGTATTAATGTGTCTCTTGCGTGATTAATAATTACTATTGGCGTTTTTTCATTTTGTGACTTTTGCAAATTATCTGCTATATCAAAGTCTAAATCGAAGGCTTTTAGTATTCTTTTTAGTAGGAATGAAGGCAGTATACTCAAAATTTTCGTTTGAGGCATTGGAAAATGCTCTATTGCTGTATGAAAAGAACTAAAAGTGCTAGTGAAGACGATTCCTCCAAGTTTAACATCTCTATTCGCAAAATGCCTTGATACTTCCGATGCAACTGCTCCTCCAAAAGAATGACTGAAAAGTATAATATTTTCGGGTTTTACACCTTGATATATTAGTTGATCAATTTGCTCTATTGAAGACTTGAATAACTTTTGATCCTTATTTAGAAACGGAATCATGAGTAGGAATATAGATAAAAAAACACAAGCTGAAGCTGATAAGACTGCCAATCCATCTGTTCTAGCTGTTATTGAATTAGTGAGCAGTATGACAGTAGGTGGCAATATTGATGCTAGTAAGCATACGAAGCTGATTAAGGCATAAGTTATATAATTTTGAAATGCAGACGGGTATTTGTGTTCATGAGTGTGAAAATTAGGTATATCATGGTGGTGCATGAGCTCAGATTGCATATCTTTACAGAATGTAGTTGCATTTTTATAATTATCCCCTAACCCATGAAAGAATATAAGATGTATTTCTTTTTCTTTAGTGTTAGGCATTATTTTCACTATTAAATATTTTCAATTATATACTATTCTTATAATTTTGTTGAGCTTTTTCTATGTTAACTAGTGAACCGGCAATCTTAAAATGCTTGCAAGATCTACTTACATCAAGGTGCATGAGTTTTTTTTGTATCCGTTCATCAGAGTAGTAAAATAAGAAAAAGAGAAAAGACGACTAGAGAAATAAATGATGTTATTCAAGTAGCTGACACTGATTCCTTTATGGTGATGTCATGCCATTGTCAGCTACTTGGATAACATTCCACTCCAGTACTTGATGCTGGAATCTAGATGAAAAACCAGTCTCTAGGCACTGGGATGACAAGGGGAGAGCTACTAAATTACATCTTCAATTTCTGTGTGTCAAGCACTGAAGAGGTCTCTCCTATTTTCTCTTGATGAATAAATCTAAGTAGAGTATAGTAAAAATGCATTGATGTAGCGATTAATGAGCAATTTAGTTTTAGTCTATATAACTTTTTCAAACTTGAAAGAGGCTCAGGCTATTTCTGAAGAATTGTTAAACGAGAAGTTAATTGTGTGTGTAAATATATTTCCTGAAGTAAATTCTCTGTATTTATGGGAAGGTAAAATTAATAATAATTGTGAAGTAGTGGCAATTATGAAAAGTAGGAATGATCAGGCTGATAAGATTGTAGAAAAAATCGAGGCAATGCATTCTTATGATCAACCAGCCGTTGTGATAATACCCATAGGAAAAGCGAATAAATCTTTTACTAATTGGGTTAATAATGTTATTGATATAAACGATATTGGGGTGTAGCCAAGTGGTAAGGCAGCGGTTTTTGATACCGCCACGCGAAGGTTCGAATCCTTCCACCCCAGCTTTATTGAAGTGTGAGTGAAATGATATCACTTTTTTATAAATTAAGGTTATTTAATTACATACTGGGCAGTTTGAAAGATATAGTTGTCAAGCTATTTCTTTTCACTTTGTATCTTTATACATCGAGCATTATGCTCATGTTTCTCACCAGTGGCTTTTGGTATGCTGTAGAATTTAGCTCTTTCAAAAATGCATTTTACCATTTATATCAATATTTAAAATGGTATTATGAAAATAGAGATGATTTGGGTTATGGAGTTTCTATTAGAATATTAGTAGCGTTTCTTACTCCGCATTTTCTCTACAAATTATTTTCTGGCACAGGCTGGAAGTCTTTTTTCAAGGAGAAGATAGTTCAGATACTCAGCACAAGAAGAAAAATGAGTAATAAACCAAATGGCAGTAGTTATGGTTATAGTAATAAGAACAGTTACGGTAACAATAATCTTCAAGAGGCAGAACGGAAAGTGAATATGATAAAGCAGCTATTAATCCAAGATATAGATGAAGCTATAGAAAAAAGATTAAATGATATTTTTCTTGGTGAGAGGGGTAAACCTCATTAAAAGGGCTTTATCTTGTTTAGAATTGGCTGTATTTTGTTTTTTACGTATAACGGATCGCAATCAGCCAGTATACATGTTTCAACAAAATCTTGACTGAAGTTTGATAGCCAGGAAATTGCTTTACGTTTCTCTACCAAGCTTTCTGTTTTTTTACAGTTACTTGCTGCATCAATCATTGCCTGTGATATCACTGATTGCCATAGTATGCAGTACCTTTGTATATCATCTAAAGTGCTATTTGTTTCGTGATGGTGAAAAAATTCTTTGAAATTGAAGTTATTTGACATTATGTACCTCTTTAAGTTGAAAATTAGAATTTGAAGTAGTGCGAAAGTTGTCTGCTGTAATGAGTAGCCTTTATGACAGTCAGACCGGGTTTTATGTGAGCTATAAATGTTTAAGAAATTATATCTGTTCAGATCTATGTGAAACCAGTGCTTCTTTTCTTGTTATCCGAGCTGGGATCCAGGTTGACAAAAGCGCTTTACAACGTTTTGTGTACAAAAGCCAGTGTTGCATAACGCTATTTGTTCTTATACCCTTTTTGTCTATCTTATTTTGTCACTCTGCTGAACAGATAATTTTCGCCAATAAGCTTTCTACTGAATTTTTGTTATTGAGCTCGCACAGATCAAAGACAAGTTTTGATTCAAAAATACCCTTAATATTATAATAAGGGGCTGGTAAAATGTGTCTAGTAAGTTTTCTTCTCTATGCAACTGCACCTCAAGCTAATAATGGACCATCAGGCGTATTACCAATTACATTGATCTGGTTTAATATTTTATTAGTGGGGTAAAAATAATTTTTTATAAACTCCTTATATATAGCTGTTAATTTATGTATATCGTCTATTGATATGCATTCATTTACCTGATGTGCGGTTTTGTTGATCATACCAAATTCAATTACTGGACAAATATCCTTAATAAACACAGCATCAGATGTGCCACCATTTGTACTCAGCACAGCATCAATGCCGGTAATTTTATTTATCGCATCAAGCATAATATCAGTATTTCTATCAGGAATAGAGAGAAAAACGTTTCTGCTGCTCTGCATAGACAGTTTATAATCGTTAGTCACATTGGTGCATATTGCATCAATCATCTTATATAAAACGTCTGGTGTTTGTGTATTGTTATATCGAACATTAAAACCTGCTGCTATTGAACTAGGTATTAGATTATTAGTATTATTTCCAACGTCGATAGTAGTAATTTCGCAATGTGAAGGCTGAAAGTATTTATTACCAGTATCAAAAGTGGTATCTTTTATCTTACTTAGTATCGATACCATTTTATATATTGGATTATCTGCTAGATCTGGGTAGGCAACGTGCCCTTGTTTACCATGGCAAATCAATTTAAATGTTGCAGAACCTCTTCTACCTATTTTTATGGTATCACCTAATTTCTCACTACTCGTTGGTTCTCCAACTATACAAAAATCTATCTTTTTTTGCTTGCTTTTCATCCATTCCAAAACGGCCTTTGTTCCATGTTCTTCAGTGCTTTCTTCAGCGCTGGTAATCAATGCACTGATTGAACCGCTGAATCGAAACTTACCTGCAATTGAATCTACGATAGCAGCAATAAATGCAGCTACTCCGCCTTTCATATCAGCTGCTCCTCTTCCATATAGCATTCCATCTCTAATTTCTGGCTTAAATGGATCAGATATCCAATCTTTTAACTCACCTGGTGGTACAACATCAACATGTCCAGCAAAACACAAGTTTGGTACTCCATTTATATATTTTGCATAAAGATTTTTAACTTTATCACCAAACTCTAAAATCTCACATTCAAAACCACTTTTCTTGAGAATGGCTGCTATATGCTCTATTGCCCCATCGTCTTTTGGTGTTATACTTTTAAAAGAAATTAATTTCTTAGTTAGTTCTACAGGGTCAATCTTCATGTCAATCTTGAAATACTAACATTACCGTATTGTAAACATTCTATGCGATATTTAAAACAAATATTACAGCACACAGAACAAGTTCTTATTAGGGAAGTAAAAGTACTTGCTGATAATATCTATGAAATATGTAGACAATACGGAAATGACATTTTTCTGATTGCAGATGAAAATACAGCAAAACTTTTAAACAAAAACATACTGAATAAAGTTTCTCATTTAATTATTCCAGCCACACCTGTCATTCCAGCGCGTGACTATGATGGATCGCAGTGTCACGCTACTTGGATGACACCAAATAGACTGAACAGCGCTGCTTCTCTCCAAGCTGTAAACCTAGTTAGAAATAAAGCAAAAGATAGTGACTTAATGGTTGCATTTGGCAGTGGCACTGTTAATGATATCTGTAAGTACGCAAGCTATTTAGAAGGCAAAGACTACATATCCTTTCCAACAGCTGCTTCCATGAATGGATATAGCTCTGCAAATGCTTCAATATTAGTTGATGGATATAAAAAATCATTCGGAGCACATCTTCCAAAGGCAATATACATTGATACCGATATAATTGCCAACGCACCACCACGCCTCACATTAAGTGGATTTGCAGATTTCATCTGCCGTTCAACAGTACAAGCCGATTGGCTATTATCTCATCTATTACTTAGCACAGAATATAATGAACTCCCCTTTAAACTTGTTCGCAATCTGGAGGAAATTTTGCTCAGAGAACACTTGGCACTTGCTAAAAAAGATAAAAGAGTAGTTTTATTACTTATGGAAGCCTTATTGATTTCAGGACTCGGAATGGTGATGTCAAAAGGCAGTTACTCTGCAAGTCAAGGAGAACATATGATAGCTCATGCAATTGAGATGGTAACACAGGATTATTCCTCCTCGTTACATGGGGAAAAAATTGCTGTGACAACGATTACCATGGCTAACTTGCAAGAGGAGATATTGTCAATACAAAACCCGATTACCAAACCGATCACTTTAGATGTAAAACATATAACTCAGTGCTTTGGTAATACCGAATTTATAAAAATTCTAAAGCAGAAGCAAATGATGCAGCAAAAAATTCAAGAGATTATTTGCAAAGAATGGATTAATATTTCTAGTTTAATTAAGCAAAATTTACTATCTGCAAAACACCTGCAGAAAGTATTTGAAGATCTGTCAATTCCGTACTTACCGGAGCATCTTAATTGGAACAAAGAGCAATATTGCAAGGTAGTCAATCTTACATTTGCAACAAGAGATAGATTCACCTTTCTTGACCTGGCTGGTTGTATAGAAAAAAGTTAGATTTTGTGTATTCGTTCAGTAGGGTAGCAAAATAAGATAGACAAAAACAAAGTAACAAATGGTGTCATGCAAGTAGCTATCCAGCCTTTCTTAACAACAAAAATTTAGCATGACTTTTGTGCTCAAAAAACTTCTGGATTCCAGCATCAAGTGCTGGAATGACATGGTAAAATATTATTCAAGTAGCCTCTGTCCCAGTACCTATTCGGTGTCATTCAAGTCAACTCTTTTCTTGTCATCCCAGTGCCTAGACACTGGGATCCAGAAAACTTCACTTTAAATGAGTGCATTAGATTGTCTTTATATAGATGCCAGTGTCAGCTACTCGGATGAAATTCATTTAGTTGTCTTTTCTCATCTACCTTACCACTTTCTTGAACGGATACCATTAGCCATTCCCCTGAAAAGATACAACAAATGTTGTATCTTTATCACTTCACATACATTATTCCATATACTATATGAACAACTAAAAAAAAACTTCAGTTAATTGACAATGAATCACGTTATTTTGTCAAATGCGCTGCTATCGCCAAACCATAGCTTAGCTTGAGTGGCTGAGGAGGGATTTGAACCCCCGACCAAGAGATTATGATCCTCCTGCTCTACCACTGAGCTACTCAGCCTCATTAAAAACCTTGCTATATATATGATCTACATGTTTCGTATAATACTTCAAATCAAACAAAGATTCAAGTTTTTTAGAGTTAATAACTTCAAGTAAGGATTTATCTTGTTTCAGTTCGGCCAGAAAATCACTATTGTTTTGTTTCACTTTCATTGCATTGCTCTGAACAATTTTATACGCCTCTTCCCTCGCCAAACCACTATTTACCAACTCGAGTAATATTCGTTGTGAAAAAACCAAGCCTTTTGAAGAATTTAAGTTCTTTTCAATATTTTCCTTATTGATCACCAATTTATCTATCAAATCTGTTAATCGTACTAAAGCAAAATCCATTGCTATACAAGCATCAGGAGCAATGCACTTTTCCACAGACGAGTGCGATATATCTCGTTCGTGCCATAATGCAACATTTTCTAATGCAGGAAAAACATAGCTGCGTACTAAGCGTGAGAGCCCAGTCAAATTCTCACTTAAAATAGGATTACACTTATGCGGCATAGCAGAACTTCCCTTCTGCCCAGTGGAAAAATATTCAGAGATTTCGCCGACTTCAGTTCTTTGCAAATGACGAATCTCAATTGCAATATTTTCTATTGAGCTTGCAATTACTCCCAAAACTGAAAAGAACATGGCATGTCTATCACGAGGGATGACTTGAGAAGATATGATTTCAGGTATGAGTCCCATTTCTTTCGCTACATACTCTTCAACAAATGGATTAATATTTGCAAAATTACCTACTGCACCTGATGTTTTACAAATTGAGATCTCTTTTTGCGCGCTAATTAATCTCTGATAATTGCGTTTAAATTCAGCATAAAATCTAGCAAATTTTAATCCAAGAGTTATTGGTTCTGCATGCATTCCATGACTGCGTCCAACACAAACAATATCTTTATAATCCTCAGCTTTTTTTTTCAATACTATAAGTAAATTTTTTAGATTCTTGAGTAAAATATCACATGACTCTTTCAACTGTACTGCAAGGCATGTATCTAAAACATCAGAACTTGTCATTCCGTAATGGAGATAACGAACATCAACTCCTGCTTTTTCAGCAATATATGTCAAAAAAGCTATAACATCATGTTTTACAATGGATTCAATTTCGTTAATACGCTCAATATCAAATTCAATAGCACCAGAGAGCTTTTCAGCAACATCATTTGGAATAACTTTTAATTTTTCTTGAGCTTTACATGCTAATTTTTCTATTTTGAGCCATATGTTGAACTTATTTTTTTCTTCCCAAATAGAAGAGATTTCTTTGCGGCTATAGCGTGGGATCATTTTTGATTTATTCCAATAATGGTGTCATTCCAGTGTCACGCACTTGGATGAAATGAGGGGAGCACTTGAATGATACCAGCTTAGCAATGGAAGACATTTTTTTACAACTATAACAAGGGATCATCTTTGATCAGCTATCATCATCATCAGTAGCTTCTTTACTCGCATCTTGCTCTGCCTCTTTTTGCTCAGATTTCTGATTTTTCAACTTTGCTTGCCTTAATTCATGTGCATCTTTCTCAGATCTGACAACGTATATAGTAGTTGGCACTATCACTTTACTATGTAATTCTATATTCACTTGATACTCGCCCAAATTTTTGATGCTTATTCCACCAAAAGATAAACTATGATGACTTATATCATATCCTTCTTGTAATAAAGTCTTTGCAATTTCACGTGTGGTTACAGAGCCAAAAATCTTTCCATCCTCTGAAGCTTGCTTTATTAATATAATAAATTTATCATGCAGTGATGATGCAAGCACTTTTGCTACATTTAATTTTTTGGTATTTTCTTCTTCCAATAATAAACGCTGTTCCTCTAACTTTATTAAATTTTCCTTAGTGGCTTTCATCGCCTTTTTTTGTGGAAAAAGAAAATTACGTGCATAACCTGGCTTAACTTTGACAACTTCACCAATCTTACCTAAAGTTGTTATATTTTCCTTTAAAATTATTAACATAAATTACCTAACTTTTTTAGTACAGTAAGGAGCAAGAGCTAAAAAGCGTGCTCTTATAATTGCTAAGCGCAACTTTCTTTGTTTTCTTGCGCACACACCTGTTAACCTTCTAGGTAATATTCTACCATAGTCAGAGGTGAATTTGGACAATAAATCTATATTCTTATAGTCTATGTCCTCATCTTTAGATGCAGCAAGAGGACAGACCTTAGGACGCCTAAAGCCAGTTCTGTTATTTACAGACACGTAAGAATTATTAAAACTATTTCGTCTTTTCATCATTATGCACTTTTCTCCTCAATTTGTTTATCCATCATGTAAGATTTACCTTTAAAAAACTCATTAATCCGTACAGACAAGTGGCGAATAATATTCTCATTCAGTTTTACTCTACGCTCAAATTCATCCATAATGCTTGAAGTAAAACTTATACACATCATACAGTAATGACCACTTTTCATCTTATTTATTGGGTATGCAAAATCCAATAGACCCCAATATTCATATTTTATCAATCCTGAAGCTTCAATATTTTTCAAAAGCACTTCCAGCGTTTTATTCAATTGATTTGAGTCTACTATTTTAAAACTTTTTAAAACCTCTTGAAGGGGCTTTATTAGATGTTGTGAAATATTTTCCTTAAAAGCATTTACTACATTATAGATAAATGCACTTTTAGTGTTAGCTCCTGGAAGGTCCATAAAATTTTGTTTTATTCCCGTATCACTTAGTTCATTTTTCAATTCTTTATCGATTCTTGACTTTATTTCTTTTAAATTTGAAAAATCTTCTTCCAATTCAACCCATAAAATTTTTGTCAGAGTTTCCAAAAAATCAGAGTAAACAATCAGACTTTTTTTAATGCTTTCAGTACTTGCCTCTAGCTCTTGTTTTGTAACTGTGCTATGTTCTCTTTCTATCAGACCTTTAAACTCCTGAGAAATAACATCTGCTTTAATATTTTTCAACAAAATAGCCAATTCTTGGACCATTTCTTCTACTTCTTGCTGCAATAAGTTCGGTTGTGCTATAAAAGTAAATTCATAAAGATTCACTATATCTTCCTTTAATATCAATTAAACACTTTATTATATGAAACTTTTTTATATAAACAAGTTATTTGTATTAATTTCTACGCCTTCAATCCAACTTAAGTGAGATATTTCATAAATAGCTTGGGGGGTGATTGAATATGTACCTGGCAACAAGATGCTGACTTTATGTTTTTCGAGAAGAAACTTTAGCATTATTTTGGTTTTGCCTCCATTTTTCAACACTGCATTCAACTCCTCAGCAACTTTTTGCGAGTCTGCACATACAGCAGTTAAAACTAATCCTTTCATTAGAGAAGTAACCTTTTCTGTAAATTCAGATATGTCCTTTCCTGATAATCTCGTTGTGTTTTCTGAAATTTCAAGATCAATTATCACAAATGCTCCAGGTGAAAATAGATTCTTTTTTTCTTCTATTATTTCATTGTTGTAGAATGCTATTTCAGAAACATTGTGGGGATCAGAAAGTGTTAGGATAACAAATCTTCCACGTTCTGAGGTTCTCATACGCACATTTAATACTACACCAGCAGTTTTTATCGTTTTACTCTCTCCGATAAACCCAATATTTAATTTTTTCAAGAGAGTTCTAAATTTTTCAAGTGGATGATTAGTTAAGTAAAATCCCAATGAAAATAACTCATGCTCTAATTTTTCCTCTTCATTAAAATCTTCCACGTTCTTAAGTTTTGGCTTCAGAATATCAAGATTACCAAATAAAGCAGCTTGATTTGACTGCCTATTTTTATTTGCAAAGTAAATCAATGTGTCTATTGACTCATATAACTGCTTTCTATTTTTGTGCACATTATCAAATGTTCCAGATTTAATTAAACTTTCTAATGCCCTTTTATTTATTATATGCCCCAAATTTTGAATGAATTCCCATATGTCCTTATAAGAACTTGAGCGTGCATTTACTATTCCTTCTGCTATAGCAAAACCAACATTACGCAAAGCAGCAATTCCGTAGCGTATGTGCTCACCCTCTATTGAAAATTCATCCTTAGATTTGCTGATATCAGGCGAAAGAACAGCAACTCCACTGAATTTTGCAGCATGATAAAACAAATTCAGTTTGTCTCTATCATCAATGTTGAGATTCATCAAGGCCGTAAAAAATTCTAGCGGGTAGTTAGCCTTAAGGTAAGCTGTTTGGTAAGATATAATCGCATATGCTGCAGCGTGGGATTTATTAAATCCATAACCAGCAAATTTTGCAACAAGGTCAAAAATATAACTTGCCCTATCATAATCAACACCATTCTTTGTTGCTCCTTGAACAAAAAGTTCACGTTGTTTATCCATCTCTTCCTTAATTTTCTTACCCATGGCACGTCTGAGTAAATCTGCTTCTGCGAGGCTATATCCAGAAAGAATACGCGCTATTTCCATTACCTGTTCTTGGTAGATTATTACTCCGAATGTTTCTTTTAACACCTCCTCAAGCAATGGATGAATGTAATCTGGCTTTTCAAGTCCATGCTTTCTTGAAACATAAATTGGAATGTTATCCATAGGCCCTGGGCGATAAAGAGAAATTAAAGCGATGATATCTTCAATACAGTCTGGCTTTAATTTGATTAAAGCTTCTCTCATCCCTGAACTTTCAAGCTGAAACACTCCGATTGAATCACCTCTTGAGAGCATTTCATAGGTTCTTTGATCAGTCAAAGAAACCGAGGAAATATCAAATTTTTTTTCATCACGATTAATTAAACGACATACATGATCTATTAGTGTTAGCGTACCAAGTCCAAGAAAATCAAATTTTATTAACCCAGCTTTCTCCACATATTTCATGCTGTATTGAGTGATTGGCAAAGCCGAATTTGGATCATAATAGACGGGAACAAAATTTTCTAACTTTTGATCGCATATCACAACTCCAGCAGCATGAGTTGAAACGTGACGGTATATTCCTTCAAGCTTCAAAGAGATATCAAGGAGTTTTGCAATTACTTCATCACTATCTCGTTCTTTCTGTAGATTTTGATCAAACTCTATCGCTTGTGATAAAGTTACCGGATTTACCGGATTAAATGGAACCATTTTGGATATTTTATCCACCTGAGCGTAGGGTATCTGCAATACTCTACCAACGTCACGCAGCACAGCTCTAGCTTGCAATTTTCCGAAAGTGATTATTTGAGCAACATAACCGTACTTCTTCCAAACATAATCAATAACTAAATCCCTCTTTTCCTGGCAGAAATCAATGTCAAAATCGGGCATCGATATACGATCAGGATTTAAAAATCTTTCAAAGATCAGACCAAATTTTATTGGATCAAGATCTGTAATTTGTAAGCTCCAAGCAACAATCGACCCAGCACCAGAACCTCTTCCCGGTCCAACTGGAATGCCATTTGCTTTGCTCCAACGAATGAAATCAGAAACTATCAAAAAGTAGCCAGCGTAGTTCATCGAAGTTATTACGCTTAGTTCGTAATTCAGCCGATCGTAGTATTGTTTAAGGTCTATGTCCGTTTCATTTGCAATACGCAGCTTCAACCCTGAAACTGCCTGCTCCCTCAGTTCTTCATTCTCAGTTTTATTTTCTCGACAAGGAAATTTAGGCAAGATAGGCTGCCTGCTTCTTGGCATGTAAGAGCACCGCTTAGCTATCACTAAAGTGTTATGAATTGCTTCGGGAATGTCGCTGAACAGTTCCTCCATTTCTGCCACAGATTTGAAGTAATGCTCGGTAATTAACTTCTTTCTGTTATTCTCCAGGGCATAACTGCCCTCCGATATGCACGTTAATATGTCATAAGCCTCATAATCAGACTTATTTGGAAAAAACACATCATTCGTTGCAACTAGTGGTATATTGCGCTGATAAGCAAAATCTATTAAAGCTTCTTCAAGCTCTAGCTCTTTATTCAGCCCATGACGCTGCAATTCAACATATAAATGACCATCGAATGCTGAGAGCAGTCTTTTTATCGTTTCTTTATCTTGCTTCAATAACAGTTGAGCCAATATGCCGTCATATCCACCAGTTAAGGCGATTAGGCCTGAACTTAAATTTAATAGCTCATCAAAATCAACGTAATGAATATCGCTATTATTCTTGCGCTTTTTAAAAGACTCACTCACCAAGGTGACTAAATTAGTGTACCCTTGTTCATTTTTTGCAAGTAGGAGTATTGATAAATTTTGTTCTAAGTGTCGAACGATAATATTGCATCCTATTATTAGCTGTATTCCCCTATTAGCTGCATATTCTGCAAATTCAAGTGAGCCAAATAAGTTACCTGAGTCAGTAACTGTAACTGCCGGCATTTTGTTCTGCAAACAAAGACCAATCAGCTCCTCAATTTTAACCGAACTCTCAAGCAGAGAGTAAACGCTATGAACACGCAAGTGTATGAACATAAAAAACTTTAGATTAGCAATAATTAAGGATAACATTAATTTACTCATAAGGATATGCAATAGAGTCAACTTGACAAACCTCATCAGTCTTCTTATCATGACAATAAGAGTATTTATCCTTGTTTTTAATCTCTGCAGATTTAACAACAAAAATTCAGTAAAAAACTCAGATATATATTGGCAGATTACATAAAATTATAGTGGCTGCATGTCTTTTTATTTTTTCTACATTCAGCTAAAACGCGCTTTAAATAAGCGTTAGCACATTATTACAATGCCGATTTACATTATTATAGGGTTAAAACTCACTACTGGGGGATTCTTTTGCCTTTTTTCTTGGTAAATTTCTTAATATTTTTGATTGGTTAGGAGTCCTATAGAGATGTCATTTCAGTGCTTCTTATTACCTGTTCTGGATGCCAGTGTCTAGGCACTGGGATGACACTGAAGGGGTTACTCGAATGACAAGAATAAGGAGTACTGGGATGACAAGAAAGCACTGATTTCATATGCATCTGATAAAAAAGATGATGTCATGCCAGTGCCCAGACACTGGCATCCAGTTTTTTGTGCAATTTCGTCAAAAAAAAAGCGCTTTCGTGTTTACCAACTTAGTTGGATCTCAGTGTCAGCTACTCTGATGACAAGAAGGAGGGCTACTTGGATGACAAAGAGCAGAAGTGTAAGATAAAGTTACTTGTATAACTGTTGCACATCCATAAACTCCTTCTCGTTTTGAATGCTGATGATAGTGTGAGTGTTGAAAGGTAAAGGGTCATTTATATGTCCATGGCC
The DNA here is from genome assembly GCF_018491735.2 of Wolbachia endosymbiont of Anopheles demeilloni. Taxonomy (NCBI): domain Bacteria; kingdom Pseudomonadati; phylum Pseudomonadota; class Alphaproteobacteria; order Rickettsiales; family Anaplasmataceae; genus Wolbachia; species Wolbachia endosymbiont of Anopheles demeilloni. The sequence continues at coordinate 667,246 of NZ_CP084694.1, read as the reverse complement.
TACTCCTTTCATTGTAAATACTGGAAAGTTGACACTTTTTGCAAACCTTTCTTTTACAATTTCAACAAGATTATCATTATAACAGTTAATAAAGTCTCCAAAGATTACTGCATCTACTTCATCAAAAATATGAGCTTGTTTTAGGTGATCTAGACTGCGCTCAATTGAATATGGATAAACTTTTATGTCTTCTAAAAATAGAATTTTGTTTTTTGCGTTTATTTGCCAAGCAGTTCCTATGCTATTTTCAACCAAAGTCATATTACCACCGATGATTTTAGACTCTAATCTGCCATTTTTTAGTCTAACTCCATTATTTATCATCTTTAAGTTGTCAAATTTGATAGAGTTGCGTTGGTTAAGAATTAATTCTTTTAATTTTTCAACAGAGCTTTCAGCAACAGAGTTATTTACTATCATTTCCAACATGGTACCGTGAAGAGTTTGCCAGTCATATTTAACTTGCAGATAAATATGTAAAGCAGTGATATCACTATAGCCTATAAGAATTTTTTTGTTTTGAGCAATTCTTTCTTTTTTATCATTGGGCAGCTTTTCTAGGTAAGGAATTAACCGAGAAGCCCCTTCTCCTCCTCTGATACACCAAATTATTTTGCTATCATCAGTGAGCGCATTAACCAAATCATTCGCTCTAAACTCATCAGAGTTAGAATAAAATGGGTTGTCATTACTGTATATTTTCTCCGAAATATGGGGATTAAAACCCAAAGTTTTTACGTATTCTTTTATATTAAGCAAATCTGATTCTTTTCCCTTCGAAGAAGGAGCAATAATATCAACTTGATTGATTGTGTGTGCAGGATTAGTGAGTAAAAGGCATAGAAAATAAAGAATAAAGGAATACATTAAAATATCTTATGAAACTCTTGCTTTAATATATCATCTAATTCGCAAAGAGAAACTTTTACTCCTAGTTTTTCCATTGATGTAACGCCGTAATCTTTTAGTCCACAAGGAATAATACACTTATAGTGGGAAAGGTTTGGAGAAACATTAAGTGCTATGCCATGATAAGTTACCCATTTTTTCAAGCGAATGCCAAAAGCTGCTATTTTTTCTTCTACTTCGTTGTTGTTCACCCAAATGCCTATTCTATCTTCCTTAAATTCCCCAAGTATATTAAAGTGTTTTAAAACATTTATGATCCAATTACTTAGGTCCCTGATATACAGCTTGATGTCACATTTGTTTCTTTTTTTGAGGTTTAGCATTAAGTATATAATGCGCTGCCCTGGCCCGTGATATGTATATTTACCGCCCCTGCCTGTTTTGTATATGGGAAATAATTTTTCAATAATGTCATCATCTGTTGCACCGATTCCTGCAGTATAAAGTGGAGGGTGCTGGAGTAGCCATACTAACTCATCAGATAAATTATTGTGAATTTGTTGAATTTTTGCTTCCATGAATTTCACAGAATGGTTATAATCAGCAAATTGGTTAGATATTAGCCATTCTGTCATATTCTATTTTTTTTAGGTCTATCAATGTCATTACAGTGCTTGACACTGGAATCCAGAAATTTAATTGTAGATAGCACACTGAACTGGTAAGCATAGTTGCTTTACGCTAAAAAGAACGTCTTTGACTAGATTGTATGAAAAATTGGATCCCAGTGTCAAGCACTGGGATGACATCATTCTTGTAACACTAATTGATATAATTCAACTACAATTTCAAATTTTTAACAAAGTTTTCAGGAGGCACATATGAATTTTAACATTTTTCAAAGAAAGAAAAGCAGTGAATACTCTGCTTTGCAACTAATGATGAAACCAAGTTGGAGTAGGCGCAATTATGCAAGTTTTGCTGAGGAAAGCTACATAAAAAATGTCATTGCCTTTCGAGCAATTAATATGATGGCAAGTGCTGCATCTTCGGTACCTTTTACTCTCTGCTAGCTTACTGATCAGGGAAAGTCACAACTAAAAACACATCCTTTACTAAAATTACTTTATTCTCCTAATCCAATGATATCAAAATCGGAATTTATTGAGGGGATTGTGACTTATCGATTAGTTAACGGCAATTCTTATGTATTGATGATTGAGGCGCAGAACAAACCAACAGAGCTTTATCTTCTGCGCCCCCGATAGAGTTGAAATTATTCCAGGAAGAAATAACGTTCCTTATGTCTATCGTTATACCGTAAATAACAACAGTTATGACTTTAGAGTTGATAAATTGACTGGGCGTTCAACAGTACTGTATCTTAAAACCTTTAACCCTTTGAATGATTGATATGGACTTTCACCAATTGAGGCAGCTGCATATAGTATAGATCAGCATAATCAGGCAATGCTGCAAAATGGAGCAAGACCAAGTGGTGCAATAGTTGTAAAATCAGAAAAAGATGGAAGTGGTGAAAACTTAAGTCAAGAGCAGTACCAACGCTTAAAAGGACAGATAAATGATCATTACTCAGGTCCTATCAATGCTGGAAGACCTATATTGCTTAAAGGGGGTCTAGAGTGGAAGGAAATGAGCTTATCACCGAGGGATATGGATTTTATTGAATCCAAACATAGCTCAGCTCGTGATATTGCGCTAGCTTTTGGCGTTCCGCCGCAGTTGCTTGGCATACCAGGTGATAACACTTACAGTAATTTAATTGAAGCACGTATTTCCCTTTGGGAACAGACAGTCTTACCGACTCTAGAAAATATTATTTGTCACTTAAATTCTTGGCTAGTGCTCAAGTTTGGCAAAGATTTATGTTTGTCATATGATAAAGACGCGATAGAAATTCTAATGGAAAAAAGGCAAAAGATGTGGAAATACGTGGAAAACGCAAGCTTCATGACGCTCAATGAAAAAAGAGAAGCTTTTGGCTTGCAACCGTTACCCGGTGGTGATAAATTGGGTTGATATTATTTTTTTTACATATTAAATTAACTACAATGAAATTGTGGGGTAAATTATGAATGAAAGGGAACAAAGAGAATTGGATGAACTATTAATGAATTCTTCTAAAGGAGAGAATATACAGCAGATTACGGAGTTGATAGAAGCTGGAGCAAATATTAATGCAGTAACAACTGTGCAAAAGGAAACTCCTTTACATATTGCAGTTAGGTATGGTCATAAGGAAGTAGCAGAATTGCTGCTTGATAGAGGAGCAAATGTTAATGCAGTAGATAAGAAAGGAAGGACCCCTTTATCTATTGTAGTTAGTGATGATTACAAAATAGGGTATTGCGATAAACCGATGGTAGTAAGAACTATAATTGCATATGCTGTGGTACATAGTGGTATCACAACGAAACCAGAGTGTATTGTCAAAAATATTGAATTGTCCAAATTTTGGGATGATTATCAGAATGAGATGATGAACGTCAGGCTTAGTAACAGCAATATATCATTATATCAGTTTCTGTAAGAGACTGATGAGAATAAATTAGCAAGTTATTTGTCTGATAGAGAATATGATGAAATAAGGTGTTCTGACGCATTGGAACATATATCAGAATTTCCTGAACACGTTGATACAATAGTAAGCCAATTTGATAAGGAATCGGACAGAAGGGATTTGTTAGATAAAAGTAAAGCAGCTATTCCAAGTCAGAATTTGGATAATCCAAGTGCTGAACAACTTCAAGCAGCTGCTCAAGCTCATAATTAGAGTAATGTACACAGGCCTATGCTCATTATAAAAGGAGAAACTTTTACCGTTACCCGGTGGTGATGCGTTGAATTGATATTTATATAGTGTAGATATTTATACTAAGCTTTAAGAAATTAGAGGTATTTTATGTATCAAGAACAAGAAAATTCAGTAGGTAATTCTCGATTTATTCTTCCTCATATAGAATTGTCATCGAGACGCAAAGCAAATATTAATGCAGCAGATCGTAATGGTGAAACTCCTTTACATTACGCTGCTAAAAGAAATCGCTTAGAGCAAGTGAAATTATTGCTTGAAAAAGGAGCAGATATTAATATATCAAGTAATTCTTATATTACTGTGTTACATTTATCTGTTCTCAAAGACTATAGGGAGATAACACGTTTATTGCTTGGAGAGACAGAGAGTCCAAGCACAAGCTGCAGCGATGCAAATATTGAGAAGGTACAAACAATCAGTTTTATCATTGGTGAGAGTGGAACATCTTTTACTAAGGTCTAACTTAAAGATAGATTGTCCCTTAAATCCTACATCTAAATGAGTTAACTATTTTTCTTGCTAACTAAGGTGTTGTAAATTTGGTCTACATCAAAACTCATCTTAGGGCACCAAATAGGGCCATCTAAGTGTGCCTCGATATAAAGAGGACTATTATGATTTGGTAGTATGAAAAAGAGTCTGAATATAGAAGTTAAGGAGAAATTAGATAAGATTAAATTAGAAGAGATAGAACCTGATGCTTGATCGGTACTAAACTGTGAACTAGTTGAACATACACCACTGTTAATACTTACTTTTCCATTAATATTTTCAAAAAGCGTACTGCCATTACATATATCAACGTAAGCAAGCTTGGAAATTTCAGGTTTATTCTTACTACTTAACAACTTAGTGATGAATGAATTAAAATCCACATTTGTAAACTCTATTTTCTGTGCTTGAAAGTTTACATTTCCTGATAAGTTACTAGCCCAATCATCAAAGCTTGTTCCTTGAGTTTTGATTTCACCACTTAAGCTTATCTTGCCATTTATGTTATTAACCCCTATAACTTCCTTGGTGTCCAAATTTGCAATAGAAAATTTTGTGTGAATTGAGCCTGCTTTTAGATAACCCTGAAAAAACATTTTTCCATGTTCTAGTATGTAACTTATCTGTTTGATAGTGATAGTGTTGTTTCTTATCACTGTATCCAAGTTAAAATCTTTTAAGACGTTTTGCCCAATTTTAAATTCTGTAGTTTTGATTTGCACGTTTGCATCAAAATCTCCTTTCTCATCTAAAAAATTAAGCTGCTTTGTTGACCATTGAATTTGATTTATTTCATTTTTTGAGTTTCTTTTTACCTCTAATAGTTTTGGTAATTTAAAGATATTTCCATTAAATTTATTACCTGTAAGGTTTACTTCTAATAAAGGCTTAGTGTATTTTTGATCCACTAATATTTTTACATTACCGGTAATGTCGAAATTTTCTCCGAATAATTTTATTTTATCTGCAACTAGCTTGTTCTCTTGTATTTTTAATGAAAAATCCAAATCTTCAATTTTTGTGCCATTGAATATAGAATCTTTAACACTAGTTCTTATATTTACATCATATTTAAGATTTTTCAGCCATTGCACTTTGCTGAATAATGAATAATCATATTTATCTATATTAATGTTATGTATGCTAAATTTGCTATCGATCATATTGTGTTTTTTTGTGTAATTTACCTTAATTGATCCTTGCCAAGATTCTTTGTTATTTAGCAATCTGATATCTGAAAGAGATAATATTCTAGGTGCTAAATATAGTTTAGAACTTGCTGTAAATTGACTTTTCTCTCTTTCTTGCATCTTGATAGAAGGTAAAATATGTGAAATGAACGACTCACCCTTTATCAATATATCACCATTAAATTCAGACAAGTTGCCATTGTTTGAAACTCTTCCTGATAAGCGAGATATATTATTGATTCCAGGAAATTGAAGAAGAGTATCAACGTTTATTTTGCCATTAGCAAATTTTAGCGTAGCATGAAATTTGTCCAATATCCTGTTTTGATATTGAATATTTGAAGCTTCCATATAAAAATCCAAGCTCAAGTTCTTTGGCACAACTTCTCTAAAAGATTCTAAAAGACCCTTCATATCTGTTGTTTTGTGTGAGCCGTTTTTTAGGTCGACTTTACTAAAACTAATATTGATATTAGTATGATCACTTTTTCTATCATTTTGTATTATACCAGTGCCTTGCATGCTTTTGGACTCAATTTTTAAATCAGTTGCCGTAAATTCGCTTTCATTGAGATTGATATTGGATGATATCTCAATATTTTCGCTGGGAATTATATAAGAAAGGAAGCTAAGATTAATGATTTTTGCTAAATTGCTCACAGAACCGGAACTGTTATTGATTGTCATTGTTAAATTACCCTGTTGATTTCTATTACCTTTAAATAGCAAATTTGCAAAATTTGAATCAACACTAATGTGTACATTATTTTTTGTGACATTAACCTTTCCAGAAAAATCGTAATTGTTGTCACCAATCTGTACTTCACCAAAAAACTGCTTATTTTTTTTTATAGCAACTTCCTTGATGTTAATAGTATCGGCGTTAAAACTTATTTGGCTGTCCTTTATTAATATATCAACTATATTATCATTGGCTTTCGTATTTATAATATTAAGTAAATTTTCTTTGTTGCTTTTCATGCCCAAAAATGAGATTGACTTTGGTTGCAATGAAAATGAAAACAACGATAATAGCGATGGCCTTATTTCAATTTTTTTTGCACTAATTAAATCTGATAATTTTTGTTCCTTATTTTTGTTATATTGTACATATAAATTGTAAATAGTAAGTTTTGGAGTAATGAGCGAAACTTCAATTTTTCCTCCAACATGTACTTTAGCATCATACGTCTTCTCTAACTCTTTTACGATATATTCTCTGTAGCCACTCCAATCCTTAAAAGTTGCAGCAACGTGCATGAGAATTAATAGCAACGAGATTGATAATATGGCGTATAAAGAAAGTTTCATAATAGACCTCTCATTCCAGCATCCCTTCTCTTCTTGTCATCCCAGTGCTTGACACTGGGATCCAGGAAATTTGATTAGACATTAAGTTAATTAGCAAAAAAGTAGCTATTCTTATGTTAAAACACAGCATTTTTACATGAGAAGCTGGTCTGATGAGCACTGGGTTCCCAGTGGAAATTGCTCTCAAACCACAACACTCATACAGTTGTGTGTGTGACACTGTGATCCAGTGTGACTTAAATAAGGTTTTCCAGATTATATAATCAACAAAATTTCTGGATCTCAGTGCTTGACACTGGGATGAAAGGAATAGGTTATGGAATGAAAGGAGTGGATATTGGAATAGTAGCTGAAATGACATATAGCAATACAAAGGGTGTAATTTATACATATTTCAAATTATTCAAATTTCCTCTAAAAATTATGTAAAGAGTGCTAGAATAAATAATAACACTCAAAGCTATTAAAGTTACTAAATAAACAATACGAGCTAGCCCTCTATCGAAAAACAACCCTGCTGATAAGTGATTAGAGAGATAAAGAACTATTGACATAACAAATGTTGCAGTGAGAATTTTTACAATATTTAGTAATAATGCTTGGCTAATCTTATACATCTTATTTATTGTTAAATAATTAATCAATAAAATAGAATTTATCCAAGTGGAAATGGAAGTAGCAATAGCAATTCCTATATGTTGGTATTTGTTCATTAATATGAGATTTAGTATTACATTAATTCCAAGGGACGTTAATGAGAACATAGTTGGTATTTTTAGCTTTCCCCTAGCAAAGAATGTGGGTAGCAATACTTTATTTATAATAAATGCGGGTAAAGAAAGAGAAAATGCTACTAATGTAGGAACAGTTTGCTGCACTGCATAATAATCAAATCGGCCGTAAGAAAAAAGCGTAAGTAAAATTATGTCAGGAATAATGATAAAAGCAGCAGTTATTGGCATAATTAATATTAACCCTATATTAAGGGCCTTGTTCTGTATTTTGACTATATTCTCAGTATCATTTATTCGTTTTGAAATCAGAGGAAGAAGTACTGTACCAATTGCAGTGCCAATTACTCCTTGCGGTAGTTGATTTAGTCTATCGGCATAATATATATAAGAAACTGCATTTGGTATAAAACTCGCCATGATTGTGTCAATCCATAAACTTATTTGTATTACACAATTGTTGATAATTGCAGGTATCACACGTTTAAAAAATAATTTTACTTCGTTACTTAATTCTAAACTAAAAGAAAAGAAAGCCTTTAATTTGTATGCACTAAATATTATTAAAAGTAGCTGCAAAATCCCTCCAATCAGGACGGCTATAGAAAGGTTATGAGCCGGTGTTTCAATGTAAGGTAAAAATAAACTGATGATTAAACAGAGGTTCAAAATGATTGGTGAAATAGCTGTTGAAGCAAAATGCTGTTTTACTTGCAACATTCCACCAATAAGTGATGCGATTGACACGAAGATTATGTAGGGCATCATAATTTTCGACAAAGTTACAGTAAAAGTAAATTTATTTTGGTCAAATCCAGGAGTGAAGATTTTGATCATGTAAGGGAAGAAGGTTTGTGTAATAAGGCAAAAAATTACTAGAATAATAAACGTAATGGATATTACACTACTTGCGAAATTAAATGCCTTTTTATTATCATATGACTCTGCAGAGTATAATGGTATGAATGAGGTAGTAAATGCTCCCTCTGCAAAAAACGATCGAAATAAATTAGCAAAGCGAAACGAGGAAAAGAATATATCTGCAAGAGAGGTTGCACCAATAACCGTAGCAATCAATACATCTCTTATTAGCCCTGAGATTCTTGAAATAGCTGTAAAAAAACTAAATGTGAAAATACTTTTAAACATATCACGGTGTCAATAGGATTGATTATAATGATAAAAGCGTGAATGAAAATATTTAAAACCCTCTGCAAAAGGAGGTAGCTTAAATAAGCAATTGACTATTTGTGCTCGTATGTTAAATATTTTATATCTTGGCGGGCGTAGCTCAGTTGGTAGAGCGTCAGTTTGTGGTACTGAATGTCGCCAGTTCAATCCTGGTCGCTCGCCCCACTCAAAATTTCCATTTTACATAAATATAAACATTAGATATTTTTGCACGGCCGTTAGCATTCCTTGTTGCTCTAGTATTTAGATGGCGGAGGGAAAATTTGCAATTTAGAGTAAAAATGATGCCTATTAATTAGTGAGAGGGATTGTATGTATATTTGTTTATTAGCTTATAGTATAGTGTCAGCACTAGGAGTATTAGCTTGGTGGTTGAGTTTTGACACTTCATCACCTTTAGCCATAGGTGCAATTGCTGGTTCTATGGCTCTAGTATTGATTGCGGTTTTGCACTTAGGATGTTTGCTATATAAGTTTTGCAAAAGAGATCCTATTGAGGAAGATCATGGAAAAATAGCAATTTTTTTTGGTATGGCTATACCTATAAGTACTACGATTGGGGCAGTGATTAATTCAAGTGTGATTGCTGTTTTTCCTAATCCAGTAGTAACAGTGATTATCTTAGTAAGTGCAATAACAGGGCTAATAGCAATAATTATGGGGGTTTATGTAGCCACATCTTTAGTGCATTGTGCAGATGAATCAGCAATTACATTTGCAGCAAGTGCAACTTCGATTACAGATTCTACATATGTTGGAATATCTCAGGAAGAAGAAGTGGATGAGTGTATTACCTATCCTACAGTTGAAAAAGTTTCTTTTGTAAAAGAGACGATAATTTGAGCTAAGTTAGTGTGTAACACTGGAATCTGTAAAATTTGACATCAATCACTGATAGTTGGAATATTATAGAGTAGGAATTACTCAAGAAGATGCATAAGTACGACGTAGTGGTAGTAGGTGGCGGTCATGCCGGGTGTGAAGCAGCTTCAGCTGCAGCACGCCTTGGTGCAAGCACGCTACTTATAACTCACAAAATTTCAACTATAGGAGAAATGTCTTGTAATCCAGCAATTGGAGGAGTTGCAAAGGGTGTTGTAGTTAGGGAAGTGGATGCCCTTGATGGAATAATGGGAAGAGCTATCGACCGAGCAAGCATACACTCAGTCGTTTTAAATGGCAGTAGAGGCGCAGCAGTATGGGGCCCACGTGCACAGGCAGACCGAAAATTATACAAAAAAGCAATACAGGAAATTATTCTAAATTATAACAACTTGACAGTAAAAGAAGAGTCAGTTGACGATTTTCTTATCGAAAGTGATAGCAATGGAGAATCTTATATAAAAGCTGTAATAACAGACTCAGGTGAACGTATACTGACAAGCAGAGTTGTTTTGACTACAGGGACTTTTTTACGTGGTGTGATTCATATGGGAGAGCAAACAACTCCTTCTGGAAGAATGGGAGATAAACCTGCAATAGAGCTTGCAAATACGCTAAAGAAGTATGATTTTAAACTGGGCAGATTCCGTACCGGAACTCCACCGAGGCTTGATCTTGGCACTATAAACTGGTCGGTATTACAAGAACAAGTGGGTGACAATCCACCTACACCATTTTCTTATCTTACAGAGAAAATTAACCAGCCTCAGGTTTCATGTTTTATTACTCATACTAATGAACATACACACAGAGTAATTCGAGAGAATCTTCACAGATCAGCTTCTTCATATTTAGATAACGTTATTGCACCAAGATACTGCCCATCAATTGAAACTAAAGTTAAAAAATTTGCAGAAAAAAATAATCACCAAATATTTCTAGAACCAGAAGGGATTGATGATAACACTATATATCCAAATGGAATTTCAAATTCATTGCCCATCGAAGTGCAGTATGAAATGATAAAGAGTATAAAAGGGCTTGAAAATGCAGAAATATTAAGACCTGGATATGCAGTTGAATACGATTATATCGATCCACGAGAGCTATTTCATACTCTCGAAACTAAGAAAGTTAAAGGACTATATTTTGCTGGTCAAATTAATGGTACTACTGGATATGAAGAAGCGGCCGGACAGGGAATTATTGCCGGAATCAATGCAGCACTCTCTTTATCTCAAAAAAGTTTTGTTCTTCATCGTACAGACTCATATATCGGTGTAATGATAGACGACTTGGTCACTAAGGGAATTGCTGAGCCTTACAGATTATTCACCTCGCGTGCAGAATATAGACTGGCAATCAGGTCAGATAATGCAGATAGAAGATTGACACAAAAAGGTTATGACATCTCTCTTGTGTCGCATGAGAGATACTCTGTTTTGCAGGGTAAACTTAAATCCATTAAGCAACTTGAGGAGAAATTAGAGAGCTTAACAATTACTCCTGAGCAGCTCAGGTCCTATGGCATTAAAATATCTTATGATGGAATAAGAAAAACAGCATTAGATTTGCTCGGTTATCCAAATATTGACTGGAATAAATTACAAGAAATATGGCCAGAGTTAAACATGGATTTCAGTGTCAGCTACTTGCATAACACCAAAGCACCTCTTCCTGTCATCCCAGTACTTGACACTGGGATCCAGTACTTGAATGATGATAGAGTAGATGCAGTTGACACTGAAAAAAATGTAGATTCCAGCGTCATGTGCTGGAATAACACTATAACTGATAGCATAGCCAAGAATGAAATATATGAAGCAGTTGCAATTGAAGCAAAATACAAGCCTTATTTAGTAAGACAAGAAGCCGATATGAAGTTTCTACAAGAGGAAGTTAATACTCAAATTCCAACTAATTTCAACTACTCACAGATTAAAGGCTTGTCAACTGAAGTGATAGAGAAGTTGCAATCAATAAAACCAGCAACAATTGGCATTGCAAAGCAAATACAGGGCATCACTCCAGCAGCAATAGTTAGCATATTAGTGTACCTTAGGAATAAGAAAACGAAAATAGCTGCTAATTCTGCGTAAGGTATTCCATGTCAAAAATCGAAGAATTTCGCTCTTTTATGCACGAAATAAATGTTGATGCATTTATGTTGCATACTAAAGACGAGTATTTAAATGAATATTCAAAAGAGTTAGCAGAGTTATGTGGCTTCACGGGAACAAATGGGCTACTTATCGTTACAAAGAGTAATAAGTGCCCATTTTTTACAGATGGACGCTATATCACACAAGCTTGCAGTCAGCTCGATCAGGGCAGTTTTCGAGTATATAATATACAAAAAGAGGATCCACACAAATGGGTAAAAGCAAACTTAACATTGACTACCTCACTGGGTTACTATCCGCAATATTTTACTATGAAGGACATAAGAAAATATGAAGGCATTTGTAAATTAGTACCATACTTAATTGAAAAAGATAGTAGTCATAAAGCACAAACAATAGTCTCACATGTATCTGGTGAGAGTAGTAAGGATAAATGTGAAAGAGTAGCTAAAAACATAGAGGCTGAAGCAGTGCTTCTGACTGATCCAAATTCAATTTCATGGTTATTAAATTTAAGAAATGAAAGTGCTGAATATACTCCTTGTATATTTGGTCGTGCTATATTGTATAAAAATGCCAATGTTGATTTATTTATTCAAGATAAAGAACATTCAACTATAGAAGCAAATTTTGATAACCATATAAATGTTTTTGATATTAGTGAGCTAGAAAATTCACTACATAAGTTAAATTTGGTGGTGATAGATCCAAGCACGACTCCAATGAGCATTATGAATGCAATAGATTCCTTGTATAACCATTATTTAAATGAAAAATCAGCTTCGGTGTCATCTCAGTGCTTGACCAGAAATAAAAAAGCATGGATCCCAGTGTCAAGCACTGAGATGACAATAAGTAATGAAAGAGGTCTAATAGAAAATAAGCAGATAATTGAGAAGGAAGATCCTTGTTTGATTCACAAAGCAGTAAAAAATCAAACTGAAATAACTGGAGCTATAAGTGCGCACATCAAAGATGGAGTAGCAGTTACAAATTTTCTATATTGGCTTGAAAACAATATTGACAGTGAAATTACTGAGCTTGAAGCTGAAGAAAAAGTTTTAGAATACAGAAAGGAGCAGAATTTGTTTAAGCAATCGAGTTTTCCAACAATTTCAGCATTCAACGAGAATGGAGCAATCATTCATTATCGTGCAAGCAATAAGACAAATAAAGCTATTAAAAAAGATGGACTATATTTGATCGATTCTGGTGGTCAGTACCTTGATGGTACAACCGATATTACAAGAACTATAGCAGTTGGCAATCCAACTAATGAGCAACGGGCTCATTACACAATAGTACTAAAAGCTCACATTTCGATAGCAAGTGCAGTCTTTCTCCCTGGTACCACTGGTGGGGAATTGGACATATTAGCGCGTATACATTTATGGAAATTTGGAATAGATTACATGCACGGTACAGGACATGGAGTAGGAAGTTACCTTTCGGTACACGAAGGACCGCAAGCAATATCAAGAGGAAATAAAGAGGAACTCATTCCAGGCATGATACTTTCTAACGAGCCTGGTTATTATATTCCAGGAAAGTATGGAATAAGAATTGAGAATCTGATGTATATTGAAAGGCGAGAAAACGTCTTTTTAAGCTTTAAACAATTTACCTCTGTTCCTTATGATAAAAAGCTAATAGATATACAAATGCTTACTGAAGATGAAGTTAAATGGATAAATAGCTATCACCAATTTATTTATAAAAATATAAAAAATGGCATAAAAGATAAGGAATGGTTAAAGAGAGTATGTGAACCTTTAAAATAGTTAATTTGTCATTTAATCAAGTATTAATATAGTTGTTCTTGTATTGTTTTTAATTAAAAACAATATATAATATTAGTTTCAAATAGGTGTAATTATGACAGATAAAGTGCAAGATGATGAATTTATGAAGCAATACATGGATACTTGCAAAGAGCAAATAGAAAAATTGGCAAGCGACCCTAATTTGCTTCAACAGGCCTTAAAGCCATTCATGCAAATGTCTCAGCAACTTATGGCTGGCGGTATGCTAGAAGGAAATATGCCTAGCATGATACCTGATATGAGTGGTATGGATATCAACAAGATGATTGCTCAGATGAAGGAAATGTATGATTACATAAAGAGTAATCACAAAGAGCTCATTAGAAAAGATGTTTCACAAATTCAAGAGCTTGATGATTCCAGCAGAAGATTGAGAGGCTTAGTCAAGAAATTGATAGAGAAAGTTGAAGCTAAGTAGTATTTATTCATATCAAAGAGCTATAGCAGTAGTGAGGTCTTGTTCCTCAAATTTAGTATTACCATAGAGTTAAATATAAACATAAAGGGATGAAGAGATGATTGAACTACAAAGCCAAGAAATTTGCCCAAATGGAAATAAGAAAAATTTGATTATTTTTTTTCATGGTTGGGGCTCAAGTGGCGATAATTTCGTGCATCTTGCTAAAGTTATGAGCAAGTTTTTGTCTGATTCATATTTAGTAATTCCCAATGCTCCATTTGAAAGAGAAATAGGTGATGGTTATCAGTGGTTTAGTTTAGAGGATCGTAGTGAGGAAGCACTATATAATGGGGTGAAAAATGCTGCATCAATTGTAAATCATTTTATTGGTACAAAATTAAAGGAGCTTAATTTAAAAGATACTCAGCTTTCTTTAGTTGGATTTTCTCAAGGGGCAATGCTTGCAATGCATGTAGCTCTTACCCGGCTTCAGTCTTGTGCATCGGTTGTTGCATATTCTGGTAGGTTTCTTTCACCTTCAAAAATTGCACCGGAGATCAAATCAAAACCCAGCATATGTGTTATTCATGGTGACGCTGATGATGTGGTACCTTTTTCTTCCCTTGATTTAGCGGTTAAAGCTCTGAAAGAAAATGGAGTAAACGCTCAAGGATACCCAATTCATGGATTAGGCCATATTATTAATGAAGAAGGAATAAGGTTAGGGGTTGAGTTTATCAAGAAGAATTTTGGAAATTAATTTCCATGCACTTGTTTTGCTTTGGTTACGGATATGTAGCTAAATTTCTATCGAAAAAATTGCTAAATTTAGGCTGGAAAGTTAACGGTACATCAAGAAATAAAGATATACAACTTTTTGATTATGAAAAGGTTGATCAAGATCTGCTTAAAAGCGTAACGCATGTTTTAGTTTCTATTCCTCCAGACGGAGATGATGTTATGGAGAGATACGGTCATTGTCTGGAGAATATTAAATGGCTTGGTTATCTGTCTGCAACTAATGTTTATGGTGACCACTGTGGTAATTGGGTGAATGAGGAATCTGAAACAAAGCCTATAGAAATTAGAGGAGAAAAGCGCCTTGAATCTGAAAAGAAGTGGCTAAGTAGCAAATTGCCTGTACATATTTTTCGTTTGGCTGGGATATATGGTCCTGGTAGAAATGCGCTAATTGACCTGCAGCTTGGCAAAGCAAGAAATGTGAAAAAATTTTTTTCTCGTGTTCATGTTGAAGATATATCGAATATTTTATTTTCTTCCATGCAAAATATAAAGCCTTATGAGATATACAATTGTGCAGATGATTTACCTGCTACGCAATCTGAAGTGGTCACGTATGCAGCCGAGCTTCTCAATATTAGCCCTCCAGAGCCAGTTGAGATTTCTTCCGTACCGAATTACGCACGGGGTTTTTATTTAGGGTCAAAAAAAGTAAGCAATACTAAAATTAAAAAAGATCTTGGTGTCTCTCTAGTTTATCCTGATTACAAGGTGGGTTTAAAGAGTTTGTATATATTAGAATAGAGAAAATAGATTGCCAGATGCAAAAAATTTTTCTTGAATGTTCCTTGTTTTGATGTAATACCACTAGGCATACTATTATATAGAGGTAAATATGTTCAGCACTCAATCGCTCCCGGTTGAAAATATTCTATTACATCAAGCCGCTTATAATGGTAACATAAATGAAGTTAAGTTATTACTTAATGTAAAAACTGATATCAATGTCAAGGATAAAAAAGGATTTACAGCCTTGCATTTTGCTGCTTATTCAGGGAATTTAGACGTAGTAAAGTTACTAATCAGTAAAGAAGCTAATATTCATGCAAGAACTACTAAAGGCAGTACAGTTTTACACTTTGCTTTTGTAGCTAAAAGCAAAGCTATAGTAGAGGAGTTAGTTAAAGCGGGAGCTGATCCCAATATAAAAGACTGTACTGATGGTAAGACACCTTTACATATTTCTGCTCAAAATGGACTTGTAGAAGTTGTAAAGGTGTTACTTAATACTCAAGAAATTAAGATTGATGCTAAAGACAATGAATTTGGTATAATAGCTCTGTACTTAGCCTCTCAGAACTGACATACTGAAATAGTTGAACTATTAATTAGCACAAAAAATGCTGATGTTAACATAGTAGATAAAAAAATAATGTCACACCCTTGTATCTAGCTGCTCAGAATGGGCATGCAGCAGTAGTTAAGTTGCTTCTTGATAATGGTGCTAAAGTCAATGGCTGTGATACCAGTATGAATCCTTTGTGTGTAGCTATTAATAATGGCCATGACGAGGTAGCTCAATTATTACTTAGTGTAGAAGGGGTGGATGTCAATATTGGCAATCAGCTTGGCAATACACCTCTACATATAGCAGCTATAACAGGCCGCAAAGAAATAGCAAGATTACTATTAGCAAAAGGAGCTGATGCTAATATTAAAAACCATTCAGGAGATACTCCTTTACAAATAGCTGAGATAATTGAAAACTCTACAGTTTTTATGCTTGAAAAGGATACAAATTCAGTACTTCTTGTGAAAAAAGGAGTTAAGGAACTTTTGTCACAACATGTGAAGAACAACAAACCTAGCTCATCAGTAGATAAAATTGACGTATCTGTTCAGCAGAGTAGCAAAATAAGATAGATGAGAAAACTAGTTTGTGACATTGGTGTCCAGTTAAATTTACATGGATTCCAGTGTCAAGCAATGGAATGACATTATGGAAGCTGTGATGACGAGGAAGGAAGCACTAGAAAGAAATGGGTGTCACGCACTGGGATGACATTATGGGAACTGAGATACAAGAAAAGAAACACTGGTTTGACATGCATCTGAACAGATACTCTCAGTGATGTAAATTCAACTTTACCACATTTGCAACAATCAGGGTCCTTTTACTATGATCCTAACAATTCGTTTTCGATTTCTTTCTTAATTGTCTCAATAATCTTTTTATCAAGTTTATTTATTAAGGAATCATCAATATCTGTGATATCATCTGGATTTTGTATCATTTTTTCAATAGCATCATCTATTTTTTTTACTCTTTTTTCATTAATTTTCTCAAATATAGGTTTAATTTTCACATAACCAGGAGCGCCCTTGCTATAACTTTTGCTGCTTTCGTTGATACAACCGCCAGCACCATATGTTTTATTCACGTAGTTTTTACTACATTTTGTTACACTTTTATACTCAATCTCACCATTCTTTATATATGCTATTTTGTTATCTTTAGTAGAGTTTAGATCATCTCCTTTTACAATTTTTTCTTCTAGCTTTAAATTTTGTTCATGAATTATTGTGTATTTATAATCTGTTCCTCCATAGGTTCTGTGTGTGCCCCCACCTACAACAGTAATTAAATCTTTACAACTTATTCCTGAAGAGTCTCTGCACATTTCTATCAAAGTTGGTCCTCCATCTTTATTGGATTGATAATCTTCTTGTTCGCCACCTCCTTCTGTCACTTTTACTTTGATGTAAGGATAATTAGGGTTGATTTTTAGTTTAGCTTTAATGTAATCACCTGGCATTCCTGGTCTACTTACAGTAGACTGAGCTTTATCAGCTATATGACCAGCTTCACCACCTCCCCATGCTTCTATTTCAACGTAATCATACATTGACAGATCATCTGTATAGCCATCTCCAAGCTCATAAAGTTTTTGATCCCTGTCTTCAATAATCTGCTTCTTATGTTTCAATTGTGCTATTATTATTTCACGCAATCTCTTTTTTAAACCATCTAAATCGAATCTGCATAATTTATCAGCAAAAAAGACTTCTGTTCTATTTGCTTTAATTGGATGATCTAACTTCTTTATAACTCCATTTTCATCCTGTGAAACTCTTAAGTAAAAAAGCTTGTTGTCCTTGTTCACATACTGTGTTGAGCGACTACACACTCCATCAAAGCAGAGGCAACCATCATCACCGTGATTACAGTTTTTTTCTTCATACTTTCCATCTGTTAACTCATATACTATTTTGCATTTGTCACAATTTTGTTTTGTATCTACCTCTTTATCCTCTTTTGCCATGCAATTGTCTCTAGGCTTATTTTCTTCAAGAATAGAAATATATCCTTTCTTATTGAATATTATTTCATCTAGTGCATCTTGTGGCTTTGCTAAAACATCAACTAATTCAATAATTTCCCCTTTTTTGCAAGGAAAATAATAAGATTGATTTGATTCTTTCGAGTAAACAGTATTGTGTTTAGCATAGCTTGCTCTCATTGACTTCATTGATATTAGCTCATTTCTTTTTTCAAGAACGAATTCCTCCGGTTCTGGCTGCCAACCAGAAAGGCATAGCATTTTACTTTTAGGATTTTCTTTATATTTTACTTCTATTTTAGGATATCCTAAATTATCCAGTTTGCACTTATTTCCCTGAAACTCTTTACATTCTGCTTCGATATCGGGAACATACCCATATTTTTCTAAAACTTCAAATTGCGAATTATTTTTTAATATACCTTCTATTATGTTATCGATATCGCTTTTTATGTTACCGGTACCAGTTGTTTTTTCTACTATTGCCGGCTTTATTACTTTTAAGAATAGAGGGCCGACTTCTATAGAGCGACTGGTGTCAGCATTAACATTAAAAGTACAGACTCCATTATTGTGAGTTCCACGTGCCCTCTCAGTACAAACTCTCTCATCCATCTTCATTTTTACTTCTAGCGTATTTTCATTTACTACCTTTATTTCCTCAGGCTTTGGAGCAGTTGGTGATGGAAAACAACGGGCAGGAAATTGTAATTTTCTTTTTGATTCTTCTTTTTCAGTACCATAATATTCAGCGCAGAGCTTATCTTTCTTTCTATAGGTTTTGAAATAATGGATAGTATCTTTATCTGGAATAGGATATGTCCAACTTGGAATATTCTTGTGATTTGAAACAGCAGATGGAACATATATCTCCCTTCTTTCTTTCAGCTCACCAATAATGACTCCAACTCTTGGATGGAAATAATCATTTTCTTCATTTGTTATAGGAACAATTCTAACTTGTGGTGGTGACATCGCAAGTTGTTCACAAAATGGAGGTGGGCCAGGTGCAAGTTGCACAGGGGCACACTTTACTTTTGTTTGATAGCATGTATCACAAGCTTTTTCCATCTCTCCAGGACGAAAAATATTTTCCCCAGAAAATACTCTAGAGCCCCATGAAGAAATTCCTGACATACAAGCCCCCTTTTGACTACAAGCGCATATTTTAGGGGCATTAGCAAATTTTACTTTTTCTTCATCAGTAACACCATCTGCCCATTCCCATCCAAGACCTTGGGCAATTTCTCCTCCAGCTTTTGTTTTATCTCCTTCCCAATCGATAAAAGCTGCTGCAGAAACTCCAGCTCCTGTACTCTGCGTTCCATATATCTGGCGGCAGGATGTTCCACTGGATAATATATAACAGTTGTCGTTCCCTTCGTAATCGCAGACCTTAATTTTTAGATCGAAGTAACCTTCTGGTCCCTGATTATTTACTGCTGTAACTTTAATAAATTGCAATAATTTTTCGTCAAAGTCTAAATCGCTCCACTTGCCTTTAAAAAAATTTGCAATACCTTTTCCTGTTTTATTTCCTGCAACCTCAAGTTCAGTATTGCTCTTTACAAAATACGGACAATCAGCATATCCTTGATAAGAAGGACAAAATATCAAGGAGAATATCAATAAAAAATTAAGCTTTACATTTTTCATAGAACGCCGGTAACCACTTACTCACTTTTTCGCCTTTTTCCTTTATTGCTTCATACATATACTTTATAGTCTCTTTATTAGCTGAAAGTACATGTATTTCTTTCATATTCTTCAAATCTAGATTTAAAGTTATTAAACCTTTGTATTGCTTTATCAAAAATAAACCTTCCTGTGTTGGTGTTTGCAAAATGACATTCAGTTCCTCTTTCGACAGAGAAAACGCTTTCATGTATAACCTGTTTGCATTTATATTCGGCATCAGAATTCTCGTATCGACATGCTTATCTAAATATTGAGTAAACTTGCTAGCAAATGCTAGGTTTAAGTTTTCAGTACTTAGAATTACTACAACATTTAACTTTGTCATTCTTTGCATCCAGTCGTCAAACTCTCCCTCTGTAGGAAAAATATTACTTATCTCCCATGCTTCATCCAAAACAAGTATTGCAGGTGAGCCATCACATTTTGCTTCGAAAGAGTATAAGAAATAGTAAAGTATCACGGACATACATTCTTTTTGCTTAGTGAGATTTGCAGTATTGAGGGATATAGTTTTTGTTCCCCAGTCAATGTCTGATTCATCACCATCTTGGAATAAGTAAGCAAATTCACCATCACCACACCATTTACTTATTTTACCCCCAAGAAGTAAAAGCACTTCAGAAATTTGAGAAATAGAGCGCGATTCTCTTGGTATAGCAAATATAGAATCTACAATTTTTTTTGTCTTTTCTTCTACGTCTACCAAACTTGCATCTACAACCATCCTTTTGATCAATTCAACAAGCATATTGCGATTAGAAGAACTATTTTCAATGTTCAGTGGGTTGAATTTTAGACTTTTATCTTTATATTTTGGATCAATTATGTAATATTGACCGCTTACTGCTTTAGTAAATATTATTGATTTTCCAGTATTATCCAATATAACAATCCTAGGGTTAAATTTTCTTGATTCCGAAAGTAAGAAATTGATCAATGAGGTTCTACCTGAATTTGGAGCTCCAAGTATTGTGGTATGACCATTATTTTTCTTTCCATGAAAGTTAAAAAAGTAAGGACTGCCTTTTTTTGAAAAAAAAACTGTTACTGCTTCTTTCCATCTTCCTCCTTTTAATGTACCTGATGTAAAATCATGCAACATAGCAAAGCTGCAAGCATATTTTTCTAATATATTTTTTGGTTGTGTAACAAAAGCAAAGTTTCCAGGAAGCTGTGCCCAAAAATGATTTTCCATGTGCAGATCAGTTCTAAACATCATCAACCCGATTAACGACATTACAGAGGATAAATCGCTGATATTTTTAGCTAACCTATTCTTATCATCTGCAAAGATTGTAACAATAATTTTCTGTTGACAAAAATCCATAGCAGAAATTTTTTCAAGCTCTATTATTTCATTTATTCCTGAGTTTTGAAGTAAGGTATTGTCCTCACTGATTTGCAGTATATTAATTTGTTTTTTAAATTCTTTTACTGCTTTATTATTACTAGTAAATATTATTATCTCTGTGATGATAAGCTCAGAGTCAAGTTGCAAACACCTATCTATATTTTCTAAGGGGATTTCTCGATATTCCTTTATGCAAAAAATAGAACCAAACTTCTGTTGACCTTCAAACGATGTTTGAAATTTATTGAAACCGAAAGCTACTTTTAGGTTTTTCACATGCTGCGATAGATCCCTTTCACATATTGGATAATCTTTGTGCGTTAATGTAATAATGTAATGGAGAAATTCCATCATTTGAGAATATATTTTGCCTTCACTAGACCTAAGGCCCAGTTTTTTAGCTCCAAAAGGTTCTAAATCTTTTTGAATCAGGTCAGTTATTTTTTGTAATTCTTGATGATTTTTTTGTAAAAATAACTTGTGCCTATTCTTTATCCCGCTAAAAAAAAATGCATTATTAATATGTTTGCCAAAATCATTAAGTAACACCACAATGTACAATTCATTTATATACTGTAGTTTACTATCAACTAGTTTATTAAACCACGTTGAGTGTAGCTGATCGGAAAAGTCTGCAGTTTTATTCCACTGTAAGCTCAGTTTATTGCGCTTACGGACAGTGTGAATCCAAACGGTGAAATATAAACTCTTGATATTTTTTGATATACTTTTTCTAATTTCATTTCTAAGATCACCATAGTTATCAACTGAAGAATAGTCTTCTAATTTGATTATTTTTAATAATTCCCCCTGTTTTGTTAGTATAGTTTCTTCATCGTAGTGGCAAGCATAAGGGATAAAATCTAAATTAA
This sequence comes from Wolbachia endosymbiont of Anopheles demeilloni, assembly GCF_018491735.2. Taxonomy (NCBI): domain Bacteria; kingdom Pseudomonadati; phylum Pseudomonadota; class Alphaproteobacteria; order Rickettsiales; family Anaplasmataceae; genus Wolbachia; species Wolbachia endosymbiont of Anopheles demeilloni. The sequence continues at coordinate 645,415 of NZ_CP084694.1, read as the reverse complement.
TACTTTCTAGTAACGCTAAATTGTTCTTTTTTTCAGAATTAGAGCTAGTGACTGGTACTTTTGGTTGCATATAATATTATGCGTATTCAATAAAAAGATAATAAAGAATCATCTATCTTACTTAATCCTTATCTTCTTTTTTGTTATTGGATTGTAACTGTATGTCCTTTGCAAAGTTGAATTTTTCTTTCAGGTAATCTGTTGCCTTTTCTGTGCTTCCAAACATCATGATCAGTACGCCAAATATTATCATGAAAAAAATTAGGCCTCTGAACACTACTGCAAGTATCACTGTAGCTATACATAAACCTATAATTGTTGAGGAACTCATATTTTCTACAGTATCTTTAACTGAAAATGAAGAAACAAGTTCTTTCAACGTTCCTGGTATATTTTTCAATTCATCACTTGCTTTGCTAGAACATGACATGAAGATAAAACTTAACAGGGCTACAATAGCAAAAACTCTACCCAATTGAATATGCATCAGCTAAATACCTTTAAGATACTCCTCAAATGTAACAATTTTTACATCAATAGGCAAGAACCGAATTCACTTGCTCACCATAAGTAACTCATATTTAACTTTTATCACCGTGTTAGCTCTTTATTATCAACAAGAGGACTCACACTAATGGATGTCAATTTACTTGACAGAATATTTTAACAAAATTCAGCAGCAGCTGATGTAGCAAACACTGCAGCCACCACAAACAGTCCTGCTCCTACTAATCCTGATGTCATTGCTCCTGCAACAATTCACCCTATTGCTAAGAGAGCAGAACTTGTTACAAGTGCGACGTGAAGATTTTTGTTTTTGATTTTACTATTCTTTTCATAATTATTGTATTGTATTGTATTGTATTGTATTGTATTGTATTGTATTGTATTGTATTGTATTGTATTGTATTGTATTGTATTGTATTGTATTGTATTGTATTGTATTGTATCTTTTACCTTACTGCCTGTCACTGAGATCACACAATGAGGCCCTTCTTCAGTCTTCTTATAATGTTTAGAAGGGGGTATTCTTCCGCTTGGGCCTTTGGGCCTTATTTTGTTCGGATGTGCTAATTTTGTTTTTCCTTCATCTTCTAGTTGCAAACTATTATCTTCCTCAGCAGGGTTTAATTTTAAGTGTACACTTTCCTCAGATGAAATGCTTGTTACTGAAGTTAAGCTGTTCCTTTGTGATTGTGCGATCTCCTTTCTTTCTTGCGATTGTTTTGATGTAAGAAATGTTGAAGCACTATAATAACCTGAACTTCTCAAGGGATTATATATTTCAGGGGTTCCTTTTCCACTTACACCCTTAGCTAAAGAATCCTTTTCCAGAGGATTAATACCTGAATTTTTGGGAATTTCAACTTCACCAGAAAGACTTTGTTTGTTAAATAGTTCCGTAGTATTATTTTGTCTATTTGCTTGATTACTTCTAAGAGACTGTACATGATCTCAAAAAAGGGATAGAATGAGAGGATAAAGTAGGATATGGGAAGTTTATATCCAAGTGATATAAGTCGAGGAAAGTTTGAGATTATTGTAGCAGATCTGAAGTCTTGCAGGAAGAGGACAAGATGGGTTGTTGAGAGATCTTCTTTTGCTTGGTTGCAAAAATGTAGGCGACTTTGGAAAAATTGCGAGCGGAAACTCAACACTAGCCTGCAAATGGTCGTTCTTGCTTTCGCTGCTTTGCTTCTGAAAAGATTGTGAACAGGTTCTAAGACTTTTCTGATTTTGAATAGTGCTACTAGAATGATCTTTATTGTTGCTCTTTTTAGTAATCTCTGAAATTATTTTTAATGTTTTCCCTTTTATTGTTGGTGATCTTTGTGATGATTTTTCTTCATTGTTAAGTACTGAAGGTTTCATTAATCCCTCTGACTCTATCACTTCTTTTTCCAATGCTGGAAGAAATTTCTCGGTGTAATAATTATAATATTTTTGATATTCTTCTTGCTCTCTCAGTAATTTTGCTAATTTAATTAATATGTTAGGATCAGCTCCTTTGTTGAACAACTCTATGCATTTTGCGATAGTTCTATCTCCCTTTTTTAGATTTCCATGATTATGTGTGTTTTTTGTGACCTTTTTGTATATATTGGTGAACAGTTTACGATCTTCTTCATTACTCAAAGATTGAATAAGCTCTTCTATTTTATAAGGTAAATCATTACTTCTAGATTTTTTAAAGTACCTAGCATAACATTCCTCTCATATAAATAAAATGTATGAATACCTCTTTAGCGTTAATTTTACATTAAAATTGGGCAGTTATACCTTATTGCGGATAATTATAGCAATTTGCTAACTATTTTCTTTGCTGATTACTGATTTTACATTTCAACATAATTGCTTGCCTGTTGAACTAGTATATCTATTACTTCTTTTACAGGCTTTTCTCTATCAACCATGCCAACACTTTGACCAGCCATTAAAGATCCTGTTTCAACATCTCCATCAATTACTGCTCTTCTTAAGGCTCCAGCCCAGAACTTTTCTATTTCAAGCTGCCCATCTTCTTTTGAGATTTCTCCATTTTGATATTTATCAATAATGTCTCTTTGATGCTCCATAAAATCGTCACTTGCTTTGTTAGCTATAGCCCTTACTGGAATTATAGGAAAATCAGCACTAATCTGCACAGAAGATACAGCATTACGCGCAGCTGATTTGATGAATACTTCTTTAAAATTTTTGTGAGCGATTGACTCATTCGTGCAGACAAATAATGTACCTATTTGACAGCCACTTGCTCCCATTTCTAGGTAGTTCACTATCATTTTGCCTCTTCCTATTCCACCTGCAACAAACACCGGTGTTTTCTCATTTTTAAAATGAGGTAATATCTCTTGTGCGAGAACAGAAGTGCTAACAGGACCGATATGTCCTCCTGCTTCCATACCTTCTATTATTAACGCATCTACCCCCATGTTTACTAACCTTTTCGCAAGGCTTAATGCTGGTGCAAAGCACATAACTTTAATGCCTGCATTCTTGATTTTTTCTATATTAGGTTTTGTTGGTAATCCGCCAGCAAGAACTACATGGCTTACTTTTGTTTCAATGCATATATCTATTAACTCACTCAAATTTGGGTGCATAGTAATTAGATTGACACCAAATGGCTTATGAGTTAATTTCTGTGTCTCTATGATTTCTTTTTTCAGTAAGTCCGGAGATATTGCACCACATGCAATTACGCCAAATCCACCAGCATTTGAGATTGCTGAAACCAAATTTCTCTCTGAAACCCAGCTCATAGCACCACCCATTACTGCAAACTCACTACCGAGAAAATTCGTTCCTTTCTTCCAAAGCCTGCTCAACATATAGCCTACATCATACGTTTAAAAATGTTTTGTTTATCTATAAATGTGTGTTTTAAAGCACCAAGTATATGAAAGGTTATAAAGACTATCATAAGATATGCAAGCATCGAATGTAGCTGATTAGCTGTACTAGCTAGCTCTTTGTTTTCATTGATTAACAAAGGGATATGAACAAAATATTTGATCTCTTTACTAGAAGCAGAAGACATGACATAACCAGATAGCGGTATTAGCACCATCAAAGCATATAAACAAAAGTGTATCGTTTTGCTCACATTGATTACGAATCGAGAAAAATTGGCTGGTAATGGCGGAACATAAGTAAAGACGAGAAAAAATATACGTACTATAGTTAATCCAAGAACGGTGATACCACAAGCCTTATGAATAGTGTATATGCTGAATTTAATTTCACTGCTAATCAGCAAACTTTTCATGTACAGTCCAGAACAAAGCATACCAATAATAAGAGCAGACATTAACCAATGAATGATCCTTAAACCTAAACTATATTTATTGTCTTTCATTAATTTTGATTACTCTAAAGTAGAATTTATATAGTAGAAAAACTATTTCTCAATCAAAATTATCTATACATAATTTCGCTGCCTTGATCAACATAAGTGCAATAATTGTATGTGACACATAAACATTGTCTATCAGATCATGAAGAAGTGGTGAAGTTTTTGAGAGTTTTTTATTGTAACGATGAGTTATAGCTTGTACAAGAAGCCTATTGACTTTAAGCACATTTTACCATATACAATTCCAATACCTTAAACTACCAAGCATGCCTGATCTAAAGACAATGATGTTAAACTTTGGACCGCAGCATCCAGCTGCACACGGGGTGTTACGTCTTGTTTTAGAGATGGATGGTGAGGTGATCGAGAGGGCAGATCCTCATATTGGGCTTTTGCATCGTGGCACTGAAAAATTGATAGAACATAAAACTTATCTTCAAGCTCTGCCTTACTTTGACCGCCTTGATTATGTGTCACCAATGTCACAAGAGCATGCATATTCGTTATGTGTAGAGAAATTATTGCAGTGCGAAGTTTCGATTAGGGCAAAATATTTGCGTGTTCTATTTTGTGAGCTGACAAGAATACTAAATCATTTACTAAATATCTCTTCCCAAGCACTTGATGTTGGGGCGATGACTCCTCTTTTATGGCTCTTTGAAGAGAGAGAAAAAATACTCGAGTTCTATGAAAGGGCCTCAGGTGCAAGATTTCACGCAGCTTATATAAGGCCAGGTGGAATTGCAGCAGATATCCCAGAAGGTTTGATTGAAGATATTGCAAAATTTATAGAGCAATTTCCAAAGTATATAGATGATGTTGATGATCTTCTGACAGAAAATATGATATGGAAGCAACGCACTGTAGGAATTAGTGAAATATCAATAAAACAGGCGCTTGATTGGGGCTTTAGTGGACCAATGCTCCGTGCTGCTGGACTTGCTTGGGACTTGCGAAAAAGCCAGCCATATGAGATATATGATCAGCTAGATTTTGATATACCTATCGGTCAAAATGGTGACTGTTATGATCGTTATTTAGTAAGAATGGCGGAGATCAGACAATCTATCAGCTTGGTGAAGCAATGCATAGAGAAGATGCCTGAAGGGCCAATAAAAACTGAAGATAGAAAAATTTCTCCACCGCCAAGAGCAGAAATGAAAGAATCCATGGAAGCTATGATTCATCATTTTAAGCTTTACTCAGAAGGATATCATGTGCCAGAAGGTGAGGCTTATGTGGCTGTTGAAGCGCCAAAAGGCGAATTTGGAATATATATAGTTTCAGATGGTACCAATAGACCTTACAGATGCCGAATAAGAGCACCTGGCTTTGCGCATTTACAGGCCTTAGATTTCATGGCAAAAGGACATATGCTTGCTGACATTTCAGCAATTATCGGTTCACTCGATATAGTCTTTGGTGAGATTGATAGGTAATTATTGTAAAATAGTAACTTAACTAATGGTTAAGACATCTTCTATCATAAGTTGTATAAATTCATTACCATTCCAGTAATTCATAGAGATTTTACCCAAAATGGCTTTAACATTACCCTGCATAATAGCAGAGCCAAGCTCAGTATTTGCAGAGCGAAACGCAATAGCTTTGACCATAACATTATCGTCAGCAATAAAACATTTTATATGGTCAACTCCTATAACTTCCGGCTTTCTTATCTTTGCTCCTTGAATGATGAATCTCGGTTCAGGATTACCAACACCAAATGGCTCTAAGCGTTGCAGTTGGTTCCACAGGGATAAGTTTATTGTTTTAACTGTTACTATACCATCAGCTTTGATAATTTTGTTATTTGTAGAGTTTGCAAATCTTTCAGTAAAAAAATCATATAGATCACTTATTTTACCTTCCTCAATCGAAAATCCTGCTGCCATACTGTGACCACCACCTTCAATGATTAGGTTGGTAAATTTTGCAGAAAGAACCGCAGCACCAATATCTACTCCAGAAATTGACCTACAGCTTGCTTTTCCTATTCCATTGTTTAAAGATATCACTATCGTTGGTAAGTGAAACTGCTCTTTTAGTCTTGATGCAATTATACCAATTATTCCCTGGTGCCAATTACCACTTACCATTATAAAATTTACACCTAAGTGGGCAAAATTTTCCGCTTGTGTTGTAGCTTCCAAAATAGCCTCATTTTCTAGCATTTTTCTTGCATTATTCAAATCTATTAGTTTTAGCGCGATTGAATGAGCCTTTTCTTCATCATCAGTGGAAAGCAACCTTGCACCGAGCGATGCTTCTCCAATTCTTCCTCCGGCATTTATACATGGCCCAATACTAAACCCTAATCGTGAAACACTTGGTTTTTCAAGAATTCCCAAAGCGTCAAACAAAACACGTAAGCCAACATTTTTTCTTGCTGACATAACTTTTAATCCTTGTAAAACAAAAGCCCTATTTAGGCCTGTAATCTGCATAACATCGCAAACAGTTCCAAGAGCAACTAAATCCAGTAGATCAAATAAATCTGGTTCTTTTTTGTTGGTAAAAAATCCTTGCTCACGTAGGCTTCTGTTAAGAGCAACAATTAGCAGAAATGACACTCCAACTGCTGCTAAGTTATTATAAGGAGAGCTCTCATCAAGGCGGTTGGGATTAACAACTGCTACAGCACTTGGTAATTTTTCTATACCAAGGTGATGATCGATAACTATAATATCAAGTCCAAAAACCCTTGCCTCTTCTATTGGTTGATATGCAAGCGTACCGCAATCAACAGAAATACATAAATCAATACCATTCTTTTTAAGTTGTAATAAAGCATCTGTGTTCAATCCATAGCCCTCATCAACACGATCTGGAATATAGATTATAGAGTGTGTCCCAATCGCTCTTAGGTACCTATTAATCAATGCTGATGACGTTGCACCATCAACATCGTAATCACCAAATATTGCAATATTCTCATTATTGTTTATTGCTTTTATTATGCGAGAAACAGCTTTATCCATATCAAGGAGGTGAAAGGGATCTGGTAATAGCGATCTGATTAGTGGGTGTAAGAAGTCATGTGCATTTTCTATGTTAACACCACGAGCAACTAATATTCTTGCTAATATTTCTGGCAACTCAAATCTCTGTATAAGAGTAAAAATCTCCCTTTGATCTGCTTCTTGTAACTTCCACAGTGCATTTGTTATGCTGCGTTTTTCAATATCAAGTAGCATGCTCTTTATAAATAAAACTACTTTACCAGAACTTTTAAGCTTGTTCTATAATTGTGTTAGACTTCTGTATAACCTAAAGAAGGATATAAGAGAGTGTCACTCGAAAGGAATCACATTTATTTTGACAAAGAGCATCTGTAAAATCTAATACTTCTTCTTGCATAACATGCTCTTTAATTATTATTATATCTATATTGACATATAAGTGTGAACATTATATTAATGTAATTACTTTTTAAGTATGCATCGCAAATTTATGCCTGGAAACAGTTTTTGGTTACTCAAACCTTTTCTACCTTTATTTCATATTCTTTAAAGTATTTTTTGCACTTTCTTTATAAAAACCATAGGTACCAATCGGTTTTTAGCTTAAGAATAAAGGTCAAGTATCTGGAATACTGGACATAAAATCCCCCTGAAAGATTAGAAAAAAAATACAGCGCACATACTACAGTATACACTGAAGAAGATACGCTACACTTTTTATTGAGAAATTGACTGAAAAGTCTGCAGACGGAGATAGATTTTTGAGCTCTTAAAATACCTCTACTCTAAGAGACTGTACATGATCTCAAAAAAGGGATAGAATGAGAGGATAAAGTAGGATATGGGAAGTTTATATCCAAGTGATATAAGTCGAGGAAAGTTTGAGATTATTGTAGCAGATCTGAAGTCTTGCAGGAAGAGGACGTTGTTGAGAGATCTTTTGCTTGGTTGCAAAAATGTAGGCGACTTTGGAAAAATTGCGAGCGGAAACTCAACACTAGCCTGCAAATGGTCGTTCTTGCTTTCGCTGCTTTGCTTCTGAAAAGATTGTGAACAGGTTCTTAGGGTAAGGAAAGCGAGAAGGTTTGTCAAGCAAACTTTATTGGCTGTTGTACTAGAATTCAGTTTTTCGTATAATTTGCTAGAATTTGTGTGAAGAATTTTAAATATGAAAGGCCTATATATTAAAACTTACGGCTGTCAGATGAACGTTTATGACTCCATTTTAATGGAGAATATAGTTAAGCCTCTAGGATTCAACATTGTTAGTGATGTAGAACAAGCTGATTTAGTGATATTGAATACTTGTCATATTAGAGAAAAGGCAGCAGAAAAGCTTTATTCAGAGCTTGGAAGAATTCATTCGTCAAGAAAAGAAAGGACCATAGTAGTGGCTGGATGTGTAGCGCAAGCAGAGGGAGAAGAAGTGTTCAGAAGGGCTCCTTTTGTTGATATTGTTGTTGGTCCGCAGAGTATTGCTGCTTTACCGGAATTGATAGTCAAAGCAAGTAGAAGTAAAGGTCATATAATAAATACTGACTTTCTTGAAGTTGCAAAGTTTGATAAATTGCCGGATGAATGTTATGGCAATAGCCAGGGGTCTTCTGCGTTTCTTGCCATACAAGAAGGTTGTGATAAATTTTGTACGTTTTGTGTGGTGCCTTACACTCGCGGGGCTGAGTATTCACGACCAGTAAATGAAATATTCCGTGAAATATTGAAGTTAGTTGCAAATGGGGCAAGGGAAATCAATTTGCTCGGTCAAAATGTTAATGCTTATAATGGAGAGTGCGAAGAAGAGGTCTGGGATTTAGGAAAATTAATTAGTCACATTGCTAAAATTGAAAACCTAAAAAGAATCCGCTACACAACTTCTCATCCAAGAGATATGCACGAATCTCTCTACTTGGTGCATGCAGAAGAGCCAAAACTCATGCCGTTTGTTCACCTACCTGTGCAGTCAGGTTCGAATAAAATATTGCATGCAATGAACAGAAAACACACTGCAGAGGAGTATTTGGAAATAATAGACAGATTTCGCAAATTGAAACCTGAAATCGAATTTTCTTCTGATTTTATTGTTGGTTTTCCTGGAGAAACTGAAAAAGATTTTGAGGAAACTATGAAGTTAGTAGAAAAAGTAAAGTACGCTCAGGCTTATAGTTTTAAATATAGCCCAAGGCCAGGAACGCCAGGGGCGGAAAGAAAAAATCAAGTACCAGAAGAGGTTAAAACAGAGCATCTTCTTCGGTTACAGAAATTAATTAGCAAGCAACAACTTGAATTTAATCAGAGTATGATAGGAAAAACTATTCCTGTTCTATTCAGTGATAAAAAAGGTAAACACCAAAATCAAATTATTGGTAAAAGCCCATACATGCAATCAGTATGCGTTGATGATCCTGACGATAAATACAAAGATAAAATAGTAAATGTAAGGATATTGGAAGCTCGGCAAAATAGTTTATTGGGATGCGCTGCCTAATTAGAGAAAAGTGCTCCCATGGTCTCATGTAGAAGTACTTTGTGTGTTTTATAAGTTTATAAGCTATCTAGATTTAATCCTTAAGGGACTACAGCTCTCTGTTACGCAATCATATGAGACTTGATATAATAGATTCGCGGGATTTTTTTCTTTTTCCACTGATAGCGTATTCTCTCAATCTCTCCAGAATTGTTGTATTCATAAGAAAGCGATTTCCAAATAAAGCTACTTTTACTATTATTTTTGTTAGCATCATGAAATTTATGATAAGGACAACTTCTATTGTCTTTATTCATCTTCAACCTCAATAAATAAGTCTAATGAATTAATATGTTGTATAATGATGTCAATACCTGTCTATGTTTATAGAAACAGAGTTTTTGAATTTGTAATTTTCCAAAAAGCTCTATATTCTTTGATTTTATCCAGTTAAAATGAATATGAAGTATTATCCTGATACAAGCAGCAGTCCTGATTTTTCATTGCTAGAAAAGGAAATCATAAAATTTTGGCAGGAAAATAAAATTTTTGAGCAGTCAGTCGAGAAACGTTCCAAGGGTCATTGTTTTGTATTTTATGATGGGCCTCCGTTTGCAAATGGACTTCCGCATTACGGACACTTGCTTACTGGTTTTATAAAAGATGCATTTGCAAGATATCAAACTATGCTGCAAAAAAGGGTTGAACGTAGATTTGGTTGGGATTGCCATGGCTTACCAGCTGAGATGGGTGCAGAAAAGGAACTTGGAATATCTGGTAGAACTGAGATAGAGAAGTTTGGCATTGAAAAATTCAATAATCATTGCCGTACTTCTGTGATGAAATTTTCATCAGAATGGGAGAAGTATGTAAATAGACAAGCAAGATGGGTAGATTTTCACAATGACTATAAGACTATGGATAAGTCATTCATGGAGTCGGTCATGTGGGCATTTAGGCAGCTTTATGATAAAGGTCTGGTGTATGAATCAATACGCGTTGTTCCCTATAGCTGGGCGTGCGAAACTCCACTCTCTAATTTTGAAACAAGACTAGATAATGCTTATAGAGAAAAAGCTAGCAAGGCTGTAACTGTTGCATTTGAGCTTTTAGATAATCCAAAGCAATTTAAACAAAAATGTAAGTTGCTCGCTTGGACTACAACCCCTTGGACGTTGCCAAGCAACCTCGCACTGGCAGTAGGGGAGGATATTGAGTATTGTATGGTGTTAGTAAATGGTGAAGTTTGCATCTTTGCTGAAAGTTATTTAGAGAAATTTGTCAGCCACTGTGAACAAAGCAATATTCAATATGAAAACTGTAATATAAAACTTAAAGCAAGTGATCTTGCAGGTCTTTCTTATAGACCACTGTTTGATTACTTTAAAGATACAAAGAATGCGTTCCGTGTTTTCATTGCCGATTATGTTACAGCAGAAGATGGTACTGGTGTTGTGCACACTGCTCCTGGATTTGGTGAAGAAGATTTTTACCTTTGCCAAAGCCATGATATTCGAGCTGTTTGTCCAGTTGATAACGCTGGAAAATTTACTACTGAAGTTTCAGATTTGGCAGGAGTTCATGTTTTTGATGCCAATGATACAGTAATCAAGAAATTAAAAAGGCAGGGGAGCTGGTTTAAAACTGAGCAATATATTCACAATTATCCACACTGCTGGAGAACTGACACTCCTTTAATCTACCGTACTATGCCTTCTTGGTATGTTGCTGTGACAAAGTTTAAGGGAAGAATGACAGAGCTAAATAAGAGAGTTAATTGGATGCCAAATCATATAAGAGATGGTCAATTTGGAAAATGGCTTGAAGGAGCGCATGACTGGTCTATTTCACGCAATCGATTTTGGGGTACGCCAATTCCTGTGTGGAAGTCAGACGATGTAAAATATCCAAGAGTGGATGTGTATGGTTCGATAGCAGAACTAGAGCGAGATTTTAATGTTAAAATAGATGACTTGCACAGACCATTTATCGATACTTTGATAAGACCAAATCCTGATGATCCAACAGGAAAATCAGTTATGCGTCGTGTGCCTGATGTGTTTGACTGTTGGTTTGAATCTGGATCGATGCCGTTCGCGCAAGTTCACTATCCGTTTAAAAATAAGGAGTGGTTTGAGAGTAATTTCCCTGCGGATTTTATCACTGAATATATAGCACAAACAAGAGGATGGTTTTATACGCTTTTTGTTCTTTCCACTGCTTTATTTGATAGTGAGCCATTTAAGAATTGCATATGCCACGGTGTGGTTCTTGATGTGAAAGGTCAGAAATTATCTAAACGTTTGAATAATTATGCAGATCCAATGGAGGTTTTTGATAAATACGGTTCTGATGCGCTGCGTTTTCTTATGCTGTCTGGTTCCATTGTCTGTGGTGGTAATTTGCTACTCGACAAAGAAGGAAATTTAGTGCGTGATGTTCTAAAAAACGTAATAAAACCTATTTGGAACAGTTATCACTTTTTTACCATGTATGCAAATGCAGATGGAATTAAAGCTGAAGTTTGTAAGGATTATCAAAGTACTATTGATCGCTACATGATTTCAAAATGTTTTGAAGCTGTGGAAGGTATCCAAGCTTCTATGAACAACTATAACTCTCAGGAAGCTTGCAAAATCCTGAAAGATTTTTTTGAAGTGCTAAATAACTGGTATATTCGTCGCAGTCGCGAGCGTTTTTGGAAAAGTGACTTAGATCAAGATAAAACCGACGCTTATAATGTTCTGTACACAGTTTTTTATTACATGCTTCGAGCAGCAGCCCCTTTGTTGCCACTTATAACAGAGACTATATGGCAGGGGCTTAGGTATGAAGAAATATCTGTTCATTTGGCTGATTTTCCACAATCAGATAGATATAATAGTCAGCTCATTGCCAAGATGGATTTGGTAAGAGAGATATGTAACTCTGGATTATCCATCAGAAATACGTTTAACATGCGCATCAGGCAGCCACTTGGCAGTATGACTATCTACCATCAGTCTTTCTGTAGTTTTCTTGAAGGTGAGCCGTTTTCTGTCATCCCAGTTCGTGACACTGGGATCCAGTGTACTGCAGACTCAAATGAATACCAAGAGATGATAAAAGATGAGGTAAATGTAAAAAAATTAGAATTAGTAAATAGACTTGAAGATATTGCATCACTAGAGCTGAAACTAAATTTCCCTCTACTTGGCAAGAAGATTCCAGATAAAATCAAGAAACTAGTTCAATATTTCAAAGAAGGAAAATGGAAGCAGATTGAAAATGAACAGATATTCTTGGGAAATGAGTCGGAAAATTACATTATAGAAAAAGGCGAATATGAATTGCTATTAAAAGCAAATAGTGAATATTCTTCTGTATTTGATGACAATAAAGGGGTTGTTATTCTGAGCACTAAGCTCAATGACGAACTAATTCTAGAAGGACTCGCAAGAGATGTTGTGAGGCTTATTCAAGAAACTAGAAAACAAGCTGATTTTCATATATCAGATAGAATTAGAGTAACAATAAAAACAGAAGATGAAAAAATTAAGGAAGCAATAACTACATGGAATAAATATATAAAAGAGCAGACCCTTGCCTTATCTTTGGACACTAATAAAGAGATCGAGGCCGATTTCTATTTTAAGAAATACCAAGGTTTGACAGTTGGTATTAAGTTAATAAAGTTGCAAAATTAGTAATGTTTATGCTATACTTAAATTGCTTTAAGTAGGGTGTAATATGAATCAAGTTGTTACAGATAGCCATAAAGAAATTGTTGATTTAAACAACAATAGTGATGATTTGGATAAAGTACAATCTATTTCCAATGTTGCTTTGGAAGAGGAAGAAGAGTTTTTTGATGCTGTAAGTAAGCAGGATTGGTTAATTAAATAAATAGCTGCTTTTAATGTTCCACTCAGTATATTTCATTATAAAGATAATAATTCTTGACTTTTTTACCTCCTGGTATAATATGTCAAGCGAAATATTGCAAGAGATAAACAGAGCTTGCCCAGAGAAGAAAATATTAAATTTAGCTCTGTCAGTTTTAATGCTCCCTTATATTGCTTTTACTGCACTGAAGTTAGTCATATACAGTAAATTTAAAGCAAATAGCAAGACACAAGAAGGTGTAGTGGAAGATAAGACAAAAAAGAGTGAAATAGGTGTGCCAAAAAGATTGGCATATGGTGCTCTTGCTGCAATGGCAATTTTTGTTAATGTGACTGTGCTTGTAGCCTTAATCATTCCTGCAACAGTTGCTTTGGCTACTTTTTATCTTTTAAATAGAGATTTATCTCACTCTTTAGTTACTGCTCTTGAAATAAGTATGGGGCAGTATTCTAATAAGCACCAAAATATAGAGGTATCTTTTCATGAAACGAAACTTTTTAGAACAAGCATTACATATGATATGGAAATAAAGTTTCCACCACAATTTAAACAATTACTGAGAGATTTATGCCAAAGTGAAAATGGCAAATGGTTTAATGTGATACAGGATTCAGAACGTAATATCATACTGAAATTGTCAACTGGTGTCGATTTAAAAAATGGTCTTCAGCCCTTGCGTAATGAGATCGCAAGTGTAATTGCAACTTCAATTCAAGAATGCGCAAGAACTATGGAAGAGCTGATGAAGCTAGAAAAGAAAGATATTACACATGATAAACTGAAGGAATTATTGAGTGAATTCAGGCTGAAAGTGGTGAGTAGCATAGATTCTAAGTTGACAACTCACTTAATAGAAAATGCTTATCAAGTTGCCTTTATACAAGCAATTAAGTTTCAGCAAAATAGACGGGGAGAAGATTTTTCACTGGAAGATGAGCTAAAAAATACTTTAGTGAAACAGAAATTAGAAAGTCAAGGTAAGGAATTACAAGTTGAAAAAGAGATTATAATAAAAGATCTAAAAAAAGCAGGAGCAAAAGTGCCAGATATCTTAGAAGATAGTGAGCTTTTTGTATTTAAAGCAGAATGGGAACGGCTTATACAAGAAGAGAAAATAGCTAAGAGGACAATTATTGATGTTTATAAGGATATACATCCTCAAGAAACGAAGAAAGCTCTAGATAACACTAAAATAGAGATTGAGTATTAAAAAAAAGAAGGATAAATAAGGTATAATGGGATACATGAAAAGCTGAAAGCAATATATGATGAAGGAAAAAATAACTTAACAAACGATGATTTAAAAAGGAAATTAGAAGATCTTTTTAAGTTCGAGTATGATGATCAAGAAGTTGAGCAAAGGCTAGTAAAATCAGTAATGAAAAAAGCAAAGGGTGAGTTAGGCCTATTAGGCACGCTAAGCTTAATAGACCAGTTTCGAAGTTTAGAAGAGGAGATAAAAGGTCCTTTTAGCAAGAAAAGTTCAAAAGAAGTTTCAGATAAAGTAAATGACTTTATAGCAAAGATATATTTAGAAATAACGAAATGTAAAATACAAATTTTATTCAAAGGCCAAGCAAAGGGTATAGAGGACTCATGTAAGCTGTTAGAGGGAAAGGAGCCGAATTTAGTGCAGAGGATTAATTCGCACCGAGCGGAAATTGTAGAATGCTTAAAGCAACCTATATAGTTAAGAAAAGTAATAGAAGGAAATGAGGATTTAAACAAATATTTAGAAGATGAGCAAAATAGAAGGGGGGAGAAGCATCCAAGTACAAAATTAATAGAGAAGCACTTTCAAAATAACCAAGAAATCCTAAAAGCATTAAAACAGTTAGAATTAGAAGAAAAAGGATTATTGATAAATGAAGAAACAAAAAATGATTATAGAGAAGAACTGGAATCTCGCGAAAAAATAAAGTTTGCAATAATAGAAGATGATTTACTTAAAGCATTCGAGCATGAAATTTTTGATGAAGAAGCAATTAAGAAGTTACTAGAGAGAGCAGAACTTGAGTACTATTTGGCAGAAAAGTGCATAAAAAGTCCTGTGATTAAGACAAAAGACAATATCAAACATTTTTGTCAAGATTTATTGTCTCCTTTAATAAATAGGTTGGTGGAAAATATAGTAAATAATGTACCAAAAAGTGATAAAAGTTCATGGCTGCAGCCTATAAAAGCTATTAGGACAGGCTTGGGATATATTCAAACAGGTCTTGCCGTTGCAATTCGTGGGGATAAGAGCACAGAAGGAAAAGCGTTGAGTGTGGCGCATGATACTCATAAGGAAGTAGAAACATTTCTTCAACATTTTCAATCAAGTTATGAGGAAGTAGGAGTTTTTTTTGGTAATTTATTTTCTGATGATGGAACGACATTTAAAAATGATGTATGGCCTAAAGTAGAAGAGCATTTGCATGGAATGTGGGATAGCTTTTTCAAGGATATTGAATTCAAGATAGGGAATAAATTGGATGAAGTAAACGTGACACAGCAAAATCAGGAAACGGCGATTACAGCTTAATGATGAGCTCTCAAAGTTCCTTCAGTATTTTCACACACTAAGTTGACTATCATATTTGATTCTTTTTGGATTTCCTCTTCAGTTAAAGTGTGAGTTGGAGAGCAGAAAGTAACTGAAAATGCTATAGACATCTTATTCGATTCTATATTGTTTCCATGATATACATCAAATATCAAAACTTCTGTGATGAGCTCTGAGCTTTTTTTCACCATATTGATTATACTACCTACTTCTATATCTTTATTTACAATAAACGCAAAATCGCGTTTTACACTTTGATATTTATAATTGATAAATTTTTTTCTACTTATAGGTAATTTTTCGATATTTTCTAATATCAACTCAAAGCCTACAATTTTTTGTTTGATGTTAAAAAAATCCAATATACTCGGATGCAATTCTCCAAAATAACCAACTATGTTACTTCTAAAAGATAAGGAGCCTGATTTTCCTGGGTGATAATATTCTTTTTCTGCTCTCTCTATTGCTAAATTATCACAATTGATATTAAAAAGTTCCAAAGCTGTTATGAGTTCAGCCTTTGCGTCAAAAACATCTATTTTCCTGTCAGTGTTATAATGGTTTCGTGGTAGATTATTTCCTGACCTGATTCCGCTTAAAACATACTTAGACTGAGCTTCATCATTATAAATTAGCCCAATTTCAAAAATTGCACAATCAGGTGTACCATGGGCAGTATTATCTGCAGTAACTTTTAACAAATTTGGTATGATGCTTGGTCTCATTATATTAAAGTCATTATTAAATGGGTTGTCGATAATAAATAATTTATTCAAGTAATTAAATTTTTCAGCTATTGATTCACTCATAAAAGACCAAGTTATCACTTCATGAAACCCTCTACTTGTCATTAAAATGCGCAAATCATCTTGCGTCTCTTCTTCTACTGTAACGTCTTCTGCTAGTGGCTCTTCCTTTATTTTATCATAGCTGTATATTCTTACTGCCTCTTCAATTAAGTCAGCAGGTATGGTTACGTCCGATCTCCAGGTTGGTACATGTACGCTCCAATTATTTTCAGTTCTTTTATCAATACTAAACCCTAATTTTGTTAGAATATTGAATAATTCATCAGGTGATGCAGATACACTTCCAAGTTTGTTTGCATCTTGATAATTGAAATTTATCTTGGTATCAGCCTTATTCAGATTGCCAGCAGACACTACACTTGACACTTCTCCACCACATAAATCTAAAATCATCTGGGCTGCAAGATTGAGTCCATCAAGGGTAAAACTAGGGTCAACTGAACGTGCAAACCTGTAACTTGAGTCTGTGGAGATGTTGAGCTGCCTTGAAGATTTAGTGATAGAAATAGGGTCAAACCAAGCAGACTCTAAAAAGATGTCAGTAGTTTCAAGAGTGCATTCACTGTACTTACTACCTATAACTCCAGCAATTGCATGAACATTTTTATCATCAAAAATAACGCTTATGTCTTTGTTCAATAAGTATTCTTTATCATTTAAACCAATAAATTTTTCTCCATCGTTTGCTTTACGTACTGTGAGCTCTCCTTCTATTTTTTTTGCATTATATGCATGCATTGGGCGATTAAAGGATATCATGATGTAATTAGTAATATCAATTATTGCAGAAATGGAGCGCATTCCTATCGATTCTAGACTATCTTTTAGCCATTTTGGACTCTCTTTATTTTTTACATTAGTGATATATACTCCACTAATAAAACTCTCCCCATCGATGACTTTGACGTTTATTAGTGAGTTCATAGAATCGGTAAGTTGTGGAATGATTAAAGTCTTTAACGTTCCAATTCCAGTTGCTGCTAGATCACGTGCTATTCCATAAACACCTAGGCAATCTCCACGATTTGGAGTGACATTTATATCAATTACAGGATCGCAATTAAAAAATTTATCCCCTACTTTATAATCGTCAGAAAGCTCAATTATTCCTTCACTTTCATTTTGAGTCAACGCAAGTTCGAAAGCAGAGCAGAGCATCCCTTCACTTAGCACTCCTCTTATTTTTGTAGGCTTAATTGTAAAGTTGCTTTCTGGCAATGTGCTACCAAGAGATGCAAGTACAGTCTTCATGCCTTCTTTAACATTTTTTACTCCGCAGACTATCTGCAGAATTTTACTTCCATCATTTACTTTACATAATTTTAATTTATCAGCATTTGGATGAGGTGTGACTTCTAATACTTTTGCAATAACAAACTCGGACAATTTGGTATTGTTGACCACATCTTCTACTTCCAATCCGATGTGAGTTAGCTTATCAGTAATTTCTTCTAAACTGGCATTGATTTCTAAGTACTCTAATAACCAAGATAATGTGAATTTCATCTACCTAACAAGAAACAAAAATTTATTGTAATGTAAAATGTGATGCTTTTAAAGTTTGTTGTAGTGGAATACCTCTACATCACGAGCAGTGATGTAGAAGCTATTGTAATTTTATATATTTTTGTGAAGAAAGCTTATCTTCTCTATATCACCTTTTAAATCTACTTCCATAGAAAATTTGAGATTCATATTGTGATTATCTTCATAGAAATTACAAATGTAACCATCAATAGTTAAGTTTCCTATCATATTATGACTTTCATATAGTATTTCGCTTCCTATTTGATAATGGCCAGTGTATTCGTTAAAGGAACCATCTGTCAATTTGATATATCCGTTACCAAACTCCTGTTCTAAATTTAAAGGCTGATTAATAAAATCTATTCCATCCATAATAATACCTCAACTAAAAGTTAAATTATAATTAAAATAAGATGTTAAATCAAGGTATTAAGTAACTTAATAAGATTAGTGAATTTTTAAATGTAACGCTGGCTATAATTAGCATTCTAATCACATACTTTGTTGATATATTTATGCAATAATGGCATGGATCTTCTATCTTAATTCTTGACTTTACCCTATCAAATCTATATTTTACTTACTATTATAGTTTAAGTATATAAATCAAGATGGCGTTAAATCCGCTAGAACAATTTAAAGTATATACAATAATAGAACTACCAAAATTATTTGGGTATGACATAAACTTTACCAACTCATCTCTTTTTATGATGATCTCGTTGATATTAATGGTACTGTTTTTGCTCCTTGGAATAAGAAAAAGTGCAGTAATACCAGGATATTTGCAAGCTGCAGTTGAATATGTATATGATTTTGTTGTTTCAATAATAGAAAGTAACACTGGAAGCAAAGGTTTGGAGCACATTCCTTTGATATTTACAGTATTTATTTTCATTTTATCGTGTAATTTAGTTGGTGTTCTTCCTTATAGTTTCACAGTTACAAGTCATGTGATAGTTACCTTCGCTTTATCAATGGTGGTTTTTACTTATATAACGATTGTTGGGTTTAAAGAAAGAGGAGTAGAATTTTTACGCATATTGCTACCAAAAGGAACTCCTTCGTGGCTTGCACCTATAATCATCATTATTAAATTATTTGCTTATTTAGTAAGACCGATTAGTTTATCAATAAGGCTTGCAGCAAATATGATTGCAGGTCATACAATCATCAAAGTGATAGCAGGATTCGTCATAAATATGAACATATTTTTTACTCCTGCACCTTTTTTGTTTATAATTGCACTAATAGGATTTGAAGTATTTGTTGCAGTTTTGCAAGCTTATATATTTACTATATTAACATGTGTATATTTGTCAGATGCAGTAAAGTAATTGACTTCCTTGCAGAATATTTTATAATTATATTATAAAGAAATAGTTAAAGGTAATATATGGATTTAGTGGCTTTAAAATTTATAGCAATTGGCTTAGCTGTGTTTGGGATGCTCGGTGCTGGTTTAGGTATAGCTAATATCTTTTCTGCTATGTTAAATGGAATTGCGAGAAACCCTGAATCAGAAGGTAAAATGAAAACGTACGTTTATATTGGTGCTGCCATGGTTGAAATCATGGGGTTACTTGCGTTCTTACTTGCGGTGTTATTGATATTTGTTGCTTAACAGATGCCACAGCTTGATGTTTCCACTTTCTTTTCTCAAGTTTTTTGGTTTTTAATCTTTTTCTCTTCACTTTTTTTTGTAGTAAGTTGTTTGTTCTTACCAAAGTTAGATAAAATAATAAACACTAGGAGTAAAGGGATATTAGATTCTTTTAATAGTTCTGTTCACCTTTTAAGACTTACAGAAGAACAAATTGCCAAGTATAATGCAGCTTTAAATCAAGCTAGAGCACAGGCAAAAAAAATCATAGATGATGCCCTCGCTCAGGTAGAAGAAATGAGAGCGAATGTTAAGAGTATATTGGAGGAGGAGGACAAAAAAATGGTCAAGTTTGTTGAAGAAAAAGTGGCAAAATTTAAATCTAAGTATATTAGTGAGTTAAAACAAATGGCTACTGGTATTGCTTTAATTTACTACACTAAGTTAACTAATTCTGAAATTGAAGAGGAATTTGTTGCTGACTTGGTGTCAAAAGAATTTTAGGATTTTTATGTCTACATTACTAGTTATCAGCCTTGCTTTTTTAGTAAGTTTTATCCTCTCATATAAATTGCTAAGGAAGGTAATAAAAAACGCACTTAACAATAAACGTAACAAAAGCAAGTTTTCAAGTGAAGAAACTAAAAAATTCAGAAAAGATATGTTGGAGTATTACAAAAAATCTTCTGAAAAATACAAAAAATTAGATGCAGAAGTTAACAAAATGATGAATGAAGCACTTGATAAGGCTAATAGTATTATTAAGCATAATAGACAGCAACTCGATCAAACGTTAGATGAAAATGCCCATTCTAATTTGAAGAAAGTTACTGACCAAGTTGAAAAAGCTCTTGGGGATTTACAAGCTAACACAGCGAGTATAGCTGCTGATGCTGTAAAAAAAATAATGCATGAACGTAAAGATGATAAGCGTAGTAGTGAGGTTATATCTTCGTTTTCACGTGACTTGAGCAAAAAGTTGCATTAAGTTTAATGCCTGTACTTCAAACTTATAATGTAGAAAAAATTAAATTTGATTCTAGTTTATGCAAAGAACAAGAGAAATTTTTCTACTATAGATTTAATATCATTCTTTGGCAAAAATTAAATGATACTACTTTTTTTATGGTTGAAGACATAAGCCAAGATATCAACCTTTGGGTCGAATCTCATTACGGTATTGAATATGTATTAATAAAAGCGAATAGCGAACAGATTTTAAATCTTCTTAACTCGCACTTTGGTATTTCAGAATTCGCAAGTAACTACTTATATTATAAGAATCTTAATTTTTCAGCTAAAAGCATTAGGCTCAGTTCAATCTTTTTTTCCTCTTTTTTTGTTATAATTTCGACTTTAACACTGACAAAAAAATATGCATATTTTGCTTTGGTGTTGATATTTATAATCGAATGTTCTAGTTCTTTATTCAAATTTGTAACTAAAATTTTTGGCTTGCGTAAAATTTCTAACCAAAAAGCAGATTATGATAAGATGAATGAACCTATATATACTATTTTATTGCCTGCTTTTAAAGAGAATGCGGTTATAAAGCAATTGATTAAGAGTATTGAAAGTTTGGATTATCCAAAATCAAAATTAGATGTAAAGCTTGTGATAGAGAGCGATGACCAAGAAATGTTGGCAGCTATAGAAAAATGCACTTTACCACAGTATTTTGAAGTAATAAAAGTGCCTCATTCTCTGCCTAGAACAAAAGCTAAATCGTGCAATTATGCTATGAGCTTTGCTAGAGGAAAGTATGTGGTAATATATGATGCAGATGACAAGCCAGATCCGTTGCAGTTAAAAAAAGCACTAATTGAATTTCATAAGGGTGACGAAAAGTTGGCTTGTGTACAGGCGAAATTAAATTACTATAACTTTGGTTGCAATTTTCTTACAAAATTCTTTTCTCTCGAGTATATGCACTGGTTTCAATATTTTTTGCCTGGATTTCAAAAAATGAACATGCCAATACCTTTGGGTGGTAGCAGTAACCATTTTTCAGTGGAAATTTTAAAGAAAGTGCTTTTTTGGGATGCTTACAATGTCACTGAAGACGCTGACCTTGGTTTGAGACTTGTACAAATGGGATATAAAACCAGGATTATTGATTCAGAAACATTGGAAGAATCACCAACTACTGTGTTTGCTTGGATCAAACAAAGAGCACGCTGGATTAAAGGTTATATGCAAACTTATATCGTTCATTTAAAAAATATAAAATTACTTTTTAAGCACAATGGGCTTAAGGGAGTTTTGCTATTAAACCTTTTTGTTGGTTCCTCAGCTTTTATATTTTTCACGACTCCTTTTTTGTTACTTTCATTGGTGCTGACTCAATTTTTGAATGAATTATTCTTATATTATTTTATAATAGTATACGGTATTAACTTGATTTTTTTGATAATAGCTATCAGACAACAAAAAATGCCTTTTTATTTTTATATAGTATCAATATTTTTTCCCGTCTATAGTCTACTACATAGCGTTGCAGCTTTTCTCGCTTTGTGGGAATTTGTTATTCACCCTCAGCAATGGAATAAAACTCAGCATGGCTTATGGAAGCAAAACCTGTAGCTATTTGGTTTTTTCTCTGCTCTCTCATGGTGATTTGCATGGTGGGAATTGGTGGATTTACCAGACTTTCAAAAGCAGGATTGTCAATCACGGAATGGAAACCAATTACCGGAACATTGCCACCGCTGAGTGAACAATACTGGCTAAAAGAAAAATCAAAATATGAAGCTACACCTGAATATAAAGCATTTAATTATGGTATGAGTATGGAAGAGTTTCGCACCATATACTTAATAGAATATGTGCACAGGTTAATTGCAAGGCTGACAGGTTTATTTTTCATCTTACCATTTATATATTTTATACTCAGAAAAAGAGTAGATAAGAAGACAATAATAAGGCTATCTATAGCACTATTATTTGGAATTTTACAAGCTTTTGCCGGTTGGTATATGGTTAAAAGCGGTTTGGTAGTCAATCCTCATGTTAGTCACTATAAGCTCGCACTTCACTTACTGCTTGCATTGGTTATATTTGCATTATTGTCATATCAATTTTTTGATTACCAAATCAAACCAAAGCAAATAATTAAAATTAATAGCAACATTACATGTTACATATGGATAATTTTAGTCCTAGTTACAATACAAATAATCTTCGGTGCATTTGTTGCAGGGCTAAATGCTGGTTTAATTTATAATACCTTTCCACTAATGGATGGACAAATTGTTCCAGAAGATTTATTTTACTTACAGCCTGCTTGGCTAAATATCTTTGAAAATAGAGTAACAGTGCAATTCATACACCGGGCATTGGCATTGCTGATATTAGTTCTGACAGCAATACTCACAATAACAAATGCCAGTATAAAACCATTATATGTTATGCTATTCTCCGTCATCATTCAGGTAATTCTAGGAGTAGTCACTTTGTTGCTGCATATACCAATGGCCATTGCTATAGCCCATCAAATGTTTTCATTTATCTTATTTGGATCAGGTTTATACTGCTTGCATTATTTAAGAAATCAGATCTAATACCAAATCACCAGCATGTATATTTTTTCCTTCTTTAACAGGGATATTTTTTATCACCATTTCTGATTCAGCACATATTATATTTTCCATTTTCATTGCCTCTACAACAAATAGAGGTTGTCCTACCTCTACTTGATCTCCAGCATTGACGTGTAATTTAACCAATAAACCTGATATTGGAGATTTTACAGCGTCTACTGAAATCCCTTCTGTTTTGTTGTTTAGCATTAATTTGCTTAGTTCAGCTACATGAGGTTTCAATACACAACATTTAGCTTTCATACCTGCGTGTCTTATAAAGTATTTGCTGCCTTGCCTTTCTATTTTAAGTTCTATATTGGTATCATCATTAATTGTTATATATAACAACCTGTAACTTGGTTTCCACTTACCTACCACGGAGTATTTATTGTGGTTATATACTGTTGTTAATGTGTTATCTTGATATTTTGCATTTACGGAGTACTCATTATCGTCTATTTTCACTATGAATGCTTCATCTATTGACTTAATGTAATACTTTCCCTCATTTTCTAAGTGAACATACAGTGCAATAAAAATAAATATTTTAATATATTCCTCTGTAATAAAATCACCTTGAAACCCGCTAGGGTAATGATCTGGAATGAATCTCGTGTGGAGCTTTGCTGCAATAAAATTTGGATTATGGAAGATAGATTCTAGAAATTCTATGTTGTTTATTACTTCCCCTATATAGCACTCAGACAAAGCTTTTTGCATTCTGCTGATCGCCTCTATTCTATCTTTTCCATAGGTTATAATTTTTGCAATCATTGAGTCGTAGAATATGCTGATTTCTGAACCGCTAGCTACTCCATCATCTATTCTTACATGACCATTTTCATCTGGTTTGTCGTAATATTTGATTCTTCCGCTGGAAGGAAAAAATCTCTTTGATGGATCTTCAGCGCAAATTCTGCTTTCTATTGCAGAGCCAATAAGTTTAATATCATTCTGACCAAATCTTAATTTTTCTCCACAAGAAATTCTGATCATCTCTTCCACTATATCTATTCCAGTGACAAATTCTGTTACTGGATGCTCAACTTGTAATCTCGTATTTACCTCAAGAAAATAGAAGTTTTGGTTCTTATCTACAACAAACTCGACAGTACCTGCTGAAAAATAATCAACTTGCTTTGCCAAAGAAACACATTGAGCATACATTTTTTGTCTTACTTCTTCACTAATAAATGGGCTTGGTGTTTCTTCTATTATTTTCTGATTATTCCTCTGTACCGAGCACTCTCTCCCCCCAAGACACACTATATTGCCGTATTTATCTGCAATAATTTGTATTTCGATGTGTCTTGGTAGTTCTATATATTTTTCTATGAAAATACTACCATCTTTAAAACTTTTCTCTGCTTCATTTGTTGCTGATGTAAATGCTAGTTCAATTTCTTTTTTGGAATATACAATTCGCATTCCTTTGCCACCACCACCTGATGCAGCTTTGAGCATAACGGGAAAATCAATCTCTTCAGCAACGATGGCTGCGTGGGCAGCATCTTCGATCTTACCCATATATCCTGGCACTACATTTACTCCAGCTTTTCTTGCCTCTTCTTTTGCTGTTATTTTATTGGCTGTAACTTCTATTGTTTCTGCACTTGGACCAATGAAATCTATGTTATGTTTTTCCAGAGCACGGGGAAAATCTGGATTTTCTGCTAAAAACCCATAGCCAGGATGGACCGCCTCGGCACCTGTTTCAACTGCTACTTCGCATATTTTTTCGATATTTAAGTAACTAAGATAAGCAGGCGAAGGGCCAATGTGCCTTGACTCATCTGCTTGCTTTACATGCACAGAATTTGCATCTGCATCTGAGTACACAGACACACAAGATATGCCCATCTTGTGCGCAGTTTTGATTATCTTGCAGGTAATCTCCCCTCTGTTCGCTACTAAAATCTTACTATACTTCTTTCTTATCATCTTATCAGTATACTTTCTTAAGTTAAGAAAGTAAATTTCTATATTACTACCTGCAAATACTTCACACTGGGGCTAAATCACTATCTAAAAGTTGCATAATATCAGGATCTGTCACTATAGTACTTTCGTTATAGAGGCCATATACTTCATTACATGCCTTAAATAACAGATATGAAGATCCTCCAGAAGCTATTGTTGCTATTGAAGCCAATGCAAGAGATTGAGAAGCCGAAAATAGAAGATACAAAGATACACACATAGTGATAGCACACACTATAGCTCCTACTATATATAAGCATATATGAAACTTCTTATTACATATAAAGCCACATTTTATATCTGCAATTTGCTTAACTTCCTTCCGCTCTTCAGGGTCCAAGAAATAAAGGGGTGATACTGCCTTCTTCCCGTCATCCTTAATATAGCTTTTATCGAGGAGTGCTTCCTTAATATATTTCTTATTATTCTTAAGTTCCTTTTCTAATCTTTTTACTTCTTCCCACTCTTTAGCTTCTTTTGCTTTCTTGACTTTGCTCTCAGTATCTTCTTCTAAATACTTTATGATCTCCTGTAACGCAGATAATAGAAACTCTTTACTTGCTGCTATATGAAATGGGTTTCCATTTTCATCAATTCTATGCTTAGCTACACAAGCAACTCTTTTCTTGCAAGCTTCAATAAATTTATTTTCATCTTCTTTTGTTACAACTCCTCTTGCAATTTCAAATAAATTATCCATATATACACCTCACTGCATTCACTAATATTAAATTATACAATGCAGTTTGTTAAAAATAAATGTAAATTGATCTTTCAAATTTACTATAGTTCCACGTTGTTGCAAGTGCAAATTTTAGTTATCATCGGTTACGTTATCACAATAGACAAATATGCCAGGTATAGTCACTAGATTCGCTCCATCACCAACAGGATTTTTACATATTGGAGGAGCTCGCACAGCTTTATTTAATTGGCTCTATGTGCAGCGTCATGGTGGCCAGTTTTTACTAAGGATTGAGGATACCGACAGAAAACGTTCAACACAGGAAGCAATTGATGCAATAATAGATGGGTTAAAATGGCTTGGAATAAACTATGATGGGGAAATAATATATCAATCAAAAAAAATAGAGCAGCACATTGAGGTTGCAAATCTTTTAGTTGAAAAGGGTAGGGCGTATCATTGTTACTGCCCCGAGAATGAAATTGCAGAAAAGAAGGCAAAAGCAAGGGAAGAAGGAAAAATATATAAGCATAAGTGTACTCATTCGACATCAAATGCAGAGCCTGTTGTTCGCTTCAAAGTGCCAGACTCAGAAGATATTGTTGTTGACGATAAAATATACGGCCAAGTTACAATAAGTAGCGATCAGCTTGATGACATAGTAATCTTGCGCTCTGACAATACTCCAACATATATTTTTGCTGTAGTGGTTGATGACCATGATGCCGGAATAACCGATATTATACGTGGCTCTGATCATCTCACTAATACCTTCAAACAATTACTAATATATCAGGCTCTTGATTTTGATGTCCCACGCTTTGCACATGTACCGCTAATTCATGGAGAAGACGGGAATAAGTTATCTAAAAGACATGGCGCTACAAGTGTTTGCGATTATGAAAAGATGGGAATATTGCCACAGGTAATGCGTAATTACTTGCTAAGACTTGGCTGGAGTCATGGCAACGATGAGATTATTAGCGATGAGCAAGCAATAGAGTGGTTTAATTTAGAAAGCATCGGTCGTTCACCTGCACGGCTCGATTTCAAAAAACTGGAGCATTTGAATAACCACTATATTAGTAATATGAGCAATGAAGATATTCTGACTCTAATGCTTAGAGAAAATACTCTAACTGACAAAAAAAAGGGCTATTTAATGCAGGGACTGACAGAGCTAAAAAAAAGAGCAAACTATCTAACTGAACTGCTGGACTTAGCAAAGTTTTATATTCAAGTTGATTTTAGTGAAGAAGCTCAGCAAATTGTCAAATCTAACCTCGATGTAATTAAGTTACTTGCATCATTTCTTTCGATTATAGGTAGTGAAGATTGGAATAAGAATTTTTTATCTTCTCAGATTAAGGAATTTTCAAAATTACATAATATAAAAATGAGCGATATATACCACTCATTACGCGCCCCAATAACTGGAATAATGGATGCGCCTGGAATCATCGATATCATGGTAATTCTTGGTAAAGATGAGTGTATAAAAAGATTGCGAGCAGTTTAAATAAAAAATTACTTGACAAACTCTAATAGCTTCATTACAGTGGAAAATGAAGATTCTTTAGGATCCAAAATCTGTATTCACCTGCAGGTTTTTTCATCAAATAATTAAATTTCAGCAAAAAAAATATAAGTTTATTTTTGCTAGCTCTTTATTCATATAGGAGGGTTTATGTCTAGAATTCCTGATACTTGACTTTTATTTTTAAGTTAAAAACCAACTGGCACCTATGGTTTTAACTATTAAGTTATTTTACCTTTTTTTATTGGTATTTTTTCATATTTTATTACACCGTTATGCTTTAGTATTATACAGTTTCATGATAATGGGAGCAAGAAGAGTAGCTCTGTCTCAGCTATGGCATTAAAAAATGACTATGCATAAGATCTAATGGTGTGTCTAATCTATAGATAATTTTTGAAATAAACTGTATTGCTAAGTTAATATTTTACATATCTGTTCAGCAAAGTGGCAAAAAAGACAACTAAATGAGTGTCATGAAAGTAGCTTACACTGTAATTCCAGCTTCTATAATGTCATGCCAGTGCTCGACACTGGCATCCAGCAAAATTTATCACAAACAAGACAACATTTTCAATTAAAAAATCAGTGTCTGGGTGCTAAGATGACACCTTCATAAGGGATCCAGCATCAGCTACTTTCATGACACTCATTTAGTTGTCTTTTCTCGTTTACCTTATTTTGCCACTCTGCTGAACAGATATTAAAATAGCAAGCCTCAAGGTCAGAAGCCTGCTATTACTTACTGGTTACTTTACATCAATTTTCTTGATGTGTTTCTCTGACTT
Organism: Wolbachia endosymbiont of Anopheles demeilloni; assembly: GCF_018491735.2. Taxonomy (NCBI): domain Bacteria; kingdom Pseudomonadati; phylum Pseudomonadota; class Alphaproteobacteria; order Rickettsiales; family Anaplasmataceae; genus Wolbachia; species Wolbachia endosymbiont of Anopheles demeilloni. The sequence continues at coordinate 617,189 of NZ_CP084694.1, read as the reverse complement.
AGGTATGGTTACATGCAATACCCCATCTAAAAAGTTGGCAGATACCTTATCTTGCTCTACATTTGTTGGAAGTTGAATAGATCTATAGAAAGAACCATAGTACCTTTCTTTATGGTAAAACTGCTTATCTTTTGATTCATTATCACATGTTTTTTCACCCTTCACTATTAAGTTATCGCCAGATATACTAATGTCTATGCTTTCTTTAGGAATACCTGGTAACTCTAATGATAGGCAATAGCTTTCCTTTGTTTCATAAAAATCACAAACTGGTAGTAGACTACTGCCTCTTTTGGAAAGCTCTGGGTTCCATCCTGTAAAAAAGCTATCAAACATGTCATCAACGGCTCTTTGTAACCCTCTTACACTAAAATTATCACGATTATTGTTTTTTATTTAAATGAACTATATTACTCATGTTGTACCTCCTTTTACTAATACATGCACTACATAATCATTCCACTTATTAATTTCAATCCTAAATCTAAAATTTTTTAGATGCGAAAAATTGTCCCCGTTTACTATAACTTGATTATGAGAAAAAATCTTGTTTGGATTGCCACGAGTAGTTCTATAAACTAGATTAACTGTAAAAAAGGGCAAGTGTATGCAAATTTATTACTTCTCTTTCCACTTCCACAATCAAACAATTTTGAATGTTTCTTATTTGACTTGCCAACAATGAGAATTGGTATAACTGCTAGCTCCGTCTTTCAGCTATGGCGTAAAACAATCAAATGCATAAGATCTAATAATATGTATAATTTATAAATAATTTTTGAAGTAGATTGTGAAATTGGGCGTTAATATTGATCACATTGCAACCCTTCGCAACGCACGTGGAGCTTCTTATCCAGATCCATTAAAAGCAGCAAAAATAGCTATTGATGCTGGAGCAGATTTTATCACCGTACACTTACGAGAAGACAGAAGGCATATCAGAGATGAGGATGTATTCAATCTAAAACAAAACATTAGCACTGAGTTAAATCTTGAAATCGCAGCTACGGAAGAAATGCTCAAAATAGCAAAAGAAGTAAAACCCTATTCGATTTGTATAGTACCAGAAAAAAGAGAAGAATTAACAACCGAAGGTGGCCTGGATATCGTGAATATGCACAGTAAACTTTCTGGTATAATAGAGGAAATGCACAGCTTTGACATAAAAGTCTCACTGTTTATCGATCCAAATATTAATCAACTAAAATATCTTGAGAAGCTAGAAAGAAAGCCTGACATAATAGAAATTCACACAGGGGATTACTGTGATAATCCATCAGAAGAAAAATTAAAACTTATTACTAACTCTGCAGAATACATTAATAAGCTAGGAATAGAATGCCACGCAGGGCATGGCATAAATTATAAACATGCTAAAAGAATAAAAGAGATACCTCACATCTCAGCTCTTAATATAGGCCATTCTTTAATCAGCGAGGCTATATTTCATGGCTTACACAATGTAACTAAAAAGATGAAAATGACTATATCTAAATAGCTGATGCTTTCTCTTTGTTATTTAAAGCACTTGAAAGAGCTTGACTTGCTTTAAACCTGATCCTTATCTTTTCAGAAACGGTCATAATCTCACCATTTTGAGGATTACGGCATTGTCTTTCCTTACTTATAGCAGTAGAGAATGTCCCTATTCCATGTAAACGTATTTCACCTTTAAGATTTAGATCGTTCTTGATTATTTCCATAAAAATATCATAAAACTTACCCAAACTAGCTTTTGTTATATCTATACCTTGACTAGAGCACTCTTTACTCAGTTGGTTTACTATATCTTCTTTACTCATAAATTACCTTGATATTGAAAAATTACATAAACAGCATATTATGCTAATGCCAGTAGTCAACTAAATTCGTCATAAAAAGAGAAAATGTCATAAATCCTTGTAAGAACTTGTATAATATTTATAAAAAAATACCATTATGAAACAATTATCTCTTAGAAAACTGACATTTTTTCCGAGCTTTATGTTGACCATATTTCTTACGCTCAACAACACGTGAATCTCTAGTTAGGAATCCACCTTTACGTAATATAGAGTGTAGATCTTGACTTATACTACTTAAAGCTCTGCTTATTCCATGAGCTAAGGCACCTGCTTGGCCAGATAGTCCTCCACCTTTTACAGTTGCAAACACATCATACCTATCTAACATAGAAGTTACTATGAATGGCGCTTTAATCATTTGACACAGTGATTCTCTTTTAAAATAAGAAATTAAATCATCTTTTTTATTAACACTAAATTTTCCACTTCCTGGCTTCATCCATACTCTTGCTACAGATTCTTTCCTTCGACCTGTGGCATATGAACGACCAAGTGAGTCAATCATTGCCTTTTTTGGCTGATCATTATTATTTATTTTCACTTTTTACTCCATTATTTCTTATTTTTACGATTTAAAGAGGCAAAATCTATTTTTTCAGGTTGCTGTCCTTGATGCTTGTGTTCTGAACCAGAATAAACATACAAATTTTCAAACCGTCTACGTGCCATAGGACCATCATCAATCATTCTTTTTACTGCCATTTTTATCACACGCTCAGGGAATTTGCCATTTAAAATATTATCTAGAGTAGTTTTCTTTAAACCACCAGAATAACCTGTATGCCTATAGTAGATTTTATCTTTAAGTTTCTTTCCGGTAAAATGTACCTTTTCTGCATTAACAATGATTACATTATCACCACAGTCCATATGAGGTGTATATTCAGGTTTATGTTTTCCACGCAATAACATTGCTACAAATGCTGCAAGCCTTCCTACTACTAATCCTTTTGCATCTATAACAAGCCATTTTTTATCAATTTGTTTCTCTTTTAAGAAAAAAGTTTTCATATATCAATACATAAGATTAGATTATGATATACTAAGTTGCTTGATAGTGTCAACAACATTAGTTATTGATTATTAAAGTAATTTATGCTAATAACTTAAACAACATGCTAGAAAGCAAAATGTTTCGATTGATTATTATATTTGTAATTGCTTTTTGTACCATAGATTGCCATGCAATTGATTTAGAGGAAGCTATAAGCAAAGCTATCAAAAACAGCTCAAAAATAAAGTCTCAATTTTACCAATATAAAAGTGCTGAAAAACAACTAAAATCTTCTGGATTGGCTGGTTTTTTACCTGACATCAATTTACAATATAATTTCGATAGTAATTTTAATGTTATTAACGGTCTACAAAACTCTGGAAAACGTCTAACATTAAGTCAAAGAATAATAGATGGTGGTGGCACTTTTGCTACATTCAGCCGATCAAATCATCTTCTTAAAGCAGCAAAAATTAGATTTCAGCAATCTAAGCAAGAAGTTGCACTCAGCGCTGTGAAAGCATATGTTAATGTTTTACAAAAGGCAGAAATATTAAAACTGGGAGAACATAAAGAACGTGTTTCTTTAGAACACTTATCAGCTATGAAAAAACGCTTTTCTCTTGGAGAAGTTACTAATGCTGAAGTTTTGTTCGCGAAAGCAAAATTTTCATCTTCTATATCCAAAAGAGTTGATGCTGAAGGTGAATTAAAGCTCGCTAATATTGCTTGCTATCATTTAATTGGTGAAGATGCTGATAATCTTCACGAGACTAATGGTAAACTACCTTCTATACCAGAATTAAATGAATGTTTACAGTTAGCAAAAATCAACAACTTGTCCCTAAAAGCAGCTATTTATAAAAAAAGAGCTGCTGGAATGGAAGTGATTGCTGAAAGTTCCAAGTGGCTTCCTTTTTTGAATCTAAGCGCAAGTAAAAATTTTGGAAAGGACAATATAAAATTAGACACGTTACTAGAAAATGTGAATGTTGTCTTTACTCTTGATATTCCGATCTTTAAAAGAGGAGTTAATGTTTTTGATGTTAGTAGAGCTAAAATGGATGCAAAGCAATCTACTTACGATTATTACGAAGCAGTAAAAAATATAGAACAAGCAGTTATAAATGCTTGGAATAACGTGCTGACAGCAAAAGCTATTATTAAAGCAAGTCAAGAAGCAGAAAAAGCGGCAGCTTTAGCATTAGAAGGAGTTGAGCAAGAAGTAAACTTGCATTTAAAGAGCACAACTGATCTTTTGGATACTGAAGATGAATTATTTAAAGCACGTTCCGATCTAATTCAGGCAAAAAGCAATTATGTAATTAGTGTTTACAACTTGCTTTTTATGATAAATAGTATAAACCTTTAAATTTAATGGTATGAGCGATAATCAATCTGTAAAAGATATACTAGAAGATATAAAAAAAGCTATATCGGGTAAAAATCCAAGTGGCGATAGAGCAGAAATAATAGATGAAGATGATGACGTATTATGCCTTGAAGAGGAGTACCAAGAAGAAATCGAAGAAAAAGAAAATAGTGAAGAAGAGAATAATTGCCAAAGTGAGAAAATGAATAACCTATTTAATAGCCATATTTACAACTCAGAAGAGAAAAATTTGTATGATAATATCCAAATGAGTAATAACAAAGTGAGCTATCAAGAACAAAGTAACGAGCATTTAGTTTTAAAAGAAAATATGGAGGAAATTAAAACATTGCTTGAAAAGATGCAAAGCGAACTACGGCATAAACAACAAAAAAGAGCGGATCTTACTGTTGAAGAATTAGTTGTATCTCTTTTAAAACCTCAGCTTTCAGAGTGGCTGAATAAGTATCTACATGCATTGGTAAAAGAAGTAGTTGAAAAAGAGCTCAAAGATATAATCAATAATAAGTAGGTTATTAGTATAAAGACCAGAGTAAAAACAGCTAGAGGTAGAAAATTATCTTCAACAAGATGGCTGCATCGCCATTTGAATGATCAGTATGTGCAAAAAACCAATAAGGACGGTTATAGATCGCGCTCGGCATATAAATTAATAGAAATAGACGATAAATTTAAACTACTCCAACAAGGGCAAAAAATTATTGATCTTGGCGCTTTTCCTGGTGGATGGTCACAAGTTGCATCTAAGAAAGGAGCGAGTGTGATTGCTGTTGACATAAAACCAATAAACGCAATTAGTGGAGTAGAGTGTATACAGTGTGATATTATCAGCGAACTTGAAATTTTAAGAGAAAAATTCAAGGATCACAAATTTGATGTAATTTTATCTGATATGGCACCCGAATCTTGCGGTTTAAAATCGTTAGATCATATCAGAATTATGCTTTTATGCGAAGCAGCACTCAATTTTGCAAAGCATTTTGTGAATCATGATGGCAAATTTGTAGTAAAAATTTTTCAAGGAGAGTCTGATAAAGATTTCTGCAATGAGCTAAAAAAAATGTTTAAAACAGTAAGATATTTTAAACCAAAATCAAGTAGATCTGAATCTACAGAAATGTATTTAGTAAGTTTAGGCTTTATTGGTGGCAACTATTCTGTATAGCAGATACTTACAGAAATGTTGACGAATCTTATCCTATTAAACTGAAGATTAATAACGCTCGCACAAAAGCCCCTTTTTCCTGTTTAAATATTTATGATAATTAATTAAATTCTTGACTTTATTGCTTAAGTATATGATAATTAAAGTATATTATTATTTTTATAGGAGAATTTTATATGTATTTAGCATTGTTCAAACAGATATTAAGTATAGTAAATTGTGAAAATGATTTGAATGGTAATAACATAGTTGAAAAAATACAAAAGCAACTACAAAAAGCAGACCCATCTACTGATGCAGAATGGAAGAAGAAAAATTTTGATATAAATTATAAATTGAGTGTTGATGATTATTTTCGCAAAAAAGAATTAAAATTATTACATTTAGCATGTCTATATAATCAAGAAAATGTAGTAAAAGCTCTATTAGAAGTAAAAGGTATAAATGTTAATTTTCAAGATGGATCTGGAAAAACTCCTTTGTATATAGCTGTTGATAAAGGTCATCACAAGATAGTAAGAGCTCTATTAGAAGCCGGTGCTGATCCTTTAGTAAAAGATCGTTGTAACAAAAATCTGGCAGAAATATTTACTAAAAAAGCAATTGGGAAAGCAGTAGACTTGGGTGCTCATATATTTATTATTGCATCTTGTGTAGCTGCTATAGTAGTTACTTATGCATATTTTTTTGGTGTGTCATTATCAGTAGGTGCTATGGCTGGGATAGCTGTGGCTGCTGCTGTACTCACAAGAATTGTTGCTGGTGGTATTATATATGAAGTGTATAAGCCTTGTGATGAGTTAAAGGACGCTATTGCACAAGCAAAGTCAAGTCTTGGTAACAAGCTAAATGGAGCTGGTGTATAATCAGAAACTTCTTCAAAGTCAAGTGTAACAGTGTAGTTAAGTAGAAAGAAGAAGTCTCTTCTTTCTTTTCTCCAGGTTTTCTTATTTAGCAAGGTATCTAGATACTAGGATACCTTGCTTAACACCAAAACAGAATTAAGGTTTAAACATCCTAGGTGTATGAACATTCATTTTGAAGACAGCAAATGGTGTCATCCCAGCGCTGGGATTCAGAAAACTGACCAGGTTGGTTACGCGCTGGCTCTCTAAAATTACTTTAGCTATGAATATTAAGAAATTTACTAAGCAGAAAAAAGACAAAAAAATTCCCGTGTAACGAGTTTTAATAATTTAAATTGATAATGTGCTAACAAGCGCGATTTGGCTGAATGTAGAAAAAATAAAAAAAGCTGCTATAATTTTATGTAATTTGCCAATAAATATCTGAGTTTTTTACTGAATTTTGTCGTTGAGCCCAAAAACAAGGATAAATACCTTTATTAGCATAATAAGGAAAGTGGGAAGGTTTGTCAAGTAATAAAACTAGAGAGCTCAAATGGAAGAAGGTAAACTCTAAAGTGTACGTTCATTAGCACTTTCTATAAGAGAGATTGTATTATCTATCCCATAAAGCTTGATAAAAGATCCCATTCTAGGACCGGTTTTTTGTCCGAGTAATGTTTCATACAAAAACTGAAACCAATCGCGTAAGTTATTGTAATGATGTTTTTTTCCGATGGAGAAAACCTGAAATTGAATCTCTTCAGCAGTGGCTGTAATAGGCAGGGAATGTAGGTTGTTCTTTAAATTTAGTAACGCTTCTTTCTCTTTTTCGTTTGAAGCTTTATACGCTTTTGTTGGCTTGATGAAGTCGTGATAATACCTAACTGCAAAATCCGAAAGCCTATCTAGCATTTTGTTGCTTTCTGGTGTAACGTTTGGTGCATAAGTTGATATAAAACCCCAAAGAATCTCTTTATTTTCAGCATTACAAGCTGCTGCCAGGTTTAAAAGTAACGAAAAATTTATGCCTGAAGTTTCTACGTTTGGAACTTTACCTTGATGGATGTGCCATACAGGATTAGACTCCTCATTAGGTGTCATTCCAGTGCTTGACACTGGAATGACAGTAGATGACTCTGAAGTAGATGCATTATTTTTCTCATTTTCGTTATAGCGCTTAACAAACTCCAAATACTCATCGGTTGATTTTGGTATCACATCAAAATGTAAACGTTTAGCTTTTTTAGGACTCTGAAAGATGTATAACGCTAAACTCTCTGTGGGTGCATAAGTTAGCCACTCCTCAATTGAAATACCGTTTCCTTTTGATTTTGATATCTTCTTTCCTTCTTTATCAAGAAATAACTCATAGCAAAACAAAAGCGGTGGCTTTTCTCCAAGTATTTTACATATTTGACTTGAAAGCACAGCAGATGGAGTCAAATCCTTTCCATGAGCTTCGTAATTAACTCCGAATGCAGCCCACCTCATCCCCCAATCAGGTTTCCATTGCAGTTTACATTTTCCTTTTGTCACTGGAACTTCTATTTTTTCCCCGTTTCGGTCTTCATACGTGATTGTTCCTTTATCTGTATTTGTTTCAATTACTGGAACTTGTAAAACTTGGGAATTTTTTGGGCATATCGGCAAGAATGGACTGTAAGTCTGCTGCCTTTCTTCCCGAAATGATGGAAGCATTATGTCCATCACTTTATCATAATTTTTCAGCAGGAGTAAAAGTTTTTCATCGTAAACGCCAGATTTATAACACTCTGTTGCACTCCTAAATTCGTATTCAAATCCAAACAAATCAAGAAATTTACACAACAACGAATTCATGTGATGACCATAACTCTCATGAGTGCCAAATGGGTCAGGTATCATGGTTAATGACTTGTTCAGATTCTCTCTTAGCATTTCCTGATTTGGTACATTATCTGGTATTTTTCGCAAACCATCCATATCGTCGGAAACTGCAATGATTTTGGTTTTTATACTAGGAGCTATTTTTTTTAGAGCGTTTGCAATAACTGTGGTACGAAAAACTTCCCCAAAAGTACCAATATGTGGTAAACCTGAGGGACCATAACCAGTCTCAAATATTATCTCTTTTTTATTAGGGAATTCTTGTAGTATTTTTTCTGCTTCTTGAAATGGCCAGCTTATAATCATTGAATTTAAATTAATTATCTTACCTAAAGTGCTATTCATTTCAATAGATTTTTAATTAATGATGTAGTATTAGTGTTAGAGCTCTTATTAGAAGGTTAAAGATATGTCTACTGGCATCATACAAACGAATCAACTATTTAAAGGTCTTACAAGACCTGCAATGCTCTTTGGTGTGAGTTATATGTTTGCAATATTAAACGTTCTAATTTGCATGCTAATTTTCATTAATACAAATGATCTTAGAGTAATTCTCCTGATGTTACCAGGTATACATGGACTTGGCTATATAGCTTCTGCAAAGGAACCGTTGTTTATTGAGTTATTTATGGTAAAGTTGGGAAAATGCTCCAAATGTTTAAATCGGTTTTATCATGGAGCCAATTCTTATGACATTACTTGATGTTATGCAATGTTGAGATTTAGAGCTATTCAATCAAAGAATAAATCTATTCTAAGTAGAGAGGTTCACGCTGCCGAATTTATACCTTATTCTTGCTATTGGAATAGTACAACCTTGATAACAAAGCAGAATTGGTTAGTTAAATTTATAAAATTAAATGGCTTTGCGTTTGAAACGGCCGATGATGAAGACTTGGTGATACAAAATAATATCAGAAATCAGATGCTAAGAAGCATTTCATCTCCAGCATTTAGTTTGTACTTTCATACCATCAGGCGTAAGAAGAATATCTTTTCTGATGAATTTGCAAATCAGAGTTTACCAAATTTTTTTGCTAACCACGTAAATCTAAAATGGAGAGAAAAACACGCAACTAGGCAATCTTTTATTAATGATTTATACATTACGATTATTCGTAGGGCAGATACAAAGGGAGTAGAATTTTTATCACATCTACTGAAAAAATTTGGGCATGTAACTTCAAAACATGCTTGGGAAAGTGATATGCGTGATACCTATGAAGATTTAGAGGAAACGACAAATCGTATAATAACAAGCCTTAGGAATTATTCGCCTAAAGTCCTTGGAGTCAAAGAAACTCCAAACGGACTGTTTTGTGAAATAATGGAGTTTTTGTCTAGAATTGTAAATTGTGGCTTTGTTACAAATACGCTTTTTCCACTAAAAACTGAAATATCAAGATACTTACCAGTTCATAGGTTATTTTTTGGCCATAAGATGATACAGGTTGTGACTCATAATGAAAGTAAATATGCTGGAATAGTTAGTATCAAAGAATATGGAAATAATACTTCTGCAGGAATGCTTGATTCTTTTTTACAACTTCCTTATGAATTTATTATCACGCAGTCTTTTCAATTTACAAATAGGCAAATGGCAATTGCGAAAATGCAGATACAGCAAAATCGTATGATACAATCTGCAGATAAAGCTATTTCTCAAATAGCAGAAATTTCTCATGCGCTTGATGATGCAATGAGTGGTAAAATTGCGTTTGGTGAACACCATTTAACTATTTTATGTATAGAAAAAAGCCCTAAATCATTGGACAATGCTTTATCATTGGTTGAATCGGAGCTTTCTAATTGTGGTGTTTATCCTGTTCGTGAGAGGGTTAATCTAGAACCAGCATTTTGGGCGCAAATTCCTAGTAATTTTGATTATATAGTAAGAAAAGGTACAATAAGTAGTCTTAATTTGGCCGGTTTTGCATCTCAACATAATTATCCTACTGGTAAAAAATTCAATAACCACTGGGGAGATGCTGTTACAGTTTTTGATACAACATCTGGCACTCCATTTTTCTTCAACTTTCATATAAGGGATGTTGGACATACTATGATAATTGGGCCAACAGGTGCTGGCAAAACTGTTTTAATGAATTTTTTATGTGCTCAAGCAATGAAATTTTCTCCAAGAATATTCTTTTTTGATAAAGATCGCGGTGCAGAAATTTTTTTAAGAGCACTTGGTGGTATCTATACTATAATAAAACCAAGAACTAAGACAAATTTTAATCCTCTGCAACTTGACGATACTCCTGATAATAAAACATTTTTGATGGAATGGATAAAATCTTTAATTTTAGTGTACAACGATAAATTCACTTCAGAAGATATTGCTAGAATTAATGATGCAATTGAGGGAAATTTTAAATTAAAAAAAGAAGACAGATTTTTGAGAAATCTTGTACCATTTTTAGGACTTGCGGGCCCTGCTACTCTAGCTGGAGCAATATCTATGTGGCATGATGATGGCTCTCATGCTGCAATATTTGACAATAAAGAAGATTTGCTAGATTTTTCAAAAGCAAGAGTGTTTGGCTTTGAAATGGCTAGCTTGCTAAAAGATCCTGTTGCTCTTGGGCCGGTCTTGATTTATTTGTTTCATAGGATTAGTATATCGCTTGATGGCACTCCATCTATTATTGTTCTTGATGAAGCATGGGCGTTAATAGATAATTCAGTTTTTGCACCTAAGATAAAAGACTGGTTGAAAGTGCTGAGAAAGTTAAATGCTTTTGTGATTTTTGCTACTCAGAGTGTTGAAGATGCAAGTAAAAGTGCTATTAGTGATACGCTTGTACAGCAAACAGCAACACAAATTTTTTTGCCAAATCTGAAAGCTACTAGTGTCTATCGAGATGTTTTTATGTTAACTGAACGTGAGTACATACTGATCAAACACACAGATCCAAGTACTAGATTCTTTTTAGTAAAGCAGGGAGTTAATGCTGTGGTAGCTAGAATAGATCTGAAAGATTTAGATGATGTGGTCAACGTGTTATCTGGACGTGCAGAAAGTGTCCTATTGTTACATGATATATTGAAAGAACTCGGAGATGATCCAAAGATGTGGTTGCCTGTGTTTTATCAAAAGGTGAAAAATGTTTAAAACTAAACTGTCATTACTGTTAGTTGCGATATTTTTATTAAATATAGATTTTTTACTCTCATATCCAGTATTTGCAGATGTAGTAAGTGGTACTGAAAAGACAGAATTTGTTAGCAGGTTTAATTCTAATGGTAGTTTTAGCCGTGCCTCTGATCCTGACTGTAAGGCGTTTGAAACAGCTGCAGCAGTTGCTGGGATAGCAATTGCTATTAGTGCAATATTTACTGGTATTGTTTTGATTGTCTCTTCTGCTGGTTTATTTACTGCTCTTGTTATCGTTGGAATGATAGCTGCAATTGTTGGAGTCTGGAAGGCAGTTGGGGGACTTATTGTTTGTCAGCATAGTTTTATTAGGCATCCAGTTGCATACGATAATGATGGGAGATATAAAAATTTTAAACTAAAAGATACAGGTTATAGTGGTGATACAGATAAAAATTATCGAACAGAAGATGAATATTTTTCTGCATTACAGAAAAGATCAGGAAAAGATGGAAAACAAAAAGAGAAAGATATTTTAAACTTTACTGATTGGGATGTTGTGAATGTTGATAGGGAACACTACTACTGGCCAAAAAATGGGGTACAATATAGTGAATACATAGAAGTATGTCATCGCAATCCTTTAACATTTGGTAACCTTTTCAAGACGAATGACTTTAATTTCAGAGGGGAAGATGGATACATAGATTTTGATATCAGAGAGAAAGATACTAGATATGAAAGTGGGTCATGGTCTCCGAAGGTTGATGGCGATCTAGAATGTAAAGTGCTTAAAGCTGGGCAGAGCGAAGACATACATGGATCAACGTTCAGGGCAGTGAGAAAAATGGGTAGGTTATGTGTGGAATTGGCTGAAGTTAGTTCAGCTGGAACTGCTTGGCCGCAAGGAATTGATATAGGATGCATGGAATTACCACCTGATCCGATTGCTCCTATGTGTGAACAATCTGTGATATTATTCAAAAATAAAGATGGTACAGGTGGTGAAGAAAGGAGTTTTATCAACAGGGATGACGATTATAAAACTCTTATCAGGAAAAAAGAAAAAGAAGGAAAAATTTTTGTAGGTTATGACAATAAAAGCTGTTTTAGCTCGTATGTCTCTGAAGCTTGCTACAATCAAGCAGGGAGTAAATCATTATCTCCTATTCCTATAACTTCTATGATAGTGCAATGTATTAAGGAGTCGTTAGATAATTTAGTGGCAGGTATTGACTCAAATGGTGATAAGCTAAAATATGAAGATGGAGAAAAAAAAGGACAGGGGAAGGGTAGTTTTTTATCTGTAGCACAAGGAAGGTTGAAAAATACTGTAACTGCTGTTCTAGTTTTAGCTTTAATACTGTTCTCTATAAAAGTTATGTCTGGTGGAGTGCGTAGTCTGCAAGAAATGTACATGTTGATCATTAAATTTGCTTTAGTGATTTACTTTACGACAGGTAGCACCATGTCTCATTATTACGGAGAATTAACAAAGCTTTCAAATGGTTTGTCAGAGATAGTGCTTAAAGCGTCATCTGAAAGTAAAAATATATGTAATTATGAGGCAGGTACAGATTATGAATACGATCGCGCAGGAAAGAGGGTATCTTACAGTTATCTTGCACCTTGGGATAGGCTTGATTGCAGGATTTTATTTTATTTAGGAGCACCTTTAGATGGAATTGGTGGCAAAATCGGTACGGGGGGTGCTGTAACATTAACAATTTTGCTTGGTGCTGCTCCTGTCTTATTAGTTGCAGGTTCGGTAATCGGTATTATTTTTGCTGGTGGACAGATCTTAGTAGCTCTTGTCTGTATATTTATGGCCATTTTGATGATGATGGTTATTTTGTGGATGTGCTATGTACTTATCTTATCTTTAGTTGCGCTTAGTGTAATTATCATCTTATCGCCTTTATTTATTCCTATGGTTTTGTTTCAACATACTAAGGGATATTTTGATGGTTGGCTAAAAGAGTTAATTACCTACAGTTTATACCCAGTTATCCTTTTTTCATTTCTATCTTTTATGTTCATAGCATGTGATAAAATCTATTTTAAAAATTTAAATTTTAAACTGGACGAGTCATATGAAAAGAAACAAGCAGAAATCTCATATAGCAAGAAAAAACATTGGTTTAAATTGAAAGATGGGGAATGTGATAAAAATGAAACTACTCTCGCATGTATGATGCAAAATTATAGCTTTAAAAAGAGCAGCATACTTGGTCTATTCGACTTTACATACATGGAGTTTGACAGCTCTATAATCGGAGAATTATTAAAATTGTGTTTAGTATTATTCCTCTTTTACCACTTTTTAAACGTTCTTCCTGGTATGGCTGCTGAACTTGCTGGTAACCACAGAGCAGCACTTGGTTCGGGTAGCACTCCTGCACAAATGGTGAATAAAGCTTTATCTGCTGCCAAAGCTGCTGCTGGAGGTGCTAGTCAAGTTGCTGCTGCGGCTGTAAATAAGGCAAGAGGGGCTATTGAAGAAGGTGAAGAGTGAGCGCAGGTGAGTAACAGATGTTTGAACATTTGAGCAACCAAAACTTGGTTAAGCTATGCATAAGTTTTGTGATACTCTTTTTATTATCTGGGTGCGGGTGTATTAAGCCAGAAGATTTATCAGGCTTGCGTGAGAAATTGGATATAGTGTCAACAGAGCAGAAATGGGTTGATTCTGGAGTCTATATTTCTGATAAAATAAAAGTAACAGAGATTAATATAGTACCTAATAAGGTTAATTTTTGTTCGCAATATAAAGATTTTGCAATTGAACCTGGAGTAAGAAACGTTACATTACCGTTTGCGCTTAAAGCTGGCGATGCGATAAGCTTTAGTGTTGTTGGAAGTAAAATGTGTAAAAACGATAATGGCACGGTCACCTATAAAAAAATTGACGAGAGTTGCGGTGAAGGAGAGAAGGAGTATTTTGCACATGTTTTAAATCAAAATGAATGTCAGGCAATATGGCAAAATGGAGAATACAGGTACACAATATGTCCTAACAAACTCATGATAGGCAATGCAGAATGGCTTCCCGGGCAAGAGTACTGGAGTTCAGATTTTTCAAAACCAGACCAAGAAGAAAAAAGAAAGGAGATTGGAAATATTAACTTTATAAAGAAGGGAGAAAATATAGACTGCAGCAAGCTTTCAAGCGATCAGAAAAGTAAGATGAATACGCGCATTTTAAATTTACTCTGTGGACGTATATGTAAATTTTCTTTCGGCAGCAGAGAAAAAGGTTGCGTATATATTGAATACAATAGTATAGAAGGTGAGATATTCAATACTTTAAATTCTAGAAGTGAATCTGTTATTGCTGAAATTATTGATAACGTATTAAAGGAAAAACGGGTAAAAACTGACATTACACTATTACGTGTTCACATGGATAATGAGGAATTTGAACACATTCCAGGAGGCGGTATATGTATTAACTGTGATCATAAGATAGATCGTAACCATCCAAAATCAGAGTTAACTTTTAGTTTAGGTGATGGTAAGGGCAAGGGTGGTTTCAACATAAGAGTAACAAGAATCCCTAATTTAGAAAAAAGCTTATATATAAGCGTTTCTAACACATTTCCTGAGCGTGAGCCCGATGAAACTCAGGGAGATATACCTGTAGACATTAGCAAAGTTTATAATACTCAATATATGGAAGGCTTAAAAGAAAAGCTAAAGGACAAGAGTGGCACTATATATTACGGAATAAGAGATCATGGCTGTGATTATAAGAAAAATGAAGGTCAATTTAGCATTAACCTTACAACTAAAGAGCCACCTGTAAGAACTTTTAGTGCGATATATAAATTTTTTGATGAAAAAGTAAAAACTGCATTTTTCGGTTCTAGCTACAAAGACACTAACGCAATTCACTCTGATACTAGCCCTGTGAAGTCTCTTTATCAAAGTTTTGTAGCATCAAATAGAACAAATATCATCAGATCTACAATAGCGTCGTTATTAGTATTATATATAGTTTTATACACCCTTTATTACTTTTTTGGATTGTCTCATGCTTCTATATATGAATTTTTAATTATATGTGTAAAGATAGGAGTTATTACCCAATTGCTGAACGATAACAGTTGGAGTTTTTTTTATAACAATGCATTTTCTATTTTTGTTAATGCTCCAAAACAGTTAATAGAAATAGCAAATTTCAGAGGTACAACATCAAATGTTTTTGAATTTCTTGATTTACCGCTCAATAGGTTTTTATCAGCACATTCAGTGTTACTAATAGTATCTCTTATATTCTCCGGTCCTTTGGGTATTGTATCGTTTTGCTTGGTGATTTGGGGTTTGATAACAGTGAGCTTATCGATGTTTAACGTCTTATTTTCTTTTATCACATCTATAGCAATAGTTGCATTATTGCTTTCCTTGGCGCCTCTTTTTATTATTTGCCTTCTATTTGGATATACTAGACAGATGTTTCACAATTGGGTCAAAAATTTAGCAAGATTTGCAATTCATCCGGTAGTGCTTTTAATTTTTATATCATTAATAAGCCAGGTTATGGATTATATTGTGTATTCGGTCTTTAATTTTGAGGTCTGCCCTACATGTATACTTAATCTTAACTTAAAGATTTTTAATCCTTGTATTATTTATGGTTATGCTTTCAAACATGCACCTAACATCACAGCTATGATGGCTTTTGTGATTTTGGGACATGCTATGAAAGCTTTAGTTGAGGCATCTTCAACAATATCTGATTCGTTGTTTGGTGTTTATGTGGCAAGCGAACCAGGAAGGCAATATCAGCAAAGCTTAATGGGAACAGTAGGTTTAGATGAACAAAGTATCCAAAGAAGAGCAGGTCAGCAATCTGGTACACCAAGTCGAAGACCTCAAATACCACAATCAGCTCAAAGATCAGCACCTAAAATACCGACAAACACAGGAAATCAATGATGAGCAGAAAATCATTATTATTGATACTATGTCTTGTAATTACTGGCTGCACAATGGATTGTGTTGAACCTGGGCTGCAGAGCAGAAATACTAGTGTCAGTATAGATGTTCCAGTTCGTGAAGCTGGCGAAGGAGTTAAAATTCATTGGGTTGATTCTGGTCAAGTAATTAGCAAGGATGAGAAAATCAAATTTACTCTTGGTGGGTCAGTAAATTTTTGTCCTCTTAAAGAAGGGAAAAATCCAAAGAGAGTACTTGTGCCCGCTGTATTTTGTGCTAATGATTTAATACCAAATTACAGTAATAAGTTAATTGATAATGCTAGTCTTGATGAACGAGAAATATGTGGGGATATAGGCTTTGGAAATAATGAATTCTATAGCAATAGACGTTATGTAGATACTGGAATTAAAGCAAATCCTGGTGATAAGTTAAGCTTTAGCTTAGTTCCCAGAGAGATAACGATTAATTATGACAATCCGGAAGGGAAAGGTATCAGCTTTGATGACTATTGCTATAGAGCTAAAGAAAATGATAAAAAAGACAAAGCTACAATAAAAGACATGCTCAATGGAGGAACGTTCTTTTGTGAAGAAAGTGGTAAGAGAACTAAAGTAGAATTTCCTAAGATTAATAAAGAGAACATAGAAGAAAGAAGAGTGCTAGTTGGTAATGGCTACACTCCATATGATAATAAGGTACATTTTAATAAGGATTATATTCAAAATTCATGGATAAATGGAGCATTGTTAGATTTACGACGAACTAAAATAGGACTGAATGAATTATGTAATGGGAAAAGGTGTGATTTTAATGAGATGAACAAATACAGTTCTTATGAACTTAATTGTTACTATCAGAATATATGTTACAACGCAAAAGGTATAGGGGAGAATTGCGTCTCTTCTATAAGGTATGAGAAGTATGATAAAAGAAATACATGTGACATGTATTCTCACCTTAAACGTATTGAGGATGAACTAAAAGAGATTAAAGAAAATAAGAGGGATTCTAAGCAGATTGACATTAATTTAATATCAAATTCTAAATTAAACTTCAAAGAGGACAGAGAAGATATTTCTTGGGCTGAGGCTCTTGTTGCAAAAGTTGGCGATCTTAATAATCAGAATACTGCTAAAGGTATTCAATGTTTTCCAGAGAAAAAGGGTGCAAAAGGGGATAATGTGTGTTCGCAAATTGGTGGTAATTTTGAACATTTTTCTTTGAAATTAAATCATGATTATAAAATAGATGAAAAAGATATACTACCTGGTAGTAGTGTGATGCTTGCTATAGCAAGTAATGGCAACTACCAACTTCATAGAGGTGGATATCATGTTGCAGTGACTAGATCATGTAACTTCGATAGTGGTAAAAAACTGTATATGTACTTGGGTGATAGCCCGCCAGAAGATCCATCTGCTCGAAAGACTAATAATTTCAAAAAAGTAAAGAAATTAGATAAAATAACAGAGGATAATGTAGACTATTACATAATAGATGGAAGTCATTTAAAGGATAAAGAGTCTAAAAAGATATACTTTGGTATTAATGTAGAAAACGTAAAGAAAGATGATATTACGGACAAAGAAGGCAAATATTATGAAGATAACAAATACACAGTAAATTTATTTTTAAAAAGAAAAATAAAAGATTTTATTTCATCAACTGTAAACAAGATTTTTGATTTCATAACAGACGGGGGTGAAGACGGAATTAAAATTCCATATGAAGGATATAGAAAGGGGCTTCTACAAGTAATAAGAGCTTTGCTTATTCTATACGTTACATTTACTGTTGTTGGCTATATGCTTGGAACAATACAATTAAGTAAATTCGATTTTATTATAAGAATATTCAAAATAGCATTTATAGCTTTTGCTTTTAGTGATAGAAGTTGGGAATTCTTTGGTACAACTTTGTCTGGGCTTTTTGTTGATGGTAGCATTTATTTAGTTGATAGTTTTTCTGGCTATATAGGAGAAGGAGGTAAAAATTTTGCATTCTTAGATTTAACAGCGGGAGTATTATTTACAGGAGAAACATGGCTGAAATTTTTGTCTTTAATGCTATCAGGACCTTTTGGCTTTATTGCATTTTTGGCAATACTTTATGCTACTTTTGTGTTTTTAAGATGCATTATTAGTGCTGCGTTTAAGTATGTAATATCTACTGTTTTAGTGGCATTTTTATTGTCATTAGCACCTTTATTTATCGTATTTATTCTATTTCAACAAACTAAAACATTATTTGATAATTGGATAAAAACGCTGGCTCATGTTTCATTGCAACCAGTCATTTTATTTTCATCCTTGTCTCTTTTAAACCAGTTAATGTATTCAGTTCTATACAACCTCACAAATTTTTCTGCATGCTATCAATGCTTAATTAGTGTAAATTTTTTATCGTATGATCTGTGTCTTATGAAATCAATATTACCTCTTGGGTATAGTCCTGGTACTAGTGTTGATGTTGCGCTCAGTACTGGAGAAAGGGCTGGTGGGCACTTTGCAGCATTACCTATAGATCTAATCCAGGCATTTATATATCTCATCATTGCTAGTGCAATGGAAGCTTTTGTTTCTATATCAGAAACTATGGCGCAGGCGTTGTTCAGCTCTGGTTATGGAGTTGCTCAAAGTGTTAGTCATATTTCTAGGAGCGCATCACAAGCTATGCTGTCAACTGTTGGCCTTGATGATAGAACCCAAAATATGATACATAACATCAAGCAGGGAATGAGTAAAGATCGTAGCAAAATTGAAGCTAAATTGCCTGATACACTAAAGCAAGCAGATGGGAAAGCGAGTACTGGCAGAGAAATGAGCAAATCTGAAACACTAAGCCAGCCAGATAAGCAAAAGGATTTTGATAAAACAAAAGGACAAGTCAAGGAAGATTGATGAGATATATGGAGTAACTAATTAAAAAGATATTTGAAGTAAGGTTTTAGAAATTTATTCTGTATTGGAAAAAGTTTAGGTATGCAATCACGCTTAGGCAAATGTTGGTTTAGGTTATTAATTTTGGTAATCTGTGTGCTGGTTACAGGTTGTAGTAAGAATGATATGCCTTTTCCAAGATGTATATCTGCTGATTATTTTGGTCCTGAGCCGGTTGCAGTTGGTGCTCATTTTTCAAGAGATCACGATGCTTTTTTTCCAGAAGATGGAGAAATTATTGATCCTAATACTGGCGAAATTAATTATGGTTTTCACCTTAATCAGGTGGTAAAATGGAAGGATACCGGATTTGAAACCAATGGAGATAGTTTAGTAGTACGAGTAAATGGTGCATGGACATCTTGGAGCAATAACAATAAGAAGGAATCTCAAAGCAGTTATAGCTTGCAAAACTTGGAACAACTGAAGTATATAACCAAATTTGAAGGCAAACAAGGCGATAATAGTCTGCCTGACTTTCGCTTAGTTTGTAATGATTATAAATCTAGTACTCCACAGGAAATTTCAAGTAATCCTAATGTAAGTTGCCCTGTAGGTTGCAAGTGTATTAGTGAAGATGATAACAAAGAAAAACGCGGTGCTCCATGTTGGTTTACTAACGGCCATGGTGCTTATCTTTTATTTAAAAGGCCTAGCGATTCTAGTCCTAACGAAAATTTAAAATCCATGCGTAACCCTGAGTCTCCTACTGTACATCTAGGTTACAATTCCGTAGCGGAAGATGGAAGTGGGCTTTTTACTTTAGACAGAGATAACACCACATTACAGGACAGGAATTGTAATACGGTGAGGTTAGAAAAAGGATGGAAAATATATGTAAAGATATTAGATAGATATTATCTAGATAATGCAGGTGGCTACTCTTTTGAATTTTTGAGCGGAGTGCAGAAACCAAGTAATTTTGGATTTTTTGATTACGTTTATAACTATCTAAAATGTGTATTATTGATTAACGAAAATTGTAAAAAGCATTTTGATAGCAATGATCCTGCAGCTGCACAAGCGATGTTTCAAAATATAGCTGAAAAAAGTACGAGCTTTCACAATTTTGTTCTTTCCTTGCTTGTTCTATTTATAGTGATTTCATCGCTTCTTTATCTTTTTGGAATGATAAGAGAAACTAAGCATGATATGCTCATCAAAATGATGAAAATCACTCTATTAATAGTGCTTATATCTCCTGGAAGTTTTAGATTTTTCTATGATCATTTTCTTGTTTTTTTTGTTAAAGGTCTTGAACAATTGATAAGCATAATTACTAATTTTGCTCCCAACATGAACACCGGAGGTAATTCAAACGTTGCTCAAGGAAATGAAGCTAAATTGTTTAGCTTCATGGAGGATATGTTTAATAAGTTTTTTGCTTACTCTGTTTGGAAAAAGTTTGCAGCATTTTTACATTATCAAATGTGGGCAAGTCTCCTTATGATACCGGCAATTTTTATAGGGATTGCCTTATATTTCCTGCTGTGTATGTATGCTTACATAATATTCCTTTCTGGTTTTATGGGTATAGCTTTTCTTGTAGCTATAATGCCGCTATTCCTAATCTCTATTTTATTTTCACCACTGAAAAGTCTATTTGAGGGTTGGATAAAATTCTGTATTAGTTTCTGTTTGCAATCAATTATGATATTTACCCTGCTGTCATTACTTGCTGCGATGACAATGAATACCTTTTATAAACAGTTAGGCTTTACTGTGTGCTATAATAAATGGCTTGAAATAAAGTTATGTGCTCCAAAATCGGTATTTGGTGGTTTTTGTATAATTGATAAAGAATACTTTAGCTGGACTCCAGGGCAAATTTTTGTACCTTATGATATTGGAGAGGCTTCTCAATTGAACGTAGATAAGAATATAGAAGGTATAGAAAAACTAAGCAGAATAGGTGGTACAGTGAAGTTTACTGGTGGCGCTGGATATATCCCTCTTCCACCAGATTACATTAATAAAGGTTTTCGTTATATAGATTACCCTTTCTTGAACCCAGTGCCTGGTACTGAGAAAAATCCAGCAGACCATTATATAGCAGAAAGTGATATAGTAGTTGATGCTAATTGTAGTGAAAAAGATCTAGTGCGTCTAACGAATAGTTTATTACATGCATCAGAAAAGGCTGATATCTTATTGTTGATAGATAGTATAGATGGTAAGATAAAAAGGCGTTATTGTCAATCTCAACAGCATGAAGAAGAGTGCAGAAATTATGAAAAAATAATAGGCGATTACAAAAAGGGTATCATTCGACCAAATTCAAAAAGTGAAATAAAGTCTTTAGTGCAAGGTGTAATTACGCAAAGTGTAAGCTGCCAATCAGAGAATTTTTATGATATAAATCAAAATTATCAAGAAAATAGTGATTACCAAAGGGTGCAAGACATACAGAGAGGTTATTTAATCAACGCAGGAGAGATCTTTGTATTGTTCTTGCTTTCGTTTTTGATGTTTTCTTTGAAGAAGTTTGTACAACAGATGGGCTCAAGCATTGCCGGTGGTGGGTTTGGTGTTTACAATATATCTAGTATGTATCAAGCATCACCTGTGACTGGTTTAATGCAGGGATTAAAACAACAGATGCAAGATAAAATTGGTGGAGGGCTAGAGTCTTTAGGTAATTGGGCTACTCATGTACCGAACAGATTAGCTGGAGGTACAGCTAATTTGCTAGGTAGAATAACAGGAGTTAGGGGTGTGCTGAAATATGCTATTAATGTGCCAAGTAAGCTTGTAGGTGCTACTATTGAAGCAAAAAAATTTGCAACATCACCTAAAAATGATGTTGATAAGCTTGAGGAAAAAATCTACAGGGCGTTTGGAATTGATAAAGAAGATATTGAACATAGAAGAATTGATAAATATTTAGAATATTATAAAGGATATGTAGGATCACATTTGGGCTATACAATAGAAGATGCTATGAAGTTTACTTGGGAACATGGTCTCGACTCTATAGGAATTAACCCTGCTATAGGAGAAAAGGATGGTTACCAGCATAATCTACTCTATAGAGCAAAAACATATAGACGGGAATTTCTTGAAAAGCTTCATGACTACACTATTGGCCGCAAGAGAGAACCAGAAGAAGATGAATCATCAAAAGAAAATAAGCCTAATCAATCAAATCGAAAATTAGGTACGGAACCAGAAACCCTAAAAAACACTACAGAAGCTATAAAAAAGCGTGCTGGAGAAGATAGAGAACGTCAAGATAATGAAAGGAATGATAACAGAGATAATAATGAAGAATTGTAATTTTAAAGGACTAAAATATTATGGTTTGCAGCAAGACGAAGATGGTAATATCAAGTTAAACGATTACAATGATGTTTTAAATGCGCGCAGAGCGAGGGTAGATTTGTTACTAGATAGCACTAAGCAAGGTGATGTTAGTCTTTCAAAGCTAAATAAAGCTCTGAATGAGAGACTTATAGATGATAAAGGGCTATCGTCAGAATTTGACAAAGAAGACAAAGAAATTGCACAGAAGGAGCTTAAGATGTTCTCTATTTTAGACGATCTTGATAATCTTGCAAACATTGAAAGTGAAGATCTATTAGAGGTTAGTTTGTTACTATCAGATCTTAGTTTTATAGAGAGAAATATTGTGTTGAATGCCGATCAGAGTTCTGATCTAATAGGGTTCAAAAGTCTATTTATAGAAAAAAAAGAATCTGGTGAGGAATATAGTGATGAAGAGTGTCACAATTTCCTCTATAGTATAGAGAAAATCAATACTTTAATTAAGTTAGAGTTAGAAAGTAGAATTGAAGGGATGAATCATGATGAAAAAAACAACCATGATGATTTACAAGACGAGATTGGTCGTGCAATCAGTATAGAAAATAAATCAAAGAAAAGCGATTGATCTTGCTTTTCTCCACAAGCAACCTTCTTTCTATTAGACTGCTGAAGCTATGTTGACATTAAATGTGTATTATAAATAATTAGTTAACTTCGAACTTGTTTTATATGTTACGTGTTATTGCGGGTAAATATCGTGGAAGAAAAATAACTACAGGCAAGAATTTAGCTGCACGGCCCACTATGAGTAGTGTCCGAGAAGCAATATTTAGTATACTTTCTTCAAGAAAACCTATTTATAACCTAAATGTACTTGATTTATTCTGCGGAAGTGGTTCTTTTTCATTTGAAGCACTTTCTCGAGGTGCTAAACATGCATTCATGGTAGATTCAGATTATTACAATTTGCAACTGCCTAAAAAAACAGCAGAAGATTTTGGAATTACGAACGATATCACGTTAATTTGTTGCAATGCTAACGGATTACCAAGACCTATTTCAAAGTGCGATATAGTTTTTATGGACCCACCTTATAATATCAATCTGGTTAACTCAACTTTAGACGAGTTAGCTCACTCAAGCTGGTTAAATGATAATGCGTTAATAATTCTAGAAATGAGGAAAAATGAAGGTTTTGAGTGCAATAAAAACTTCAATATAATTGTGGAGCGTACCTACGGTATTGCAAAAATAATTTTTCTTTCTTCACTCACTTGAATTTCTTTTGTAAACATCTATAGCTAAGCTAAGTAAGATTTTTCCAAGAACTGAAAGAAAAAATCAATAGCCGAATTAATATTGGGCCAAAAGCTTGGCAGCACTTTTCTTATGAAATGCTTAATAGCAAACCAGAACTTCTCAATTGAGTTTTAATCTTACTTTTATCGAATTACTAAACAGTGAGGTTATTATTCAACCACTATGGATTGAAATCCAAAGATTGAGAGAGAGCATATAATGCTAACTTTCTACTTACCAAATTTATCTTCTTTTTTAGAGTGATTTTCAATATAATTTTTTATCATTTCGTCAGTTATAGCCCTTCTAATAATAGTGGAAACAGGATAAAATAGAGACTTAGGGTAATAAGAAGGTAAAAGTGCCAGCAGCATACAGTTATGACTTAAGGAAAAAAGCCATGCAGGCGTTAGATGAAGGAGAGAGTAAAACAGCAAGTATTTTAGTAGTTCTTCATTATTCATAAAAACCTCCAAGATCAACATTATATACAAATTCAACGCCAGCTTTCTGACGCAGTAGTTCTCGAGGAATAACCCTTTTGAACTCTAAATTTGCAATGTTGTCCTTGTTGCTTTAAAAGCTGGAATACCATTTGCCATGTGAATTTGTGCATTAACAGTTATTGTGCTGGTTCCCTGAAGTGCAACGGTATTTATATTTGCAATGATACTATATTATATAAAGTTATTAATACAGTATATTGATAAAATAACGAAGTAAACAGTAGCTGTTAAAAGTGGTTTAATTTAGCAAAAAAGTGTAGTACTCTATCAATTTGCTGATTATATATGTTTATAAGAATAATCGCTTTTCTTTTGTTATATTCAAGCGCAGTTTTCTGTAGTGATTGTAACTTTAACTTACCATATCGTGGGCTCAGTTGTGATTTGGATCTATCATATAGAAATTTAAGTAATATAAAGAAATTATTGAATAAAAAAGATAAGTTCGTTGCACTTACGTTTGATGATGGACCGTCTTATAATAGAGCAGGAGATATTGTTAATATTCTGGAGAGCAATAAAACAAAAGCGACATTTTTTGTGCTTGGTGAGCTTATAAATAAAAAAACATCTGAAATAGTAAACAAAATCCATAAAGCAGGTCATGAATTAGGTAATCATTCTTGGTCGCATAGGAAGTTGACATCACTTTCAAGTGAGGAGCAATTGCAAGAACTGGAAAAGACAAATGTGGCAATTAAAAATGCAACAGAACAGAATGTAAAATGGTTTCGTCCACCATATGGATGTCACAATGATAATTTGATCGAAAATACTAATCGATTAAATATGTGTTCCATACTATGGACAGTTGATTCTCTGGACTGGCAAGGCGATAAATCAGAGATTCTGGTTGAAAGAGTTTTAAGCAATGTACATAATGGAGCGATTATATTGTTCCATGATCACGATAACAAATCAAATACAGTTAAAGCTTTACCTCAGATTATTAAAATACTAAAAAAATGGGGTTATGAGCTTGTTACCTTAAGTGATTGGGAAAAGAGGATTTGTGATGTGGTGAAAGCTAGAAATATGCCAATAAAAGGAGAAGGAGTGCATTCTAAAGGAATTCTATGTGGACAAAAAATAAGGTCTTCAACCGCAGGGCATTCATATTAGGTGGTATTCAGCTTACTATTTCTGCTATTTTTAGTTATAGGTTGTATACTTTACAAGTACGAGATAGACAAAAATATGAAGTGCTATCCAATAATAATAGGATAAAAGTTGTTACTATTGTGCCTAAACGAGGCAGGATTTTGGATAGGAATAGTGTTGAACTCGCAGTAAACAAAATTTCGTATATTGTTTTATTTGATGGGCAAAAAACCTTTACTAGGGAGGTTGATCTGCAGATGTTATCAGAAATTAAACCTGATGCAACAAAATCATCAGATACAAAAATAACTGCTCTTTATAAACGTTATTACCCGTTTGGTTCGATATGTTCTCATATAATCGGATATACAAAAAGACAGCAAGACATAAATGAAGCAGGGGTTAGTGGAATTGAATATAAATATGATCATGTATTAAAAGGCAAGACCGGAAAATCTGAGCAGGAAATAAATTCTAAGAAGCTTATCATGAGAGAGTTATCTAGCATACCGCAGCAAGACGGACAAGATATACAGCTGACAATTGATGTTGATTTACAGAAGAAAATTGCAGAGATATTTAAAGACCACCAAGGTTCCACAGTGGTAATTGATGTAAATAACGGAGAAATTTTAGCATTATATAATTCACCTTCTTACGATAATAATCTTTTCACTAGCAGATTATCAAATGAAACTTGGAAAAATTTAAACAATCCTTCATTACCGCTTGTAAACCGTGCATTATCATATCAAATTCCACCTGGTTCAATATTTAAAATAATAGATGCGCTTGCGGGTTTAAAAGATGGAATAATAACACCAGAAGAAAAGTTCTCGTGTAGGGGATATATGAAAATAGGTGAACGAAAATTTCGTTGCCTAAAAAGCAAAGTCCATGGATATGTATCTTTAAACGAGGCAATGGCCTTCTCATGCAACACTTACTTTTATAATATAGGAAAAAAAATAAATGTAGATTCTCTACTAGAAATGGCTAGCAAATTTGGTATAGGAAGTGGACCATTAGTTGGAATGTTTAAGGAAGAAGCTCCGGGATTGTTGCCTGATGTGGATTGGCGTGCACGTAAGCTATATTCAGAGTGGTATTTAGGTGATACCATTAACTTAGTTATAGGACAAGGGTATTTACTTACAACACCACTACAGCTTGCGGTTCTTGCAGCGAGGGTTGCAACAGGAAAGGAGGTAATTCCCCACATTGAGATGAGTAAACCAGGGCAAGACTTTCTTGATATTGATGTGAATCATGAGCATCTTAGTGTGGTTCGAAAAGCTATGTTTGACGTGGTGAATTCTAACTATAGAAAAGGACTAGGCAGTATACAAATTGCTGGCAAAACCGGTACACCAGAGATAAACTCTAAAGGCGAAAGTCACAAATTGTTTATCGCTTATGGCCCCTACCATGATCCGCGCTATGCAATCTCAGTGTTTATAGAACATGGCAAAACTCCACGCCAAGATGTTGCAATTGCTAGTGAGATATTGCAATATATGCTTGAAAAATGAACTTATGAAATTGCCATATATGTTACTTGTAATTTATGTATTCAAATCAGAACTTTGAGGTTTAAAAAAAAGAAACGAAAATTGCATAAACCTTTTCAATTTAGTGCTTTAATGTTTCTAACGCAGAGAAGGTACTATCTTTATTTTCTATGGAGGAAGGTAGACTATTTTGACTATCACCATCAATTGAAGTAATAGGGCGAGTTAAAGCAATTTTTATAACTTCATCAATATTCTTAACAAAAATTACGTTGATCCCTTCTTTAATATTTGCGGGAATCTCCTGCATATCTTTCTCATTTTCACTTGGTATAATCACAGTTTTGATTGATCCTCTTAGCGCAGCAAGCAATTTTTCTCTCAAGCCCCCGATAGCCAAAACTCTACCGCGCAATGTTACTTCGCCTGTCATAGCAACACTTTTGTTAACTGATATATTTGTCATGAGAGAAACAATAGACGTACATACTGCACTGCCAGCAGAGGGACCATCTTTTGGCACAGCACCTTCAGGTACATGCAAATGTATATCATTATTTTGGAATTTTTCGGGCTTTATACCGAAAAATAAACAATTTGATCGCACATAACTATACGCAGCTTTTATAGACTCTTGCATAACTTCTCCAAGCTTTCCTGTATATTTTATCTCCCCCTTACCAGGAATTAGGACTGACTCTATCATCAAAATATCACCACCTGTTTCAGTATAGGCAAGACCAGTTACTATCCCTACCAAACTCTCATTTTCTGCAATGCCAAAGGTATACTTACGTACCCCTAGATAATCTTGTAAATTACCAATCTCTACAGATATTTTCTTATTTTTATCAGTTAATATTGCTTTAACTGCTTTTCTCATGAGTTTTGCAAGTTCCCTTTCCATGCTTCGCACGCCGCTTTCACGTGTATATAAACGTATCAACTCGTATAATGCTTCATTGGTTATTTCCCACTCCTTCTGATGCAAACCATGCTCTTTTTTTAATTTTGGAATAAGGTGATGTGTAGCAATACTGATCTTCTCATCTTCGGTATACCCAGATAATTGTATAATTTCCATCCTATCACGCAAAGGATGCGGTAAATTTAAGCTATTTGCTGTGGCTACAAACATTACACTTGAAAGATCAAACTCAACTTCCAAGTAATGATCTGTAAAATGTTTATTGTGCTCAGTATCCAAAACCTCAAGTAATGCAGATGCAGGATCACCACGCGAATCAGAACCCATCTTATCTATTTCATCAAGAAGGAAAAGCGGGTTGCATGAATTAGCTTTTTTCATGTGTTGAATGATTTTACCAGGCATTGAGCCAATATAAGTTTTCCTGTGTCCTCGTATTTCAGACTCATCACGTATACCACCAAGAGATATGCGAACAAAATCTCTTCCTACTGCTTTTGCCATAGACTTAGCTAAAGAAGTTTTACCAACACCAGGTGGTCCAACTAAGCAAAGTATAGGACCCTTTATCTCTTTTACTCTCTTTAATACTGCTAAAAATTCTATTATTCTATCTTTTACTTTCTCTATGCCATAATGATTTTCATCTAAGATTTTTTTAGCCGCATTTAAGTTAATTTTTGCATCTTTGTACTTTCTCCATGGCAAATCAAGCAACCAATGCAAGTAACTAGATATAACTGTTGCTTCAGGAGAAATGGGATTCATTTTCTTATATCTCTTTAAGTCAGTTATGGCTTTCTCTTTTGCTTCCTCAGAAAGCTTTGTTTCATTTATCTTTTTTTCAAATTCATTGAGTATATTCCCTTCATCTCCATTTTCAAACTCACCTAATTCTTTCTGTATAGCTTTTAATTGCTCATTAAGGTAGTAGACTCTTTGAGTACTTTCAACCTGTGATTTAATTGTCTTATACAAGCGGTTTCGTGCACTCAAAATACTTATTTCTCTCTCAATAAGAGCAAAAACTTTTTTTAAACGCTCTTTTGGGTTATAAACTTCAAGTATGTTTTGCTTATCTGATACCTTTATATTTAAGTGCGAAGCTATCATATCTACAATTTGATTAACCTCTTTAACTTGATCAATGGGGTCAATAATAATCTCGGGCCGACTTTTCTTGCTTAGTTTACACCAATTGTCGAATGCATCTATAACAGAACGCCTTAAAGCTTCTAAATCAATATTATCTTCATTTTCTCCATACTCATAATGACCATCCAACGCTACTCTGGCCTCTAACAAAGTGTGAGAGCTAATATATTCTATAACTCTTCCCCTTCTTACCCCATGAATCATGACTTTTACCGCATTGTCAGGCAGTTTTATTAATGGTTGTATAATATTTGCTAACACGCCTACTTCATAAAGATTCTTTGGCTCTGGATTATCAATAGAACCATCTTTTTGTGCTATGAGAAAAATCTCGTTTTGGTGACTACTGCTACTTATTGCATACTCTAGTGCATGAACAGATTTTTCTCTACCTACGAATAAAGGCAACATTATATTTGGAAAAATTACTACATCTCTTAGAGGTAATACTGGTAATACAGTAGAATTAAAGTTTACAGCACGTCCAATACTCATAATATATGCCTCAAATTAATCATTAACCGTTATAACACTACCCTTATTAGTATGATTAATCGTCACTTTGCCTAATTCTACCATTTTCTTAGTAACCGTTATAGTGCTACCTTCAAAACCTCCGTTGCCGGATATATACATAACATCAAGCAAAAGTGACTCTAAGATAGCACGTAACATCCTTGCACCTGTTTTATAGCTTATAGCTTTTTTAGCAATAGCTGATATTGCTTCATCTGAAAACTCAAGGTTTACTTTACTAAATGCAAGCAATGCTTTATATTGTTTTACTAGCGCATTTCTTGGCTCTGTCAACACATGTATTAAATCTTCGTGATCCAGCTCATCTAGAACAGCAGTTATTGGAACCCGTCCTACAAATTCGGGTATCAAACCGAATTTGATTAAGTCCTCAGGTTGAGCATCGCGTAAAGCATTTTTTTTCTTTTGTGCTTTAGACTGACTTATATCCGCTCCAAAGCCAACTGATGTTCCCTTTTTTCTTGCCTCAATAATTTTATTTAGGCCTTCAAAAGCTCCTCCACAAATAAATAGTATGTTACTAGTGTCTACTTGTATAAACTCTTGTTGCGGGTGTTTTCGTCCTCCTTGTGGAGGAACATAAGCAACCGTACCTTCCATGATTTTTAGTAGAGCTTGTTGGACCCCTTCACCTGAAACATCACGGGTTATTGAAGCGCTTTCAGACTTTCTTGTGATCTTGTCTATTTCATCGATAAACACTATACCATGCTGTGCCTTTGCAACATCATAATTTGCAGCTTGTAATAGACGTGACAACACGCTTTCTACATCATCACCTACATAACCTGCCTCAGTCAAAGTTGTCGCATCGGCCATAGTAAATGGCACATCTGAAACTTTAGCAAGTGTTTTTGCTAGCAAAGTCTTACCAGAACCAGTAGGGCCAATAAGCATTATATTTGACTTCTCAATTTCAATATCACTTATAGAATGAAGTTGCACCATGGATTGACAATGGTTATACATAGCCACAGATAAAACGTGTTGCGCATGTTCCTGACCTACAACATTCTTACTAAGAAAATTTTTTATATCTTCAGGTTTCTTTAGTAATAGCTTCATATCAGATATATGATCTGAATTAAAAGCTCTCTCTTTCTTTTGACTTATTGCTTTATGGGATAACTCTATGCATTCATTACAAATGAACACCTTTAAACCATCTGAAGAGTTAGTAATCAATTTATCTACTTCGTTTTGTGCCTTGTTACAAAAAGAACAGTAGTGTAAATCATTATTGTTATCCATTAAACTACCTTTTGTTTAACTTTAATATTTTCAATCTTCATATCTTTACGCTCAGCTATTACTCTTTCAATTAAGCCAATTTTCATTGCTTCTTCAGGATCCATGAATTTATCTCTTTCCATCATTTCTTCAATTTTCTTTAGTGAATTTCCAGTATGTTTTTCATAAATTTGATTTAATTTTTTCTTAATTCGCAAAATTTCATTAGCATGTATTTCTATATCAGTTGCTTGCCCATGATAACCACCAGATGGCTGATGTATCATAATTCTTGAATGAGGTAGCGAGTAACGTTTACCCTCCGCACCAGCTGTAAGCAACAAAGAACCCATAGATGCAGCTTGACCTATACACAAAGTTGAAACGTCTGGATTTATATACTGCATTGTATCGTAGATCGACAAACCAGCAGTTACAACACCACCTGGTGAGTTAATATACATACAAATGTCTTTATCGGGATTTTCCGATTCTAAAAATAAAAGCTGTGCTACTATTACGCTGGCCATGTTGTCTTCAATAGGGCCAGTTACGAAAATTATTCTTTCTTTTACTAGCCTTGAATATATGTCATAAGCCCGCTCACCGCGACTAGTTTGTTCAACTACAATTGGTATAAGAGTCATACCTTTTCCTATCAAATATTATCAAATAATTCCTTTAATTCTTTCACAGAAACAATCTGTTCTTCTTTACTAGCTTTTTCTATCATATAATCTGTCACTTTATACTCAAGCGCTTGCCCTCTAACTAATTCCTGAAATTGTCCATCTGATTTAAAATGTTTAAATACTCTGTCAAATGATACATCTTTACTGACATATTGATTTACAATAACATTCATAATATCACTTTGAGTTAATGATATTTCATGTTCTTTACTGAACTCCATAAATAGCATTGCAAGCTTTACGCGTCTTTCAGCTTCTTTACAAGAATCATCTTTAGCATTCAACTCTCTTTCCACTCTCTGCTGTTCCTGTTTTACTACTTCTATAGGCAAATCAAAACTATAACTAGCATCCAAACAATCAAATAGCTCTTTCTTAATTAAGAGATCTCCCATTTCTTTACACTGATTATCAATTACTTCTTTTACATGATTTATTAGCGAAGAATGATCTTCAAAACCAATTCTCCTAGCTATTTCATTATCACTTTGCAAATCTTTGGCAATCTGAATATCATTAACTCGAACAGAAAAAGCAGCCTCCTGCACCGCAAGGGAAATTATCTGGTAATCTTCAGGAAATCTCAACTTAAAACTTTTTGTTTCCCCTTTTTTCATGCCAATTAATTGATCTTCAAAACCATTTATAAATGTTCCAGATCCTAAATTAACAGTAAAATTTTTGCCACTTCCACCTTGAAAGAGCTTATTTCTAATTCGCCCTTCAAAGTCAATTATCAGTTTATCCTCGTTTTTTGCTTGATAAGAAGCATCATTAACAGAGACAAAGTTAGGAAATTTTGTTTTTATAGAATCAATAAATTCTTTTATGTCTCCTTCTTTGATTTTTGCCTTAACTTTCTTCAAATTTATTTTATCAAGATCTATTACTGGCACTTTTGGCATCGATTCAAAAGATAATTTGTACAGAAAGTCGCCTTTTTCATCCTTTTTATCCAGGTTTGGTAATGACATAATATCAACCTTAGGATGAATGTGAGACTTAACTTCGATTTTTTTCATTAAATCACTTGAGCAATAGTCAATCGTATCTTTTATCACATATTCCAAAGCTTCGTTTTTATAATTTTTAACAACAAGATCGTAAGGCATCTTTCCGGATCTAAATCCAGGCAGTTTTGCATCCTTCGCTATTTCTTGTAATCTAGAGTTTATCTTTTGTTCTATATAATCACTACTAACTGTGATTTCATACTCATACTTTAGTTTATCTACACTAAGTTCCTTATAGGTATATATATTACTTAATGTATCTGCTTCTACTGCATTTTGAGTTATATTACTAGACATTACAACCTGTTATCAATATTTTATTTATGTTTTAATAAAGCCATTTTACCAGAATTTAAGTTAAATACAATCCTTAAGAACAGGTTCTTATACAAACAAAAGTGTACTTAGTAATTATAAATTTTCTCTTAAAACCTGAGTTACATGACTTTAAGTGCGGATAGAGGGACTTGAACCCCCACGAGCAAGCTCACCAGGACCTAAACCTGGCACGTCTACCAATTTCGCCATATCCGCAAGAACCCTTCATTCACTTATAGATAACCACTTCTGTCATCTTATGCAATTTAAAGATTAGATTTTAATACCACAGACTGAACTTATAATACTGGTTAACTCCACTATGAATCTAAGCCTGAATTGCTTTAACTAACATTATTAAGATAAGTACTGTTTCAGATCCTGTTCACAATCTTTTCAGAAGCAAAGCAGCGAAAGCAAGAACGACCATTTGCAGGCTAGTGTTGAGTTTCCGCTCGCAATTTTTCCAAAGTCGCCTACATTTTTGCAACCAAGCAAAAGATCTCTCAACAACCCATCTTTTTTCCTCTTCCTGCAAGACTTCAGATCTGCTACAATAATCTCAAACTTTCCTCGACTTATATCACTTGGATATAAACTTCCCATATCCTACTTTATCCTCTCATTCTATCCCTTTTTTGAGATCATGTACAGTCTCTTAGAAATATTCAAGGCTTATTCAATTTATAGTATTTACACAATAAAAAAAGCTTATTAATATTCTTTAATTAAAGCTCTAAACTCTGGAAATTAATAATGAGATTAATAGCAAGCTTCTTACTAGCAATTTTTCTGATTACACAGAGTGGCTGTACGACTCTTGTGAGTGGTATAGTGGTAACAGCAACTGCAGCGGCTACAGCAATAACAATGCAAGATAAATCCTTGGGAAACATTATTGATGATACAACTATAGTAATAAGAATCAATAAGGGACTCTTAAAACACGGACTGTTCTCATCTATAAAAGTTAAAGTGAGTGAAGGAAGAGTATTACTCATTGGAAATGTTGATAATCATGAAAAGCAACTCACGGCAGAGAAAATAGCTTGGCAGCAAAAAGAGATTAAAGAAGTGATAAATGAAATAAGAGTCACACCAATTAAAATGGCTTCTATGCTAGATGTTACTGTGGATGGTATGATAACAGCAGAGATAAGCACGAGGCTTCTGGGAAAAAGAAATATTAAATCAATTAATTATAGCGTTAATACAGTTGATGGAGTCGTTTATTTGATGGGCATAGCTCAAAATAAGGCGGAATTAAAAGCTATAATAGCAATTGCAAGAAAAGTAAACGGAGTAAAGCAAGTTGTAAGCTATGTGAGATATAGACATAGCAAATTGCGTCATTGATGAAAATTTACTTGAGTGTTAGTATCATGTAGCTAAGCCATAAAACTCCTTTACAAATTTCATCAATTCACTCTTATGATATGTATAACAATCTTACAAAAAATAATATCATAGAATTCAATAAAATAATTCCTAGAAAATCTCTACATACTAAAAAAAGTAAAATGCTATTTAAATAAGCTTGAGAATAAATAGCAAATATCTATATCTTGTGCGATATGGCGTTTTATTCCTGAGATTTTTTTACCAGAGTCATAGCCTTTTTCTTCATCAGTGTCTGCGTTCTTTACACTCTGAGCGTCAATTATGCAAAAGCTGGGTTTTTCTTTCTAAACATTGTTTTGTCGGACCACACTAACTATTTTTTTCAACATGCACTCCAAAATACTTTTTTTTATTTCTTTTTACTTTTTCACTCCATTTTTGAAATAATCATAACAATTGCGCCGTTTTGGAAACTCTTTTGGTAGCATCCTCCAATGATAACCACTTTTTAGGGCGTACAACACTCCGCAAAATATATCATACAAATCGAGTTTTCTTGGTTTTGTTTTTCCACAAGACTCCAGATCTGGTGAAATAATCTCAAACTTCTCTCGACTTATGTCACTTGGGTATACACTCCTCATATATCCTAATTTATACACTCTATTTCTTACTTTATGCCTTTCTTGAGATTATGAACAGGTTCTTAGAAAGCTAGCGTTCTACTAGTCATGTTCTTTATCTTGCTTTACAACAATGCATCTTTTTATTCTAGCCAAGTCGTATACGTATTCCTGAAAAGCCAGTCCATATAAGGGTATTATTTTGTTAATATTGCTTTGATCTTCGCCTATTTCCAGTATCGCAAACCCATCTTTTTTAAGGCACTTTTTCAATATTGGAAAAATACTCAGGTAACAGCTCAATCCATCGATACCACCATCAAGAGCAATTCTTGGCTCTTTTTGCACTTCAGCTTGCAGATCTTTTAACTTACTTCTTTTAATATATGGAGGATTGCTTATTATGAGATCAAATAAATCTCTACATTCTGTCCACGAATTTGGAAATATTTTAGCTCTATTGAGAAGATTATGTTTCTTTGTGTTCTGGCAGGTAATTTTGTATGCTTCCAGGCTTTTTTCAAAACCAACTCCAATAGCATATTCATACTCACTAAGTATGGAGATCAACAAACAGCCTGTGCCTGTGCCAAAATCTGCAACTTTTATTTTTTGCTTCTTATTTTGGTAATATTTTAACACTGTTGAAATTACTGTCTCACTATCTGGTCTTGGATCTAGAACATGTTGGTTAACTATAAAATTTTTACTCCAGAATTCACGATTACCTATTATTTGCGATATTGGATATCTTTCTGCTCTTTTTTTTGTTAATTTCCAGAATAGAAGTTCTTTGTTTCTTGGTACCTGATTGGTGTAATTCATGATTGTGAATGATCTTTCTACTCCAAGTACGTACTGCATGATGATTTCACAATCCAAATGTGGTGATTCAATTCTATGTGATGATAGTAGCTTTGACCCTTCTTTAATTAAAGCGCTGATTGTTTTCATTATTCTAAAAACGTGTTCCTTGTATACAAGAACAGCAAAATTGAGTATAGAATTTTGAACTTAGGGTAGCTGCATTAAATCTAAGTGTCAAGAGTAGGATTGTAAAAATCATCTGGCTTTACTGGTAATTCGGTTAATTTGGTTGGTGTTTTTGCATTAATGTTAGAAGCTCTTGGCTCTATTATAAGAATTATTTTCTGCATATTCTTTGATAGCCATCACAATATATTACTTGTTCCATATCTATATTAATTCGACCACAGCAAGTGATAATTTCTTAATATTAAAACCAATATGCGCTTTAGCATATAATTATCGGTAGCTTTCAAAGCAATTAGGCTGAGATTATTAGAGTAGTAATGTTTATTTTTATATTGACTATTGAGGTTTATTATTTTATAACTAAGACTTAGTTATTTTCAGAGTTTTAAATTTACAGTATATGCCTACGATAAATCAATTAATATGTAAAGGTAGATCAGGGTTAACTCGCAAGAAGAAGGTGCCAGCTTTTGGAAAATGCAATCCTCAAAGAAGGGGTGTTTGCACTAAGGTATATACTACAACTCCTAGAAAGCCTAATTCAGCACTACGTAAGGTAGCTAGAGTAAAGATTAGTGGATACGGTGAAGTGACGGCTTATATACCTGGCGAAGGTCATAATTTACAAGAGCATTCCGTTGTTTTAATTCGTGGTGGGCGAGTTAAGGATTTGCCGGGTGTACGTTATCACATAATAAGAGGTGCTCTTGATCTACGTGGTGTGCAAAATCGAAAGAAAGCTCGTTCAAAATATGGTGTAAAGAAATAATTTATGGCACGTCGTAATAAAGCAAAAAAAAAAACAAGCCCTGACTCTCGTTATGGTAGTGTCTTGCTTATGCGTTTTATTAATATAATTATGAAATGTGGTAAAAAATCTATTGCAGAAAAGATTGCTTATAGTGCTTTGTCCTTAGCTGAAAAGAAAATAGGCAAAGATGCCTTATCAATTTTTGAAACAGCAGTAGAAAATGTTACCCCTTCTATAGAAGTACGCTCTCGGCGTATTGGTGGTGCAACTTATCAAGTCCCTGTTGAAATCCGTCAAGATAGAGCAATTTCTTTGGCATTAAGGTGGATTGCTAGAGCAACTTCTGCTGCTCGAAAAAAGAGCGGTAGAACTACTGTTTATTGTTTGCAGTCTGAAATATTAGATGCTTATAATAAATGTGGTGGTGCATTTAAGATGTGTGAAGAAAAGTATAAAATGGCTGAAGCTAATAAGGCATTTTCTCATCTTCGTTTTTAATATTAGCTGATTGATTGTGGTATGGAAGTTTTAATATCTAGGTATAGAAATATAGGAATAATGGCTCATATAGATGCTGGCAAGACCACCACAACAGAGCGTATTTTATTTTATACTGGTAAACAAAATAGGATTGGTGAAGTGCACGATGGTGCAGCTTCTATGGATTGGATGGAGCAAGAGAAGGAGCGTGGCATTACAATTACCTCTGCTGCAACAACATGTTTTTGGAATGATCATAGGATTAATATAATAGATACTCCTGGTCATGTTGATTTCACTATTGAAGTTGAGAGATCTTTGAGAGTTTTGGATGGTGCAGTTGCTGTATTTGATGGAGTTGCTGGAGTTGAGCCTCAGTCTGAGACAGTTTGGCGTCAAGCTGATAAATATACCGTTCCTCGTATCTGCTTTGTTAATAAAATGGATAGAATCGGGGCAAATTTTTATCGATGTGTCGATATGATAAAAACAAAGCTTGGCGCATCACCTTTAGTTATTCAGTTGCCAATAGGAAGTGAGAAAGATTTTAAAGGCATAATAGATCTTATTTCTATGAAAGCTATTATATGGCAAGAAGAAACATTAGGCGCTAAATTTTCTTGTGAAGATATTCCTTCTGATTTACTTGATAAGGCTCAAGAGTATCGAAATCTTTTATTAGATGCTGCAGCTGAAATGGATGATGAGGCGATAAATACTTACTTTGAATCTAACGATCTGCCAATTGATTTATTGAAAAGGTGTGTGAGAAGAGGGACCATTAAAGGAAAATTTGTCCCTGTATTATGTGGGTCAGCTTTTAAAAACAAAGGCGTGCAATCACTTTTAGATGGTGTGGTTGATTTTTTACCCTCTCCTATTGATGTTGATGTAATTATTGGAATTGATCCTAAAGATTCAGAAAAGAAAATTGAGATCAAACCTTCAGAAAAAGAGAAATTCGTTGCTCTTGCGTTTAAAGTGATGACGGATAAATTTGTAGGTAGCTTGACGTTTATTCGTATTTATTCCGGTAAGTTAAAATCTAAATCTGCTGTGTTAAATGCTGGAAAGAATGAGACTGAAGGAATTGGTAGAATGTTGCTTATGCATGCAAATAACAGAGAAGATATAAACGAAGCTAAAGTTGGTGATATAGTTGCCTTAGTTGGATTAAAGAAAACAATTACTGGTGATACTTTATGTTCATCTGATTTTCCTATACTATTAGAGCGTATGGAATTTCCTGATCCTGTTATTGAAACTGCTATAGAACCGAAAACTACCTCAGATCAGGAAAAATTAGGTGTTGCTTTGAATAGATTGGTTGCAGAAGATCCTTCTTTAAGGATGTCAGTAAATGCGGAGAGTGGGCAGACTATATTGAAAGGTATGGGTGAGCTGCATCTTGAGATTATTATTGATAGAATGAAGCGCGAGTTTAATGTTGAAGCTAACGTTGGTGCGCCTCAAGTTGCATATCGTGAAACTATCACTAAATCTGTTGAAATTGATTACATTCATAAAAAACAATCAGGTGGTGCTGGTCAGTTTGCTAAAGTTAAAATAAAATTCGAACCTCTTGAGCCTGGTTTTGGCTTTCAGTTTGAAAGTAAAATTGTAGGCGGTGCTATTCCAAAAGAGTATATACCTGGAGTGCAAAATGGCTTAGAATTGATAAAAGAAGGTGGTATAATTTCTGGCTTTCCATTGATTGATTTTAAGGCTACTCTTCTTGATGGTGCTTTTCATGATGTTGATTCTAGTCCTTTGGCTTTTGAACTTGCTGCTAAAGGTGCTTTTAAGGAAATGGCAAATAAAGCTGGTCCAAAAATGCTAGAACCTATAATGAAAGTGGAAATCATTACTCCTGAAGAATATATGGGTGATGTTATGGGTGATATAAATAGTAGAAGAGGCAGTGTTGTTGATATGCTGGATTTAGGTAATAATAGCAAAATAATTACTGCTTCGGTTCCTCTTGCAAATATGTTTGGTTATATAAATGTTTTGCGTTCTATATCTCAGGGAAGAGCTCAGTATAGTATGCATTTTTCTTGTTATGAACAAGTGCCACAATATGTGGTTGATGAGTTGAAGTTAAAGTATAATTAAAAGTTAGTAATTATGACAGCGATAGTAGAAGCATTTGGAAAGCCGCATGTAAACGTGGGAACGATAGGACATGTGGATCATGGGAAGACAACGTTAACAGCGGCGATAACAAAGCACTATGGTAACTTTGTAGCATATGATCAAATAGATCCAGATTTCAATAAAATTGAGCATCATTGGTTTGCTATAAAAAACAGAGCCAGAAATAATGTACCTCTGTTCAAATCTTTTCATCAAGCTGTCGATTCTGCTTTTCTTCATTTGTTTCCACTATTATGAGAACAGCTATACATTTCCGCTATTCCTGACAAATGCCCATAACCCAGTATCTTTTTTTCAGCTCTGGAAAGTTTTGCTGTATTTTTCTGGAACTTTTTCCTTTTATTAACTGTACTAACTTACTAATACTTAAGTATGGGGGTACAGAAACGTATACATGTTAACGCAACTCTACCTCTGATAATTTCTACTTTCACATACTTCTTGTACAATTTCTTTAGCTTTCTGTCCAATATCTCCAACTAATACTGGATATCGATATTTTGTTATCCACACTATGTGATATATATACAGAGTTACTGCTTTTTCTATAATATTCCACATTCTTTGAGATTTTTCACCTTAAAATTATATTCTTAAAAGGATGGTTTAGGGTTTTTCTTCCAAATTTGGGACAATAAACGGACTTATAGAAACTATTTTGTGGAACTTCGTTACCTCGAACGCTTTTGGTAGGAACTGTTCCATATCGAGAATACTTCTTAAAATTTTTATATAAACTTGACATATTACCCCTCTAAAATAAAAACATAATTATCTTACTAATATCGCTTGTTTTAGAATAAATGCAATCACTACCTAATTAAATTATCTGTTGCGCAAAAGCACATATTACCATACCATCAAAAATAAAGAGGTCAGCATGAGTTTTACTTTACCTGAATTGCCATATGATAAAACAGCTTTAGAGCCTTATATATCTGTAAAGACATTAGATTTTCATTATGACAAGCACCATAAGGGATATTTAAATAAGCTCAACGAACTGGTTGAAAACACAGATTATCAACATATGGAAATTGAGGAATTAGTAACGAAAGTTCATGGAAATAATAATACAGTTCCTATTTTTAACAATGCAGCACAAGTTTGGAATCACACTTTTTATTGGAATTCAATGAAAAAGAATGGTGGTGGTAAGCCTCAAGATGATGGTCTTCTAGCAAAAAAAATTCAAGATGATATTGGTGGCTTTGACAAATTTTGTGAAGAATTTTCAAATTATGGAGTAAGCCAATTTGGTAGTGGATGGGTGTGGTTAGTTCTTGAAAAAGAAAAACTCAAAATCACTAAAACTCCAAATGCGGATCTACCGCTAATTTATGGCCAGGTGCCACTACTTACTATGGATGTATGGGAGCATGCATACTATTTGGATTGCCAAAATCGCAGAATTGACTACATAAAAGTTTTTCTTGATCATTTGATCAATTGGGATTTTGTAGAAGAGAATTTAAAGAAGAATATATAAGATGAATATACCACAAGTAACAAAACTAAATAATGGTCTGCGCATAATAACTGAGCGAGTGCATGAAGTTGATTCCGTAGCTTTAAATATACGAATTGGTGTTGGTAGTAGAGCTGAAAGCGCAAGTCAAAATGGAATATCTCATTTCCTAGAGCACATGGCTTTCAAAGGAACGAAAACGAGGACTGCATTTGAAATTGCAAAAGCTTTTGATGATATAGGTGGAGCCTTCAATGCCTGCACCGGTAGAGAAAGCACCAGTTATTACGCAAAGGTTCTTAAAAAAGATATAAAGACTGGCATTGATATATTAATAGATATATTAATGAATTCTACATTTCTAGAGGATGAATTGGAACACGAAAAGGGTGTTGTAATACAAGAGATTTTTCAAACTAATGATTCACCGAGCGATATCATTTTTGATAAGTATTTTGAAGCAGCTTATAAAGATCAACCATTTGGTAGGTCAATCTTGGGTACGC
Organism: Wolbachia endosymbiont of Anopheles demeilloni; assembly: GCF_018491735.2. NCBI lineage: Bacteria > Pseudomonadati > Pseudomonadota > Alphaproteobacteria > Rickettsiales > Anaplasmataceae > Wolbachia > Wolbachia endosymbiont of Anopheles demeilloni. Next base: position 576,220 of record NZ_CP084694.1, on the reverse strand, counting down.
AAGATACTGTCAAATCTTTTACTCGAGCTCATCTAGATAACTACATAAATGAGCATTACTTTGGCGAGAACATTATATTTGCTGTTGCAGGAAATGTTGAACATGAGGAAGTTGCTCAATTAATCAAAGACTTTCTCTCAAAGATTCATTCAAAAGAGCTGAAAAAAAGCGAGAATGCAAGTTATACCGGTGGTGAGTATTTAGAACATCGTAAATTAGATCAAGTACATTTATTAATTGGTCTACCTAGTGTTTCTTGTGATGATAATAGATATCACACATTCAAAGTTCTTGATGCCATACTGGGAAGCGGAATGTCATCACGCCTATTTCAGGAAGTAAGAGAAAAGCAGGGTCTTGCTTACTCCATTTACTCATTCAACTCTAGTTATGCTGATACAGGAATGCTCTCCATTTTTGCCGGTACAGATAGTAGTAATCTAGATAAGCTTTTAAAATCCATAACGACAGAGCTAAAGAAATTGTCCACAGACGATCTGAAGGAAGAAGAAGTAAATAGAGTAAAAGAGCGAGTAAAATCCCAAATTTTAATGTCACGCGAAAGTGTTAGCTCGCGTGCTGAAACGTTAGGACACTACTACGGCAACTATAATAAATACATCAGTAAAAACGAATTAATAGAAAAAATTAGTGCTGTTACTATTTGCGATATAAAAAAAGCAGCAGAAGAATTGCTATCTCAGCATGAAAAAATTACTTTAGCTACGATTGGAGAAATTAATTCACTGCCAAGTTACGATAAAGTGGTTTCTATGCTTAGTGTACTTTAGTTATGTTGCTTATGCTCACTAAAAAGTTCAATGAATGGTTGCAAAATTCTTTCTATAAAAAGTTTGCTTTCTGGTTCATCGTATATACCACTAATCATTTTATTGAAAGTTTTTTCGCTGTTTTGTAAAAATAAATAGCTTTCTACTGATTGCACAATAGACAAGGCAGTTAAAATTCCTCCTGTCACTAAACAAGAAGCTATAGCAGGTACAGTACCCACTGCAATTCCAGTTGCGATCAATGATAAACCAGCTAAGGGTGTAAAGGCTGAAACGCAAAACGCTATTTGATGTTTTTCTTTATTTTTAACCATAAAATGCCTCACAAAATTATATTTCTAGTATACCCGTATATATACGGTACTGTCAAGTTTTTAAAGAAGATTAAAAAATGCAACGCACATTTACAAAATATGAACTAGGTATATAATTCACAATGCAACGGTATTTCACTAATCCAATTATTTTTTTCCTGATCTAGCCTATCATTCAATATTGCTTGTCTTATTGATTCCATCAACTTATTCATGAAGAAAACATTGTGAATGGTAACGAGTGTGTAAGCCAGCAATTCCTTCGCTTTTAGTAAATGGTGTATATAGGCTCTTGAATGTTTTCTGCAAGTAAAGCACAAACAGTCATTTTCAATTGGGTTATCATCTAGTTCGAATCGTTGATTTCGCAAATTAATATGCTCTTTACACTTTGAAGAAATAGAATCTCTGTTTTTTACTTTAACAAGTGCGCCACCATGTCTTGCGAGGCGAGTTGGATGCACGCAATCAAATGTATCAACTCCAAGCTCTACTCCACGAAAAATGTCTACAATTCCACCAATACCAAGCAAATGAGTAGGCCTATCTTTTTTTAAATGTTCCATAGTAAAGGAAATTACATCATACATCTGCTCTTTACTCTGACCAAGCGATCCACCTATTGCTTGACCAAAAAACGGCAAGTTGTTGATAAAATCACAACTTTCTCCACGTAAATCTTGATACACTCCGCCTTGGCTAATTCCATACAGTGCCTGTTTGCCATTATTATTTTTTTCAAACTCATTTAAAGAACGTTCAGCCCATCTATGGCTCATGAGCATTGATTTTCTTGTGTATTCTTTACTGACATGGAATGGAGTACATTCATCTAAAACTAGGATTAAATCTGCACCTAATTTTTGTTGAATTTGTATAGACTTTTCAGGAGTTAGACAATAAGTTTTACCATTTATGTAAGAACGAAAAATTGCCCCATCTTCGTTAATTTTGATCAGAGTTTTTTGCTTCTGTCTTATTCCCTTTATTTCTTCCGAAATTGACCCGTGCCCTAAACTAAATATCTGATATCCACCAGAATCAGTGAGCATTGGTCCACTCCATCCCATCATCTTGTGCAAGCCACCAAGTTTTGCCACAGTATCCTCTCCAGGTTGAAGCATTAGGTGATAAGTGTTGGAAAGTATTATCTGAGTACCTGCTTCTCTGATTTTTTCGATATCTGCAGCTTTAATGGCAGCTTTGGTTGCACAAAATATAAATGCTGGTGTTTCTATGTTTCCATTTTGAGTTTTAATTGTGCCAACTCTTGCAGAACCTGATTGCTTGGTTATCCTAAACGAAAACTTTTCCATCTATTTGCTTGAAAGCTCTGCTATGATATTTTCCGCTTTTTCAGGAGTGAGATTTTCATAAAAGTCATTATTGATCTTCACCACAGGGGCATTAACGCATGCACCAAGACATTCAACTTCCTTTAAAGTAAATAGATTATCTTTAGTAGTTTCACCGATATTGATTCCTAGTTTCTTTTTAAAGGTATTTAACACTTCTTCACTATTGCACAACCAGCAAGGAGTTGTTCTACAAATTTGTATGAGATATTTACCTACTGGTTTTAAATTATACATGGTGTAAAAATTTGCCACTTCATATACACGAATATGTTGAATATGAAGCATGTCAGCAACGCAGCGCATGGCAGATTCAGGAACCCATCCGCATTGTTCTTGAACCAGGTATAGTAAAGGCATGACGGCACTACCTTCTCTACCTTTAGGATACATCTCTATAGACTTTTTCGCTTTTCTGAGATTGTCTGATGTAAAACTAAACTGTTCTTCTTTCTCTTTCATCTAATAAGGTTCGTGTAAATCTCAACAAATTATACTTGAAGAGTTAACAATTGCAATTGTTGGTTTTTTGAGCTCTACAATATTATATCTGTAGAGTGGTATTGCTCGTGCACTCAATTTGTGAATTCTTTACTGCTACTCATTTTCCATATTTCGCTTTGCAGATTATAAATATATTAATTTCTTAATTTTAGTTAAAATTTTCATTGACATTAACACGCAGAAATAATCATAATAGCATTTATTAAGATTTTAAATATAATTATGTCTATATTAAGTAGATTATTTGGAGTTAATACAACTATACTGAAAGTTAAAGAAGCGATAGGTTTTAATCCAAAAAACGTAGGGTTGATTGAAGGAAATGGAGTTACTTATGGACTCAGCTATCAAGATAACGGCAATGGAAGCAGTAGAGTAAAGTTACTTATTAGCTCACTATATCAATCAAAAACATACGAGTGTGATACAGGTGTCAACGTAGCAAATGAATTTAAGGGCCAATTATCTCCCACACTAATAGAAAATTCAGCTGAAGTAGATAAAGTTGGAGTTATCTTTCCTACAGAAGAAATTAACCAAGAAGGAAAAAAATACATAAAAAGTTTAATATTTAACACTTATAAAATTCAACATTCAACTAATGCACCCTCAGTTGAGCATTCAGGAAAAGTAAAATTACAAAAAAACATTAATAACCATAATGATGCAAGTAAAGGCAATAGCTACTTTCAACCAAAAGAAGTGAAAGTTGGTAATGTTGTTGTAGTTGCTCATAATTTAAAGGATCAAGCTTTAGTTTCTTGGTATTTACAATCAGACACGAATGGAAAATTTAAAGCTTTATCTGGAGTAAACGGCATCATAGAAAGAAAATTATTCAAGTTTAATAATCCAGGGCAATTAGTATTGGATGAAAATACGATACTTTATACGCAGATAAAGACTACTAAAAACCAAGAAGTAAGAACAAATATTTTTAAGTTCGATATGGCCAAAGTGGTTGAGGATCTAAAAAGTGGAAAGAAAGATGAATGTTTGCTTAGTAAGAAAGGATGCCAATTAAATATAGCACCATCTACTATCTATAATCCAGGAAAAATAAACTTTTTACAGTATGTAAGACGAACTGAAGGTGATGATTTAGTTGCTTTTCTTGCGAAAAAACAATCTTCTAATACGCAAGAATTGCCTTTAGCAAGGCTTGCTAAGAGAGGACCAAAATCAAATTTTACTGTTTGTGAATGTGAAGATCCTATAGAACAATTGTATGTTAAAGACAATGGCCAAGGAGGTTTTATCGTCACTGCGGTCAGTGGAGAGAGTATTATAACTTTTAATAGAGAGAGCTCTGAAAAATCTTCTGAAGCAACGATAGTACCGATAAGCAGTATCAAAGCTCTCAGTGATTTTGTTAATATCATTAACGGCCAATTGATGCCTAGTATTATTTCCAGCAGTACTGTGGCTCCTATAACTGTTACAGAGATGGTTGTGACTTCTAAGAAAACGATGACTGCTGCAATTACTAGCACAACAGAAACTGACACTGTAAAGACTACCAAATTAACAACAGAAGCATCAACTATCATTGTACCAACTTCCACAATGAGTAAATCTTCAACAGAGTCAACAACTCAGGCAAGCACAGTAACAGTGGAGTCAAAAACAGTAGCATCAACTACCACTGCACCTACTTCTACAACGAGTAGGCCTTCAACAGAGTCAACAATTCAAACAAGTACAGTAACAGTGGGGCCAACAACAGTAGCAAAAACAACTACTACTCCACAAGCGATCACAGTTGCTACAACGTCAACTAGTGCACCGATAGTAAATTCAGAAGCTGAGACAAGTACTGTAAAATCTATAGCCGCGACTGTTGAGTCAACTTTTACAGCAAGCAGTACTACGATGAGTAAGCCTTTAACAGAATTAACAACTAAGATGAGTACGTCATCAGAACCAACAACAGTAGCTGAAACTATTGCGACTTCACAAGCAACTATGATTACTACAATGCCAACTAATGCGCCAACAACAAACTCAGAGAAAAATATACAAACATTGTCCATTATGCCAAGTACTAGAACAAAAGCAACAACTCCTCTGTTCACTACAACTTTACTTCCTCAAACTACTCCTTCACCACAGCCCGCTCAGCTTGCTATAGAGTCTAATAGGGCAGGAATGATAGGTGGGTCTTTGCTTGGAGCGATAATAAGTATTGCTGGAATTATAGGATTCATAGCATACAAATATGTTAAAGGTCGTAATGCTGCTCTTGTGTTAGAACTAACTAATTTCAATGATAGAAGGCGATCATCTTCAAGTGGCAATAGCGATGAAGAAATTTTTATCGCTAATAACAGAATGAGACATATATCTATGCGAACTATGGATCAATCTGAAACAGTGCTAAACAGTATATCGGTGGAGAGTAGTAATCGTTCAAGAAGTAGCTCATCGTCTTCAAGCGGTGGAACAGGGTCTTGACTGACTAAGCTAGAATCTAAAAGTGAAAAAAGCTTATCTTGGGATAGCGATGATGTACCGAAATATCACCTTTAGCTATTTGTCTGAATGTTTTTAGTATGTAGACTGTTAGGAAATTTTCTTTTGCTTTTGTGATTTTAATGTTAAAGTATAATTCCTAGGTGCAATAAGTAGCTGCTATTGTGTGATAAACACAGCAGAGGAAAGTCCGAGCTCCAAGAAAAGGTAGTGACGGGTAACGCCCGCCGGAGGTAACTCCAGTTATAGGGCTACAGAAAATTACCGCCTAAATATTATTAGGCAAGGGTGAAAAGGTGTGGTAAGAGCACACCATAACAATGGCAACATTGGTAGTCAAGTAACCAACACTAGGAGCAAGATTAAATAGAAGTAGATTCTATGTTTTTCTCATATCTACTCGGGTAAATCGCATGAAGTAAATGGTAACATTTACTCTAGATAAATAGCTACATAAACAGAACTCGGCTTACATTTCACCTAGGCAATGCATGAATGTCAGCCATACTATGTAAATGTATCAAACATTTCACATACCCTGTACGCTCAATTTGACCACCTATATTCCTTTTACTTCTTGGCTTATCTCTTTTTTTATTTCCTTTTGAACTTAACAAAGCTTGAATTTTAACCGAGCTTTTCCTTTAACTCGTCATTCTCTATCTCTAAAGCCTTACTTTCTTACCTATAACTTTTTAGCTCCGCTTCCAACTTTTCTATCTTTTGTTGCAAATCTTTGTAAAGTTCTAAAAGACTGACCACGTTACCTCACTTTTAGGATTAGTTTTTATCTTACTAAATCTACCTTTTCGCTTCTTCAATCAACAAGTAAATAAAGCATTTCATGCGCTGTCCTTCACTTGTTCTGCTTGATAGTCACTACTGCTTTCGCTTATATTAGCACTAGAGTATTCTTCATCGTCAACATACTCTTTTAGAACATATCCTTTACCCCAAACGGTTTCTATGTGGCTTATTCCATCATTTGCACTTTCAAGTTTTTTACGTAATTTACACATAAAAACATCAACTATTTTGTTGTCTGAAGGTTCGTCCAAGCCATTGTAAAGATGGTTTAAAAACATTTCTTTTGTCAACACTGCTCCTTTACGCAATGCCAGCAATTCTATCATGGAATACTCTTTGTTAGTAAGGTGAACTGTTTTGCCTTTTACCTCAACAATTCTGTGATCAAAATTGATATTCATATTACCAATATTTATCACTGATTCAGGATGACCTTTAGTACGTCGGACTATGGCCTTAATTCGAGCTAATAATTCGCTCTTGTGAAATGGTTTGGTTAAGTAATCGTCGGCACCATACCCAAGTCCTTTAGCTTTATGGTTGGCAGCGGATATACACGAAAGTATTAAAACAGGAACTTTGATTTTTGCACTTCTTAATCTTAACAGTATATCATATCCATCAATATCACCAGGCAGGTGTATATCTAGAATAACTAGATCGTAATAGTCTCCACCCGAGGAAACCATATTATTGTTATAATCTTGTGCAGAAGTAACAACGTCGCAAAAATGTCCATCAGAAGTTAAGGCATTAACTACAGTCCTTGCACTTACTTGATCATCTTCAATTAATAATATACGCATATTTTACACCCCATAAATAATTTATAATTTTAGTAATATATATAACCAAGGAAAGTAACAAATCAAATTTTTATTAATGAATAATAGAAATTACACTTATTAATTAATAGTTAATGTGTCGTTCCAAAATTATACAAATAGATCTAAAATACAATAGATATACTATAATAATACTATTTTTAGTAAATATTGAATAGAAGCTATTTTTATTAAAAGAATACTTAGGTTAATAGATATTTGAACTATTTTATACTTTTATGTTATATTTTTAATTTACTTATTCTACAGTTTTAAATTATAAGTAATACTTTCAGGAATATTGAGTGATAATATCAGTTTTAGGTGCTGGCGCATGGGGTACAGCAATTGCGATTTCATTAAGTAGTAAGAAAAATGTAATTTTGTGGACTCGCAATAATGCCATGTTTGAATCAATTAAAGAGAAAAGAGAAAGTGACAAGCTACCTGATTGTCCAATTTCTGATAATGTGTCAGTAAAATTAGCTATTGAAGATGCAGTGAATGCTTCAGTAATAATTCTAGCTGTTCCCACTCAGTCTCTAAGGGAGATATGTCATCAATTGAATGATTGTAACCTAAAAAAAAATGTAGCAATAATTTTGGCTTGTAAGGGAATAGAAAAATCTACATTAAAATTACCTAGTGAAGTAGTCAATGAAGTTTTACCTAATAATCCTCTTGCTGTTTTTTCTGGTCCTAGCTTTGCTATAGAAGTTGCAAGAAAATTACCATATTCGATGGTTCTTGCATGTCAAAATGAAGTATTAGGTTTAAAATTAGTATCAGAGCTACAGCAAGAAAATATTAAATTGTACCTTAGTAGCGATGTTATAGGAATACAGGTTTGTGCAGCGTTAAAGAATGTTTTTGCTATAGCATGTGGGGTTGTTCTAGGTAGGTTTGGGTTTAATGCTCATGCAGCATTAATTACGAAAAGTATGAGTGAAATTAAGGCTTTATACTCAGCAAAAGTTGGTGACGGCAATGTAGATATAAATACACTACTTGGACCAGCATGCTTAGGCGATTTGGTTGTGACATGCACATCATTAAATTCAAGAAATCTATCTTTTGGATCTAAAGTAGCTAATAGTAATGGTTCTAGTGCTCAGCAGATTTTATCAGAAGGTAAATCGGTAATTGAAGGTTTTAACACTGCTAAGTCTGCATTTGATTTAGCAGAAAAGCTAAAGATAAAAATGCCCATATGTGAAGCGATCTATAGATTGCTATATGAAAATACTTCTATAGAAGATACTATTTCTGTTCTTGTAAATTAGTTTTATATTTCGGTATATTGTGAAATTTTTATATAAATTAATATCAACATGGTGGCTATCTGGCACGGTAAAACACATGCCAGGTACTATAGGCAGCTTGGCTGCTTACCCAATTGTTCCTATATTACTCAATGACAGAATTTTAGGTACAGCAATTATTTTTTTTTATTCTTAGTTGGATTATGGTCTACAGGCAATTATATACAACATTACAAAGCTCCGCATGATCCAAAAGAGGTAGTAATTGATGAAGTAGTTGGTCAATTGCTGACAGTACTTCTAGTTTCAATATTATTAGAACAAGAAATGAATAGCTCTGTATTATTGGTGTGCTTTTTCTCCTTTAGGTTTTTTGATATAATAAAAGTGTGGCCTATAAATTTGATTGATAAAAATACAAAAGGTCCTTTAGGTATTATGCTAGATGATGTTGTAGCTGCAATTTTAGCCTTTGTTTTTATAGGAGCCTTTTATTGTTTATTCTTGTTTTATGCAGAATAAAAAAATTTGTTATTCAAGCTTAATTATTCAGAACCTAAAGGATTATATACTTTATGCAACGAATTTGTCCAAGTGGGAAATATATGACGAATTTGATAATGTTATATTTACAGTAAATGGTACCAGAGAATCGTTATTTAATTTTGTGTTTTGTGAAGATCAATGTACTGAGCTTTCCATATGCAGAACTCTAGATTATCTCAAAGCACGAAATATAGAAGCAACATGGATAATAAGTCCACGTATAAAAATAGGAGGTATTTTAGAAAAATGCGAAATAAAACACGTTAGCACACCAAAAAAAGTTTTACTCAATATAAAAGATTATTTTTTGCCTGATGATGTTGTTCCAAATTTGAAGTTCAATGTTGTAAATAGTAGTGAGCTCTTAGAGCAATTAGATTTACACACTTCTAAAATTTTTTGTCATAGAATTAGTATTGTTAGCACATTTTTTCGCCAATTATCGAATTATGATGATAAGAGCTCAAGGTTAAGATTTTTTCTTGTAATGCTAAATAACGAAATTGTTGGAACATGCGGTCTTTATATTCAAGACAGCATAGCTGGTTTTTATAGCGATGGAGTTTTACCAATTTACAGGGGTCGTGGAATAGGAACTCAAATGGTTCTAGAAAGAATAAAGATAGCTAGGCAATTTGAATGCAAATACATAGTAGCACATTGCATGAAATCTTCTGTAAACCTTTATAAGAGATTAGGCTTTAGGGTATTAGGCAATCTTCACTTATATACCTCTTCAGTACAATCTCTTTGCTGAGAGGTACAAATTTTTATATTTGTTTTAGAATACTATGTTTTTTTTGTATGAAATAGTTTTACTACTAATTCTAGTATTCTTCTTTTTCTCATATTCTAAATTAAAAATTAGTAATAAAATTAAGGACTTACAACATCAAAATGTTATCATAAATAATTTAATAGATACTGTGAATGATGGATTTTATATTTGGGACGCAAAAAAACGTATAGAAAAATTTTCTCCCAATTTACTAGTTTTGCTTAATACTGTTTTTTATTCATTTAATGAGTTTGTAAATTTTTTTGAGCAATCAGAAAGCTTAATTAAAAGTTTTGCTGAGGCAAAGGAAATAAATAAATCTTTTACTCTAGATTTAAAGTCAAAAGACAGTGAGGTTTATTGCACATGTTATGGTAAAAGCATAATAGATTATTCTAATAATGTGATTGGTGTGTTGTTATGGATAAGGAATATCTCCGATTATAAGATAAAAGCTAATGAACTTGAATTAGAAAATAGTAAGCTTATGCGAGAATTGGAGAACTATAAAAAAATTTTTGACTCTTTACCATTTCCAATACTGAAGCACAATAAGAATAAAAAAGTAAGGTTTTATAACTTATTTTATGATAAATATATAGGCAGCTCTAAAAAATTTACTGTTGCGAGTGGCTCCTATAACGTAAAACCAGGAGAGTGTGTAATAACTTACAAGAATGAACCTAAGGTTTTTAATTTTGTTGAAGTTCCAATGCAAAATTCTAATAGCATAGTAATGTATGGAAAAGATATTAGTGATGAAAAAAAATTACATACTGAGCTAAGCAATTGTTTAGCTGCACAAGAAAGTTTGCTTGAGAAGCTATCGATTGCTGTAGCGATATATAGTAAGAATCAAAAGCTAAAATTTTATAATAATGCTTTTATAAAAACTTTTCAGTTTGATCCAAAATTTTTGGAGTCTTATCCAACTTATCACGAGATTATGCTTCACCTATTTGAATCTAAAAAGCTTTTAGGAAAAAAGGATTTTCAAACTATTAATAATCAAAGACATGAGTTGTTTAAAAGATTACTGGAATCATATGGTGAAACAATACATTTCATGAACGGAAGAACGTTTAGAGTATTAACAATACCCTATGCTTCAGAGGGTCTACTATTTTCTTACGAAGAGTGCCAGAAATAACACTCAAATTCCTTCTCTCTCTACCATAAGCTGTTTTACTTTCGCTATCGCTTTTGCTGGGTTAAGCCCTTTCGGGCAGGTTTTTGTACAATTCATTATTGTATGACAACGATACAACTTAAATGGGTCATTTAAAGAAGCAAGTCTTTCTTCTTTCTTATTATCACGACTGTCAGCAATCCATCTATAAGCTTGCAGTAATGTCGCTGGCCCTAAAAATTTATCACCATTCCACCAATAGCTTGGGCAACCAGTAGAACAGCAAGCACATAGTATACAATCAGACAGACCATCCAATTTTTTTCTATCTTCAGGAGATTGAAAGTATTCTTTATTTTGCAAGGCAGATTTATCTGTTTGTAACCAAGGTTTAATCGATTTGTATTGCTCATAAAATTGGCTTAGATCTGGAACTAGATCCTTTACTATATACATATGAGGTAGTGGATATATTTTTACTTCACCTTTTATATCATGTATAGATTTAGTGCATGCAAGAGTGTTGGTACCATCAATATTCATTGCACAAGATCCGCATATTCCTTCTCTGCAAGAGCGTCTAAAAGTTAAGGTTGAATCTATTTCATCCTTTATTTTTATTAATACATCAAGTACCATAGGGCCACAATTATCCATATCGATAAAAAATGTGTCTATTCTTGGATTTTTATCATCATCAGCAGACCAACGATAAATTTGAAATCTTCTAATATTTTTTGCTCCAGTAGGAGTAGGATAAACCTTGCCCTTTTTATTAACTTTAGAATTTTTTGGTAAAGAAAACTGAACCATATTGCTTACCTTTTACAGCTAAAACCCCTTTTTTGTAAATAACATATTTTGGTATTATCTACCATACTTTTCCTTTTCAAATTCAAGCAAAGCTAAAATCTTCCTCTCTAAACTTTTCATTATAATTTCTTCATCTTCTTTTTGATGATCATAGCCAAGTAAATGCAGCAATCCATGAACTAACATGTGTGCAGTGTGAGTGAGGATAGATATACAGTACTCATGAGACTCTCTTTCTATTGTATCTACTGCAATTGCTATGTCTCCTAGATCACATTCACTAGATAACTGTTCGCATGGAAATGATAGTACATTAGTTGGCTTATCTATTTCTCTAAACTTGAGATTAAGTTGATGTAGCAAATTATCATCAGCGAGAGCTATTGATATATTTGGTTTATAATGATCTATTTTTAATTCTTTTAGAGAAGCGTTAATAATATTTAATACAAAACTCTTTGGCTCCTTAGTAATACTATGCCACCTCTTATCAAGAATATTTACTTCTAACATGAATAAAGCACCATAAAGGACATTATCCCATCACTTGACATTGGAACCCAAAAAAGAAGAATTATAGACCATCGTATCATACACACAACTATACGAATATTGTACACTAGAAGTATGTCACCCCAGTGCTCCGATATTGGAATCCAGGAATTCTTATTAGACATTAGGTGAGTGAATATAAAAGCTATATTAAAACACAACATTTTTAATGTGGTTGTATTACAGCTGGATTCCAGTGTCAAGAACTGCTTTGTGTTTGATGAAAAATCGGCTACTTCGAAACAAACACTCATACAGCTGTATGTTGTGTGCTGAGGTAATATTGTTTGGAAACTGAAACAACAGGTATTACACATCACTCATCCTTATTATTTCATTCCACTCAGTCTCTAAAACTGGAGAAACTGATAAACGTGATTGTTTTAATATAACCATATTTTTCAAAAGTGGGTTTTGTTTTATACTGTTTAACGTCACTTGGTTACTTAAAGGTTTCAAAAGTTTTACATTCACTAGTCCAAATTTGGAATTATAAACATGATAATACTCCTTTAATACTTCAACTATTCCAAGTATAACTCTTTCTTTACCTGTATGATAAAAAAATGCAAGATTGCCTAATTTCATAGCTCTCATGTAATTTTGAGCTTGATAATTGCATACACCATTCCACTGCGTCACCTGCTCCTTTCCCATTTTTTGCCACGAGTATTCACTTGGCTCTGACTTGAGTAGCCAAAATTGCATTATTTTTTTCTTCTTAAATAAGCTGGTATATCATAAACATTGCTACCCCACTTAACTCTTTCGTTTGTTTGCTCAGTTGAAGCATATTCTTTTGTTTCTAATATTGGAATTTGATTATAAGGCCATTTAAAATTTTTTTCCTCTGCTGGGATCTTGTTTTGATTAACAGATGAATTGTCGTTACAGCTATCAATGCCAGTTGCAAGAACAGAAACTCTAACTCTTCCCTCCATCGCCTGATCAAAAGTGGCACCAAATATTATATTTGCATTTTCATCCACTTCTTCACGCACTCTATTGGCTGCAGCATCAACTTCAAATAGAGTCATATCTCCACCACCAGTAATATTAATCAATATTCCTTGCGCACCTTTCATTGATACATTATCAAGTAATGGATTAGATATCGCAGCCTCTGCAGCACTAATTGCCCTATCTTCTCCTTCTGCCTCTCCAGTACCAATCATTGCTTTACCCATCTCACTCATTACTGTTTCTATATCAGCAAAATCAAGATTAATCAGTCCTGGCATTATCATCAAATCAGTTACTCCTCTTATGCCAATATGCAGAACATTATCGGCGAGTTGAAATGCGTCAGCAAATGTAGTTTTCTCGTTAGCAATTCTAAATAAATTTTGATTGGGAATGACAATAAGTGTATCTACGTATTTTTGCAACTCTTCAAGTCCAAGCTCTGCAATGCGCATACGTCGCACACCTTCAAAACCGAACGGCTTAGTTACAACTCCAACAGTCAGTATCTTTTTTTCTTTTGCTCCTTTATCTTTAACTACCGCTCTTGCTTCTCTGGCTGCTTTTGCAATTACCGGTGCAGCACCTGTTCCAGTACCACCACCCATCCCTGCTGTGATAAAGAGCATATGGCTATCTTTTATATGCTCCATAATTTCATCAATTGATTCTTCTGCTGCACCTTTACCAACATCAGGCAAGGCACCAGCACCAAGGCCCTTAGTTAAGTTGATACCAAGTTGAATTTTTTTATCACATAATGACTTCTCTAACGCTTGAGCATCGGTATTTGCTACAACAAAATTTACCCCTTGCAAATTGGATTGGATCATGTTGTTTACAGCATTTCCGCCAGCACCACCCACTCCCACAACGGTAATCCTTGGGTGTAATACAGGTAGCTCTGGTAAACTAAGGTCGATTGACATTTAAATTTTACTCAAATATTAGTGAATTCACTTGATAACAAGTTACTGCTTTTTTAACAATATGCAAACATTTTTCATTTTGATATATGAAAATAGTAAACAAGATTTACTTATTCTTAACATTATTAATCAGTAGATGTAATGATTAAAGACTTTCAAATAACACTGCTTAAGATGTAAAAAAAAATTGTAAAAAAGGGATAGAAGCCTACCCCTTTTTATTGGAAGTTGCTACTAATTAAGCAGTATGTGTTGGTTGCTGGACCCTAAGTATTTCTTGAATTGTACCTACTTCTATCTTACTACTTGGTTCTTTATCCGCAACTAATTTACTTACTTTTTCAATCTGACCTCCCTTACCACTTTTTTTATATGCAAGCACAGGTGCAGTTATTAAAGCTGCTACTGCAGCAAGAACTACCAAACTAGCAATGAGTGGATGAGCAACTGCAAATGCAGACATTGCAGTAATAGCAGGACTAACAAGTGCTGCAGCTTTTGTTCCAACTGTACCAACAAAAGTTGCATAAGCTGGACTTAAAAAATAAGCAGCCGTAAGCGAAGCTACTGCTGCAATTGCCACAAAAGTGGCAGCTGTTTTATACGGATGTTTTGTTACAAAACCATAACCCTGATTATAAACTTCTTTAACTTTACTTTTGATTGTTTCTACTGTCGGCATAACTGTACTCCTAAAATATTAAAATTTCACTAATCGTAGTATATGGCAAAAAAAAAGTTTTCTGTCAAGCAGATTAACTTATTTACACATTCTTATTCTGTAATTCAGCGCTTCTGCAATGTGTGCTCTTTTTATTTCCTTACTTTTCGCAAGATCTGCAATGGTTCTTGCGACTCTTAATACACGTGTATAGCCTCAATTGGAAATATAATTTTCTTTCAGTACGTATTTTAGCAATTCTAACCCTTCCTGATCTGGTTCAGTGAATTTATTTAATACTTCACCACTGACTTCTGCATTGCAACGAATATTAAATTTACTATAACGCTCAGTTTGAATTTTTCTCACTGCTATCACCCTTCCTCTTATAACCTCGGTACTTTCTCCCTCCACAGAGATTTCAGGAGAAAGTATGCTAAAGTTTGGCATTTCAATTCATATGTCTATTCTATCAAGCAATGGTCCTGATATTTTGTTTTTGTAATCTGTGACACACTTTGGAGCTTTGTTGCATGATCTACTTGCATCACCTAAGTAACCGCACCTGCAGGGATTCATTGCAGCTATAAGTTGAAAATTAGCTGGATAAGTAATGTGAGCATTTGCACGTGCAATAGTAACTTTTCTATCTTCAAGTGGTTGACGTAGAGAATCAAGCACAAGCCTTGGAAATTCAGGTAGCTCATCAAGAAATAACACACCATTGTGAGCCATGATGATTTCCCCAAGCTTTGCATTTTTCCCTCCTCTTATCATCGCTGACATCGAGCATGAGTGATGAGGTTCACGAAAGGGACGAGTTACTTTAAATGTTTCGTTATCGGCTTTTGTTATGCTAGAGATAATATTAAAATCAATCATCTCCTGCTCAGTCAAATCAGGTGATAGCCCTATTAAATCGCTTAGCAAGCATTGACTTTCCAGTATCAGGAGGTCCAACAAGAAGCATATTGTGTCCACCTGCTGCTGCAATTTCAGCTGCTCTTTTTGCAACAACTTGACCTTTAATATCCTTTATATCTGGAACTGAATTTTTTTCTTTGGGTGCAGCACTATAGTTAAAAGTTACCGGCTGAATTAACTGCTCACCCTTAAAATGTCTGATAATATCGGTTAATTTCTCTATAGCCAGAATAGAAATACTCTTTACCCATGAAGCTTCTACTCCATTTCCCCTTGGGCAAATTACTCCTTTATTTGCCTGTTTTGCATTGATTGCTGTTGGAAGTACTCCTGAGATTGGTATGACTCTGCTGTCTAGTGCAAGCTCGCCCATAATTATATAAGACTGAACTTTTTCAACTGGTATCATATTCATTACAACAAGTAACCCAACAGCAATAGCTAAGTCATAATGACTACCTTCTTTAAGCAAATCCGCAGGGAAAAGATTAACCGTAATCCTTTTTGGAGGTAACAGAAGATTGATTGAATTTAACGCTGCCCTGATACGCTCTCTGGATTCTGCAACAGTTTTATCTGGCAGTCCAACAATATTGACTGCTAGTACAACATTGCATAATTCTATTATGGCTATTTTGATCAAAATTTGCAAGACTTTTTATTCGAAATACTATATACAAGTGGTTATGGTTGAAAAGGAGATGGTAATGCCAGGAGACAATGTAAGTATAGAAGTGGAGTTGCAAGTACCAATAGCAATGGATAAAGGATTGCGTTTTGCGATAAGAGAAGGTGGTAGAACTGTTGGTTCTGGCGTTGTTTCAGAAATTTTAGAGTAAATTTTGAATTATAGGAGTGTAGCTCAATTGGTAGAGCGCTGGTCTCCAAAACCAGAGGTTGTAGGTTCAATTCCTATCGCTCCTGCATTAATATTATGGTAGAAATGTTAAAAAACCTGTATGTTTTTTTTTGCGATATAAAGCAAGAAATAAGGAGAATTGCTTGGATAAAAAAACAGCAGGTATTGTCATCTTTTTTTATTATAATAATTGTTATATTATGCTTTTCGATTTTCTTTTGCTTCGTAGATTTTATGTCTCTTTACATAATTAAGACTTTATTTAAAATTATTTATGAAATATAAGTATAAATGGTATATCATTAAAGTCGATTACGGGTATGAAAAGGATATATGCGAGTTGGCAATCAATACTGTTTACTTTAAGGAAGTGTTTATTCCTTATCAGACAGTATGTGATGTAAAATCTGGTATAAAAGAGTTATGTGAAGTATATATATGTATGCATCTGTGTGATGAAAGCAAAAATATTTTGAATCAAATGATTGGGTTTTGTGGTGATGAGTCTAGTCATTTTGAGATGATTTCAGATGATGAAGTAATTTTAAAACGTAAGGAATTTAATAGGTATAAGTGGTACATTTTAAGAATTGCCTCTAATTATGAAGAGAAAGTGCGCCAATATATATTAGAAAATTCTATGAGATTGAATATTAATAATTATTTTAATAAGGTTTTTCTTCCTTGTGAAGAATTAAGTGAGATGGATTTAAAATCTAAAAAAAATGCTAAACGAAGGAAGTCTTTTCCTGGTTATGTCTTTTTATACATGAATTTATGCGATGAGGTATTAAATTTTATTAATAATATACCAAAATCTCTTAAGGTTTATGGATTTTTGAAAAATGGTAATATTCCAAAGGTGATTGAGGATAATGAGATTCGTTCAATGTGTAGTGCGCTTTACAATGCTCAAGAAACGAAAAAATTGAGTTATGGTTATGAGAAAGGTGAAAAAGTAAAAATTAATGATGGTCTTTTTCAAAATTTTACTGGTAAGGTAGATATGGTAAATGACGAGAAGAAAATTATTAATGTTGAAGTATCAATCTTAGGTAAGCCAACAATAATAGAGCTTGATTTGGCTCAAGTAGAGAAAATAGAGGATTAATTATGAGTAATATAGTTGCTAAGATTAACTTACTTATGGAAGCTGGGAAAGCACTTCCAGGACCGAAAATTGCTTCAGTACTTGGCCCGCGTGGTATACCTGTTCCTAAATTTTGTGAAGCTTTTAATAAAGCTACTAGCGCTGCTAACGCTAGTTATAAAGTAGGTGATTTAGTAACAGTGAGAATTTCCATAAAGGATGATCGCTCTCATGATTTTACTGTCAGCGGTCCGCCTGTGGCTTATTTTCTTAAGCAGGAAGCTAAATTAAGTAAAGGTTCTGGTAATTCTGGTAAAGAATTAGTGGCTAAATTATCTATGTCTGCTATCATTAAAGTGGCAAAGTGTAAGATGGTTGATATGAAAGTGGATAATGAAGATTCAGCAGTGAAGATGGTTATAGGCACTGCAAAATCTATGGGTATAGAAGTTGTGGAAGGTTAGATAAATGAGTACATATAATGATAATTCTAAGCAGTGTTTGGAGAAGATTGTTGAGTCTGCTTCAGTAAAATTTAATGAATCAGTTGATATCGCAGTCAATTTAGGTGTGGATTCACGTAAATCTGAAGAGCAGGTGCGTGGTACAGTAGTTTTGCCTAAAGGTATCGGGAAGAATATTAAAGTAGCTGTTTTTGCTCAAGATAAACATTTATTAGAAGCTGAAAAAGCTGGTGCTGATATTACAGGAGGAGAAGATTTGGTTGAAGAGATAAAAAAAGGTAGAAAGTTGAATATTGATTGGTGCATCACTACTCCTGATTTCATGGCAAAAATCACTCCTATTGCAAAAGTATTGGGTGCTAAAGGGCTGATGCCTAACCCTAAATTTGGTACTGTGACTTCTAACATTGCAGAAGCTACTAAAACCATTAAGTCTGGTCAAATAAAATTCAGGACGGATAAAAATGGGGTTATTCATGGTAAATTAGGAAGTATTAAATTTGATATTGATGATTTGCTGGAAAACTTAAAAGCCTTTCTTAAAGTAATTAGAGACAATAAACCTGCTTCTGTGAAAGGAGTTTACTTTAAAAGCGTTTTTTTAAATTCAACTATGGGTAAAGCTCATAAAATAAACAAAGTAGAAGATATAATTTAAGGGAGCGAAATTGTGAAGCGTAAAGATAAGGATGAATTTATACAAAATATAATGAATGTGTTTGTAAATAATGATTTCTTAATATTGGTAAATTTCAAGTCTATGAATGTTAGCAATTCATTAATTCTTAGGAATAGTCTAAAATCTGTAATGGGTGGGATGTTAGTAGTTAAAAATACTCTAGCTTGCTTGGCTTTGGAAAGGACTGGTAAATTTTCTTATTTATCGGGTAAATTTTCTGGTTCTGTTGCTATTATATATTCTAGTGCTATAGTAGAAGCTGCAAAGTTAATAGTTGATTTTATTAATACTAACAAAGAAAAAATGTCTGTGATTTGTGCAGCTCATATAAATGAATTATTAACAATGGAAGATGTTAACAAATTGGCTAAGCTTCCCTCTATGGATGAATTGCGTGTTAAAATTATGCGTTTAATATCTTATGATATTCCTGCTCGGTTAGCATTGTCTATTAATTCATCTTCTATGAGGCTTATGAGAGTTTTGGATTACTATAGTTCTAAAAAATAAATTTGTTGTTAAATGGTGGTAAGTATGAATAATGTAACAAGTGATTTGGTTGATAAAATACTATCTTTAAATCTATTAGAAGCTTCTGAACTTGTAAAAGTTCTAGAAGAAAAAATAGGGTTGCCTAGCGGTTCTTTTTTTGGTGGAGCTTTTGGTGCTGGGGTGCCTATTAGTGATAATGCTAATGCTCCTGTTGCTCAAGAAAAAGCTGAATATAAAGTTGTAATCAAAGAGATTGATGCAAGCAAAAAAATAGGAGTGATTAAAGCTATTAGAGAAGTTAATTCTACATTGAATTTAAAAGAAGCGAAAGAATTAGTTGAGTCTTTACCCAAAGATTTGACTGCTAATGTTTCTAAAGATGAAGCAGAAAAAATAAAGCAAAAACTTATTGAAGCAGGAGCAACTAAAGTTGAGCTTGAATAAAATGTTAGTATATTAATTTTATGTTGATATAGCTCTTTTAATTAGTGAAGGTATTTTAATGGTTGATTCTTCTTATATGTGTGCTTCTAGTGCTTTTGTTCCTAGAGTTTCTTATTCCAGGTCAATTGATTTAAAAGATTCTTTGTTGGACTTGGTTAAAGTCCAAAAGGGGTCATATAATTCCTTTACTCCTAATAATGAAAGTAATGAAAGACTTGAAGCTATCTTTCATACAATTTTTCCAATATCTGATCCTTTACATAGGGCTACTATCGAATTTTTGAATTGTAGGGTAGATGATCTTAAGTATAGTGAATCTGAATGTATAAAACGTGGTATAACTTTTTCTGCTCAGGTTATTGCTTCTATACGTCTTGTTATTATGCAGGATGGTGTTTCTCTTGAAAAATATCAAGAGATTAAAGAAGATGATGATCATCATTCTAAGCTTGCAACTGTTATAAAATCTGCTGAAGAGCAGGAGGTTCGCTTTTGTGAACTGCCTATGATGACTGATAAAGGTACTTTCATCATCAATGGCGTAGAGAAAGTTATCGTTTCACAAATGCATAGATCTCCTGGAGTGTTTTTTGATAGTGATAAGGGAAAAACTTACAATTCTGGCAAATTGATCTATTCTGCTAGAGTTATTCCTTATAGAGGTTCTTGGCTTGATATTGAGTTTGATGTTAAAGATCATTTGTATTTTCGTATTGATAGAAAGAGAAAGTTGCCAATATCAGTTTTATTAAAGGCTTTGGGCTTATCAAATAATGACATACTTAATAAATTTTATGAAAAAATAGAGTATATAAAACATAAAAGTGGCTGGAGAGTACCTTTTTTTCCTGATAAATTCAAGGGAGTGAGGCTTCCTTTTGATTTAAAGAATGTTGAAGGCAATGTGTTACTTAAAGCTAATGTTCGTATTACTTCAAAATTAGCTAAAAATCTATATGATAACGGATTGAAAGAGTATCTAATTCCTTATGATTCTATATGTGATTTATTTCTTGCAGAAGATTTAATAGATAGTGCTAGTTCTACAAAAGTCTTATCTGCTGGTGAATCTATAAAATTAGAGGATATAAAAAAGCTTGAATTATTATCTATAGATAAAATATCAGTGCTGAACATAGATAATGTTTCTGTTGGACCTTACATATTAAACACACTTTTCTTAGATGAAAACATGTCTTATGAGAACGCTCTATATGAAATATATAAGGTTTTGCGTCCTGGTGAAGTTCCTGTTTTAAAGATAGTAGAGGAGTTTTTTCGTAATCTTTTCTTCAGTCCGGAATATTATGATTTGTCTAACATTGGTAGATTAAAACTTAACTCTTGCCTTGGGTTAAATTATGAAGAAAATTTAACTACTTTAACACATGAAGACATTATTGAAATTATAAGAAAAATAGTATTGTTACGTGATGGTCAAGGATCTGTAGATGATATTGATCATTTAGCAAATAGAAGAGTCCGTTCAGTTGGAGAGTTTATAGAAAATCAATTTAGAACTGGATTATTAAAATTGGGACGGGCAGTAGTTGATTCTATATCTACTTCTAGTTTAGATAAAGTCTCTCCATCTGATTTTATAAATCCAAAAGTGTTAACCAATGTCTTAAGAGATTTTTTCAACTCTTCCCAATTATCTCAATTTATGGATCAGACTAATCCATTATCTGAAATAACACATAAAAGAAGGTTGTCAGCGTTAGGTCCTGGTGGTTTAACAAGAGAGAGGGCGGGATTTGAAGTGCGTGATGTTCATCCAACTCATTACGGAAGAATTTGCCCTATTGAAACTCCTGAGGGGCAGAATATAGGATTAATTAACAGCTTAGCTATATACGCTCGTATTAATAAATATGGGTTCATTGAAAGTCCTTATAGGAAAGTAGTTAACAAGGTTGTTACTGATCAAATTGAGTATCTGTCTGCTATAGATGAAGGTTTATATTATATAGCCGATACCAGCGCAAAGCTTGATGAGAACAACTGCTTTGTTGATGATATGTTATACTGTAGGTATGCTGGTACCTTTGTAATGGTAAATAGTAATCAAGTAAGTTACATTGATTTATCTCCTAAGCAGGTAATATCGGTTGCTGCTTCTTTAATTCCATTTTTAGAAAATGATGATGCTAATAGAGCGTTAATGGGTTCAAATATGCAGCGTCAAGCTGTACCTTTATTGAAGCCTACTGCTCCTTTGGTTGCTACTGGCATGGAGTCTTTCGTAGCTTCTGGCTCTGGTGCTGTAGTTTTAGCAAAACGTGGTGGCATAGTTGATAGCTCAGATAGTAACTCTATAGTCATACGTGCTTTTGACAAAGGAGGAATTAACTACTTGGATGTAGATATTTATCATCTAAGAAAATTTCAGCGTTCTAACCATAATACTTGTATTAACCAGAAACCACTGGTGCATGTAGGTGATTGTGTTAAGGAAGGTGATGTGATAGCTGATGGTCCTGCTATTAATAACGGTGAATTGGCACTTGGCCAAAACTTGCTAGTCGCTTTTATGTCTTGGCAAGGTTATAATTTTGAAGACTCAATCATTATTTCTAGTGAAGTTGTTAAAAAAGATCTATTTACTTCTATTCATATAGAAGAATTTGAATGTGTTGTACATGACACTCCTTTGGGGTCGGAAAAAATAACTCGTGCCATACCCGGTGTTAATGAAGAAAATCTTTATCACTTGGATGATAGTGGTATAGTAAAGGTTGGTACAAGAGTTGGTCCAGGTTATATTTTGGTGGGGAAAGTTACACCTAAGCATTCTCTTTCATTGCCTCCTGAGACAAAATTGTTAATGACAATTTTTGGTGAAAAGTCATTTGATTGTGTGGATTCTTCTTTATATACATCTCCAGATATTGAAGGGATAGTGATTGATGTGCAGGTCTTTACACGTAGAGGGGAAGAAGAAAACGAAAGGGCGTTTCTTATTAGGCAAAAAGAGGTAAATGATTTTGAGAAAGAGCGGGACCATATAATCAATGTTATTAATCAATATTTCTATGATGAATTAAGAAAAATTCTTATTAATTCTGGCTCTCAAGATCGAGAAAGTATTAATTTTATTGAACGTGAGGGATGGTGGGATATAGGATTGAAAAACCAATCTATTTCTAAGCAAATTGAAAGCTTAAAAAAAGATTTTGATGAAAAAGTATCACATGCAATAGCAAACTTTAAGCAAAAAATAGAAAAATTGCATGAAGGTTATGATCTGCCTCAAGGTGTGTCGATGTCAGTAAAAGTTTTTATTGCTGTAAAACATAGTTTGCAGCCAGGGGATAAAATGGCTGGTAGACATGGAAATAAAGGTGTGATTTCTCGAGTTGTTCCAGTAGAAGATATGCCTTATTTAGAAGATGGTACTCCTATTGATATTATTCTTAACCCTCTTGGCGTTCCTTCACGAATGAATGTAGGGCAAATATTGGAAACGCATGTAGGTTGGGCTTGTAAAAAATTAGGAGAAAAAGTAGGCAATATTCTTGATGAGATCAATAAAATCAAACGTGCTTTTTGTGAGGGAATTAGATCTCTCAGTGATGATGATTTTGTAAAATTTGCAGCAGTATATCTTGATAATAAAAAATTTGAGGATATTAATGATGATGAAATAACGGCTTCTATTTTAGATACGCCTAATAAGGATGAATTAAATAATGAATTGACTACATTAGTAGAGAATTATTTTAACTCTTGTAAAGATGCACACAGTAGTTTACGTCACTTCCTGATTGAGGTTTATAGTTGTGGCAGTAATTTATCTATTTGTAATAATATTCGTGATATTAATGATAATCACCTCATTGAATTTGCGCATAAGTTGCGTGATGGCATTCCTGTTACTGCACCTGTATTTGAAGGTCCAAAAGATGAACAAATAGTAAAGCTATTTGAACTTGCTGGATTGGATAACTCTGGGCAAGTTGTATTATATGATGGTTGCTCGGGTGAGAAGTTTGATCGCAAAGTTACAGTTGGTTACATGTACATGCTTAAGTTGCATCACTTAGTAGATGGTAAAATTCATGCGCGTTCAGTAGGACCTTATAGTTTGGTTACTCAACAACCTCTTGGAGGAAAGTCTCATTTCGGTGGTCAGCGTTTTGGTGAAATGGAATGTTGGGCATTGCAAGCCTACGGTGCTGCTTACACTTTGCAGGAAATGTTAACTGTGAAGTCTGATGACATTAATGGCAGGGTTAAGATTTATGAATCGGTAATAAAAGGTGACAGTAACTTTGAATGTGGAATTCCTGAATCCTTTAATGTCATGATAAAAGAGTTGCGTTCCTTGTGTTTTAATGTGGATTTGAAGCAAAATGAAATAGTAATTGAAGATATATCTCACACTAATATCGCACAATCTTTTAATGAGGTTAGCATTTCCATTGCTAGCCCTGAAAGTATTAAACGTATGTCTTATGGAGAGATAACAGATGTTTCAACTGCAAACTATCGTACATTCAAAGTTGAGAAAGGTGGATTATTTTGTCCTAAAATTTTTGGTCCTGTCAATGATGATGAATGTTTATGTGGAAAGTACAAAAAAAGAAGACATAGGGGCCGTATATGCGAAAAATGTGGAGTAGAAGTTACATCTTCTAAAGTAAGAAGAGAAAGAATGGGTCATATAGAGCTTGCATCTCCTGTTGCTCATATATGGTTTTTGAAGTCACTTCCTTCAAGAATTGGAGCATTATTAGATATGTCTCTTAGAGATATCGAAAGTATTTTATATAGTGATAATTATGTTGTAATAGATCCCCTTGTTTCCTCTTTTGAAAAAGGTGAAATTATTAGTGAGAAAGCTTATAATGAAGCTAAAGATAGCTATGGGGTCGATAGCTTTATAGCTATGCAAGGTGTTGAAGCTATAAGAGAATTGCTAACACGCCTTGATTTACATGAAATTAGGAATAATTTAAGACAGGAGTTAGAGTCTGTTGCTTCTGAAGTGAGAAGAAAGAAAATTATAAAGAGATTACGTATTGTTGAAAATTTTATCAAGTCTGGAAACAGACCTGAGTGGATGATACTTACAGCTATACCTATTTTACCACCTGACTTGCGTCCCTTGGTATCGCTTGAAAGTGGTCGACCTGCAGTTTCTGATTTAAATCATCATTATAGAACTATTATTAATAGAAATAATAGATTGAGAAAATTGTTAAGTTTAAATCCTCCTGAGATTATGATTCGTAATGAAAAAAGAATGTTACAAGAGGCAGTTGATTCTCTTTTTGATAATTGTCGTCGTAATGCTCTGGTAAATAAAGTTGGCGCTACTGGATATAAAAAGTCTATTAGCGATATGCTGAAAGGAAAGCAAGGTCGTTTTCGTCAGAATCTTTTAGGAAAAAGGGTAGATTACTCTGGACGTTCTGTAATAGTTGTTGGTCCAACTTTGAAACTAAATCAGTGTGGATTACCGAAAAGAATGGCTCTTGAGTTATTCAAACCTTTTGTTTACTCAAGGCTTAAAATATATGGAATGGCTCCAACTATTAAATTTGCTAGTAAGTTAATAAGAGCAGAAAAGCCAGAAGTTTGGGATATGCTTGAAGAAGTAATAAAAGAGCATCCTGTTTTGCTAAATAGAGCGCCTACGCTACATAGGCTTGGTATTCAGGCTTTTGAGCCAGTCCTTATTGAAGGTAAAGCAATACAGCTTCATCCACTTGTTTGTACAGCATTTAACGCTGACTTTGATGGTGATCAAATGGCGGTACATGTGCCAATTTCATTGGAAGCTCAACTTGAAGCTAGAGTGTTGATGATGTCAATTAATAACGTTTTAAGTCCTTCTAATGGAAGACCGATTATAGTTCCTAGTAAAGATATAGTGCTTGGTATATACTACCTAACTTTACAGCAACTTAAGGAGGATGATTTACCACTTTTCTGTGCTTTTTGTGAAGTTGAGCATTCCTTAAACAACGGTACTCTACATATTCATTCTCATATAAAGTACAAAATGAAATACATCAATAGCGATGGAAACATTCAGTATAAAACTATTTTTACAACTCCTGGACGTTTAATATTATGGCAGATTTTTCCTAAACATAAGAATCTAAGCTTCGATTTAATAAATCAGGTATTAACGGTTAAGGAAATAACTAGCATTGTTGATTTAGTATATCGTAGCTGCGGTCAAAGTGCTACAGTGGTATTTTCTGATAAATTGATGACACTTGGCTTTGAGTATGCTACATTTTCCGGTACTTCTTTTAGTCGTTGCGATATGGTCATACCTGAAACTAAAGCTACACACGTTGATTATACAAGGGGTGAAATTAAGAAATTTTCTGCACAATATCAAGACGGACTAATCACTAAAAGTGAGAGGTATAATAAAGTTATAGATGAGTGGTCTAAGTGCACAGATATAATAGCGAATGATATGTTAAAAGCGATATCTCTGTATGATGAAAATAGTAAGTACAATTCAATATATATGATGGTTAGCTCCGGTGCAAGAGGTTCTACTTCCCAGATGAAGCAGTTAGCAGGAATGCGAGGGTTAATGACCAAACCTTCTGGTGAAATTATAGAAACACCTATAATTTCTAATTTTCGCGAAGGATTAAATGTATTTGAATACTTTAATTCTACTCACGGTGCGCGTAAAGGTTTAGCTGATACTGCACTTAAAACTGCAAACTCTGGATACTTAACTCGTCGCTTGGTTGATGTATCTCAAAATTGCATAGTTACAAAACATGACTGTAAAACGAAAAATGGCCTTATTGTAAGAGCTATAGTTGAAGGTAGTACTATAGTTGCATCTCTAGAGAGTGTTGTACTGGGTAGAACAGCTGCAAATGATATATATAACCCAGTAACCAAAGAGTTATTATTAAAAGCAGGGGAACTAATTGATGAAGATAAAGTAAAGCAAATCAACATTGCAGGTCTTGATGCTATAAAAATTAGATCGCCTTTAACTTGTGAAATAAGTCCTGGTGTGTGTTCTTTGTGTTATGGAAGAGACCTTGCAACTGGTAAAATTGTTTCAATAGGTGAAGCAGTTGGTGTTATCGCTGCTCAATCTGTTGGAGAGCCAGGTACTCAGTTAACGATGCGTACTTTCCATATAGGTGGGGTAATGACTAGAGGTGTTGAATCCTCAAATATTATAGCTTCTATTAATGCTAGAATAAAACTAAACAATAGTAATATAATTATAGATAAAAACGGAAATAAAATTGTGATAAGCCGTTCCTGTGAAGTCGTTTTAATTGATAGCCTTGGTAGTGAAAAATTGAAGCACAGTGTGCCTTATGGTGCTAAACTTTATGTAAATGAGGGTGAGTTAGTAAAAATTGGTGATAAAGTTGCGGAATGGGATCCGTATACACTACCTATTATTACGGAAAAGAGTGGTACAATATCTTACCAGGATTTAAAAGATGGAATTTCAATCACTGAAGTGATGGATGAATCTACAGGAATATCAAATAGAGTAGTAAAAGATTGGAAATTGCACTCTGGTGTAGCTAATTTACGTCCTCGTATTGCACTGCTTGATGATAATGAAAAAGTAATAACACTTTCAAGTGGTGTGGAAGCATGTTACTTTATACCAGTTGGTGCAGTGCTTAATGTACAGGATGGCCAAAAGGTTCATGCAGGTGATGTTATCACAAGAACGCCGAGAGAGTCAGTTAGAACTCGTGATATTACTGGTGGCTTGCCTAAGGTTATAGAATTATTTGAAGCACGTCGTCCTAAAGAGCATGCTATCGTTAGTGAAATAGATGGCTATGTAACGTTCTCTGAAAAAGACCGTAGAGGAAAACGAAGTATAGTAATTAAACCTGTAGATGAGCAAGCTTCTCCAGTTGAGTATTTAGTATCAAGAAGTAAGCATGTAATAGTCAATGAAGGTGATTTTGTGCGTAAAGGTGATTTATTGATGGATGGCGATCCTGATCTTCATGATATTCTACGTGTGCTTGGGTTAGAAGCGTTAGCACACTATATGATTTCTGAAATACAGCAAGTTTATAGATTGCAAGGTGTGCGCATAGATAACAAGCATTTAGAAGTGATCTTAAAGCAAATGCTACAAAAAGTAGAAATTACCGATCCTGGTGATACTATGTACTTAATTGGAGAAAGTATCGACAGGCTGGAAATTGATAGAGAAAATGATGCTATGAATAACTCTGGAAAACGACCTGCTCATTACCTTCCTATTCTACAGGGAATTACTAGAGCAAGCCTTGAAACTAATTCCTTTATTTCTGCTGCCTCTTTCCAAGAAACAACAAAAGTACTTACGGAAGCAGCATTTTGTGGAAAAAGTGATCCTTTGAGTGGGTTAAAAGAAAATGTTATAGTAGGAAGATTAATTCCTGCTGGTACGGGTTTGGTTATGAATAAGATGAAAGCACTTTCGCTTTGTGAAAATATAGATAAATATGAAAAATATTTTGATATTGAGATTTATGACGAAAAATTGCTGAGTGATAATAGTTATCAATTACATTCTGATGAAGAAGAGAGTGTGGTGGTATCGCACTATGATCAGTCAAGTTGAATATAGCTAATGAGGTAGTATATTTAATCTGTTTTTAACTAAAAAAATCAATTATATTTTCTTTCACCTCTGTGCTGTCTATTATGTTATTTACTCTTACACGAAATTCAGATGAGTTTTGAAGCCCGCTACTGTACCATCCTATATGTTTGCGGGCCATCTTTATTCCTGTATCGCTTCCATAGTACTCAAGAATACTGTCATAATGCTTGAGTATTATGCTTAATCTCTCTGAGGCTGTTGGCTCAGAAATTTTATTTTCACTCAAAAAGTTTATTGCTTGATTAATCAGCCAAGGTTTGCCGTAAGCACCACGACCTATCATTACTCCATCTGCCCCAGATTCTTTAAGTGCACTTTGAACATCATTCAAACTCTTAATATCTCCATTTACTATAACTGGAATTTTTACCTGCTCTTTAACATTTCTAACGAATTTCCAATCTGCTTGACCATTATAAAGCTGTGCCCTTGTCCTTCCATGTACAGTAATCATCTTTGCTCCCAAATCTTCTGCAATTTTTGCCAAGCGCGGAGCATTACGATTTTCTTCATTCCATCCAGTACGCATTTTTACTGTAACTGGCACACTCACTGCCTTGACTACAGCTTCTATTATCTCAGCAGCTTTTTTTTCATCACGCATAAGTGCTGACCCTGCGTAACCGTTTACAACTTTTTTAACTGGACAACCAAAATTTATATCTATGATTTTTGCACCCATGCCCTCATTTAATTTTGCAGCTTCCGCCATAACATCAGGCTCACAACCAGCAAGTTGTACAGCGGTTAGTTCATCGACTTTTGCTTTTTGCATGCTCTGGCGAGTTTTCATGATCATAGCTCTGCTTGTAATCATTTCTGAGATTAGCAAACTTGCACCAAGTTTCTTTACAATACTCCTAAATGGATAGTCAGTCACTCCAGACATTGGCGCTAAAATAACTGGAGAATCAATCGTCAAACTTCCTATTTGTAGGGACATAGATTTTATAGATTAATTACTTAAGCCCAAACGTCTTGCACACGTTGTAATAACATTTTGAATAATCGAACTTATGGTAGATTGTGCCTCCTCTTTCTTACTATCTTCAGAAATGAGCTGCTGTATAGTATCATGTAAAATTCCACCTTCAGCAATGGATTCTTTCCACTCTTCATCCTCCATAAGTGCTTTTGCGAACTCTCTTCTCTTCTCGTGCAATTGTCCTGGCCTAGGCTTGTACTTTGATAACTCTCTGTCAATTTCATCAAATGATTTATCCTTGTTGAGCATTTCCGTAATCCTATGAGCATTTTCTAAAGCAAATACTCCACAATTACAGCCATCTTTTTGCTGATCAACCGCAGAACTCTTTATGCTATCATTTCCTATCTCTAAGGTTTCCTGCAATATGCTCACTATATAACTAGTATCAATTGGCTTACTAACTAACTTATTTCTATCTTCTCTTGCATGACCTAATGTTTTTTCAACATCATCTTTTTTCTCTTTAAGGCTATCATTATCTGGATTATTTTCTCTTTCCCGTATTAAACTTCCCACCTCATTACTTAAGGGTACTAGACACTTCTCAGCAATCTCATTAGCAAGACTTATATCGTCTTTTACCTTTCCTTCAACCTCATTTGGTAATTTATTACCAAATGAGTCACAATAATAAGCTCTAAATTGTCTGTTACCATTACATGTGACTATCAGTTTTACCCAGTAATTTTCTCCTAAATTAATAATCGAGGCAAAGATTTTTTTTGTGTTCCCTTGTTCTATTTTATACTCTTTCAGTTTTGAGTTTAAAGTACTAACATCACCAGGAATACAAAAAAGTACATTGCCACTTGAATTTTCTGAATAGTTATATACAGCTCTTGCAATATGAGAAATATCATGTTCTTGTAGCCAGTAATAGTAATTTTCTCTATTTGTCTGATGCATAAGAGTTTGTAGATCTTCATGAAACTCTTTGCCACCCAAACCACTATCTCCTGAAGCATTAGAATTTCTACGACTATTGTTACTTGAGGCAGGTTCACTTCCTGGTACAATATCACTATCCCCATCTGGGGTTTTTGGATTTCCTTGATTATTTACATCTTGCTCTTGCTTTGGTGATTTTAATAGCTCATCACTTTTAGCATCGCTTTCTTTTCCCTCTGAAACTCCTTTTCCATCAACATAATCTTTTACCAAGTAAAATAAAGGTTCAATAACCATTTTGTATGTTGCTGTAAGCACTATTCTCATTAAAATCCAAACTATAGGGTTGGAGATGAGCGTAGCAAGTGGTAAGGTTAAGAGGAAAGATCCCATTATCAATCCCAAACAGCCAATGGTAAATGTAGTCGCCAAATATATACAAAAAGCGTAAACAGCAAATCTTCCACTAGCCTTAAGTTTAGTGAAGTGAGTACTCTCTTTAAATGTATTGTACTTTTCTCGGATGCCCAACATGTTATATTTTATGAATACTACGTTAACTAATTCTAGCAAATTATGAAGGTAAAGTCAATATTAGCATTTATATGTAAAAATATTGAGCATTAAAAGCTTTTGAAGTACAGTAATGATGTTAGTAATAGCACAACATATGCATGATATAGAACATATACGCAAAAACCCTGAAGGATTTGAAAAAGCAATAAAAAGCAGAGGGGTGAAAGAATTTACTACAGAAGAAATATTAGAGATAGACCATAAAAAAAGATCACTGACTACTAAATTGCAAGCTTTAAATAAGCAACGAAACGAGGTCACGGAAGAAATAAAGAGGCTTAAAATGAACAAAAGCCCATGTGAAGAACAAGTAAAGTTATCAAAAAGCATCACAAGTGAGATAGAGACAATCAGCCTCAAGGAGCAAACAGAAAAAAATAAGTTAGTGGATATTTTATCTAACTTACCAAATATTTCTGCACAAAATGTACCAATAGGTGAAGATGAGAGCTCCAACGTAGAAATCAAAAAATATGGAGAAAAAAGGCAATTTAGTTTTATGCCAAAATTTCATTATGAACTCGGAGAAAGGTTAGGCTTGATAGATTTTGAGCAAGCAGCAAAAATTTCTGGATCAAGGTTTACAATATTAAAAGGACAGTTAGCTAAGCTTGGACGAGCATTAATAAATTTTATGCTGGAAACACATGTTAATGAATTTGCCTATACTGAGGTTTATCACCCAGCTCTGGTGAAAAACGAGGCGATGTATAACGTTGGTCAGCTACCAAAATTTTCTGATGACTCATATTTAACTACCGATAAATTAAGATTAATTCCCACAAGTGAAGTAGTTTTAACAAATTTAGTTGCTGACAAAATAATAGAAGAAAAAGAGCTGCCTATTCGTTTTACTGCATATTCAGAATGTTTTCGTAAAGAAGCTGGCAGTGCAGGACGAGATACAAGAGGTATGATAAGGCAACACCAATTTGGTAAAGTGGAATTAGTAAGCATCACAATTGAAGACCAGTCAAATGATGAGCTTGAACGCATGACAAATGCTGCTGAGGAAATATTAAAAAAATTAGAACTACCGTATAGAATAATGCTGCTTTGTAGTGGTGATATGGGCTTTGCTGCACAAAAAACTTATGATATAGAGGTATGGTTACCTGAGCAAAATAAGTACAGAGAAATATCAAGCTGCTCAAATTGCGGTACGTTCCAGGCAAGAAGAATGAACACTAAATACTTCTTAGAAACTGACAGAAAAACAAAAAAATACGTTCACACTTTAAACGGCTCAGCTTTAGCCATAGGAAGAACAATTGTTGCCATAATGGAGAACTATCAAAATTCCGATGGGTTAGTTACAATACCAAACGTGTTGCAAAGATACATGAGTAATGATACTGTTATAAGCAAACAATAATTTTGACATATAGAAAAGCGAGGAAATAAAGATGAAGGTTTTGGTTATAGGTTCTGGTGGGCGTGAGCATGCTTTACTTTCGGCTTTAAAGAAGTCTCCTACCTTGACTAAGTTATATGTTACTCCTGGTCGTCCGGCCATGGAGAATTTTGGAGTTCTTGTGAATATAAATATTCAAGATTCAGTGGATGTTACACAATTTTGCAAGAAAGAAAATATAGAGCTAGTGATTATTGGTCCAGAGCAGCCGATAATTAATGGGCTTGCTGATGATTTAACTGCGGAGAGGATAAACGTTTTTGCTCCAAGTCAAGCAGCTGCAAAACTTGAGGCATCAAAGTCTTTTACGAAGGAATTATGTAAACAATATGGTATACCGACCGCCAAGTATGAACGTTTTATTGATGAAAGGTTAGCTAAAAATTTTGTCCGTAGTAATAAAATAAAATTTCCGCTTGTAATTAAAGCAAATGGAATTGCAGCAGGGAAAGGCGTCATAATATGCCACACAGAAAATGAAGCCTTTTCAGCAATAGATTCAATGCTAGTGGAGAAAAATCTTGGTGAGTCAGGTGAAGAAATAATCATAGAAGAGTTTTTAATTGGAGAGGAAGTAAGTTTTTTTGCTCTTATTGATGGGTTGAAGGTAGTACCCCTTGGGTGTGCAAAAGATTACAAGAGAGTTGGTGAAAATAACGAGGGACAAAATACTGGAGGCATGGGGTCATACTCATCACCTTCGATTATAAGTAAGGAGATGGAGCAAAAAATTATCCAAAAAATAATATATCCTACAATTCAAGCACTGACTAACATCGGAACATCCTATAAAGGAGTACTCTTTGCTGGTTTAATGATTTGCAAAGATAGTCCAAAGCTTCTTGAGTATAATGTTAGGTTTGGGGATCCGGAAATACAATCTATTTTACCTAGACTTGATCCAATTTGTGATTTGTTAAAGTTGATGTTGTCAGTTGCAGAAGGCAAGTTAAATACAAAAATGGTGGAGTTTAATCACAAAACTACAGTTTGTGTAGTTGTTGCAAGTAAAGGCTATCCTGGTGATTATCAAAAAGGAGAGGTAATTAAAGGATTGGATAAAATTGAAAACATTCCTGGTGTGCTAGTTTTTCATGCTGGTACTAAGTTGGATGAAAGTGGTAATTGGATTTCCGATGGCGGAAGAGTGCTAAATATAGTAGGAGAAGGAAACACTGTGGAAGAAGCTAAAAGTAAAGTGTACTCAGCGTTAAATTTTCTAGAATGGTCAGGTGGGTTCTTCAGGTATGATATTGGTAGTTAATTTAGCTCATGCAGAAACAAAAAAAGTCACTTTGTAAGCAGTAAACTAAAGAAAAACATGATATCTGTTCAGATTCATGTGAAACCAGTGCTTCTTTTCTTGTCATGAAAGTAGCTGACACTGGGATCCAGGTTGATGAAAGCACACTAGCATAGAAAGTGGTTATAACGTTTTCGATGAGATTATATGGAAAATTTGATTCCAGTGTCAAGCGCTGGAATGACACCGTTTATTATGCAAATTACCTGCTAATTGCAATGTTCGTACAGATGTGGGTCACGCGCTGAAATAACACCTTTGGTGGTAACAACTAAAGAAAAATATCAACTAGGTTTATAGTCTATTACTACTGTTTTTGCAATTTTATCGTGAAGAAATTGTTTACGCTGGTCAAGGATCTTAAATAAGATGATTAAGATTGATACAACTATGAATAGACTAGAAATATTGAATAGTGTGTAGCAGATTATAAAATATAATACTCCAAAAACTGCTGTTCTGCTTATTG
Organism: Wolbachia endosymbiont of Anopheles demeilloni; assembly: GCF_018491735.2. Taxonomy (NCBI): domain Bacteria; kingdom Pseudomonadati; phylum Pseudomonadota; class Alphaproteobacteria; order Rickettsiales; family Anaplasmataceae; genus Wolbachia; species Wolbachia endosymbiont of Anopheles demeilloni. Next base: position 542,307 of record NZ_CP084694.1, on the reverse strand, counting down.
CTTGTATTAGAGTGATTTTTTCAAGTGTATTTTCGTCTTTTACACGCATGCGAAGTAACAATTGTCCTGGAGTACCACCAAATTCTATTATCGTAAATACATAAAATATTACTTCCAATATCAACCCTATTACTTGTGTAGCTACTGCTTTATCTAAAATCATTTCAGTTACATTGAGTGATAGAGAATATGCTAAAGTAAATCCAATGATAAATCCGATAACAAACCCCATTCCCTGTACTAAAATATAATCGATTGCAAATTCAAAAATACGTCTTGTAATCCCTGCATAACTTATTTTAGTATCCATACACTTTCCATATTTTGCAATTCTATAATTAGTATAAAAGTGCATTATTAAATAACAGTAAATATTCTATTTTAGCAACATTGACCCACTCTATCATTTGAATTAACATTAAATCATTTACAGTTAAGGAAGTTATGTCAACATCAGTCACAGTTGCGTATGGTGATGGTATCGGACCAGAAATTATGGAAGCGGTGCTGTCGATATTGCGTGAAGCGAAAGCAGAGATCTCAATAGATATTATTGAAATAGGAGAGCGTGTTTATAGTAAGGAATGGTCTCATGGAATTTCTCCGAGTGGTTGGGAATCTATCGAAAGGACAAAGATATTACTCAAATCTCCAACAACAACCCCTCAAGGTAAAGGGCACAAAAGCTTAAACGTTGCGCTCAGAAAGAACTTAGGGCTGTATGTAAACATTAGACCATGCATTTCGTATCACCCTGTTATAGAAAATAAATTCGATAAATTTGATGTTGTTGTAATACGTGAAAATGAAGAAGACGTTTATACGGGAATAGAGCATAGGCTCACTGGTGACTCGTACCAATGCACTAAAATTATTACTAGATCTGGCTCAGAGAAGATATGCAGGTATGCTTTTGAATACGCGAAAAAACACAACAGAAAAAAAGTAACTTGCCTGACTAAAGACAACATAATGAAAATGACTGACGGCGCTTTTCATGCAGCGTTTGATCGTATTGCAAAAGAATATCCGGATATAAAGGCGGAACATTATATAGTTGATATTGGAATGGCACGTGTTGCCACAGAACCCGAGAATTTCGATGTTATAGTAACTGAAAATCTATATGGCGACATATTATCAGACATAGTAGCACAAACCTCAGGTTCTGTAGGGCTTGCAGGAAGTAGCAATATAGGTAATGAATATGCAATGTTTGAAGCAGTGCACGGTTCTGCTCCTGATATTGCAGGAAAAAACATGGCTAATCCTTCAGGGCTTTTAAATGCTGCAGTGCATATGCTAATTTACATGGGTCAAGTAGATACTGCAAAACTAATTTACGATGCGTGGCTGAAGACTTTGGAGGATGGAATACACACTGCCGATTTATATAAGAAGAAAAGGAGTAAGCAGAAAGTTGGTACCAAAGAATTTGCAAAAGCTGTTATAGATAATCTAGGCAAAAAACCCACAACGTTATCTGAGCTTATAATTAGCAGTGATTCGGATAGTAAAATAAATAAAGTACAAGACAATTACGAACAAGATTACAAAGTTAAAAAGCTAGTGGGTAGTGATATAACGCTTGCCTGGGACAAATCCAACAATTTTGATCAAATAGTAGGATTATTTGAATCGAGTAATCTGCAAATGATAGCAATATACTCAAAAGGTCTTGCAGTTTGGCCAGGAAGTTCAGAATCTTCAAGTGACCAAATAACCTGCAGATTTATAGCAAATAATGAAAAGAAAACTATCACAAATATTGATGTAAATAACTTGCTAATCAAACTCGAAGAAAATAGCTTTGATGTAGTGAGAATGGATAAATTGTATTTATATGATGAAAAAGAAGGTTTTTTCTCTTAATGATTGCTTTAAATATACTAAGGATATAGCTTGTTTATTTGAGATATAGTCATGGGTCAACATTTTAAGTTAACTAGTCGGGAGTTTGATGATAACGCTGACTTGTTTAAAGTATTAGAAATAAAGGCTAAGCAAGTTGTAGACAAGAATTATGAAGAGCTTAGTGCAATTTTGAAGAAACAGAATAAGAAGTTGATTCTTGTAAATCATCCTGACAAGGGTGGAGATAAAAATAGATTTGATCAAATTTATAAAGCCTATTAAGAGCTAAAAAATATATTGAACTTTTGGAATTAGGAAATCCTTGTGTTAAAGTTAGTGTTGGTGCTGAAAGTGATGGGAGTTTAACAGCGCGTGAATTTTATTATAGGAAGAAATTATTTGAAAAATTAAATATCACTGAAGAGGAAGTGATAGGAAAGAATTTTGTTGAGCTTGCTTCCATATTGAAAAAGAAAAATAGCTCACTAGAAGACTTGGAATGCAAAGATAAATTAATTTATGATATAAATTATTGCGCAAGATATGGCTCACTTTTCGATTATGAAGTCAAAAAGCTAAGAAATGAGCTTGATAAGCACTTATTGAAGCTTAACATGCAACTGTTTAGTTATATTTCTCCTTTAGAAAAGTGTAGGAGTCTAATAAGGGAAGATAAACAAGCACTAATGCAAAAGTTTATAAAGCGTAGAGACGATTTGCTATCTAGTATTTTAAAGGCTAAAGTATATACCTTACTTCCTTTAGCTCTTGCTGAAGCAAGTTATTGTTATTATTTCTTACCTATTTGGTTAATTGCCAGTAATACCTTGGTGTGTTTATGCTTGCCACTAGTAGCATTAAATTCTATTATGGTGCAGTTTTTGGCTTTGTTAACAGAACATTACGAAAAAAATACAAAAACTATGAGATTTCTACTGACAAGTATGTAAGTAGAATGAATTGTATTTACTTATGCTATAGTTTTTGTGTTTTTTTACCCTTTGCCTGTCTTTTTTACTTCTAAGAGACTGTACGTGATCTCAAAAAAGGGATAGAATGAGAGGATAAAGTAGGATATGGGAAGTTTATATCCAAGTGATATAAGTCGAGGAAAGTTTGAGATTATTGTAGCAGATCTGAAGTCTTGCAGGAAGAGGACTTCTTTTTTACTCACTTTTTTATTTGTGGGTAAAAGTGAGGATTTAAATCCGATTGAGAAGTTCTGATCAAGCACGCCATAAGAAAGGCTCTACAAACCTTTTGGCCCAATATTAATTCGGCTATTGATTTTGTTTTTCAGCAATCAGCTAAGCCTTTCTTGGGTTAACTGTAGAATAATAAGCTACTAATATTCTTCATCTTTTTTATCTTTAATCCTTCGTAGATAGCGATACAACAAAGCCTGCTGGAATCCAATTTTTTGATCGAAAGTGTTGTCTTGTTTTCGATCAATTTTGCTGGATGCCAGTGTCAGCTACTTGCATGACACCATTTATTTTTATGGTTTTGTCTATTTTATTTTGCCACTCTGCTAAACTGATACATTTAATTCCATTTTTATCGAGCAGATAATTGTCATATATTAGCTTAGTTCTCCTGTTATACTTAAATATAAATCAGCATAGCCCTAATTTTTTTATATATTTTACTTCTTTCTCTATATTTAATAATAAGCTTGAAAATAAATGGTAAACCTATAATTGTTAAGCTTAGAGCTAGGATTGAAAGTACACAAAAGGCTTTGTGTTTACTATGTAGCTCTTTCAAGTAAAGCATCAAAAACTTACAAAATTTTTTGTAATTTTCTTCAATATTTTTTTTTGCTATGAGCTTTGTCAATAAATAATCCTATTATAGTATAATCTTTACTACACTTAATTGCCCCTTTTTCTATTAATAGCTGAGCTATATCAAAATGATCCTTTTGAATAGTAAGATGTAGAGGTGAAAAACCTTGTTGATCACAAATATTCATATTGGCCTTTACTGCTAACAACATTCTTACAATTTCTACATGGCCTTTTTTAGCTGCAAGTAGCAGAGGAGTTCTGTTGCATCTAGTGACGGCATTAACGTTTACCTTAAGCTCCAATAAGAGACTGTACATGATCTCAAAAAAGGGATAGAATGAGAGGATAAAGTAGGATATGGGAAGTTTATATCCAAGTGATATAAGTCGAGGAAAGTTTGAGATTATTGTAGCAGATCTGAAGTCTTGCAGGAAGAGGACAATCTCTTATTGCTGCTAACGCTTCATTTGCTTGCTCTCGGTCGATCAAACCATCCTCCAACTCAACTATTCCTTTTTTTACTAAATAACAGACATATTGCTTTGAAACTCCTAGTTCTTTTGCCCATTCCGTCTGCGTGATTTTTTCCACTCTTTTCCTCCTCTCTTTTTGAATTTCCGCAAAAGTTTTACCAGTACCAGAAAGAATTGCCTCCCTGCCTGTGTACACTTGCCAACGTTTTATCGTTACATCTACAAACTTTGAATCTAGCTCTATTGTTCTACAAATTCTTCCTGTTCTCTCACATGCAATCAGTGTACTTCCAGAGCCGCTAAATGGATCAAGAACTATGTCTCCTGGTCTACTGCTATTAACTATTGCTCTCTCCATTAACTCTACTTGCTTCATCGTTGGATGTAGTGTATTGTGCGTTGGCTTATCATAAAACCACAGATCACTTTGATTTCTACCTCCATGCCACTCACGTTTATTGCCCCTTTTCCATCCATAGAGCATTGCTTCGTATTGTCTTTGATAATCAGACCTACCTAGCGTAAAGTGATTCTTTGCCCAAATGATAAATGTCGACCATTTTCCTCCTGCTTCCTCAAATGCTTTTTGCAACGTTGAAAACTCTGATGATGATATGCAAATGTAAATTTCACCTTTCGTATATGCTAAAATATGGGAACAGATATCGTAGAGAAAAAGTTCGTACTTTTCACCTTGATTATCGTTTAATATTTTTTTATCTTCTCTCTCTTGGCTACGACCATAGTCAACGTTATATGGAGGATCACAAACAGTAATGTCTGCCATTTTATCATCTAACAGCACTTTATATGATTCAACTACAGAGCTATCACCACAATAGATTCGATGATCACCTAAAATCCATAAATCCCCTGGTTTTGTTATTTCTACCCTTTTTTCATCACCAACCAAGTCAGAAAGATCTTCTTCTTCATTATCTAAATCATCAAGAAAGTTTTGAACTTTTTCTAGCTCAAATCCAGTCATTTTAAAATCAAACTGTAAATCTTCTAGCTCTTGAATTTCCACCCTCAAAAGATCATCATCCCACTTTGCCCAGTTAGCTGATTGATTAGCAAGTAGTCGAAAAGCTTTAGTTTGTGGTTCATTTAAATTATCACTGAGGACTACTGGAATACTTTCCATACCAAGTTTTCTTGCTGCTTTAAGTCTTAAATGACCATCAACCACAGTGCCATCGCTTTTTGCAACTATTGGAATACGAAAGCCAAATTCCCGAATAGAAGCACACATTCTGTTGACCACATCGTCATTTTTATGTGGATTACGCGCATATTCGACTAGATTTCGAGTAGGATAGTAGTGTATTGCTAAATTCATATAATTTAAGTTCTTAATAATTAAAAAGTTAATATTCAAAATATCTCTGACACTAAAGAACGCCTGAGGTCGAACCCACTAAATCTGCCATTATGGAAGAAAGGACCCATTTTTATGGATTTTTCAGCTTATTAATATCTTTACTAAAATCCATAACGTAGAACATTAATGCCAAAGCATCCCCCTCATTATCATCTCGAGGTGAAAAACTTTTTTCACGTATCGCTTTAATAACTTCACTCTTACTTGCATTGCCATTACCAGCTATAAAGCGTTTTATAGTCTTTACAGAAACACCTTTGTATGGCACATGATGTTCTTCACACCAAGCAGATAGAACTGCAAGAAAATCACCGTAGCAATGCGCTGCATCAGTTCCTAGGTGTCTTCTCACTTCTTCAAAATACACTGCTTCAATGTTTGAGAACTTTTCCTTCATTTCATTTAGCCAGCTACGAAAATTTAAGAAGCACATACCACCTCCACTGAAACGACTACCATGAAAGCTTTCACTACCACTTTGAATCACTCCATCTGTTAGAATTATCCAGCCAGTCTGCTTGCCAAGGTCTAGTGTTAAAACGGACATTTATATTCAGAGTTTGTTTCGCTAGAGTGCTATATAATATATATTCAGGACTTGAAAAATTTTTGTCCAAAAAATCTTCTTCTTAAGTAAACTTTTTAGAAAAAACTTGGTTAAAAATCAGTAAACAGCCATTGTATAATTATTGGTCAAGATTTTCAGATTTCTATCTTAACTATTTAAATAATTTATTATTCTATTATGGTGTGGTTAGTTTCTTATGAACATTTATCCAAATCGTAAATTTTGGGAAGATGATTTAGAGATACCAGTTACTTACTTACTCGAGCGTTTTAGTAATACTCAAATACGTCAGTCCTGGATAAATTCACTTTGAGGTAGGCAGTTAAATGTTATCTTTCAACAATCCTTTTCACATAAATTAAATGCTCAACTCTTTGATGATGAAAACTATGATAATATATCTGTACAATATAAGCGTAAAGTTATTACTCACCATCTAGACTCTCTCGTTGTTTATTATCTGATTAGCTGTTTTGAATTTGCAAAGCTTAAAGCTACTATCAGTGAAATTGCAAGATCTACATTAACTGAGCAAATCATGCAATCCTACCTTCTAAAGAGTAGTAATAAATACGATAAAAAGTCTCTGTTATTTCTATTGTTTCATATAGATCATAATCTTCTCAAGTCTGTCTATCATTTTGAAAAAATACAAAGGAAAGATTACGTCTACTTTGCTCTATAAAAAACTCCACGACAGCCAAGTATTTCATTTAAGAACTTTATCTCAGAGCAAATCATAAAACAAATTCTCAAAGAAGATGACATTAAACGCAGTGATGGTTGTGAAAATCAGTTAAAAGACCTTTTTCATCATCAAAATCGTTTATATGTATTAAGTACGGAGCATATATTTTAAAGTCTTCATTTTTTAGGCGATCAATATTATCTTGGTTTAACTGTGCACAATATACACACAAAAATATCGAATCGATATTAGAAAAATATTTTGGTGATGATACTCTACAAAACACTTTAAATAATGTACTGCTTACCAGTTACAACATTCAGAATAACTGCCCATTTTTCTTTAAAAGCTGGAAAGAAGGTAATATTAAGCTGAAAGATGCACTCAGAGCTGCAACAGCTGCACCTACTTATTTCATACCACAAAACATCTAAAAATTGACCAGATAGACAGAGTATTAGTGGATGGTGGGGTATTTGCTAATAATCCAGCGGCTTGTGCATATGCAAGTGGTAAGAGGTTATTTCCAAATGATGATATTCTACTGTTATCGATAGGTACTGGAAGAACAGATAGAAGCATAGAGTATGCCAATTCAAAGAGATTAGGAAAAATAAGTTGGATAAAACCACTACTACATGTGATGTTTGCTTCAAGTTTAGATGCAGTAAACTACCAACTTAATCAAGTTATAGCTGATAAATATATACGTATACAATCGCAATTAAAAATTGCATCACCTGATATGGATAATATTACATCAAAAAATATCAAATCTCTTCAGCAAGAAGCAAATGCAATGATAGAGGATAATCAGAAAGTGATAGAGAAATTCTGTATAGAAATATTAAATACATAACTATTCTCTCTAATATTTTAATATGTTATTTATGAGTCAGTAAACTACTGCTGTTTTTAAACCAGGTTAAGTCTTGAAAGCATAATTTTCAAGCTCCTCAATAGATAAATCTGTTATTTTAGAAATAGCATTAATAGAAACATCCAACATACGTAGATTATTTGCAACTTTTATTGCCTCTGCTTTGTAAATCTTTTCTTTGTAAACTTGCTTTCTTTGCGATAAAAATTCTACCCATATATTCAGTTCATCTCGTGATTCTTGATTGTCAATCTTTTTAGACTCTCTCATCCAACTTAATAGCTCGTTTTCTGCTTTATAATTATCTTCTTCATATTTCTTCATCAGATCTTCAGCATTCACTGATAACTTTTCTACTATTTCCCATAATCTTTCACTTAAAATGGTAACACTACCTTGTTCGTAGTGATGTATCTGCGATGGTCCTATATCTAGCTCTCTTGCTAAATCCTCTTGAGTATACCCTCTTATTATTCTCCATTTTTTATCTCTTGTCCTTCGTTTGAATGCTCAGAGCCTTTTTTCTCATCATATTCATCAGTTGATAAACCAGTTGCCCGATAGATAATATCAGTATCAAACCCTACTTTCGCTAAGTTCTTGGCCATGCTTACCCTTGCAGCTTTTACATTATTTTCCTCTTCAGCTTGAATAAACCCAGTTAAGCCGCGAATTAACTTGCATGACTCTTGTCCCTTTATTTTTGATATGAAGTTGTACATCCATTCTTTGTTAAAAGAACAATTTTCTCTCAGTACTTTTTGTCTAGGAAATAAGCTACCAACTTGGACTGATAATGCTTCCGCTATGACTTTTAATTTTTTAGTTGGAATATCACATATCCCTTGCTCATATCTTAGTAATGTATGATATTTTATGCCTGTTTTCTCTACTAAATCTTTTAGGGTATACTTTTGTTTAACCTACAGCTTCTTATTTTTTGTGCTATTTTACACCTTATAGAGATATTTGCCATATCGCAACAATTTTACCGAAATAAACATCTGTTATTTTACTATAACTTAAATTTAGCTTATAAAGAGTTCGCAATTTTGTGGTTGTAAGTAAAAAGGGAAGAAAACCTCCCTTCGTTTAAAATTTCCGAGAAGTTTCTTTACTACCTCCACATACCTTATCAACCCACGATAATGTTTCGCTATTACTAATTGCCTTTTCAACCTTATCTTTACTCCACTTGCCACTCCTAGGAAAACTTCCTTTTTCTACCGCTTCTGCGACTGTCATTCCTCCAAAAAGGCAGCCTTTTCCTATAACTTCCCCTCTTTTTTGTAGTTCAGACCACATTTCTTTATCTACTACTCTAACCTCTACTTGATGGTCATTTCTTGCATTATGGTATATTATAATTTTTAGGCTACCAATACTTGTAGAAAATGTTATCTCAAAAGAACTATTATCAGACACATCAACGTAATTCCTCTCACCTTTTCACTTCTAACCTCAACCTTACTATTTCCCATTTCTATAACATCACCTCCTAATTTTACCTCTCCTGTGGTTAATCCTAAATTTTTTGTACCTTCCAATACTCTTGCAATATTTACCTTACTATTTTCAGAAAATTTCATAAAAAACGTTTGATTATCCATTTCCACGTCTTCTATGATTACTTCATTTTCAATAGCACTTTCACCGATTTCTCTCAGTTCTTTAAGCCACTCATCTATCTGTGGACGAATCTCTTGATACAGTTTGTTATGCATTTCACTTATTCCCTTATCCTGCAATAGATCGTAACTGAATATTGCTCCATTTAGCATCAATTCACATATTATGTCTTCCTTCTCATTTTCTTTGCATTTGATCAAAGGCATTTTCGATATTACTTCATTCGCAAAACTCTTCTGTCCTTCGCTATACTCATTTATCCTTATTCCAGCGCTTAGTGCTTGGTCTATAGTTTTATTCAGTTCATCTATGCTTTTTGCCTTTACTACTCTACTTTTAAACCATCTCAATTCTGCATTTTCACTTGCACTTGCTTGCTTAAGGCTGGAATAAACGGATTTAAATTTTGACGATTTGAAGATTCTTTGTTATAAACCTTACGTCCTTCTCCAAGATTGATTGATTTTTCAGAAGCATCGCTAAGGGAAGGCACACCTTCAGGATTTTCAAAGATAGGCCACCTACTTTTATCATCAAATATTTTCGGATCAATCTCGTCTACAAATACAGGCTGCTGATTTTTTTTTGCCAGTACGTCTTATACCTTTAATAGCACTATATAGTCCTTTTGGTAACTTTTTAGAATCAATGATTAACTCATAAGTATTTCCATCTGTATCATCAAATGATACTGTTTTTTTAGTAGTCATATAGCCTCCTATTAAGCATATTATTCAAGTCTACAGAGCAATTTATTGCTTTATAATTAACTTAATACGCAAATTATAAAAAGATCTTTTATATTGTGCAGTTCTTGCTCTTCAGATTCTTGACTAAGTTTTTTTGCTACTATGTAGTAGCCAAACTTCTCAAGCAATTGAAATTTGGTTTATAACAGCTCCCTTTCCTTAAAGCTGCAATATCCTTTGTCTGTCATAATAATGTGATCCTCTAACTCAATTCCCACTTCTTGACATGCTGACACTAATTCTCTAGTCATAACCTTATCATCTTTTGATGGCTCTAAACTTCCTCCTGGATGATTGTGGGATAATATTATCGATGCTGCTTCCATTGATAATGCCTTTTTTACCACTTTCCTTTCAGATAGGTGTACTTCACCTATTGTACCAAAATACACTTCGTCTCTTATCAAACTGTTCTGTTTATCCAAATATATTATCTGAACAGCTTCTTTTGCTGAAAAGCCTATATTTACCCTTACATACTCTATCAGTTTTTCTTGGCTATCCATTGCCGGTCCTCTTTTTAACCTTTCTCTTAGTGCCCTCTTGTAAGCTTCTTTAACACATTCAATTGCTGCAGCTGCATGTTCGGTCATTCCTTCTATCATTTTCAGATCATCGATTTCTCGACCTAAAATTTCTCCTATTCCTGGGCAATTATCCATTAAAGTTTTAGTAACATCTTATGCTTGCTTTCTGTCATGAACTGCTCCTAGAAGCACTGACACTATCTCACGATCAAATAGAGCACTTCCTCCTCCACTCTGTAATACTCTTTCTATTTCTTCTGTAAGTTTTTCACTATTATTCATAAAATATACTCCTCGTTAATAACAAATTGTTTTTAATTGTTTACTGCTACTTTTTTAGCAGTCTTGGCATAAAGCCATAGCTTCCGAGTGAAGTTAAATCAATTTTTAAATCTTTTTTACTTATTTTTTCATGAATAAGTTAAGATATTAATACATATTTATTTTCAAGTTATGTAAAAAGGTTGTTGTTAATCAATTATTTTAGAAATAACATCAATAGAAAAGCCTAATTTAAGTAAATTATTTGTAACTTTTATTTTCTCTACTTTATCAATCTTCTCTTTGTAAATTTGCTTTCTTTGCAATAAAAATTCTACCCATATATTCAGTTCATCTCATGATTCTTGATTGTCAATTTTTCTATATTCTCTTGCCAAACTTAATAATTCATTTTCTACTTCACCATCTTCACCATCATTTTCTTTGTATTCCTTTATCAGATCTTCAGCATCTACTGACAATTCTCTTGCTATCTCCCACAACCTTTCACTTAAAAGAGTAACGTTACCTTGTTCATAGTGATGTATCTGTGCGGGACCTACATCTAGCTTTTTTGCTAATTCTTCTTACGTATATCCTCTTATTATTCTCCATTTTTTTATCTCTTGTCCTCCGTTTGGCTCGTATCTCTCTTTATCAGCATATTCTTCAATTGATAAGCCTGTTGCTCGATAGATAATGTCATTATCAAACCCTGCTTTAACTAGATTCTTTGCAATTCTTATTCTTGCTGCTTTTACATTACTTTCTTCTTCAGCTCGGACAGATTTGGTTAATGCATAAATTGCTTTGTGTCCTCCTGTTTTTTCTATGAAATTATACATTTCCTCGGTCTTAGCTTTCTCGAAACAACTACTTTCTTTTAGCACTTTTCGTCCTGAAAAGAGATTTCTAATAGGAATTGACAATGCATCTGCTAAAATTTTTAACTTCTCAATTGGAATGCCACATGTTCCTTGCTCGTATCTTAGCAGTGTGTGATAGTTTATGCCTGTTTTGCCTACTAAATCTTTCAGAGTATATTTTCTCTTTAACCTCCAGCTTCTTACTTTTTGTGCTATTTGGTACCTTATGGAAACAGTAGTATACTTTGCCATACAGAAATAAATATTATACAGGTTAACATAAATCAACTACGTTTAATTGTAGAATATTTCTACAGAATTGTGTATAATTATTAATGCTTTTTATCTTACTTTCTCATGGCTCTTTCTAAATTTCTCGATCCAAAAAATGATGTTGCATTTTGGCGTATCTTTGGTAATGAAAAGAATAAAGATATCCTCATTCACTTTCTAAATGATATTTTGAGCTTTACTGGCAAAAATGCAATACAGGATATAGAGTTTTTAAGTATTATTCAAGATCCTGATATTGCATCTAAAAAGCAAAGTATTGTTGATGTGCTATGTAGAGATTCTACAGGAGTGCAATGGATAATTGAGATGCAGGTCGCTAAAACCAAAGGCTTTGAAAAACGTGCCCAATACTACGCAGCTAAAGCTTACTCAAGACAAGCGGATAAAGGTGATCAATACCATGACCTTAAGAAAATTATCTTTATTGCTATAGCAGATTGTATACTATTTCCGGATAAGGCTGAGTATAAATCAAAACACACCATTCGGGATGAAGATACTAATGAACATGATCTAAAAGATTTTTATTTTGTATTTATTGAGCTGCCTAAATTTCCAAAAACCAAAGAAGATCAGCTTTCAAGTATAGTTGAAAAATGGGTCTACTTTTTTAGATATGCAGATGAAATTAGTGAAGAAGAGTTAGAAAGAATAATAGGAAGTGATCTAATAATTAAAAGAGCGTATGAAGAACTAAATAGGTTCAACTGGTCAGAAAAAGAATTTATAGCCTATGAACAAGAGATCAAGCGTATTCGTGATGAACAAGCTGTCCTTGCTCAAAAACTCGATGATGCTAATCATAAAGGTAGACTAGAAGGCATCCAAATCGGCGAAGAAAAAGGTGAAATGAAAGCTAAAATTGCTGTGGCTAAAAACCTACTTAAAGCTGGCGTATCTATCGACTTGATAGCTGAATCTACTGGCCTCCCTCAAGCTGAAATAAAACAACTTCAGAAAGAAATAGCCTGAAATAGTGGTTAGTTGTCCACTGTTGGATCATTCAAACAGGTTCTAGGTTTATCGTCTGCCTTTTTTGGCAACTGACTTTTTAATCGACTAGCGCTAGTAAGAGAAGCAGTAGTAAGTATAAAATTAATTATTCCTTTAATTAACTCTAATAAAGGCTTACGTGTTTGCTCTGCTTCTTCAATTTCACGTTTACAACCTATAAAAGGGATTGCTTTGGTTGCTTGTACTACCCCTTCCATATCCTTACTATTTTTCAAGCTATCAAGATATTCTCTAGCTGCCATACTAACTTCTTTTTTATCTAGGTGATCTTGGAATTTTTTGCTACTTAAATTCATATCAGCATTAATAAGTAATGGTACACTACCTTCTACGTTAATTTTAGTTCCAAAGTCATATAACTGAACTCTGGATAATTCTAGACCATTAACCTTAATAAGGCCAAGCTCTTTATCCTGCTCTGCTAGAAGTTGACGCTCTGTTTTAATTTCCCTTGTTAGAATTTATTTATCTTCATCAAACAGTAAGCTATTGGCTTTATCACCATCAAAGTGCTCAACAAGAAAGCCTTTTTCCCCTACTTTATATTCAGCAGACTCTACCCCTTTTTCTACAACTTTCATAAGCTGGTCGACGCTTTTTAATCCAGAAACAAACGCTGTATTACAATCAAAATAATCATAATTATCACCTGTTCTATAAATTGCAATAACGTGATTACTTGTTACTAAGTGAATAGCAAAATCACCATTAACTTCAGTTATATAATTTGATAAATCACTAAGTGTTTTGTAGCCCTGAGTCTGAATTAAACTTGAAGGTAGATTATTCGTAGTAGAATCTAGCTGTCTTTCAAAATTAGAGAGCAATGTACTAAAAGTAAAAACTTCTCTTTCTTCTCTTTTAGATATCTGCTTACCCTGTGCTACACGCTCATAAATTTTGGCTGAAGTTTTTAAATTACTCAAAAATGACTTGCTACTCTGTAAAAGTAAAGCTTGAGATAAGCCACGTTTAATTGCAGTACATTTATCATTAATTTTCACATTCCTTGCTTCAAAAGAAGGCAAATAAAGACCTTGTTTTACCAGCTCAATCGATGCATTTTGTAAATTATGTGATATAAATTGTGATAAATGTAAATAGGTTTTCTGTTGTTTTTGATAGGACTGTATTATACAACCATCTTCTTCCCTTCTCACATGTTCCGTTTTCTGGTAGTAGTGAAGAGATCCTGGTTGTGCCCCTCCCGCTACTGCTTTCCAATCTCCCCCGTCGCTCTACATCATATTCAGATGGTTCTGCTGTTGCAGCATCTGCCACCTCTCCCACATATGCAGCAACTTCATTTAAAGAATAATCATTTTCATAAAGTAATTTCTCAACACTTGAATGATTTCTCTCTCTGGCAAGGTCAATTGGTTTTTTACCATCCTTATCTTCAGCATATACATCAGCTCCTTTATCAATTAGAAGTTTTGCAACTCTCGATTCATTTTCTTTTGCAGCCCAATGTAATGCTGTCATATCATCATTATTTTTTACTTCAGTATTTGCACCATGATCTAATAATACCTCTGCTGCATTTACTCTTCCATATTCAGCAGCCCAAATCAATGGCGTATCACCTTCTGTATCCTTAGCATCAATATACTGGTTCTGCGTTTCTTCGATTTTATTTAAAACTAATTTTATTACTTCTTCATTATTACCACTAACTGCTGAATGTAATACTGTATGATGACTGTTCCTTGCCAATACATTAGTTCCTTCATTAAGACATCTTTGCACTCTATCAAGATTGCCTTGCTCTACAGCATCGAATAATTTTCTATCAATTCCTCTCATAAACCCTCCAAAGTTGCTGCTAAATTATGTAAAATACATTATCTATAGCATAGATATTTTTGGCATACAATAACTTTTTTCTCATAAAAAACTAACCGTTACAGCTATATGCAATTATTTTAGAAAGAAGTTTCTTTTTCGTTTCAAAGATTTTGTCTGTTCAGGACTCTTAAGACTAATTTCTATTAATTTAGAAAATATATCATTAATAACTTAAATAGTATAATCATTTCCAGCGCTCAAAACCAAGGGCCGTGAGAAGAGTTTGTTTTGGGATGGCATGGTCTACCAAGTGTACCATACGAACTTTTTTATATGGTGATTTTTTTATACTCTAAAATGTATTAAACAAGATTTAATCTTACACTTTAAAAAAGTAAGTTATAAAATAATAAAAGAAAGGAGTGTTAGAAATGAATACAATACAAACAAAAATATTAAAACCAAAACTAGGTTTATTAGAGCTAGCAAAACATGTTGAGAGATCTTCTTTTGCCTGGTTGCAAAAATGTAGGCGACTTTGGAAAAATTGCGAGCGGAAACTCAACACTAGCCTGCAAATGGTCGTTCTTGCTTTCGCTGCTTTGCTTCTGAAAAGATTGTGAACAGGTTCTTATGTATACTGGTGCTTTTTCCATTTCACCAATATAGGATTCTTCTCCGATTAGTTGACGTTTTCTATTCAAATACAATATTTTTACACATTCCCTCTCTGAGTGGCCTATACTTACGTTTAAGTACTTTACTAGCTCTTGTAAGTCCATTATTGGCTCATTTTTGAGCTTTTCTCTCAGTACTCTTTCTAGCGTTTCCTTAACGCACATAATCATTGCTATTGAAGAATCAGTCACCCCTTCTATACCTTTCAGGTCATCCATTTCTCTACCTAAAATCCTTCCTACTCCCGTATAAGTATTCACTAGATTTTTAGCAATTTCTTGAGCTTGCGGCCTTTCATGTACTGCACTTAAAAATGTTTCCATTATTTCACGATCAAGTAGTGCTTTGCCTTTGCTTTCTAATATTCTGAATTCTATTTCTTCTTTATTCTTATTATTATTCATATAATTTACCCTTCACTAACAACAAATTTTTTTTAAATATTTACTGCTGTTTTTTTATCAGCATTGGCATAGAGCAATAGCTTTTGAGTGAAGTTAAATCAATTTCTCAATCTTTTTTACTTATTTTTTCATCAAGAAGCTAAGATATTAATATATGATGATTTTTTTATTTTAAACTTGTTGAATTTCGTCTAAAGAGAGGCCTACCGCTTGCAAAATAATATCAATAGAAATTCCTCCTTTTACTAAATCCTTTATCTTTTCTGCTCTTTTCACTTTCTCTTCGCAAATTTGTATGCTTTCAAACAGAGATTTTATTAGTGCATTACTTGACTTTCAATCTTTTTGTATTCTTTTATTAAATCAGGTACCACTTTATCATCTGTATCCTCTGTTAATTCAAGTAGGTCCATGATATTAACCGATAACGCTTCTGCCATTTCATATAATTTATCAAGAGGAACAGCAGTCCTTCCTTGCTCATAGTTACTTATTTCGTCACGTGTTGTAACCATTTTCTCTGCTAAATCCTTCTGAGTATATTCCCGTCCATTCTTTTATCTTTTTTCCTATTTGGCAGTAGATAGAATCAACTTTTTCTTCAACACATTCATCAGCAGATAGACCAATTGTTTTTGCAACGATATCAACAGAAATTCCTTCTCTAACCAAACCCTTTGCAATTTTTACTTTCTCTGCTTTCCTACTACTTTTTTCACTGACTTGGACAAATTTGATTAGCAAACAAAACATTCTACGTAACTCCTGATCATTAATCTTTTTATATTCTCTTACTAGATTTAATATCTCCTCTCCCTCATCTTCAAGGCAGATTTTTTCATTTGATACAGGAATAAGATCCGTAATATTAATTGATAATACCTCTGCCATAGCGTATAATTTCTCAATCGAAATTTTACGTATTCCTTTTTCATATTGTAGTACTATCTGATATGTTACGCCGATTTTTCCCGCTAAATCTTTTTGAGTATATCCCTTTGCTAACCTAAAACTTCTTACCTTCTCTCCCACTTCGTGATCTAAAGAATTAGTATAGCTAACAGACATTCTTTTTCAGAATCTGCCATTTTAAAAGTTTTAGATAGAAATTTTGCTAGCATATGTTACCTTTGTTGAGAACTAGTATATTAAATGCCTATACTATGACAAGCTAAGAAGTTCACACTTTAAATAGGTATCTTTGGAGGCTGCTAAATCATGAATCCATTTGTTGGCATTTTAATATACCTTATAGAAGAGTTGATAAAAAGATCTACAAAAGGGCGTCTAAGGTGCATACTAGGGTTATCTATGAAGGTAATTTTTCCCAACTCTTGAAATTTTGCTAACTTTAATAGGCTTTAGTATAAAAACGTTGTATATTTCTTCACAATTGTGTATAATTATTAATGCTTTTTATCTTACTTTCTCATGGCTCTCTCGAAGTTTCTAGATCCCAAGAATGATGTCGCATTTCGGCGGATCTTTGGTACTGAAAAGAATAAAGACATTCTTATTCACTTTCTCAATGATATTCTGGGTTTTACTGGCAAAAACGCAATACAGGATATAGAGTTTTTAAGTACTATTCAAGATCCTGAAATTGCCTCTAAAAAACAAAGTATTGTTGATGTCCTCTGTAGAGATTCTTCAGGTGTTCAGTACGTCTGCGAGATGCAAGTCGCTAAAACTAAGGGCTTTGAAAAACGTGCCCAATACTACGCTGCTAAAGCCTATTCAAGACAAGCTGACAAGGGTGATCAATATCATGATCTTAAGGAAATTATTTTTATTGCCATAGCAGATTGTATACTGTTTCCTGATAAATCCGAGTATAAATCAAAGCATACTATTCGCGATGAAGATACTAATGAACATGATCTAAAAGATTTTTACTTTATATTTATTGAGTTGCCTAAATTTACAAAAATCAAAGAAGATCAGCTTTCAAGTATAGTTGAAAAATGGGTCTACTTTTTTAGATATGCAGACGAAACTAGTGAAGAAGATCTAGAAAAAATAATAGGTAGTGATCTAATAATTAAAAAGGCCTATGAAGAGCTAAATAGATTCAATTGGTCAGAAAAAGAATTTATAGCCTATGAACAAGAGATAAAGCGTATTCTTGATGAACAGGCTGTCCTTGCTCAAAAACTTGATGATGCTACTCAAAAAGGTAGACAAGAAGGCATCCAAATCGGTCATGAAAAAGGCAGAGAAGAGGGCAAAAAACAGGCTAAAATTGCTATGGCTAAAAACTCACTTAAGGCGGGTGTTTCTATTGATGTTATTGCTGAAATAACAGGCCTTTCTGTTGATTATATTAAGAAAATTCAAGAAAAGGAGTTTTAGCCATAACGTTTTTTTATTAAATCCTCTATATCTAGTAATTTTAATATTGCAATCCATTCTAATGTCTGTATAATTCCTTATTTATTAATACTTAATAGGAGGGGTTAATGCCAACACAAGAAGAGCTTCGAGCTGAAATGTCTAAAAAATTACAGGAAGCTGTTAAACATCCAGATCCAACAGTTGCTGTTGAGAGGAAGTCAGCTATCAAAAGATGGGTAGGATTCCTTCAAGATAACTTTATGGATGACATAAAATACTTTAAGGTTGATAAGCTGAAGTTTTTGCACAATGTATTCCAAGATGAAGGTTGCTGGTCAGGTATAAGGTTGAATAATGCTGCTTTAGGTCAAAGGCTTACTGAAAAAAAAATAGGTGGAATAGATAATCTACTTTCAGAACATAATATAGCTTGTAGGTATTGCGTAGTAGATAAAATTCACCATCTCTTTCAAGAGCAGTTTGAATCTTACAAAGGTAGTTTTCCCTCGAATTCAGTTGATGGTTATGGTAATCCTGTAACTGACATATACATAAGAAACTCATTGTTGGACGGTATGAAAAGGGAAGATCCTGTATTAAATTTCTGGATTGATAGAGAATCTGGGGAATTAAAGCAGTATGATGCAGTAGAAGGTTTTGATAGTGCTGTAAAACTTAAGTGGAGTGAAGGAGTAGAGTATTTTTATAATCATTTAAAAGAAGAAGATAAAGAAAAGAAACTTACAGAAGCTATTCTTGCTCTTTCTCGTCCTCAATCTGTTGAGAAAGACGCTCCTATTTTAGATTTTTGTGTAAGGAATATAGCTGACAAAGATACTCTTTTACAGAAATTATTGCAGAAAGATAAAGCAATATATTCCTTTCTTGCTGAATTAATAGATTCATGTTTTTTTGATACAGTTCATGATTTAATACATTGCTGGTGCTATAAAGAAGTTGCAGTAAAAGCTGATAAAATATTCTCACATCAAGACTATGAACTTCTTTTTTTCTCACTTTCAGACGCAATGTTAAAAAATCCTGAGTTAAGTGTTCAAGCTAGATCTCTTATTATGAAGATTTGGGAATGTGATCACTTGTATCAACACAAGAAGGCTGCCGTTAATACTTCTAATTATACAGTTCCTACAGATAATTTATTTGCAGGGTTAATAGTAAATTGGAGACGAGAAGACATTTATAAGACTGATGAAGAAAAAGAAATAGAGAAAAAAGAAATATTAGATATGATCTCATTTACCAAAGATTGCTTTCCTGAAAAGTTTGAACTTTTTAAAGAAGTCATGATAGAAAGCCTTAGATTATGCGGTACGGAAGGAATGGAAGAAAGTATAAACTACGATGATTTGGCAAAAGAATTGTTTTCTGAGTTAGAGAAAACAACTTTACCTCCTGTAGGTGATGGTCCTTGGAATAATTTACGGTCACGATCTAAAGCTCATAGCAGTAAGAAAACAACTTTGCCAGTTGATGATGGTCCGCAGTCTGAGCTTGGAACTCCTAGTGTAAGTGGTGTTTCTTCTTATAAGAAAAAAAGCGTCTTTACGCGTAGTGGTAATAAGTAATCCACTTATGAACCCTTGGTGTTTCTGGTCGTAGTAAATAAGGGGTGTTTTATATGAGTAATGGTGATGGGCTTATTAGGAGTTTGGTGGATGGAGATCTTGAAGGATTCAGACAAAGATTTGAATCTTTTTTAGATCAATGTCCATCTTTCTTGCATTATGTGAATGCAGGTCGTTTTCTTCCTGTATTCTTTTTTAGCATGTTTGCTACTGCAAATGATGCTGGTATCTTGACTGCAAATGAGAGAGTCCATTTTCGTTTTGATAATCATGGTATTGATACACACGGTAGAAACAGAAAGACAGGAAATCTAAAAGTTGTTATTTTAATTCGTAATCGTGACGGGCAGCAAGTTGTCAGATGCTACAGTATTTCTGATCGTCCTAATAGTGATGGGTTGAGGTTCAGTACAAGGGAGAGAAATGCTCTAGTGCGAGAGATTAGACGGCAACATCCAAATTTAAGGGAAGAAGACCTAAATTTTGAGCAATACAAAGTATGCATGCATGGAAAGGGCAAGAGTCAGGGAGAGGCAATTGCAATAGTATTCGAGGTGATTCGTGAAAAGGATCTTAGAGGTAGAGATAAATTTGCCAAGTATTCAGCATCTGAGATTAGTCTTATTAGACAACCCTTAGGAGATCACAGATTAACAATTCAGGAAATAAATGGAATACAACTCGATCAAAATCAGCTTAGACTACTTGATAATTCAGTCAATTTTACACGAGTAGAACCAGATCAGCAGAGGATTGGTGATTTTATAGAAGTGCTAACAAGCAACCAAAGACAAAATGTAAGAAATAGAATACACAGGAAAATCTTGCCATATATAACTCGCATCTATAATAGTTATAGACAAGTACTAGAAAATAATATTGAAAATCGCAGTCAAAAATTTGAGAGTCACGGGTTTTTATTAGGTTTCTTAGCAAATTTTAGTCATCGCTACACAATAGGCATCGATCTTGACTTATCTCCTAGAAACTCACATGTTGCTTTTCTTGTACGTCACCAAGCAGAAAGAGAAAATGTTCCTATTGTTGTTAATATTGCTACAGGAGCAATATTGTCCAGTACCGCATTAGACTGCGCCAGAGGTTACGCTAAAAGATTACATGTTTCTTCATTTATACCTATTCATACCACATCAGAGCATACTGTTTGTGTTGGATTAAATTTTGATTTAAATCGAATTCCTTTTAGGGTTGATAAAGTAGGGCTTCAACAGGGTAGGTTTCCTTTAGTACAAAGATTGTTTGAGTATATAGAAGATGAAGAGGTTGGAGAGAATATTAGAGATTTCTTGCTTCAACATCTTCCTGGTGAAATACCAAGAAATGCAGAGAATTATAATAGAATATTTGATTGCGTAACTGGCTTTGCTTTTGGAAGTAGTGCTTTTGATAATGGGTATATACCAGTACAAAGGAATGGAAAAAGAAGTAGTTTGCAGGCAACAAAACACATATTCAGATATGATGATCCAGATTTAAGAAGATGTTTAACTATGGTCTTTCACGTTCAAGATTTGCCTATAGTCATACTTGACGTTAGAGCTTACAATATGCAACAACAAGGGGCAATCAATTTAGAAAATCTTAATGTTGGTAGAAATAATCCTAACGTTTATAGAGTATCATGTATACTTAACAATCAAGATAATCAAGTGCACTTAAATACCCGTGTAGATAATCTTGGTTTATATCGCGGTTATCAAAATGCAAATAATTTTCTTGCTGGTGATCTTGTACAAGTGCCTAATGCTAAAAATGTACATGGTATTTCAGAAAGGGTTATGAATGATGGCTGGAAAAATGTAGGTCAGCATAGAGAACTATTTCAAGAGATCTCTGGAATATTGATGCCACTTAGGAACGCAATAAATGTTAATAGTGAGGATAAGTTTCGTTCTATACTACATGGTACATTTTATGCTAGTGATAATCCTTATAAAGTGCTTGCTATGTATAAAGTTGGTCAAACATATAGTTTTAAAAGGGGTCAGGAAGAAGAAGGAGAAAGGGTAATGCTCACAAGAATTACAGAACAGACATTAGGCCTTTTATTATTAAGACAACCTACAGAGAATGATCTAGATACTCATCCAATTGGATATGTATTAAGATTTGCTGGTAATGCAGAAGAAGTAGCACAAAAGGAGAATAACGCAGAAGATCGAATAAAAGAACTTATGAACAAGCAAAGAGGATATTTGCTTATTACTTCTGGAAATGAGGTGGTTTTATCTTCTGCTGTATTTAATGCAGGTGCACAGAGAGTAGAAGATCTTATATCTATTCCACAAGAACTATATATACATAGGCTTGACCGCAGTACTATAGGATTAGTGAGACCTGAAAGCGTTATTGATGAAAATCCACCAGAGGGTCTATTATCAGATCAGACTCGTGAAAATTTCAGGCGCTTTTACACTGAAAGAAAACCAGGACAGAACTTGATTTTTTTGCTTGATATAGATGATAATCTGCACGTTACATTTAGTTACTTGCAAGGTACTAGAGCACAGGCAATAGAAACACTAAAGTCAAGAATAAGGGGAGGTGGTACTCCTCAAGCACAAGGAATATTACAACAAATAAATGCTATTCTTGGAGATGGTAATAGCATACAAGATGTTAATGATCTAATTACACTAGATTTTGCTACAGATAATGGCTATTATGGTTATTGGCTTCAACAACATGATATGTCTTATGCTGCAAGGGCAGGAAGATATAATTTTCCAGTTGGAGATGAAATGCAGTTTCATATTATGGGTATTGAAAATGACCAGGTCGACGTTTTGAAAACTCATATTAGACATTTTAAAAATGAGGGAGATGTAGAACCTCGAAGGTCAATTTTAATTATTAATTTAGGCAGTAATCATTGGGTCACATTAGTGATTGATTACCGAAATGGGAATTATATTGGTTACTATGCTGACTCACTTGGTCATAATGTTCTAAATAGTGTTAGACGAGTTTTAGAAGATAATAATTTTACTCTCCATAATATTCTTATTGATCAGCAAGGTAATCGGTTAGTACAGCAAAGAGATGGATATAATTGTGGCTTCTGGGCATTAGAAAATGCTAGAGATATTAATGAAGTTTTAGAACAAAATAATAATCTTGGAAACCAAGGTAGAGGTGTGTTAGATGAAATGCGTAACTCTCTTACATTAAATGTTCCAGGCCTGAATAATATAGTTGATGAAAACAATCTTAGAAATGAAGAGTACTTTAAAGGTCTGAGAAGAGATATCTCAAGAGAACTTCAAGACGTTAATATTGATGCTGGTAGAGCTCGTTCTAATGATGCTAGTAACCCTAATAGCGTCATGTTTTTTATTATAAACAATCAGAATAAACCTGAAATCCTTCGCTTACTATTAGAATATTTAGCGTCTCTTCGTCCACAGTTATCACATTTCAATAAAGAGAAACAGGCAGCGCTTTTGCAATTTGTATCCAGCAGCTTTCCAAATGTATCCACTAAATCAGTAAAACAAGGTCTTTATTTGCCTTCTTTTGAAGAACGTGGAATTGAGGTTAATGGTAAATGCGTAGCAATTACACGTGGCTTATCTCAAACTTTATTTTTACAAGGTGAAAAACCATTTCTAAGTAATTTAGAAACTTCATCTGAGATTTATGAGCGTATAGCACAAGGTAGGCAGGTATCTGAAAGGGAACAAAGAGAAGTTTTTGCTTTTATTGCATTGCTGAATAACTTCGAGAGACAACTAGATTCTATTATAAATAGCCTACCCTCAAACTTGATCCATACTCAGAGTTACAAAACACTTGATGATTTATCACATTATATGGCTAAAGTTAAAGGTGATTTTGCCATTCATTTAGTGACGAGTAATCACGTTGTTGCTGTCTATAGAATTGGTAATAATTATACGTATTTTGATAGCAATGCGACATTTATTTCTGAGATAGAAAACGTTGATCAGCTTATGCAAGTTGTGGAAAAAGGAATAGAATTTGCTGGCTATGAAATGGGAGAAAAAGGCTTTCTCATTGAACACTTTAATGTTAATCAAGCTAATGACCTATTAGATGATAAAGATAAGCAAACCTTAAAAAAAGAAATACAAACAGAACGACAACTTCTTGCAAAACAAGATAAAGAGCTTGGTCTTATTAAAATTAATGGTCAAGAAGTATCCAGAGTACAATTATATGACTTTGGGACTAAAATTAATGTAAGAGGTAGCGTACCGTTACTTATTAATGCTGATATGAAGTTAAATAGCGAAAAATTTCTGGATTGTTTAGATAAAAAAGAAGTAAGCATGACAGCTAGAGAATACTTTGATAGCTTTAAAAATAGCAAAAATGTAAAAGAGGTAGTGCAAGCAACCAAAGCAATTCCTTTTAAAGGTTCAAGTCGAGAAGTTAAGGAGGCAGAACAAAAACGTAGCCCAGAGCTTAGGTTTTCTATGAAGCAATTAATAGAATATCTTTTGACCGCTGTAATTAATAGTAAGCAGAAAAGCCAACTGCCAGAGAATAATAGCAAAGCAGATAATAATCCTAATCATCATTTGAGTAGTGTAACAATACATGGTCAATCGAAAGAGTCAAAAAGGTATCAATCTATTTCTTTCTGAAGTTGTAAAATTTCATCTACAGAAAGATGCCGTCTTGTAATTTAACAAGAAAATTATAAAAATTGAATCTTAAGTTATGTTGTGAAATAAAAAATACTTTCTATTTGTACCATGTGTAGAGGTGTATAAATTATAGTCAGTGTATATTTTGTGTGGTAGAGAAGTTAAGAACATTTTTCACAAAAAGGACGATACCAATAAAAAGGATTCTATTCTATTGGGGATAAAAACTGTTATAAATTTTCCTGTTATTTCCGAGTTCAATAATGTTAATTTAGCAATATTTTTATTAATATCTTAAGTAATATAATCATGTTTAGCAACCCAAAACAGGTAAGTGTGAGAATCGTTCGTTTTGGGATGCATTGGTCTACCACGTAATACATACGAACTTTTTTATATGGTGATTTCACTGTACGCTAAAACCAACTATATTAACCTACTTTAGCTATGTTTACATACGAACTGTTTTGTATAACTTTGTTACAATAATTTCACATTCTTATTTACACAACGCCGCTTTTATTTAAATTGTTCTCACGAAGGTAGGTACTTTCTTGTGATTTTTGGAAAGAGTAAATGATCAAATTCCTTATAACACTAATTAGTATGGTCTTTTCATTAAATTTATCCTCTCAAAAAGACTGTGCTTTATCCATCTACTTTAATGGTGTCATAATATTTTACACCTAAATCTATTCTATAAAAATTCACAATACGAATTAGTAAATAGATTATATTCAAACCGATTGTATTTATGATATATAGCGCATACAATATATTACTTGTTTATTTTAGTAGGGGGTATAGGTATGTTTATTTCGAAGCAGGTAGTACAATATAATTTATTTGGTAGTAACGTCCTTGAAGGCATTTCATCTTGAAAATTTGCACATTTTCCTGAAGAGGTATTTGAGATTAGCAGTGAAGAAAATCAAGTAATAGATAATTTAGAAAGCAAAATAGAAAATCTACAACAGGAAAATTTTGATCTTAAAAAAAATGTAGAGTTACAAAAACACTATAAGAAAAGAGTAGAAGAGTATCAGATCTTGTTCATAATCACGACCAATGACATATCTATTTTTTTTGCTTCTTGCATAATCATTTAAAGTTCTACAATAATTTTGTAGAACTTCTTCATCTTTTAATAATTCACCTTTATTTGCTACAGTAGAGATATCGTTATTCTTATCAAGTTTTATCTTGCGATTAGTTACATATTCTTCTATATCACCTGAATATTTTATATTGGATATGTTATAAATCAAATTAGAATCCTTTGCATTCTGTTTTCGTAATAGCTCTTCAATGTATAAATCTTGCTCAGACAGAATCTCTAATAGAATACTTGCTCCATTTATTTCTTTTCTTCCCAGACGATGAGCTCGTATCATGGCTTTATGTATTATGCGTTGAAATAGCACATCAGGCTCAACTTTATTGACAGTTAATTCGGAATTGTCTTGTAAAAAACCTTTTGTATTATTATCATGATCATTCCTTAATATAATATTATCTATATTTATGATTTCACCAGCTCTGATGTTACATCTTGATAAAACATAATTTGCATCCACATCTTTGGTTAATGCTAGCAACAAATGTTCCACTTTTGCATATTTAAGCTTACAATCAGAAGCAATCTGTAACGCTCTATTTAAACTTGCCTCTAAATTTTTAGAAATCATCTATTCTCTTTAAAAGAGTAAATTTATATATAATTAGTAGCACACAATTATTAAAAAAACTGAAATCTAGCAGCTCATTGTAGCCAAATTGAATGAAGCTACAGATTATAGTCCACACAGCCTAACATTATACCGTTGTGATAATCTCAAAACGTTATAAGTAGCAGAATTAAGATTATCAAATTGTAGGTAAATCTAATTTGGGCTAGCTATATATTCTTTCTACCATCCTCCAATCACTTCACTTTGCAGCAAGCTTACTGGAGCTTTTAAAGAATAGAAGAATAGTTAAGTACATTAATACGCTTTTTCTAGTACTCTGCTTTTCTTCTTAAATACATTAATCTTTTTTCTACCGTATTTAGCCTTTAACGTACTTGGCCTTTTAAAGATCTTTTTGCCGTTACGTTTTTGAGATTGCATACTACAATCAAAATTTGGCTCTCCTTCTTTATCTGCTAGTGCAGGCAGTCTTCTCTTATCTTGAGGTGTAACAAAAGATAATGCAAATCCTTCAGCTCCCGCACGTGCAGTTCTACCTATACGATGAACATAATCAGCTTGCGATTGTGGTACATCATAATTGATAACATGTTGAATGTGCGGAATATCAAGACCGCGAGAAGCAACATCTGTTGCAACCATGATTTGATTGCGGCCACGACGAAAAGAATTAATGACTCTTTCACGCTTGTGCTGCCTTAAATCACCATGAATTGCCAAAGCGCTATAGTCATCTTTGTGCAATTTGTCAGCTAGCTGATCCGCTCCTCGCTTTGTTTTGACAAAAATAATGATCGATCCTTTGCGCTGACATAATTGTGTAACAAGTTTTCCATATTTTTCTGATTCTGATGCATAAACAATTTCTTGCTTAATTTTTGCAGAAGTTGTAGCCTGACAATCAACAGAAACACGCTCTGGCTGATTAAGGTA
Source organism: Wolbachia endosymbiont of Anopheles demeilloni (assembly GCF_018491735.2). Taxonomy (NCBI): domain Bacteria; kingdom Pseudomonadati; phylum Pseudomonadota; class Alphaproteobacteria; order Rickettsiales; family Anaplasmataceae; genus Wolbachia; species Wolbachia endosymbiont of Anopheles demeilloni. Next base: position 515,282 of record NZ_CP084694.1, on the reverse strand, counting down.
CTTCTCAGTAAGTTTAACTATATCACTAGGAAGAGTTGCAGAAAACATAAGAGTCTGACGTATTTTTGGCAGATATTTCATGATCCCTTCAATTTGAATTCCAAAGCCCATATCAAACATACGATCCGTTTCATCAAGCACAAGAGTGATGACATTACGAGTAATCAAAGCTTTACGCTCAATATGATCTATAATACGACCAGGAGTACCTATTATGATTTGTGGTTTTTTCTGAAGCTGATTTAGCTGCCTAAAAATAGGCTCACCTCCAATCAACAAAGCGACTCTTAGTACAGAATTTTGAGATAAGAGTTTTCTTATCTCATTTGTTACCTGATGAGCAAGCTCTCTGGTTGGCACGATGACTAAAGCTGAACCAATGCTTGGCTCATTCAGCAATTTAGCAACCAGTGGAATAGCAAATGCCAAAGTCTTTCCAGTTCCCGTTTGAGCAGATCCAAGAATATCTTTGCCCTGGAGAGCTAGAGGAATCGCTTGCATTTGAATCGGGGTTGGAACACAAAGATTATTTTTACTTAGAGCTTGCCTAAGCAAAGTTGGAAGCCCCATTTCATGAAAATTACTCACAATACATTACCCTATTAAAAAGCTTCACGATAGACTAATCTTCTAATCTTAAATTTATTGCAGACTTTTTATCTTCCCCATTCCTACCACGCTCCTCTTTAAGCTCATAACTTACTCTTTCCCCTTTTATTCCTTTCTTTTTATCCTCTCCTCGAAGTGCATCAGATCTTATTCCTGAACGTTCTAATGTACTAATATGTACAAAAACGTCCTCACCTTTACTTTCTGGCTTGATGAAACCATAGCCTTTTTCAACATTAAACCATTTTATGCTACCAAATTCCATATGGATAACTCCTAAACTACTAACTAATATTATTAATGTGATGAAAAACTTTGAAATTACGATTTAGAATGCTTTAAGCTTAGTTACTGCAACTAAACTTCTATACTCCATAGTCTATTCTTAACATTACATAGTAATAGTACACAATTATTGTACTTAATGCAACTAAAATTTTTAATCACTAAGTGAACCTGCTACTGTCATTTCGCTAACTTTAATCGTTGGTGAATTAAACTGCCCACAGAAAGTTAAGTCATTTGCAATAACTAAATTGCTAAACATATTTTTCAAATTGTCGGCAACAGTAATCTCGTGTATTGGATACGTTATTTTACCATTTTCTATAAAAAATCCGCATGCACCTTGACTATAATCGCCATTGATTAAATTAACACTAAAACCAAATAAATCAGTTACATATATTCCTTCTTTTACTTCTTCAATTAATTCCTCAAACGATCTATTACCATTTTTGAAATAGAAATTACTAGCTGAAGGAATAATTGCAGCATTACTTGCACGAGTTGCATTTGCGGTCGTTTCCAAGTTTAATTTCCTAGCCGAATATAGATCTAAAATCCAGTTTTGCAGTACTCCATTTTTTACAAATTCATTTCTTCTGCTCATTATTCCTTCCCCGTCAAACGATCTTGATGTTATACCCCTTGGTAACAATGGGTCATCAATAATGCTAATCTCAGTATTAAAAATTTGAGTATTTAAACTATTTCTCAAAAAAGAGCTATCATTTACAATATTGCTACCATTTATGGCATAAGCAAAGCTCTTTACTAGCTCTTTTGCTGCTCTTTTTTCAAAAACAACCGGAAATTTGCCTGTCCTAATTGTACATGAATCCAATTGATCTATTGCTCTTTTTGCTGCTTCTTTCCCTATTGACTCCGGTGTTTTTAAATCACTGAAGTTGCATGCTACATCGTAATCGTAGCCTATTTTCATTTCACTCTTTTCTCCAGCAACAACAGAAACCTGATTAACAAAAGTTGACTTACTAAATGAACCAACAAAACCAGAAACGGTTGATAATACTGTATTTACTGAAGTATGTGAAGATGAAGCTCCTTCGGAATTAATAATATTTTTATGTGCAAGAGCTGAATTTTCTGTAGCTTCAGTAATTTTTTTTAATTTATCAATTGTTACAACATTATTATCTGAGATATTTAAATCTGCAGAAGAGATATAATTACTGCCATCTACAGCAAAACTAATATAAGGATCTTCCTGGGCATTCTTTGCCATTTCTACCACTTGGCTCACTGCACTATTAAGATTATTCAAATCGTTTGTGGAAATATACGCAGCTTTGTTCTTACCTGCTATAGCTCTAATTCCGACAGTACAATTTTTAGATTGTGATATTTGTTCAATTTTTGATAGACGCTGAGAAACCGAGGTCTTATTAGTTTCATATATTGAAACTTCTGCGTCTTGATTCTGCTTTTTTATTAGTTTAGTGATATCTGCTGCAATATTTAATATATTCATTTTTCATTCCTTGAGTTTCTATAAATATTCTGCACCACCTATAACTTCAATCAAATCAGTTGTAATTGCTGCTTGACGAGAACGATTATAAAGTAATGCTAGTTTATTTAGCATTTCTTTTGTATTTCTGTTTGCTGATTCCATAGCAACCATCCTAGCACTATTTTCACTTGCTGCACTTTCAAGTAAAGCAGAATAAAGAGCAGCTGTAACATAATCTTTAGTCAAAGATTTTAAAATAAACTCAATATTTTGTGGTTCATACTCATAGCTGTAATCTGTTAGAGAACTAACTACAGAATTATCAATTAATAATGAGTCTTTACTCCATGGTTTTATTGTTTCTAATATTGGCTTTTGCATGAAGGTATTATAGAATTTACTGTAAAAAACCTTAACTTTATTGTATTTACTTAGATCTATATCACTAACCAAGGCTTCCACACGGTTTAGTGTGATTCCCTTACTATTTTCAACCTTCAAGATATTTTTAGAATTAAATCTATTTTTGCCTGTCTCAAAAGCTTTCTTACCAAAAAAAACAATGTCTACTTTCTTATCATTTGCAATTAATTTGTTTATATGCTCCTGACTGAATTTAACAACAGAGGAGTTGAAGCTGCCACATAAACCACGATCAGATGCAATAATAAATACTAGGAAAGAATCTTCATTATTGATATTTAGAATTCTTGCTAGTAACTCTTGATCCGCTGATAGCGCTAGTGAAGAAATAATGCTATGCAGCTTAGATATATGCAATTTTGAATTTGATAATTTCTTTTGGCTTTGTAATAATTTTGCTGCAGAAACCATTTGCATTATTTTCGTGATTTTCTGCACAGACTTAATATTTTTAATTCTTAAGGATAATTCCTTTAAGCTCTTCATTTTATATATAATTCTAATTTATTAAAATATATAACTGGTAATGTCTAAAAACAAGTTTTTTTGACATTGGAGTCAAACCTGCCTAAGAGACTGTACGTGATCTCAAAAAAGGGATAGAATGAGAGGATAAAGTAGGATATGGGAAGTTTATATCCAAGTGATATAAGTCGAGGAAAGTTTGAGATTATTGTAGCAGATCTGAAGTCTTGCAGGAAGAGGACAAAGCCAAGGCAAACTTTTCTTGATAGCAAACAAATTGCTTTTCAGAAAAATATTAGTAACATTAAACAAAAGACTGATATTAGTTTTAACCACCTAAATTCTTCTGTCAGTTAATTCTCACCTGTCAGATTAAGTTGTGTCTAGTACATATTAAATCAATTTGGCTTCCTTTCTAAAACCATCGTTCCCTTTTGGGGTGGAGATTCTCCATATTTAAAAGCTTCTGGTAAGCTTTGCCTTCTTTCATCTGGTGCATTGAATTCTTTCATTAGCTGATTCTCAAAAGGACTTGGCCTTCTTTCGTAAAATTCTTTTTGACCCTTTACTTCTCTGCTTTTTCCATTATTAACACGCTCATTATTCCTTTGACTTTCACTAACATCAAAAGGTGAACCACCCAGTTCTTCTCCAATACCTTGACACCTAGATCCATCAATATCACTTACTGAAGAGGTACCTATTCTCATTGACAACGCTTTTATTAGCCCTCTTCTCACTATTTCATATATTAACCTCTTATTTTGAAATCTTACTTCCGATTTATTTGGATGCACATTTTGGTCATATGGTACTTCTAAATGCAACACTGCAAAAGGATACCTCCCAACTGGAATAAAATCGTGATACGCATATCTAATTGCACCTATAAGTAGATTGTCTTTATATTGGCTTGCCATTAACAAACGTATAGATCTGAGTTGAATTGCCACGACTAATAGTTGGTTTACAGATGTATCCCGTAAGTTTGATGCCGTCTTCTTCCTCTTTAACTTCCAGTGAATTGCTTTGAAATTCTTCTTCTATTTTACATAATCTGTTGAACAGCGAAGTTTGCTTAACATATTTTAAGAGCTTTTTATTACCGGAAGTGAGAGTAAACCCAATACTATAATTAATCATCGCTAAGTTATTCACAATATCAACAATACTTTGTGTTTCTGCCCTTTCGGTTTTTAGAAACTTTAGTCTATTTGGTGTAGCAAAAAATAAGTCACGAACTTCAATATATGTACCTTGCAACAAAGAACAAGGGGTAATCTCTCTTATTTTTCTCCTCCCTCATATCTTATAGACCATTCTTCCTTTGCTCCACTTGCCTTGGATGATAATTTTATTCTGCTTACTGCTGCAATTGAATTCTCCTCTAAACCCAAGGTTTCTATTAACTCACTATCGCTTAATTTTGAAGTGGCATGCCTCGTAAGTGCTAGTTCCAGATCGTTCTTTTCTATTCCATTTCCATCATCTGTCACAGTTATAAGGTTACGTCCACCACTTTCTATTTTGATCTCTATCTCTGAACTTCCAGCATCTATTGCATTTTCTACTAATTCCTTTTGCTGGCCTTTCGATTACCTCTCCCGCTGCTATACGGTTTATGGTTTTTGTATCTAAAAGAATTATTGCCATAGAAGCTTTGATTGAAAGTAAAATATACCCTTCATGACTTACTTTGTCTAAAATTTATATCTCTTTTTTGGTGTCTCTGATTTCTGTATTTTAGTTTTCTTCCTATAGCTTACTTTCTAATTATACATATTACCCATTGTAAGCTTATACTATGTTGTAAAGCAGTTTCATCTAATTTTTGCCATGTTTTCAACCTGAATTCTGGATTAGATTTTGGCAAATTATTGAAAATCTTGTCTTTTTTAATTAAGTCTGATCAAATTTAAAAGTGGCAATTTATTGCGTGTTTCATGCTGCTAAACTATTAAAATTCTTAAATTTTACTGAATTATAGCCCTTCTAATAATAGTGGAAACAGGATAAAATAGAGACTTAGGGTAATAAGAAGGTAAAAGTGCCAGCAGCATACAGTTATGACTTAAGGAAAAAAGCCATGCAGGCGTTAGATGAAGGAGAGAGTAAAACAGCACCAGATTTCAATAAAATTGAGCATCATTGGTTTGCTATAAAAAACAGAGCCAGAAATAATGTACCTCTGTTCAAATCTTTTCATCAAGCTGTCGATTCTGCTTTTCTTCATTTGTTTCCACTATTATGAGAACAGCTATACTTTAGTTTTGGGAGAATAATTGGGAAAATCTGTCTAGTTATTTTAAATATTCCGGCCCTGTAAGAAAATTAATTTATACCACAAATCCTATTGAAGGGTTACATAGACAGATCAGAAAATTTACTAAAACTAAGGGCTCATTTACTAGCACAAATGCCTTGTATTAACAGGTATATTGTGCTATAAAAAAGGTAGGAGAAAAATGGGCTATGCCTATACATGATTGGGCTTTGACTATGTCTCAACTTGATATCTTTTTTTCTTGTAGAGTTGAATTAAAAATGCGGTTTGACACAATTTATTTAACACTCCCTTTTTGAAAGTTACAGATCGCTAAAAATATTTAAACAACTAATTTTTATAACTTTATACCAATAAAACTATTCCCACCTTAATTATCAAACAGTAACGTATAGAACTACAAACTTTTGTATATTAAGAAATTGTTTAAATTGCATACCTGTCTACTATGTCCCCTACTTCCAAGATAAAGTACCTTTCACTAAAAAATATTGAATTTAATTTTTGTAATCACTTAAGTCTAGTATTATTTTGTTAATGTATCGTTCATTTGCATCCTTGATGATAAATTTTATACCATTTTTATATCTTATAACTTCATCTACAGAAGGTACCTTACCAGCAATTGAAAGAACCAAACCAATAAGTGTGACATAATACTCTTCAGAGTCACACAACTCTATTTTTAGATTTCCCTCTATATCCTTTATAAGGACCCTTGCCGATATTTCAAACTTATTTTGAGATAATTCAGTAATGGTGTGTTCTGAATTTACCTCATTCTCGTTATCAATATTTGGTATCAATTCTTCTATAAGATCATTTATCGAAATTAAACCATCAGTTCCGTCATATTCATCCAGTACAATAGCTAAATATGACTTGGAAGATTTCATTCTAACAAAAAGATTTGTTGCTTTCATTAAGGCTGGGACAAGTATTACATTTTGTATAATATTTCTCAGATTAAAATCTTTATTCTTATTGAAAATGATATCTTTTACGTAAAAAAAGCCTATTACGTTGTGTTATTCTTATAAGTTGGTATCTTAGCATGGTAAGTGTTTTTCACCTTCTTTATTACCTCATCCTTGCTCGATTCAATTTCTACTGCACATATCTCCTTACGTGGAGTCATTATATCTATGATACTACAATCACGGAATTTTAATAGATTATTAAGTATGTCAAGACCTGACAGATCACCCATTAATGCCTCAGTCGCACATTTTTTTAACACAGAAGTTTTGTTGAAGAGAAAGAGAAAAATTCTGTATGCTATTTTTTCTACTAAAGTTCTTTTCTTATTCAATTTATTCCCTTTAATGGTGAAAATATCTTTAGATAAGGTCTATCAAGAAAACTGTTATTAAATGTTTAATAAGCATGTGAATAATGTCAAATTAATTTGTGAATTATTTGTTGAAATAAAATACTAACAATTGATCAACAATTTTTTCAATGACATATAAATAATTATATAACTATCCATGATAGTAAAGCTTTTCTCCATAAAAGAAAATTACTAACATTCTAAACATCTTACTTATACACATAAATCATAAAGGAAAATCAATAGTATAGAGAAGTTATTAACATATTTACCCACAAGCTAAGTAATACTAATTTTTACTGAATTTAAAGTTAATAACAATTTATTGATAGAACTACTACTACTGTTATACTTTAGTTTAGATAAAAAGTAAATAAAGTAGATTGAAAAGAAGTAAAGCAAAAATAGCAAGAATCATCAGCCAGAACGAGTCAAATGAAAAAGTCCCTATTTGGTTAATGCGTCAGGCTGGTAGGTCTCTTCCTGAGTATCGGAAGGCAGTGGAAAACATGAATAATTTCATGGAGATATGTTATAGCACAAATTTGGTAACAGAGTTAACGTTACAACCAATAACAAGGTTCGACATGGATGCAGCGATAATTTTTTCTGATATTTTGATAATAGCTGACATTTTAGGTTGTAATGTAAATTTTACTCGAGGTGTGGGTCCAATACTAAGACCTATAGAAAGTGCTAAAGAATTGAAGAGTCTACAAGGAATTGAATCTAACACATTACCAATCCTAAATGCTATAAAAGAAGTAAGAAGCCAGTTGCCAGAAGAAAAATCGCTTATAGGCTTTGCTGGAGGGCCGTGGACGGTAGGTTCATACATCATAGAGGGCGGTGGTAGTAAAACTTTTTCCAAGGTGCTAAGTTTTTGTCCGTTGGCACTAGAGGAAATAATAAAAAAAATAACGGAAGCGACAATTATTTATCTGATCAAACAGATAGAGTTTGGAGCAGATGTTATTCAGTTATTTGACAGCAATGCTGGTGTATTGAAGGGAAAACTATTTGAAAGATACATCATCAAGCCAACAAAGGAAATTGTTTCGGCAATAAAGAGTAGATTTCCCAATTTTCCAATAATAGGTTTTCCTCGCTCTGCTGAAAATCTTTATACAGATTACTGCGAACAAACAGGCGTATCTGCAGTAAGTATAGATTATAATATTCCAATAGAATGGGCGAAAGAAAATCTAAAAATTCCTCTGCAAGGGAACCTTAATCCTAGTCTTTTGGCCTACAATAAGTCAGAAGCAATTGAAGAAGCAAAGCGTATAATAGATTGTTTTAGAGGGTTACCTTTTATATTTAATCTTGGACATGGAGTGCTTCATGATACTCCGGTTGAAAATATTGCTGAATTAGTGGATTTAGTAAGAAATTACTAAAACTCTTGTATGAAAAGCCTTTATGAGGGTGGAATGAAAACCTTACTTGACAAACCTCATTCTCTTCCTTACTATAACGATAAGAGTATTCATCCTTGTTTTTGGGCTCAACGACAAAATTCAGTAAAAAAACTCAAATATTTACTGGCAAATTACAAAAAATTATAACGGCCGCATGTCTTTTTTATTTTTTCTACATTCAGCCAAATCGCTCTTATTTTAAGCGTTAGCACATTATTACAGTGCCAATTTACATTATTAAAACTCGCTATACAGAGGTTTATTTGCCTTTTTCAATTTATTAAGCTTTTTGTGTGCCGTAGAGACACAAGGAATGTTCAGGAAAGAGCAAACTAAGTGCGAAAGCTGCACAATAGATGAGGGTGGACCTCTCGGAGCCGGTTTACAAGAGCAGGCTTCAAACAACCATAAACTGCTTTGGTAAAGAGCCAAGGTAGTGAGCGTTATGGAAAAGGAGTAATTATGCGTCATGTGTGAAATAGAGAGATGAACGCAAGTGAACCACTGATTACACGTCGAAAGGTAATGCGATGATGTCAAAACCAGGGGAGAAAAAATAACTTGGGATCAGCCTATCGGGAACTTGTCTACTGGGTATGTGGCATCCGTCATATAGGTGGTATGAACCTATTTCAGGCTATTGTGTGGAACTACGGGAACCTGTCGTTTCGATGATAAGGGAGAAGTTTAAGGAGCTGAACTCTAAGGAAGAGAGTACTGATGCGAAAAACAGGGGCGGATTAGCTTGTAGTAGTGAAGAAGTTTTTGTAATGGAAATGGAGCGAAGGGGCTGAGTTATTTAGTTTTAATTATTTATCAACCGAAAGGGAAGAGTTAATGAATAAAACAAAATCTTTTGACATACCAAAGCAACTGATTTGGAAAGCTTATAAACAAGTATCCAAAAACAGAGATGCGGCAGGTGTAGATGAGGTCTCGATAACAAAGTTTGAAGAAAATCTAAAAGATAATTTATACAAACTGTCGAATCGGATGTCATCCAGAAGTTATTTTCCAGAATCAGTAAAAGCTGTTGCGATACCAAAAGATACAGGAGGACAAAGAACTTTATGTGTTCCTTCAGTATTCGACAGGATAGGGCAAACAGCAGCTACTATGTATCTCGAACCGTTAGTAGAGCCGGAATTTCACGAAGATTCATATGGTTATAGACCAAACAAGTCTGCACTGGATGCGGTAAGTACAGCGTGTAAGAACCTGTTCACAATCTTTTCAGAAGCAAAGCAGCGAAAGCAAGAACGACCATTTGCAGGCTAGTGTTGAGTTTCCGCTCGCAATTTTTCCAAAGTCGCCTACATTTTTGCAACCAGGCAAAAGAAGATCTCTCAATTGCCAAAAAGATGGGTTGTTGAGAGATCTTTTGCTTGGTTGCAAAAATGTAGGCGACTTTGGAAAAATTGCGAGCGGAAACTCAACACTAGCCTGCAAATGGTCGTTCTTGCTTTCGCTGCTTTGCTTCTGAAAAGATTGTGAATAGGTTCCTAGGCGCTTTCTATGACCTTTTTTGTAATCTTTCATTATCCATGAATTACTTATCTCTTATAATAAGAAATTGAATTTTTAAGTAAAATATTTAATAAAACACATGAAGCATAATTGTAAATTTTTGAAGACAGCAAATGAAAGTAGCCCCTCTCTTGTCATCCCCTGCTCCCTCCTTCTTATCATTCAAATCTCAGTGCTCTTTCTATGTCATCCCAGTGCTTGACACAATGGGATTCAGCCTTTCTTATCAACAAAAACCTAGCATAACTTTTGTGCTCAAAAAATTTCCAGCATCAAGTGTTGGCCTGAAGCTTTAGCTATAAATGTTAAGAAATTTACCAAGCAAAAAAAAAGGCAAAAAAATCCCCGTGTAACGAGTTTTGACCCTATAATAATGTAAATTGGCGCTGTAATAATGTGCTAACGCTTAAAATAAGCGCGTTTTGGCTGAATGTAGAAAAAATAAAAAAGACATGCAGCCGCTATAATTTTTATGTAATTTGCCAATAAATATCTGAGTTTTTTACTGAATTTTTGTTGTTGAACCCACGCGGATCGAAAACAAGGATAAATACTCTTATTGTCATAATAAGTGGGCTGGCGCAGTTTGTCAAGGAAGTTTTATGCGAGAGATCTATTGAAATGCTCGTGCAAAATCATACTATTAATTAGTACACTATAAATTTAAAATTATAAATATGTTAAGCAAATTAGTAACTTTGCTATTAATTTTTATATTTCCTTTTTACTCATACTCATATCAGTTTAGAACTAAAGCAAAGCAAGCAATTGTCTTAGATTTAGCTTCAGACTCGTTCATTTTTGAACACAATTCCAGGGAAAAAATGGCCCCATCTTCAATGAGCAAATTGATGACTTTATATGTAGCTTTTGATTATCTAAAAGCTGGAATAATAAATATGGAAGATAAATTTCGAGTGAGCAGAAAAGCGTGGGAAAGAAAAGGCTCTTCTATGTTTTTGAAAGAAGGTCAATTTGTTACGGTAAAAGAACTACTTGAAGGAGTTACAATTACCTCAGGTAATGATGCATGCATAGCGCTAGCCGAGGGTATTGCAGGATCAGAGGAGAATTTTGTTGCTGAAATGAATGAAGTTGCACAAGATTTAAATCTTAATGATAGTCATTTTGTTAACTCAAGCGGGTGGCCAGATGAAAATCATTTTATGAGCGCAAAAGACTTGGTAACACTGGCAAAAAGAATTTTCACCGATTTTCCTGAATACTATGATCTATTCTCTGAACAATATTTGACATATAACGATATTGTACAAAAAAATAAAAATCTTTTACTTTTCCATGATATTGGAGTTGATGGTCTAAAGACAGGTCATACAAGTGCTGGTGGTTATGGCATTATAGCATCTGCAAAACGGAACGATAGAAGAATTTTTGCTATCGTGAATGGTTTGGACACCGAGAAAGATCGAATAGAGGAAGCAAAAAGACTAATACAATATTCCTTAAATCATTTTAATACCAAAAAAATATTTGCTAAGGATAGCGTAGTTGAAGAAATAAATATTGTTTATGGAAAAGATAAAAAGGTGCCCGTTACAGTTGCAAACGATGTTACCATAACTTATAACCGCAGATTACATGATAAAATTAAAGTGCGTATTGAGTATAAAGATATGGTACCCGCACCAATTAAAAAAGGTCAAGAAGTGGGCAAAATTTTTGTAGAAATACCTGGTACTGAGCAAAAAACTATACCTGTTTATGCAGCAAATGATGTGCAGAAATTGAGCTATATAAAAAAAATTTTTAGAAAGTTGTTTTAATCAGCAAATGTAAGTTAAGGAGACCTGAAATACTAATCTACTTTCAACCTCTCAGCATGTAAACTGCGTGGTAAAGATTCCAACTCTTTTGCAGCAGTGAGTTCTTTATTTTTTGCATGTATACCAAGCTTATTGAATTCTCGGGCAGCAGGAAACACTCTTGCCTCAAGCGAACCAGCAGTTTTATTGTAATGATCAACAGCACTTTTTAAGCTTCTGCGTAAATTATCAAAATTTTCGCCCATTGTGCAGATTCGCTCATATAAAATATGGCCTAGTTCACTTATTTTCTTTGCATTTTCAGCTATCATCTCTTGCTTCCATCCATAGGCTACTGACCTAAGTAGCGCGATTAAAGTGATTGGTGTTGCAATAATTACTTTTTTTTCTATTCCAATTTCTATCAAAGCTGGTTCACATTCTAGTGCTGCGCTGAAAACCCCTTCTCCTGTTAAAAAAAGCACCACAAACTCTGGCGTATTTTCAAATTGGTTCCAATATTCCTTTCTGCCTAGATCATTTATATGTTTTTTTATTGCCAGAGAATGATTCCTCAATTTTTCCTTTTGTATCTGTAAATCATTTTGCGACATAGCATCCATGTAAGAATCAAGTGGTACTTTAGCATCTATTATTATTTGCTTTCCTGATGGCATTTTGACTATTAAATCAGGACGTAACAAATTGTCCTCATTTTTATCAATTACTGAGGCTTGAGTAAAAAAATCGCAATATTCAATCATTCCCGCCATCTCTATCACTCTTTTGAGCTGCATTTCACCCCACTTACCTCTAATGTGAGGTTTCCTCAAGGCGTTAGCAAGGCTAGAAGTTTGGTTCATTAATGCTCCAATTTGCTCCCTTAAACCTTCGTAGGCCCCTACCCTCTCTTTCTCTAGCTCACGTATTTCACTGTCGAATTTTTCTAATTTTTCTTTTATTGGAGTGATAACTTCGTTGATCATTGCTTGCCTTTTTTTGAAATCACTTTCTGTTTCTTTTAGCTTATTATCGATCACTTCTTTTGCTAAGTTCAGAAAATTATTATTGTTTACCTGAAGAGCATCAAGAGAAAGTGCTTTAAAAGTGTTCGTAAGCCTCTCCTCTGCTTTTGTTAGTAATTCTATTTCCTTTTTCTTTTCTTCACGCTCTTTTTGAAGAATTACTTCAAGTTCTGCGTTCCTCACTTTCAAATCAACTATTTCCTTATTTTTATCTACTAAAGCCTGTTTTGCCTCTTGAAGTTGATGTTCTACTTTAAGTAAATTTTTCTCAAGATTCTCACTAAATTTTCTGTTCTTTCTTACAAAAATATAGAGAAATAGTAGTAAAAAAAGGAAATTCAATACAAAAGCTATAGAATTGAAAAGCATCAGAACACAGAAAAAACCGCACTCACAATACTATCTAATTTTTTTATATATAAAAAAGAAAAAAAGAGCACCTAAAGAGATGCGCTTACTGAAGGGCTTGGTTTGCTAATTAATAACCGTTTTCTTCTACACTTGGATTAGTAACAGAATGTCTTTTTATTGAAAATCTTATGTAATAGTTATTTTTATAATATCAAATAGCACATATATTAACAACTCAATTTTACTCTCATTATTACAATACTTACATACCAGTTACTTCACTAAAAACTTATCTTCAATCCGGCCAAAAGCACATATCCGGAGTTATTATCTTCCACTGCAAGCTCCTTAGTACTAAATCTTACAATATCAAAGTAATATGAAGTACCAACAACTAATGGATATTCAAGACTGAAAGCCTGTGATGTTAATTCGTTTGTACCTTTGTCTGCAATATCCCTAACACTATTAAAATATGTTAAGCTCACTTTACGAGAATCAGAATGATAAGCAATACCTGCATTTACATAATGCATATCATTTGCTTCAGGGCTACGCTTCTCACCAGATTTACCACCATTCCCGTACGACAAAATGCAATCAAGTTCAAAAAGTTTTAGTTTCACACCAAAATTCCAGTTTAGTAATGGATTATGACACTGAAGATCGCTAGAATTTTTGTTTGTACAATCAGTTAAATTTTCCCTTGCAAATTCACCAGTTAAAGCAGTAGTAAAATTTATTTCATCTGATAGGGCATTTTTATAGGAAAGACCAGCGGCTATTAAATTATTATATTGTAAATTATTTTTACCTGGAACATAACTGAATCCAAGTTGAAAGTTATGAATTTCAGGAGAAATATAGTTTAACATTGGTTGTTTTAACTTCAGCTCTAGTCCATTATAGTCGCTGTAAACATTGGGTTTTACCCAAAATACCTTGTCCTTATCGTACCCAGAGTCATCATCTTTTTTTCCATTACCGCGCAAATTTGCATAGTTTGTCCAATGACCATTTATTCCCCCAGCAGCTGTATAAATTTTTGAAGTGTTAATTAACATACTCTGACTAACTAAACTTCCTTTACCATGTTCAAATGATCCAAACTCCTGATTCTTTATGATAAAATACCACTTCTCCATTTCTAACTTTTCTATGTCTAGTGCCTTTAAGTTTGCAATACCAGAAACTCCTGCCTTAACATCAAAACCCATTTTAGTATTTGGATAAACTTGCTGTAAATAAAGCAAGCGCAGGTCTGAATAACTTGAGGTCTTGTCTTTGGTAGAGCTAAAAGAATCTCTATTGAAAGCGTAGCCAAATCTTAAATCTACTTTTCCATCTAGTTCTACATAAGACATCTCCTTATCCAGAATTACCCTAGCGTTAGCACTTCCTCCCACGAGTAATGATAAAAACAGTGTGATTAATAACCTCATAGGTAAGCTTAAATTCTTAATATAAGCTTAACAGAAATAAAAAACAATCCTTATATTGTGTAGAACTTAGATACTACAAACCAATTAATGACAAAAGCGTTTAAGCATTCTTCACACTATGCTTTTGAATTATATTTCCATAAATAATCGATATATTTGGTAGTTTTCGCTTTAATAACTGCTTATTAATAGCAGAGCGTATACGATTCACTATTTTAGACGTGTTTTTTGTACCACAGTTCATCAAAATAAAAAGTACCTTATTCTCATCAATAAATCCCAAAAAATCATCACTACGGCAATTTTTATAAAAATGCTCTATGATAACGTTTAATGGATCGTTCGTCTCACTCAATTTACTATTGAAGCCTATTATCCCTATAACTGCATTAATTTGATATTCAAAGGCAAAATTTAATACAACATATAACTCAAAAATAGTGGACTCATTGTCTGGTATGTTAAACAAATTGTGGTTTTTATATTTTTTACCTATCAGGTATTTATCCCTAAACATTCCTAGCTTATGAAACAGGCTAATGTCACGTATTAATAGCTCATAATTAATCTTGATATTAGTAAATTACGTTGTACGAAAAACTTTTACCTTTGTTTTTATATCTTCTCCTTTAGCGTCGATTAAAGAAAAGCCTATCACTTTTGGCAATATATCGGGCAAATCGCGCCCATCTTCAGTATACTCCAAATAGCTTTTCATATCTTCAGCTGCTTTTTTACTTAAAATATTGATTAACGGCTTATTAAGTAAATTCTCTTCCTCACATTTTAATAAATTCCTTGCAGCTTGATTGAGTCCCAAGATTAATACGTTCTTTTTCTCATTATCCTGACAAACAGATATCACAGCATCATCTTTCCTTCTTTCAATTATAAAATCTTCCATATCTTCTCACATATAACGTATTTATAAGTATAATAAGATTGTATTAAAATTCATTTACCCATTAATATACTTGATAAAGTATAGACAAATCGTCATGTTGCTGCATGTTCTAAGTCATGATAAAGGAAGCAAAATTACAAATATAATTTTGCTTATTCTCTTTATACCTTCACTACAACAACTTATTTTGCTGTATTGGATTAGATAGTTGAATATAACCTAAACTACTGTAATACGATTCTTCGTATGAAGGTAGTAGTTCCTCAAGCGGTGCTAAAGGTTGTACTTTTTCATAATTGTCAGAAGGAAAATTGTCTAATTCTTTATTATTAGTTGCCTTATCCATACATTTTATTGATTGCTCTATATAGTCTTGTATTTCTTTTGTAAAACTATGATTTAGATAACAACTTGTTAAGTAAGCTACACCTGCTACTGTTAGTGCTAATGCTGCAAAAACTAAAGGTGAAGCTCCTATACACCTAAAAACCTTTACTTTATACATACTCATATGAGCAGGTGGGTCAATGGTTGTTGCTAAAAAAATAAAAAAAACAAGTGAAAAAAATATTAATACGCAAAATCCACCCAATGAACAAGATCCTAACGCTACTTCTTTTAATGATTCTTCATTTTTCTTGTTATTATTAAGGCTTCGATACATTTTATTAACGTTAGTATTGCTAATATAATCTTCTAGTTCTTTTAAAATTTTAGTCTTTAACTCTTCAATCTCGTTATCTATTGACGAATAGTATTTTTTATACCGCTGCTTCAATTGAACATCTAATACTGATTTACCACTATTTAGAAGATTTAAAATGTCTTTTTTGCATAACTCAATCTCCTGAGAAATTTTAGAATCGTTTTGTTCTTTTATATCTTGATCCATTTTAGCCTGTAGTTTTTGACCAAAATCTTTAAATACAGTTCTGCAAGAAAGGTATTTTAATATAATAGGTAAAGCCAGCTCATTTCCCTTACTAAGCAAAGATAAAAGATTCAAAGCGAAAGAATTAGGTACTGCTTCTCTTGGTAGAATTAAGGTGAAATCTTGGAGAGTAGACCGGCGGAACTTCCCCAGCTAGTCTCTCGCAAAACTGTACGTAAATCTCTCGATTTATACAGCTTCCATTATTCAGCCTTTTGACCTAACCCTAATGTCCAGTGGTAGAAAGTCTTTGGATTCTCTTCTTTTATTTTTCCTAGAAGTTGCCTTGCTAGTCTTTTTCCAAATTTCGGATATTTCTTTCTTGTCCACTTTTCTAGATGTTGCTCTACATTGTTAAGAAGTTTATATACCTCCGATTGGTAAAACCTGCCATAGTATTGATACCAGCCTCTGACTATTGGATTTACTTTCTTTGATATCTCCTCTAATGTTATGTGTGTTTTTCGTAGTATTTTCCATGACCTTATGGTTGTAGTAATCTTTTTCTTAACCTTATTGCTAATTGCTGAAAGAAATGCAACGAAATATTTCCCTATCTTCCTCTTTGCTTTTTTAGGTCTAAAAGTATATCCTAGGTAATCAAAGCTTTGTGTAGGAAACATATTCTTCCTGTTCCCATCCTTACAATACACAATTTGTGTTTTATCAAGATGTAACTTTAGCTTATATTTGGCTAATCTTTCTTCGATCATTACTCTCATAAATTCTGCCTTTTTTTACGTCTTGCAGTCCACTATCGCATCATCTACATATCTCTCAAATGGTACTGTAGGGTAGTTCTGTTTCATCCATATATCAAATACGTGATGCATGAATATATTCGAAATGATTGTGCTAACTGAACCTCCTTGCGGAACTCCCTTTTCCCTAACTACCTTACTGCCATCTTCTAGCTGAATAGCGGCTTTCATCCACCTTTCAACATACAGTATGATCCATTTGCAGTTTGTATGCTTCTTGATAGCTTGCAATGCCAACTCGTGATCCAAATTGTCGAAAAACCCGGATATATCTAGATCTATCGTCCAATCATACCTCCAGCATCTTTTCCTTGCCGTATCTACCGCATCCAGTGCTGATTTATTTGGTCTATAACCATATGAATCTTCATGGAATTTTGGCTCTAATAGCGGCTCAAGATACATAGAAGCAGCCGTTTGCCCTATCCTGTCGAATACTGAAGGAACACCTAAAATTCTTTGTCCCCCTCCCGTATCTTTCGGTATTGCAACAGCTTTTACCGGCCCTGGAAAATAACTTCCGGATGACATTCGATTCCATAATTTGTATAGATTATCTTTTAGATTTTCTTCAAACTTTATTATCGATACCTCATCCACACTAGCAGCACCTTTATTCTTCGATACTTCTTTATAAGCCCTCCAAATAAGTTGCTTTGGTATATCAAAAGACTTTGTTTTATTGATTAACTCCTCCCTTTCGGTTGATACATAATTGAAACTGAATAACTTAGCTCCTTCGCTCCATTCCCATTACAGAAACTTCTTCACTACTACAAGCTGATCCTCCCCTGTTCTTCGCATCGGTACTCTCATCCTTGAAGTTTAGCTTCTTGGATTTCTCCCTTTTCATCGAAACGACAAGTTCCCGCAGTTCTACACAATAGCCTATAATAGTTTCACACCACCTTTATGCCGTACGCCACCTACCCAGTAAGCAAGTTCCTTGTAGATCTATCCCAGGAGAGATGGGAGCTCCTGGTTTTGACGTCGTTTCAGCCCTTTCGACACTTCATCAGTGGTTCATTTTCATTCGCCTCTCTATTTCGTACATGACACGTATTTATGCCTTTTCCATAACTCTCACTATCTTGACTCTTTATCAAAGCAGCTTATGGTTGTTTAAAGCCTGCTCTTGCAAGCCGACTGTGAAGGACCTTCCCTCATCTATTGTGCAGCTTAAGCACTTAGTTTGCTTATTTCTGATCTTTCTTTGTGTCTTTACGGCACACCCCATCCTTGGCAAACTAATTTTATTGAAGAATCTTTAAACCCTTTTGTACTAAATTTTAATGAAGCAAAAAATTCTTCTAATTCTTCAAAAGGACAACTATTCTTCTCTAATTTTACTTTTATAATATTGCTTAACATTGTAACTCCACTAACCGTTTTATACATGTAGCTTAACACTATTTTAATAATTTATTAATAAAGTTTAATTATTAATTATAATATTTAATAAAATAAATAGACTCTTTTACATTTCATCTGCAAGAATCTTTTCCTTAGTTTGTAAATAAAGATTTTCTGAATCTAATTGCCGCAGGTTACGTTTAGTAATATAATCTCATATTAAATAAAACTTTACCTAAGTTTATGCCAGACTCTACGTTAGTTTTAACAACTATTCTTATATTCTTCATCTTTACGTTGTCACTTTTTTTTATAAAAAGGATATTTGGATCAACGAACAAGAAGATAATAAAATCCTTCAGAAAAATTGCTCAGCAGATTAATGCGCTAGAGCAAGAAATGCAGAGCTTATCTAATGAGGATCTTGCTAGTAAAACTGCGGAATTAAAACAAGAACTGAAAAATGGAAAAACACTAAATGACCTTCTCGTACCTGCATTTGCGATTGTACGAGAAGCATCACGAAGATTCCTTAACATGAGGCATTTCGACGTTCAGCTAATTGGTGGCATGGTTCTCCATAATGGCATGATATCAGAAATGAAAACAGGAGAAGGAAAGACACTAGTCGCAACTTTAGCTGCATACCTAAATTCTTTAGAAGGAAAAGGTGTGCACGTCGTAACTGTTAACGACTATCTTGCAAAACGAGATACAGAGTGGATGAGTAAATTATATAATTCTCTTGGAGTTTCTGTTGCATTTATTACAAATAATTTGAAAGACGACGAGAGAAAAAAGGCTTATAGCGCAGATATAGTATACTCAACAAATAATGAACTTGCCTTTGATTATCTACGAGATAATATGAAATTTTCTCAAGAAGATATAGTTCAGAGAGGCTTCAATTATGCAATAGTAGACGAAGTAGACTCCATACTGATTGATGAAGCGCGTACTCCGCTCATTATTTCTGGACCACTTGAGGAAAATAATCAGATATATAAGCATATCAATAAAATAGTAATCAAATTAGTTGATTCTGACTATGAAGTCGATGAAAAGAGTAGAGCAGTGTTCCTCACTGAAAATGGTATTTCACGAGTGGAGGAATTACTAAAATCGTATAACCTCATTCCTGGAAATTCCTCGCTCTATGATACTAGCAATATTATACTGACTCATTATATAGATCAAGCACTTCGTGCACATAAGCTGTTTACTGCTGATAAAGATTATATAGTGAAAAACGGTAAGGTGGTAATTATTGATGAGTTTACTGGGCGCATGATGGAAGGTAGGAGATATTCTGATGGTCTTCACCAGGCACTGGAGGCAAAGGAGAATCTTGAAATTCAGCATGAAAGTCAAACTTTAGCATCAGTCACATTTCAGAACTACTTTCGTATGTACAACAAACTTTCTGGTATGACAGGAACAGCAGCAACAGAGGCAGAAGAATTTCGTGATATATATAGATTAAATGTAGTAAAAATTCCAACTAATTTGCCTGTTAAAAGAATAGATGTTGATGATGAAATTTATGGCACAGAAAAAGAAAAATTTAGTGCTGTATTGAAGTTTATAGCGGAATGTCACAAACGTCTTCAACCAGTGCTTGTTGGCACTGTGAGTATTGAAAATTCTGAAAAACTTTCCGATCTTTTGAAAAGCCATTCCCTTAAGCATTCAGTATTGAATGCTCGTTATCATGAACAAGAAGCGTATATAATAGCGCAAGCTGGAATACCAGGCAGCATTACTATAGCAACAAACATGGCAGGACGTGGAACTGATATTCAGCTTGGTGGAAATGTTGAAATGATTGCAAAAATAGAGCTCGAGAAAATAAAAAATGCTGATGAAAGAGAAAAAAAATATCAAGAAATAGTCGAAAGAGTAAAAAAAGATAAGGAAATTGCTATAAAAGCTGGTGGCTTATGTGTTATTGGAACCGAAAGGCATGAAAGCAGGAGAATAGATGATCAATTACGTGGACGTTCTGGCCGCCAAGGTGACCCTGGAATTTCTAAATTCTTTCTATCACTTGAAGATGATTTAATGAGGATATTTGGTTCTGATAGAATGAGGAATTTTTTGCAAAGAGTGGGACTAAAGAACAACGAGGCTATTCATCATCCATGGATTAATAAAGCACTTGAAAAAGCACAGAAGAAAGTTGAAGTTAAAAATTATGATGTGCGAAAGTCTTTGCTAAAGTTTGATGATGTAATCAACAATCAACGTAAAGTTATTTTTAAGCAGAGAAATCATATTTTAAACAATGAAATCAATGATTTAGTTGAAGTATATAGTGAAGTAAATGAGGATATAATAGAAGGTATATTACAAAATGGTTATTACGAAGATTATGTTGAAGATATTGCAAAAGAATTCCACATAAGATACGGGATAACGCTTAATCTAGCAGAGTTTTTGAATAAACAAGAAGCCTTGGATTATATAAATGACAAGATACAAGAATTTTTTACTGAGAAAGAAAAATATTTCAATAGTCAACAAACTACAGATTTGTGGAATACGATAGTGAAACAAGTGATGATCATGACACTTGATCATTTATGGAGGGAGCACCTTTCGGTCTTAGAGAGCCTAAGACAAAGCATAAATTTGCGTGCCATGGGGCAAAAAGACCCACTGAATGAATTTAAACGCGAAGCTTTCTTAATGTTTGAGTCGATGCTTGAAAAGTGGAGGGAGCTTACCATTCACCGCCTAGCGCACTTTAAGTTGCTAGACAATCAAGAAATAGGCAATAGGTCACGCTCTACTAAAAATAGCAGACTTCCAAAAGTTTCAAGAAATGACAAGTGCCCTTGTAACTCTGGAAAAAAATACAAACACTGTCACGGTGCAGTTGCCGTAGTGAATTAGTTGTTGCAAGCACATTATAGCTGTTATAGCTAACCGAAGTAAGATCTGCTCGAGCACTCTGAAAAACAAAATCAATAGCCGAATTAATATTGGGCCAAAAGGTTTGTAGAGCCTTTCTTATGGCGTGCTTGATCAGAACTTCTCAATCGGATTTAAATCCTCACTTTTACCCACAAATAAAAAAGTGAGTAAAAAAGAATGCTACAATAATCTCAAACTTTCCTCGACTTATATCACTTGGATATAAACTTCCCATATCCTACTTTATCCTCTCATTCTATCCCTTTTTTGAGATCATGTACAGTCTCTTAGATCTTACTGAAAAACAGGCTAATTAGTGGAAAGACCCAACCATTGCACCTTGATGTAGCGCATAAATAGTGCTGGATGAGGCAAAACTACCCAACAATACCATTTGAGAGATATGTAGATGATGCAATGGTGCACTGTAAAACCCAGAAACAGGCAAAATTCATAAAAGACAAGATCGAAGAAAGATTGGCTGAGTTTAAGCTAAAATTAAATCCTGAAAAGACACAAATAGTGTACTGTAAGGATGACAATAGGAGAGATGAATTTCCAATACAGAGCTTTGACTTTCTGAGTTACACGTTCAGACCTAGACTGGCAAAGAACAATAAAATAGGAAACTATTTTGTCTCATTTCTACCTGCAATTAGCAACAAAGCCAAGAAGAAGATCAACCAAATCATAAGGTCATGGAAAATACGTAGGCAAACATATACAACACTAGAGAAAATATCAAAGAAAATAAATCCTGTAATCCGAGGCTGATATCAGTACTATGGCAGGTTTTATAAATCAGAGATGTATCCATCTCTAAGAAATGTAGAGTGGCACTTAGTAGGATAGGTCAGAGCCAAATATAAGAAACTTCGAAATCATGGAAGACTAGCAAAGCAATTTCTAGCAAAAGTGAGAAAGAGGTTTCCAAATATTTTCTATCACTGGACACTAGGATTGGGATCAAAAGGCTGAATAACGGGAGCTGTATAAATTGAGAGGTTTACGTACAGTTCTGCGAGAGACTGATGGGGAAGCTCCGCCGTTCTACTCTCCAATATCTATATTTAATAATACAAAAATATCAACCTTTATGTAAAATAATAAAACTTCTAGCTTTTTTGTTGTGTAGAGTTTATCATTTTTATTTAACTTTAGTGAGATTATGTCAGACCTTGCAAAGAGGATGTCTCTGATAAAACCGTCGCCTACAATTGCTGTGATCGATAAGGCAAACAGATTAAAAAGCGAAGGAAAAAAAATTTGCGTTTTAGCTGCGGGAGAGCAGGATTTTGACACTCCAGATTATATAAAAAAGGCAGCTATTCAATCGATAAATGCAGGCAAAACTAAATATACTGCTGTTGATGGAACGCATGAGCTTAAAGAGGCGATAATCAATAAGTTAAAAAGGGATAATAATCTAGAATATACACTGAACCAAATTTGTGTCGGCGCTGGCGCTAAGCAGGTGTTATTCAACTTATTTATGGCAACAATTGACCCTGGAAATGAGGCTATAATACCAGCTCCTTATTGGGTTTCGTATGTTGATATGGTAAATCTTTTTGGCGGGCTGCCAGTTGTTGTAGAGTGCAAACAAAACTTTAAGCTGATACCGGAGTTACTAGAAAGCAATATAACTGAGAAAACTAAGTGGTTAATTCTCAACTCACCAAATAATCCAGCAGGAATTGTCTATACATATGATGAATTGAAAAGCATAGTGCAAGTATTGCTTAAACATCCACATGTGAATGTTGTTACAGATGATATTTATGAGCACATAGTATACGACGAAAAGTTTTTTACCATTGCTCAGGTTGAGCCAAAACTTTATGATAGAGTTTTTGTGGTCAATGGAGTATCAAAAGCCTATGCAATGACTGGCTGGAGAATAGGCTATATTGCAGGTAGGAGTGATATAGTAAAAGCTATTTCTACACTGCAGTCTCAAAGTACTTCTAACCCAAATTCAATAGCACAAGCAGCAGCAGTTGAAGCGTTAAACGGTGATCATAGTTTTTTGAAAGAAAGAACAAAAATCTTTAGGGACCGTAGAGATTTTGTAGTAAAAAAGCTAAATTCTGCTTCAGGCTTGTCAGCATCTATTCCACAAGGTGCATTCTATTTGTTTGTCTCATGTGAAGGTTTATTGGGTAAGAGTACAAAAAGTGGTAAAGTAATAAATAGTGATCTTGATTTTGCCGAATATTTATTAGAAGATCATTTAGTTGCTGTTGTTCCAGGAATTGCATTTGGTCTGAAAAATTTTATCAGAATTTCTTATGCAACCTCTCAGGAACAATTAGAAATTGGATGTGATAGTATTACTAAGGCATGCGAAATGCTAAGTTAACTTTTTAATATTCCTATATATAATATTTCAGTAAGATAGAGTTGATTTATGGCTTGGGTGTATTTGCTATTAGCTGGTTTGGTTGAAATAATATGGACCACAGCACTGAAATATAGCAATTGCTTTACTCGTGTTATACCTGTAGTAATTATTTTAGTTAGCGGTTCTGTGAGTCTTTACTAGCTATCGTTAGCAATGAAGTATATTCCTCTTGGAACATCTTATGCAGTTTGGACTGGTATAGGCTCTATAGGTGCAGCGATAATAGGAATAATGTTTTTTAATGACACAGTAAATTTTGGGCGTTTATTTTCCCTTACTTTGGTAGTGCTGGGTATCATAGGATTAAAAGTATTTTCCAATTAGGAAAAGTTAAGTACGTCTATTTTACCATCTCAGGACTTTCTACTAAAGTTGCTTTGGATTTTTCAGTTCTCGAAGAGGGCATTCCTATTGATTTAGAAAGTACCTTTCTAATGTTCAATATTTCATTTTTCTCATTTTGTTGGATTAAGTTAATGTCGTTTATTTTATTCACTAAATCTTTTCCTTCCTTTAAAATTTTTAAATCGCTTTCGTTGATATGATGTTCATTTTTAAATTCTGCAACGATTTCTTTCTTCTTTGGATGGGTATTCAGAAATTCTAATATCTGGTGTTTAGCAACAGCTTGAATAAATTTCTTATCGTGAAATATTGAATTGTTATGCAATTCTTCTAGGCTTTTATCATATTGTTTTGCTTCGTTTACAGTAAGTTTTATTATTTCTTCTGCGCTACTTAAAAGTTCCCTGTATAACTTGTCGTATCTATTCCCTGTGTGTGCGGCAAATGTTTGTTCAATGTATTTTGTTATGTAGTTTTGTAGCGTATTGTCTATTGTACCTATGTTCATTCACTCACCTTGCTTTTATATTATATTTTACACACGAAAAGGTTAATATTTAGTTAACTGCAGCGTTTCTGATACTGAATTTCATTGAAAATTATATTATTTAAAGTATAATCGGTATCACGAAATGAAAGCGTAAATAAAATGAACTTTGTAACAAAACTAAAACTTATAATAAAAAAAATAAAGCTTAAGATGAACAAGGGTAAAATTATAAAAATCCTTATCATCTGTGGTATAATTTTTTTCATATACCTTATCCATGAACCAGTTATAGATATGCTAAAAAGTCTCTTTTAGAAAGATATTCGGATTAGAGTAGCTATCTACAAAAGTGTTGCTCTTTGCTGATAAAATACATATAATCCTGTTTTTTAGGTAATATTAGCATTGCAGAGAAACTTTTTCATATGGTTGCTAGCATCACTATTTTATGCATACCAGTATATATTACGTGTAATTCCAAATATAATCGCGCCTGAATTAATAACGAAATTTAACATAAGTATTACAGATGTTGGTCAATTTGGTGGGCTATACTATATAGGCTATACGCTTGCTCACATACCTGTTGGTCTTGCCCTTGATAGATTTGGGCTAAAGTTTGTTTTGCCTGCGTGTATTGTCTTAACGTTTGCTGGGACATTACCACTAATATGCTTTGATGAGTGGTATTACTCAATACTTGGTAGAATGATTGTTGGAGTTGGGTCATCTGCTTCGGCAGTTGGGCTCTTTAAAGTTGCAAGTATGTATTTCTCACAAGAAAAATCAGCAAGGATGGCTAGTTTATCTATAATAATAGGGTTACTGGGAGCTATTTATGGTGGATTACCTCTAGACTTTTTGCTCAATAAATTTGGTTGGAATTATGTTATATATACTTTCTCAGCGTTTGGTTGTTTGCTTGCTCTGTTGTTGCTTTTAATAACGCCAAAAAGTAACATAGAGGAGAGTAGAAATGACAACATACTTCAAGATTTAAAGACTGTACTTTTCAATAAACATATCATTCTAATCAGCTTTTTTGGTGGCTTAATGATTGGACCATTAGAAGGTTTTGCTGATGGTTGGGCAAAAGCGTTCTTATGTGAAGCATATCAAATGACCGGGGATCTGGCATCTTCGCTTTCTTCCCTTATGTTTATAGGTATGGGAGCTGGATCATTCTTTTTAGCTTATTTACTAGAAAAATACCCAGACAAACATTACGAGGCAATAATTGCCTGTTCTTTTGCAATGATTGCTAGCTTTATCTTGCTTTTTATACAAGCTGGAGGTTTATATATTGCACTACCTGCACTTCTTGTTATCGGCTTTGCGTCTGGTTATCAGGTAATTACTATTTACAAAGCAATAAGTTATGTGAACAATAACTTGGTAGGCTTGGCCACAGCCATATCAAACATGATAATTATGGTTTTTGGCTATTTTTTTCATACAGGAATTGCAAAAATAATAGATTTATGTTGGAATGGAATGGTAGTACAAGGAAATCCTGTGTATGGTAATGAGTTATTAGTAAAAGCAATATCAATTATTCCTATATGTTTGCTTTTAGCTGTTTTTGGATTTATGTGGTTAAAGAAAAGTTCTTATGACAAGTGTTTCAGAAAGAATTTGTGACTCTAAAAGTAGTCTGAAGTCTTTTGATGATGAAGTTTATCAATCTATAGAGAAAGAACTGCGGCGACAAAAATCACAATTGCAACTGATTGCATCAGAAAATTTTGCGAGTAAAGCAGTGATGGAAGCACAAGGTTCTTTTTTGACTAATAAATATGCAGAAGGTTATCCTGGTAAGAGATATTATTGTGGTTGTGAGTATGTAGATGAAATTGAAAGTCTAGCTATGGAGAGGCTCTGTAAGCTGTTTGGTGTTAAATTTGCAAATGTTCAACCTCATTCTGGTTCTCAGGCAAATCAAGCAATGTTTGCTTCGCTGCTTACTCCGGGCGATACTATACTTGGATTGTCACTGAATTGTGGTGGACATTTAACTCATGGTGCAGCACCAAACCTTTCTGGTAAGTGGTTTAAGTCGATTCAGTATACAGTTAATAGAGATACTTATCTACTCGATATGGACGAGGTAGAAAAGCTAGCGCTGGAGCATAAACCGAAGCTAATCATTGCTGGTGCTTCTGCTTATCCAAGAGAAATAGATTTCGAGCGCTTTCGCAAAATTGCGAATAAAGTTGGTGCATATCTGCTTGCAGATATTGCTCACTATTCAGGACTTATTGCTGCAGGTTGTTACCCATCACCTGCTGAATATGCGCATGTTATGACTTCTACAACTCACAAAACTCTACGTGGTCCTCGTGGCGGAGTGGTAATGACAAATGATGAAGCATTACATAAAAAAATTAGGTCTGCGGTTTTTCCAGGGTTGCAAGGTGGGCCGCTTATGCATGTGATAGCTGCAAAAGCTGTTGCATTTAAGGAAGCATTAACGCCAGAGTTTAAAACTTATAGTAAAAAAGTTGTAGAAAATGCAAAAGTGTTAGCTCAAGCGCTGCAAGAACATGGAATAAAAATTATAACTGGTGGCACTGACTCTCATATTGTACTAGTTGATTTAAGATCACAGAAGTTGACGGGAAAAGACGTTGTAAATAGCCTTGAGAGAGCTGGCATTACCTGCAATAAAAACTCTGTGCCATTTGACACGGAAAAGCCAACCATTACTTCAGGGCTACGTTTTGGTACCGCTGCTGAGACAACGCGTGGACTTGAGAGAGAAGATTTTAAAGAGATAGCTGATCTAATAAATGAAATAATTCAGGGATTGATCAATGGAAATAGTCCTGATATTGAAAGAGCAGTAAAAAATAAAGTTGAAAAGATTTGTAGTAATTTTCCTATTTATTAATTTATTTAGCATTCAAATTTCCTTTCTTTACTTTGGATTAAACTATTGTATAGTGATTTTATAGCTCTTTAATTTTATGATAAATGTACTTAGCATAGAGAGTTGTGATTTTCACAATAAAAATGTTCTGCTCAGGATTGACTTCAATGTTCCTATAAAAAATGAAAGAATTTGTGATGCCACTCGTATTTTAAGAGCGCTACCTACCATTCAGTATTTGGCAAATGTGGGTGCAAAAGTTATTATTATCTCACATTTTGGGCGTCCAAAAGCCAAAGACAGTAACTTATCGCTAAAAAACGTAGCTGAAGCTTTATCGCAGCTTCTAAGCAAAAAAGTGAAATTTATTGATGATTGTATTGGTGAGAGAGTACAAAGAGTAATAAATGCGATGAGTGGAGGAGATGTAATATTGCTAGAGAATCTTAGGTTTTATAAAGAAGAAGAGCAGAATGACTCAAATTTTGCTAAACAATTAGCATCTCTAGCAGATATATATGTAAATGATGCATTTTCTTGCTCTCATAGAGCTCACGCTTCTATTTCACGCATTACGGAATTTTTGCCTTCTTATGCAGGATTTTGCTTGCAAGATGAGCTAAAGTATCTTGAGCAAGCCATATCGTTTGACGCTAAACCTATTATTGCGATAGTTGGTGGAGATAAAATATCAACTAAAATAAAAATGCTTATAAAGCTAGCAGAAAAGGTTGATTACCTTATTCTGGGCGGCGCAATTGCTAATAATTTTTTGTTATTTAATAAAGTTAATATAGGTAAGTCTTTTTTTCAAAATGGCGTTGATGATCTTCTGCACGATCTTGTTAAGACGGCAAATAAAAACAATTGCAAAATAGTTGCGCCAGAAGATGTTTTGGTTGCAGTAAATTCTGATTATAGCACTGGCGTTTTAAGAAAAACTGAATCCATTTTGGACGGTGATATAATTTTAGATATCGGACCTCAAACTTTAAGCACAATAAGCGGTATAATAGCAAGCAGTAAAACTCTGCTGTGGAACGGACCTATTGGTGTTTTTGAACATTCAGCTTTTGCAAATGGTACAGTAGAGGTGATGAGAGTAGTAAGTAATTTGACACATGAAGGAAAATTAACCAGTGTAATAGGAGGAGGAGATAGCCTATCTGCAGTAAATGCAGCAGGTCTTACTGATAAAGATTTTACATATATTTCAACTGGTGGGGGAGCGTTTTTAAGTTTGCTAAGTGGTGATGAGATGCCAGGACTGCGATCGACATTAGATTAAAAATTTTTTAAGTTGTTACTTATATCCTAGCTTTTTTATGAATATGATTATGTAGAAAATAGCTAAGTTAATCTTGTGCTTGATAATACCAGCAATCGAATTTGTTTTTTACATTAAGGAGCATTATCTCAACGATACAAATTCACAAATTAGCTTTGAGCCGTTTTTCAAAACAGATTCTTCAGGTCCAGACTACGCTCCACCACTTCCAGAGTTGAATGATTTTGATAGAGGAGCGTTAAGGGTTTGTGAAGATTGGGGAACACAGCCTGATGAAGATAGATTTCAGAATTTTGCTTGATTGTCCGCAGCATCAAGAAGTGGTGAAAAAGATATACGATAAGCTTGATCATCAGGTGATTACACCTAGTGCAGATTTGGAGTTATTTAAAGATGAATTGACTAAGATTTGGTTTACAAATAGTGGAATTGAAAAAGGAACCGTAGGATTTGGGCATATTTTCTGTGGTGAATCAGATAGATTGGGGCTTGGTGGTATGCATTTTGTAGGTAGATATGTTGAGGCTCAAGAAAATAAGTAGGCGGGTGCGATTTGGGATAATGAATCTCTGTGCAATAAATTAGATATTAAGCCACCTGTTTACACATTTGGAATGAAATATCTAGGTAAGGATGGAGAAGTGAAAGTTAAGTGCCCAAATGGGTACGCGTATAACCTTCATGCTGATGATATTTTAGTTTTTGCTACTAAGGCGTTTAAGGAACTGGGAAAAGATGGAATGTGTCTATATAAAATGGAAGATGACAATTATCAATCGGTTTTTGTGAGAAAGAATGACGCTATACTTACGTTCTATCCTGACTTAACACCAAAATGTAATGATAAGAGTATTAATTGTAGCTGTAGTAAGTCTTGATTGGCTGAAAAAAAAGTAAACATTTTATGTGTATTATGCTAATTTAGTTATATTGAGGGCAATTTGTAGAGCTACATGAAACTTATAGTAAAAAAATGTTTGTCTGTTTTATTTCTGTTGCTGCTTGTAGCGCCTCTTGTATACGGACAACAATCTTGTTTAAGTGATATTGAGAACGATTTTCAAGATTTGAAAACATCATTAAAAAATCCAATATTTTTAGATCCTGCACCGAGTTTAAATTATGATGATAGAGAAGGCAAAAAAGTGTTGATGGTGGTGGTGCACCATACCGAATCACCAACATTAGAAAGTACAAAATACGCATTAAATTCTTCAGGGATATCAGTACAGCTTATTGTTGATAGAGATGGTAGCATTACTCTGATGGTTCCACTTGAAAAACGAGCATGGCATGCTGGTATAAGTTATGCAAAAGTTCAAGTAGATAATGTGGTTGAAGAGCTACGAAAACTTAATGATTATTCTATAGGTATAGAGATTGTAAACACAGGGCTTGAGCCTTTTCCAGAAGAGCAAATGAAATCTGTCAAAGATCTGATTTTGTACCTCATGAAGCGCTTTAAGATTAGAAAAGATATGATATTTAGTCACGCTGAGATAGGCACTATAGTGTACAACTCAGCAATTGAAGGTTACGCAATGCGTAAGCCTGATCCACATAAGTTATTTGATTGGGAGTTATTAGAGAAAAGTGGTATCGGATTGCATATAGGTGATAGAATCAGTCCTCAAGACGCAGAACAAAAAGTAAATGAGGTTTTGTATAAGGTAGGCGATAAGAGTGAAAATATTTTGAAATTAAAAAAAAGGTTAAACGGTTTTTTTTATAAAATATTGCCTTGGAATGATAGGGAAGTTAATATGATTTTTCCTGACAATAATGCTAATTACTCAAATGAGTTTGATGAAAATTTTTCGTGGGTTATCAATCAGTTTTCAATGCACTACTTGCCAAAAGAGATTAGAAAAGACTTGCCTCTAAAATTAGAACAAGAGGATATTTTGCCTGAATTTTTAGTTAAGTATAGTAATCTTATTTTTAGTGAATTCTTATCTTTAAGTGATAAAACTAAATTAAGCTTAAAGCCACCATTTTTGAATGAAGAGGATTATAAGCATTTATTATCTTCTCTTGCAGAATATGAAAATAATATTTCTTCTGATGCATTTGCTATGCTCATGTACAAGATTAAGCTATATTATGACTCTTATCTAAGATACAATATAAGATCTTCACTTTATATTCCATTTAGACTTAATTCATTTGAAAAGCTAGATGTTTTAAAGAATGAAATATTATCTTTTAAGTCTATAAGCCCTGAAAAGGCTATAGAAGTCTTGAATTTGATTAATGAGTTTAGGTCGCAAGTTTTATCTAATTTCCAAAATTTTGAGAAGCAGTGGTTTCAAGAATTTAAGGACACTTGGAAACAAAAATTTATACCAAATATGGAAAAGCAAATGTCTTGGACTGCGCTACATGAAACTGTGTTGGAATATTTAGAAAAGGCGAAGAAAGAAGTTTAATGAGTATTACAATGACCAGATGCATGGGCAGAGAAAAATAAAGGACTAGTTTCACATGCATCTGGAAGGATACAAAAATTTCTAAATGAGATTAATATAGTATTGGGATGACAGAGTTTAAAAAATAAGTTACTTTTTTTATTTTTGGTAAAAAGTAGTCTATGGGTATTAAAATTGCACCTTCTATACTTTCAGCAGACTTTGCAAAATTAGGAGAGGAAGTAAAAAGAATTAGCAACTTGAATGTAGATTATATACACATAGACGTTATGGATGGAAATTTTGTTCCAAATATTACAATAGGTCCGAATGTTATCTCTGCGATACGTAAATATAGCAATCTTCCTTTTGATATACACTTAATGATTAAATCTCCTGGTAACCATATTGAAAGTTTTATAAATGCTGGTGCTGATATTATCACTATACATGCAGAAGCAGAGATACATCTTGAGAGGCTAGTAAGAAAGATAAAATCATATAAAAACAATACAAAAAAAATAATCCAAGTTGGAGTTTCAATTGTTCCTTCAACTTCTCCAAGCGTGCTTGAGTATATAATAGATGAGCTAGATATTGTACTAATTATGACAGTCAATCCTGGATTTGGAGGACAGGAGTTTATTCATTCGCAGTTGAGTAAGATATCTACCGTGAGGAAAATGATACAGGACCGTAATCTTAAAACACAAGTTTCAGTAGATGGTGGAGTTAACTTTTCTAACGCAGCTGATATAATAAAAGCAGGTGCAAATATATTAGTTGCTGGATCAGCAATATTTAAAGCTGAAGACATGAAAAAGGCTATAAACGATCTTAAAAATCTTTCGTTATAACCCTACAGATAACACAAACCATTTTTATTATCTTGTCAGTTTTAAAAATTCCTATTATCCCAGTGCTTCGACACTGAGATAATAGAAAGTAAGTTCAACCTCAATAGAAACCTGATGATGAGTCATTATTACCAAATTTTGGTCTGTTTCTATTACTAAAACCAGAACGAGGACGAGTAGGTCTATTACTATGATAATTATCTCCAGGTTTTTTATTAAACGAGTTGTTATAATAATTATCCCTATTATTTAAACCATCTCTCCTTTCTTCATTGTAAAGCTTACCTTCAAAAAATTCACCTGTTTCTTGATCAACACGACGTCTTGATAATTTTGGACATCCACCTTTTTCAAAGTCAATTATCAAAGCTTTGAAGGTATCACCCTGTTTAAATATATCTTCAATGGACTCTACATGTTGATTAGCTACCTCGCTTATATGCATTTTTCCTTTTCTTCCATTAAGAAGTTCTAACTCTACAATAGACTTCTCTATCTTTACAACTTTAGCATCAATTATAGAACCTTGTTCTAGCTCTGTTATTGAATCAATCATCATATTCTTTGCAGCTTCAGCTTCAGTACTACTAATGGCAAAAACAGAAACTTTACCGTCATCCCCTATTTCAATTTTTGCATTACTTCTTTCACATACACTGCGTATATTTTTTCCTTTAGCACCAATAGCTGCAGAAATTTTATCTTTATCTATATAAAACGATAACACTCTTGGTACATGATCTTTTATATCCTTACGATGTTCTGAAATTACTGCATTCATTTTTTCTAAGATATGTAATCTTCCAACTTTTGCTTGTTCTAAAGATTTTTCAACAATTTCAAAGCTTATACCAGGAATTTTCATATCCATCTGCAGTGCTGTAATCCCTTCGCTAGTTCCTGCTACTTTGAAGTCCATATCACCAAGATAGTCTTCATCGCCCAGTATATCAGAAAGTATTATATGCTCATTTTTGTCTTTGATGAGACCCATAGCAATTCCTGCAACGGGAGCCTTTATTGGCACACCTGTATCCATTAATGCAATGGAAGTTCCACAAACTGTTGCCATAGAAGAAGAACCATCAGATTCCATAATCTCAGATACTACCCTTATTGTATAAGGAAATTCAGATTTATCAGGTAAAACAGGATGAATTGCTTTCCAAGCAAGTTTACCATGACCAATTTCTCTCCTTCCTGGTGCGCGTATAGCAGAAGCCTCTCCAACAGCAAATGGAGGAAAATTATAATGCAACATAAAATGTTCACGTCTATCCCCTTCAATGTCATCCACAATTTGCTCATCTTGTGTAGTACCAAGAGCAGTAACAACTAGTGCCTGAGTGGTACCCCTTGTAAATAGTGCAGAACCGTGAGTCTTGGGTAGAATGTCAGCCTCAATTTCTATCTGGCGTATTTCATCATACTTACGGCTGTCTATTCTCACACTTTTCCTTCTAATCATTTCACGCACTAAAGATCTTTCAAAGCTTTTTACTGCATAAGTAATTAACTTTTCGTCTTTTCCAGCCTCTTTAAGAATATTCAATATATTATTCCTGACCACTTCTAGAGCTTGAACTCGCTCTTGTTTTACTGTTTTTGAATATGCTTCTTCAAAGTCTTTTCGATATTTTTCAAGTTCTTGAGTTATATCTGATATATCAATAGGGGCAAAGCTTTCAGGTTTATTGCCTACTGTATCAGCAAATTCTTTTATAAGCTTAATAATAGGTTGAAGATGTTCATGGCCGAATTTTATTGCACTCAAAACATTTTCTTCAGAGAGCTCTTTGACTTCCGATTCGACCATTAAGATCGAATTTTCATCACCAGACAAAAACAGATCCAAGTTGCTTGCTTTCATCTCTTGAACGGAAGGATTGAGTATATAATTGTTATTTTCATCACAACCTACCATAACTCCAGCTATAGTAAAGTGGAAAGGAACACCAGAAATTGCAAGAGCTGCGACGGTACCTATCAATGCTGGTACTTCAGGAGAATTGACCGTATCGTAAGTTAATAGATTACATACTACACTAATTTCATCATGAAAACCTTCAGAAAATAACGGCCTTATACTTCTATCTATTACTCTTGAAATTAAAGTTTCTCTATCAGATGGTTTTCCTTCTCTTTTAAAAAAACCACCAGGAATCTTACCCATGGCATAACTTTTTGCAATAAACTGCACATTTAAAGGGAGAAAATCAACACTTTCTTCCTTCTTTTTTCGTACAACAGTGACTAAGATAGAAGTATCTCCATAATTTACAACTACTGAACCATCAGCTTGACGTGCTATTTTCCCAGTTTCTAAAGATAAGGTACGCCCCTCCCAATCTATAGATTTTTTTATAATTTTAAACATACAAAATTCCTCGATTATTTTCTAATGCCTAACTTCTCTATTAACTCTTGATAGGCTTCATTACCAAATTTACGTTTTATATAATTTAAGTGCTTGCGCCTTCTACCTATCAATACAAGTAAACCGCGCTTAGAATTATGGTCATGCTTATGCTTTTTAAAATGCTCAGTTAAATTACTGATTCTCTCGGTTAAAATTGCACACTGTACAAAAGATGAACCTGTATCATCTTCTTTAATTGCATATGTACTAATCAAACTTTTTTTCTTTTGGGATGTTATTGACATCTAAACCTCATTTCAAAATATTAAAAACACGAATAGGCTTCACATAACCATGAGTAAAACTGCAAATTGCAATAGGTACATTACCCACTATGGTACAAAAAATATCATAATTCTTTAAACCACGCAAGTTATTTAATATAATTCCTTGACCTTTTCTGATTTTCTTCGCTTCCTCTAGGGAAATTTCAACTTTGAACATCGATTTTAAAGCAGATTCAATGGGGATGATGAAACTTTTTGTATTACCTCCATCATCTTCTGCCATCCCACCTCCCTCTGTCATCCCAGTGTCAAGCACTGGGGAGAGTAAGTTGTTGTTGTTTTTTTAGTAAGTTGCTCAATTGTCACTTATTCATCTTCCTTAAAATCACCTACCATCGTTCTTCTTAATTGTGTAATATGTCCAAAACAATTTAATTCAATTCCAAGATCTCTTGCAATTGATCTTACATATACTCCGCTACCGCAGATCATAGAAAAATCGGCAATATTATTTACGGTGTCCAAAAATATCAGCTTCAGTTCATGTATTTTAACTTGTCGAGGTTTTATATTTACCTTTTGCCAACTTCTTGACAACTTATATGCTCTTGCTCCCTTGATTTTCACTGCTGAAAATTGAGGAGGATTTTGTGTTATCTCACCAATAAAATCCTTAATCGCACAGTTTATTTGATTATATTCAGGTTTTATAGTGCTAGTTCTAATAATATCACCATCTAAATCGTCCGTAGTTGTTTGTTTTCCCCATTTGATTGTGAAATTGTATGCCTTTAAGTCACAAGATAAATACGATATAGTTTTTGTTGCTTCACCAAGAGCGATTGGTAATACACCTGAAGCCAAAGGATCAAGTATTCCCAAATGTCCGGCTTTTTTTATTCCAAAAATCCTTTTAATTTGAGTTACAGCTTGTGCAGAACTCATTCCTGTTGGTTTATCAAGATTCAGCCAGCCATTTACCATGTATCAATCTAAGAGACTGTACATGATCTCAAAAAAGGGATAGAATGAGAGGATAAAGTAGGATATGGGAAGTTTATATCCAAGTGATATAAGTCGAGGAAAGTTTGAGATTATTGTAGCAGATCTGAAGTCTTGCAGGAAGAGGAACAAAAACTGACTATATGTTACAACTACTAGCAGGTAGCCATACATACGATACAGATTACGTTAGTTTTTATCGGCCAAGACAACTAAGTTTTATAGAGGGAAGCAAGGGAACATTTATTTACGGAGAGTTATACACAAACAATTTTTCTGGTAGTTATGATCAAATATACTATTACCCATATGCTGCACTTGGAGTAGTATTTGTAAAAAATACAACCAATGTGAACATAAATAAAGCAATAGAATTTGTTGGATCATCGTATACGAGTACGGAGTATGGGGGAGCAGGATTATTTGTAGGAACTCCTGATAATACTAATTCTAATAAATCAAGTATTTCAAAAATAGTATGGAAAAATGTTTACCAATACACGAGTTCTGATAGCAAGTTAGCCGGATCTGGCAGTGTAGAAATTTCAGCAGGAAAAACAGTTGCAATATTACTTTACACATCATCTTACCTGTATTCCAGAACACAAGTTAGTCAAGGTATGCTTGCATCAAATTATGTACATAACTATGGTCAATTTATTCAGTGGGGGATTTATAACATACTTAGCAATGTTCTAACTACAGGACTTGAAGTAGATGTGGAGAGAACGCTAAAAGCTTGGCAATATCCAGGTTTATCTAGCACATATGAGATTTGGCAGTAAATCAAATAGGGAGGGAGAAAACTGTGAGCATTTACATACGTTTTGAAAACCACAAGCAGATTGAAACAACAACACTTGAAAGCAAGCCAACTGGAAATGATTGGTATGAAGCACCAGAAGATTTTGATTGGCAAAAAAGTTATTGTTTAACAGAGGGAGGCGAAATTGCTCAGCGAAACCAAGAAGATATTAAATTGGAATTACTACAAAATGCGAAGTTTTCTGCACTTTCTAATCTTCGTGCTTATTATGATAACTATACTAACCAATGCACAGGAGTATCTCATCAAAAGTCTAAATCTTATCAAATACAAGAAAAAGCCGCAAAAAGTATTCTAGCAGCACCAGAATCTATAGATGAAAAGTATAAAGAAATTATAGAACCTTTAGCAAAAGTCCGTGGTATTACGGTTGTTCAAATGGCAGGAATAATTGAGGAAAAAGTGAAAAAAGCAGTAAAAGAAATAATGAAATGCCAAGAGAAAGATTGAAGAAGCCAAGAGTGAAAATGAGCTACAGACTTTGCTCGATGATTTCAGGAAAAAAATACAAAGAAATGGCTGAAGAATTTTTACACGGCGTAAATGTTATTGAGGTAACCTCAGGAGAAAAGACAGTACGTACAGCTAAATCATCAGTGATAGATATAATTGGTACTGCTGCTGAAACTGATGAGCAAAAATTTCCGCTAAATAAACCGGTGTTAATTGCAGGAAGCTTAAAGGAAGCAGCAAAGCTCGAAAAGAGTGGCAGTTTACCTTCTGCAGTAAATGGAATATTTTTCCAAATCGGTGCAACAGTAGTAGTTATTCGAGTTCAAGAAAGTGAAAACAGCGATATAAAATTAAAAGAAGAAGAGACGCTGAAAAATATAATTGGCGGAGTTGATAAAGAGACTGGATTCAAGCATTTCTCAGTAGTGAAAGTATAGTTCATGTTGCTCCAAGAATATTAATTGCACCTCAATTTACTCACCAACTACCAGAAGATGCAGTGGTTGGTGCATTAATTTCTATAGCAGAAAAATTAAGAGCAATTATTGTTGCAGATGGACCAAATACTAATGATGAAGAAGTAATAAAATGGAGAAAAAATGTAGGCAGCTCAAGAGTTTATGTTGTTGATCCGTGGGTTAAGGTATTTATTGAAGGAAAAGAAGAAACTTTGCCATCTAGCCCATTTGTAGCTGGTTTAATAGCAAAAGTAGATAGCGAACAAGGATTTTGACATTCTCCTTCAAACAAAGAGATAAATGGTATTTTTGGAACAAGCAGGACTATTGATTTTACGCTCGGTAATACAAATTGTAGAGCAAACCATTTAAATGAAAATGAATAATTCATCAAAATGGCTACAGGCTTTTGGGAAATAGAACATGTTCAAACGATTCGAAATGGGCTTTTCTATCAGTGAGGCGCACTGCAGGTTTAATTAACGATAGTCTACTTCGAGCTCATTTATGGGCAGTTGATCGCAATATTACCAAAACTTATATAGATGATGTGATTGAGGGGGTGAATTCTTATTTGGCCAATTTAAAAGCAGTTGGTGCTATTCTTGGAGGAAAATGTTATGCAAACCCAGATTTAAATACTGCAGCAAGTATTGCCGATGGTAAAGTCTACTTTGATTTCAACTTCACTCCACCTTATCCTGCTGAGCAGATTACTTTCCGCTCACATTTAATTAATGATTACATTGAGGAGTTAATATAATGCTACCAAAAATTTTAAAGAATTTTACTGCCTTTGTTGATGGCCGAGGCTATGCAGGGCGTATTGATGAAATTAGCTTACCAAAACTTGCAATTAAAACTGAGGAATATCGCGGAGGTGGAATGGATATACCAGTCAGCATTGATATTGGTATGGAAAAATTTGAAGCAGAGCTCACTTTTGCTGAATATGACTCTGAGCTCTTTAGATTTTTCGGATTGATAAACAATAATCCAGTCTCTCTTACTTTAAGAGGAGGGTTGCAGGGAAGTAGTGATGCCGAATCAGTAGTAATTAACTTAAGAGGGCTCTTTAAGGAATTTGATTTTGGTAACTGGAAGGCTGCTGAAAAAGCAACACTAAAATGTATAATTGCTGCCAACTATTATAAGCTTACCATTAATGGCAGAGAATTGATTGAAATTGACGCTGAGAATATGATTCGCAAGATCGATGGTGTTGATCAAATGACTTCTATGCGCACAGCTTTAGGAATTTAACTAAAAGGGTAAAACAATGCAAAAAATTAAATTAACTTAACTAATAAAAATCGATAGAATTTTAGTTTCAGAGCTAACTCTACGACGTCCAAAAGTTCGAGATCGTTTAGCTGTTGAACGTATGGGTAATAGCGATGCAGAGAAAGAAGTAGCACTGATTGCAAATCTTGCAAATATTTCAAGAGAAGCAGTAGAAGAATGTGATTTAGCAGACTAAAATAAGATTCAAGAAGCGTTACAAGGTTTTTTGTCTCAGGAGAAGACTTGAGACTGAGCATATTGTCACTTAGCTCAATGGTTGGTGATGGAATCAATCAGTGGCTTGATATGGATATTGAAGAGTTTATTACGTGGTTTGAGAGTAGCAAAAAGTTATATAAATGAAAGCAATTTCTATAGTAATTGGAGCAACACTGCAAAGCAGTTTTAATAGTGCGATGGCAGGTAGTACGAAGCAGCTTTCTCATATTGGTAGTACGATAAAACAACTTGAATCATCAAGTAAAGCGGTATCGAAGTTTAAAGCGCTCAGCCAAGATGCTCTACTTGCTCGGCGTTCTTGGAATGAACTAGAAATAAAAACAAAATCTCTTGCTCAGCAGATAAAAAATACAGAAGTACCAAGTAAGAGTCTGCAAAGTGAATTTACAAGATCTAAAACTGCAGCACTGAAAGCTAAAACAGCTTATTTACAAAAAAGAAGTGCTCTCCATATACTACGCACGGAATTCAATAAAAGTGGTAGAGATATAAAATCTCTTATTGGACACCAAGCTAAACTTGGCTCTTCTATTGAAAAGCTTAAAAATAACTATACGGCTTTAAATTCCATAATGCAAAAACGTAAAGGAGTTTTGGCACAAAGAGCGAATCTCAGAGCTCAAATGATGGATGCTGTCGCACTTGGACTCACGCTTGCAGCACCATTTAAGGCTGCAATTAGTTTTGAGAGTGCCATGGCTGATGTAAAAAAAGTTGTGAAGTTTGAAGATAAAGACGTAAATGGTTTAACAAAACTTGGGGAAACATTAAAGGAAATATCACGAACAATTCCGCTATCTGCAGCAGAACTTGCACAAATTACTGCAAGTGGTGGTCAGCTTGGTATTGCAGCTAAAGATCTTACAATTTTTATAGATACTGTGGCCAAAATGGCAACTGCATTTGATATGTCAGCAGAAGAAGCAGGTGACGCTATTGCAAAACTTTCTAATATTTATCAAATTGAAATTGGTGAAATGAAAAGCATTGGTGATGCGATAAACCATATTTCTGATAACACTGCAGCAAAGGCTCAGGACATTGTTCCAACGCTAAACAAAATTGGTGGTACAGCAAGGCAATTTGGCTTAACTGCAGTGGAGGTAAGTAGCTTTATTAGTCTTGGTAAAGCTCCTGAAAAGGCAGGCACAGCAATCAATGCCATGCTTAGCAAACTACAAACAGCGAATAAACAAGGTGGCAATTTTCAAAAAGCTTTTCAAGTGTTAAAAATAAATGCTCAGGAGTTTGAAAAAGCAATCGGTAAGAATGCACAAGATACATTACTTAAGTTTTTAGAAACAGTTGCAAAATTAGATAAGCAAGAACGTTCTAGCGTTCTCTTTGATCTCTTTAGCCTTGAATATCAGGATGATATAGCGCTACTGACTGGTAGTCTTGATGAATATAGAAAATCTTTGCGATTAATAAACGAAGAATATTAGGGCTCAATGCAAAGAGAGTTTGAGAACAGAGCAAATACTACAGCAAATAATCTTCAGTTACTTAAGAACTCAATAGCAGAAGTGGGAATGAATCTTGGCTTTGTATTATTACCATTTTTAAATTTTACTGTTAATCTTCTGAGGTCAGCAACTACACAAGTAGCGTTATATGCAAAAGAATATCCAATACTGACCACAGTAATCATGAGTACTACTACAGCGTAGATTAGCATTAAAATAGCAGCTATATCTCTTGGATATGCTTGGACTTTTGTAAAAGGTTCCTTATTCGCTTTTTTGTCTACTTGGAGAATGTTTATTACTTTAGTAAAAATAGGTCTTTCTGCACTTTTTCCAGCGGTAATTGCTGGATTTAAAGCACTGACAATTGCTCTAATGAGTAACCGTATTGGGCTAATTATCGGAGATCTTGCTGTTGCTGCAACTTTGATAATTACCAAATGGCAAGCGGTGAAGAACTTTTTTGTTACTATCTAGGAATCGGTAAAAATTGTATGGAAATCTTTTTCTGATTTGGTAGGAAAATTTTGGAATAATATTACTCAGCCTTTTAAAACAATCAATGCTCTTTGGAGCAAGAAAAATGAGGCTAGACTAGAAATTAGATCTGTAAAGAATGTGGTAAATGCTTCTCTTAAGCACCCGATTGCGGCACATAGTAAGACTGTAGAGAATAAAACACACAATAATCACTTTAATATTAATATTCACCCAAGCTCTGGACAAGACGTACGTAGTATTGCTGATGAAGTAATGGAGCGAATTAGAGAACAATTTAGTGGCGCACTTTACGATATAAATTGAATTATGTTATCTCTTGGTCCATATGGATTTTCATTAACTGAGAGAGGTTTCACACGCAGGAATGAATATTGCTGGCCTGCACTTGAGCGTATTGGAGAAAAGCCATTGCTTCAAAGTATTGGTCCTGGAGAGGATATTATCGAGCTTGCAGGAGTAATCTATTCGCATTTTCTTGAAGGACTGGGGCAAATAAATAATATACGAAATTCATCGAAACCTTTCTTACTCATTGATGGCCAAGGTAACATTTTAGGGCATTTTGTCATCGTGAAAATAGAAGAAACGCAGAAATATTTTTTTCCAAATGGTGAACCAAGAAGATTGAGTTTCACTTAAGTTTGAAGCACTACGATAATGTGTTGTCAGACGGATCACTAAATAATCCCGTTGACGATATACAACTTGATGATGATGTACTACAAAACTAAGGAAAACGATATGTTAGATTTAATCTGCTGGAACTACTATGGATTCAGCTCAGGAGCAGTTGAGATTGTGTTAAGAGCTAATCCTGGGCTTGCAGAGTACGAACTTCTTCCTGCAGGATTAATCATTAAACTTCCTGTTATTAAAAAAGAGACGCAAAAGCAAGTAGTAAAACTATGGGATTAAAATGACACCAGACTTTAGTATTTCAGTAGAAGGAATTTCCATCACTGAGCTGATAAAGAGTCGATTAGTATCGATGCATATTACTGATGAAGCTGGAGTAATAAGTGATACTGCTATAATTCATCTTGATGATCGTGATTCATTATTTGAGATTCCTAGAACTGAGGCAAAGCTGAATATTTTACTTGGGTATAAGGAAACTGGCATTGTGCCAATGGGAGATTACATAGTAAATGAAATTACGCTACAAGATCCACCACAGGTACTAAAGATTAAGAGTCATGCAGCAGATTTAAAACAGTCCTTAAAGGAACAAGTGTTTAGTGAGTGGCATCAAATTACCTTAAATGACTTAGTGAAAAAAATTGCAAGTAAACATGGCTATCAAGCTAAAGTTGCTGCAGAGTTTGCAAATATCATGATATCACATATTGATCAGACTGCAGAGAGCGACATGCATTTTTTGACCAGGCTTGCTCAAATTTATGGAGCAATAGCAAAACCTGCAGGGGGGTATTTACTTTTTGTTTCTAAAGGAAAAGCGAAATCAGTTACCGGAAAAGCTTTAAGCACTATTACTTTAACACCCGGAGGTATTACAGATTGGAAAGTAAGATTTAATGAGCGTAATCAATATGGCTCGGTTATTACCTGTTGGTATGATTACGAAAAAGTAGAGACTATGATCGAAAAAACAGGTGATCAGGAACCAAGCTATACTCTACGAGATGTTTATGCAAGCAGTGATTTGGCGCGTAGTGCAGCTTCTGCAAAACTAAATCAGCTGATGAGTAGCACAGCAACATTAAACATCACAATGCCAGGAAGTCCTGAATTATTTGCCGAAGCAAAGATCAACCTTTCTGGGTTTCGCAAGGGAGTTTATGGTGATTGGATAATAAATAAGGCTGAGCATGTGATTGATAACCTTGGCT
The DNA here is from genome assembly GCF_018491735.2 of Wolbachia endosymbiont of Anopheles demeilloni. Taxonomy (NCBI): domain Bacteria; kingdom Pseudomonadati; phylum Pseudomonadota; class Alphaproteobacteria; order Rickettsiales; family Anaplasmataceae; genus Wolbachia; species Wolbachia endosymbiont of Anopheles demeilloni. The sequence goes on along the minus strand of NZ_CP084694.1, from coordinate 472,631 downwards.
ATCGTACTATGATCACAGCTGTTATGGGGGCATGAGAAAGTAAATTGATCATTTTCTCATAGATATCTTTTTTTTCTTTATTATTGTTTAATTCCTCTACAGCAAGATCTAAAGGAGTTTTTTTATCTTTGTTTTTAGCAAGAGGATTTGCTCCATTTTCCAGTAGAAATTTAGCAATTTCCAGATGTCCTTTTCGTGCAGCGTAGTGTAAAGCTGTCCAGCTAAAAGCATCAGTAGTATTTATATCAATGCCCTCTTCGATTAGAAATTTTACAACTTCTAAGCAGCCTCCGCTTGTAGCATAGTGTAATGATGTTGCGCCAAAGTGATGAGTAGCATTGATATCTATTACATTTTTTACTAAGAATTTTACAGTATCTAAGTTACAGCTTTTCAGCTGCAGTAGACAATGCTTCCAGATCATTGCCATTTACCTTACTTTTTATTGGTACATTTTTTGATGGTTTGAAGTGCTGAAACAAAAAGATAACACATATTATTGGTATTATTGAATTTACTAACAGTTTTTGAAAAATGCTGAATTTCATATCTATGATATTATTTACATTACCTGCTTAATGCAATGAGTTAGCTTTAAGAAAAATTCTTAAGATTTTTTGGACGTATTTTTGATGAATCTTGTATATATACTTATATACAACTTTTATACAATTCCTTTAAAAAAGATGACAAACGCAGGAAAGATCCCTGTAGCAGTAATTGCTACTATGGTGATACAAACAATAGCATTCATATGGTGGCTTGCCAAACTCGATTTACGGGTGCACATTCATGATAAATTTATAGAACAAAATCAAAGGACTACAGAAATAATCTATCGCCTTGAAGAAAGAGTCAAAAGCCTTGCTGAAGAAGTTAACGAGCTTGAGCAGAGACAAAAATAACTATAAAAAATGACAAAGTACATTTTATCGGTTGATGGAGGAGGAATTAGAGGAATAATCCCTGCCATTATTCTAGCAGAAATTGAATCTAGGACAAAAAAGCCAATTTCCCAGATTTTTGATTTAATGGCAAGAATCTCAACCGGTGGAATTGTTGTTGCTGGACTTTGTAAAAGCAATAAACTTCAATACTCTGCAAATGATTTAGTTGAACTTTACCAAGAATATGGAGCATATATCTTTCAATCATCATTTTGGAGAAGATCAATCACTTCTTGGCTTAGTGGTTCTCAGTACTCATATAAAAATATGGAATTTATTCTCAACAAATACTTCGGCGAAAGCACTATGGCCGATGTTGCGAGTAATCTACTGCTTACCAGTTATGACATTCACAATAGTTGTGAATTTTTCTTCAAAAGTTGGAAAGAAAAAAACATTAAGTTGAAAGATGCACTCAGAGCTACAACAGCTGCTCCAACGTACTTCACACCAAAACGTCTGAAAATTAGTCAAACAGAGAGAGTGTTGATAGATGGCGGAGTATTTGCCAATAATCCTGCTGCTTGTGAATATGCAAGTGCTAAGAGGTTATTTCCAAATGATGAGATTATACTGCTATCAATAGGCACTGGTGGAACAGATAGAAGTATAAAGTATGCTAACTCAAGGAGGTTTGGAAAAATAAGGTGGGTAAAGCCACTACTGAATGTGATGTTTGCCTCTGGATTGGATTGCGTTGATTATCAACTAGAGCAAGTAATGGGTGATAAATATATACGAATACAATCATAACTCAAAGTAGCATCATTTGAGATGGATAATATCACATCTAAAAATATCAAATTTCTTCAGCAAGAGGCAAGTAAAATGATAGAGGATAATCAGAAAGTGATAGACAAATTCTGCAAGCAAAATCCAAAACTATAACTGAGCTAGAAAAACGAAATAAGCGAGTTTTTAGTATCTACTTTAATAAATTTACTAAAATATTTTTTTAATATTATATACTGAATACAGAAGAACAAGAATTTCATCCAGCAATGCATATAATTAATTATATAATCACTTTTGTTGATATTTTAATATATTGTGTAGAAATCAGTAAACTAATGTTGCTTTTAATTCAGGTTAAGTTTTGGAAGCGTGATTTTCAAGTTTCTCAATAGAGAAATCTGTTATTTTAGAAATAGCATCAACAGAAACGTCCAACATACGTAGATTATTTATAACCTTTATTGACTCTGCTTTGTAAATCGGGAATGTTGCTACCAAATGTTGACATTAAACTTTATGATATGAGGTATCTTTGATGTTTTTACGCTACTAAATTCATGATATCCATCTCTTGGCGATTTAAGACTATTTTTAGAGTATTTATAAAAAGACGATAAGACCCCTTCTACATCTAAAGCCTAAAAAGCAATTCTCAGATGATCTCTGACAGACGTTTTTTTTATCAACACATTCAAAACAATAAAAAGATTGAATATTTCTTCACAATTGTGTATAGTTATTAATGCTTTGGTGCACGTAACGATTCTTCTTTAAAAAGAATATTGGCTACTGAGAAGAATGAAGACATCTTCATCAGAAAAAAAAGGGGCAAAAAAAACAGAGAAAATTGATGTAACTACTTAAGGCAGGTGTCTCTATTGCAGCTGAGACAGCTGATCACTCATGATCAAATAAAAAAGTTATAAGCACACAGATTGGATTACAGTATCTTTTTTAAGAGGAAGATTTATCTTGCTTAAAAATTTGTAGATACTATATTTTATATAAATTCTTCATACGAGGCCTTTATGTTTACTGATAGAATATCTAATAATCTGGATCAGCTACAATTTTTTGTAGAGTTTTTAAATGAAAATTATGAAACTCAGAAACATCTTAGTCTTACACCACTACATTTAGCAGCAGGAAATGGTCAGTTAGATTTAGTCAACACTTTATTAAGAGAGGGTTTAGATATTAATTCAGAGATTAAGTACGATGGCTTTACGCCACTGTATTTTGCAATTGCAAAAAATCGCTTAGAGATGGTTAACTTTCTTATTGCTCATGGAGCAGATGTAAACCATAAGACCATTCTAGGCTTTACACCTTTAAGTTTTGCATCCCAGCAAGGATATTTAGATATAGTCAACACCTTGATTGCAAATGGAGCAGATCTTAGTACTAAAACAGATAAACTTAATACACCTTTACACCTAGCAGCAGAGAATGGTCATCTAGATATAGTAAATGTTTTTATTGAAAAGGGATTAGATGTTAATGCTGTAAATAATGATCGAGCAATACCTTTGCATTCTGCAGTACAAAATGGTAACCTCGAAGTAGTTAAAGCTCTTATTTCACAAGGGTCTAATATTAACGCTGGATCTTCAGGCATAGGTAATCGTAAAGTTGATACAAACATTACACCCTTACATCTGGGAACACAAACTGGTAGGTTAGATATAGTTAAAGTTCTGCTTGAAGCGGGAGCAAACGTTAATGCAAAAACAGATGATAAGATTACACCTCTACATTTAGCGTCTCAAAATGGCTTTTTAGAGTTAGTAGACATTTTACCAAAAGCAAAATCTAATGTTAATGCTAAGGATTATAAGAATCTTACACCTCTACATTTAGCAGCAGAACGTAATCACTTTGGAGTAGTTAAGTCTCTTCTTCTCGTAAAGGGAATTGATGTTAATGCTAAGGACCACGATAATTCCACAGCTTTACATATAGGATCTCAGAATGGTCACTTAGAAGTAGTGAAGTTACTAATAGAGAAAAAAGCCAATGTTAATGCTAAAAAAAACGAAGATTTTACACCTTTACATCTAGCAATGCAGCAAAGTCATTTCGAAGTGAGTGATTTTTTAATTAAAAATGGAGCAAACATTAATACCGTGGATAATCAGAATTGGACTCCTTTACATAATGCAGCATATAATGGTTTTTCTTTAAAAATAGTAGAGAGCTTAATTGCAAAAGGAGCAAATATAAATGCAAAGATGGATAATGGTAGAAGAGCTCTACATTTAGCAGCAGAATATAATCACTTGGAAATAATGAATTTCTTGATTGAAAATGGAGCAGATATTAATGCTCTAGATAACAAAAATTGGACTCCTCTACATTGTGCAGCATATGATGGTAATTTAGAAGTTGCTAAATCTTTGCTTGATAAAGGAGCAGACATTAATGCTAAAACAGTTAAAAGTACTACACCTCTACACTTTGCAGTAGACCATGATCATTTAGAGGTGGTTGAATTGCTCTTAGAAAAGGAAGCAGATATTAATGCTTTAGATCACACAAATTGGACTCCTTTACATTTTGCAGCAGAAAAAGGTTATGATCAGATAGCAACCATTCTATTGAAACATGGTGCTGATGTAAGTGTAAAAGAGAGTCAAAGTAAAGGCACAGCCCTACATCTTGCAGCTCAATGTGGTCATCCTAAGGTAGTCAAAACTCTTATTATAAGTGGAGCAAATGTTAATGCAAAAATGGATAAAAATGCTACACCTTTACACTTAGGGGCACAAATTGGTAATTTAGATATAGTTAGGTCTCTGCTTATTAGCGGAGCATACTTTAATGCTAGAGCTGAAGGAGGTAGATATATTTTACCATTACACTTTGCGGAAAGAAGAGGAAACCCAGAAGTCATAAAATTACTAAAATTGGTTGAGAAGTTATTTAAGGCTATAGAAGATAATAATTATTTAGGAATTGAGAGTTCCATTAGAGATGGAGCAATAATTGATTCGAAAAACGTGGATGGAAGAACGCCATTACATTATGCTGTTGATAATGGGCACATAAAAGTTGTAAATATCTTGCTAGCAAATGGAGCTGATGCTACTAAAGTTACTAACAAAGGTAATACACCATTACACACTGCTTCTTCCAAAGGTCATAAAGAAATTATTGAAGCTTTATTACAACGTGTAAGCCACAATAAATTGAGTGATTTTATTAATTCTAAAACAATAGTTAAAGGCGCTACATCGTTGCATGTTGCTACTGAAAATAGCTTTTTCGAAGCTGTAAAATCTTTGTTGAAACATGGTGCAATTTATAACATTAAGAATAAAGAAGGTAAAACACCACTTGATCTTTCTCGAAACCGGAATATTACTAACCTATTGAAATTAGTAAAAGAGCTGTTTGAGAATGCAAAAAATGGTAATGTTGAAATTATCAGTAAGATGAAAGCAATAAAACCTGATGAGCGCGTAGCTGTAACAAATGCTCGTAATGATCAAGACAAGTCATTAGTCCAGGTTGCAGTAATCAATAAACACTCAAACCTTGCAAGTAGATTATTAGAAATATTAAAAAGTCCAGATCAAAGTTTACAAGATGTCAGCGTAGAAAATCGAGTAAAGAGTTTAAAGTTATAGCTCTCTTAAATGAAACTCTAATGAGGGTGCCAAGATCTAGAAAATATATAAAAATTACAGTGGGCTTTACATCTTACTAATTATGAATTAACTTACTACCTAATCAATTCCTGAGTTATGTATGAGTAACATTTTGATAATATTAGCAGCAGGAAAGAGCAGTAGAATGAATTCTGAATGTTCAAAAGCGTTGCACCAAGTGGGAAATCTTACTCTTTTAGAACATATAATTTCTAATGCAAAATCGCTAACTCTAAAAAGCTTATCAATTGTTGTTAACAACTTCCTTCTAAAAGATTTAGAAAGATTTGATACCCTAAAAAGTATAATCGATCAATACAACATAAAACTAATAATTCAAGAAGATATTACAGGTACTGGCACTGCAGTTAAAATTGCTCTAGAAAATCTGGAAGAGTTATCTGATCAAGAAATAGTTTTAATACAGTATGGAGACACTCCCTTTATATCTAGTGATACAGTTATGAAAATGACTGATTGTTTAAAGTATAATAATTTAGTTCTTCTTGGATTCAATAGTCAAGATGAACAATATGGAAGATTAGTAATTGATAATTACGGCAATGTTCAAAAAATCCTAAAAAATGGAGATAAAATGCTTCTTGCAAACTCTGGAATAATAGCTTCATATGCTAAAGATCTCTTTACCTTAGTAAAAGAAATAAAATTTAATAATTCGACTAATGAATATTGTCTTAATGATATAGTGCCCATTGCAGCAAACAATAACTTGAGTGTAGGTTATGTAGTTTCTGATGAAAGAGAAGCAATGGGAGTAAATAATAAGGAGGATTTGATTAAAGCCGAACATTATTTTCAAGAAAGAAGGCAGCCAACTTTTCTTTCATAACTACATTTTTTTATTCATTAATTTAAGTTGACATTTGTTTTATACTGGTTTTATAATACCTTTTAATTCTTACTTGTAAGATAATTGGTATGACAAATTTTCCTAGTTGTAGTAGAGGGTATACATGGGGATATTAATAACAGGTGCTGCAGGTTTGATAGGGTCGACTTTGGTGAAAAATTTAGAAAACCAAGGCCATGAAGTAATAAGCTGCGATATTAGGTTTCGCGATAATCCACTCAGTTTTTTTTTAGAAGATGTAGTACCACTACTTGCTAAGTGTACAGGAATTATTCATCTGGCTGCAATTTCTCGAGTTATACATGGTGAACTTTATCCTCAACTGTGTCAAAAAATTAATGTTGATGGTACAATGCAGTTTTTAGAGTTATGTAAGTCACTTCCAAATAAACCATGGTTTATATATGCAAGTAGTAGGGAAGTCTATGGAGAGCAGAAGGAACTGCCGGTTACAGAATCTGCTAGTATCAATCCAATAAATAATTATGCCAAAGGTAAAGCATTTATTGAGAAACAAATAACAAGCTTAAAAGATTTTAATGTAGCAATATTACGCTTTTCAAATGTATACAGTGGTTTACTAGATCATAACAGTAGAGTAATTCCTGCACTCTGTATTAATGCATTAAGAGGTGATCCAATTAAAATAGAAGGTAAAGAATGTGTTTTTGATTTTACCTACTTGGATGATGTTATAGAGGGTATATGCTTAACTGTTAAATATTTACAAAGTGAAAAATCTTCTCTTCCTGCTATTCATCTTACTACTAATAGCCCATGTACTTTAGAAAACTTAGCAAAAACAATATTAAAAGTCACAAAAAGTGATTCTAGAATTGATTTTTATCCTCCAAGAAATTTTGATGTAACTAAGTTCCATGGTGATTTTACTAGAGCTAAAGAGCTACTTGGTTGGTCTCCAAAACATTCATTAGAAGTAGGATTAAGTAAATTTATAAAAAGTCTACAAAACAATACACAAGAATATCCTAATAATATAGATATGGTAATATATGAAAATATTAAAAGTTATTCATGGTTACCCTCCTTATTATAGTGCTGGTTCGGAGGTTTATAGCCAAACTCTTGCTCATGAACTAGCAAATAACAATGAGGTACAAGTATTTACTAGGTATGAAAATAGCTTTTTACCTGATTTTTATTACACTACAGTCCTAGATAGTAGTGACTCTCGAATCTTACTGCATTTAATTAATATACCCACAGCTAAATATCGTTACAAATTTATCAATGAAGAAGTAGATATACAATTTAAAAGAGTAATAGATAACTTTCAGCCAGATCTTATACATTTTGGTCATCTTAATCATCTATCAATTACTTTACCAAAAATTGCTTTTAAAGAAAATATACCTACAATTTTTACGCTACATGACTTTTGGTTAATGTGTCCAAGAGGAAGGTTTATTCAACGCAATTCTGAAGATTTGTTACGGCTTTGTGATGGACAAAAGGATCAAAAGTGTGCAACTCAATGTTACAAGGGATATTTTACAGGAGATAAAGAATTCCTGAATTTAGACATAAATTATTGGGAACAATGGGTTGCAACTAGAATGAAGCACACAAGGAAAATAATAGACTATATAGATTACTTTATTTCCCCATCAAAATTCTTGATGGATAAATTTACTCAGGATTTTAATGTTCCGATAAACAAAATTTCTTATCTTGATTATGGTTTTGATCTCAATCGTCTTAAGAATAGAAATAGAGCACAAGAAAAAGAGTTTATTTTCGGTTATATTGGTACTCATACTCCCGAAAAAGGTGTTAATCTATTATTGAAAGCTTTTTCTCACTTATCATCTAAAGCAAAACTTAGAATTTGGGGAGCAGCAAGAGAAGAAACTAAAGCTTTAAAAGCGATTGCCGATCAGTTTTCACCTGTTGTTAAAGAAAGAATAGAATGGATGGGAAGTTATGATAATAAGAATATAGTTACTGACGTATTTAATAAAGTCGATGCAATAGTCATTCCTTCAATTTGGGGTGAAAATTCACCGTTAGTAATACATGAAGCACAGCAACTTAGAATACCAGTTATAACAGCCGATTATGGTGGCATGGTAGAATATGTAAGAGATGGACTATTATTTAAGCACAGAGATGCAAGTAGTTTGTCAGAAAAAATGCAAGTCCTATCTACAAATCAGGAGTTATACAATAAACTTACCCAAAAAGGCTATCCTTATACTGAAAATGGAAATATACCTTCTATAAGTGATCATACTGAAAAACTTAACAAGATTTACCGTAATGCTATTGAAAGGAAAGGCAAATCAGTAGCTGTTAAACCTGGTCCTTGGAGAATTACTTTTGATACTAATCCAGATTACTGCAATTTTGCTTGTATAATGTGCGAATGTTTTTCACCATACAGCAAAGTTAAAGAAGAAAAGAAAGCTAAAGGAATAAAACCTAAGATACTGTCGATAGAAACTATCAGAAAAGTAATTAAGGAAGCAGCTGGCACACCTTTAAGGGAAATCATTCCTTCTACTATGGGTGAGCCTTTAATGTATAAAAGCTTTGATGAAATAATCAATTTGTGCCATGAGTTCAGCATTAAGCTTAACCTCACAACCAATGGTTCTTTTCCTATTAAAGGAGCTAGAAAATGGGCTGAACTATTGGTACCAATTTTATCTGATGTTAAGATTTCCTGGAATGGGGCAACTAAAGAAACTCATGAAAGAATCATGAAAGGTTCAAAATGGGAAGTAGTGACAGAAAATTTAAAAACTTTCCTTGAAGTTAGAGATAAATACTTTAGCGATACAGGTGAAAGGTGTACCGTTACTTTACAATTAACATTTTTGGAAAGTAATTTACATGAACTCTATGACATAGTTAAGATGGCCATAAAAAACGGCATAGATAGAGTTAAAGGACATCATCTTTGGGCACATTTTGAGGAAATTAAGGATCTATCTATGAGAAGAGATGAGTTAGCAATTAGTAGATGGAATACAGAGGTGAGAAGGTTATATGAGCTTAGAGATAATATGCTATTACCAAATGGTAAAAAGATAAAATTAGAAAATTTTACAATTCTTTCTCAAGAAGGTATTAATGATTTGGCTCCAGGTGGTCAATGCCCATTTTTAGGTAAAGAGGCATGGATAAACAATGAAGGAAAGTTTAGTCCTTGCTGTGCTCCAGATGAACTCCGTAAGACATTAGGAAATTTTGGTAATGTTAATGAGGTTAAACTCGAGGAAATATGGCAGAGTAGTGAGTACCTAAGCTTACAAAAGAATTATTTAAATTATAAATTATGCAAAACATGCAACATGAGAAAACCTTTGATCAATTAATCAAAGATAATCTTAAATCTATTAAAATTTCACCGTGTGAGAGGTTTCACGAGTTGCTAAGAAATCCTTTGTATGAAAATAGGTTTATAAAGGTTGGTAAATTTCATGAGCCTGGTCTTGCACCGGTTTATGATCAGACAGGTGCTTATCATATCAATGTAAGAGGAGAAGCAGTTTATCATAATAGATTTCTGAAAACTTTTGGATTCTACTTTAATAGAGCAGCCGTAGAAGATGATACAGGGTGTTACCATATTGATCCATCTGGATGTAGAGTATACAAACAGTCTTATCAATGGATTGGAAATTATCAGGAAGATGCTTGTGTAGTTAGAAGACATGATAAATGTTTTCATATTAATTTAAATGGCAACAGAATTTATCAAGAGGAATATGATTATGTTGGAGATTTTAAGGATGGTATCGCTGTAGTCTATAAGGATAGTAAAGCTACACATATTAATCATCATGGAAAGTTAATACATAATAAATGGTATAAAAAACTTAATGTTTTTCATAAAGGGTATTCTATTGCAGAAGATCAACATGGTTGGTTTCATATAGATATTAATGGTGATCCTATTTACCAGCAGAGATTTAAAATGGTAGAAGCATTTTATAATGGGATGGCAAAAGTTGAAACTTTTGAAGGTGTGTTAGGACAAATCGATATTACCGGAAATGTAAAGTTTAGTATTTTTGATTTAGGTAAAGAATCTCAAGTGCATAGGATTTCTGCAGAACTTTCAGCCTTTTGGAAAACGTACCTAACAAGCGTTGCTATTGAACTTGATTTGTTAAATATTTTACCTGCAGCTATGCCAGTTTTATCTAAAAAGTTAAACATTATCGTACCAAATCTAGAAAGGCTGTTAAGGGCGTTGTGGGAAATAGGGTTTATTGATTACGATAAGGACGAGGACTTATGGAAACTATCATCAAAAGGTAAGTGTTTTAAGGAAATACCATTTTTGCCAAAAGCAGCAACAATGTGGGCAAGAGTTGCCGCTGAAAAGAATTGGTTAAAGATCGCTGATATACTAAAACAGGAGTCAATCTCTTCATTTGAATCTTTTAAGGAAAAAGAAGCATCAGAAGATAAGAAAATAGCGTTTTACCAAGCATTGCTAGGATATTCTAGATTTGATACTAAAGAGTTTAATTCTAGGATTAATATAGATGGTGCTAAGAATATATTGCTATTTGGTGTACACTCTTTATTTCTTGCTTATTCTGATATACACAATAAAGGTTCTATAGGCCTATATAACGAACATAAAGTGCCAAGACAGTTAGTAGAAAATTTAAAAGTCAAACTTATAACTCAGGAAGAACTATCAGCTACAAATTATGAATTAGTTGTCTTTTGCCGCTTTCTACAGCATTATGATGATGATAAAGTATTGTCTTATTTAAAATTGGTCAAAGGAATATCTCGTATTTTATTGATAGAAACTATTTTAGATTACCGCTCTCCAGCTGGAGGCTCTGTAGATATTAATGTAATGGTTGAAACAGGAGGTAAACTAAAAACATTAAGCGATTGGGAAAAAATAATCAAACAAGTAAAAGGATTCAGAATTTCTTCTGTTGTACCTTTAACAGATTACTTATCAGTCATTGATGTCAGGTGTTAATCATATGAAAATATTACAAAAAAATGGTTTTTTTATTATCAAAAATCTGGTTCCTTTGAAGCTAATAACTCAGTCTTTAAGTGATATAATAAATAAAATATCAAAGCTATCCCAAGAATTAAGTGTTTCAACTTCTGACTACTTAAACTGTACCGGCAGATGGGGCATGTTATCTCAAGTAACTAGAATTATCTCTCAAGCATTAGATAAAATTATTAAAAATTACCTTGAAAAGTCACTTCAGTGTCAGATACTGCAGAAAAAATCAAGTATTATATGTAAAACTGCTGATTTAATAGATGCAGTTCCCTTCCATCAAGACATCTCCTATAGTTTTAATGATCCTTACCACTTTTCCGTTTGGTTAGCTTTGAATAATGTCAGTGAAACTTCAGGTGCACTGCAAATTATAGAAAACAGTCATAAATGGAAAATACAGCCTTTAGTTGATTTTTGGTACCCATATTTTTTTGATCATTACTCAAATAATCGAGAAAATCATAAAATTAAGTCACTACCTATTTCAGCAGGAGATGCGATAGTTTTTGATTCACGGTTATGGCATGGTAGTGATGAGAATACAGATGCTAAAGATAGATTTGCTTATGTAACAAGGTGGATTGTAAAAGATCAAAACCTTCCCTATGTTCCAAAACCTCAGCCTTCAGTTTTTGGTATACTCAATTGTGGTGAGTTAACAGAATCTATACTGAGAAAATGCTTGTCATTATTTGGCTACCAGGAAAGTATAAAAGCAAAAAACATGGAAGAACTTATCAAGAGCTGGTTAGCCTTTATTAAAGACACAACTACAAATATTTCTGAGATCGACACTACTGAGGCTAAGCGAGATTTATATAAGCTACTTATTCTGAATAAAGCATCAGAACTACATGATGCTGGAGACATCTCAGGAAAAATATACAAAAATTTATGGTTTTCACTACTTGTATTTCTCAATAAAAAAGTCAACGTAGTGGAGCTAGCATTATAAATGAACAGAGGTAGAGTTGATAGCTTCAAATGTGTATTGATGTTCATCTTGAATATAGTATCTAAATTCAAACTTAATGTACTTATCATGTCTCTAGTTGCCCTAGTGGTAGCTGTTGATTTATCTTTTAGAAAGTATTTAGTAAAAAATATTCTAGATACAGCTGTAAAATATCAGGAAGGTAATGTAATTGAAAATCTTTTATTACCTGTAAGCGCTTATCTTGGTATGGCATTACTTATCACTACTGCTTTTAGATTCTATGGCTATTTTGTTGACATTCGAATGTTTACCTTAATGCGTCAAAAAATAGCTGATATATCTTTTTGTAGGCTACTCCAACAAGACCATTCCTATTATCAGAACAATTTATCTGGAAGCTTAGTACATAAGGTCAGTAGCTTGATGGATAGTGTGATAGAGTTAATAAGATTGCTTATAGATTGTTTTTTCGGTTACAGCATAGCATTAGTCTTAGCTATTTATAGCTTATCATTAGTAAATATAAAGTTTGCAATCGCTACATTCACTTGGGTAAGCATTTTTATTTTAGTCTCGATTTTCAGCTTTCGTGTGCTTACTGAATTAGCTGATAATTACTCTAAACAAAATTCACAGGTAATAGCTAGTATAGCAGATAGTATTTTAAATGTTATATCAGTAAGGTTATTTTCTCAGCAAGCACATGAGAGAGACAAATTTTTTCAAATATGCAAGAAAAGGACTATTGCAGAGAGAAAATTACAATGGGCATACTTTTGGCTTTGGTTTATATACGGCTATTCATTTGATATACTCCAAGCAGTAAACTTATATTTTTTAATTCATGATTATCAATTGAACAAAATCGCAATAGGAGATATTGTTCTTGTACTTGGAATTAATATATCGATTATAGAGTTTCTTAACCATCTAACTAGGAATCTTACCCGATTTTCTACTCATTTCGGCAAAGTTTCAGATGCATTGCCAATCTTGACTACCGTACCAGAAATTCAAGATAAGGAAAATGCTAAAGAATTAAATTTATTAAGTGGAAGAATAACGTTTAATAATGTTTCTTTTTCTTATGAAGGTCATGAGCCATTATTTCAAGATTTCTCAGTTACCATTAATCCTTGCGAAAAGGTAGGTCTAGTTGGTTATTCTGGAGGTGGTAAATCTACTTTTATAAACTTAATTCTAAGGCTATTTGATGTTAAAAAAGGTAATATACAGATTGATAATCAAATAATATCAGAAGTTACACAGAGTTCTTTGAGGCAACAAATATCTGTAATACCTCAAGACCCATTGTTATTTCATGATACTATTTTAGCAAACATCATATATGGTAAACTTCAATCTACTATAGAAGAAATAATGAGAGCTGCAAAGCTGGCTGGTATTCACGATTTTATTATGACTCTACCAGATCAATATGGAACTACAGTTGGAGAAAAAGGCATCAAGCTATCTGGAGGAGAAAGACAAAGAATAATAATAGCAAGGGCATTTTTAAAAAACGCTCCAATATTATTTCTTGATGAACCAACTAGTCAGTTAGATTCTATAACAGAAAAAACAATTCAAATGAGTTTATTTAAACTGATGCAAAATAAAACTACGATTACTATAGCACACCGTATTTCTACACTTTTACACATGGACCGAATTCTAGTATTTAACAAAGGAAAAATTGTCCAAGATGGTAAACATGCTGAACTAGTTTCTAAGCAAGGTCTTTACAAGGAACTTTGGAATGCTCAAATTGGTTGTTTGAATGGCAAAAAATAAGATGGAAAAAATTATTGATCTGAGAAGTGACACTACAACTCTGCAGAGCTCGAACGTTATACATGCAATAAGTAATGCAACTGTTGGAGATTTTGCTTATGGTGAAGACAAAAGCTGTAATGACTTATCAGAATATTGCAAACAATTATTCAAAGTAGAAGAAGCATTATTTGTAACCAGCGGTATGCTTACAAATAGATTAGCCATTGCCAGTCAAACAAGTCCTGGTGATGAACTAATAACTCATTATAATTATCACGTTAATTTTTTCGATAGTGCAGGCAATGCAAAAGTAAATAATATCGTATTTAATTGTATTAGAAATAATAGCGGAATCTTAGATGTTGCTGAAGTAGAATATGCTATTAATTCTAAGCCGAGGTATAAAATTTTTGCTCAGGTGAGTCTTGTTTCTATAGAAAATAGTATAAATGGTTTTAATGGTAAAATTTATCCTTTTGAAAAACAAGTCGAGTTATATCATTTTTTAAAAGCTCACAATGTAAATCTTCATTTAGACGGTGCAAGAATATTTAATGCTCATATCGAAACAAATATTGCTTTAGCAGATTATGCTAAATATGTGGATACAATGAGCTTTTCTTTTACTAAAGGACTTGGCGCTCCTTTTGGTTCAATGCTTATGGGTAAAAGAGAGATAATTGAAAGGGCTAAAAAGCTACAGGTTTGGCTAGGTAGTGGTTATCATCAGATAGGGTATTGTGCTAATGCAGCAAAATACGTACTACAGAATAATATCTCTAGGCTTAAAGAAGATAATAAGCTCGCTAAATTACTTGCAGATAAGATTAAAGAAATTCCACACATAAAACTGGTACTACCTTATCCAGAAACTAATATAGTAAGCTTTAGTATAAAAGCACTAAATGTAACTAATGAGGTTTTCTTGAGTAAGTGCCAAGCTTATGGTTTATTGCTTTTTCCTTGGCTCGAGTCTCATATAAGAGCAGTTACCCATCTTGGTACAAAGGAAACAGACATCATGAAAGCTGCTAAAATTATAAAGGAGGTTGTGTTAAATTTAATATGAGAATAAAAATAGATTTTTTTAGCGATTCAAACACTGACCCTTCAGCTAAAATGAGGGAAGCGATGGCTAAAGCAAAAGTTGGAAACGAAGCTGCATGTGAAGATCCAACTGTGAACGAATTAGTGGCAACCGCATGTAAAATATTAGGTAAACCTGCAGGAATCTTTTTGATTTCAGGAACGATGTCCAATGTAATTGCTTATAAAGTACACATTCAAAGACCTGGTGATTACTTGCTGCTTGATGAAACTTCACATCCGCTCATAGTACAATCTGGCTTGATTGCAGCCCAGGCACATGCTACTCCTTTGCCCATCAAAGGTACGAGAGGAATATTTACTGGAGAACAAATTGTTGAGTTTATTACTCGTCCTAGTTTAAGAAATATTCCGAGAGTTGGGCTTGTTTCTATCGAACAAACGACAAATTTTGGTGGTGGAGCTGTGTGGCCTTTAGAATATATTCAAGAGATCTCAAGTCTCTGCAAAGAGAATGAAGTATTCACTCATTTAGATGGAGCAAGACTGTTCAACGCTTGTGCTCATACTAAAATATCTCCAAAGGAGTATGCAAGTTATTTTGATTCGGTATTTATTGATTTTAGTAAAGGATTAGGTGCTCCAATGGGCGCAATATTGCTTGGAAGTGAAGAATTTATTGAAAAAGCTTGGTACTATAAGTTTCAAATTGGCGGAGGTATGCACCAAGCTGGCATTATTTCAGCTGCATGTTTATATGCTCTACATAATAATGTAAATTCTTTAGAAGAAGATCATAAAAGAATGCAGCACCTTATAGAAGGCCTAGACTCCATAGATCAAGTTATAATTGATATCAACCTGTATAAAACTAATATAGCGTATTTTTCATTACGTACTAATTGTATATCTACTCAAGAATTAATAAACGTACTAATGAAAAATTATGGAATTAGAATGGCTAACATCAAAGGTAAAATCAGAGCTATAACACATAGAGATATAAGCTATGAAGATATTAATACTACTGTATCTGCTATAAGAAAGATACTAAGTAATTTTCTGCACTAATTGTTTGCAAACTTCTTGTCAAACAATATTATACCAATATAGTATTATGCTAGCATCTGCATAGAGCTATTTGGTAATAGGTGTGAACTTTGTCTTCTTTCAATATTTACTATTCTTCTGTGGATATATGCTGCTTTATTTATCAAGACAAAGTATACCAATTGCTCTACCACTGTTAATAGATACTGACCATGTAAAATTAAGCTATTTTTTTGCCTGCTTTTCTTTTTTTTATGGAGTATCAAAATTTGTTAATGGAATAATCATGGACTCCAAAAATAATCCATTATTTATGTTTGGGCTATGCAATATTGCAACTGGATTATTAACCATTGGTATAACTTTATCATATAATAATCTGACTTTATTACTGTTAACATTAATATTATTAGCTTGGACACAAGGGTTAGGTTGGCCAGCTATTACCAAGTTTATGGTTACAAACTCTAGCATCTCTTCAATTGCATCATCATGGGGAGTTATGAGCTCATCTCAGCAATTTGGTTCTTGTATTACTTTAATTGTATTACCAAGTATAATTAAAATATATGATGCAAAAAGTGCATTTTTGTACTCTGGTCTCTTATGCTTACTTTTTGGAATTTATACAGTATTAAAAGCATATTACAAAGAAAGTGCCAACTTTACTACCTATTATAAGGTGCAGAAATCTCAAATAGGTATCAAGGTAACAAGTTCCATATGGTTTCTATGTTGTGCTACTTTTTGTGCTTATACTATAAAAATGGGAATCTTTTTTTGGTTTCCTATAATTTTAAGGGATAAATTACAAATTTCTCTTGTACAATCTTCACTAATAACAGGCGTATATGATTTAGGTGGAATCCTTGGAACTTTAATCACAGGAAGAATTAGTGATATGTACTTCTTTCAAAATAGAAGCTTGCTGGCATTACTTTACATGTTGGGTATAGCACTCACTTTTATTGTAATGAATTTTGGTCAAAACATAATTCTTATGAACCTTGGTGCAATCTTATCAGGATTTTTTATATTTGGAGTGCAAGTACTGACAGGTGTTATAGCTGTAGAAATTGCTCCACAAAATAATGTATGTGCAATTGTAAGCTTAACAGGATTATTTGGGTATATTGCAAGTTCAATATTTTCATGCGTGGTTTTAGGAGTACTTGTTAAGCACTGTGGTAACAGTATTATGTTTTCATTTTTTTCCATTTGCTCTGTTGTTGCACTCGTTTGCTTTTCCATACTATCAAGCAAAGATCTAAAAAAATTAAGTAAAGCGGTGTAAAAAAAATTTCTCAACAGTTAAATTTTGTAGATAGATTTTTTACCCAAGGAATAAACATGGTAACCATATCTTAGTAATAGCTCGCTATCTAATAAATTACGGAAATCAAAAACATTAGGTGCAGCCATAATACTCTTTAAACTTGCAAAATCTTGATTTTTAAATTCTTTCCACTCCGTTAATAATAATAAGGCTTCCGCGTCTCTTGCAGCTCCTATAGCGCTGTTCGCGTACTCTATATCCTTTAGAATTTGCCTAGCATTATCCATCCCTACTGGGTCATATGCAGTAATTTTAGCCTTGTTATTCACTAACAATTTTACTATATCTATAGCTGGGCTATTTCTTACATCATCAGTACCAGACTTAAAAGTTAGCCCCCATATCGCTATTTTTTTATTTTGGACTCCATTTAATAGATATTCTACCTTTTTAGCAATGTTTGTTATATGATTATAGTTAGATTCTTTAACTGAATTTAAAATTTGTAGCTTGACATTGTGATCTTCAGCAAGCCTTATTAAGGCCGATAAATCTTTAGGAAAACATGATCCTCCAAATCCTGGACCAGCTTTGAGAAATTCCTTACCTATTCTATGGTCCATTCCCATACTGTTAGCTAAAAGGTCAATGTCTGCTCCTAATAGCTCACATAAACCTGCCATCTCATTGATAAAAGCAACCTTTGTTGCTAGAAAAGCATTAGAAGCATATTTAATCATTTCAGCAGTAACTGTATCAGTGACTATTAACGGAATATTCTTATCTATAAATGATCTATATATAACTTCTAATTTTGCTCTAGCTAGCTTGGTTTTTACTCCTATTATTATCCTATCTGGGTATAAAAAATCTGATACTGCAGAGCCTTGCTTGAGAAACTCTGGATTAACTCCCAAATCAAAGTTATAGCCCTTATTAGATAAATAATTATGTATATTTTCTGCAGTACCAGGAGGAACAGTTGACTTTATCACTATTAAGCAATCTTGATTAACTCTGTCAGAAACTTCACTTACTGCTTTATATACATTCTTTAAATTTGCATTTCCTAGGGAGTCTGATGGAGTATCTACAGTTATAAATACTACTTCTGTATTGGGATTTATTTGAGAATACGAATCGAAAAATCTTATCCTTTGTGACTTTATATTATTCTCTAAATAATCTTCTAATCCAGATTCATATAAGGGAATTTTCCCTGATTTCAAAAGTTCAATCTTCTCAATATTGATGTCAATGTAATCAACTTTATGGCCCTGCTCCGATAACATTGTACCAGATACTAAGCCTACATACCCTACTCCTATAATAGTTATGTGCATTTTATTATCACCTTAAAAATATAGCTTAGGATCTAAAATAAATACCATTAACAATTATAAACTTTTGTTGTTACATTATTTTGCTTAATTGCCTTACCTTCCGAGTAAACTATAAATAAGGTTGATGGTATTAATATCAAAGTACCATATAAAGCACTTTTATCAGGTAATTCATTAAATATAACGTATGCTACTATTGCAGAAATTATTAGCTCTATGTATCTATAAGGTGCAAGTGCAGTAGCATCAGTAAGAGCAAAAGCTTTTAACATGAAGAACAGAATTAGGTTTGAACTTATTCCTGAAATCAGCATTAATACTAACTCCAACAAGGAAGGCATATGCCAATAAAATAATAAAGGTGGAGTAGAAAAAATAGTTGTCGTTAGAGCTGAATAAAATAACATACTTATTACTGACTCTCTTATTACAAGTTTCTTATTAAGTATATCTAATATAGCAAAGATCAATGCAGATACAATAAAAATAAGAATTTTAGGATCAAAATCTTCACTATGAGCTTTGGTAGTAATAGCAATACCAACAAAGCCAATAACAGTTACTATCCATCTTTGCCAAATTATATTTTCGTTTAGCAAAGGGATTGCAAGAAGTATAATAAATAATGGTATAGAAAAACTTATAATCGTTGCAGTTACTATGGAGAAAACAGTCAACCCGTAAGTCCATAAGGTCATTCCACAAAATAACAACCCACCCCTGGTTATTTGAGTAGATATTTGACTTGTTTTAAAAGTTTCTGTTCCATAGTAAAACATAAAAGGTACAAGGGTAATAGTGGTAAACAGAAAGCGGAAAAAAATTATTTCAAAACTCTGAAGATGTAAACTTAGATATTTTAATATAGTATCATTAGCTACACTACTAAGTAAGCTAAGTATAAACCAAATAACCCCAAACAAATAAGCTCTCAATCTGTAATTCATAAAGCTTCTGATTTAATAGATACGATGTACTCATATAATTTACTACAAAACTAATAATATAAAAGTTTTATGATGTACGTCCCTAGAATGTGATCGTAAGGGTTAATTATAAATAATTCGGGAAATTTCGTCTCTGTAGACATATTAAGAGCTATGTAACGAACGTTTATATTTGTGAGTAATAGTAAGGCTCAAGGTAAGGAAAATGCTAGTGAGGTAAAGTAGAATAACGTTGATTTGATAATTTAAGCTCATTCCCTCTTGCTACATCTCTCTTTAATATCTCCTCTTTTGCAGCAGGTCTATACTTACTGCTTAAATTTAGGTGCACACTAATTTTTCGATTTGTATATTATATTAATGCTTGTATAATACCTTCATTGAATATTTGATTTTGAGGTAATTAGATGACAAAAAGTAAAACTAAACGTGGAACGGAAGATTTGAAGGGTAATGTAGACCAAAGCAAAAGATCTCGTCTCAGTTCTGATCCTAAAAAAATAAAGAGATTATCTCTAGCAAAGTAATAAGTAAGCTGAAGGATGTTGTTAAAGGTGATAGAACTTCAGCTATTGAGGAATGGGTCAAGGCTCACCCTGTAACAGTAGAGGGTCTAACCGTTGAGCAATCGGACCTCTTATGTAATGCGTTTCGTGATGAATCTTGTTGGTCAGGTGCGACACTAGATATTGCTTAATTGGTAGGAGAATTAGCTAAATCAGGTGTGTTGAACCCATTTGCTATATATAAAATAGCATGTATTGAGTGTGTAGAGAGTGAAATTAAGCAACTATTTGACAAGGCGTTAGAGTCTTTTAGATCTGACTTATCTCATAAAGGCGCATGTGAGGAAGATAGGAATTTAGCTTGCAGTGATGAGCTTGCAAGAGTTGACTTGTTAAGTTCCATGGGAAGACGTGATCCTGTTTTCAATTTCTGGATTGATCAAGAATCAGGTAACCTTAGAGAAAATATAGAAGCAGAAGATGGATTTAATAAGGCTGTAGATTTCAAGTGGAGTAAGGGAGTGGAACACTTCTATAATCGTCTGTGTTCTGAAGAAAAATTAGTGAAAGAAGGGCGAGAAAAATTGCTAGTTTCTGCTATTGCAAAATTATCTCCATTGCAATCTAGCTATAAACTTGCTTCTACCTTAAATTCCCTTCTAGGTAAAGTCATAAGCGCAAAAGTAGATCATAAGTCACTACTCGGGCTACCGAATAAGAAAGATAGGGGTGTGATCTATCGTCCTCTTAGTTGCTTAGTAGAGCACGGTTTTCTTTACACAACTAAGTATGTTATCCAGTACTTGAGCGATGGATGTTCAAGAGCTGAAGTAGAGAAAATGCTTTCACCTAGAGGATATGCACATCTTCTCTCATCACTTTCATTTGTTGTAGTTTCTAAAGATTATGACTTGGATAACAGGGATGAAGCAAGGTCAGCTATTAGCAGTCTTTGGGAATCTAGTGTATTTAATCAAAATAAAATAAATGTTGTCGATCCTTTTAAAGATAAGATTGCTTTTGTTGCAATGGAAAATGCAATTTCAAATTTGATTGTAGATCAGGAGAGCAGCAAGGATACTCAAAGTGCTGGCGATGGTGAAAAAGTTGATTTGGTCTTGAGTATTTTAAAGTTTGCTAAAGATTGTTGTTGAGACAAAAGATTTGAATCATTAAAAAAGAGGATAGCAAATAGTTTAGACAAAACAAGAGATTCTAAGATAATAGGTGCAACTAGCTCCTCTAATTTAATAGAAGAGTTGTGCAAAGCGGCAAAAAGCTTGAGTTTATCCTCTGCTAGTTCTGAAGGTCCTCAATCTACGTTAGTGGGTACTAGTGCTAGTATTTCTCCTGCTGCAGTTGTTAACAAATAGGAGTGTTTATGCATGGTAATGGTGAAGATCATGAATTAGTTAGAGATTTCTTAAATGGAAATTGTACTGAATTCAGTAGGAAGTTTGGGGATTTTTAAAACAATTGTCCATCTTTTTTGCATTCTGCCAATAAGCACGGCTTTTTTCCTACATTCTTCTTTGGCATGTTTGCTACTGCACATGATTCTAGTATTGCAGATCCAAATGATGAAAGAATTTATTTTCGTTTTGACGGTTGTGGAAATCTGAAAGTTGCAGTTCTTACTAATGAAGAAGATAGAAGAATAGTAAGGTGTTATACTATTGCTGATAATGAGAACAGCCCTGGGTCAAGGTTTAGTGCAGAAGAGAAGCAGCAGGTAGAAGAAAATCTTCCACAAGAATTACAGGAAGGTGAGGATCTGGACTGGGAAGAGCATAAAATATTTCGATTTGGAGAGGAATGTAGGCATTTTGATGAAGGACACAGTTTCCCTCAATGTGATGAATATGAAGCACCAGTTTTTCACGAAATTAACCCAATCAGAGCACCAGGTGAATTGTTAGACCTGATGAATGAGTTGGCAAATGATAACGCAGGAGAAGTGCGTACTAATGTTAAAAGGATTTTGCAATATATTGTTGATATACATGATGAACATGAAGGTAGCTTAGTGTTCGGTGCAGAGTCTGATTACCACGGTTTTCTGTGTGGTTTTTTAGTAAATTTTAGATACCGGTCTGTGGCTGGTGTCTACCCAGAGCTACTCATAGGAAAAGGTTATGCAGATGTTGTTTTGCTTGTTCGTGGTGTTGATCAGGCAAATGATTCAGTTCCAGTTATAATTGAGTTGAAGGTTGGTGATGAAGAAGGGTTAGAACAAGCTAAAGATTATGCTAAAAGTTGTTCTGTGTCGTCTTTGCCTATTCATACCTCATCACCAAGTGCTGTTTGTGTAGCGTTAAATTTTCAATTACGTGGAGGTGCGGGTCTCCGAACTTCTGTGCAGCCCTTTTCAGAAGGTGGTCTTTCCTTAATACCTGGTTTACTACATCCCCATGGAAATGGAGTTAGGGGAAATGTAATACGTTTTTTATAACCCATAGCCTCAGAGTTCACTCAATCAGCTCATTGTGACACTTTTTCCTGCATGTCATCGTTTGCCTTTGGAAATGTTTTATCTACAAGGAGGGACTTAGAAGCAGATAATGGGCGAGAAGTAAGGGTTACCAAGTATCTATTTAACCACTCTGAGGAAGAGAAAATGAAATATATAAGTGGTAGGGGAGATGCAGCAAACATTGTAAGGCATGCGTTAACTTTAGCTCTGTTTGTATCAAATATTGGGTTTGTTGTTCTTCACATTTTTCGTTATTTAAGGTCGCAGACTTTACCAGATAAAGCATTAGACCTGTCATTATTACCTCAAGCAGAAGATAATGCTAATGTGCGTGAAGTACTTTGTGAGGTAAATGTCCAGAGTCATCTGCAAGTGTTTTCTGCAAAGAAATTCGAATCACTACGTGCTTACTTACGTTCTCATAGAGAAGGTTATTTTGAGGGTAGGTTCTCAGAACAAATGGGTAACGTTAGGAACTTATATCAATTTGCAGATGAATTGATGAATGCTGAGCCTAATTTTGGTAATGATGGTAATGTGAATGGTGAGTACAGGGCTAGGTATGAAGTTTTATTTAATGAGATTTCTCGTCTGTTGTCTCCGTTATTAAATGGAAACCGTTTACTCGTGAACAATGAAGCTAAATTTCAGGCTTTGTTGCGTGGGATATTTTAAAGTTGCGATAATCCTGCCAAGGTAATTATTGAGTTCCAGCTACAGAGAGGAAGGAAAATAGACCTAGTATTATCAAAATCTGCGGAAAATGATGATACTTATCCAATTGGAATAGAGTTGAAGTATGCTAACACCGCAGAACAAGTTGAACGAAAAAGGGTGGAGGCAAATCGACAATTAAGTGAATACGAATTTTGTGGAGGATGCAAGCGTATTACTGGGGGAGATGCGATGGTTTTGTTATACGCTATATTAAATGCTGTAGGACAAGAGCAGAATCTGATATTGATTGGTGGACTTCGTAGAGCATCTGGGTTTTCTAGATGACTTGTAACTAATAAAAGTATCAAAGATAAGGTTGTTTATGGGTAAAATTATGCATTAAGCTAGAGTGCGTTTGAGTAAGGTTGGAGAAAAAGCAAGGTCTTTGAGCAAGAAAATTTGATTTATGTTTTTTTAAGTTAAAGTTAACCTGATGAAGTTTGTATAATTTATTGTTGGAGTTTTTTTGTTCTATTTTTACTGTAAGTTCAATCTGCTCTATCTTTGGTCTTTTTTTCTAAGTTTTGCAGCAAGTCTAATATTTTTACTACTTAATGGAATCACTTGCAGAAAGTGGAGATATAATGCTAAGGCAGAGGAGCTCAGACAGTTGCCTTAAAACAATAAAGAAATAGTAAAGGCAAAAAGATACCCTTGCGTAGTTCTAAAGCTTTTCTAGTAACCGTTCACGATATAAGAAAGTAGTTTACAAAAATGGTATAGTGGTATAAAGAAGATAAGCTAGATAGAGAGGTTTTAATGATAGAAGTGCTGCAAGAGAAGATTGTGGTGTTAGAGTCAGAAAATGCCAATCTCAAAGCGGAGATAGAAAATCTTAGAAAGGAAGTAATAACCCCAACTATGGATTAGCCAGTAAAGAAAGGAATAGAAATAGAGGGCTTTTTCGACTGCATGGAATAGGAAATTTGTTAGCGATCTGTGTCTTGTGTGCTCAATCTCAAATTTGTTTTTCAGGGAGTCGAAAACAGTCTCAATAATCGATCTTTTCCTTAGTAAAATCTTCTCTTTAAGTGAAATGAGTACATTTTTCATACCTTTTTTTACTTTAGTGACGAGTTTTAGGCCTCTATCGAAGAGTTTCTCAAATAGCTCTTTCTTTATATAGCCCTTATCTCCGAACAAAAGTCCGGTCAGTCTTTTAGTAAGAATTGGCAAAGGTTTTCTGTCATCAACGTTACTTTTAGTTAGAGTAATACCAATTTCCATTACATGAGGAACAGATGGACGATGATGGAAGAAAAGCCATAATGAAGTAAGTAAAATAGTTGAGGTATAAATGGCATTAAGATCAAAATTATTGGATGAAAAAGTAGTAGAATCAGCAAAAGAAATGCTGAAGAAAGTAAGAAATAATGCATATGTTTCAAAAAAACTAAATGCTGTAATTGCAGCAAAAAAGTACAGTATAACGGCTGTAGCAAAAATATATTGCATTTCAAGAAGCGCACTAACTTCGTGAATAAAACTCTTAAAATTTGGCAAAAAAGAAAAACTATTTGCTCCTCCACAACGCTGTAGAAAAACTAAATTAAATCAGGTTCAACTACAGCAAATTGAAGAGTGGATAGAAGAAAATTCTAATATTACCATTAAAGAAATGAGAATAAGAATCCAGGAAAAGTTCAGATTAAATATCAGCAAATCTACAGTACACTGCTATATGCAAAAGATGAAATTCTCATATATTACACCAAGGCCAGTTCATAATGGACAAGATAAAAGCAAACAAGAGGAATTCAAAAAAAAATCTCAATGGAGCTATTAGCAAGTATCCAGAAAAAGAGCTGTTTTTCTTTGATGAATCACGGTTTGGCACACATTCAAAAGTCGGACACGGGTGGTTTAAAAAAGGCAGTAGGACACAGGTTAAGGTAAAATTAGGTAGGGAAAATTTTTATCTCTATAGTGCAGTTAATCCCAGAAATGGAGAGAATTTTAGCTTATTTGCACCAAACGTCAACACTGATTGTATAAATATATTCCTTGAACAGATGTCGCAATATTTAGGAATACGAAAGGCTTTTCTTGTGATGGATTGCGCTAGTTGGCATAAGTCAAAAAATTTAAAGGTACCTAAAAATATCGAAATTATATACCTACCGCCATACTCCCCTGCTCACTTTTACCCACAATTTTGAGAGGTCATGATGTGAAGCATAACTATGCTCTCCTTAAGATTTTCATAGCCCCGCCATAGAGTCATAGCCCCTGGTAAATTATCACTTTTTCTATTCATAAATCCATCTTCCTGCAAGACTTCAGATCTGCTACAATAATCTCAAACTTTCCTCGACTTATATCACTTGGATATAAACTTCCCATATCCTACTTTATCCTCTCATTCTATCCCTTTTTTGAGATCATGTACAGGTTCTTAGAAAAATGAAGGAACAAGAAGAGGATATAAAAAGAGACAGGCTCCAGAGCCACCAGCGCTAAACGCTACCAATCAAGAAATTAGGCAAGAAATTAAAGAAGATAAATCTGAAATACTGTCAAATTCTAAAAGGCTAAATATTGTTGATCAACAAGTGAGCACGAAACCAATAATAGTAGAAGTGACTTCGCAAAAATCAGCTTAAAGTAAACCAATCCTGAAAAAACCTGCTGATAAAGCAGCATCAGAAGTAAAAGCGGTTATTATAAAAGAAAAAGTAAATAGCAAAAAGGACGGTAGAGTAAAGTCAATAGTAGGAAAATTTGAGCAAAATCAAGTTGCTAAGAGCAAAGCCACCCCTGCAACACAAGCAGATATCGGTATGAAGAAAGATCCTGCACCATCGCAAAAAACTGCCTCCCAATCTCACTCATTTCCGGTAGGAAATAAAAGATCTAAAATGAACCTCATAACAGCAAAGTCCGATTCTAAACTTCCAGTTAGTAAAAAACCTCTTCTCACTCATGTTAGTGTAAAGAAAATAGCTGCACTATTTGAAAGCCATGGGAAGAAATAGTTGTAACCTATTGAATAAATCCTATAATATCCTTGACCTTTTTTATATTGTTATTTGCAATCTCTGCTGCTTTTTCTGTACCTTCTTTTAATATTTTATGTAGATGGAGCTGATCCTTCAAAAGACCGTTCAACTTCTCACGTATGGGTGATATAACACTGATGATTAAGTCAGCTAACTCTTTTTTAAAGTTCTTCATTTCATGTTTATCCACTTTTTTACACACTTTTTCTACATTTAAATCACTAAGCACTGAATAAATATTTATCAAATTGCTTATTTCTGGACGACATTTTAAAGTAGAAAAATCAAATCCTAGAATTGAATCTGTTTTTGCTTTTTCTATTTTCTTGACAATTAAGTCATTTGTATCGTTAAGGTTAATGCATGAATATCCTGAAGGATCAGATTTGCTCATCTTGCTTGCTCCATCTCTTAAGCTCATTATCCTTGATGTACAATCCAAAATTAAGATTTCAGGTATGATGAAATGACTACATTTATAATGATTGTTAAAAGCTGATGCAATATCACGTGCAAGTTCTAAATGCTGTTTTTGATCATCGCCAACAGGAACATATTTAGTTTGATACAGCAATATATCCGCAGCCATAAGTACTGGGTAGCTATATAACCCAAGAGAAGCTTTTTGTCTATCGCTTCCAGCCTTATCTTTAAATTGAGTCATACGATTAAGCCAACCAATTGGTGTATAGCACCCTAGCAGCCAGCCCAATTCTGCATGACCACTAACTGCGGATTGATTGAAAATAATCGACTTTTCCGGATCTATTCCACATGCAATATAAGTTGCTGCTGCTTTAAAAATATTATTTTTTAATTCATTTGCGGGAAGCTTATTTGCTGTGATTGCATGCAGATCAACAACACAAAAAAGAGATTTATATTTATCCTGCAGGCCTATCCACTGCTTAATTGCACCAAGATAATTGCCCAAGTGTAATACTCCACTTGGCTGAATACCTGAGAAGACAACTTCTTCCATACCTTGAGTGTTTTATTAGTTACTTTCGCAATCAGCAGATTTTTTAGAAAGAATAACCATTGCAGGACGAAGCAACCTATTTTTAATTGTATAACCAGTTTGTAGTACTTCTACAATAGTTCCAGGCTCTTTTTCATTATCTTCTCTTTCCACAACAGCTTGATGTAAATTGCTGTCAAAAGAGTTACCTATTGGATCTATTTCTTCTATTCCATGTTTTTTTAGATCACTCACAATCTTTTGGTGCGCCACTTTTATTCCTTCATGAATAGGATCATCATCTTTCAAGTTTTCCATTGCTTTTTTTAAATTGTCACAAGAGTCGATCATATCACGTGCAAATTTTGTGACTGCATAATCACTTGCATCGCTAATTTGCTTTTGCATTATACGTTTAACGTTTTCATTATCCGCAACAGCGCGACGTAAATGATCTTCAATCTGAACTGCACGTTCTTTTAATATATTAAGCTCTTCACTTAAATCACCTGTTTGCTGATCTTCTTGATCATCCCCTTTTCGTTTACTGACCATATCTGCAAATTTCTTTTTTTTCTCTTTATTACTATCTGACATATCATTCACCTTTACAAACTTAATAAATATATAACAATCAATCTAAAAATATCAAGCGTTAGCTATCCTTGTCTTTCTATGCTTGCATTTAAAAAGTCAATCAAAGCAGTTTTATAAAGAGAATCAGAAAAAGTATCAATATTACTTTGCGCCATATTAATATAGTGTTTAGCTTCTTCCATAGAAACATGAATAGCATTATGATGATTAATATATTGTAATGCTTGGTCAAAATTGTGTCTAGCTGAAGAAAAAGATTTCTCCCAGAATTTTTGTTCTGATGGGCTGCCTTTTTCATATGCTATAATAGAAGGTAAAGTAACTTTACCTTCAAAGAAATCTTTTCCAAGTTGCTTTCCTAAAGTGCCTTGATTAGCAGTATAATCTAGCACGTCATCAATTATTTGGAATGCCATACCAAAATTAAACCCGAAATTCCTTAGCCTCTCTGTTTCATCACTTGTGGCTCCAGATACTACTGATGCAGCCTCGCAGCATGCAGAAAATAAAGATGCTGTCTTTTCTCCAATGATATTAAAATAATTTTTCCTAATTTTATTAGGGTCAAAACGCGTTGTCATCTGCTTTATCTCACCCTTGACAAGCAAATTAGATGCCTTAGATAAAATAGAGAGAACACTTAAATTCCCACATTCTATAAGCCATCTAAATGCTAAGGTCAATAATAGATCACCAACTAAAATGCTTGATTTATTCCCCCAAATTTTATTTGCTGTTGCAACTCCATGGCGTGCCTTACTTTCATCAAGCACGTCATCATGAAGTAAAGTAGCGTTGTGTATAAATTCTACCGATGCAGCAATGTTGACCCTACTCTCTCCAGAGTAATTCAGCATTTTACATATAATAAAAATGAGCTTAGGCCTTATCTTTTTTCCTCCTGAATTAATAAGATGAGATGTAATATCGGTAGCAAGCTTAGTACCTTCATCATTGACATTTTTGAAGATAAAGTCATTCATAGCCAATAAATCAGAGGATACAATATCATCTAATTTACTACTTTTTGTTAAATCAGTGTTTAGCATTTAAGAGGACTTATGCTTCTTGCCCTTGTACTTTCTCAACTTTTTTCTTTTCTATTTTTTTCGATTCTGTTTCTAAATCTACTATGCCTTTTTTAATGAACCACATTACCCTTTCAGTTGCTTGCGCTCCTACACTTAGCCAATGTTTTAATCTATCAGCTTTTACCACAACACGATTTTTATTGTCTTTTGGCAACATTGGATCATATTGTCCTATTCTCTCAATAAAGCGCCCATCTCTTGGTGCTCGTGAGTCGGCTACAACTATCCTATAAAAAGGACGTTTCTTTGCCCCAAACCTTGCTAACCTTATTTTAACTGCCATGTCAACCTTTATTCATATATTAATTACAATTTAAATACAATAAACAGCTCAAGTCAAACTAATTGTACCTCTTTTACCTAAAAATACAATATAGCCCCCTCCAATCACTCATAAAAGGAAGATCTAGGATAATAAACTTTTTTATATATCATCAATCATAGCATGATTAACTTCTACTCTATACTTTGATTTTAGATAGCTAATTAACTGTTCCTTTAGCGATATCATCACACGTTTTCCGGTGTCAAGCATGTTTAATTTACCATTTGATGAATGCATTTGTTTTAGAACACCTATTATAATTTCATTATTGTATTGAATAGGATCTGTTACCGAATTAGTTGTTTTCATATTGAAAATCTCTTCTATGAAAGAAAAAGGGTAGTTTTGTTCATTGCGTTGTATTTGCTGGCCTTTAACCAATTTTATACCTTGCATTTCTTCCAAATCTGTCTTTTCTCTTAGTTGAACTGCTACTTCTTGTCCTATTTTAAACATTCTTTCTTTTATAAATTCACTACGCCAAAGCTTTATGGCTGATTCCCTACTTTCTTCAAAATTTTGTAATTTAGGAGGAACGATATCACTGATTTTTACACCAACAACAGTATCTCCAACACCCTTAAAATAACTCTTCTGATCTTTCTCGCGTGAAAAAATGAAAGAAATGAAATCACTGGAATTTCCTAATTTATTACCACTTTGGTCTTTCTCACTAGCATCTACTGGACCAATGGTTTGTATAGGTAAATTGTAATTATTGGAGATTTCTTCAATCGTTGCACCATTGTATATCTTATAATTCACTTGATTTATGAAATCATTGACTTTTTCAAAAGACTTTTGATTGATTAAAACTGACCTTATGTCTTTTTTTAAATCAACCAAGTCTTCATCAGAGATTTGATGTATGCTTTCTACCTTTATTACGTGCCATCCAAAATTGCTTGTTAAAACTTCACTTACTTCACCTGTTTTGAGAGCAAATACCTTTTCTCTCATATTTTCAGGTAAGAAATCCTTAGTTATATTATTTACTCTGGTTTCATCGAGTTTCACTTTATTAAACTCTTCTATTATTTGTTCAAAGCTTGCTTTACTTTCTTCAAGTGCTCTTCTTGCTATTTCGGCTTTTTCTTTGGTAGGAAATATCACATTGAATATGTCTCTTTGATTTTTAAGTTCCTGATGTTCTATTATACTATCAACCTCTTCATCTGAAATTCTGATTTGATCTTCAAAATATTTTTGATCCAGAGAAATGTATTGCGCAGTTCGATACTCAGGGTAATAAAAATTGGACTTATTTCTTTCATACAAATCAAGTAAGGCTTGATCATCTAATTCAGGAACGTCTGTAATTGCATCCTCAGTTATTTTAACAATATCAACTACTCTAGTTTGGTAGCGATTTTTGTATATCTGCTCATCAACACTCTCACCAAAAGTTACCGGATAATTATCTTCAAATAACGAAGTCATGAACATCATTGCAGGCAGGATTTTCTCTAATTTTTCTATATATTCCTTTTCTGTTATATGCAGGCTATTTAGAGTTTGATGGAATTTATTATGGTCAAATTCTCCTTTATCATCCTGAAAGTACTTGGTATTTTTTATATGGCTTTTGATAGATTCTTCTCCAACTTTTAATCCAAGTTCGCTAATTAGGTTAAACAATAGTTTTTGCTCTATAAGTGCGTTAAGTAAATCATATTTTAGCTTTTTTACTTGTTCTTTACTTACATCAGATCCAGAAATTTGCTTTTCATAATTTTGATATAGTAATTTATATTCATCTGATGTTATCACTTCCTTTCCTATTTTAGCTAATTCTTTCCTTTCATCATCATTTGATAAAAGATTGCCAATCCCCATAAAGATTAATAAGCAAACTAAAAGGAGAACGATTGCCTTGGTAAAAAAATTTCTAATACTCATTGTAAACTCAGTTAACTAACACTTAAATTTAGAATAGCAATAATTTAATCTTTGTAAATCTATTAACAAATTAGCTAATATATTTAATATTGTAGTGTATTAAATTGAATGGAAGCTTATATTAACCTAAGAGCCTGTAAGTGATCTCTGAATATGGTAAGATGAGGTATAGTTGACATGAGGTAAAGTATGAGGAATACATATCCAAGTGACATAAGTTGTGAAAAATTCGAAAAGATTAGACTAATTTTAGAAAGCGTGCGAAAGAAAATAAAGCAAAGAAGATTAGGTTTATATGAGTTATTTTGTGGTGTGCTTTATGTACTAAAAAGTGGCTGTCAATGGCGAATGCTTCCAAAAGAGTTTCCAAGATGGCGAAATTGTTACGATTACTTCAAGAAATCGAGTAAAAAAACGAATGAAGATAGAGAAAGTGTTCTAGAAATTGTCTTAAAAAAATTGATTGGAGAGAACAGTGGTCGGAATACCAAAACAAGCTTCTGCATCATTGATGCCCAAAGTGTAAAAAATACCGATATTGCTGAAGAAAAAGGTTATGATGCTGGCAAGAAAATTTCAGTAATAAAGCGTCATATCGTAGTTGATACACAAGGTTTGACACACGCAATTTATATAACAACGGCAGAAATAACTGATCGTAGTAGCGCTGTGAGAGTGGTTAAAAATGCTAAAGAAAACCTATCTGAAGTTAAAAATATACTAGTTGATGCTGGCTACACAGGAGAAAATTTTGCAACACAGATGAAAGTAACTATTGGTGCAACTGTTGAGGTGAAGCGAATTACACACCTTTGCTGTATTGCCAAAAAGATGGGTTGTTGAGAGATCTTCTTTTGCCTGGTTGGAAAAATGTAGGCGACTTTGGAAAAATTGCGAGCGTAAACTTAATACTAGCCTGTAAATGGTTGTTCTTGCTTTTACTTCTTTCCTCCTCAAAAGATTATGAACAGGTTCTTTGATGATAGAGGGTTTATTTCTAATAGTCTTTATGTTGATGTGACAATATTTGGTACTTTGTCATTGTTAGCACTGCTAGCTACTGAGATATTTAGTCCTATATTTTTAAAAGGTTGTGAAATACAAACTGAAAAACACATGAAAGATTTACTTGAGGAAGATCCAAGAGATATAGTACAAAAGGAAACTAATCTGTTAGGACGGTGTGATCTACGAAGGCTATTAATACCGATAATTATGCCTCTTGTTAGAAAGTGTTTTACAGAAGTGGCAAGCGAATTTGCTGAAAGGAATTTTGATGAGGTGAAAATTGATATGTCTGATGTTAATACCGAAGGACTATCTAATCCTCAAGCAATTGAATTTACACAGCAAACAGTATAGTATAAGCTTTTAGCTCTATGCATGGACTCAAAAAAAGTAGAATTGATATTTGAAAAGTTTCAACAATCAAATCCTGCACCAAAAATAGAGCTAAATTATACCAATCATTTTACGTTATTAGTTGCAATAGTTCTATCAGCGCGAACAACTGATATAAGCGTTAATAAAATTACAAAGGAGCTATTTAGTATCACTGATACTCCAGAAAAAATGCTGAATCTTGGGCAAAGTGAGCTGAGAAAATACATAAGCAGTATTGGTTTATATAATTCCAAAGCAAAAAATATAATCGGGCTCAGCAAAATATTGATTGAGAGGTACAATAGCAAAGTGCCTACTAATTTCGATGATTTGGTATCTTTACCAGGGGTTGGGAGAAAGAGCGCTAATGTGTTCTTAAATTCAGGGCTTGGTATTCCAACATTGGCAATTGATACTCATGTTTTTAGAGTAAGCAATAGAGTTGGGCTTGTGAAAGAAAAAGATATATTTAAAACAGAGCAATCTCTTTTGAATGTGGTTCCAAAAAAATACCTTCTTTATGCTCATCATTGGCTAGTTTTACACGGTAGATACATTTGCAAGGCACAAAAACCTTTGTGTGAAGCGTGCACAATTCATGATTTATGTGAGTTTGAATGCAAGAGGTATAAAGTCTAGCACAACACTTCGATACTTCTTACTTTTATCATCCAAGTAGCTGATCTCTATGATGGTGTCAACCGAGTAGCTGACACTGGGATGGCTTTGTTGCATCGCTTATCGGATAGTGGGTAAAGCATAATAAATTCATGAAACTACCTCAAACTTAGCCATGCCAATATCAGTAAATTTATTGAGTAAGTAACATTTTATTAGCAACTCTTTTTCTCGATTTACTTCAGATCTATTTCTAAAACTAAACCCAAATATTTGCTTTAATCATGAAAAAAATCCTTCAATATATGACTTTTTTCCATAAACTTCTTCCTTCTTCCACTCTTTCACACCGTCTTTACCACATAATCTAATGGCAGCATTCCTTTCAGCCATATAATCCAATTTTGTATGCTCCTCTGCACGATTTTTCGGTAAAATTTTTGTCTTTATATCATATTTTTTGCACAATTTATAAAGCTTGATAGGCTCTGTCTGCATATAATGCTTTTATAGCATGCTGAAAGCTGAGCAAGTCACAAGCACCATAATGGTCGGAGTAGGCACCATTGCTATATTGTGCAGCTATAGCTTTTTTACTATTTATACTCAATATTACGTGTAGCTTTCTTACCTGTTTATAACTGCGATACTTCGCTATTTTCCTTACTGTGACCAGGGGTATTATCTGATACTTGTACTGTCTATGGCAATTTCAATATCTTCCATATTGTTTTTATCAACTCTGCAATCATTGATCTTAATATTGAAACCTTCTTGAAGCCTGCGAATAGCTAATGACTGCTAACTACTTGCTGCAAATATCCTTTTATAAACCCTACCGTTTGTCTTAAGCCAATTCTAAAGAGACTATCGACTATATGCACTAAAATCACAACTTTATTACTATAAATATAATTTCCACCTCGCATTTTGGGGCTATTTTCGTACCAATTTTCTATTACCTCATTAATAAAATGAAAAATATTTCCTCTTTCTTGTAGAAATCTGTTATATCCATGGCAGTTACTGACTTTCATTTTAGTTGGCATATTTTTCTTTCGTAGGTTAAATGCCTGTTTTATAGTGAATTTCGTCAGTAACTTCCAGTTCTTTTTATCTGAGCTATGCAACAAAGCCCGCTGGAATCCAGTCTTTCTTACCAACAAAAACTTAGAATAACTTTTGTTCTTAAAAAATTTCTAGATTCCAGACTCATGTTTCAATGTTAAACAAGGTACAATAGAATCGAGTAGGGTAATTTCTAGGGAATTATTATATTCTAGAAAAAGTAAAATGTCATCCAGATAGACTAATATACAAGGTAAGCTGAATGTCTATAAGGAAAAACAGCAAGGCATTTTAGGATTTGCTATAATCGCATCAGGAGCTCAAGAGTACAGCTTACAATTACAGATAGGTATAGTTAAGTTTAAAGTAACTACATCAATTTACTACAATTTTTAAACTTATAAGCTGCTATGCAACAAAGCCCTGTGTGGGTATAATTTTGACAGGATACAAAGCTTAATGGAGAAAGTTACGAACATCAGTGAAAAACATGGCAATTTTATTCTCATTTGCAGTTGCTATCACGTCTTGATCTTTCAATGAGCCACCTGGCTGAATTATAGCTGTAATTCCATGCTTTGCACTCTCTACTATACTATCTGGAAATGGAAAAAATGCATCTGAAGCAAGTGCTGCGCCTTTACATTTTTCACCTGCTTTTTTTACTGCAATATTCACACTATCTATTCTGCTTGTTTGTCCTGCACCGATGCCAATAGCACAACCGTCTTTTGCTATCACTATTGCATTGGATTTTACATGTTTACATATTTTCCAAGCAAAAATAAGATCTTCCTTCTCTTTTTTTGTTGTAGTGCATTCTGTCACTCGGTTTATTTCTTCTACTTTTACTTTATGGTTATTATTTTCTTGCACTAAGAACCCGCCAATAACATTTTTGATTTGATATTTTGCATTTTGCTGAAGAGATTGATGAATAATCACTCTTAAATTTTTCTTTTTTTGTAAAATTTTTAGTACCTCATTGTTTACCGATGGTGCTATCACCACTTCTAAAAATATCTCGTTTAATTTCTCTGCTAGCTTTAAATCTATCTCCCGATTGAAAGCAACTATTCCACCAAAACTGCTTATTTCATCACATGATAGAGCTTTTTCATATGCTTTTAAAGCACTATCACTAACAGCAGCGCCACATGGATTATTGTGCTTTATTATCACTGCTGCAGGTTCTTGAAACTCAGAAATTATGTTAAGTGCAGACTCTATGTCAACTATATTATTATAGCTCAACTCTTTTCCATGTATTTTCTCCAGTGGATATTTGCTAAATTGATTGCTATAAAATGCAGCTTTTTGATGAGGGTTTTCACCATACCTGAGTCCTTGTGCTTTACATCCATACAAAGTAAAAAACTCTGGTAACTCATTGCTTTTACCCTGTGATAAAAACCAATTGTAAATATTAGAATCATACTGTGCAGTCAGAGCAAATGCTTTAGTTGCTAGATGTTTTCTATATTCTAATGTTGTCTGATTGTTATTTTTGATCATCTCAGCTTCCAGTGTTTCATAATCTTGAATGCTAGAAATCACTGAAGTAAAATGAAAGTTTTTTGCTGTAGCTCTAATTAATGCTACTCCACCTATATCTATTTGTTCTATGATTTGCTTCTCACTTGAGTTGCTATTAACCGTTTTCCAAAATGGATATAAGTTAGTTATAAGCAGATCTATCGGCTTAATTTCTAGATTCTGCATTTCCTTTTCGTGCCTTTTTCGATCACAGAGTATTCCTCCATGAATTTTAGGATGTAAAGTTTTCACTCTGCCATCTAGTATTTCTGGAAATTGTGTGTAATCTGAAACTTCTTGCGTTTTTATTCCCGCACCTGATAGCACTTTATAAGTATTCCCTGTTGAGAGAATTTCTATTTGTTGCTGCATCAAAAACGATGCAAGTTCAATTGTATTTGTCTTATCGTATACTGATATTAAAGCTCTTTTAATTTTCATATGGAAGGTTTCTTAAGATTATATCTAAGAAAAGAAAATTTGTCTATATATAGCTACTACGTCATACCGCCACGTTATCCACAACTGTACGAACATTGTGATACAAGAGAACAAGAAAGATGTCATCCCAGTGACAAGACACTGGGATCCAGAAAACTTCACTTTAAATGAGCACACCAGGTGGCTGTACAATAGAAATTGGATTCCATTGTCAAGCAACTGGAATGACACCATCTACTACTCAAATTACCTGCAAATTGCAATGTTAGTACACCAAAACGCGGTATCTTGTTGTAGATTCCTCTAACAAGCAGCGGAATACCAAATTGTAGAAGTTGCTTTAGCTCTCCTCACCCCCCCCTTCAAAGTAGTCTATTCTATAAATTTTTTTGTTAAACTTGATTTTAAGCCACGAACAAAATCTTTAATATCGCAAGGATTTCTTCCTTCCATTTGTACAACTTTAGGAATTAAAGTACCACCTTTTAAACTTATATGCATATTATCATTAATGATCTCACCTTGCCCTGAAGTGAAGGCTTCAAATTCAGCATCAAGTATCTTGATACGTTTATTCTCTACCTTAATGAATGCTTTTGGATAAAATGCTTTAACCTTTCTATAAGCAATTTCACAGGCGTCACTTGCGTAAATTTTATAGTCTTTTACTTTGTCAGCATAGCACGCATCGTTATCGCTCTGTTTTAAGGGAACTTGCTTTTCAATTTCGTTTAGTACTTTCAGCAGTAAATCACTACCTAATTCAGACAATTTATCATACAACGTCTTATAATTATCGCTTTTTTCAATAAGAAATTTTTTCTGTTTTAAAATAGGGCCAGAATCTAATCCTTCATCTAGCTGCATAATGCTAACTCCGGTTTCTTGATCTCCGGCTAAAATTGTGTGCTGTATCGGAGCTGCACCACGCCACCTAGGCAGCAATGATGGATGAATATTAATACAACCATATTTGGAAATATTTAAAATTTCTTTTGGAAGTATCAATCCATACGCAGCAACAACTGCAACGTCTGGCTTAAAATTTCCAAACTTTTCTTGCTCTATCGAAGATTTTAAAGAGGTAGGAGTACATACCTCTATGTCACTTTTTTCAGCAACGATGTGTACTGGGGATTTTGTTAACTTCTGCCCACGTCCAGAAGGTTTTGGAGCTTTGGTATATACTGCTACTATTTCACTCTGTAATTTCAATAGTAAGTTTAACGCACCAACAGCAAAACCCGGTGACCCCATGAAAATAATTCTCATGTTTTCAGGTGTTTTTGCTTTAGGAATTTTCTGCTAACTTACTATTTACAGTTTCTATTAATTTAGCAAAATCATCCTTACAATTAACAGCCATCTCAGCAAGAATTTTTCTATTCAAATCAACTCCAACAAGTTTAAGACCATGCATAAACCTACCATAAGTGAGTCCATGTTCTCTTGCTGCTGCATTAATACGTATTATCCACAAACCACGAAAATCACGTTTGCGATTTCTTCTGTCTCTATAAGCATATAGTAGTGCTTTTTCAACCCTTTGTAATGCAATCCTATAACAATTCTTTGCCCGTCCTCTATAACCCTTTGCTAATTTTAATACCTTTTTATGACGAGCATGAGTAGCGACTCCACGCTTTATCCGAGCCATTTTTATCTTACCTCCATTTTATTAAATACCATAAGGCATATAAAGTTTAACTATACGCGAGTCAGATTTATTGAGAATCGTTGTACCGCGTTGATTACGAATATTAGATTTACTTCTCTTTACCATGCCATGTCTCTTACCTGACTGAGTAGAGATGACTTTACCCTTAGCTGTAAGGTGAAAGCGCTTTTTGACAGAAGACTTGGTTTTTAATTTTATTTTCGTCATATTCTAAACAAATTTACAAACATCACTATTTAGTTCTTTATTAGTAATTAAGTATGAGTATAGATAATTTTATTAAAGAATCAAATTAAAATTGTATTTTAAAGCAGCTTGAATGTAATCACATCCAGTATATGTGTTATAACTTCTTCATTCCCAATTGGTGGCAATACTTGCCTCATTTTAACACTTTCACTTTCTTCCTCTTCGTTAATTGGGCATTTACTTTCTATTATAGTCTCAAGTTTATCAATAACTGCATCTATTTTATATAGCCGTAAAAATGGTGCATCAATTGCATATTTATTATCGATGTACATCTTTTTTTCAAAACCATAAAATTCAATAGCTTTTTCTCCTGCATTTTCACAAATATAACCTCGATCTTTAACTTCAATGATAAAACAATGCTGCCATGACTCCATGATTTCTGCAGTGTCTATTTCATGTCTTTCTGGCCATTCTCTATCTGATCCTTTTATATCACTCCAATGTTGAGTAACTATATTCACTATTCTTCTTTCTTTTCCTGCATAATTTTCCATTCAAAATTCCACATATAAAACACAGATATGAGGTAAATTTATCTTGAATGTATTGATTTTTTCTTACTAAAGGATGTAGATTATTGAAAATTCTCATTCTGTTTACACAACAGGTAATGATAAATTAAGTATAATAATTAGAGCATAAAAATTATTAAATGAGGAAACTGTAAAAAACAATAAAAAAATTCTACTTTTGCAATATTTCGACTAAATAATACTATTACCTCTACTTTTTAAGGTTATTGCACTTAATAAATTACTAGATGAAGTTTCTTCCTTAGAACTACTATGGCTTTTATTTTTTCTATTACAAAACCAACATTTAAATGGTACAGCTGCTGCGATAGCTGCTAACAAGACTACTCCCATTGCTAACATATCTACTGTTAACACTCCCATATTTTCCTTATTTGATCGAGATGTTTCCAATAATTTAAATCTTCTCAAGTTCGTATCATAAATCATAGGATTACCCAAAATATTTGTCGTATTTTTAACATTTCCTATATTTTGAATTGTAATTCCATTACTAGCGTTTGATTTTTTCATTTCTTCTATTACTTGTTTTAAGTTTGGTAGTTCTGTTGTTGTACTTTCAATATCAACAGCTTCCAGCTTTTGCAAATTCTCATTACTCAAAAACTCTTTGAGATACTTTTCATAAAACTCTTTGGCATTATATCTTTTATAACTTCGTATTTTTCCACTCTTGAGATCAGAAACAATATCATCAATCATCACTTTTGGATTTTCTGCATGCACTATTTCTCCTTCAGCAACAAGAATACGATAAGATGTATCGTCAAGCATACATACATACTTAAGTTTTAAATCACCTCCTCCCAATAGAAAATATATTGTTCTGTTTTGTTCTACATCTCGCAATTCTGATTCAATACTAATCCATTTATTCCTTTTTTCCTTATTGATTGATCTTTTTTTTCCTACAGTATTTTTAAATCTTCTTGACATATATGACCCCCAAGCTGACCAATATTTCCTTATGTATAAAAGATAAATTATTTAAGTCCACATCTTTTCACTAAGATTTTTATATTTTTATTATACTAAATAATACATATATTAATATCTGAATTTCTCATTGCAATTTATTATACCTTAGTAAAAACGATATAAAATTAGAGAAAGAGTTATAAAATTTTTTGTAAGACAGGAAAATTTCTTCTCCTTTGGTTCCAGAGCATATAAGTGCTGTAAGAGCTAAGTTGATGGCACTGTTGTGCCATCAAACTCTGGAATCTTACTCGACACTAATCTGAGAAGATAGATATGCTACCGATGTAGCATTGCTGAGCAAAGATTCTATTTCTGATGTAGATCCGTAATGCTCAAGTTGAGCTTGTTCAGGAAGGTTTTTCATCGCTTTTTCAACATCGTAGCTACCTTCCCTATTTTTTCTATGCCATACAAAGTATCCTAATCCTGCAAAAGCTACTGCTAGCACTCCACCCAATATACCACCAGCAATCCCTGCTATTCCTATATACTGTCCTCCATTTATTTCGGGTAATTTAGGCCCTTCCACATCTGTGCTATTAAATATAGAATGATCTAACACTTCTTGTGAATTACTATCAAAACGGGAAACACTACTTATATCTTCAGGAGTAATTCCATAACTAGCATTTGATTCTTCTATTTCATTTATTACGTCATTAATCTCTTTAGTAGTTACTTTGCTTGATGCAAAATCGAATTCTTGTTTTGTTAAAGAAGCTGATTTGATAGTTACATCTTCCTGCATCTGATAATCAATTTCTTCAGTAGTAGATTCTCTCAATTGGCTATTTTCATCAGTTCTTTCTTTTAGCTTTTTTGAACTATCCTTACCCAATTCATCTACAAGGTTTTTTAGATATATTTTCTTAAATTCTCTATAATTATATTCTTTACCTTTTTCTATTTCTCCACTCTTAAGACCTAAAATAATTCCATCTATTGTCGATTCACGAATTGCTTGAGGAATGTCTATTGAATTTACTATTCCTGTAACCAAGCCTATCTCAACTGCTCTAGAAGATATAGAGAGGTCTTTTACTGTTAAATTCTCTCCTTTAATTAAAAATTCTACTCTTCTGTTTTGTTTTATACTTTCCAAGTTAGATACAATTCTAATTGTTGGACCATCCATCTCCTGCTTATTTGTTGTTTCTCTCTTTCGCATGCTATTCTTAGTGTTTTGGAATTTTTTTGACATTTCACATTTCTTAAATTAATTAATAAAAGTATTATTTGAATTAACAATTACTTCTCTATGTTAGTGGATAAAATATTTAAACCTATATCTTTTTATTAAAATTTTTATGTAAAAGTTACTTTTATTATATTAAGTAATGTATATATTAATATTTAGATTGATAAATTGATTTTACTTCTGTTACAACTTATTATGCATAGATAACCTCAGTAAAAACGATGAAGCTAAACGAAATTAGAGAAAGATTTATAAAATTTTTTGTAAATAATAATCATGAGCAAGTTCCTTCTTCTCCTTTGATTCCAGAGCATGATCCAACACTCATGTTTACAAATGCTGGTATGGTACAGTTCAAAAACATCTTTACCGGCACGCAAAAAACTGAAATGAAACGTGCCGTCTCAAGTCAAAAGTGTCTCAGAGCAGGTGGTAAACACAATGATCTTGAAAATGTTGGCTATACATCTCGGCATCACACATTTTTTGAAATGATCGGAAATTTTAGCTTTGGTGATTACTTTAAAGAA
Source organism: Wolbachia endosymbiont of Anopheles demeilloni (assembly GCF_018491735.2). Lineage (NCBI taxonomy): Bacteria > Pseudomonadati > Pseudomonadota > Alphaproteobacteria > Rickettsiales > Anaplasmataceae > Wolbachia > Wolbachia endosymbiont of Anopheles demeilloni. The sequence continues at coordinate 431,246 of NZ_CP084694.1, read as the reverse complement.
ACTGCAATAGAATTTGCGTGGAAATTTATTACTGAAGAATTATCTCTTGATAAAAACAGACTATCCATAACTGTTTACCACACTGATGATGAAGCATATGAAATTTGGCGTAAGATAAGTGGCTTTTCAGATGATAAAATCATAAGAATTACAACAGATGATAACTTTTGGAGCATGGGCAATACTGGTCCATGTGGCCCATGTTCTGAAATCTTTTACGATCATGCAAATCAGGATTTGCATGAAGACGACAGAATTGTTGAAATTTGGAACCTGGTGTTCATGGAATTTAATAAAGATGAAGAAAGTAATTTACAAAAATTACCAAAAAAATGCATCGATACCGGAATGGGCCTTGAAAGAATAGCAGCTATTATGCAGAACGTTCATGATAACTATGATATTGACCTATTTTCTGCTCTGGTAAGTAAATCGCAAGAGTACTGTGGAAATACGGAAAATAAAGTAGCTTATAAGATTATTGCAGATCACCTTCGTGCAACTGCATTTCTCATCGCAGAAGGAGTGCTTCCTGGAAATGAAGGAAGAAATTATGTACTACGCAGATTGATCAGGAGAGCAGTACGTTATATCCACCTACTTGGATATAACGATTCTCTATTGAACCTTGTTTTTCCTGCACTCATAGATGGCACAAGTTTGGCTTATATGGGAGATGCTTATCCAGAGCTAATCAGAGCTAAAAGCTTAATAGAAACAACGTTAAAATCAGAGGAAGAAAACTTTAAAGACACTTTAATGAAAGGCATTAATCTCTTGGATAAATTCACTGCAGATTTAAAATCAGGTGACACTCTATCTGGAGAATCAGCATTCAAACTATATGACACTTATGGATTTCCTTTGGATATCACACTTGATATTTTGAAAGAAAGGAAAATAAATTTTGACCAAAAAGGTTTTGATAATGCAATGAAAGAGCAAAAAGAAAGAGCACGTGCTAATTGGACTGGATCTGGTGAAAAGTCTGTTGAACAAGTATGGTTTAATTTAATCGATCAGTTTGGCAAAACGGAATTTGTTGGTTATGAACGTGATGAAGTAAAGGATGCAACAGTACTCGCAATAATTTCCTCTAAAAATGAAGTAATTGATTCTGCAAAAGAAGGAGAAAAGATAACTATTATACTTGATAAAACACCTTTTTATGGAGAATCAGGTGGACAAGTGGGAGATATTGGAAATCTTATACAGTCTGATGGAAGTATGGTAACAGTCGAAAATACCAACAAGATTAATGACTTGTATTTGCACAGGTGCGTCGGCTCAATTTGTAAAGGTAACACAGTTACAGCTAGTATTAACAAAAAAAGAAGACAAGACTTAAGAAGAAATCATTCAGCTACACATCTTCTACACTTTGCACTCAGAAAAATCTTAGGTGATCACGTTACTCAAAAAGGTTCTCTAGTCGCAGCAAATAGACTAAGATTTGACTTTAGTCACAATAAGCCAGTCACTCAGGATCAGCTGTCTTCAGTAGAAGATATAGTAAACTCTCTAATCAGAGAAAATCTTTCTACGTCCACAAAAGTTCAAGGTATGGATGAGGCAATAGACGAAGGAGCGATGGCCTTATTTGGTGAAAAATATGGTGATAATGTTAGGGTTGTAAAAATTGGAGATTCAAAAGAATTATGTGGTGGTACACACGTGGAGCGTACCGGAGAAATTGGTTTGTTTAAGATAGCAGCAGAATGTTCCGTTGCATCTCGAGTAAGAAGAATTGAAGCTTTAACCGGTCAAGAAGCAATTAATTATGTACGCAATAACGAAATTAGCTTAAAAAAAGTTGCAGAATGCGTAAAAGCACCAGTAAATGAAATAATAAGTCGACTCAGTATTTTAAGCCAGGAGCGCAAAGAATTTGAAGTCAAAATAAAAAATCTTTATAAAAAGCTTATCAGTGTAGAAACTGTAAAAAGTACCGAAATAAATGGAATAAATTTCGTAAGCCACACTTTCAATAACGTTCCAGGAAGTATAATAAGGGAATTTGCTCTACAGCAACAAAAACCGAAAACTGTAATAGCCTTCATGGTAACAGAAAAGGATAAAACAGTTTTGATTGTCAAAGTAAGTAAAGATTTAACTAATAAGATCAATGCAAAAGAGCTAGTATCTACTGTAACCAGAAGGGATTGCTGTGGAAATGCCGAATTTGCCCAAACAGGCTGTGATAAAAATAAAATAGATGATGCCATTACAGCAATCCATAGCAAAATAACAGCTTGCAAAAACTAATACACCCTACTACCTCGGTATCTTTTAACCGTGAACGGAATCGTCAAGGTATTATGCAAATAGGGGTAGAGAAGACTTAACTGTCAAATGAGCATATCAGGTAATAAGAACTGGATTACAGCTCCATGCTCTGGAATGATATCTAGGTTTAAAGTCTACATAAAAATCATTTACAATCTACGTTCAATATGATAAGTTAAAAACAGTTTATTCCTCGGTAGCTCAGTGGTAGAGCAGTTGGCTGTTAACCAATTGGTCGCTGGTTCGAATCCGGCCCGGGGAGCATTGTTTTATACAATCTGTACATTTCATTTTTAGCCCAGAATTCACTAACTTTTCTCTGTCTCTTAAACAGACAAAACTGTGGAGTTATATAGCTTTAAAACCTTTACTTTCAAAATGCAAAGATGCCTGTACCTCACTTAGCTTACTACCTGATTCTTCCCCTATTTTTCTTTTATTACACCTACTTTGCAGTGAAGGCAGGACATTTTTAGGGAACGTGCTATCAATATAACAATAATTAAAAATAATTGAAGTAAGACGCACCAAATTTCCACTCGCCAAAGTCTGTGAACCTCTGTAATTAATGCTGTTATCATATACTTTAAGTGTAATAAGATTTATAAGATTCCCACTCGCTAAAGCCTCTGCACCTTTGTCACTGATTTCATTCCATCCTAAACTAAGCAACGTAAGATTTGTAAGATTTCCACTCGCTAAAGCTTTTGCCCCCCTATCGCCAATTTTATTATCATATAATTTAAGCTCAGTAAGACTTGTAAGATTTCCACTTGCTAAAGCCTCTACACCTTCATCACCAATTTCGTTTCCTCCCAAATCAAGCGAAGTAAGATTTATAAGATTCCCGCTTGCTAAAATCTTTGCACCTTCTGTACCAACATAACTGCAACTTAGATCAAGTGAAGTAAGATGAGAAAGCTGAGCTAATTCTTTTATAACCTCATAATTAATTTTTGAACATCGTAAAATAAGTCTTGTAATCTTTGTATTGCTTTTTAAAAAGTTTACTAATCTATCAACATTAATTATAGCACCTGATGTTGCTAAAGTATTACCTTTTATATATTGGCTACAACTCACTTGACCTCACTATTAAAGGTATGCAAGTGTTTTAGTAAACACTTAAGCAACTGTCAATCACTTTAATAAAATATTTTATGAAAAACTTCATATACCATTGCCTCTAAGCAGCTTTTTATATCTCTTATTTTAACACAAAAGTTGTGAGAAGAGTTTGTTTTTGGTATCATCGGAGGTTCTCGATGATAACTTTTATATGAACTTTAAATCAGTCGTTTTATGTATACTAGATGGCTGGGGCAATGGAATAGAAAATAGTAAATACAACGCTATTAGCAATGCAAATCTCCCTTGTTGGCAACATATTAACTCTAATTATCCAAAGTGCAGTTTATCTGCCTGTGGAACTGATGTTGGATTACCAGAAGGCCAAATAGGCAATTCAGAAGTTGGCCATATGAATATTGGCAGTGGTAGAGTGGTAATGCAAAGCTTTCAGCGTATTAATCAAGAAATCGAAACGATAGAAAATAATGCAAATCTACAGAATTTTATTAATGATCTAAAAAGTAAGAATGGCATATGCCATATAATGGGATTGATATCAGATGGCGGTGTTCATTCGCATCAAAAGCACATTTCATCTTTAGCAAACAAGATATCACAGCGCGGAATTAAAGTTGTAATACACGCATTTTTAGATGGCAGAGACACACTGCCAAATTCAGGGAAAAGATGCATTCAAGAATTTACAGAAAGCATAAAGGAAAATGATATAAGAATCGCCACTGTCTCTGGTCGTTATTATGCTATGGACCGTGATAGTAGGTGGGAAAGAACAATTGAAGCTTATGAAGCCATCGCATTTGCAAAGGCGCCTCGTTATGATGATGCAGTATCGCTTATTGATGAAAATTATCAAAATAATATAACCGATGAATTTATCAGGCCCGCAGTAATAGGCGATTATCAAGGTATAAAACCAGAAGATGGATTGCTATTGGCTAACTTTCGTGCTGATCGAATGATACAATTGGCAAGTATTTGTCTTGGTAAAGCAGGCTATACTGAAGTGGCAAAATTCTCTTCAATTTTAAGTATGATGCAATATAAAGCGGACTTAAAAATCCCTTATCTCTTTCCTCCTGAATCTTTTGCCAACACTTTGGGACAGATAATAGAAGACAATAAATTACGGCAACTGCGCATTGCAGAAACTGAGAAATATGCGCATGTGACTTTCTTTTTTAATTGTGGAAGAGAAGAACCTTTTTCTGGTGAAGAAAGAATACTAATTCCTTCACCAAAAGTTAAAACTTATGATTTGCAGCCTAAAATGTCAGCCTTTGAGCTCACAGAAGAACTTGTAAAAAAAATTCATTCTCAAGAATTTGCGCTGATAGTTGTAAATTATGCTAATCCTGATATGGTAGGACACACAGGTGATATAAAAGCAGCTGAGAAAGCAGTACTTGCTGTAGACGATTGCCTTGCAAAAGTGCTGAGTGCTGCTGAAGAAGTTGGTAACACCGCACTCATTATTACAGCAGACCATGGTAATGTGGAATGTATGTTCGATGAAGAAAATAATACACCTCACACAGCTCACACTTTAAATAAAGTGCCATTTATTATATCTTGTGACAATTTAAAACTAAGAGATGGAAAATTATCTGATATTGCTCCTACTATTTTACAGCTACTTGGACTCAAAAAGCCAAATGAAATGACAGATAGTTCGTTGATTGTATAATTTTTCGCATTACTCTCTATGCACAGCTGTTGTAGTTTAAAACATCGTAAGGGTGTCACTCAAAGTAGTCCCGGTGTTATTTCAGTAGCCCCTTCAGTGTCATCCCAGTGCTTGACACTGGCATCCAGTCCTTTTATACAAAAAACGTTGTAAAGTGTTTACCAACTTAATGCCCAATCTGGATCCCAGTGCCAAGCACTGGAATAACACCATCATAAAGGAACTAGTGTTAGCTACTTGAATGATATTAAATAGATATGCTTTAACTTAACCCAACTTTTAAATTTTTCGCTGTTAGTACTAATGATTCATCAAAGAAGCTATTAATATCACCAATACTATCTATATTTTTCACACTGATAGATTGGTCAATTCTTTTAACTAAATTGGATAGAACTTTATTAGGACCAATTTCAACGAATTTATTAGTGCCACGGCTTGTCATATGTAAAATCATTTCTCTCCACCTCACTCTGCTTATGACTTGCTTGGCGAGCAAAGCTCTTATGATCTCTGGATCACTTTCTTCCTTAGTTGTAACGTTTGATACAAAAGGAATCGAAGGGCGAGTTATGTTGATGATTTTTAAAAATTCCAGAAGTTTTTCATCAGCAGGTTTCATAAAAGATGAGTGAAAAGGCCCACTAACTTGTAATTTTATCATTTTCTTGACACTTGAGTTTTTGAATAAATCAGGTAAGACCTCAAGAGCCTCTGCAGTACCACTCACCACTACCTGCCCACCACCATTATCGTTTGCAATTTCACAATCAATTTGAGCTGATTTTAATATACCTTCTACTTCACTTATTTCTACTCCAAGTAGAGCAAACATTCCACCTTTACATTTTAGTGAAGCTTCATGCATTGCTTCGCTACGAACTTTTAGCAATTTGACTGCAGACTCAAGCGTCAATGCCCCTGCAGCACACAGCGCTGTATACTCGCCAACTGAATGTCCACAAACATACTGAACGCTGTAAAGAGATTCACCAAATACGTGCTTCATAACACGTAGCGTTGCAATTGACACTGCCATTATAGCTGGCTGAGCGTTTTCCGTGATGGTTAATTTCTCAATAGGGCCATTGAAAATCAAATGAGACAGCTTTCTACTCAATATGTCATCTACTTCATCAAATACGTTCCTTGCAACTGAAAATTCATCATATAAGCTCTTTCCCATTCCTATAAATTGAGAGCCCTGACCAGGAAAAGCAAAAATCATAAAAAATTTTTCATTCTTCATTAAGAATACTACTTTATTTATTTTTTGTCAATATTTCACAATAATGATTGACCAAATGAACCAGATTCAATAAAATCTTAGCTGGTAAGAAATTTATAAGAACAATGGCAGAAATCGATTATCACAAAGTGACTATAGTTATGACAGATGGTCAAGAGTTTGAAACTTATTCCACTTATGGAAAAGAAGGTCAAAGAATAAAGCTTGATAGAGATCCTCTTACTCATCCTGCATGGACTGGAAGTTTGACAAGCGGTTCAGGGGAGAAAGATAGTAAAATAGCTAAGTTTAATGATAAATACGGGAGTCTTTTTTAGTTCCTCCCCTCTTTATTTAACATGTATAAATATAAAAATGTAGGCTATATTGCTTCTTCGCTACCCAAGTCTCAGGAAGTATCTAAACTACTACAGAAACTCAATTTTATCAATATAGCAGAAGCAGGTAAGCATGAAGTTGATCTGCTGATAGTTGTTGGTGGTGATGGTTTTATGCTACTCACCCTGCACGACTACGTCATAGAAAATAAAGATACACATGTGTATGGAATAAATACCGGTAACGTCGGATTTTTGATGAATAAATGCTTTGAAGATCTAATTGATCATATAGAACATGCAGTCCCTACCCAGCTAATTTTACTAAAAATGGAAGCCACAGACATAAGTGGCAAAAAACACCGTTACATCGCAGTAAATGAAGTGTATTTCTTTAGAAATGCAAATCAAATAGTGGAGATGAATATTACCATTAATGATAAGCTAAAAGTAGAAAAATTCAGAGGAGATGGAATTATATTGTCTACCCCAACAGGTAGCACTGCATATAACTTCTCTCCCGGTGGGCCAATATTATCACTTAATTCAAATTTATTTGCACTGACTTCCATTCATAGCTACTACCCAAGGCGTTGGAATGGAGCGCTAATCTCAAATGATACAATAGTGCAAATTGATATCAACGACGTGGAAAATCGTCCAGCACTTGTAGTATCAGATTACAAAGAGTTTCCTGATATATCGCAGATAAAAATGCAGAAAGATCACGAAAACACAGTCACTCTGCTTTTTGATAAAGATTGCTCATTAGACGAGAGGATTTTTGATAAGCAATTTTTATACTAAATTCTTCATACTTATCTTTAAATTAGTATTTATCATATCTTAATAATTATAACGTAATCAACACAATATAGTGATTAATTTTGGAGCAAATATGCCTGAATCAGCAAACGGAGAGAACGTCAGAATAACTGAAAAAGATGGAATAGAAAAAACAAGTCTACCAAAACCAGCACGCAGAAGCACAGTGCCAAAAACAAATGGTGAAAATGAAACTTTACAACATACAAGTTCGGCTAGCGAATCAAGTTCTTATGAAGAAAGGCAAGAAGCATCGAATGTGAACAGTTCAGAACCTCTTTATGCATCCATAGATAGAAGTAAAAAAACTTCGAAAAAGAGTTCAGATAGTCGAGAAGGTAATCCAAGCCTAAGCAGATCACCTTCTCAAGAAACAGTATATAGCGAACCTTGGAATAGTCAAAAAACATCAGAAACTTTAGAAAAATTAATGAAGGCACATCCAACTCCTCCACCATCATATCAAACAGATGGCTCTGAAAAATCTTTGCTTAGAGATAATAAAAAGACAAACAGATTTTTACAGAAAGTAAAGTATACGATGCAAAAGAAGAAAGTTACAATGCCTTTCGTAGGTCTTATTACGGCATGTTGTATTACGTCAATCGTTTTAGCTGTGAAGCAAAGAGAATTCATTGGATTCATCGGCAGCATAAATCCTGTTACTATATTTGTCGGATTATTAGCGTCTTGTTTAGCCTTGGGAATTATGTGGGAACTTATGCAAGCAGTCCGTACTAAGGAGCACAAGATCACAAAAAGAGATACTCAAGAAGTTTTAGATGAGATATCAAATACACTTTCAAAAGACGAGGAATGCATCAAATCTTTGGTATTAAAACATAGCAACGGTAATCGCGTTTACTTTACATTTCATTCTCTTCCGGAAGAAGCAAAAAATAATCCAAACATCGTAGAACTTACAAGGCAACCAATCTATTACAAGAGTAAAGTAAATTCATTAATCAATTATAGAATATGGCTTCCTATCTTAGGAACAGTTCTTATTACTGGAAACATAACCTTCCCTTTAGCACTTTATTCAACAGGTGGTTTGAGCAATATAGTAAGTTCATACACAAATCCTACTATTTACTGGCCAATCGTTGCAATTTCAGGTACTCTATTACTTTTCACTTTAGCTTGCTCCATTAATCATTGGAGCAAAACTGATTTTAAAGATTATATGTTATTACATAAACAAGATACTAATAGTGAAAATCCTAATGAAACAGCTATTAAAACTGTAAAAAGCAGTCAAGAAAAGATTAATTCAAAATTGTTACAAGTAGTTGCTGAACGATGTGGCCATCCAGATATTACTTATATTATTAATTAAATCTGGCTCGTACTTCTTTTTATCGCTATTTCAGTACTGTAACTGCAACGTTTTGAAGATTTACACTTGCTAAAACCTTGCTATTTTGATAGCTTGAGATGATGATAAGGAAGGGGTTTGTTTATGAAAAAAGGTTTAATATTTATATCTTTAGTAGCGTCTGTATTGATAGTCGTTAATTTTTTATATAAAAATAGCGGAATTGATGATTCACAAGTAGTAAACGTTTATTCATCACGTAAAGAAGAATTAGTACATAGTTTGTTTGATGATTTTACAAAAACCACTGGCATCAAGGTACGTTATATCATTGACGATTATTCCCAATTGCTTTCACGTATGGAAAATGGCGGTGAAGCTGATTTGTTTTTAACTGCAGATGCGGTGAATTTGATTTTAGCGAAAAAAAGAGGGCTCTTATCTCGAGTGGATTCAGAGACTCTAAAAAATGCCATACCTGCAAAATTTAGAGATAATGAAGATTATTGGTTTGGTCTAACAAAAAGAGCTAGAATATTGGTTTATAATAAAGAATCAGTAGATCCTAAGGAATTAAGTACCTATGAAGATTTAGCGGATGAAAAATGGAAAGGGAAAATATTAGTACGCTCTTCCACAAGTCCATATAACCGATCATTGATCGCTTTTATGATTGCAAAAAATGGTTTTGAAAAAACAAAAGAATGGGTGAGTGGAATTGTAAGCAACATGGCAAGAAAACCAAGCGGTGGTGACACAGATCAAATTTATGCTGTAGCTGCTGGTGAAGGCAATGTTGCAATAGTAAACAGCTACTACTTTGCAAGAATCCTTTCATCAGAAAATAAAAAGAATATCACAGAAAAGTTAAGAGCTTTCTTCCCGAGTGATGGTGTAATGGTGAATCTTAGTGGTGCAGCAGTAACGAAAAACGCAAAAAATAGAGAAAATGCTATAGCTTTATTGGAGTTTTTTGTAAGCAGGCAGGCTCAAGAATTATATGCTAAAAAAAATCAAGAATATCCCATTGTTGAAGGTATTGAAACTTCTGATGTATTAAAATCTTGGGGGAATTATCCACAAAGTGATCTACCTATAAGTGAGCTTGAGGAGCACCTTTTTGAGGCTATGATGATAGCAGATGAATGTAAGTGGAAATAAAATTTTATAGCTTCCTTCTACTTTACTTTACAGTTGTGTAATTAAAATTAAGAAAGTAGAATAAGCTCAAAAAAGGAGCTATGGACAAGAGAAGGAATTTATTAAATATCTCAGACCTCACAATCGATGATGTAGAAAATATAACTAAATTAGCCAACCAATACCTTGAAGAAAAAGTTGAAAATAGTTATGTTCTGAAAAATAAAATAGTCATAAACCTCTTCTTTGAAGATTCAACACGTACGCTCGCATCTTTTGAAATAGCAGCAAAAAGCCTTGGAGCAAATGTTATAACTTTACCAATAAAATCTTCTTCTATTAACAAAGGGGAAGATCTAAAAGATATGATAAAAACACTAAATGCAATGAATCCTGACTATATGATAATCAGGCATAAAAGTAGTGGTATTATTAATACATTGGCAAAGCATGTTAACTGCTCGCTAATCAACGCAGGCGATGGAAGCAGTGAACACCCAACTCAAGCTCTTGCAGATTATCTTGTAATTATCAATCATAAAAAACAAATAAAAAACCTCAAAATTGTGATATGTGGAGATATTTTGCACAGTAGAGTTGCAAGATCAAATATAAGATTGCTAAAAATGTTTGGAGCAAAAATAAGCTTAGTTGCACCACCAGCTTTGATGTGTAAGCATTTTTCTGAAGTAGATTCACTTCATTATTCATTAACTGAAGGTATAAAGGATGCTGACGTCATTATGCTTTTAAGATTGCAGAAAGAGCGAATGAATAATAGTTCTTCAGAAAAAGAATATTTTCATTTGTACGGATTTGATTCACAAAAACTATCGCACGCAAAACCCGATGCAATTGTTATGCACCCAGGACCAATAAATAGAGGTATCGAAACTAGCAATGATATAGCAGATTGTGTTATTTTACAGGAAATAAAGTTTGGATTAGCAACGCGTAAGGCAGTACTGCACTATTTAATTAATGTTTAACTTTAATTAATTTTAAGGAATTTTAGACATAATGATCCTCCTATAAAAAACGATTTAGAAAAATATAACACACCTCATGACAGAAATTAAGTATGCACTGAAGTAGACTGTGCTATATTTTTTCATTGAGAGATTAGTTGAAAAGTCTGCAGACTTGAATAAGGTGAATTTCGAGCTTTAAAATACCCTCATTTTCACTAAAAATAATTAAACTACCAAATGTGTCAAGTATTTTTTTGCATTTAATTTACAACTACGAACGTTTATTTGCAAAAAATACTATAAACATAAAATGATAGATGTCATGCCAGTGCCCAGACACTGGCATCCAGTTAAATTTGCGAGCATAAAATTATGCTAAAATATAACGTTTCTAATGATGATGGAAAATGGATCCCAGTATCAAGTACTGGGATGACAAGAGAAATGGAATAACATTATGAAGGTTTCATTCCAGCGCGTGACGCTGGAATCGAAAAAAAACAGTGTCAGCTACTCCAATGACAATTTAAGGTAAAACCTAAATAAATGGGAAAAACTTTGATATTCAGTCTTTGCAAAATTCTACTCGTATAGAAAAGGTAATACAAATGTTTTTTATAAATAAAACCTTAAGGCATTTTTTACTGTAGATTAATCATTTGATTATAGTATCATTCTAATTAAGCCTATGACTGCAATATCTATGAAGAATACTTTATATTTCATACTATTAGTTGCTATATTTTTATCATCCAACTTGTTTGCTGTAGAGCAGTCTGAAGAAAATATAAATCAAGAAGACGTATCGAAAAGCAATACTGATGCTGAAAAAACTTCTCCGCTTCTGAGCGAACTAAAAGAAAGCACAGACTCAACAAATGTAGTCGAAATACCTTCCAGCGAGCCAAAAGAAAGCACAACCCAAAATGTAATCAATGAAGAAGTACCTTCAAGTAATGAAGGTATACAAACAAACCTACAGCCTGAAGAGGAGATTAGCAAAAAAGACACCGAACTTTCAACAAGCCAATTAACAGAGAAAAAGAAAGAAGAACAGCCTGACAATATAACACCTGTGAACAAAGAAAATGAAGAAAGCGAAAAATGGACAAAGCTAAACAAAGAAATAAAAAAAGAATGGAACCATAAAAGCAAGTCTATATATAAAAGACAATATGATAGCCTAAATGAGCACCTTCCTAAAACTATATTTACTGATGATTACAGTAAGCAATTTTTTTACTGCATAAAGAAGGGCAACTTAATTTGTCTAAGAGGAGTAATAAATAAGCTAGAAAAAATTGGATTAACAATTCAAGAAATACTAAGATTTAGAAATAAATTGGGTGATACTCCTCTAATTTATGCAGTGAAACAAGGTGAAGTAGACACAGTTCGCTTTCTCTTATTACAAGGTGCTGATCCTAGAGTAGTTGATAATAATTTTAAGTCCCCTATTGAAATAGCAATCGAAAGGAAGCAGATCAACATAATAAACGCAATTGCCGAAATGATGCCATACCTTTTAGAGGATAAAGAAATAAACAATGAAGAAGACTCAGAGATATATAACTTTGCTATAAAAACAAAAGAAAGTACCTGCGATGCAAAAGATAATTAGACTTTTGATATTAACTTTTCTAGTTGGTCATTTATGCTATGGAAATGAAATAGATGATGAAAAAAATCCAATCAATGATTTTTTAAGCGCTCTGCACGATGTAAAATACGTATCTTACAATAAAAAAGATTTCGCTAAATTTTTAGTACATTGTAATAAAGCAGGCATACCACAAGATTTTAAGAAAGGTTTTGGCTCTAATTTGAATGGGGCTAATTTTAGTCAATTATATTTAAATAAATCTATTTTTGATGGAGTAAGTTTAATTGGTGCTGATTTTTCTAATACCGATTTATCAGATGTGTCTTTTATCGATGTTGATTTACGTGGTGCTAATTTTTCCAATGCTAATTTACATGGTGTTAAAATACAAGGCACAAATTTAAGTTTTTCAAAATTTGCTTCTACAAATCTAACAGATATCATATTTGATCAATCTAATATCAGTTATGCTGATTTTGTCAATTCTAATCTCAACAAAGTAAGTATGCGTAATATAATTGGTTTGCATACCAAATTTTTGAATGTAAAAATGAATTTATCCGATTTATCAAACTCAAATGCTAGCTACATAAATTTTAGTGATAGTGAAATAAACGACACTGTTATGCAGAAGAATAATTTCGACAATGCAAGTTTCTTTGGAGTGGATGCACACAAGCTTAAGATACAATTCTCTTCACTAAAAAACGCTAATATATACGGTGCTAAAATAAAAAAATTGGATTTTACAGGTAGCAATCTTTCGAACGCCTATTTTAATGCTTCTATTATAGTTGATAGTAACTTTGAAAAAGCCAATTTAAGCAATTCACAAATTTCCTATGTGAAAGGGGATAATTCAAACTTCATTAAATCTATACTAAATGGTTCCAAGATAAAACATGCATATGTTTTCGAAGCAGACCTTCAGGATGCTGACTTATCTAATATTGATTTTAGTTTTAGTGAATTGTATAAAGTTAACGCCTATGATGCTAACATTTGTCACGGAAAGTTTCATAATACTAAAGTTGTGAATTCTGACATGAATGGTTCGTTCTTTGATCATTCATTGTTTACCTCTGCAAAAATAGAAGATTCAGATCTTTCCACAACTTCAATGTATAAGACAAAAATTCAAGACTCTCAAATTTATAATAGTACTCTTTCCCACCATAGTATTGACTTCAGTGAGATAGAAAATTCAATATTCTTCAAATTATTAGCTGATAATTCGAGCTGGTCTAACTTAAAAGTCACTAATTCAAATTTTATTGAAAGTGATTTCAAATCCTCCGTGTTTTATGATAATACCTTTAGAAAGACTAGTTTTTTTCTTAGCAATTTGAGTGATTCGACAATAAGTGATATGTCTTTTCTCTCTTCAAGCATATATAAAAGTTCAATTGCTGATATTCATTTAACAGATTGCAAATTTGATAATTCAATTTTGATTGATAATCAGGGACAGAGCAAAATTACAGGTCTAGAGAGTGCTATAACTTCAATTAAAGATCTGCAAGAGAAAATATCGCAGGGTGAAAAATTTGATGTAAATTATTCTTACTTTGAGTTTAAAGACATGAATTTAGAAAATGCTAATTTTTCTAATTCAATATTAAGTAGAGCAAAGTTTGTAAACGTTAATTTGAATAAGGCAAATCTTGAAAAAGCCGATTTACGTTATACTGTCTTTGATAATTCCTCTCTTATTGATACCAATTTATCAAATTCTAATTTAGAGGGCTCTAGTCTTTTAAACTTTGATTCAAAAAATACAAAGTCTTAAAAAAGCTCTATAATGTACTTGTTAAATAAAGAAAAATGACCGTAAAAAATGAGGGCATACTACTGATTCTATCCTCTCCTTCTGGAGCTGGAAAAACTACTATATCAGAAAAATTACTTGAGCAATCAACCGATTTAGTTATGTCTGTTTCTATGACTACACGCAAACTTCGTCCCGGTGAAGTAAATGGAAAAGACTATTTTTTCGTTACTGAAGAAAAGTTTCATGAACTATGTAAGGCTGGTCAAATGCTTGAATATGCTAAAGTTTTTGAAAATTTTTACGGTATACCAAAAGATTTTATAGAACAAAACCTGAGTAGTGGCATAAGTGTTTTACTGAATATAGATTGGCAAGGAGCATTTCATTTATTTGAAATCTTAAGAGAAAAAGTTGTAAGTGTTTTTATACTACCTCCCTCAATGGAAGAGCTTAGACTGCGTCTACAAAGGCGTAATAGTGATGATGAAATTGAAATAGAGCGGAGATTAGCCGAAGCGCAAAAAGAGATAAGTAAAAGTAATAAATATGATTACGTAATAATTAATGATGATCTTGATAAAAGCGTAGAAGAGATAAAATCAATACTAAGTAAGGGAATGCTTAAAAAATTAGAAGAAAAATCAAGTTTGAAAGATCTATAAAAACATTGGTTTACCTCTTTCAGTAGCACTCATGCTTCACAGTTTAGCCACATTTATTATTTTTTAAGATAAAATAGTTAAAATAGTAGACAAGTGCTAAAGTGGGGATTTGAATATGACAATAGATTTTCTAATAGAAACTAGTTTTCTGCCTTTTCACCTATATTTCGATAACATCTAGCTCAATTTAAAAGTTTAATCCAATTCGTTAACGCCAAATAGCTTTTAATATTGAGGTTTTAATATAAGTATAGATCTAAGTGTATTAGTTACTAATGCAAACAAACTAGATAAATATATAAACAAAAATGAAAAACAAGAGCAAGATAAAAAAGACAAGCAATTGTATAATATTATAGATAAAAAGGTAAAAAAAGAAAAACATAAGCATGAAAAATCAAGAAGTCGAGATGAAACACTCAAGGAATGTAAAAGGTTATTTAAGGAAGGCGCTAATCCTGAAGTATTAACTAAATTAGAAGAATCTCTTAGAGAACAGGAAAAATATCACAGATATTATGTCCAATGTTTCCTTCCAGTGCTAGGTGAAGTAATAGAACGATTGAAAAGAATATCAAATGAAACAAAAAACCAAGTAATTTCTGAAATCACTAAAAGTTGTTTGAGTAGGTACAATAAACAAGACCGTGGCTACGGTAGCGATTTTAAAGATGAAATGAACGGAATATCAGATTCTGATAGCGATTTTGAAGATAGAATAAATGGAATATCGGATTCTGATAATGACCAGTTACTAAATGCAATCCAAAATGGAAACAACAGGAAATTTAGAAAATACCTAAAAGATTGCACAAATGTCAGTGGCATAACAGATAAAAAAGGAAATAATATTTTACACCTTATTGCATCGCTCAAAAAGAAACAAAAGCTTAAGTTTCTAGGTACCTTGATAAAAATAGCTAACGAGAAAAATTTAGTACAACTTGTTGATAGTGAAAATCAAGAAGGAAAGACTCCTTTTCAGGTAGCACTAATTAACAAGATAATAAAAGGGAAACATGATTCTCACACAATCCAAGATAACGATAAAACACTTAAGTTTCTTACAAAATTGCTAGAGTATGGAGCTAGCTCTGACAATTTAGGATTATCTACAAAAGAATTACAATACTTAAAAGAAGAACAAAAGACATACTATTGTGATTTCTTAGAAAAATTAGCAAAGTCAGTAAAGAAACCTGAGTTAAAATCAGAAATAAGAACAAAAATTAAAGAAATTATACCACATACCATAAATACTCCAGATAGTAATGATAATTATCAACTACATTTAGCAATTAAAGATAAAGATGAAAAATCTTTTAAGGAATTATTGAAAAAAGGAGCAGATATTAACCTTAAAGATGCAAATGGCAATAATGCTTTACACCATATTGCCTTGCTGAGAGGGAAGCAAAAAGTTACATGCTTGAAATTAATATCAGCCTTAGTAAAAGAAAGAAAAATATCTGAAGATAAATTAGATGAAGCTATAAAAGCAACTAACAGACAAGGCAATACACCTCTAGAATTAGCACTAAAGAAAAAAGCAGAAAAAAAAGTATCGAGTACCTATCGCAAGAAACAATTTTTGATTTAGCAACTAATTATGATAATACAACAAAGTTTTGTGCAGCATTATTACAAAACGGTGCTAACCCTGATTCTTTATGGTTAGAAGATCCAGAACTCCATACTCAAAAATACTATTTAACTTTACGAGATCTAAAAGATTGTTCAAGTACTCCACAGAAAGCACAGGAGAAAGCTAAAGAACTAAAAGAGAAGCTTGAGGAAAAATACCACTGTGGAACTGCTTCGAAAAAATGTCAATCAGGCATTAAAAAGCTAGGTTCTGGTGTAAAAAAAGGAGCATCTGCTGTATGTAAATGCATTGATCCGGGCAGGAGAGCTAGTGTATTGTTAGCAATCACAGTAGCAACTACTATTATTACAATGGTAACACTTTCTTGCTTCCAAGGACAAATTGCAATTGGAGCAGCGTTACCCATCATAGCTATAACAGGAGTGGTCTGTCTGATATTCACTTTGGGACTTAGCGGCATTAGGAAACATGTTAAAGAATTAACCAATGATCAGCAAATCAGTAAAGATAACCTCCAAACTGCAACACAACCTGAAAATGTTACTGAACAACAAAATTTAGCTAACAACTCAGCAGCACAAGAGCAGTCAGAACATACAGAGAGCCCAGCTACTAAAATGAGCGATATATCAATACTACGATTTATAAATAAACTAGATGAATTGACTAATAAATTCTCTTTTCCGGGGCGATGAAATCAATCTCATCGCTCAAAGTTTTTTCAGCAACTTTTTTATAGTCAATCTCTACACTGACTTGGTTTTTCTTTTCTTTAAGCCATGCCATAGTATGTTTCATCCAGTTTTTATCATCACGTTCAGGGAAATCTTCACGAGCATGAGCACCTCTGCTTTCCTCGCGATTAGATGCGCATTCCATGGTAATAACTGCTTGTGGAATCATATTGGCAAGCTCCAGAGCTTCAACCAAATCACTATTCCATATCATACTGCGATCTTCAACTGCAATGTTAGGCATCATTTTTGCTACTTCTTTTATAGCTTTTTTACCTTCCTCTAAAACTTCAGCAACACGGAATACCGATGCATATTTCTGCATAGTGTGCTGCATTTCACTTCGTATTTTTGCTACTTTGAACTCCCCAGAAGCAAATCGCATTTTATTAAATCTATCTACTATCAATTCTGTATAGTCTGAATGCAATTTTTTATGTGGTGTATCAGGTTTCAATTTTTCTTTTGCCCTAAGCGCGGCAGCTCTACCAAAAACCACAAGATCAAGAAGCGAGTTGGAACCTAGTCGATTTGCACCATGTACAGAAACACATGCTGCCTCTCCTATTGCAAATAATCCTTCTACCACTTCTTCTTTACCTTTTTGCAACGTGATCACTTCCCCATGATAGTTGGTTGGAATACCTCCCATGTTATAGTGAACAGTTGGAATAACAGGTATCGGATCTTTAGTAACATCAACTCCTGCAAAGGTCTTTGCTGTTTCACTAATACCTGGCAATCTGAGCTTTATTACTTCCGGATCAAGATGAGCTATATTCAAGTACATGTGATCTTTCTTTGGCCCAACTCCCCTTCCCTCTCTAATTTCAATTGTCATTGCTCGACTTACTACATCACGAGAAGCCAAATCTTTTGCCTTTGGCGCATAAAGTTCCATAAACTTCTCACCCTGAGAATTAATGAGGTACCCACCTTCACCGCGGCATCCTTCCGTCATCAAGCACCCTGAGCCATATATTCCTGTTGGATGAAATTGCACAAACTCCATATCTTCAAGTGGCAACCCAGCTCTTACCACCATGCCATTACCATCACCTGTGCAGGTGTGTGCACTTGTTGCAGAGAAATAAACACGTCCATAACCACCTGTTGCTATTACCACAGAATGTGCACGAAATCTATGCAAAGTACCATCACACAGCGACCAAGCTATCACCCCACAGCATGTCCCTTTGTCCATAATCAAATCGATTACAAAATATTCGACAAAAAATTCAGCGTTAAATTTAAGACATTGCTGATATAGAGTATGAAGAATTGCATGCCCAGTTTTATCTGCTGCTGCACAAGTACGCTGAGCCGATTTTCCTTTACCAAAGTGAGTTGTCATTCCACCAAAGGCACGCTGATATATTTTTCCATCTTCCGTACGAGAAAAGGGTACACCAAAATTTTCAAGTTCAATCACAGCTTTGGCAGCATTTTTACACATATACTCTATTGCATCTTGATCGCCAAGCCAGTCTGAACCTTTTATTGTATCATATGCATGCCAGCGCCAGTCATCTTCAGCAATATTACTCAAAGCTGCACTAATTCCTCCTTGCGCTGCAACTGTATGACTTCGTGTAGGGAAAATTTTAGAAATGCAGGCAACTGAAAAATTAGTTGCAGCCATTCCAAGTGTTGCTCTAAGCCCTGCTCCACCTGTACCTACTATCACCACATCATACTCATGCTCTATGATTTCATACGCTGACTTATCCATATCCACTTATTTTATCATCACAGGCTTATAATATCACAGAAGTAGAAAAAATCTATACAAGTTTTCTGGATGTAAGCTTCTAAAACAAATCTATAGTAAACGATGTAATAACAATCATAGGGCGTCATGAAAGTAGCTGACATTGGAATGACACTATCATGAAGGAATAAGTGTAGTTACTTGAATGACATTGATGATTTATGCCTATTTAACTAGATCTAAAATCAGACAGAAAAAGGTAATCTTGATAAAACTCATTTACAACAAGTTCTCTCGCACTTGAATTTTCCGTTTGCACTTTTTTGTATCCTAATTTATGGCTTATTGAATCTTTATATGCACTAACTGCTTTATATATCTTACTTACCTCTCCTGGAAAGATACCACCAACAATTATAACGCATAACCCTGCAACTGTTGCAAAAGCTAGAGTTAAACTTTGCCTCCAGTTAGCTTCTTTTTCTTGTATACCAGAAGGGCACAATTCACTTGACATTTCTTTTAGATACTCATGCCACATGTGATTGCAGTTTGTACATTTCACTTTTCTTCCAGATTCACCTATTTGCCCACGAGATATTAAGTAAGTTTTAGTACAATTATGACATTGTATTTTCATAGTGCTTACGTATAATATAAATTTGATATCAATATGTATATAATAAATGAAAAATTTGCAACTAAAAAATTACAAGATGAGATAGAAAATATTTGGAAAGATAAAGAAAAACTTAACGACTGTAATCTAAAATACGAAGCAAGATTAATAATCAAAGAGGTAATTGAGTTACTTGACATTGGTAAAATTAGAGTAGCAGAAAAGCTATCAAGTAGAGAATGGATAGTACATAAATGGATAAAGCAGGCAATATTATTACACTTTCTCACTGAAGAAAGCAAAATAATAGACAACACCAATTGCTGGTTTGACAAGATCGATAGCAAGTTTAGTAAATGGAATGAGGAGAAATTTTACCAGTCAAAAATTAGAGCAGTACCTGGGTGTTTTGTCCGCCAATCTGCTTATATAGGTAAAAATGTTGTTCTAATGCCAAGCTTTATTAACGTTGGTGCATACATCGATTCTGGTACAATGATAGACACCTGGTCAACAATTGGTAGTTGTGCACAAATAGGGAAAATTTGCCATATTTCTGGTGGAGTGGGAATAGGCGGAGTTCTTGAACCTGTTCAAGCTTCTCCGGTTATTATAGAGGATAATTGCTTTATTGGAGCGCGCAGTGAGGTAGCAGAAGGTGTGATAATAAGAGAAGGATCAGTCCTTGGCATGGGGGTGTTTATTGGAGCATCAACAAAGATCATTGATAGAGAAACAAACAAGATATTTTATGGTGAAGTGCCACCTTATTCCGTAGTTTTACCAGGATCTACTCCATCTAAAAATAATATCTCAACCTATTGCGCAATTATAGTAAAAAAAGTAGACAAGAAGACAAGATCAAAAACCTCCATAAATGAAATATTGAGAATCTAACTATTTGCCGTTATTTTTTTTATCATTATTGCTAACTACAGTAATGGCATATGCACATAATTCTGAAAAAGAGATCCCGTTTTCTTGAGATAACTTATATAATTTTTGCAGACTTTCTTTGACTTTATTAGGTATATTTCCTCCACGCTCCTTTGTAAGCCAGTAATCTTGATGGTGAATTGGATGAGTATCACCCTTTGGATCTCCTATGTATATTGCAAAAGGCGAATTTTGTCCTTTAAAATCACACTGTACAGTAAATTTTTTGATGGATGCAGTCATTTAAAGACCTCTACTTTTCTTTTTAATCGATTTTATAGCAGGTGGGAGAGATGGTTTTTTGATAAAATCTTGTCTATTGAGTATATTTTTTTTTCCTTCTAAAGCTCTGCGAATATCAGCTCTGCTCAATTGTGACTCTTTTGCTAACCTCATTCCATGCTTTACCATAATATTAGCATATGCTAACACTTTTTTTACTAACTCTAGGTCACCATTCAACATTTTAACTAATGCTTGAAATACCTCCGCTAAAGTTAATCCATCAGCACCTACAACCTTATTTTCTACAAAATTGACAACTTCTTCAAATTTATATTCAACACCATCATCTTGAGGTATAAGGGTAATATAATCCGTATCTTGACTATTCATAACCAAAGCACTATCGCCTTTAAACTTATATTATATATATAAATACTCCACTATTTTATAGTATGGCACGCTATAGTTAAACATTTATTAATAATATGCTTACTTATATACACGAATTAATTGATAAAAGCCAAGGATCAATATCCATCAGTAATTTTATGAATGCTGCTCTATATCATAAAGAGTACGGCTATTACATGAATAAATTACCACTTGGCAAAGATGGTGATTTCATTACTGCACCTGAAATTAGTCAGCTATTTGGTGAAACAACTGCAGTTTGGATAATGGATACATGGGAAAAATTAGGAAAGCCATCAAAATTTTCTCTAGCTGAACTTGGGCCAGGTAAAGGAACACTAATTCATGATGTAATAAGAGTCACCAAAAAATATAGCTGTTTTTTTAGCTCAATGGACATTCATCTAGTTGAGATAAGCCCTATTTTACAGAAAATACAAAAGGAAAAATTAAAGGGATTAGATATTAATTGGCACAAAGATGTCGACAACTTACCAAATCAGCCAACTATTTTTTTTGCAAATGAGTTATTTGACGCCCTTCCAATTGACCAATTTATTTATCGTGATGAGCAGTGGTATGAAAATAGAGTAATAAAACAAGATGATGGCAGTCTTTCATTGTCACTCCAGTGCTTAACCAGACCAAAAATTGGATTCCTGACTGGAATGACAGGGGGTTTCAATGGTGCAGTAGTGGAAGTATGCCTAGCCGGAATCGACATATTAAAGAAACTTGAGAATAAGATAGTCAATAACGGAGGAGCTGCCCTGATTATAGATTATGGTTATGTATATCCTGAATATAAGAGCACTTTGCAATCGATAAGGCAGCATAAATATACTAATTTTCTTGAAAACGTCGGTAATAGTGACATCACTGCACTTGTGAACTTTCAATCATTAAAAGATTCATTAAGGCACGTAAATTGTGAGATTTTGACTCAAAGAGAATTTTTACACCTTTTTGGTATAAAGGAAAGAGCACAAGCTTTAATGAAAAATGCAAGTAATGAACAGAAAAATAAGATCTTCAGTGAATTTTTAAGGTTAACTGAAAATATGGGTACTCTCTTTAAGGTAATGCTGATTCACCATTTGTAGTCTTGTGTAGTTCTTATGTTAAACATACAAATACTAAAAAACTTACAGAATAAAAAAGGTAAAAGAAACGTATCTGTTCAGCAGAGCGACAAAATAAGATAGATGAAAAAGACAACTAAATGGTTGTCATGCAAGTAGCTATCAAGTCTTTTCGTCGTCAAAAACGTTGTAACATGCTCACTTTGAATATTTGACTGATTTTTTATCGTCACTGTTTTTTTATCGACTCCTTTGAAAACACGTTCTTTCAGATCCTCACTATATGGACTTGGCATCTTCTTCTTTCTCATTACTTATTATACCATTCTAACCAATTTTGCCATATAGCTAAACCTTTCTTGGGTTAGCTATAGATGATAAAATATTTGATTCTAGTTCTTTATAGTCTACTAATCTGGTAGTTCTATTTGCTTGACTCATTTCAAACCTCCATTTTTTATATCAATTTATTACTTTTCTTTTCGGCTTGACACACTTTTTTGAACGTTCCCCACTTTTTCTATCAACTTTTCAAATTCTTCTACAGTTAAGCCTGTTATATTACGAAAATTTCTTGGGTGTTTCTTTATATTGTAGTAACTAAAGTTCATTTTTTTACCTTACTCTATCTGCTTATTCCTCTTCTACCTCTCTCCCATCATTTTATCATTACCTTTTGCAGCAGGTCTATTGATGCATGAGTCTGGAATTTAGGAATTCTGATTATATATTAAGTTAGTAAGTATAAAAGTTATGTAAAAATACAACGTTTTTAGTGAGATTACGGAAAGCCAGCGTCACACGCTGGAATGACATCTTTCTTGGTGGACTCAAATCATAATGTTTGTACGGTTGTGGACTTATAACTAAAGCAATTTAGAAAATTAATGATATTTTATTCCCCGGAGAACGCTCTATTTTGTTTTCCAACTCTAGTTCTAAAAGAGCCATTAGAGCTATGTTGGCAGAAAGTCCGCTTGCTAATATAAGTTCATCTATATCAATAGGTACAGAGTTAATATGATCAACTATAACATATTTTGCCTGTTGCAATTTTTCTTGTTTTTGGTCAGCAACGGTATCAAATAGATTTTTTTGCTGCAGAGGTAAACTAAATCTCACGCTCTCTACTATATCATCAGCGGATTCAACAAGTTTAGCGCCGTTCTTAATTAAATAATTACTACCACTATAGCGTGAATCTAAAGGAAAACCAGAAACTGCAAACACCTCTCTTCCTTGATTAAAAGCAAAATCTGCTGTGATGAGAGAACTAGACTTTTTTGATGCTTTAATTACCACAACACCGAGTGAAAGGCCAGATATAATTCGGTTTCTTTGGGAAAAATACTGAGGCTTTGGTTTAGTAGCAAATGGAAGCTCAGTAATTACTAATCCGCCATTTTCAGTGATTCTTTTGTATAGATCAAAATTTTCTCTTGGGTATACTACGTCAATTCCGCTTGCTGTAACAGCAATAGTGGGGTAATTTTTGTATATTACACTGTTTGCTGCAGTATCAATCCCTCTTGCAAGACCAGAAATTACGATGAAACCAGCTTCGCTTAAATCGAGTGCCAACTTATTGGTAAAATTTCTTCCATTCATTGAAGAATTACGTCCACCGATTATTGCAATTATCTCACGACTTAATAATGATACATCACCAAGTGTAGTTATTACAGGAGGACAATCAGAGATATTACTTAAAATTTCAGGGTAATCTGGATCACATGCTGGTGTTATTTTGGCTCCAATTTTTTCTGCATTCTTAATTTCTTCTCGTGCATTTTGAATTCCATAATCCTTGTTAATTAACTTATTAAGATATTTAAGCACTTCATATAGCGACCCACATGCTCTAAGTATACTAAAGAACTTTACTGATCCCACAGTTCTAGCCAAGCTTAGCCATATTTCTAATTCTTCGTTATTTAATTTATTTATCTTCATAAAAGGCTTGAATTTCTTATCAATTTAGTGTACCCAAGATAATGTAAATATACAGTGTTTTATGACGCATTTTGTTACAGATAAATGCATAAAATGTAAATATACGGACTGTGTAGAAGTATGTCCCGTTGACTGCTTTTATGAAGGTAAAAATATGCTCGTGATTAACCCAGATGAGTGTATTGATTGTGGAGTATGTATACCTGAGTGTCCAGTGGATGCGATTATAACTGATGATTCCATAAAAGATATTATAGAACTAGACGAAGGTTTGCTGAACAATGAACAAAAAATCTTTAAATCATTTTACAACATAAACGTAGAATATTCTCAAAAATGGCCAAACATTACAGCTAAAAAGCAACCCCTAGATACAGCAGAAGAGTATAAAGAAAAAAAGGATAAGACAGCTTATTTTGATGAAAATTTAGGGTCATAGAGTACAAAAATAGACTTACATTTTTTTGATTAAATAGACATTGAATTGTAAGCGTCTATTTCATCTGCCATAGACGATAATTGTGCACTCTCAAAACGGAGATTGTTTGCAATGTCTACTAATTTCTCACTAATTTGTGAACGAGGTTCAGGCACTGAAAAGAAAGCGTCACATCTAGTCTTGCATAGAGGTTTGTCTGTTTCATTGAACGCCTCTTCACAGTTTTTGTGGCAAATATGAGATAGGTTACGTGCCTGAAACGTTAATGAATTCGAGTTTTGTGTAGGTATAACCATAATATACTCCTAAATTAAAAAACTAACGCCACGGTAGCATTTATGTATTAATAAAATTGTAATATTTATATCAGCATAATTACTTTCCAGATAAGTTTACTTTCTTGAAAATTTCAGGAAAATATTGTACAATTACTCATGAACTTTGGTAAAACTTACGGCAAATGCTAATGTATCTTTCAGTAAAAAAACTTTACAGCATTTTACTAAACTAGTTGAGCTTACTAAGCAGCCCACTCAAGAATTAGCAGAAAAGTTATTTAATAGATCATGAAATGGAACTATCTGTAGTTGCTGATCAATATGACATTGAAGGTGTAGAAACAGTTGATTACAAAGATGTAAAGTGGAAATCAAGTGGATTACAAAATTAAATTTTTAAAGAATATTACTGAAAAAGATCTTCCAGTTTTACTTGCAATCTGGTGTTTTATCATAAAGGAACCAGTTTGCATGACACCATCTGCAAGTTTCAATATCTGTACAGCTGTGGAATTTTTTAAAGCGTTTTTTCTATTGAAGATAAAAGTATCTTTTATATATGATATATAGCAAAATATTAGGGTGCTTATGGTTCCAACTATAGCAATTTTAAGTGGTGGATTTTCTTGCGAAAGAGAAATATCGCTTATGAGCGGAAAAGCAGTAAAGCAGGCGCTTGATAGCCTTTCATATAATGCAATAGAAATAGATGTTGATAGCAACATTGCTCAAAAGCTTAAAAAAACTAATCCCGCTCTTGCTTTTATTGCTCTACATGGACCTTATGGTGAAGATGGCTGTATTCAAGGTTTAATGGAGATTTTAGGTATAAAATATACACACTCAGAAGTTATGGCTTCGGCTGTTGCTATGAATAAAGTGATGTCAAAGCATATATTCCATTCTCTTAATATCGACACTCCAAGAGGCTATGTAATTAGTCGAGAAGATGTGCTAAAAAATAATATTAAAGTTGATTATCCGTACGTCTTAAAACCGATTAACGAAGGCTCAAGCATTGGAGTACAAATGATTTTCTCACATGAGGATTACTTAGAGCTGAAAAATAACAGTTCTACTATAATGGAAAAGATGATCATAGAAGAATACATACCGGGTATAGAGTTACATACTGCTGTGTTGCTGAACGAAGCAATTGGCACTATGGAAATACGACCAAAAAATAAATTCTATGATTATGAAGCAAAGTATACAGATGGATTTGCAGAACATATATTTCCTGCTAAAATTCCTGACAACATATATAGAATGACCTTGAAACACGCACTAAAAGTTCATCAATTTTTAGGATGCAAAACTGTTTCCCGCTCAGACTTCCGTTATAATCCCCAAAATAACACTTTAAAAATGCTTGAGATTAATACACATCCTGGCTTTACTGAATTATCGTTAGTACCAGAAATTGCAAAATTGACAAAAGGAATTGCTTTTAATGAATTAATTAAAATTATTGTCAAAGACAGTTTACACCACAAGAATATTAGAGATCAAGCCGATGTTGAACAATGTTACTAGAAGCCAAAGGAGTTTTTTGCGCAAGTGTGCTTTCATGATTATAACTGCACTTTTCCTTACATTAGTACTTTATAATTCACTTGATAAAATAACAAATCGATTCAATTACTACTTTACTTGGTGTAACGATCGCTTACCGAGCTTATTAATTAGCAATGGATTTTCAATCGACAAAGTAACCGTTACTGGAAACAAATTTACAAATGAACAGGACATTCTAAGTTTAGTAGATAGAACACAACCTATCATGTATGTATCACTCTCAAAACTAACAGATAATATACAATCTGTAAGCGAATGGATAAAACATGTAAGAATTTATAGGATTTTACCCAACACCTTACGCATTGATGTAAATGAACACAAACCTTTTGCTCTTTGGAAAGATGATAACAAAACTTCAGTAATTGACTCTGAAGGTAAAGTAATCGTAGATGATTACCAGATAGATAACCTCGTTATAATCAAAGGACAAAATTCGTTATCAAGCCTAAAATTCATTAAATATATACTAGAGAGGAAAACTCAATTAAGTGATCATATTTCTTCTTGTGTTTATGTAGGCAATAGAAGATGGAATATCATACTCGATGACAGTGCCACAGTAAAATTGTCTGAAGATAATCCTTATAGCGCATGGGATTATTTAAGCCACTTGCAAAATACAACCGACTTTACTTTTAGCAATTGGAGCATAATTGATATGCGTGTTGCTGATAAGATCTTTGTGAAGAAGTGATCTGCTCGGTGCTCCTTTTCATGTCATGCAAGTAGCCCTTTCTCTTTCATTCGAGTAGCTAAAACTGAAATCCAGATTGCAAGTAATCAATTAGGTTGGATGAGTATGGGTTTTGCATTATAGAAGGAAGCATTAACCATTACTAAACAAAAAGTCTTGATCTGGAGTAGAATGTTTTAAAACAGAAACATCACAAAGATCTCTCTTAGAATGAGAATTTTCTTTAGCACGTTTTAGTTTTTTAAATATTTCAGTTTCTGTGTCTATATTCTTCTTAGCATAAGCATATAAAAGATCTAATAACTTTCCACCAGCTTGAATAGCAATTTCAACAGTAGTATTTTCATCATTACCATCTGGAGAATAGTTTAAGCTTGGTTTGAAACCATGTTTATTTTTTGATTTCAGTAATTCTTCTATCTCTATGAGCAATTCATCTAGCTTACCTATATCCTTTTCGTTTGCCGCTTTTTTTACTTTCTCAAATAAATTGTAATCCTGTCTAATTTTTTGAAAAAATTTTTCTTTTTCTTCTTTATTTTCCTTATTAATAGATGCAACTTTTATACAACCAACATTAAGATTTGGGTCAGCAAGCAGAAGGTTAATTATACTAATTTTATCATCTACTACTGCTGTATGTAAAGGAGTAAAACTTTTGTGACCCTTAGCATTAACATTAGCTTCACGCTTTAGAAGAAGTTTAACTGTACTATCTTTACCATTCATTACTGCCGTATGTAAAGGAGTAAAATTAAAATTGTTCCTAGAATTAATATTATCTTTCTCAGATCCTATTCATAATCTTTTCAGAAGCAAAGCAGCGAAAGCAAGAACGACCATTTGCAGGCTAGTGTTGAGTTTCCGCTCGCAATTTTTCCAAAGTCGCCTACATTTTTGCAACCAAGCAAAAGATCTCTCAACAACCCATCTTTTTGGTTGTTGAGAGATCTTTTGCTTGGTTGCAAAAATGTAGGCGACTTTGGAAAAATTGCGAGCGGAAACTCAACACTAGCCTGCAAATGGTCGTTCTTGCTTTCGCTGCTTTGCTTCTGAAAAGATTATGAACAGGTTCTAAGGTTTCGTTTTGTGAGTTGGCTCCTTTTTAGCTAACTTTGAGTCTTCCGAATCTTTTGTTGAAGATTTACTACTTTTCTCTTGATAATTTGATATTTCCTCATGTCCAGACTCTTTACTTAATGAACTTTCGTAGCCTGAATCTTCAGGAGATACATTCTCTATTTCTGGTTTAAAGTGTACCTTTTTTGAGGCAGTAGGAGGTGGCGGAGGTGCTATTGTTGGCCGTTTTATTCTCTCCGGCTATTTTCCTTCTTGCAGCTTAAGAGTATCTTCCTTCTGCTTTGATGTCGTTTTATTTTCCGTGCTTACTTCGTATGATTTATGTTCTTTATTGCCTTTTCCACTCTGTTTCGAATCTAAAATTTCTTTAAGTCCTTTCTTGAATAGATTAATTGTACTTAAAATATTTGTGTATTCGGTTGCTTTTTCTATAGTGAAACCTGATAATTCATCACCAATAAAATTTTTTATGTCATTATTATTAGTTGGAATATCTTTTCCTAAGACTCTATCTAATATCCCTTTTAATGTTCCAATAAAACCGAGTAGCTTTGTGCTCAAAGGTTCTACATAATTATTCAAGTCGCTATATATAACAAATTTGGCTACATCTTTTGCGTTGTTTGTAAAATTCTTCAGAGCTTGAGATAAATCTTTCAGTGTTTCATCATATTGTTCATTAATTTTTTTTGTATCCTTCAGCTTTATGACTCTTATCAAAGAATTGAGATTTTTATCATAATTGTCACTTTTAAATAGATCACTCATACCAATTACTGTTTATCGTTTACTTAAATATAAATTCAAAGTATTAAGACCGAGTAAATGTTATATGATTTATCCTCTGACTCATAAACGCTTACACTCCTAGATGTGCAAAAAAAAATTCAATCAGCAATAGTATAAAAATCCAAAAAAGATTTCATCCAAGTAGCTAACACTGGAACCTAGGAATTATGATTTGGCACAAGTTGATGAGTATAGTTGTTTTATGTTGAAATACAGCATTTATGGAAAGATTAGATGTTAGTCTAGAATGACACCCTTTCTGGAAAACTCAGATTACGTGTTTGTATAACTTAATAAGTAGAAACTAAAGGAGTTCTTTTTTAAAAAACTTAAGTTATACTCATAAGTATTTGATACTTTTGTAGTGATTATGTCCAATTTTAAAAATAACTCCTGTTTTTATGGCGATAATGTCGAATTTGTGGAAAAAATTTATAGCCGTTACTTGCAAGGCGATAAATCAATTGGAGAAGATTGGTACAGAATTTTTTCGAGCAATTTAGAAGTTAATAAAGCAGAACCCTGCAGAGCACAGAATGAAGCTAAAGTAGATGCTGATGATTTAGCAAATTTTTTCAGATCTTATGGTCACTTTTTTGCAGACTTAAATCCATTATCACCGAATGTAAATAAGGAAATAGATTATCAAAAATACTTGAATCTTTCTCCTACAAGTGACACTAGAATCTACAGAGATATTTACTGCAAGAATATCGGTTTTGAATTTATGCATATTTCCTCTTATGAGGAAAGAGTTTGGCTGCAGGAGAAAATTGAAAATCAGGTCTATACGCTAAGCCCTCAGGATAAAAAAGAAATACTAAGGCACTTGATTGAATCTGAGATGTTTGAGCAATTTCTCCATATGAAATTTCCTGGATATAAGCGTTTTTCTATCGAAGGTGGGGAGTCAGCCATTGTTGCAATTGAAAGAGTTATTAGTGATTCTGCAGCTTTTGGTATTGAAGAAATAGTTCTTGGTATGGCCCACCGAGGACGGCTCAATGTTCTAACTAAAGTGATGGGAAAAGATTATGCGGCAATGCTGTCTGAATTTCAAGGCAACCTTGAATATCCAAGTGGTCTTGAGGTGTCTGGTGATGTCAAATATCACCTTGGTTACTCTTCTGATCGAGCACTTGCTGGTGGTAAAAAAATACACTTAAGTTTATGTCCTAACCCATCTCACCTTGAGGCGGTAAATCCGGTTCTAGCTGGAAGAGTAAGGGCAAAACAAAATACGAGATCTGTGCTTGGAATATCAATTCATGGTGATGCAGCTTTTATCGGTCAGGGAGTGGTTGCTGAAACCCTGACTTTGAGCAACATTGAAGGTTATAAAGTTGGTGGTATCGTGCATATTGTCATCAATAACCAAGTTGGTTTTACTGCGAATCCTCGTTGTGCACGCTCTTCTTTTTATTGTACTGATGTAGCAAAATCAATAGAAGCTCCAATATTTCATATTAATGGAGATAATCCAGAAGCCGTGAGTTTTGCCGCGAGTTTGGCAATGGAGTATGTGCAGAAATTTAAAAAGGATGTGGTGATTGACATAATATGCTACCGCAAATATGGCCATAATGAAGGTGATGAACCAAATTTTACTCAGCCACTTATGTATAAAGAAATATCAAGGCATAAAACTCCGGGAACAATTTACGAAGAGAAGCTGGCTGCAGAGAAAGTCCTAATTAGTGATGAAGTAAGTAAATTGCGCAGCGAATTTAGGGTAAGGTTGGATAAAAGTCTTGCTGAGTCAGTGACTTACACTCCAAAAAAAGCTGATTGGTTTGATGGAGTGTGGTCGAAATTGAGAAGAGCAAAGTTGAACGATTTGAGTGAATATTATACGGACTCTGGTGTTTCACCAGATGAGCTAAAAAAATTAGGTGTACACATAAATAGCAATATTCCAAGTAGTTTTAATCTCAATAATAAAGTGAGGAAAATACTTGATGGCAGAATAGAAAGTATAAATTCCGGTAGCAACATAGACTGGGCCACTGGTGAAAGTCTTGCATTTGCGTCATTGCTTAAAGAAGAAATAGGAGTGCGCTTGTCAGGACAAGATTCTGGTCGTGGTACCTTCTCGCACCGTCATTCAAGGCTTGTTGATCAAGTAACGGAAGAAGATTTTATTCCACTAAACAACATAAGTGAGAAGCAAGCTCGCTTTGAAGTTATAGATAGCGCACTATCTGAGTATGCTGTGATGGGTTTTGAATATGGATATAGCCTTGACTCTCCATATTCACTGGTGCTCTGGGAAGGGCAATTTGGTGATTTTGCAAATGGTGCGCAAATCATGATCGACCAGTTTATTGCATCATCAGAAACAAAGTGGTTGCGATCAAGTGGTCTAGTTTTACTTTTGCCTCATGGTTATGAAGGGCAGGGGCCTGAGCATAGTTCTGCTCGTATAGAGAGGTTTTTGCAACTCTGTGCGGAAGATAATATGCAGGTGGTTAATTGCTCTACTCCTGCGAATTATTTTCATGTTTTACGCCGACAAATTAATCGAGATTTTCGTAAGCCTTTAGTGGTGTTTACACCTAAATCACTATTGCGTCATAAAAGCGCAGTTTCTAACCTTTCTGACTTTGAAGGAAAATTTCTTACGGTAATTCCAGAGTGTAGAACAGGTTTAGTTGCAAGTGATAAAATACGTAAAGTTGTAATATGTAGTGGTAAAGTTTATTACAACATAATTGAAATGCTTGAAGCACAAAAAATAAACGATATAGCAGTAGTGCGTTTAGAACAATTTTATCCATTCCCGGCCGATAAACTAAACAGTGAACTCGAAAAATATAAGAACGCTGAAATTGTATGGTGTCAAGAGGAACCAAAAAATATGGGAGGATGGTTCTTTGTTAATCCGTTAATAGAAGAGGTTCTATCTAATCTAGACACTCAAGCAAGAAGGCCTAAATGTGTTGCAAGACCCGCTGCTGCATCTCCTGCATGTGGTTATACTAAGATCCATGCTTATCAGCAAGCAGAAATTTTGAAGCAAGTTATGCATGTGCAAGCACTGAACGTAGATGCCTAAAACCAGTGTTCCATTTCTTGTCTAGACACTCAAGCAAAGAGACCTAAATGTGTTCGCTGCTGCATCTCCTGCATGCGGTTATCATGCTTATCAGCAATTTGAAGCAAGTTATGCATGTGCAAACACTGAACATAGATGCGTGCAAATACTGAAACCAGTGTTCCATTTCTTGTCATCCCAGTGCTTTGACACTGGGATCCAGCATTTTCATAATCATCAAAACGTCTTTAACATTACTTTTATACTCACTTAACTGGATGCCAGTGTTTGGGTACTGACATGACACCATTTATTCCTGTGTTTTTGTCTATCTTAATCTGCTGAACGGCTTCAAGCAGGCTTATTAATTAGACGCTGGTACCTAGATAATTCACAACAATCAAACCGTTTGTATAATCGTACAAATATA
Organism: Wolbachia endosymbiont of Anopheles demeilloni; assembly: GCF_018491735.2. Classification (NCBI taxonomy): domain Bacteria; kingdom Pseudomonadati; phylum Pseudomonadota; class Alphaproteobacteria; order Rickettsiales; family Anaplasmataceae; genus Wolbachia; species Wolbachia endosymbiont of Anopheles demeilloni. The sequence continues at coordinate 398,726 of NZ_CP084694.1, read as the reverse complement.
AAAAGACTTTCTTTTTTTAATAAAAGCTTAATATTTATTAAGATTTTCATTTTCTTTTCTTAAAGTAGTTAATATATCTTGTATCAATATTAATTGATACAAGATATATATGAAGACAAAAATATTTGAGAGGCTAATAGGGCAAACCAGACTACGCAGCAATAGCAAGGCTGAAATCATACAGTTAAATAGAAAAGGAAAGGCTTTTATAGATGAGGATAAAAAGTCTATTGAATTAGCTGAGGCTATTTTTGCAGAAAATAATATGTTTCGTTTTCGCAAACCAGGTCCTGCTACAGATTACATTTTGCACAAACTAATAAATGATAAAAAGCTTCTCGAAGAAATGAAAGATAGAGGTACAAGTATAATACGTCTTTTTTCTTTGCTATCAATGTATCGTGGTCTTCCTAAGTGCTATGTTGTGAGAAAAGAAGGGTGTATTACTGATTTTGTAATACTTACTGATGTTGACAACGATTCAGAACTAGTACCTTTAGAAGACTTTATACTTATTGAGTCTGCTTCGTACCTAGAGTACATTTTGTTTGATAATAATAATATTAGAAATAGGTTAGTTGAAGATTTGACTAAAGATAAAACAAAATTAGATATTTTCATAAATTGTATTTTAGCAATAAATAGCTCGGATTTGGTATTATCTTATATCAACACAATGTAGGCTTTTGATGAGAAAGCTAGAAATTTTGTCAATCACATACAGAAAACCAATAGGATGGACTACCTCTTTAAGGAAAATGGTACAATACTTGTAAAGTTAGTTCTAAAAGAATTATTAAAACTTTCTATTTTACAAGAAAGAGAAAACACTACATTAGAATTTCCTCAAATTTCGAGTGTGGAACATTGTAATGGGCGATAGACTTTAAATTATGCTGAGGCTCATTTAAATATTAGCCTCAGTATCGCTTAACTTTTATGGAGCATACTTTAACTTTATTTCACTTCTACCAAGAAAATATTGTTTCAGCTATTGCTGCCATAGTTATCAATAGAAGCGTTTAGGTAATCTGTGTCAAATCGTACTGGTACATCAAATTCGAAGCTTGCGGTGATTATTGTGCCTTTTGCTGGTGGTTTCATAAATGCTATTTCTCCAGTTAAATAATTCACTGAATATTTTTCTGTCTTTTCACCATCTAGGTAAATTTTTATTGTATCATGCACTGGCTTTTTAATAGTTCGTGTATGCTTGTCTTTTCCACTTATGTAAATTTTTATCAGCTGAAAGGTCGCTTTTTTATCGTCTCCTATGCCAATTTCTTGATTGATAACTGTAAAATCTGACCAATCCTTAAAGCGAAACCCTATAGCTTTACCTTTTCGTGCCTGAAAAAATGTTATGAGTTCTGTTAGCTGCTTGTTTGACCTAACTCCATAAGCTATTTTATACCTTGCACGTGCACGAGACCAATTAATATTGCGCTGCTCACAGCCATTATGAGTTGTTACAATGTCAGTGGAAAATTCCGGTCCTACAGTAGAACCATAAGATATATTTTCTGGAAATCTAATTTCTGTGCATGACATATTTCCTCCTGTAAAAATAAAGTTGAGATGTTTTAGCTAAAAAAAAGTGTGATTTATGCAAGTTACAACAAACATGTAATAGTATCTAGAAATCTAGATACTATTAAAAGATGAAGTAAATGTAGGGTTAGTGAAAAAAGAAATCAGTAATATTATTACTACACAGAAGGTTGTAATAATGGTGTCTTTTCAGACATTTCAAATTCTTGCAGAAGTGTTGATATCGCTCCAGCTTGTTTACGATCATGATCTAAGAAATATATAATTAGTCCAGCAGCTATGCCAACAAGAGGAGATGCTATGATTGCACCTAATATGGCACTAGGAAAACTTACTACATCACACTCTGCTGCAATGCATGCACACAATCCAAATGCAATAAAAGCAAGAAGACTGACAGCAAATGTACGCCCTAAAGCATCATATATAGAGCTTCCTTCTTTCAATTGAGCTTGGTCTTTCATACTTTCAATTAGTTTTGTTTTTGTATCTCCTTGAGCGAAATCTAATGGAGTCTTACCATCTGTATTTTTGATTAGACAGTTTGCACCACACTGCATAAGAGTCGGTATATCGTTAGGTTTATTATGCAAAGCTGCGTAGTGCAACAACGTATTTCCTTCATTGTCTTGAAAATTTAGTAGTGTATCAAGTTCTTCATATTGATCTATCGACCCTTTATTCCGTATTGTCTCATTTAAATGCTCTATTACATCTTTTAGTGATTGCTTATTAGAATTTTTTACAAAATGAAGCAGAATTTCATGTATTACTGCCTTTTTTGTAGCTTGTGAGCATTGTAAAGCATATCTAAATGTTTCTGTATTAACAATCACTTCTTTTTCTTTAAGAGCGGTCTTTAAATCCTCGATCGTCTTTCGACCATCTCTTATTTCAAGAGTTATTAAATATAAATCTGTGTTACTAGTCATATGACTCTCCTAAATAATGTTAATTTATTGAAAATATAATAAATTATACTAAAAGTTAAATAAATTAATATACTAATTATTTAAAAAAGCCTTTACTTTTGACTCAACGTCCATTTTTATCTCCTGTAAAAATAAAGTTGAGCTGATGTAGGAAAGAGCTTAAGCTTTTGAAGCTACTTTATCAATCAGGCTATAAATTTTAAATCCCGTTTTTTCTAGAAAAGTATGAGCAATATTTTCCTTTGGCTCACTTTTGAGTTCATGAATATCGTTATGACTTTGCATTAATTGATATACACAAACACATGCAACAACTAAAGCAACTCCAGCAAGAGATGCTAAAGGAATTGGTTGAGTAAAAACAGCAGCTATAGCAGATGCTGTGAATACTATAGCTGTTATTACAGCAGCTATGCTATAAAAGCCTCTTTCATGTAACTATTGATTAATTTCTTTTGTATTTCCTCTTGTTGATGAGTAAAAGTAATTACTGTATCTGTATGAATTGGCTCACTAGCGCTGCTTTCTTGTTGTACTTCTGGCTTTGGTTGCTCAGAAGCAGGAACTTCTGTAACCTCACCAAAGATTTCTTCACCAAAAACTGGTTTATTTTCTGTTATATCCTCAGAAATTCCATTAAGAAGTGGAACAAAATGTCGCATGTAATTCACTATACGAACAACCTTATCGCCTTCACCTTCTTCACCTGTAGTAATATATCTACCACCTATAGGTTCTTCTTCTAGTGCTATCACTTCAATTTTCACTTTATACTTTTCACATATCATTTTCCCTTCAATCTCTGGACGACCCCATATAGGTAGAGAATGAGTTTCTGTAGACATATTTTTAATGTTGTCTAGATATTTAGAAAAAGACTTGGAATTATCTTTTTTTTCTTTTCCATCTTTGCTTATTTCTTCTTCTTTATCTTTACTTATTTCATATTCGTTATAGTCTTCTAGTAACAAATCATTATCTATGCCATATCTACTTTTCAAAATCTCTAAAATCTTCCCTTCTCTATCTTCACGATATTCCTCTAGTAACCAGCTGAAAAACTCCTCTTCTGTATATTTGGTTATTATTTCTTCATCTTTACACCAGTCTGTTTGTGCAGATATGCCTTTTTCATCTTCGCTATTTCTTTCCTTCGCTATTACTTTGCTATCCAAATTTCCTTCACCTACAAAATATCCTCCTTCTTCAGCATCTCCTGTTATTTTTTTATAAACCCACGAATTTGAATTTGCATTTGCTCTAGCATAATTTTCACAATCTTCTCTTAATGATTTTGCGGTAAAACGATGACCAGGTTTTATATTTAGCTCATTCAATCCTTGAGCCACGGAGTCAAAAAAGCAATCTCCTTCTGATATAGAAGCTCCTATTTTTAGCTTTTCAGGATAAGCTCTCTTTAGCTCATTCAATAAACTACTTCTTTTTGTTTTTTGTGCCCGAAATTTATAAACTAGTCTTTCTAGCCTTTGAGAATAAAAAGAGTCTAGATTCTTAAATAAAAATTGACTTAATTTTGTGCTTTTTTCGACTTGTCGAAAAAGAGCAATTGGTTTTCTGTTGAAATTTTTCATGTTATAATTCCAAAATAATGATTGTATTTTAATAGATTAATCAGCCTAGGAAGGCTAATTACTTAAGGTCGTGCTGTGTTGCAAGCAAACATCACCTACTTTTCTTGAACTAATATGCAGCCTATACATATAGTTACTTACTATATCTTGACTATACTTAAACTCTCTTGTGCTGTCAAGTAGGGAATTTATTAATCTTTTAACTCATCTACTTTTTTGCGTAGCACATTTAAATCAGTTGCTCCCACAAAAAGACTATCTCCTATTATCACAAAAGGTGTACCGCCTACTCCTAAATCCCTTACTAAAAGTTTGCTGTTGTTTATCATTTGCTCAATTTTGTCTGCATTACTTTTCATAGAGTTGTTAAAATCGTCCTCGTTAATCCCTATATTTTTTACTATACCTAATATAGTTTTGTCTGAAAATTCTCCTCTGTGATCTAGTGCAGCATAGTGAAAATCTAAGTACTTTTCTTTATCGATAAAATAAGTTGCTAAAGCACCTTTTGCTGCCTTTAAGGAGTTGTTACCAAGTATTGGAGCATCCCTAAAGATATATTTAATTTTGCCATCATTGATCAACTGTTTTATGTCATTCTTTATTGCCTTACAATAGCAACAAGAATAGTCAAAGAACCCTACAGCTATGACATTGCTATTTTCATTTCCTGAGTAAGGATAAGTGGAGTCGAATATTTCATTTTTATGCTGAGAAATTTTATTTTTGGTTGCATTAGCATAACTATTTTTAGCTGACTCTTCCTGGAGAGTTTTTATGATCTTATCAAAATTTTTACTGATGTAGTCATCTAATCTTTCACTTATATGGTCATCGTTTAAGATTGGACTGGGGTGTGAAAGCCAATTGTTTATTACTGGTAAACTTGCTACTGCAAATATAAAAATCAATAAAAATGGTATTTTAGACATACACTTACTTAAAGAATACAAATATTAAAGAAATGCTTAATGTTAAAACATTTTTATCAAGAAATGCAAATTTTATAAAATGAAATTTAAGATATTTTTGTAAAGTTCATCAGAAGATTTGGTGATGAAAAATTTTGCAGAGTAAGGCATTTATAAAGATTTAGATAGTCTTTACCGCTATGTCTAGCAAATTGTAAGCAAAAAAGTTGATTATCTTGTAATCGCTGCATATAATATCGGTAAGCGCGTCGCTAAGTAATATGAACACACTAAGTCTTACATTTCCGATAGTGTTGTTCGGATATAATAGAATGATTTTTCAATAAATGTAAGTAAAAATGAGATTTTTAAAAGCTGTCTTTAACTTAGCAATGTTAGCATTTTTTGTAGCTTCGACAGCTGAAGCAAGGTGGAGTAAGTACGAAGATGCTTCTGTCGAGGTTAAGTTTTCTAATGTTAACATTAATGTTAATAGAGATGGTACCTATGAAACGGAAGTAGAGCTTCAAGCAAAAATACTCAAGGAGTCTGGGCGTGATAGATTTTCTCTGTATAGTTTAATCTACAATGATGATAGTGCAGATTTGACTGTTTTAGAAGCTAAAACAGCTTATAACGGAGAGGAATATATAGTCACTGAAGACATGATAGAGGATAAACCGCTAGCTAGTCCTAGTAAAGGCTTCGATCAGCTAAGGCAAGTAACCATACCATTTCCCAAAATAGAAATTGGCACAGAAGTATATTTAAGGTATAAAAAAGTTAACAAAAAGGTTCCTGTCGATAATTTTTATGGCTTGAGCCTCTCTTATTATGGGGATTATTTACAAGCAGACAATACTAAAATCAATTCTGAATTACCCTTGGAGATTAAAGTTAATGATCCAAGAGAAGTATTAGAAATCGCTGAGGAAAAAAATGATGATATACACTCTATAAGCATTGCTTTGAAGAAAGCAGTTTATGAAAACACAACAAATGAACCACATAATGGAATATTGAATATTAAACACAACACTTGGGTATCACTTTCAAGCCTATCTAAATGGGAAGATTTAGCTAAAAAATTAGCTCCTGGTTATCATATCGTCATTAACCAGCCACTTCCTGCAATTTTTAAAGCTATAGCAGAATCTGCTACCAGTGAGAGTACTGATGAAGATAAGATCAATGCTGTTACTTCTTTATTGAATGAAAAAGTTCAGTACATGGGAGACTGGCGTACAGTATCAGGAAAATATTTCCCGAGAGATTTAGAGAAAATTGCTGATTCTCAAGTTGGGGATTGCAAAGATTTTTCTTCTAGCACGGCTGCTATTTTACAGGAACTTGGTTACAAAGTTCAACCTGTTTTAGTTATGAGAGGAATTACTAACACTTCTAACTCTAAAGCATTACCTAATATGGGTAATTTCAATCATGTGATGCTCAAAGTAACAAATAAAGATGGAAAAATATATTGGATTGATCCAACTAATACCGTCAGTATGGCACAGGGTATTTTTCCAGACATTGCTGATAGGAACGCTCTAGTACTCAATTATGAGAAAGCAGATTACATAAAAATTCCTTCTGTACAAGCTGAAAATTCAAAAGTGATATCTCATAGTGAATTAACTATAGAAGATAATGTTGTAAATGAATATGGCCGGCTTACCGTACAAGGGGAAGCAGCCCTAGGTTTAACAGGGGTTGGATTGTATTATTCAAATGAGCAACTAAGGGATTCTGTTTTTCATATGATTAGTGGGGTATATCTTGATGAAGAAGAAAAGAAGTTCTTAGAATTGCCTGACCTTACTTTACGTAATGTAGAAGATTTTACAATCAAATATGAGTTTCAGCAAAAAAATAAGATTTTAAAGACAAATCTAGGACCTGCTTTGAATTTAGGAGATAATTGGCTTAATGATGTTGTCAATACAGCTTCTGACCAAGTGTCAGACCTTTTTATTGGTGTTCCTAAAACTAAGGAAAGCCATATGATAATAAAAGACATCAAAATTAAAAACTGTGAAAATTTGAATTTTGAAATAGATTCTCCTTGGTTATATGTAAATAGGTTCTGTAAATATAAAAATGATGGAACCGAATTTAGCAATTTAATAACCATAAAGAAAAGCTTTATTACCAATGAAGAATTAAAGACTGCTGAATATAAAAACTTAAAAAGCGAATTGGAGAATAATTTTTCTAGAGCCTCTATAATAATAAGTGAATGAGTTGTGCTGGGAAAAGCACTTCTTAAAAGGCTTAAAATTTTTAAAATATGTACAATAACTTACGCGACTTCATCAGAGCATTAGAAGAAAAAAAAGATCTAATTAGAATTAAAAAAGAAGTTTCAACTATTCTTGAAATGACAGAAATTCATCGTAGAGTTTTGTCAAACAAGGGATCAGCTATCATCTTTGAGAATGTTGTCACAGAAAATGGCAAAAATTCAATTCCCGTTTTAGTGAATTTATTTGGTACTATTGAGAGAATTGCATTCGGACTTGGTATAAATTCTGATGAATTAAGGGATCTGGGTAAATTTCTAGCATTTTTGCGATCACCTGAGCCGCCAAAAACCTTCAAAGATGCTGTGAAAATGTTTCCTCTACTAAAAGTTGTATTGTCGATGCGGAGCAAAGTTGTGAGCAAAGCCCCATGTCAAGAGGTGGTGCTAACTGGGGATAAGGTGGATCTTAGTTTGCTACCTATTCAGACATGCTGGCCAAACGAGCCTGCACCGCTTATCACTTGGCCACTTGTGGTAACAAAAGGACCAACAGCAGACAAGCAAGATAATTTCAATCTTGGAATATATCGTATGCAGGTTGTGAATAAAAAAACGACTCTCATGCGCTGGCTTGCACATCGTGGTGGTGCAGGTCACCATAAACGGTGGAAGGAGAGGGGGCAAAATATGAAGTTTCCTGCTGCTGCTGTGATTGGTAGCGATCCTGCAACGATTATTGCTGCGGTAACTCCGGTGCCGGAGACTTTATCAGAATATCAATTTGCCGGGCTGCTGCGAAAAAAAACACTTGAGCTTGTAAATTGTAAAACTATTCCTCTTCAGGTTCCAGCTCATGCAGAAATTGTTTTGGAAGGATATGTAAGTTTGGATAATTACCAAGATGAAGGGCCATATGGAGATCATACCGGTTACTATAATGCTGTTGAACAGTTTCCTGAGTTTAACATCACTGCAATTACAATGCGCAAAGATCCAATTTATCTCAGCACTTTTACTGGTAAACCACCTGATGAACCATCAATTCTTGGTGAAGCACTCAACGAAATCTTTGTGCCGATTCTCATCAATCAGTTTCCGGAAATAGTAGATTTTTATCTGCCCCCAGAAGGTTGTTCATATAGAATAGCGGTAGTGTCGATAAAAAAGGCTTATCCAGGGCATGCAAAAAGAATTGTTATGGGCACACTATCTTTTCTCAAACAGTTCTTATACACGAAATTTATTATAGTTGTTGATTATGATATAAATATACGTGATTGGAAAGAGGTGATGTGGGCAATTTCAACAAGAATGGACCCTGTGCGTGATACAATTACGATAGAGAATGCCCCAATTGATTATTTAGATTTTGCTTCCCCTGAAAGGGGTCTCGGAGGTAAAATAGGGTTTGATGCAACAAACAAACTTCCACCTGAAACCAAACGAGAATGGGGAAGAAAAATTGAAATGAGCGAGGAAATAATAAAGAAAGTTACAGAGAAGTGGAAGGAATATGGGTTGACAGATGATTAAACTATGATGTAGGCTACCGCCGTGTATTTAGGTGTGGTTTGTGAGGCTTTTATATCTTTTATTTTTGTCGGCGCATGTTTTTCTCTGTATTACTATGTGGGTCCTACATTCTCGCCTTGCCCAAAAGCAACAGTTTGCTTCTCACCTGAAGAAGACTGTGCTGTACCGATAATCAGCGAGATAGAACAATCTAAAGAATCTATCTTAGTTCAAGAATATACATTTACTCTTGGAACAGTTGCAAAATCTTTGATTAACGCCAAAGAGCTTGGTGTTGATGTTAAAGTCGTCTTAGATAAATCACAACTCCATTCAAAATATAGTGTCATAAGCGAATTGTTTTCAAATGGAATACCGATTTGGATCGATAATAAGCCAAAAATTGCTCATAATAAGGTAATAATTGTTGATAATCAAAAAGTCATCATAGGATCGTTTAACCTCAGTAAGACAGCTAAAAAGGGAAATGCTGAAAATTTATTAATTATTGAAAATTATCCTGAATTAGTCCAGCAGTATGTGAAGAACTGGGAAATACGAATGTCACAATCCTATCAATATGCTCCCTAGATACTTGATATCAAAAAAAGTCTTTTTATTGATAGATGTAATTTCTTGTGATATAATAAATTAAAAGGTTTTAAGGGGTAGGTAATGGATTACATAAATGATGCTGCTGATAGTTACGCTGCCATTCATGATTTTTTTCAAAATAATGGTGTTGGAGATTACAAAGTTCAATGCAATTATGGTGGTGTACCGTATGCTACTGACGAATATGTACATCCTGGAGACAAATTTTGGAGCAATAATTTTATAGACTCACATTTTGGAAGGGAAATAAAAATGTATCCTCAAAGTGAGCTTTTAGCTAAAGAGTATTCTGGTAATACACTACCAGTTTCAATATCACTAGACAAGGATCTAATAAAAATAAAAGAATGTCAGAAAAAAACTAAATTTGTAGAACTAGAAGTGGAATCAGGTGATATAGTATATGATAAGCAAAAGCATATAAAGTGCTACACGAGAAAGTTATCATATGACGATGTTTCTGTTCATAATAAAAACGAAGTTTCAATACTGAATATTAGATATGATATGCCAAATGATCCGAGATACAGTTTAAACATAGCCTTCACAAAGGTTAATGATAATCAACCAGGGTTTTGGCAAAAATTTAAAAATATGTTTTAATAAAGTAGCTTCTCAATCAGGAATATTCTGGTGGAAAATGAATATCTACTTAGTAATGAATTTGGTCAGTAGCTACTAAGTTTTTCTTATAGCTATACAACGAAGGTTTGCTGGTCTTACATTTATTCTCTGCAAGACAAAAAATTCACATAATTGTACATAGTATGGAATAAATAAACTTCCACTATATTTTTCGATTAAACTTACCTTTTCTCTATTGAACAGATTTCGTATTAAATCTTAAGTTCAACGCACCTAAATATATAAGCATTCCCAGCAAAATCATAGGTATAGAAAGAAATTGTCCCATAGTTAAATTGAACCATAAATAGCCAATTTGATAGTCTGGCTCGCGGAAAAATTCAACCACAAAACGTGCTATTCCATACCACATAACTGCAATACCAGTTGTTGCACCGTAATACAGTTTCACTCTAGTCAAGAAAAACAGTGAATTTGTAACTACAAAAAGTAGCGCTCCTTCAAAAAATGCCTCATAAAGTTGGCTTGGATGGCGCAATAAGTTATCACCATTTTCTGGAAATACCATACCCCACGGCATATTTGTAACCCTGCCAAATAACTCTCCATTTATAAAATTACCTATGCGGCCTAGAAGTAAACCTATCGGAACTCCACAAGAAATTAGATCCAGTGTGTAAAATATAGGAATGTTATGTCTTCTACAGGAGATTATTATTGCAAGCAAAACTCCTATAGCACCGCCATGAAATGACATACCTCCTTCCCAGGTCTTTAGTATTTCGATAGGATTGCTTATATAGAGAACTGGATCATATATCAATACGTACCCAAGCCTACCTCCAAGGATAATGCCTATAATAACGGCTGTTAATAACGAATCGTAAAAATTCTTAGTAAATATTTTTTGATTGTCTAGCTTATGTAAATACCAATATGCAAAAACTATACCCAAAACATATGCTAAAGAGTACCAATATATAGAAACAGGACCGATGCTAAAAATAACTGGACTTAAAGACATATTTTACTACAAATTATTCTTAGACAATCTACTTTTCTCACGTTCCCACTCTCTCTGTTTTATGGTTGCTCTCTTATCATAGAGTTTTTTTCCTTTCACAATGGCAATTTTAGTTTTTGCCAACCCTTTATCATTAAAATAGATAGAAAGTGGCACAACAGTTATTCCAGAGGTTTTGATTTGACCAATTAGCTTATTTATCTCTTTTTTATGCAAAAGCAATTTTCGTTCTCTTTTTGGCTTGTGATTCTTTTGGTTTGCAGCTTTATACTCTGCGATATGCATATTGTTTAGCCATATTTCACCTTTTTTTTCAGTAACGTAAGCATCAGAAATGTTTGCTTTTTTTTCCCTTAGTGATTTCACTTCACTACTTAAGAGGATCATACCTGCTTCAAATTCTTCTAAGATAAAGTATTCAAACCTTGCTTTTCTATTTTCTGCAATAACTTCCATATCTAAAGATATCTTTAAGCTTCAATATATTACAGAACTTTTGGTTTAATTCATAACAAAACAATTATCTCAGTAAATGCAAGTTTGGTTTAAAAAGCTCCAATCTTCCTGCAAGTATAATTTGTTCCACTCTTCTTACTGCCATTTCAGCCCTAGGATTAGCATTACCTGACAAAGAATTTATCACATCTTTGCAGCCCCATTCAATAGCAAAGTGTAAAGGAGCATATCTATTATTGTTGTGTTTACTAACATATGCCCCACTTTCAATTAAAATATCTCTTAGAACCTGTTCATAATCTTTTGAGGAGGAAAGAAGTAAAAGCAAGAACGACCATTTGCAGGCTAGTGTTGAGTTTCCGCTCGCAATTTTTCCAAAGTCGCCTACATTTTTGCAACCAAGCAAAAGATCTCTCATTGTCCTCTTCCTGCAAGACTTCAGATCTGCTACAATAATCTCAAACTTTCCTCGACTTATATCACTTGGATATAAACTTCCCATATCCTACTTTATCCTCTCATTCTATCCCTTTTTTGAGATCATGTACAGTCTCTTATACTTTCATGATCGCTAGCAAAATGCAAAGGAATTCATCAACAACTATCCCACATATTAACACATGCTCCATGTTCAATCAGAGTTCTTACTATGTTTTCATTATCACTTTCAGCAGCAAAATGCAAGGGAGTGCTTCTATAATTATCCCACGCATCGACATATGCTCCGTGTTCAATTAGAGCTATTAATATGTTCTCATAGCCACTCTTAGCAGCAAAATGCAACAATGTAGTTTATACAGGATCTAGATCACTATGTGTAGTGAATATATAATTGATATTAAATTCACTATCTTTCCACCTCCGTAAATCAATTCTTTCTAATTTTATTTTTATTTGTTCAACTATGTTGTTCTTGCTTAAACCTGAAGTATCATTTATTTCTTCAAGCATTTTTAGAAAATCATCAAGCGTCATAATCTCCACTACTTATTAAAATAACTTGGTTATTATGTTCTTTGACACAAAAATCAAGAACTTTTTATTTTCCTAAAAAATCATTTAAGTTATACTCCAAATCATGAAAGTCAGGCAAAATATTAAGTTTTTTTCTCTATCATTTGTGATTTTGTCTTCTCTATGGATTACATTGTCTGGTTATTTTGAGCCTTTTTTTATTCTCTGTGGAGTATTTTCTTCTGTGTTCACATTGATTATCTTTAAAAGGTTAATTGATGCTGAAAGTGCCCTTAGTCAAATTCTAAATGATAGTGGTAGGCTGTCACTTTATCAGCTTATAAGTTATATACCTTGGCTAATTTACCAAATTATTTTTTCAAGTATTTATGTAACAAAAAAGGTGCTACGATTTAAATCTACAGTTGAGCCAATTGTTATTGTAAGAGAATGCATAGGACATAATGATAAGACCATTGCATTATTTGCTAACTCAGTTACGATTACTCCTGGAACTTTAACTATCAATGTTGAAAAGAAGCAGAAAACATATTTATCTACCATATGTTTGATAGATAAAGATCTTGAAAGTGGCATTTCTGAAATAGAAGGTAAAGTCTTAAAAATGCTACACCTAGTTAAGTAATTTCTTTAAATAAGTTAACAGCGTCTCTGTATTCTCTTCTTAGGCTTTCAAGCATTTCTTTTGGAAGGCTATCAATAACAGTAGAACATAAATAATTGTACAAATCTTCTAGCCTTGATATGTTATTTTTCTTCTTGCTGTTGAATTTGTACGGAAAAATGCCCTACATAATTTCAATATCAACAACCTTATTTAAAAATGCATTTTCACTTGTTATGCTTATTCTTGTAAGTATAGTATTAATTTCAGGTTCATTACTCGTATAAATATCTGATAATTCTGCCATTTTAATGACGTATAAAGTTACTACTTTTGATAAACAATTATCAGAATATTCACAATTTTTTATTACCTCCCACTGAGTAACCTGAGACTTGCTTATTTTTGCATTGCTTGGTAATTTATTCATTGAATTTTCTCCATTTAATTCAGTGTAGTAAATTATACTAATACTTTGTTAAAAAAATAATAACGCAGCCATAAAAATATGCATTTATTTACCATAAATTGCACAATATTCCCAAAGTAAAATATTAAAATTACTCTAAAATGAATGATTTCTTTAATTCCATGTTATTCAGTAATGTAAAATATTGCTACACAATAGTATTTACTCTAAAATAAAGCTTCCTTTTGAGCTATTTTATTAATATCCATTCTTACGGCTACACTAAAATGAAAAAGATAAAACTCGGAATACTAATTTCAGGTAGAGGATCAAACATGCAGGCTTTAATAGAAGCATGTCAAGATCAGAATTTTCCTGCTCAAACTGTATGCATTATCACAAATAATAGTGAAGCTGAAGGCCTTGAAATAGCAAGGCAAGAAAAAATTCCAGCGTTTGTTGTTGAAGATAAGCCACTTGATACTGATAAAATTCATGAAATACTTGTTCAACATAAGGTTGATTTAATTTGCCTTGCAGGGTTTATGAGAATTCTAAAGGCCAATTTCCTAAATAAATGGCATAACAAAGTTATAAATATTCATCCCTCTTTACTTCCGTCATATAAGGGCTTAAATGCTCAGGAGCAAGCTCTGAAAGCGGGTGTAAAAATTACAGGATGTACTGTGCATTATGTTACTCCTGAAGTTGATGCTGGAGCCATAATCGCTCAAGCTACTGTTCCAGTGTTACCAAATGATGATGTTCAAAGTCTCTCAGAGCGCATTCTAGCTGAAGAGCATAAGTGTTATGTAAAAGCAGTAAGATCAATAGCAGAAGGTATTAACTATTGACTTTGAGCGTTTCTTCCAACTTCAACAAAAAATAAATTTTCAGGATTCAGTAAAGAACTTGCCAGCTTGTTTACTTTTTCCAATTGAACATCATTAATGATATTTGTATAATTATTTATATGGTTAATATCACGATCGTCTATCTGCATACTATCCAGTAACGTTGCTGTATTCGCATTATTTGATAGAAAAGAGAAGATAAGGTTATTTACTAAACTGGTTTTTGCATCCTTGAATAATTGTTTGTCAATTCCTTCCTTTTTTATTCTGCTAAATGTATCTTTTACTGCTGATATAGCTTTGCTAGCAGTAGAACTATCAGTACTTATGAATCCAGATATAACATTCCCATGTTTATTTGTAATATTACTTGCACTAATACCATAAGTAATACCTAGATTTTGTCTCAATTCCTTCATTAATATTGAATTCAGCCCCATACCACCAAGCGCATTAATCAAAACACTAGCATTATAGTAATTAGGGTCTTCATATGCTATGCCTTTTTGAGCAAAAAGTATTACACTCTGTGGTATATCCATAAAAATGCTCTTACTTTCTGCAGGCCCAAATTCATTTTTTACAGATACCTTCCTAACTTTTGATCTTTTTGATGGTAACTTAGATAAATATTTATCGAGCAGCGTACTAACTTCTTCTTTTGTTGCACAACCAACAATACTAATAACGATATTATCCTTAGTAAAACTACGCTTTATATATGTTAAAACATCGTCTCTAGTAATGCTCATTATAGTGTCTAGAGTTCCATGTCGATCTCTTGAGTAAGGATGTTTTTTGAACAACAACGTATCCAACTCTTTTGCAGCAATAAAATAAGGATCTTTTTCAAAATTATTAAAGTTTACTTTGGCTTTTTCAAAAACTCTATTCAATCCTTCTGAATCAACTTTAGGGCGCATTATAGCATCACTCAGTAGTGAAATTGCATCCTCTAGATTCTCAGATAAAGTATTTAATAGAACCCTAAATGCTTCTAAACCAGCAATAAAATTTAAACTAATTCCTTTATCCTCAAGCTTTTTTACAAAATCTTTGGCATCATTCTTTCCTGCTCCTTCTTGAATTACAAGAGAAGTAAACCAAGCAAGTCCCTGCTTTTCTGCACTTTCATACACGTAACCTGCATCTTTGAATGATATATTGAGTGAAACTTTTGGTAAATCACGATTTTTAACAAACAGAAACTTAAGCCCTTTATTAGTAGTAACCTCCTCTATATTTAGGTGGCTGCTCGCCTGCAAATTAAAGCCCAGACAGAAAAAAAGTAGAAATAAAAGTTTACTTACTCTCATCATTATTACCTCCTTTTGGTAGCAAACGGCCGACTAATTTACTAGTAGAAAAAATAGTACGAATTTTGTGATTTACATTTTTCAGATTGACATCATTAATTTTGCTATATGAAATGTCTATTTCATCAAGTGGGATACCTAGTGCTAGACGTGGTATATAAAATATTGCTACACTAGTTAAATCAGATAGATTATCAAACTGTGCTGCTTTGTATTTAGACTTTGTGCTTTGCAACTCTTCACTTGTTATTTCTTCAGAGGTAAAGTGATTAATAGAATTTTCTAACTCTCTTGCAACAGCATCCAAATCTACCCCACTTTTTGGAGTTACCCGAATCTCAATGTAACCATTACTAAAAGCTAAGCTATTATAATAAGCAAACACTTCTACTGCTACATTCTTATCTAGAACTAAATCTTTATATAACTTGCTAGACTTAGAATTTCCCAAAATGTTAACTGCCAAATCAACAGGAAAAGTTTCACTTACTTGCTCAAATAAAGGAACACTATAGCGAAAGTATAAAACTGGCTCTTTTACTTCAGTGCTTTCTAAAATTACCGATATATCTTCATTATGTACTGGATCTTGGTTCGGATAATGCCTAACTACAGGCTCAGCTTTAATTTCACCATATTTTTCCTTTGCTAATCCCACTACTTCTTCAAATTCTACATCACCAACAACGAGCAGTATAGCATTACCTGGATGATAATAGTTATCATGAAACTTTGTTATGTCATCTTGATTGTAGGTTTTAATATCGCTCTCCCAACCAATAACAGACCTACCATAACCATTACGATAAAATGCACTGTTCATTTCCTCCCATAGTAAAGCTTCAGGATTATTATCAAATCTCATCTTTCTTTCTTCTAATACGATATTTTTTTCTCTATCTATTTTGTCTTGAGTAACATCAAAATTGCCCATTCTATCTGCTTCAATTTCCATTGCTAGTGGTAAATCTTTTTTGAGAACTAATTCGTAGTAGCAGGTGTATTCTTTAGTGGTAAAAGCATTAAATTGGGCCCCAATGCTGCCAAAAGTGGATTCTATGTCTTTAAATTTTCCTGTAGTTTCAAACATTAAGTGTTCAAAGTAGTGAGCCAATCCTGCTTTGCCAATTGGGTCATCCATTCCCCCAACTTTATATATTATTGCATGAAAAACAGCTGGAATTCGTTGATTAGGTACTACATAAACATCCAATCCGTTACTGAGTTTAGCATGCTTTATGATTTCAGCTTCCAAAGAAATCGGACAAATAAAAAAAAACACAGATGGTATAAAAAAACTAAAGAATTTGCGAAGCATTATTTCATTCCTCATTTTGCTTAGAGATAGACCTATCATATATATACCACTTATATAACAATGTACACATTCCACAAACTATAGATAGATCAGCTAAATTAAAGGATGGCCAATACCAATCATTGATATGAAAATATATGAAATCATATACAGCGCCCCAATAGATTCTATCAATTACATTTCCGATCGCTCCACCAATCATCAGAGAAAAACTAAGGTAAATTGACTTATCATTAGATTTATATATCAAGTATGCAAGTATACCAATTATTAATACTGAACATGCCGAAAAAAAGAAGCTGCCATGAGGCAGAGTACTACACATTCCAAAGCTAATTCCTGAATTCCAAACTTCAACTAATTTCATAAAATTAGTAATCTCGATTGACTCCCCCTCATCAATCAATGAGTTTATATACAATTTACTTGTTTGATCGAATGATACTATAATTAATATAATAACTAAACATATCCTTTTCATAAGTTTATCTTTAACTGGTAAGCTTTCATTATATCACGATCTATCTGTTTTGTTAACTCGTTAATACTATGGAATTTTTTTTCTGCCCTAATAAATTTTAAAAGTTGTATGTCAACCTTAAAATTGTATACATTTTCGTTGAAGTCAAATATATGCATTTCTACTATAGGTTTTTTTAAGTCCTTAAATGTAGGTCTCATACCAATGTTGACTACTCCATATAGCCAACTTGAACTATTTTCAGAAAATGCAACTTTGGCGTAATATGTACCAAGCTTAGGTTTTATCATGTAATCTTCTATCGGAATGTTTATGGTTGGAAACCCTATTTCTCTACCTCTACATGCACCTTTTGTTACAATACCAGAAACTTGATAAGACCTACCAAGCAATTTATTAGCAATTTCTATTTCGCCTTTTTGTAAACACTCCCTGATTGAGGAAGAAGAGCAAATTTTTCTATCGATTATCAATGGCTCTAATTTAGTTAAAGAATATTCATACATCTGAGAATATTTTTCTAGAGTTAATATGTTACCCAATCGTTTGTGACCAAAAGTACAACTTTCTCCAACAGTTATATGTTTAGCACCATACTTCTTTACCAAAATCTTACCAATAAAGTCATCGCAGCTAACCTCAGAAAAACCTCTACTAAAATTAATAATATACAAGTAATCTATACCATAGCTGCTGATTAGTTCCTTTTTTTGTTCTTGGTCTATTAACCTAAAATTGTTCCTACTAAATAAAACAGTTGATGGGTGAGGCTCAAAAGTTAAAACTGCAGAGGGTAATCCTCTTTCTTGTACTACCTTCTTTAGATTGGAAATTGCAAACTTATGTCCTAAATGAACGCCATCGAAATTTCCGAAAGTTAGTGCCACATTATCTTTTATCCCTTGCTCACAGTTGTAAATAATTTTCATACAATTTGATATTTTATATATATTTTTTATATATAATAGTTGTATTTTATGAACTATGGAGATAAATCGTGAAAAATACTAAAGGAAAAGTTGTAATATATGTGAAGAAGTACTGCCCATTCTGCAAGAAAGCAAAAGAGTTATTGGATGAAAAAGGTGTGAAATACGAAGAAATTGATGTACTTAGAAACTCGGATTTGTTTGACGGTATAAAATCAAAATATAACGTCAGGACAGTTCCACAAATTTTTATTACTGATGAAAATGGTGATTATATACATCATATTGCTGGATGTGACAAATTGATGGATCTTGAAAAAGAAGGAAAGTTGGATAATATGTTAAATAACAATGAAGATAGCATTAATGCAACAGCTTACACAAGCGGCAGTGATGAACACGAGGGATGTAATATAATACATAATGAAGATTTTATGTGATTTTTTTGTCTTACTGTTGCTGGCATACCCACTTTAAACAATTTTTAATGAATTAAAAATACAATTCATCTAGTGAGTTTTTTAGTGGGAAAAAATGATAAAAAATATTATAATTGTTAGCAAAAACTTAATTAGTATTGAATTAATTAACAAACAAGATTTAGAGAGTTTCATCAAGATTTTCACAGTGCTTGATAAGCATATAGCAGCTAAAACTCTTTTTACAGAAGAAGTGACAATAGAGTATAAACAATACAATTGCATAGAAGTTGTTGAATTGATAAAAGATACAGGTTTTACATATCATGATGTTGAGAATGTGTTAAATCACCTAAGTAATCATGGAATGAAAGTACCAAGTAGCGTTATAGCAAGTACCCTTTCTTCTTCATACAATCACGCACTTGAGTCTAAGGATGTAGCATTTGCCTATTCTAAAGGGTTGCCACAATTTTACATCAGGGTAAATAAGAATACCTTTATAAGGACTACTATAAGTGAAGAGAATCTGGAATTGAATTCGCAAAATAGCACAATGCTTATAGAGTCATTAAAGAACGAAAAAAGCACTTATGATTGCATAGTGGAAGAAAATATCATCAAAGTTATAGTGCATTCTGAAATACATCAGGCTATAAACTCGATTATAAAATAACTGATAAAGTCTTGCCTTTTAGCAAGAGATGAAGAAGAAAAATTCAAAGAGAAATTGAGACAACTTGCTTTTAAAGATCAAGCTTTCGTTGAGTATTCTAGCATCAAAACCATTCATAGATATCCGAATAACCATCTTCTGAGAAAGCATGAAAGTGTTATTAAAGATATAGAAAATATTTTATGTGATTTCATAATAAATGAGAACAGCGGGTTTGCTATAGAGCTGTTAAATAGACTGGGCTCAGAAGTCTCTCCAAATACTCCAAGAATCATCACTAAAACTATAGATAAGCTTGTTAAGTTTCACTAAAATGTTGTTGGAATGGTTTTAGCCAATGTCTACATATATCTGATTTTTACTGATTGAGTGGAGCAATTGAGCTGCTCTCTGTCATCCCAGCGTTTAACACTGGGATGATTTCGTTGTATGGTATCTTATATAGTGTTTTACAAATTCACATAGCTGTTTCAAATTTACCCATATCAATGTCAGTAAATTTATTAAGAAAATATCACTTAGTTCTTTAAATTTATGTTTTTGGATATATATTAATCATTTATTTTCAAAGCCTCAATAAAAGCATTTTGTGGGATGTTTATGTTTCCCACAGAATGCAATCTTTTCTTACCTTTCTTCTGCTTTTCAAGCAGCTTCATCCTTCGTGTGACGTCTCCACCATAGAGCTTGGCTGTTACATCTTTTCTATACGGGTTAATCGTTTCTCTAGCAATAATTTTTCCGCCTACTGCCGCTTGAATCGCGATTTTATATTGCTGGCGTGGTATCAAGTCTTTCAAACGTGCACATATTTCACGGCCTCTTTTTTCTGCCCTGCTTTTATGAACAATGCAGGCTAACGCATCCACAGGTTCTCCATTAACTAAAAAACTTAATTTATCTATCTGACTTTCCTGATAATCGGATATTTCCCAATCCAAACTTGCATATCCCTTGGAAATTGATTTTAGTCTATCGTAAAAATCAAAAACAACCTCAGACAGCGGTAATTGATACTTCAGTAGTGCTGTTGTCGTATTACCAACATAAGATAAATCCTGCTGTTCTCCTCTCCTCTCTTCACACAGAGATAGAATCTCTCCTAAATATTGATCAGGTACCATTATAGTTGCAGTGATCCACGGTTCTTCCACTATTTCAATTTTTGTAGGGTCTGGCATATCGCTTGGGTTATGGATATTTAAAACTTTACCATTTTGTGTTGCAACTTTATATATAACACTCGGTGCAGTTGCTGTTAGATCTAAATCAAATTCTCTTTCGAGTCTTTCTTGAATAACTTCAAGATGTAGCATTCCTAAGAAACCGCAACGAAATCCATAACCTAGCGCATTTGACGTTTCAGCATCAAATGTAAAACTAGCATCATTTAAATGTAATTTTTCTAGCGCTTCCCTTAAATATTTAAAATCATCTGTGTTATTGGGAAAAATACTGCAAAATACTACAGAATGTACTTCTTTAAAGCCAGGTAATGCCTTGCTGCACGGCCTTTTCTCTTCAGTAATAGTGTCTCCTACTTTGCAGTCTGCTACTTCTTTTATTGAAGCAGTTATAAAACCAACTTCACCTGCTGAAAGTTCACCAGTCATAACTTTTTTAGGAGTGAAAATACCGATATTATCGACCTGATATGTAGCATTATTAGACATCATAACGATTCTCATGCCTTTTTTTAGTACTCCATTTTTAACTCGCACTAAAATTACTACTCCTAGGTAAGGATCATACCAACTATCAACTAAAATTGCTTGTAGTGGAGCATTTGTATCACCTTGAGGAGCGGGAAGTTTTGTCACTATAGCTTCAAGTACATCCTTTACCCCAAGACCAGTTTTTGCCGATATCAAAATTGACTCAGTTGCATCAATTCCGATTACCTCTTCAATCTGAAGCTTTATCCTTTCTGGATCTGCAGCAGGAAGATCGACTTTATTAAGCACAACTATTATCTCATGATTATTGTCAATTGCCTTGTAGACATTTGCCAGAGTCTGAGCTTCAACTCCTTGGCTGCTATCTACTACCAAAAGTGAGCCTTCACATGCGGCTAAGCTTCGGCTGACTTCATATGAAAAGTCAACATGACCTGGTGTGTCCATGAGGTTGAGGCAATATTTATTACCATTATTTGCAGTGTAATTGAGTCTTACCGTTTGTGCTTTGATTGTGATTCCGCGTTCACGCTCTATATCCATTGAGTCAAGTACCTGATTAGTCATTTCCCTTGTCTCAAGACCGTTACATTCTTCTATCAAACGATCAGCAAGAGTTGACTTCCCATGATCTATATGTGCTATTATTGCAAAATTTCTTATATTGTTCATAGATCTACTTATTTAAGTAGATCTATTTTACATTTTAAGTATTACAAGAGCAATTATTTATATCTCTTTTTGCTAAAAACATTAAGCTGAAGTCCTTGCCAATGGACGGCAATGCTTATTAGCTGATGCTTGCTTCACTGTGCTACTTGGATCTTCTTGCTGTCTACACGTTTTTACTGCATCAGCAAGGCTTAGGTAACCAAGGCCAGGAATTTTAATTTTTACATCTTTATTTTTTTCTAAATCTTTATCATCTGGTTTATTACTTACTATTTTAATACTGCCGTCGCTAGCACTTAATGTGATGCTACATTCCCTTTCACCTACATACCAATTAAACTTCATTCCATATTGATCTGTAGTACCTAAATAATAACATCTTACTCCCTTCTCATCTAGCTTACCATGTATAATTTTTTCTTGACTACCATTTGAAATAAAAAAACCAGCAATATTGTTTTCTTTACAAAATTTACTATTTAAAAATTTGCTTACTTTAATATCTATGTTTTTATTGTCATCTTTTAGCTTAATTGTTGCATAAAAAAGATCTTGATCACTATACTTTGCAATTGACACTGTATCAATAGTACCGTTTTTTATGTATTTGCTGAGCTCTTCTTTAGCTTTCTCTTCTAATTCTTTTTGCCTTGCTGCACTTTGTTGTTGCGCTTTTTCTAGCGCTTCTTTCGTTTTTTTTCTGAAGTGATTCGATATCACAAATTAACACAGATTCATCAATGTTGGGGATCGCTGATTCTTGGCTCACTCCTGTCTTCAATCCTTTAATTATGTTTACTATCTTTAAGATAGACTCTAAGTTTTGATAATATACACCAATTTTTTTACTATTTAGGCTACCCTTATTTTTATCCTAGTCATCACTGATGTGAGAAAATATTGAATCAAGCCCTTTGTAAATTGTTTCCAATTCACTTGATTCCTCTAGGCTTATTCCATCACGTTTAATACTACTAACACAATCATTGAATGACTTTATTTCTTCAGGATCTATAAAGAGACTGTGCAGTTCCTTACGCGCTACTCTATCTTGTATTTTTTGTTTTATTGCTTTTAATATCTTACTATTCATATATTTTACCTCATAAAGCTATTCAATATTATATACATAAAGATTAGGAAATGTTAAAACTTTCTACATTCTTGCATACTTCCTATTATTCTTTTAACATAGACGATACTTTTTTTGAATGAGAAATCGCTTTATTAATCATATAATTCTCATGATTGTTATCTATTTTAGGCAATTCGTACAAATAATTCACCATTATTCCGGCTGACTGACTAATGCCTTTTTCAGAGGTATCAGCCATCCAGTTTAGTTGCTTTATTGATGCACCATTGCTTAAATGAAAGTGTGCTACCGGATCATAAGCACCCCCACCACTGCTTTTAACCTTTAGCAAATAATGTGCACAAAGTTTCAGTAGGGACTGTTTTTCGCATTCAATGTTAGTTTTTATGCTTTCTAAAATTTCTGTACCTGATTGTTTTATATTAAGCTTACCTAATAAAGCTACGTCTTGATTTTTTAGCCATTTTGTAAATCCAGGAACTGGAGAAAGAGTTGCATACACTTTTACGCTTTTAAATTCTTGCGATAGTTTTTTTACGACTCTCTTTATTAAAAAATTACCGAGGCTAATTCCAGATAAACCAGTTTGAGTGTTTGATATTGAATAGAATATAGCAGTACTTGCACTGCTTGGGTCACTTGAAGGAACTGATTCGTCCAAAACGTGTTGAATACTATCTGTAATCTCATTCATCAGTGCAACCTCTACAAAAATTAAAGGTTCATTTGGTATTTTGTAATGAAAGAAAGCAAAACAGAGATGATCAGAATCTAGTCTGTTTTTTAAGTCACCCCAAGAGGAAATTTTATGTACAGCTTCATATTTTATAAGTTTTTCCAACAATGATGCAGATGAATCCCAGGTGATTTGATGAAGATCAAGTAGATCAACATCAACCAAAGTACAAAGTATACTTTTTAATTCGTTTTCTAGTGGACTTAGACTTTTATATTGATTCTTCAGCTTGAGTACATCAGAACGCATATCAACAATAAACTTAAGGCCCTCTGGTAAGGAGATAAACTGCTTCAATATTTTAGAGCGTGGTGATTCAAGGACTTTTATTAAGTCTTGTTCAAACTTATAGCTCGACTCAGAATCTTGATTTTTCTTATATACTTTTATTTCTTCATCTATTTTCGTTTTATCCGGATTGAACTTTTCTGACAGGGTTTGTAAAAATTTTATTTGACCTGCCTCTGATAAACTCAAGTACAAATTACCAAGAGATACGGTGTTCTTACGTGCTGAGACTTCACCCCCTTTTGGGTTTAAGCATTCGTTCATCTTCAAGACTAAACTATCGACATCGCGACTACTACTTAAATCAGGGCCAATATTGCCAACCCATGACCTTACAGCATCTGCTACTTCACCTAATATTTTTAAAAAGCCCTTTGTTGCTTTCTTATCTTCAACTTTTACTATATCAGTTTTTGCTAATGACTCTTTTATCATATTTCCTTTTATCGTGTATCTATCTTAATTTAAAGAAAAATCTTAATCTACAAAGAAGGCATATATTTTCATGGTACAACTATTTTACAATTTATTTAAAATTTTAATAAAGAGAGTTAGATTTTTAATTTCATTATTTCTCTTACAAAAGTACTTTTATTATAAAAATGCCCTTTTTCCTCTTTCTTTTCCGGGTAAGGCCGATTTTTTAATTACCTAGTCAAAGTTACTTAATTTTTACACATCTATTGTAAAGTACAAAATCTGACTTTGGAATGAAAATGCTAGCTGATGCTTGGACTTTATTGATACTTACGCTACTTGAAACTATACTTGGTATAGACAATTTAATCTTTATTTCTCTAGCAATAGATAAGGTGCCAAATCTGCTGAGAGAAAGAGCCCGCCTTATAGGTTTTGGCTTGGCGCTATTGATGCGTTTTGTAATACTATTTTTTACATCGCATATATTATCAATTCAAAAGCCTATATTTCACTCTGTATCACTAGATATTTCAGTAAAAGATTTGCTTATGATTGCAGGAGGGTTATTTCTTATTGTTAAAAGTTCTATGGAGTTATGGAGCAAAATTTTTGTACATAAGGAGAACAAAACAAAGGCAAACGTTAAATCACAATTTTTTTTAGTTGTGCTACAAATTATATTAATAGATTTAGTTTTTTCTGTTGATTCAATATTAACTGCTATAGCATTAACTCATAATATGATAATCATTGCTATAGCATTTACATTTTCCATATTAGCAATGCTATTTTCATCAAGTTATACCGCTAAATTAATAAAATCCAGCCCAAGCTTAAAAGTAATTGCCATTCTATTTATTTTACTCATCGGTATATATTTAATACTTGAAGGACTTCACATAGAGCTACCAAAAGCATATTTGTATTCTTTATTTATGTTTGCACTGCTTGTGGAAGCTATAAGCAAAATAAAGAAAATGCGGCCTTGAAATTACTTTGCACAAAGCAAAAGTCTAATTTTTATTCCAGTGTGTGACGAATATCTGTACGAACATTTCGATGTCATCCGAGTAGCTGATACTGGGATCCATTATTCTTTTTTTCTGGATTCCAGCGTCACGCGCTGGAATGACATTAAATAGTTTTCCTTTAAATTTGAGTTATGCAAGCAGCCTCTTTGGTGTGATTCGAGTAGCTGAAACTGGAATGAAATTATTGCTACTCCCACTCAATGGTTGCTGGTGGCTTGGAAGTTAAATCATACACAACTCGATTTACTCCGGAAACTTTGTTAACAATTATACTACTAACGTCTTGCAAAAACCTCCAAAATACTAACGAATGTTGATCTTTATTTTCAAATGGAAATGCATCAGCTGTCATGCCATCAGATGAAGTCACAGCCCTTAAAGCGCAAACATATCCGTATGTACGATTATCTCCCATAACTCCCACAGTTTTTACTGGTAACAGTACAGCAAAAGCTTGCCATATTTTATCATACAGATCATAATTTTTCATTGTGTTGATATATATTTCATCTACTTCTTGCAATATTCGTACCTTTTCTTCATCAACCTCACCTATGATCCTCACTGCAAGTCCAGGTCCAGGAAATGGATGTTGCAATATTATCTCATCTGAAAGCCCAATTTCTTTGCCAAGCAACCTTACTTCATCTTTAAAGAGATAGCGTAAAGGTTCTACTAGTTTCAGATTCATTTTTTCTGGCAACCCACCAACATTGTGATGAGATTTAATTGTACTAGTGTTTCCTGAAGCGTGCCCTGATTCAACTACATCAGAGTAAATGGTGCCTTGCATTAAAAAATCCACATCACCTATTTTTTTTGCCTCTTCTTCAAATACTTCGATAAAAGTATTGCCGATAATTTTTCGCTTTTCTTCCGGATCAGTTATTCCCCTTAACCTACTTAAAAACAAGTTTGATTTATCAACGTAATTTATTGGAATTTCTTTTAACATAGCAGTGGTCTGGCTCTTACGCAATAACCCAGTATCGATAAAAATACAGTTTAATTGTTTTCCTATAGCTTTGTGTGTAAGAACTGCTGCAACACTTGAATCAACCCCTCCACTTACTGCAGCAATTACTTTTTTCTTCCTTACTAAGTTTTGAATTTTTTCCTTCTGTTTTTCAATGAATGACTTCATTGTCCAATCTCTCTCACAATTTGCAATATCTAAGAAATTAGAGAGAAGTTTACTACCATTTGTCGTAGGCTTAACTTCAGGATGGAACTGAGTACAGTAAATCTTCCGCTGTTCGTTGGCAATTATTGCGATTGTTTGATTTATTATACCTGAGGCAATAGCAGTAAATCCTTGCGGTATAGTTTCGACACTGTCTGCATGGTTCATTAGCACATCGACTTCGGAATTAACGTCCCAAGTATCCTTTATAATTGGGGATTCTTTTAGTATCTTGATTTTAGTTTTGCCAAATTCCTGATTGAATTCTTTTCTTACCTTTGCCCCGAAATAATGACAAATGAGTTGCTGTCCATAACATATTCCAAGTATAGGAGTGTTTATTGTTTCGTTAAGTTTTATAATTTTATGTGCTACTTCACTTACTTCAGAGCAATTGTCATTTACAGATTGCGGTCCTCCAGAAAAAATAAATCCATTGAATTTTGATACTGTTTCGAAATCGATATTGCTTGGAAATATTTCACAGTAAACGCCCATTTCCCTGATTTGTCTTGCAATAAGCTGTGTAAACTGTGAACCAAAATCAATAACGGCAATTGCTGACAATGTGCTCCTCCATATTATTTAAAGCAATATTTGATAATAAAGAAAACAATAAAGTAAGTAAACTAAGACCTGTTTAAAAAATTTAATATATGACTAAAGTAACTGAAATTTACCGCAACAGATTTATGATTAAGCTGTCTTAATTATCATTCTGATACTCTCTATCTTATCATAATAGTAACCCCAACATCTTTCCTTAAGTTGATGCGATTGCCTGAACAGATACGTTTAATATATATATAAATTCCTATCTTTTATATCTAATAAACCAAGTGTTGGTACGATTGTTCCTTTCAGGAAGATTACGGTTTCTACTGTCTTAGCCAGCTTTTTTGACTTTTGATACAATAAGTTTTGGTTATCTTTTCTATGCTCTATAAGCCAACCAATTACCATAACTTCGCCGCTCTTAATTTTTAACGTAGAGTGCATTTCTCTGGTTTCAATAATTGGAATGTCACTATTTAATTTCATTTTATTCTGTTGTGCGACATATTCTATATTTGGGTCTTTAGTGTAATCGTTAATTCTTGATAAGGTTGGGTTTATATCCATGAATATTTCATTAGTATCAATGTTAATGCTTGGGTGGATTATTAACACCACACCTATTGGAGTGTTATTCATTTGGTAATTAATGCATGATTAGAATTTTTGGTATTTTTCTGTATATCGGAAGTAAAATAGATATGGTTTTTAGTAAATGAAATCATTGCTTGCTGATTACTTATAGCATGTACTCTAGGGCTTGAAATTACGGTTGAAGTGCCAAATTTGCCTAATTTTTTTACTAAATCTCCTAAATCACTCACACTAGAGTTAATTGCTAGGTCAATAATAGAATTACCTTGATTTGTTATAGATTTGGTTTCATTATGCAAATCATTTAAGTTGATACCAGAAAGGTATTTATCGTCTAATAAAACTTCAACTATTTTGGCCTCGATCATTACTTGAGAAGACGCCAATTTCTTAACTTTATTAATATATTCTTCAACAGCTTTGTGAATATCTTTTCTAGCATTTAGAATAATGACACCAGCTTCTCTGTTGGATGAAAGAAACTCACCATCATCTACTCCGTTAACATCCATTATTGTATTTAAGCCTTTTTCTAATGAATTCCATAAATCACTACTATATTGAGATTTCATATAGTTTCTATCACCATCACTGTCGGTAATATTGTTACCAATGATAAAACTCCTTTGCGCAGAGTGTTAAATATTGATGAAGTCTACGTAATAATTTTGTGCATATGGCAAATCTTGTTCAATTCTAATTACACCATTATTCATTGAGTAACGCAATTTGGCGCTGTTGGCTATATTCTGAATTACTTCGTTTATGTTCTTATCTTTTAGCTTTAAAGTAATATTATCTGATATTTTGGGATCTATGTCTAAGTTAACGTCAGAAAGTTTTCCTATCTCAATCAGTAAATCCTTTATTGGTACTTTTTCATCAACATTAATCGAAAGAAACTGATTACTGGTTGTAAGATCGGGAAACTTTACCGATAAAGGTATCATTTCTGGTATTGCTGGTTCGTTATTCTTCAAAGGAGTATTATATTGTTGCAACGAATAATCGTGCTTATAATTGTCTATATTAACAGAATGTTGCTTGTTAGGTAGATGTGTACAAGAAATAATGAAAAGGAGTATTAAACATTTTAAAATAGCCATGAGGGCAGCATACAAATCTATACTAATAGTTTTTTATAAAAATGTTAAAAATGTATTTAATTGTATCCGTTCAGGGGAGTGGTTTAAGAAATGATAGATAGGAGATTATGAAAAGGGTTTAGCCGCATGGAAGTGGGATGAAAAGAAGCACTGGTTTCACATGCGTCTGAACAGACACCATTTTACAGCATTTTAAATTTGTCCTGTGCAATGTTTGTACAGTTGCGATAAAAATTACTTGACAAATTTTGACAGCTTCGTTATTTTGATGGTGAAGATATTCTAGAGCTCGAAATCTATCTTCGTCTGCAGACTTTTCAACTTCATTAATTTATAATCTCTAGTTAAAGTATATTGTACTTATGTATAGATAACTTCTATCATAGCTATATACATTTTTCTGAGTTTTTTTTTATTACTTAGGAGGATCATCATATTTAAAATCATGGATTACGCATATCATTGACATTAATGCCTTAAAAGGACAAATGGTACCTACGTCCTCTTTATATAGATTATGTACTTGTTCAGATACGACTAAATTGTGTCTAGTATAGAAAAAATTAGACAAATTCAGCCTTATATAGAACCAAATTCAACGAAAGTAGAATTATCCTCATTTCCATAATAGTAAGGATTTGCTTCTTGCGTATTATTAACAGCAGTTTTTGATAGTACTTCCTTATCACTATTCCATGCAACTTTCTCCATAATTGGAATATAATCCTTACACTTTTGATTATCTCCACAATCCTTGATTTTACCATCATCATTTAGATAACGCTTCAATGCATCATATTATACTTTAGTGTTATTACCCTCTTTATCTATCATTTGTCCTAAGGTATTAACAAGTATAAATGGTGCAACTTGTTTTGCTTTTACAACACTTGTTTCACTGGACTCTCTAAAGAGATTAGGACATGCTCCTCTGGAAAAAAAGCTCTTGTTGAATTCTGGATTACTACGGTAAACGTTCGGGTAACAGAAACTCTTAATCTCTTCTTCTTGACACGCTAACTCTATTTGATCATCCACACATTTTTCACATTCTATATTATCAAGCCAGGATATTGAATTAAGATCCTCAGTAAATCAGATGCACTAAAACCTTGACAACCTATCTTATTATCAACTTTATAAAAATGAGAGTACGGCCTACAATTTTCATACTTGGAACAATCTGAGGTTACTTTTCGAGATGTAATTTCTCCATTTTCATTCTCTCCTTCGTCGGTAACGGGTTCGCCCGTACCACTTCCTTTTTTACATTCTTCAGCTATTTTTTTATACCACTCAGTCTCTGCTTTTGCTCGCTTAACCTCCTCTTCACATTTCGTAAGCTTCTTTTCCACTAGTTCAAAATCCTCTTTTACTACGGAACTATTTGTAAATTCCTTCTCAGTCGTAGTTTCACCCTCAGTGATCTCATCTATATCCTCTTCACCATAAAAAAGTTTGTTGTTATATAAATAACTATTATTAATTTGGTCACTATAGGTGTTTTTTGACATCGGAACCTTCTCTACAGTCAAAATTGAAATTGTATTAAAATAAAAAAACTACAAATTTAATGTGAGTAAAAGAAACCACATTTCAAGAAACTTCATGGTAACTTAGGAGCTATTATAAGCTAAAGTAATTAAAAATTTAATAACTTGTATTATAGATATAGCATATCTATCAATAGAAATTTTCTTTCAATTTCTAACGTATCTTTGCTAATTTTGCATACAATTCACCTTAGAGAGTCATGATTCTTCTACTTGCATGTGATTAATCACTATAATCTTGAAGTGTGGTTTGTACGTAATTAGTTCTGGAACTTGCTAATGGATGATTGCTCTACATTTTAATCTCTGTCGCTGTTCACAACATTACACTCTGGAACTGCATACCTAATACCGCATACTGATTTCTCTCTTTATCTTCTGCAAATTAATTAAATAAAGGGCATTAAGTATCCACACTACTAAAAAGAATGTTGCACAAAATATAAACATTGCAATGAGTGGCAGCAGTAAAGAACCTTCTATTGCTACTCCACCTTTTCTAAAAATACTTGCTGGCTGATGAAGAGTAGACCATAAATTCACAGAAAATTTTACTATGGGAATATTTATAGCACTAAAAATGGCAAATACTGCTGATGATTTCTCTGCTCTTGCTTGATTATCAAAAGCGCTCCACAATGAAAGATAACCAACATACAGAAAAAACAAAATCAGCATTGAAGTAAGCCTTGCATCCCATACCCACCAAGTACCCCATGTTCCTTTTCCCCAGATGCTACCTGTGATTAAGCATATTGCCGAAAAGACTGTCCCTGCAGGAGCAGCGGCATGTGCTAAGACACTAGCAACACTATTGTTCCATACCAACGAAATGAAACTGAGTGATGCAATGAGTCCGTATATTCCAAGAGCAAGCCATGCAGAAGGCACATGAAGATACATAATTCGTACGATTTCTCCTTGTTTATAATCTCCTGGGGAGAAGAATAATGCCAAGAACATTCCAATTAAAAAACATGCGAAACACATAACCCCAAGCCAAGGTAGAGCTTTTTTAGTAAAAGAAGTGAAATTTGTAGGCTTTAATAAAAACATTCGTTTTGAGAATAATTGTGTTAAGAATTTATCAATTAGTTTGAATTTTATCAACAAGATAGTTTTTCTATATTTACGTAGTATAATAAATTAGCACAATTTCAGTAGCAGATTGCTTGCTATTATTTTTAGTATAATATTGATGACCCTTAAAAAGCTTAACCTACACTTAGTGTCAGATTCAAGTGGTGAAACTGTTATATCAGTTGCAAAATCAGCTCTGAAACACTTTCGTTCTGTAGAAACGATCGAATATGTTTGGTCTTTCGTAAAAGGAGAAGAGCAGATTGACAAAATTTTAGAGGAAATTAATAGAAAAAGTGATGAGCATAATTTTGTTATATGCACTATTACTAATGATGAGCTAAGAAAATATCTAAAAAATAATTGTATAAAGCTAAAAATTCCCTACAGAGCGATATTATCACACATTATTAGGGAAATTTCATCCTATCTTGAAATTGAAAAAGACGAAAAACTTGACTTACATGCTGAGATAAATAACGAATATTTTCAGCGCATTGAGGCAATAAACTATACCATTAATCATGATGATGGACAAAATATTCAAGATATTGATAGAGCCGATATAATTTTGGTTGGAGTTTCACGCACATCAAAATCTCCCACCAGTATGTATTTAGCTTACCGAGGCTATAAAGTTGCAAATGTTCCTTTTGTTAGCGAGATACCCTTTTACATCGACTTAGCAAAATTAAAAAATAAACTGACTATAGGAGTAACAATAGACGTAAGAAGGCTAATAGAAATACGCAAAAATAGACTGACTTCAATTAATAATGAAGGTAATAATATATATGCTGACCCTAGAAAAGTAGAAAAGGAAATTAAAGAAGCAGAGGAGTTCTTTAAGCAAAATAACTGGCCAATTATTGATGTCACGCAAAGGTCAATCGAAGAAGTATCAGCAACAATTATACAGTATTTTAATAAAATGTGAAAAATTTATCAATTGACTAACTCTCTGTTAGTGATCATAATGTAAGGTAATTCTATTCTTACTGTAGATATGAAAGTTAAAGGGTCACTAAAATCTTATCGTAACAGAGATAAAAATTGTAAAGTTGTGAAAAGGGGTGGTAAGATTTATATTATAAATAAGGTAAAGCCAAGATGTAAAGCGCGTCAAGGTTCTTAGCTTTTTGTTTTCCTTTTTATGTCATATGTTTTTCATATGGAAGCATGGTTAGAAAGAAACAAAAACTGTTGTATTTAACCATAGCACTGCCCATTTCTTCTCTTACATTACATTTTGGTATTAACCTGATTACAGGCAGACGTGGCTTGTTAACATTAATTAACTTTAAAAAAAGAAATTAATTGCGTGCGTCAACAAGTCCATGAATTTTAGTTCCACCCTAAGCCCTCTTGAGCTTGAGAATTTTTTCTATATATAGGCTGAGCATGAATGACATCTGATCATCAATTATGCAAATCTGGATCTTGTTGTGCATACTTAAGTCATTTTGCCAAAATTCCCTTTTTGCATCACCTTTTAAACCTCTTGTGTATACTTCTGTAATTGTGGTAAATTTTTGATCATTGGCAGCCACTTCTCCACACTGCTTCCATACATATTCTCAACTTCTTCTCGCTTTTACTGTGTATTCCTTTTGTGCTCTTTAAAACGGTACCTTCTATATATATATTTATTGTCATTAGGCTAAGTTACCGCTTTTTTTCCATTTTTATACTTTCTGCCCTTGATTAATTTGACCTGCTAACATTTTGTTTACAGGGCCTGCTATTAACTCTGCACAATTTATTCTTATGGTAAAAACTTCTTCTTCACTCTTATTTTTCCTTAACTTGACGCGTATGGTTTGTTAAATACTCCCGTCTGTCAAGGAATTTCTACTCATGAAGGTTATGGCTTGGAAGATTACTGAAATTTTGAAAAATGTAGTCTACTTCTATATTCAAATATATCAAGCAGTAATTCAAAATTAGCTATTGTACCTTTTGCACTATTATATGCAAGGTTGAGCAATTCTCTGTCCTCATATAAATCAGCAAATTTAAACTCCATGCACCCTGATTGTTTTGTGCCTAGAATATCTCCGCTACCCCTCAGCATCATATCCTTTTCAGCAATATAAAATCCATCTTGTGACTCACACATAATTTTTAACTTTGAATACGAACTTTTACTGAGATTGTCATATAACAGTACACAAAAAGACGGTTTATTTCCTCGTCCTACTCTACCTCTTAACTGATGTAATTGCGATAACCCGAACTGCTCTGCATTCTCTATAATCATAATAGTTGCATCTGGTACATCTATGCCAACTTCTATCACAGTAGTTGCAACAAGCAGAGAAAATTCATTCCTCTTGAAGGAAAACATCACTTGATCTTTCTGCTCTTGAGTTAGTTTTCCGTGTATTATTCCAACTCTATCAAAAAATGTCTTTTGTAGTTCCTGAAAGCGCATTTCTGCTGCGGCAATATTGAGTTCTTCGTTTTCTTCTATATATGGACAGATCCAATATGCTTTTTCGCCTCTATTTATAGCATCTTTCAGTCTTTGAATAATATCTGATACTTTTTTAACGTTCATAATAACGGTTTTTATTGGCAATCTAGATTTTGGTTTTTTCCTTAAAATAGAACATTCAACATCACCATACATAGCTTGCTGCAAGGTTCTTGGAATGGGAGTTGCAGTAATAAAAAGTATATCGGTATTTTCTCCTTTTCCTACCAACCGATTCCTCTGTATCACTCCAAATCGCTGTTGTTCGTCTATGACTGCAAGTCCTAAATTTTTAAATGTAACGTTGGCTTGAAATAATGCATGAGTACCAATTACTATATTTAAAATACCACTTGCAAGTTCGTTCATAATAATCTTTCTTTCCTTGCGCGCAATTTTACCGGTAAGCAAAGCAACTTTTATATCAGTACAAGATAGAGCTTCTTCGATCCAATTATAATGTTGCTCAGCCAAGATAGTAGTTGGTGCCATTAGAGCTGCTTGCATGTTATTTTCTACCACATTCAGCATCGCAAAGAGTGCAACTACAGTTTTGCCACTCCCAACGTCACCTTGCAGCAGACTTACCATGCGGTATCTGGATTTTTGTCTTTCTGAGATTTCATCTATCGCTCGAATTTGATCATTTGTTAATTGGAACGGTAATTCATTTAAGACCTGCTCTTTGTATTTACTCAATATTATAAACTCTTTTCCCTCTTTTTTTACATAATTTTCCCTTGCAAGATTTAGTGCCAACTGGTACGCAAATAGCTCATCATAAGCAAGTCTTTCTCTGCAAACTTCTGCTTCTGCGAGTGAGCTCGGTCTGTGCAATCTTATGATGCTTTCTTTCCAATTCAGCCATTTCTTTTGCTTGATTAATGTTTCATCTATCCACTCTGGCAAATCAGGCAAATCTTTTAGATTAGAACTTATTATGTTTCTAATGCTCTTGTTAGTAATACCGCGACATAATTGGTAATTTGGCTCTATGCAGGCTATTTCTTTAAATAGATTGATATCAGACAACATGTAATCTGGGTGAGTAATTTGCCAATGTTCGGCAAACTTTTCAAGTTTACCACTGATTACTATATCTGTTCCAACTGGAAATAATTTATACAAATATTTAACTGAGTAATTAAAAAAAACTATAAATAAATACTGACTTTCACTTTCAACGATTATTTTATATGGCCTACCTCTAACAGTGGGGCGCTGGTGCTCATACACTTTTGCCACAAAAGTTGTAAATTCTCCCACTTGAGCATCAGGTAGTGATTTACTTCTATCCACATAACTGAGCGGCCTATAAAACAGCAAGTCCATTACTCTGTCTCCACCGCAAAGTTTAGTCAATATTGCGGAATGAAACTTTGGTATATTCTCAATTTTACTATTTAGAAAAGTCAGCACACTTGATTACTCATCAACATTCATACTGTGTAAAACCGTTTATTCATAATAGAGCCTTACTAAAATCCTGTCACCCTATTATGACTGTCTATGTTAAGTATAATATTAACATATTAACTATTTTTATGTATTATTATACTATCAGCAATCCATATCAAAGTATTAACAATGAACAACTCTATACAGGAAAAAAAGGGAAATCCAGTAGTTACGCTAAAGGCTCAAGCGGAAAAGTTTGATTTTAGCAGGTTAAGGGCTGACAAAAACAACAAGTTAGCAAACTCTGGTGAAACAATGTTTTTGGATTTTGACAGAATGGACTTTGTTATTAACGGTAAGAGCATAGATACAATTTTGACTAAAGCGTTAATAAAT
The DNA here is from genome assembly GCF_018491735.2 of Wolbachia endosymbiont of Anopheles demeilloni. Classification (NCBI taxonomy): domain Bacteria; kingdom Pseudomonadati; phylum Pseudomonadota; class Alphaproteobacteria; order Rickettsiales; family Anaplasmataceae; genus Wolbachia; species Wolbachia endosymbiont of Anopheles demeilloni. Next base: position 363,062 of record NZ_CP084694.1, on the reverse strand, counting down.
AGAGATAAAAAAGAATTTGACAAAATTTGGGAAGCATATTGCAAAGATTCAAAAATTCTAAGAGACTGTACATGATCTCAAAAAAGGGATAGAATGAGAGGATAAAGTAGGATATGGGAAGTTTATATCCAAGTGATATAAGTCGAGGAAAGTTTGAGATTATTGTAGCAGATCTGAAGTCTTGCAGGAAGAGGTGGATTTATGAATAGAAAAAGTGATAATTTACCAGGGGCTATGACTCTATGGCGGGGCTATGAAAATCTTAAGGAGAGCATAGTTATGCTTCACATCATGACCTCTCAAAATTGTGGGTAAAAGTGAGCAGGGGAGTATGGAGGCAAGAACAAAATTTTACACCCAATATTTTCTATCAAATTTTTCGTCCTTGCAGATTTATAAAAACTCGCATTGTCGAGAACAATAGTCTGTCCAGGTTTAGATACAGGGACAAGTACATTTTCTACATAAGCATCAAAAATCTCGCTGTTGCAGTAGCCATCAATTATCGATGATGCTTTAACTTTTCCTGAATTCAGTGCTCCAATCATGCTTACCTTCTTTCTTTTGAACCCTGGGCAAATAACCTCTTTCCTCTTTGAGACCACCCATATTCATAAAATTCATTGTCCTCTATTCCAGACTCATCTATGTATATCAAGTTTCCTTTATTTATTTCTTCTACTTTTTTTATGAACTCTTTGCGTTTCTCTTTATCTCTTTCTCGATAAAGAAAAGTTTTTTTATATGTATAGTTTACTTTGCTAAGGTAGTTATATACTGTGCTTCTACACATATTACCAAATTCTTCAATTATCTTTTCAATTCTAATATCCTGATTTCCATTCAGAAATTTGATAAATCTATCCATATTTTTAATCTTATGGCCATATCCTTTGTGATAGCCTGAAGATGGTTTCTGTTTCTTTTTTCCTTTTCCTCCACAAATATATTGGTTTTATGCTCACTAAATTGGTGAGCATGTTACAACGTTTTTGACGACGAAAAGACTTGATAGCTACTTGCATGACAACCATTTAGTTGTCTTTTTCATCTATCTTATTTTGTCGCTCTGCTGAACAGATACTAAAGTACTAGCTTTTGTGGGTTGATGCACAATTCTATCAGAAGTTTTGTGACTATAATTGCAGAAAACATCGAGCATAAAACTCCTATCGATAAAGTGACAGAAAACCCTCTAATTGCTCCGCTACCAATAATGAACATTATTCCTGCAGCAATTAGTGTAGTGAGATTTGAATCAAGAATTGTTTTTATTGCATTTTTAAACCCTTCTTCAATGGCACGAGCTGTTCTTTTTCCTGCTCTTATTTCTTCGCGGATGCGTTCAAATATTAAAACATTTGCATCCACCGACATGCCAACAGTTAGTGCAATTCCAGCAATTCCAGGGAGAGTAAGAGTTGCTTCAAGTAAGGTAAGAATGAGTAGTATAGAGATTACATTAAAAACGAGTGCAACAGACGCTAATAAGCCTAATTTGCCGTAAGTAATGATTATAGATAAACCAACGGCTATGATAGAGATTATTGCTGCAATTTCTCCTGCTTTTATTGACTCTTCTCCAAGGCTTGGACCAATGTTTTTTTCTTCAATTATTTTAAGTGGTGCAGGTAGTGCACCTGATTTTAAAAGTATTGCAAGTTCACTCGCTTGTTTTTCAGTGAAATTACCGCTAATTTCTCCCTCTCCATTTAGAATAGGTTCACGTATTGTTGGTACAGTTAAGACTGTGTTATCTAAAACAATTGCAAAAGGCTTTCCTACATTTTCTTTAGTAATTTTTGCAAATTTTTTGCTTGCTATGCTGTCGAATTTGAAATGTACTGTTGGTTTACCTAAATTGCCAAATCTAACTGATGCGTTAACTAATGAATCACCGCCTATTTCAGTTTTGCGGAATATCGGGTAGGAATTACCCAAAGAATCCTTGAGCATAATCGTAGTGTCATGATCGATATCTTGCATTTTAGCTACGTTGATGTTTGCCAAATGGAAGGCCAGCTTGGCTGTTTTGCCAAGCAGAGATTTTATCTGTTGAGTGTCTTCTACTCCAGGAACTTGGACTAATATCTTATTTTGCCCTTGTTTTTGCACACTTACTTCCTTAGTACCAAGCTTATCTAAGCGTCTTTGAACATTAACTATTGACTCTGAAACTACTTCATTGATTAATGAATTCTTATAATGCGGTTTATATGAAATGAAAATTGCAGTATTTTTTCTACTCAATTCTAAATTTGGGTTTATTTTATGTATTAACGTTGAAACTTTTTTGTAATCATCAATATTATTTAAAGTTACAACCACTTGTTTATCGTTTTTTGCGCTAAATTCAATCTTTTGTGTTAACAGACCTTCTTTTATTTCATCGGTTAGCATGCTTAGTTTCTCTTTGAAGTAAAAATCTAAGTCTACGTTCAGGAGTATAGATGATCCACCTTTCAGGTCGAGCCCTAGATTTATCCTCTTTTTTGAGGTGAAAAACTTATTATCAAAGAAGTTTGGCAGTGTTATATATAAAGATAGCAAAAAAATTAGCAATACTGAAAGAGATTTAACTGTGAGCTTGTTTAGCATAAATTTAAACTATACTTAGGTACAGTGTAAACTGAATGATTGCTAATCACAAGCACCTAAATGAAAAGGTCCGTGAAAGATAAAAAACAAGCCTAGAACCAATATCTCTATAATTGATTTTGTTCTTCTAGAACATCATTTATTGAAGCAGTATAAACACATGTATTAGGTTCAGAATTGGCTCTCAGATTCTCTGTTTGTTTTGTCTAATTTTGTCAATTGCAAGGTAAGTGCATAAGCCAAGTGTTAAGAAAATAACTATGCTAAGTGGTATGTGATTAGCAAGAAATTTATTATAACTTAAATCTTTCCAACCGAGAGGACTAGATAGAGAGGGGTGAGAGGAAAATCTGGGAATTGCTACTACTGCACTTAATGCTGTTAGAATAATAGCAACAGTGGCACCTACAAGAGGTAAAATATTCTTTTTATTAAATCTGCCATTAAAATCTTTTAAAATATCAAACATACATACTCGTCGATTACTAAATATTCGTGATACTATGCACTAATTATAAAGTATTCAATAACTAAACTGGAGATAATAGAAAATGGACATAGAATATAGACATATAATATGAAGGATATATGCTAGTTAAAATAGGTACGAGAGGAAGCGACCTTGCGATCATCCAAGCTTTGGAAGCAAAACAAAGATTATTAGAGTCTTTTCCTAATCTATCCGTTGAGATCATTAAAATCAAAACTTCTGGTGATAAATATGCTAATGTAACCCTTGCTGAAATAGGAGGTAAAGGACTGTTCCTCAGGGAGATTGAGGCTGAATTACTCAAAAATAATATAGATATGGCGGTTCATTCGCTAAAAGATGTACCTGCGTTTTTCTCGAAGGACTTAACAATTCCTTGTGTTTTAGAGAGGCTAAGTCCATGTGATGTATTTATTTCTCATAAATATAAGAGCCTAAAAACTTTGCCACAGCAGGCTACAATTGCAACTTCTTCAATAAGAAGAAAAGTTCAGCTGTTAAATCTCAGGCCAGACTTAAATGTAGTGCCAATGCGTGGAAATGTGAAAACTAGACTGCAAAATCAGAATTTTGATGGAATGATTTTAGCTGAAGCAGGGCTGATAAGATTAAAAAAATATCACTTAATTACAGAAGTATTGCCACCAAAAGTCATGTTAAGCGCAGTAGGGCAGGGTGCAATTTGCATTCAATGCCGAAAGAATGATATAAAAGTTATCGATCTTTTAGAGAAAATTAATAATAATATGTCTTTTATAAGGGCAAAATCAGAGCGCAGTTTCATGAAGACAGTAAATGGTTCATGCTTTACACCGCTTGCAGCTTTAGCAGAATATGTGAGTGAAAACATGCTACATCTTTATTGTATGTTAGCGGGCAAGAGAGTTATATTCTTTACTGAACGCACTTCGTTTGTAGAAGATGCAGAAAAAATGGGTATGGATGCAGGATTAGAGTTAAAATCAAAATGCTTATAAGCTTACCTAAAGTATGTGGAATCTACCGTTATAATGTTTCAATGTCTAAAATGACTTGGTTAAATGTTGGTGGCCAAGCTGATGTACTATTTAAACCACGTGACGTTGAAGATCTAATGTGCTTGATAAAAGATACTGAGTTACCAATTAGCATTATCGGTGCAACATCTAACATAATAGTGCAAGATAGTGGCATTCGAGGAATAACGGTGAAATTAGGCAAGGAATTTGCATATATAAAATGTAAAGATAATAACTCCATTGTTGCAGGTGGTGCTGCATTGCTTAGTAACCTTGCATACTTTGCCGGGGAACAGCAAATTAGTGGGCTTGAGTTTCTTGCTGGAATTCCAGGAACAGTTGGCGGTGGGATAGAGATGAATGCAGGTGAATATGGTAGTGATATTGCGAGTGTTGTAAAGTTTATAAGGGCAGTGAATCTAGAAGATGGAAATTTATATGAATTTTCCAGTGAAGAAATGGGATATTTTTATCGTGGACATAGTTTAAAAGGTAGGTGGATTTTTATTGAAGCTGAATTTAAAGGAGTAAGTTCAGAGTATGAGCTTATATTGCAAAGATTGAAAGAAGTTATTGATAAAAAAAATAAAAGTCAACCAGTAAGAGGAAAAACTGCTGGTTGTATATTCAAAAATCCAATAGGCTGCAAGGCATGGAAACTGATTGATGAGTCTGGCTGCCGAGGATTAAGTAACGGTAGAGCTAAAATTTCTAAGAAACATTGTAATTTTCTGCTCAATTACAACAATGCAACTGCATTCGACTTAGAAAACCTTGGCAACAGAGTACAAGATGCAGTAAAAGATAAATTTAACATTGAACTTGAGTGGGAGATAAGAGTGTTAGGTAGATAGCTGCTGCTGATTATCTTAACCTAATTCCAAAAATTATTGTATAATATCATTATGAGGTTTTATTTTCAATGCGCAAACTTGCAATATTCTTTTCTATACTGTTTTCAGTTGTCGCTTACTATTTAAATAATGAAGTGATATTTGAAGTAGCAAAGCTATTTAGTGATATATTCATCAGTTTGTTGAAATTAATCAGTTTACCTTTGGTTTTTCTATCTATCGTGTCCACAATTTCAGGGCTTAAAGACTCAATTGAAATTAAAGTCTTACTTAAGAAGACGCTGTTCTATACGCTGCTTACAACCATTATAGCTGCATTTGTTGCGCTATCTTTTTATTTATTTATAGATCCAGTAAGAAAAAATTTTATAAGTAACACAATAGAAAGTGTGAGTGACAGCAACCACAATTACTTTTCATACTTAAAATCACTCATTCCATCAAATTTTGTGCAAGTTTTTCTTGAAAATAACGTTATTGGCAGCATATTGATTGCTTTTTTGATGGGTGGAGCTATTATTTCGCTCTCAAAAGAAAAACAAGATATATTACACCAAATATTTTCTGCACTATTTGATACACTTCTTAGAATTGCTCAAGGGTTATTAAAGTTTATTCCTCTTGCTGTATGGTCTTTTATCACATGTTTTTTATACGAGTTAAAAGGTGGCAGCGAATTCCATAGTCTTTTTTGGTATTTTGCTTGCATAATGTCTGCAAATTTCGTGCAAGCATTTGTGATTTTGCCACTACTCATGTGGCATAAAGGTATATCACCAATTCAAACGATGAAAGGTGTTATGCCAGCACTTACACTTGCATTTTTTTCTAAATCATCTAGTGCAACGCTGCCTACAACTATAGAATGTGTGCAAAATCAGCTAAAGGTACCAAAGAAATTGTCATCTTTTATTCTACCAATATGCACAACAGTCAATATGAATGCGTGTGCTGCATTTATTTTAATCACAGTGATGTTTGTTGCAGAGATGAATGGGCACACATTTTCCTTAAGTGAGATGTTCATATGGATTTTTTTAGCTACAGGAGCTGCAATTGGTAACGCTGGAGTGCCGATAGGGTGCTATTTTATGGCAACTAATTATTTGGTATCAATGAATGTTTCTTTGTACATTATGGGATTGATTTTGCCTATTTATACAATCATTGATATGTTTGAAACTGCAATAAATGTGTGGTCTGATATCTGTATAACACAGATAATTAATAAAGAATTTAAAACTCAAGAATGATATTAGATAATACAATAATAAAAGAATTTGAAGAGGCTGGTGCGATTTTGCACGGACATTTTGTACTCTCGTCAGGGCTGCACAGCAACACTTACATACAATGCGCTAAAATTTTTGAAAATCCAAGCAGAGCAATGAACGTTTGTGAGCTATTGGCGAATAAAATAAGAAAAGAGCTTATTGAACCCATAGATTTAATACTATCTCCTGCAATTGGTGGAATAATCGTGGGTTATGAGATTGGTAGACAGCTTGGAATCCGAACAATATTTTGCGAACGTGTTAATGGTAAATTTGAATTACGCTGTGGATTTGAGATTAAACAAGGTGAGAAGATATTACTAATTGAAGATGTGATTACCACAGGTAAATCTTCACTTGAAGCAGTAAAATGTGCAAAAGAGAAGGGAGGTAAAGTTGTTGCTGGAGCTTCTTTGATCAAGAGAAATAGTGAAACAAAACTACCTTTTCCTATCATATCTTTGATTGAACTAAATATCAAAAACTATAGCGAGGAAGAACTGCCAAGTGAATTAAAACAATTACCCATAATGAAACCTGGGAGTAGAGAATATTTAACAAAATAATTCTATATATGGCTAAAGTGATTCAGTAACTTTTACGTGTTATATGTTGATCTTTTTGCATCAAAGTTAGATATTACAGTTTATTTTCCTGTATTCGTTCAACAGAATGGCAAAATAAGATAGACAAATAAAGATATAAAGTAAAAACAATAATAGGTGTCATTCCGGTTTGTGACACTTACTTTATGTAATTTCATTGCAAACGTTGTTTTTATTATAATACCTCCTATGATTAGTTTGCTTGTGAGCACCAGTGTCTGGGCACTGGAATGAAAAGAAAAGGCTAATTGAATGACAGGAAAGGAAGTACTAAAAACAAATAGGTGTCATTCCAGCGCGTGACGCTGTAATCCAGAAAGGAACAATGGATCCCAGTGTCTGAGCACTGGGATGATAAGGTAGGAAGCACTGGGATAAAACCTTTTTTCTTCAATATTTTGCACAGTAGCTATGCAACTTAACAGATACTTTTCTCTTCATTTATCCTTAAGTTTTTATGGGTTTAAAAAACATAAAAACCTTATATAAAACCCCTATTGTGATTAAAAATACACTAAATCTTGGTTTTCACATATTTCATCTTGTGCAGCAAAAGACAATAATTTTGCTCTCTCAAGGAAACTTTTTGCACTAGCTTCTAAGAACCTGTACGTGATCTCAAAAAAGGGATAGAATGAGAGGATAAAGTAGGATATGGGAAGTTTATATCCAAGTGATATAAGTCGAGGAAAGTTTGAGATTATTGTAGCAGATCTGAAGTCTTGCAGGAAGAGGACAAAGCCAAGAACACTTGAAAGGAGATGGTAATGCCAGGAGACAATGTAAGTATAGAAGTGGAGTTGCAAGTACCAATAGCAATGGATAAAGGATTGCGTTTTGCGATAAGAGAAGGTGGTAGAACTGTTGGTTCTGGCGTTGTTTCAGAAATTTTAGAATGAGTATAATAACTAAGATGAAGCAAGATATATATATTAGAATCAAAGCTTTCGATTGTTCTTTATTGGAAAAGTGTATTCGCGAATTTATTGATCAATTAAAGCAGTTTAATGCAGATTTATCTGGTCCGATTGCGTTGCCAAGAAAAGATTCTAAATTTACTGTTAATAGGTCTCCTCATGTTGATAAAAAATCTCGTGAGCAATTTGAAATGAGAATTTCTAAGCGGTTAATTATTGTACATAATCCTACTTCTACTATGATGAAGATGCTTGCAGATTTATCTTTTTCTGCTGGTGTAGAAGCGGATTTAAAGGTTAAGGAAGTTAATATTTAGGAAAAGGAAATGAAGAGAATAAATTCGCTTAGGAGAATTGGTTTGTTAATGACGAATGTTGGCCATACTGCTATGTATTTTGATAATAGTCGTATGGCTGTAACCTTATTGCATCTCAGCGAAACTTATATTATCGATATAAAAGGACAAGATAAATGTGGCTATAATTCAGTCATTTTAGGCACGGGAGATTTAAAAAAAATAGCAAAACCTCAGTTGGAATATTTAAAGAAAAAGGGTATAAATAGTAAATGTAAATTATACGAAAGTAGATTAACTGATCTATTCGGAATAGAATGTGGTAAAAAGGTGGAGGTTAATCATTTTGTAGTTGGTCAATATCTTGACATTACGGGTTATTCTTTAGGCAAAGGGTTTGCTGGTGTGATGAAGCGGCATAACTTCAGTGGGCTTAGGGCATCTCATGGCGTTTCTATTGCTCATAGATCACAAGGTTCTACTGGTCAATGTCAAGATCCTGGTAGAGTATTCAAGGGGAAGAAAATGGCTGGTCATTTAGGTAATAGCAGAGTAACTGTACAGAATATGAAAATATTATCCATTGATTATGAAAATAGCATAATTGTTGTAAAGGGTAATAATGTTCCTGGGTTTAAAAACTCTTATGTTTTTGTGAGAGATGCAGTTAAAAAGCCTTTACATAAAGATGTTCCTTTTCCAGTAGGTCTGCTGTTGAATATGAGTGATGATGCTAATAATTTGGTGAGTTAGTTATGGAATGTGAATTAGTTGATCTATCTAATAATAATGTAGGTAGTGTTGAGCTTAATCCCTTGATATTTTCTGCCAAGCAAAAATTGAGTATTTTGCATGATATAGTGAGATGGCAATTAGCAAAGAGAAGAGTTGGTGCTCATAAAACAAAGGGTATCAGTGATATTTCTGGTACAACAGCTAAGCCGTATGGTCAAAAACGTACCGGTAGAGCGAGACAGGGGAGCTTGCGATCTCCTCAGTTTAGAGGTGGTGGAATTATTTTTGGTCCTGTTGTGAGGAGTCATGCTTATTCTCTTAATAAAAAAGTACGTAAACTTGGTTTGAAAATTGCTTTATCTCTAAAATATTTAAATAATCAAGTTATTGTTCTTGATAATTTAAATGTTGATGTGAAGAAAACATCTAAAATGTGTGAATATATTAAAAATTTTAAATTTTCTTCTTTTTTAATAGTTGGTGATTATGGAGATGATTTTTTACGTGCTGCTAAAAATTTGCATTATGTAGATTTAATCAAACCTATTGGGTTAAATGTTTTTGATATATTGAATCATGAATGCGTGATGTTAACAAAAGACACTTTAAAGCATCTTGAAGGTAGATTGTTATGATTAAATATAATAATATAATAAAATCTCCTGTAATCACAGAAAAGGCTTCTCTTTTAAGAGAGAAGTTTAATAAATACTCTTTGTATGTTTTTGTAAATGTAAATAAGCGTCAAATAAAATCGGCAATAGAGTCTTTATTTAATGTCAGAATTTCTTCTATAAATGTTATTAGAGTTAAACCTAAATATAGACGTTTCAGAGGTGTGGTTGGTTGTAAAAAACAGAGAAAAAAGGTTTATTTTTCTTTGATAGATGGTCAAAAATTAGATATAATGAGCGTTTAATATGGGTATGAAATTTTTTAATCCTGTTACTCCGTCTTCTCGTGGGACTATATTAATAAGTAAAATTGGTTTATCAAAAGATAAGCCGGAGAAGTCTCTTGTATTTGGTAAGAAATCCAGTGGTGGAAGAAATAATCATGGTAGAATTACAACTCGTCACAGGGGTGGTGGTCACAAGAAGAAGTATAGAGTTATAGATTTTAAACGTAATAGAAGTGATCAGGGTATAGTTGAGAAAATAGAGTATGATCCAAATAGAAGTGGGTTTTTAGCATTAATATCATATAAGGAAGATGATACTAAATCTTATATATTAGCTCCTCAAGGTATGAAGCTTGGTGATGTTGTGACAGCTGGAGATGATGCTGATATTCTGCCAGGTAATTGTTTATTGTTGAAATATATACCTGTTGGTTCTTTTGTTCATAACGTTGAATTGAAGCCAGGTGGTGGTGCTGTAATTGCTAGAGCTGCGGGTTGTTGTGCGCAAATTGTTGGTTGTGATGGTCAATATGTTTTATTGCGGCTTAGGTCTGGTCAAATTAGGTTGATTTTATCTTCTTGCAAGGCTACTATTGGTGTAGTATCTAACCTTGACCATAAGAATAGAAAGTTGGGTAAAGCTGGGAGAAGTAGGTGGCTTGGGATTAGACCTACTGTACGTGGAGTTGCAATGAATCCGGTTGACCATCCTCATGGAGGTGGAGAGGGAAAAACTTCTGGCGGTCGTCATCCTGTTACTCCTTGGGGTGTTGCAACAAAAGGAAACAAAACTAGGAAAAAAAATAAATCTAGTGATAAGTATATAAAAAAATTGAAAGGTTAATTTATGAGTAGATCTGTATGGAAACCACCTTTTTTACACCCATCTGTACTAAGATTAGTTCAGAGAGCTTTAAAAGAGGGTTCTATTAATAAGGTGATAAAAATTCATTCCAGGGCTTCTGTAATTCTTCCTAATTGTTTGGGTTTAAAGTTTGCTGTTTATAATGGTAAAGATTACATTCCTGTTAGTGTTGATAATCAGAATATGATAGGTCATAAATTTGGTGAATTTTCACCTACTCGTAAATTTACTGGGCACGGTGGTGATAAAAAGGCAACAAGAAGATAGGTAATTGATATGAAAAATAGGGATATAATAGTTGAGGCTGGTTCTAGGGTTTTAAAATCGACTCCTCGCAAATTGAATTTGGTTGCTGATTTAGTACGTAATAAAAAAGTTTCTTTTGCTAATGTACAATTAAGATTTTGTGAAAAAAAAGCTGCTGGTTTTATAATGAAAGTGTTGAATTCTGCAATTTCTAATGCTCAAAATAATTATGGATTGAATATTGATAATTTATATATAAAGGAAATTTTAATAGGTAAGTCCCTTACTTTGCGTAGAGTATATCCAAAAGCTATGGGTAGGGCTAATAGAATGAGTAAATTTTATAGTAATATAACTATAAAACTGAAAGAAATTGTATGATTTATAGAAATGGAAAGTTAATAAGAAAAGTGTAAAAATATGGGACAAAAGGTTAATCCTAAAGTATTTAGATTACAAGTAAATAGTAATACCTGGGATTCTGTTTGGTGTGCTACAGACGATTATAAACAGAGATTGCATCACGATCTATTTATTCGCAGTTATATAAATGAATCCTTTAAGCATGCTGGTATTTCTAAAGTAATTGTAGAGCGTACAGTTAATTTAGTGTCTGTAATAATACATTCTTCTAAGCCTGGAGTTATAATAGGTAAGAAGGGTTTAGATGTTGAGAAGATAAAGCAAAAAATAGCTAAAAAAGTAGAAAGTAGTGTCGAAGTGAATATAGTAGGAGTTAAAAAGTCTGAAATAGATGCAGCTTTAATATCAAGGAGTATTACACATCAGCTAGAAAAAAGGATTTCATGTAGAAGAGCGATGAAAAAAGCTATTCAAAATTGTTTGAAGATGGGTGCTGAGGGTATTAAAGTAAGTTGCTCTGGGCGTCTTGGTGGAGCTGAAATAGCTCGTACTGAATGGTACAAAGAAGGTCGTTTGCCTTTACACACTTTGCGTGCTAATATAGATTATGCTTTTTGTGAAGCGAAGACTATATGTGGTACTATAGGAGTTAAAGTTTGGGTTTATGTTGGTAGTTAAGGTATATTGAAATGTTTGTTCCCAAAAAGAGTAAATATAAAAAGTCATTTAAGGGGAGAATCAAGGGTAATGCTAAGGGTGGTAGCACGCTGTCTTTTGGAGATTATGGATTAAAAGCTATGGAAGTAGGTAAGGTTCAGTCTAAGCATATTGAAACTGCAAGGCGCGTAATATCTAGAACGTTAAAACGCTCTGGTAAATTGTGGATAAGAATTTTTCCTGATACCCCAGTTAGTAAAAAGCCAGCAGATGTACGTATGGGTAAAGGGAAAGGTAGTGTTGAATTTTGGGTATTTAAAGCTAAGCCCGGTAGGGTTTTGTTTGAAATTAGTAGTGATGTTCCCATGCATTTAGCAAGATTGGCGCTTGAAAAAGCGACTGCTAAGCTTCCTATGAAGTGTAAATTTATATCTAAGCATAATTGAATGGAGTTGCAATGGATATAGTTAAATTTGAATCAGAATCTTCACAAGGATTACATGAACTTCTTGTGAATTTGAGGAAAGAATTTGTTAATTTGGCTTTTCAAAAAAAGCTGGGCCAGTGCAACAATTTTTCACGTTTTAGCTTAATAAGAAAGAGCATAGCTCGTAGTCTAACTGTATTGAATAGAAGAAAGAAAGAGGGAAAAAATGCCTAAGAAGGTTTTTTGTGGTGTCGTAACTAATGCTGAGTCTGATAAGACTGTAAAAGTTTCGGTGTTACAAGTGTATCAGGATAGGCTGTATAAAAAAGTTATTAAAAAATACAAGAAGTATACAGCACATGATGAGAATAATAGTTGCAAAAAGGGAGATAGGGTTTTAATACAGGAACATAAGCCTATTTCTGTTACTAAAAAATGGGTTGTTATCAATAGCTAAAAAGGAATAGGTATTTATATGATTCAAAAAAATACATTGTTAGAAGTAGCTGATAATTCTGGTGCGCGTGCAGTGCTTTGTATTGGCTTGTTAGGTGGTAGGAAATCTGCATCTGTAGGTGATACGATTATTATATCTACTAAGTCTATTAACCCAAAAGGTAAAGTTGAAAAAGGAAAAGTATATAAAGCAGTTGTTGTTAGAGTAAAAAATAGTGTTAAGAAATCTGATGGTTCTGTAATTCGTTTTTCTAGCAATGCTGTGGTTTTAATTAATGATCAAGGTGAACCACTTGGCACTCGGGTATTTGGTCCAGTAAAAAAGTTATTATCTGGTTCTTTTATGAAAATAATGTCATTAGCTGATGAGGTTTTATAATGAGTGCTAAAATAAAAAGTGGTGATGATATTATAGTTTTAACTGGTAAAGATAAGAGAAAAATTGGTAAGGTAATTAAAGTTATAATACGTGATGCTAAAAAGAAAATAGTTGTTTCTGGCGTAAATGTGTGTAAGAGACATACTAAACCAAGAGCTGGTAGTGGTGGTATATTGAATAAAGAGTTAGCTATTGATGTATCCAATGTTGCAATATTGGATCCTAAGTATAAAACTCCAACTAAAGTAGGATTTAAGATTATAGATGGTAGAAAAGTGCGTTTTGCAAAAGTTTCTGGAGAAGTGATAGATTAGGTTGATATGTTTAAACAATTGTATAAAGATAATATAGTAAAATCTTTAAAGGATAAGTTTAACTATGGCAATGTAATGCAAGTGCCTAAACTTGTCAAGGTCTGTATCAATATGGGCGTTGGAGATGCTGCTACGGACAATAAAGCGATAAATGAGCCATTTGATAATCTACATTTGATTGCTGGGCAAAAGCCTGTGTTAACCTTTGCAAAAAAATCTATTTCTGGTTTCAAAATTAGAAAAGGTGCAACTGTAGGTTGTAAAGTGACTTTGCGTAGAAATAAAATGTATGAATTCTTAGAAAGATTAATATATATTGCTTTGCCAAGGGAAAAAGATTTTAGAGGGTTTAGTGTGAAGCAATTTGATGGTCATGGTAATTTTTCCTTTGGTATCAAGGAGCATATATCATTTTTAGAAATAGACTATGATAAAATAAGCAAAATTAGAGGTATGGATATTAATATTATAACAAGTGCAGTTAGTGATAAGGAAGCAAAGGAATTATTACTGGCTCTTAAATTCCCTTTTTTTGATAATTGAGAGAAAATATATATGGCAAAAAAATCCATGATACAGAAGAATCTTCGTAGAATAAAGTTATGCGATCAGTATAGGGAGAGAAGGGAAGAATTAAAATCTATAATGAATAATAAGGATTTATCTATTGCAAAAAGGTTTGCAGCTCAAAGTAAGCTGATTAAAAAATTGCCTAAGGATTCTTCTAAAATCAGAATTAGGAATAGATGCGCTTTAACTGGTAGGCCGAGAGGGGTATATAGAAAATTTGGTTTATGTAGGATTGTTTTACGTGATTTGTGTTCTTTTGGACAAGTTCCAGGGGTTACAAAATCTAGTTGGTAAATGTGATATAAGGAGTGTAATAGTGTCGTTATCTGATGGTATCGGTGATTTTTTAACAAGAATACGTAATGCTCAATTGGCAATGCATAGGGAAACAAGAGTCCTATTCTCTAAAGTGAATTCTTCTATATTGAAGATCTTAAAAGAGGAAGGGTATATTCTTAATTATAAAAAGCAAGAGAGTGATAGTGTCCCTTCGCTTGTTGTGCAGTTGAAGTATTATGATAAATCACCTGTGATTAATGATATAGCTAGGGTATCAAAGCCCGGTTGTCGTTATTATTCTAAGTCTAAGGACATTTCTAAAGCATATAATGGTCTTGGAATTTTTATTATATCTACGCCGAAAGGAGTGATGACCGATTATAATGCACGTAGATTAAAAGTTGGTGGAGAAGTTTTGTGTCGTGTATTTTAAATGATAGGAGAAATGTATGTCTCGTATAGGTGCCGCACCTATCAATATTCCTGCTGATCTTTCAGTTGAATATAATAATGGTAGGGTATTAATAAGAAGTGTTAGGGCAGAAAAAGAGCTGAACTTGTGTAGTGGCATTCTGTGTCAGATAGTTGATAATCAATTGTTACTTTCTGTTGATCAAGGCAGGGATGATTATAATAAAATAAAATCTATATGGGGCACTTATAGAAGTAATATTAATAACATGATTAACGGTATGGTTAATGATTTTTCTGTTGATCTTGAGATTAATGGTGTAGGGTATAAAGCAGAATGTGATGATAAGTATTTGACTTTATATCTTGGTTATAGTCATAATATTAAGTATAAAGTGCCTAAAGACGTTGAGATTAAGTGTATAAAGCCAACTCATTTAGTGATTCGCGGTATGGATAAGCAAAAAGTCTATATGGTGGCTTCTGATATATGCAAAATTAGAAAATATGATCCTTATAAAGGTAAGGGTATTGTAATAAAAGGCAAATTTATGCTGCGTAAGGTTGTAAATAAAAAGAAGTAATTAAAATGAAAAGATTGTATAATTTTTTAAGTAGCTATGAAAAAAGGAAACTTCGTAATAGAGCGAAGCTCGATAAGAGCGCTGGGCGTTTACGTGTATCCATATTTAAGTCTAATAAACATTTTTACGTTCAGTTGATTAACGATGCAAAAGGAACAACCCTAGCTTCTGCTTCTACTTTGGATGATAAAATTAGGAATGTATGTAAAGGTAGGGTCAATGCTGAAACTATAAAACAGGTTTCTTCTTTATTGATTGAGCGTCTCCCTAGTACAAAATTGCAGCAGCGGTTCGTCTTTGATCGGGGGGCATATAAGTATACAGGATTGATTTCTCAATTTGCTGAAGCTTTAAGAAGCTCTAGATTTGAATTTTAGAAGGTTTAAAGTATGGTTGTAAAGAATTTACAAAATAATTCTGATTTATCAGAACTTTTGGTTTCAGTCCGAAGGGTAACAACGGTTACTAAAGGTGGTAGAAGATTTTCATTTTCAACTTTGGTTGTTGTTGGTGATGGTAAGGGTAGGGTAGGATGTGGAATAGGTAAACACGCAGAGGTTGCTGAAGCAAGAGTGAAAGCTGTAAATGCTGCAAAGAAGTCGATGATTAGGGTGTACTTACGTGAAGGTAGAACTTTACATCATGATATTAAAGCTAAATTTTGTTCTGGTGAGATAGTTTTAAGAGCTGCAAGAACTGGAACAGGTATTATTGCTGGTGGAGCAATGAGGTCGGTTTTTGAGGTATTAGGTATAAAGGATGTGGTAGCTAAGTCTACTAGATCAAATGATCCTCATAATATTATATGTGCAGTATTTAAGGCTTTTAATGTTATGTTATCTCCTCGCCAAGTGGCAGGTAAGAGGGGTAAAAAGATTAGTGAGATAGTTGGAAATAGGTAAACTATGAATGATGCTGTGAAATTAAATTCTATATTTACCAAATTATCTGAGAAAAAGAAGCCTAAATTATTAGGTAGAGGTATTGGTTGCGGTAAAGGTAAAACATCCGGTAGGGGGCATAAAGGGCAGAAAGCGAGAAGTGGCGTTTCTATAAATGGTTTTGAAGGTGGACAGCAGTCTATATATACTCGTTTACCTAAAAGAGGTTTTAAGCCTATACGCAAAAACTTATACTCTATATTTAATGTTGGTGATGTACAGTGCTTAATGGAAGCTAAAAAAATAGTCAAGGATTCTATAATAGATAAGGAGCTACTGCATAAATTAGGTTTTATCAGATCTGTAAAAAGTAAAATCAAACTTCTTAATAAGGGTAAATTAAGCGAGAAATTTGTGTTTCATGTTGATTTTGCATCAGAAGCTGCAAAAAGATCTGTAGCTTCAGTTGGTGGTAGTGTAGAAATACTATCATGAATTATGAACAGTAAATTTGCATTTGATAGTTTGGATTCTACGTTATTATATAAAGCTGATTTACTAAAGCGTATATTTTTTACGCTGATGGCTTTAGTTTGTTATCGTTTAGGCACTTATGTTCCTATTCCTGGAATTAATTTTGATATAATCAATGATATATTTTCAAAAGAGAATTCTGGTATTTTTGGAGTATTTAATTTATTTTCTGGTGGCGCTTTAGCTAGAATGACGATCTTGGCGTTAAACGTTATGCCATACATAGTTGCATCCATAGTTATGCAATTATTGTCTTCTGCCGTTAAAGGAATCAATGAAATTAAAAATGACGGAGAGTTAGGACGTCGAAAGATGAATTCTTATATACGCTATATGACTATAGTGTTTTGTATCTTTCAATCAATTACGATCTTAACAGGGTTAGAAAGAATGAATAGAGAAGGGGTATTAGTTGTAGTTGAACCTGGTATTATGTTTCGTACTATAGGTGTCTTTAGCCTTTTAGGCGGAACTATATTTTTAATATGGCTTGGTGAGCGGATCAGTGTGAGCGGTATAGGCAATGGTATCTCATTAATCATTTTTACTGGCATAACATCTGAATTACATAATGCTTTATCATCTCTGCTAACATTAAATAAAAATGGTAGTATGTCGTTTTTCATTACCCTTTTTGTTATAGCATTGTTTTTTTTACTTCTCCTCTTAGTCATTTTTACAGAATCTTCTTATAGAAAGGTAATTGTTCAATATCCCAAAAAACAGTTTAAAAAATTACATAATGATGATTTTACTTACATTCCATTGAAGATCAATTTATCTGGTGTAATACCAACTATTTTTGCTAACGCAATTTTATTAACGCCTATTTCAATAGCAAATTTCTATAAAGGTCATGCCATTGCTGATTTTATTTTAAACTACTTTATGGCAAATAAAGTGATGTACATTATAACTTACTTAATACTCATAGTACTTTTTAATTTTTTCTATACCAATTTTATATTTAATCCAGAGGAAAATGCTGATTTTCTTAGGAAAAATGGTGGTTTTATTCCTGGTAGAGGGCCTGGAAAACATACTTCTGATTATCTTCAAGATATAGTTTTTAAATTAACATTTATTGGGTCTGCGTATTTGGTGGTAATATGTACTATACCTGAAATTATGAGGTATCATTATGATATACCATTTATTTTTGGTGGGACGAGCTTGCTGATTATAGTTAACGTTATTACTGATACTATTATGCAAGTACAATCTTATGTTTTTTCAAATAGGTACGATAGTTGGATAAAGAAATATGAGTCTAAAACAAGGAGACTAAAGTGATTACTACAATTTTTGGTCCTCCTGGCTCTGGTAAGGGTACTCAGTCCAGTTTGTTAATAGCAAAGTATAATTTTAAATTAGTTTCAGTAGGAGATTTATTAAGGAATATTATATCTAGTGGGAGTAAATTAGGTAAAGGAATAAAGGATACTGTTGAATCTGGTAATTTAATTCAAGATGAAGTTATATGTAAATTATTGTGTGACCAGCTTGCATTAATAGATGGTGATTTTTTGTTAGATGGTTTTCCAAGAAATTTAAATCAAGCTCATTTTTTAACTCAAGTTTTGCAAAAAAGATGCAATAGGGATGTTGATCTTGTAATTGAGTTGCAGCTTGACGATAATATTGCAATTGATAGATTAAAAGATCGTCTTACTTGTTTAGATTGTAAAAGTATATATAGTATATCTTCTTTTAAAAATACTACTTGTGCTAAATGTAAAAGTACGAGATTGGAGAAGAGAATTGATGATGCTAATATGCTTGCAATTAATAAGAGGATAAGAGAATATCATTTTCAGATGAAGGGTTTGCACGAATATTATAAGGGCAAGTTGTTAACAATTAACGCTAATTTGAGTGTTGATAGAGTAATGCAAGAGATTGAAAGTAAAATTTCTTGTAATTTGATTTGACTATAAGTTGTTTTATGGTATAAATTAAGAGTTATTATTAATAAAGTATCGAGGTATCAGTGGCACGTATTGCAGGCATAAATGTTCCAGTGAAGAAGTGTATTCCTTTTGCATTAACTTATATACATGGTATAGGTATTACTACTGCGAATATCATTTGTCGTAGCTGTAAAATTGATGAGCGTAAGCGTGTTTCAGAATTACAAGATGAAGATATAGAGAAAATTAGTAGTTTTATTAGGCAAAAATATGTCATAGAGGGTGAGCTCAGAAAAAAAGTGGCTATGGATATAAAATTTTTAATGGAAATCGGTTGCTATAGAGGATTAAGGCATAGAAAAGGTTTGCCTGTGAGGGGACAAAGAACCCATACTAATGCTAAAACTCGTAAAGGCAGATCTAAATTGCCTATTGCTGGGAAAAAATAAAATTTGTTATTATCGTGAGTTTTTATGAAAAAAGTTAAAACGGTTGGTAAGAATACAAAAAGGTTTATTACTGGTATTGTCCATATTCGTGCAACTTTTAATAATACTTTTGTAAATGTGACTGATGTTTGTGGTAATACGCTTTACCAGACTTCTGTTGGTGCATCTGGTTTTTCTGGTTCGAGAAAATCCACACCTTATGCTGCAGGTAAGGTTGCCGATTCTGCTGCGAAGAAAGTAATAGAGAGATTTGGTATGAAGGTTGTTTCTGTAATAATTCGTGGCCCTGGTTTTGGTGCAGAAGCTGCAGTTAAAGCACTTCGGAATTGTGGATTGACTGTCACTTCAATTGCAGATAAAACGGCGATACCTCATAATGGGTGTAGATTAAGGAAAAAAAGAAGAGTATAGGATATTTGGAAGGTTTTTGTATGTATTATAGTGATAGTGTTTCTTTCTGTGCAAATTTAGATAGATTAACTAAGCCTAATGCGATTAAGGTAATATCAGGTGATTCAAGTAAAAAAAGTGATATAGTTCTAGAACCTTTGGAAAGTGGTTTTGCTTTAACGTTGGGTCATGCATTAAGGCGTGTAATGTTGTCTTCTCTTCGCGGTAGTGCTGTTTATGGAGTAAAAATTGAAGGCGTGAATCATGAATTTACTTCGATCCAAGGAGTTAGGGAAGACATAACTGATATAGCATTAAATATGGGCATGTTGAGATGTAAGCTAAATAACACGTCTAATAAGTGCTTAAATTTGAGCGCTAAAGGGCCTTGTCAAGTATTAGCTGGAATGATAGAAACTGATGACCAATGCTCTATTGTTAATAAAGATTTGGTGATATGTACACTAGGTCAAGATGTGGAGCTTAACATTACTATATATGTTGCTAGTGGAAAAGGTTATCTTTCTGTAAATAAATATAAAGAAAATGAATTTTTAAAGTCTATGAATGAACAAGATTTAATTGGTTTTATTCCAGTTAATGCTTTATATAGTCCTGTTGAGAGGGTTTCGTATAGAGTAGAGAATAGTCGTGTTGGTCAAGTTACTGATAAAGATAAGCTGATATTGTCAATTGAAACTGATGGTACAATCTCTCCAAGTCAAGCTGTTGACTATGCTGCAAGAATATTACAGGAGCAATTTCAGCCTTTTATTAGTTCTGATATGAGTTATAAAAAATCGCAAGTTTCTTTGTCTAGTGGTGCTAAAGATTTGGGCTATGATCCTGTTCTATTGCGTAAAGTAGATGAAATGGAATTATCTGTTAGATCCCATAACTGTTTGAAAAATGAAAATATCACTTATATAGGTGATCTTGTGCAAAAGACGGAAGTTGAAATGTTAAGAACTGCTAATTTTGGACGAAAGTCTTTGAATGAAATCAAGGCAATTTTAAATAATTCAGATTTGTCTTTGGGTATGAATATACCAAATTGGCCTCCTAAGGATATAGATGAACTGGCTAAACAACATACTGATGAGGATTAGGTAGTATATGAAACATGGAATAAAGAAAAATAAACTGTCTCGTTGTACCGAGCATAGGTTATCAATGTTAAAGAATCTATCTATCTCGTTAATTAATCATGAGCAGATTGTAACTACTTTACCAAAGGCTAAAGCACTTCGTCCATATGTGGAAAAGTTTATTACAATTGCTAAGAATAACGATTCTTTACATGGTAGAAGGCTTTTGCTTTCACGTCTTCATAATAGTAAGTTAGTAGTTGATAAATTATTAAGCGTTCTAGCTAATCGTTATCAAGACCGTAAAGGTGGATATTCTAGAATAATAAAATTTGGTACTCGAAAGGGTGATTGCGCTTCAATGGCAGTGATAGAGCTAGTTGATAGAGATATTTCAGCAAAAGGTGAGATTTATAGTAAAAATAAAAAAGGAAGCAAAGTAGTTACACAAAGCTAATTATTCTTTTTATGGTAAGTAGGTTACGCTATTTTGTAGGTTACTTTGGAGAATTGTTAGTTTCGATATATTTAAAGCTGAAATTCTATAATGTTACAAAACGTCGCTTCCGTTGTAAGTTGGGTGAAATTGACTTAATTGTATCTAAAAAAAAGGAGCTGATTTTTATAGAAGTTAAAACAAGTTTATTTGGAAAAGAAGTACCGATATCTCATTTTCAGTGTCAGTCTATTATAAATTCTTCTAAATATTTCTTAAGTAAAAATCTTGATTTTTTAGATTATTCAGTCAGATATGATTTATGTTTTCTTTCCTTAAGGAGAAGACCTATTTATATAAAAAATGCTTGAATTGAGGAATGGTAGCTTAAATAACTTAGATTTACTAGA
Source organism: Wolbachia endosymbiont of Anopheles demeilloni (assembly GCF_018491735.2). Lineage (NCBI taxonomy): Bacteria > Pseudomonadati > Pseudomonadota > Alphaproteobacteria > Rickettsiales > Anaplasmataceae > Wolbachia > Wolbachia endosymbiont of Anopheles demeilloni. The sequence continues at coordinate 341,745 of NZ_CP084694.1, read as the reverse complement.
ATAGGTAATTTAATATGAAAAACAATAATTTAGTTTCATCTTATGCTAGAGCACTGTTTCATGTCTCAGGAAGCAGATTAGGTATTATAAGAAAAGAAGTAGAATTTTTGTTAGCTTTTTTTAAAGATCAAGATGTTTTTGTGTATCTATCTCATCCTATGGTTTCTCTTTTGCATAAAAAAGAAGCGATACTTTCTATAAATGAGAACTTGAGTGAAAATTTAGTCAAATTTATTATGGTTACACTTGCAAACAAGCGCTCCCGTTTATTAATCCTTATATTAGAAAAATTCTTAAATCTTGTAAGGGAAAGTGAAAACGAATTGGAAATTACTATAAAATCAGCAGGGGTTTTAAAGAAACCTGATATAAAAATAATTACTGAATCTTTGAACTTTCTTGGTAAAATAATAAAAGTCAATAATGTGGTTGATCCTTCTATACTAGGTGGCTTCGTAGTTAGGTATGGTTTTAACTTGATTGATGCTTCGCTTAAGAGTTATTTGGATAGATTGGTTGATTTGAGTAAAATGGAAATGTTGAAAATAAGGAATTGTATATGAAGAATAGCATAAATGCCTCTGAAGTAGTAAACATAATAAAAGAGAAGGTTGAGACATTTGATAATCCTATAAAACGAGAAAATATAGGTGAAGTAATTTCAGTAACGGATGGTATCACATTGGTCTATGGGCTGGAAAAAGCAAAATTTGGTGAAAAGGTATCTTTTGCAAGCGATGTAGAAGGAATAGTTCTTAATTTAGATCATGATACAGCTGGAATAGTTGTGCTTGGCAATGATCGTGATGTAAAAGAAGGGGACGTTGTAAAATGTAGTGGTGATGTTGTACAGGTGCCTGTAGGTCATGAATTATTAGGAAGAGTTGTAAATGCATTAGGCGATCCTATAGACGATGGCGAAGAAATTAGAGCCAAGAACAAAATGTATATAGAATCTAAAGCGCCAGGTATTATTGACCGTAAATCTGTGCATGAACCTCTGCAGACAGGAATTAAAATTATAGATTTGTTGATTCCTATAGGTAGAGGGCAACGTGAATTAATTATTGGCGATAGACAAATTGGTAAAACCACTATTGCGATTGATACTATTATCAATCAGAAGAAGATTAATGATGAGGTAAACGAAAATCAAAAAATTTACTGTGTTTATGTTGCTATTGGACAAAAAATTTCGACAGTAGCAAAAGTGGTGAATAAGCTAAAAGAAAGTGGAGCATTAGAGTATACAACCGTAGTTGTAGCTAGCGCATCTGACTGCGCGCTTATGCAATTTTTAGCACCTTATACCGGTTGCACTATTGGAGAATTTTTCCGTGATAATGGAATGCATTGCTTGGTGGTATATGATGATTTATCTAAGCATGCTGTGGCATATAGGCAGATGTCCTTATTGCTCAGACGTCCTCCTGGTCGTGAAGCTTATCCTGGAGATATATTCTATGTACACTCTCGCTTGCTTGAAAGAGCTGCCAAAATGTCTGATGAAAAAGGACAGGGATCTTTGACTGCTTTGCCGATTATTGAGACTCAGGCTGGTGATGTATCTGCATATGTTTCAACTAATGTGATTTCAATTACCGATGGACAAATTTTTCTTGAGTCTGAATTGTTTCACAAAGGATTTCGCCCTGCAGTGAATATAGGTTTATCGGTTTCTCGGGTTGGCTCTGCTGCACAATTGAAATCTGTGAAAAAAGTTGCTGGTTCTATAAAGCTGAGTTTGGCCCAATATAGAGAACTGGAAGACTTTGCTAAATTTGGTTCTGATCTTGATGCTACTGTTCAATTGTCCTTAAACAAAGGTAAATACCTTATTGAATTATTAAAGCAAAAACAGTATTCACCTATGCAAATAGAAGAGCAAGTATTGCTTATGTATATCTTTTCTAATCTGTATGGTCAATTAAATAAGGTACAGGTGAGCAACATCAATAGGTTCGAGTGTGATCTTATCAATTATTTTCAAACTGTTCACCCTCTAGTTTTAAAAAAGTTGTCGGGTGACATGAATGATGATATAAAAGATGATATTCTTGGTACTGTGAGTGATTTTGTCACTCAATTTAATTACGTTTAGGCGGTGATTATGACTTCATCCATTGTTAATAAGTTTCCTATTACAAGGGAAGGTTTTGAGAGTATGCAAGTCGAACTTGAGAAATTAAAGGAAGAAAAACCTTCTATCATACAGGCTATTTCTGATGCTCGTGATCAAGGCGATTTATCCGAAAATGCAGAATATCATGCAGCACGGGAGAGATTAAGTTTTATTGAAGGCCGTATAATTGAGGTAGAAAGTAAACTTTCACATGCAGAAGTGATAGAAGTAAAAAATTTGTCTGGTGATACAGTAATGTTTGGTGCAACTGTTACGGTAAGTATGTTAAATGATGATAACAGTGAAATTGAATATGTTTATAAGATTGTAGGTGGATATGAAGCTGATGCTTCAAAGCAGTTGATCTCTACGGATTCACCACTCGGTAGTGCTTTAATTGGCAAAAAAGTTGGTGAGTATGTGGAAGTGATAGTGCCAAATGGAGAGAAATTGTATAAAATAGTTAAGATTGAGTTTAAGTAAATCATGGTACAAGTAACTTATCCTTCAATTAGTCTACCCGGTATTTCTTCTGTGGAAGATGTATTGAGGGATGCTAGTTCTGGTAAATTATTCATTTTAGTTGACGATGAAAACAGAGAGAATGAAGGTGATTTGGTTATTTTAGCTGAAAAGGTGAAACCAGAACATATTGCTTTTATGGTTAGGTATGGCACTGGTATTGTGTTTTTAGCTATGACAAAGTTTTACATGAATAAACTTAACCTTGAATTTATGAAGAGAAGTAATGTAGATGAAGCACTTATTCCTCACACTGCATTTACTACGTCAGTCGATGCTCGTTATGGTATTACAACGGGTGTTTCTGCTCATGATAGAACGCATACGATACTTACCGCTATTGATAAAAAAAGTACTAAGGATGATATTATTACTCCTGGTCATGTTTTTCCTATTATTGCAAGTGAGGGTGGGGTTTTAGCACGCAACGGTCATACTGAGGCAAGTGTTGAGATAGCAAAATTGGTTGGATCTAGTCATGCGGCTGTAGGGTGTGAATTAGTGAATGATGATGGCTCTATGATGCGCTTACCCCGATTGCTTGAATTTGCTGAACAACACAAAATTAAGTTAACTACCATTGATAAACTTATCAGTTACGTTCAAAATTTAAACTAGCGTTTATAAATTCGTATAGTTAAAATGTAAAATTCCTAAAAGTTATACAAACAAGGAACTTCCATGTCTAAGCTTTTTGTTTTACTATTTTTTTTCGTATACTGTAATAGCGCTTACTCTGTTAGTATTATTAGAGATAGTGAAATGGAAGCGGTAGTGAAGGATCTAGCGCAACCTTTATTTTCTGCTGCAGGTATTGATAATGATAAAATAAAAGTTTTTATAGTTGATGATAGATCGATTAATGCTTTTGTAATTAATAATAATAGCATTTTCATTCATTTAGGGCTTTTACAATATTCGACTGAACCTTATGTCTTACTTGGTATATTAGCACATGAAATTGCTCATATATCTGCTGGTCATGTATTACAAATGAGTAGTGATGTAGGTTATTTTCAATCAATAGCAATGGTTAGTTATATGGTAGGATTAGTTTCTAGTATTGTCATTAACCCTCAGGTTGCGAGTGCAATCTTGCTTAGTGGTGTAACGCTTAGTTCAAGGTTGTTTTTTAACTATTCTCAAGAGCAAGAGAGTGTAGCAGATAGCTATGCTTTAAGATACCTAGATGAATCTGGCTATGATAATTTGGGTATGAAAGAGATTTTTGACTATTTTAAGAGTATTGAGCATGAAAACACTGAAGAGTATTTCCGCACTCACCCACTTAGTGATAAGCGTATATTTGCTGTACAGAATTATAAGGTTAAAAACAATATAAAACCAATCCTTGCAGATAAATTGCTGAAGTTTGAGCATATGGTTGCAAAGCTAGACTCTTTCTTTGCTCCTATTCATGTGTTATCTAATAAATATGAAGGTAGTTCTAAGTATGTAAATGCTGTAATTCACTGTAGGCAAGGAAAGATAGAAGAGGCTATTACTAAAGTTAATTCATTGATTCAAGAGTCACGCAATGATCCTTATTTATATGAATTAAAAGCGGAGATGTTATACAAAGCTGGAAATTTAAGTGAAGCAATAAAAATGTATGAAGAATCACTTAGATATTTATCTGAGAAGAATAACTATTTAGTGAAACTTGCGTTATCTCATACTTTATTATTACACGGTGAAATAGAGAAGGCAATTTTTTACCTAGAGCAGGTTGCAAACGTAGAAACAAATAACGCCTTTGTCTGGAAGTATTTAAGTATTGCATATAAACGTAGCGCTGATATGGCAATGTATTATTTTGCTTTGACGAAAAAGGCTTGTATTAAAGGTAATTTAGAGAAATTTATGAAGTATGCTGAGTTAGCTATTAAAACTTTACCGAAAGATAGCTCTTGCTTGCTGCAAATTGAGGATATGAAGGAACAATACACACAAAAACACACTTATTTTTAGGGTTGTTTTGTTCCACACTTCTTCAACATGCCTTCTACTTCAGAATTCATAACGGGTATAATTTTCATTATAATCGTTTTGGCGCCAAAAAATACACCACAAAATATACCTAAGGCAAAGAGAGCTGGCCATGGCATTCTGCCAAATATTGCAAGCAAAGCTGCACCTATTATCACTACGGTCATAAGCGGTCCACCTATTCCCCAAATATAACCAATAATATTGCATATTACTTGGGCAGTTGTATCATCTATATCATTAGCAGCATTTGCGTAATCTGAAAAAGATAGAAACAATACTATACATAAAGCATCAAAAATTTTTTTTATTATATAGCTCATTCTTTTGCCTCCAAGTAATAAACTAATGCAAACCTACACATATTCTTATTTTAGAGTAAAACTTATAATTTGTCCATAAATATAAGTGTTGCTACATAAATAGCCCACCATTGATGTTAAGCACATGTCCCGTTATATATTTTGCTTCATCACTTGCTAAAAACAGGACTCCTGCTGCTATTTCTTTCCCTGTTCCCATTCTTTTCATTGGGATGTTATCTAATATTTTTTCCTTTTGCCCCTCATTTAAAACTTCAGTCATTTTAGTATCTATAAACCCAGGAGCAATACAATTTACTGTTACACCACGACTTGCAACTTCTTTTGCTATAGATTTACTCATAGCTATTATTCCAGCTTTAGAAGCTGCATAATTTGCCTGCCCGGCATTGCCTGTTAAACCTACTATTGAGGAAATATTTATAATTCTTCCCCAGTTGTTTTTAATTAATTTCCTGCATGCTTCCCTATTTAGTTTAAATATAGAGTTCAAATTAATATCAATTACCTTTTGCCATGCTTCATCTGTCATTCTCAACAATAAGCTGTCTTGTGTAATGCCTGCATTGCATATGAGTCCATCAAAGCCTTTCATCAACTCACTTGCTTTATTTATTAGTTGATTTATCTCTTCAGGATTTGATAAGTCGCAAGGAAGTACGTGAATGTTTTTTTCATATTTTTTAGCAACTTCTTCGAGTACTTCTTTTTTTGTACTAGAAATACATAAAGTTGCTCTGGCCTTATGCATAATTTCTACAATTGCCTGGCCTATTCCACCTGATGCACCAGTAATCAGAAGTTTCTTATTCTCTAATCCAAACATAATAATTTTTATTTGTTCCAGCTCTTAACAGAATATTAAAAGACTTGCAATAGATTTTTTTCATAACTTTCATTTAATAGAAGCTTCTTGACAAATCTTGTATTTATTGGCGAAATTATGGCGGCTGCATGCCTTTTTTATTTTTTCTATATTCGGCCAGATTGCGCTTATTTTAAGCGTTAGCACATTATCAATTACAGTAATAAAATTAGCACCATGTGGATTCTTTTGCCTTTTTTTTGATTGATAAATTTCTTAACACTTATAGCTAAAGTAATTTAAGAGAGCCAGCGCGTGACTAGTTCTTATTACTTGATCAGTCTTCTGGATTCTGCAACAGTTTTATCTGGCAGTCCAACAATATTGACTGCTAGTACAACATTGCATAATTCTATTATGGCTATTTTGATCAAAATTTGCAAGACTTTTTATTCGAAATACTATATACAAGTGGTTATGGTTGATTTCAATTTGATGAATTAACATTCTAATAATATTTTGCTTAGTCTGCCAATCTACTTGATCAAGCTTTGATTCAACACTTGAGGAAAAGTTTTTTAAGCTATCTGTAACAAGGCTCAATTCTTCTTGTAATTTCTCTTGATCAAGTACTTTTTCTTTTTCCTCCTCAATTTCTTTCAAATACTGTTTCATTGTTGTAATTCTTGGCTCAAATTCTTCTTGGCTTATAAACCCTTTAGCATAGCTATCAATAAATTTTTTGATACTTAATCTTAACTTATTTTCTTGCTTTTCACGTATTTGATCATGTAGAGGTTTTTTGTTCTCTGACAATCTACGTTGATATTCATTTGCAATCCTATCTGGCTCTTTCAAGATACTCTTTACTTCTTCCCATATAACTCCATCTAATACATCAGTGCGTATTGATTTATTATCGCAGATTTTATTGCCATTGAATTTGCTAGAGTTTGTACCAGAGCAACGATAGTAATAATATGTCGACTTTTTATGAACGTGGTTTGTACCACAATAAGTATATTGACAACGTTGGCATATCATTAAACCTTGTAATAAATATGTTTCTCTTCTTTGCCGTACTCTTGCTATTTGTCTATTTTCAGCTAATTGTGTTTGCACTGAATCAAATAAATTTTCATTGATTATTTTTGGTACTGGAATATAAGTCCAATTCTCTTTATCACTATTAAAGCGACCACTTTTAAATTTACCACAAGTTCCTTTTTTTGACTTTTTTACTTGTGGTTTTGAGCATGTCCTAGTTTTACCATAAGCTGCTTTTCCTATATAAGCAGGATTTCTTAACATGTTCCAAATAGTTCTCCCTTTTCCAATACCTTTTTCCTGTTCGTGTTATTACCGGTATCTTATTCAGTTCATGTACAACTTCTCTTATACTTGCTCTTTCTTGGCCAACCCGACTAAATATTTTACGCACTATATTTGCCTCTTCTTCATCAACCTCAAATTGAGCACTTCCTTCACCTACATGTTTTGCTATGTAGCGATAACCGTAAGGCGCCCTACCCATCACACTTATACACCCAGCTTTGGCCGCATGAAATTTACCTCTACGGTTTCGTTCCATAATCTTTGCACGTTCATACTCTGCTATTGCTTCCTGAATCTGTAGAAATAAATGGGAATCTGGATTATCATCAAACTTATGATTCAAAAATACTATTTCAGATCCAGCCTTTTTAAACTCTTCGAGTAAGATCATTTGATATGAAAATTTACGTGATAGCCGATCAGGTGAATGAATATATATCTTATCAATCTTACCTTCTGCGAATCTATCACGTAAATTTTCTAAGCCAGGACGTTCTAAATTTGATCCACTATAACCATTATCGACAAACTTATGCTCATCTAATAACTCATGTCCATCACTACTAATGCGACGCTCCAACTCTACAATCTGACTCTCTATTGTATTCTCCTGTGCCTGTTGTCTTGATGAAACTCTTGCATACAAGCTTACGATTGTCATTTTCTTCTACCTCCTCTGTTTTACATTTCAATAATTGTTCATAAGCATTTGCCAAATATGTACTCGCCAATCTGTGAGGTTCATAACGGCAATTAATAGTTAATTCCCCTTTTTGCATGTTTTTCTTCCTGTGAGTTTTTTTATAAGGTTAGGAGACTTCTATTAAACTAAATCAACGCACACCTTATTTAAGAAAGCTATCTAGTTCACACAAATTCTCCTTAATTAAATATACAAGATTTGAAAAAATTATGTCCAAAAAATCTTTTCTTGAATTGTCATATTATGTATAATATAGCTTATTTAATCTGTTATGAATATTCATCCAAGTTACGAATTCTGGGAAAGTGATTTAGAAGTTCCGGTTAACCTTTTACTAGATCGCTTTCAGGATTTTAAGATATGTCAATCTTGGTTAGATTCCCTTTTTGGTAAACAACTGAGCATCATTTTTCAGCATTGCTTTAAAAGTCATTTAAATGGACAATTTTTTCAAGATGGAGGTTATGATGATAGATCCACTCAACAAAAACGCAAGATACTTACTAGTTACTCTGACTCTCTTTTTAACTATTATCTCATTAGCTACTTTGATCGTACAAAGCTTGAAGCTACAGTCAGTGAAGTAGCAAAATTTGCCCTCACTCAAGAGTTAATGAGATCGTACCTGATAAAAAATAATACTAAGTATGATAAAAGATCCTTGTTGTTTTTACTGTTTCACATAAATTGCAAACTTCTAAAATCTGTTTATCACTTTGATAAAGTGCAAAAGAAAGGTTTCGTATCATTTGCTCTACAGAAATCACCAAGACAAATAAACAATTCATTCAAGGGATTTATGTCACAAGAAGCTGTAGAGCAGATACCGAAGTTTGAAAACCAATTGCAGGGTTTTTTCCATCACCAAGATCGGATATATATTTTTGTACGCCGAGGAAGTGACATAGATTTACTACTTAATTCAAACAAGGTTGTTTATGGTCATAAACCTGAGTGGATGATTTTAGATTTCTCTCTTGATGGTACTGAGGTTAATCTCTGTGCTAAAAATACTAATAAAGCTGTGGAAATAGCATTGTAAGTGGGTATTTTGACTGCGAATGTACTTTTGTAAATATACAGGATAAGAACTTTCCACTACAAGTGCATAAATTTCTTCAAGCATTTATAGAGGGTTCTTACCCTAATATTTGTATATTTGAGTTAAATTTTAAGTCAGATTATTTTAAAAATAGTAATACATATTTTACTTTGAGTGTAAAGCCGTATGATCCTATTGCACCAGAGTTACATATTTTAAAGCCATCTATTGGCAACATACTACAATCTATTCAATCAGCTAAAGTAATGTTCCAAAACAAAAAGGTAACATTTTCTTTCAAATCAAGTGGGGAAATTTATTATTCAGAGCATCCGCTCAATAAAAAAGAAAGAGAGGACCTGAAGAAACATATGGAACAATCTTATGGTCTTAAAATCCTTTCACGAGCGAATTGCTGATCTTTTAAGTTCAAATAGTTCTTGGGTTAATCCAAGTCAAAATCACATTAAAGCAGCAAGATACTTATTTGATCTTGGATTGATAAAAATGCAAGAAAGGTATTAGAACCTGTTCATAATCTTTTGAGGAGGAAAGCAGCGAAAGCAAGAACGACCATTTGCAGGCTAGTGTTGAGTTTCCGCTCGCAATTTTTCCAAAGTCGCCTACATTTTTGCAACCAAGCAAAAGATCTCTCAACAACCTGTTTTGCTAGCTCTAATAAACCTAGTTTTGGTTTTAATATTTTTGTTTGTATTGTATTCATTTCTAACACTCCTTTCTTTTATTATTTTATAACTTACTTTTTTAAAGTGTAAGATTAAATCTTGTTTAATACATTTTAGCAGCGTGTGGTAGTTTATGCTTGTTTTGTCTACTAAGTCTTTCAGAGTATATTTTCTCTTTAACCTCCAGCTCCTTACTTTTTGTGCTATTTTGTACCTTATCGAGATATTTGCCATAAATATTATACAGGTTAATACTATCAAATAAAGATATACAAGAGGGATGCTTCTTTCTATGTTTGAATTTTAGTTGAATATTTCTTCATAATTGTGTATAATTATTAATGCTTTTTATCTTACTTTCTCATGGATCTTTCGAAGTTTCTTGACGCACGCAATGATTATTCTTTTAAAAGAATACTTGGCACTGAGAAAAACAAAGATATTCTCATTCATTTCTTGAACGATATTTTAGGTTTTACTGGTTTAGCTGCTATTCACGGTTTGAATTCTTAGCTACCATTTTGGACCCTAAAATTGCCGCTAAAAAGCAGAGTATTGTTGATGTTCTTTGTAAAGACTCTCAAGGTTCCAGATATATTATAGAAATGCAGTTCACTAAGACCAAAGGCTTCGAAAAACGTGCTCAATATTATGCTGCTAAAGCCTACTCAAGTCAAGCTGATCAAGGTGATAATTATCATAATCTCAAGGAAATTATCTTCATAGCTGTTGCTGATTGTATTATTTTTTCAGATAAGACTGAGTACAAATCTAATCATGTCATTTTAGATCAAAATAGCTTTGAACATGACTTAAAGGATTTTTACTTCGTATTCATAGAACTACCTAAATTTACAAAGACAAAAGAAGACCAACTAGAAAATATAGTAGAAAAATGGTGTTATTTTTTCCGATATGCAGCAGAAACAAGGGAAGAGGATCTAGATAAGATAGTTGGTAGTGACGTAATAATAAAACGAGCTTATGAAGAGATGAATAAGTTTAATTGGTCAAAAGAAGAGTTACTAGCATATGAACAAATGAAAAAACGTATAATGAATGAGGTAGCTGCTTTAGCTCAAAAATTTGATGAGGGTCTTAAAGTTGGTCAAGAAAAAGGTAGACAAGAAGGCATCCACATCGGCCATCAAAAAGGTAAAATTGAAGGTAAAATCGAAGTTGCAAAAAATTCACTCAAGGCCGGTGTATCTATTGATGTTATCGCTGAAATCACTGGCCTCTCTCTGGACGAAATCAAAAAGTTAAGAAATTAAATATACCCTCTCTTAGCCTGAGTCAAATGACCTTGAACTGAAACATTACTTAAATAACCTTGAGGCTCTAAACTCATTTCCTTTGCACCATCAACTTCTAATCTACTATCTCCGTTGTGTAATATCTGCTCTATTGATTGATTTAGCAGCCCCTTATTAAACTCTACCATAAACTTGTCAAACTTTTTTGGACTTAACTTGCCAGCTCCTCTACCAGGGAACGCTTTCTCTACATATGAGCTTAAAATCCCTAAAATCTCATTAAATCTACCACTCATGACTTTTCTAGTAATCTCTTTTTGCATTCCCATATAATCAATATTTAACCGGTGCATTGATACACCACTTTTTAATCCAGCTTGCTCTACTACTTTCTCAAATCCCTTTTTAATATTGCGTGCATATCCCTGTGCTTCTAGTGGAGATATAGACTGATCTACTGTAGAAACATACTTTTGACCTGTAACTTTTCTAATGAGCATGTCAAGTAACATTATCGTACCATTTACATCCATTTTTGCATTTACTTGTGAGATTGGACTTGGAGTGCTCTCAGGTTTAGAACTTAACAATCCACTTACAGAGCTTTTTACCCAGCCAAATAAATCATTTATAGCTCTTTTTACAATAATCCGAACAGATCGTAATATGCTACTGGCCTGCTATAGCCATCAATACATATCTTATCGCATTCGGACTATTATAAGAAAAGCTATAATTTAAGGTATTCTTGTTGAGTTTTTCCCACTTGATAGGAGCTTTCCTGAAATTTTTTCATAGCAATGCAACAAAAATCTTCTATGAAACAGTAAAGTTCTGTAATATCTTTTTTCATGGGTAACCTCTTAATTATTGCTAAAATACTCGAGTTTACCCTATTTCCTTCTTTATTAATTCTACTTTTATCTGTTTTCTAATCCATAACTGGGGTTATTAAGTTAATATCTCAAGATAGTTTTTAAAAAATCTACTACTATGCTTATGATTTTGGAGTATGATGAATTTTTCTTCTTCAGTATTACTTGGCTTTATTTTAGCTCAAAAGAGGTCATTTGAAGCATTTGGTGTTTCTATTGGAGCATTTTGGGTTTCTTGCTAGTTTCTTACAAGTAGATTAGGATTATTATTATCTTCTTTGTCTAAAATTGTAATAAATATACGTGTGATTAATAGAGGTTCTTATAACTTACTTGTTAGATTAAGTTGTGTCTATTACACATTCTTAGATTGAAAGATAAATCCTCCAGAAACGATGTTAATTTTCTGTTATTTCTCATGAATATTAGTTTGTATCTCAAGTTCGTTCACCTATTACTGTCCTGTTTTTACTTTCAATATTTACCTCTCTCACCTCGGTATTAGGTTCTTTAATATTGGAGGCGGAAAAACACTCACTACTTTGCTTACCTCTATGCATTGAAAATGATGTTCCTATCCACTTTTCAATACCATTGACTGCTTCATTAAACCTTTTTATATCTACGTTGTTTAGAAGTTTAAAGACTTGTAGAGAAACTTCCTCTGGAACTAACACTGGTAAATTATCAGAAACTTGTTCCAACAAATCCAGTATTTCTATCACTGATTTATTTTTACTCTCTATTAGGTAAGCAAGGATAAGAAATTCACTTTTAGCTTCTTCTAACTTGTTTTCCATATCTTTCTCTCGTAGAGAAGATGCTAATTTATTGGACTCCTTACTTGTCAGAACGTTATTCAGAATATTATAAAGAAAAGCTTTTGGTGGAAATATCTTGCGTAAATTACTCGAACCTTGTTCTAGTAAATCAAGTCTTCCTTTCCCTTTTTAATATTGACTTTCTATTCGTTCAGCAAAGATGGGAAATTCACTTTTAGCTTTTTCTAACTTTTCTCTCATATTTCTGTCTCGTACGTAAGATGCTAATTTATTAGCTTCCTTACTTTTCAGAATATCATACAATGTACAACTTTTATTAATCTTTTTTTTCTTTCATTCTTTCTAGTTCATCTATACACCTACTACGATATTCTAACATTTGTTGCGCAAGATCGTGAGATAACCTACTTTGTATGAGATTATACAACTCTTCTCTGTTCTCAAAGTAATCTAATCTAGTTTCAAGTGCTATTAAGGTTTCTACCATTTCCACTCTTTCGGAAACACAATATTCTAAGAAAGTAACCTCAGAGTAGAAACTTACATCTGTATCAGCACCTTCTTCTATTAAAAGTTCTACTACTCCTTATATGTTAAAAACAAGTCTTTGTTAAAGAATAGTAATATAATGACATATAGAGAAGAGGAACCGTACTACTTCTTGGTCATAAGGACCGTCGAGCAGCAAGGTTCTCTTCCCTAATTGATATACTGAAAGTTCCGAACAACTGATTGAGCTTTTAGGCTCGTATATAAGAGTGGAAAATGCAGTATGTATTATTTATTCACATTCACGGAGGAATTATGAGCTCATTAAGTATAATTGCTGGCGTTGACGTTAGCAAAACTAAACTAGATATTCACATTCACCCACTTGGACATTATAAAACATTTGAAAATAATATACAAGCTATTGACAAAATACTTGACTTTTTGTTTCTACATAATGTAACCAAAGTTGGGTGTGAAGCAACTGGTGGATATGAAAGATTATGTACTTACGCTTTACTAGGTAATGGTTTTGAAGTGTATATCATTCAACCTAGATGGATTAGAGATTATGCTAAAAGCCTTGGTATTACTACAAAAACTGATAAAATAGACTGTAGTATCATCTCACGTTATATTAATAACACAGATATGCGCGTTACTCCTCTAAAAGTTAGTAATATTAATTACTTGAAACAAAAATTATCTCGTAGAAATCAATTAGTGGAAATAGTAAAGATACAAAAAACTCAAGCTTATCAGATAACTGATACATCCACAATCAGACAAATAGAAGAGCTACTTGCCGTTTTACAAAATCAAATTCAAACCTTAGAAGATGAGATGATGACGTTCATTGATCAAAGCCAAGATTATAAAAGAAAATATATATCATTAACTAGTATACCAGATATAAGCAAAATCACAGCTATTACTTTGATTTGCTATTTGCCAGAACTTAGAACCCTTCAAAAGAAACAAATATCTAGTCTTGCAGGACTTGCACCTTTCAACAGAGACAGCGGTTTTAGTAAAGGAAAAAGACGTATTCATGGAGGTAGGTCACAGGTTAGAACAGTTTTATATATGTGTATTCTTAGTGCACAAAAGTGGAATTCTTATATAAAAAATTTCTTTACTAGATTATACAATCAACATAAAAAACCATATAAAATTGCTTCCACTGCTGCTATGAGAAAGTTACTTTTACTTGCTAACTCTTTGGTAAGAGATGGTAGAACGTTCATTGAGGAATATAGCCAAAAGTCTACTTCTACCTAGAGTTAACGTAGCTGTGGATAAGTACGCCCACATAAATTATAAGTACTTATCCATAGCTATATAATTAAATTTGTTTGTAAAAGCGAATCTGACTCAAATACTAGGTTAAAACTGTCAGCACGCTTTTGATCTTCGGCAATCTCTTGATCAATTTCTTCAACATCATAACCAAGTTCTGACACTACTTCAGATCTACTTTTGAATCCATTTCTTACTGCCATTCGCTGCGCTTGCTGATCTTTAAGCGGGTCAACCCAATCAAATCCCTGTGGTATCCATTTTACCTCTTTCACCGTTTCTTTTGCTGTTGTAGGAAGTTTTTCAGATATGGTAGCAAGTTCAATCCATATATTCCATACTGGCCTACAAAACTGAAATACTATAATATTGTGTTGTAGCATTGTACATCTTATTCTAAACTCTATTAATCCTGCTCTAATTGATGAGTAATTTACATTGGTCAAATCTCCAGTAAGCTGCTCATATGTTATTTCCATGCCTATTGCTATTGCCCTCAGCTACTGTCTCATGAATGCTTCATAACTTTCTCCAACATCTGATGGCTCTAAAAATTTAATATCTTCACCTGGATCAAGCAATTGCATAGTGCCTGGCTCAAGTCCTGATAATGCTACTCCATGCTCATTTGCTTGCGCCTCACCTAAAATATTTGCTTCAGGATCAAGTCTTGTTATGAATCCTGCAAACATTTCCGCAGTTTTTTTCCGGACTAATTCTGCATCATCATATTGATCAAGTTCATAGAGTTTTAAAAGTACATTAGAAAGCCAAGGTTCTCCCCTTATTTGCCCAGGTCTTAAGGGTTTATAAATATGTAAAACTTCACTTACAGGTACTCTGATAGATTCTCCAAACGAGCCTTCACCTGGGTGCTCTCTAAAAAGATAATAAGCTTCTCTCTGCCCAAGTCTGTTAAATTCAATGCCACTACAAATAATATTACCATTTACTAAAGTTTGATTGGTCTTATTATCTAAATGCTCTGATTCCAACACTTGAAGTTGCAGAGGGACAGAAAAATCATCCTCAGGTTTACGATTTCGCAGCCTTACAAAACATTCCCCTCCCTCTATCATGCTGCGACATACTAAAGCTTGCAGACCATAAAAATCACTTGTTCCGCTGCTGTCTGCTTCATCTGTCCAATTAAGCCATAATTCCTGGACTTTTTTTTCTAAATTCAGCATCTTTTGCCTTTGATTGCGGTTTTATTCCCGTACCAACACAGTTGCTAACTATTGTATCAATAATATTTGTTGCATATGGATTTTTTCTCACCATGTCACGAGATCTGCTGCGTAAGTGTTCCTGGCTATGAAAAAATAAACTATTTATACTGCCTCTCTCTGGCTGCCAATACATCAATCTTCTTCCTGATCTTGCTGCATCCCATGCAGAGCTTTTAATCTTTGGTTTATTAAATAGTTGTTTTAGTGATTTTAGTAACATTTAGCCTCTCTTATACAATAAATCATTTCACAAATTTTGAAATAAATATACATCAGCCCACTAGGTGAAATTCTTTCATTTTTTCTATTGACTTTTAACACAACTGCTGCTCTGAAATAAATAACGACGGAGCAGCTAATGAAGTTAATGACCAAATTTTAGAAAGTCTGCAACCTCAAATTCATTTGCAAGATAGATAAATTCGGAAGTTAGAAAAGCCAGGTAAAGAATTAAAACATGTTGAGAAAGAACTAGAAAAATTAAAGAGTGACGTAGCTGGACATGAGACTCGGTCAGAAGTACTTGATAAGCTCAGTGAAGAGAATCAATCACTAAAGCAAAAAATAAAAGATATGGAAAACGAGAATACAACACTTAATAGTGAATTAAGCAAAACCAAAGCAAATAAAGTATTACTAGAAAAAACAGAAAAAGGACAACTATCTTTCTTAAAAATTGCTTCTGTAAACTTTGCAATCATGTTGACAGTAGGTGTTGCCTTTAGTATAGCCTTCCAATTACCAATTCTATTGATGATTGCAACTTCTGTGATGTCTTCATTGATAGTCGGTGGAGTTACATACGCACTATCACCGCAACCTACTGAATTAAAAGAAGTAAGTATTGAATGCTCAATGCAACATGATGCTTGTAAAACTTAACTTGTGCGCTTCCTGATAATTTTGATATAGTTATTTCAGTTGAAATTTACAGATTTACAAATGGCAAGCTTAAGTGTAAGAGAAGCGTTATGCACAGCAATCAGAGAAGAAATGCAAAATGACCCTGATGTATTTATCATGGGTGAAGAAGTTGCAGAGTATGATGGTGCTTATAAAGTAACAAAAGGATTACTGAAAGAGTTCGGAGAAAATAGGGTAGTTGATACACCTATTACCGAACATGGATTTGCTGGTCTTGCTGTTGGAGCAGCGTTTGCTGGGCTCAAACCTATTGTTGAGTTTATGACTTTTAATTTTTCTATGCAAGCTATTGACCAAATTGTGAATTCCGCAACAAAAACAAATTATATGTCAGGTGGACAACTTGGGTGCCCTATAGTGTTTCGTGGACCAAATGGAGCTGCAGCAAGAGTTGCCGCACAACATTCTCAGTGCTTTGCATCTTGGTATTCGCATGTTCCAGGTCTGAAAGTAATAGCACCTTACTTTGCCTCTGATTGCAGAGGTCTGCTTAAAGCTGCAATTCGTGATCCTAATCCAGTAATATTTCTAGAAAACGAGATCGCTTATGGGCATGAACATGAGATTTCTGATTCTGAGCTATCAAATAAAGATTATCTACTTGAGATAGGCAAAGCCGCTATTATACGGGAAGGAAAGGATGTAACTATCACTGCTTTTTCATTGAAACTAATGGATGCGTTAAATGCAGCAGATTTACTCTCTAGTGAAGGAATAGAAGCTGAAGTTATCGACCTCAGAACCTTAAGACCACTTGACACTGAAACAGTTATTAACTCTATTAAGAAGACGAATAGATTAGTAAGCATAGAAGAGGGTTGGCCATTTGCAGGAATAGGAGCAGAACTCTCAGCCATGGTTATGGAACAAGGATTTGACTACCTTGACGCTCCGGTTGTACGGGTAACCGGCAAGGATGTCCCCTTACCTTATGCTGCAAACCTAGAAAAGAAAGCATTACCACAAGTGGAAGATATAGTTGAAACTGTGCACCAAGTCTGCTTTAGAAAGAAATAGTCCTATTGACTCTTTTTTTTATCTCCCGTTCCATATTCTTGCATAAAAGAGGCATTTGTAGAGTTTATACCACCCATTACTTTTATGACAATAGTTTTAGCGCCAAAAAACACAGCGCAAAATACAACGAGGGCGAAAAGAGCAGACCACGGCATTCTACCAAATATTGCAAGTAAAGCTGCTCCTATTATCACTATGGTCATAAGCGGTCCACCTATTCCCCAAACGTAGCCAATAATATTACATATTACTTGAGCAGTTGTATCGTCATTAGAGTTAGCAGCACTTCCAACATGAGAAAAAGAAATAAATAATACTATAAGTAGAATACAAAAAACCTTTTTAATTGTAGGGTTCATCCCTATACCTTAAGTTTAAATATTATAATTATATCTAAAATAGTATAATTTTAGTAAAACTAGCATTGTGATTTATACAATATTGCATAGCAAATGATGTCTATTGGTTATCAATCACTGTCAATTACTTGAGAGCTTATTTCGATTTTCGAAAAAGAGCAATAACACCCATGAGTAAAATTTCACATTACCACTTTTATGTGTTATGATAAGCTTAAATTTATAAAGAAAATAAAATTGAAAGAATTAAGAGAGAACCGGATAACAAGAACGAGAAAATTTTTATCTTCACTGTTTTTTTTGCTACTAATTGCGCTATCAATACGTAGTTTTTTATTTGAGCCATTTCATATTCCTTCTGGTTCAATGAAAAGCACTCTACTTGAGGGAGATTATATTTTTACTAGTAAATATTCATATGGTTATAGTAAACACTCTTTTCCATTTTCTCCAAACATCTTTAGCGGTAGAATCTTTTATACCCCTCCGGAGCGTGGTGATATAATAGTTTTCAAGCCTACAAGAAATGACAGCATTAGATTTGTTAAGCGGTTAATAGGAATACCGGGCGATAAAGTGCAAATGATAGAGGGGGAGTTATATTTAAATGATCAGAAAGTAAAGCGAAGACAAATTGAAAATTTTTTTGATTATGAGTCAAAGCGTAATATAGCAAGATACATCGAAACACTCTCAAGCGGCAAGGAGCATGAAATTCTAATAGATAATCTTTCTAATAAGTTATCATACAATACTCCAGTTTATTATGTGCCTGATGATCAATTTTTTGTTATGGGAGACAATAGAAATAATTCTTTTGATAGCAGGTTTTCTGAAATTGGGTTAATACCAACTGAAAATATAGTTGGGCGCGTAAGCATGGTTGGTTTATCGTTTAAATTAGGCAAAGTTGATTGGTTGCCGTTTGATTTTAGGTTACCTATTGCTCTGAGATTTGACAGGGTACTTCACAAAGTTTTATGAATTCTATCTGTCTGCTGATTCGCATAATTCTAAAGCAGAGTTTTCTAACTCAGAGATAGCATTATTAATGTTGTCTAAGTCATTTTCCTGTAAAGCGTCTTTTGCGTTCTGTAGTAAAATTTTTAACTTTTGCTCAGTGGAAACATTTTCAACTAGATGTATGAGCTTGTTACCGTTAATTTTAGCCTCTGCAAGGGAACGAGCCTTCATGTCTTCATCAAAATTACTTACTGACTGATTGACCATATCTTGAATATCTTCTTCACTTAAGCCAGAGCTTGAATTTATTTCAACTGTCTGTTCTACTCCAGTAGTTTTTTCTCTTGCAGTGACAGTCAATATTCCATCAATGCTAACTGTAAATCCTATTTCAACTTTTGCAGAACCTGCAGGCAATTGTGGTATACCTTTGAGTTCAAATCGTGCTAGAGATTTATTATCTTTTATCATTTCACGTTCTCCTTGACAAACGTGAATTTTCATTGCTGTTTGCCCGTTAGCGTAAGTTGTAAACTCTTTTATTTCTGAAACTGGTAGTGGTGTATTTCTTGGTATAATTTTTTCAACTATTCCCCCCATAGTTTCTATGCCAAGTGATAAAGGCAGCACATCAAGGAGAATATTCCTATCTTTTGAGTTTGAAGTTAAATAATGAGCCTGCAAAGCTGCCCCATTGGCAACTGCTTTGTCCGGATCCACATCATTCAGCACTTTATTGCCAAAGAGTTTGATTAGTGAATTTTGCACTAATGGCACTCTAGTTGCGCCACCAACTAAAATTACCCCTTTTATATCATCGATTTTAAGATCTATGTTGCTTATAGTACGAGTAACTATATTTATAGTCTTATTAACCAAAGGACTGATTGCTTGCTCGAATTCTTCTTTGGTAATTTTGCACTTAAATAATTCACTATTGATGCTGAATTCAAAAGTGCCAGAGGTATCTTCACTTAGGTACTCTTTTATAGCACGTATATTGCAGATACCAGTTTTAGTGTATGAATGTTGTAATTTGTAGTTAGTTGTATCAGATGGTGTCATTCCAGTGCTTGACACTGGAATCCAGTTCTTATTATATAACTTTCTGGTGTGTTCACTTGCAATCAAACTTTCTGGATCCCAGTGTCGGAGCACTGGGATGAAACTAGAGCATTTTTTATTTAAACCTACCTGTTCTCTATACTTTTCAAGCACGATTAAACTAAGTAGATGATCAAAATCATCACCACCAAGTTTAGTATCACCACCAACTGCAAGAACTTGAAACACTCCTTTATGTAATTTTAATATTGAAATGTCAAATGTTCCACCACCGAGGTCATAAACCGCATATATGCCACTGTTATTGTTCTTTTCAATGGAGTAAGAAAGTGCTGCAGCGGTTGGTTCATTAATGAGGCGAAGAACATCTATGCCAGCTAATTTTGCTGCATATTTGGTTGCGTTACGTGCTGAATCATCAAAATAAGCTGGTACAGTAATCACTGCTTTGTTAACTTTCATCCCTGTGAATTTTTTTACCCTCTTGCATAGAGTTTTTAGTATCTCAGCAGAGATCTCAATAGGAGTGAGATACTTTTCTTCTGAGCATTTTACCCTAATAACTTTTTCACTTTCGTTATCTATTTCACAATTGATACCTTCTTTATGCAAGTCTTTAACACTTTTACCCATTAAGCGTTTTATAGAGCAGATAGCGTTTTCGCCAACATCGTAGCCTACTTTTAGTACATCCTTTTCATATGAAATGACAGAAGGTAATAGTTCACGACCTTGCTCATCTTTAAATATTTCTACATTGCCAGCTTTATTTACCATGGCAATTAAAGAGTTAGTAGTTCCAAGATCTATACCAAAAACTACCTCATTTGAACTTGGTTCAGAAATTTGAACTGGCCGCATTTTCCTTCATCTCCTCAAATGACTTATATAAATATCTCAATCTAAAAACTTGCGTAGCAGCTTCATCAAAATTTTTTGTAGCAAAAGCATTAATTAGGTTTTTAGTACAATCTTTTACCTTTTCATCAATCATCCTACTTGCAAATTGTAAATCATCGCAGTCTAGAAAGTATTCTCTTATTTCCATTGATTCATTTAATATTTCAGGATCAAGATGCTCTTTTTTGCTTTGTACGTCAAAAAGATCCAACAAATGTTCGGCACGCTTTAGTGGTGACTTCAGTACCTGATAAGCTTTGTTGATATTTTCCATATTTTTGGACTCTTTTTCATTTATATCAGTTTTGCTTAGCTCAATATATTTTTTCTCCAGCTCATCAAAGCTGATGTTAAAAGCCAGTTCAATTCCAAATAATGTGAAATGGTTGCTAGACATGAAAACTCTCTCCACAACCACATTTTCCTTTCTCATTAGGATTTTTGAAAATAAAACCTGATGAGAATTTTTCCTCTACATAATCCATTTCAGAGCCAAGGATAAACATGATAGATTTTGGATCGATCAGCACCTTGACTTTTTGATTATCACTGCAGCTTTCTTCAATTACCGACTCCAAAGGACGAACATCATATGCATATTCAATATCATATTTTAAACCAGAGCATCCTTTTTGCTTAATTAGAACTCTTATTCCTATTGCTTCTTCAAGGTTAGCATGCTTCTTTTTGTCCAATAAAAACCTTACCCTCTCTACTGCATTTGCAGTTAGAGTGATAGTTTTTTTAACAGAATTTACTCCTTGAAATTCACTCATATTCCTCAATGTTTTTGTTTATTTTGATAATCATGAATAGCAGCTTTTATAGCATCCTCAGCAAGTACTGAACAGTGTATCTTTACTGGCGGCAAAGACAATTCTTCCACTATTTGAGTATTCTTTATCTTTGTTACATTCTCAATAGTTTTTCCTTTGATCATTTCTGTAAGCAAAGAACTTGAAGCTATAGCAGAACCACAACCAAAAGTTTTAAATTTTGCGTCTTCAATAACACCTTTATCGTTGACCTTTATTTGCAGTTTCATTACATCTCCGCATGATGGTGCACCAACTAAACCAGTACCAACATTTGGATCATTTTTATCCAGAGAACCAACATTCCTTGGATTTTCGTAATGATCTAAAATTTTTTCATTATAACTCATAGATTACCCGTAAATCATTACTTACATTATAACATATTTAGGTTAAAAACTAAAGTAAAATACACTAGCAAGCGGTACATTTTACTCACAAAATATATAGGTTACGAGTGTATTTACTTTACAAATACATATAGTGCATGTCATTCTTTATATGGTAATTTTAGAAGGAGTATTTCTTGAGTTTATTCAGTAATCTTTATCAAGGACTATTAAAAACCTCCTCCCGTTTTAGTGATGGAGTAAAAAATATTTTTTCTGGCAAAAAAAAATTAGATCAGTCGCTTTTAGATGATCTGGAAGAGCTGCTGATTAGCATGGATATAGGTCATAAAACTTCTAGATTGCTTATTGATAAGCTCGCAAGTATCAAATTTGAATCAGAAGTTGAACATAACATTATCACACAGCAGTTAATGAGCGAAATAGAAACAATATTAAACCCTATTGTCCAGCCGCTCATTTTAAATAAAAAACCACACATAATAATGGTATGCGGAGTGAATGGTAATGGAAAAACTACAACTATAGGTAAACTTGCCTATAAATATAAGGAAAAAGGAAAATCCGTTATGCTTGTTGCGTGCGACACATTCAGAGCTGCTGCGAGTGAGCAATTAAATATTTGGGCAGAACGTTCTGATTGCTCTATTGTTACTGGAGAGCACGGTAGCGATTCTGCAAGTGTGGCATATAGAGCTGTAAATCAAGCGATAAAAGATAGCGTTGATGTTGTTTTGATTGATACAGCAGGAAGGATACAAAACAATGTAAATCTCATGCAAGAGCTGTCAAAAATACATAGAACGATAAAGAAATTGGATGATACTGCTCCTCATGATGTTATTTTAGTTCTTGATGCAACTACTGGCCAAAATGCTTATAGCCAATTAGAGGCCTTTAGTAAAATGGTTGGTGTTACCGGATTAATTGTAACAAAGCTAGATGGTACTGCCAAAGGTGGAGTAGTGATTGGGCTTGCAGAAGCTTATAAGGTGAAATTACACGCTATAGGAATTGGTGAAAGTATAGAAGACCTGAGGGAATTTACTGGCAAAGAATTTGCTGAAGCGCTGTTTAAATGTGATTGAAGATCTCTTTAATTTTTTCATATGACCAAGCTTAATTATCATGAGAAGCCGTTTTTAGATGATATCATTCCAGTACTTCCTATTTGAGTAGCCTTTTCTTGTCATCTCAGTCTGGGATCCAGATTGCAAGTGGGTTGGGTGAGCCGTTATAGATAGCTAACGTATAAAAATTACTTCCGCATATTTTCAATCTAATTATAATTACAAATAGAGATATTTTAAGAGCTCAAAATCTATCTTTAGTCTGCAGACTTTTTAATCAAACTTATTAAAAAATGTATTCTTCAGTGTATATCTGTCGTATGTTCACTGCATTTTTTCCTAACTCTTTTTTATACAGGAGTATTTTATGTCCAGAATTTCAGATACTTGATCTTTACTTTAGCCAATAAAAATCAATGGGCGCCCATGGTTTTTATAAAGAAAGTATAAGAAAAAAATATTTTAAAGAATATGAAATAAGGATCTAATATGTTTTGTGGGCAACCAAAAACCACTTCAGCTTGTCACTCATGCCTAAAAAGTAATTATATTAATGTAATATTGATACTTTTATACCAACATAAATATTTTTTAAAAATTTAAGGAGTATATTATGACAATGTCTACCACAAATTAGTGAGAAATTAGCAGCTAGCGCAAAAAGTCTCTTTGATGAGAGCGAAAAATTATTGCTTATAGAAGAGGAAATACACAATTAAGATTTAATGTATCTTTAATCACAAAAAAGAAGATATTCTACATCTTCTTTTTTTATGCGATAATTAGCTACTTGTTTTCCTATTCGTTCAGGCAAGGAAAAATAGCAGATAGTGTCATGCCAGTCAAAGCTGTACGAACATTATCTGTAGGATGCCAGTGTCTGGGCACTGGCATGAAAACGGAGGGCAATTTACAGTAGGTATTATGGTGTCATTCCAGCGCGTGACGATGGAATCCAGAAATTTGATTATCGTAAGCAAACTGATTTGGTGAGCATAAAAGTAGCTGTTTTATTCTAGAACAAACTTCTTTGACGAGGTTGCGTAGAAAGCTGGACCGCAGCTAGGGTGGCATCCTTCCCACAAGCAAAATGTTCATGCAGATAGTATTTAACTGTGATTGAAGACCTCTTTTAACTCTTTTATATGACCAAGCTTAATTATCTCAATATCATGAGAAGAATAATTGCCATTTTTAGGCATAATCGCTTTTTTGAATCCTAATTTCTGTGCTTCTTTTAGTCTGAGATCAGCATGCGAAACGTTTCTAATTTCTCCTGAAAGTGCAACTTCACCGCAGATTATTGAAGAAGTTGGTAGCGGTAAATTTACTAAACTTGAAATAAGGGAAGCAGCAACAGCAAGATCAGCTGATGGTTCCTGTATTTTGAGTCCTCCCGCAATGTTTAGGTATACTTCTTTATCATGCAAAAACATTTTACAACGAGCACTTAGAACCGCAATTATCATAGCTAACCTATTAATATCCCAACCAACTACTGCTCTTCTTGGAGTTGCCATATTAGTCCTTGCTATTAATGCTTGCACTTCGATTAAGATTGGTCTTGAGCCTTCAACTCCTGCAAATACGGCGCTGCCAACTACTTCTCTATCATGTACGGTCAAGAATAATGATGATGGATTATCAACAGGCATGAGTCCTGCTTTAGACATCTCAAAAACACCAATTTCATTTGCAGGGCCAAATCTATTTTTAATAGTACGTAAAATGCGATATTGATTACTATTTTCACCCTCAAAATATAGTACTGTATCTACCATATGCTCCAGGGTTTTAGGTCCCGCTATTTGTCCATCTTTTGTTATATGGCCAACTATTAAGAGAGAAACACCATATTGCTTTGCAAGAACAGTCAATTCATGAGCGCAGGTACGGACTTGAGTTACAGTTCCTGGTGCTGATGTGACTTTGCTATCATACATAGTTTGTATAGAATCAATTATCAAGAACTTAATACTTTTATTTTTCCTTATTGTTGCTACTACATCAGTTAAAGATACTGTAGATAAAAGCTTAATTTTAGGTTCATTTATCTTAAGACGCTTTGCTCTGAGGCTCACTTGCTCTAAAGATTCCTCGCCAGATACATAAAGACATTCAAAAGAGGAAAGTTGTACAACATTAGCTGCAATCCTAAGCAAAAGAGTAGATTTTCCAATTCCAGGTTCACCACCAATTAAAATGCTAGCACCTTGAACGATACCTCCACCAAAAACTCTATCTAACTCTTCTATTCCTGTTAAAAAACGATCGGGGGTAATAATTTCACTATCTGATAACGCTTTTATTGAAATTGATGCAGATGTACTTCTCGTTTCTGTTTTTAGTACTATTTCTTCGACAACCGTATCCCAACTGTCACATGCAATACACCTTCCTACCCACCTTCCAGTGCTATGACCGCAGAATTGACATACGTATGCAATTTTCATAAAAGCCAAAATTATAATTGTAATAAAAATTAGCTAAATAAGTGAAATAAATTTAAATAGAGAAAATTACCAATCACACTTTTTATCTTGTGGTTTTATTTGCAATATTGCTACTAAGCTGACTAATAAGCAAAAAATTACATAAAGCCCAGCAGCAAAGTCTATTTTAGGAAACATTATAGTAAACCAAGTGCATATCATAGGAGTAAATCCTCCATGCAAGGCAAAAGAGATGTTGCGTGATAAGCTAACACCACTAAATCTAACATTAGTAGGAAAAAGCTCAGCAGTAACTATCCCTATAGGATTAATACCCCTCTCGATTATAGAAAGAGCCATCACACTCAACATAATTATTAGGTAGCTTTTATAGTAATATGCAATAGATAACATAGGACAACATATTACCATTGTTATCACTATAAATAAGATTGCAGTGCGTTCTCTTCCTGTTTTATCAGCTAAAATTCCAAGCACTATTGAAGATATCGGCATTAACATACTGGTTATAATGAGTACAACTTCGTTGACATACGTTGTTACATAAGTTTCAACAGACACTATTTCTTTTGCAATTGTTCTAAGAAATATGGTAAATCCAACAGCAACATTAACAGGTACAGATATTAAAATTGCAAACATCAGGGCTCTCTTATAGCGTTTTGTAAGCTCTATTATTGGTAAATTAGGTAAATTTCTTTGTTCTCGATCTTTTTCATACGCTGGAGTTTCTCCTAGAGTATATATACTATATGCGCTTATTAATCCTAAAATGGCTGAAAAAATAAACGGCAGCCTCCAACCCCAAGCGTTAAAATCAGTGGTTTTTTTACAGATGATCACTGCAACCACAGAGAGCAATATTCCAATGGAGCGACCAAAACTTATTATTCCAAAAAACATTCCTAGTTTTTTCTTATTAGGTAAATGCTCTATGAGATAAACAGAGCTACCTCCTTGCTCAGCGCCAAGTGCAATCCCTTGTATCAGATGGATTGTAAGAAGCAACATAGTAGAGGTTATTCCTATTTTACTATAACCTGGAATAAACGCAACGAGACTAGAAGGAATCGATATTAGCAAGATAGCAATCGTTAACGCCATTCTCCTTCCATACCTATCACCAATGTGACCAAATACAGATGCACCAAGTGGTCTTATCATTGCACCCATTCCTGCAATTCCAAACAATTGCAATATGCTGTAGTAGATATCTTTTGCATAACAAAATTCTCTACTAATTATATTAACCAGATCAATAAAGAGCATATGGTCATACCATATTGCGATTCTACAGAGTATTGTTGCAATCAATACTCTTGTTTGTTGATTGTACACTTAGTTTGATTTATAAATGTCTACTTATTTTTATTTTGGCTGCTTTTTAGAACTTTGCAACTCAAGCGTATGGCTTATATGTAAATATTATTAAAATTGGAACTTACATAACCAGCCAGTCTGAGATCAAATAAGAAAATCTGGTCATGCGCTGGAATGAAATGGTGGAATGTCCTTCTTGTCATTCCAGTACTCCTTTTCTTGTCATCCCAGTGCTCCGACACTGAGATCCATTTTTCCATCATCAGAAACGTTGATTACTTTTATACTCGTAAATTTAACTGGATCCCAGTGTCGGAGCACTGGGATGACACCTCTCTTAAATTACTTTAGCTACAAATATCAAGAAATTTACCAAGTAGAAAAAAGACAAAAGAAACCCCCTATTAGCTAGTTGTGACTCCTGAAAATTGGCCTGTCTTAAACAGCCCGTTTCAGCTTATATGGTTAAAAAACTGGAAGTTTTGTAAAGAAATAAGATGCACATAGTGCAAAAAATTAAAAATAAGACGACAACTGCGTTATGCTTTTGTCGTTTAATCTGCACAGACGAAGATAAATAGTATAGCCATATCCTTATGGTAAGGGAGTTGAAAAATTTATAAAGCAGGTTCTTTCATTAGTTTTTTTGAGAACATCAAACAATTACTTAGAACCTGTTCATAATCTTTTGAGGAGGAAAGCAGCGAAAGCAAGAACGACCATTTGCAGGCTAGTGTTGAGTTTCCGCTCGCAATTTTTCCAAAGTCGCCTACATTTTTGCAACCAAGCAAAAGATCTCTCAACAACCTGAGAGATCTTTTGCTTGGTTGCAAAAATGTAGGCGACTTTGGAAAAATTGCGAGCGGAAACTCAACACTAGCCTGCAAATGGTCGTTCTTGCTTTTACTTCTTTCCTCCTCAAAAGATTATGAACAGGTTCTAAGAGATAAGAAATATAAACCAAAAAGCCATTGGATGACAAAGTTAATGCTTTTTTAGTTTTAATGGTTTATATTTTATTTCTATAACAGTAAAGGAATATTAAAATGAGAGATGTTTTTTCGATGTCAATGGAATCTTCTAAAGACAATAAAGATAGAAATGAACAATTTCTCATGCAAGTAGCTGCTTGGTTGGTTGATAACACTAGCTTAACTTTTGATCAAATAGCACAATGTTGCAAGTTATCCCTTGAAAAAGTACAAAATATAGCTGATGAGGAAATAGAAGTTGAAAAGTATGACCTTATTATTTCTGAAATAATTACTGAAAAAGAAATCGATAATTGCAAAAAAAATCCAAATCGTGTACCAAATTTGATTATAAAAAATATGAAAAAAAGGGCAAAGACGATTAGCTTTCTTGCCTTTGCTTCCACAGCAAGGCGTAGAGATAAACCTAATGCGATTTATTATTTGGTAAAAAAATTTCCTATCTTGAACAATAATGTGATAGCTAAGCTAGTTGGTACAACAAATTACACAGTTGAGCAGGTAAGAGATAGATCTCATCATAACATACTTAATATCAAACCTCAAGATCCTGTACTACTTGGTTTATGTAGCCAGGAAAATTTAGAAGCGGAAGTAGAAAAAGCGAAAGTAGAAGAAGAGAAGAAACAAAGATTAAAAAATATAAATAATAGCTATTGATGATTCTCAAATTCTTGTACTTTGTTAATATTAAATTGACTTGACTTGTTAGTTTTTATCAGTATAATGTAAGTAAAGTGTCCAATTTAATGATAATTAAGTCTAAATACGCACTAAAAACTAGCTCAGCCTAATTCATTGTTTTGTATTCACATTTTAGGTTAGTAAGCATCAATTAAAATTTTTGGAGGATTATGACAACAATCAATGAAGATGTCTTAGCAAAAGGAGAGGTTGTAGGTCAACCTGAAAAAAGCGAACAAACTCATAATGCTGACGAAGTAAAACAAATGACCAGTGAAGGTGCTGAAAAAAACAAGAAAACATTGGACCTGAGCGAATTGAAAGAGAAAACAGCAGAAGAATTGTTAGAGCTAGCTGAAGAAAGAAAAATTTCAACTAGTGGTAAAGGCAATGGCAGGATGCTAAAACAGGAAATGATATTCAGTTTAATGAAGAAAATGAGTGAAGAAGGAGGCATAACCACAGGAAGTGGAGTAGTGGAAATATTGCCTGATGGTTTTGGTTTCTTACGTTCATCAAGTGCAAATTATGCTCCAAGTACCGATGATGTTTATATTTCCAATGGCCAAATAAAGAAGTTTAATTTACGTACAGGAGATATGGCATGTGGAAAAATAAGGCCACCTGGTGATAAAGAAAGATATTTTACTTTAACTAAGGTTCAAAGTATAAACTCTACTGAAATCAGTGAATTAAGAAAGTACGTACATTTTGATAATTTGCTTCCGCTTTATCCTGAAAAAAGCCTCATCCTTGAAAACAACAGTAGCAGAGATAATAAAAAAGATATAAACATGCGTGCTGTAGATATAGTTACACCTCTTGGAAAAGGACAAAGAGCATTGATAGTTGCTCCACCTCGTACAGGAAAAACGATATTGCTTCAGCAAATGGCTCACTCTATAGCTACAAATCATACTGAAATAGAACTAATAGTATTACTTATAGATGAAAGACCCGAAGAGGTGACAGATATGATACGCTCTGTAAAGGGTGAAGTGGTAAGCTCTACATTTGATGAACCTGCCTATCGTCATGTCCAACTTGCTGAAATAGTAATAGAAAAAGCTAAAAGAATGGTTGAACACAAAAAAGATGTAGTGATTTTGCTTGATTCTATAACTCGCCTTGCACGTGCTTATAATGCAGTCATTCCTTCTTCTGGAAAGGTTCTAACAGGTGGTGTAGATTCAAATGCGCTGCAAAGACCAAAACGCTTTTTTGGAGCAGCTCGTAATATTGAAAATGGTGGTTCTTTGACAATCATTGCTACAGCCCTTATAGAAACTGGTTCAAAAATGGATGATGTTATTTTTGAAGAGTTTAAAGGCACAGGTAATGCTGAAATTATACTAGATAGAAAACTTGCTGATAAACGTATATTCCCTGCTATTGATATTACAAAATCCGGAACAAGGAAGGAAGAGCTATTAGTTGATAAGGCCATACTAAATAAAATATGGGTATTGCGTAGGATACTTAACCCTATGGGATCTGTTGAAGCAATGGAGTTTTTACGTGACAAATTACTTTTAACAAAGAGCAATGCTGACTTTTTTAACTCCATGAATCACTAAAAGTAAGCCAATTCTAATGGAGCAAAAAAGCAAAGCTCTCTTATAGCTAAAATAATTTGGATTTATCAAAATATATTAAGCTGGCAATCTACCTTAAGTTGCTACTCCAACTTATAGCACTGATTTTGATCAAAAATTTTATGTAGTCAGTTTATTTACAATCGATTTTTCAGTGTCAGCCACTTAGATGACATCTTTTTGACTCTTAATATTAATATGTTTATACAATTGTGTACCAGTGTTGAAATGACACACTCAAAAGGGGATTGTATTTACTCTGAATCAGATGATAAATTAGATGCTTGGTAAGCGTAATTTGGAGCTTCCTGTGTAATGATTATATCATGAGCATGACTTTCTCTTAACCCTGATGAAGTAATAGTGATAAATTTGCAGTTTTTTTTCATCTCTTCTATATTACGGTTGCCAGTGTAACCCATTGCAGCTTGCAACCCACCAATTAACTGACAGATCACTCCTGAAGCTGGACCTTTAAAAGGAACTCTTGCTTCTACTCCTTGTGGGACTAAATCAAGTTTTGAATCTTGAAAATAACGGCTAGCTGACCCTCGTTTCATTGCACTAATAGATCCCATTCCTCGATATTCCTTATATGCTCTACCCTTATACATGATAATCTCACCTGGGCTTTCCTCAGTACCAGCAAAGATTGAACCTATCATCACAGTATCAGCACCAGCTGCAATAGCTTTTGCAACATCTCCCGAATATTTTATTCCACCATCAGCAATTAGTTTGACATTTTTTGTTTTACAAACCTCTGCAATATTCTTAATCGCAGAGAATTGTGGCATACCAACGCCTGTAACTATTCTAGTAGTACAAATTGATCCTGGCCCTATTCCAACTTTCACTGTATCAACACCAGCATCAATCAACGCTTCAGCAGCCTCTGTTGTTGTGATATTTCCGCCGATTAATTGAGTATTCGGATACATCTTTTTTATTTCCTTAATAGTGCTGATAACGTTCTGGGAATGACCGTGAGCGGTATCTACAATAACCACATCAACTTCTTCTTCGACCAAAGCTTCACATCTTTCTATACCGTCTTTTTTACCAGTACCAATTGCAGCGGCAACTCTGAGTCGACCTTTACTGTCTTTACATGAATTTGGATATCTATTGTATTTTTCGATGTCTTTAACTGTGATTAGACCTATGCAACAAGAATTTTCATCAACAACCAAAAGCTTCTCTATTCTATTTGCATGCAACAATTTCATTGCTGAGGCGCTGTTTACTGCCTGCTCTCGAACTGTTACTAACTTATCTTTTGTCATTACCTCGGAAACTTTTATATTCATGTTCTGGTCTTCAATAAACCTCACATCTCGATTAGTTAAAATTCCCACTAACTTGCGTTGATCAACTACAGGAATGCCGGAATAATTATACTCTCTCATTAATGAAACTGCTTCTGCAACTGTTTTATCTGGGGAGATTGTAATTGGGTTATACACGATCCAGCTTTCATATTTTTTCACCCTTCTTACTTCTAACACTTGTTCATCTATTGATAAATTCTTATGTATGCAACCTATTCCACCATGTTGGGCAATAGCTATTGCAAAGCCTGATTCAGTGACAGTGTCCATTGCAGAGGATATGAGAGGGATATTTAGTTCTATATTATTTGTTAGATAAGTTCTTGTATCTGCATCACGAGGCAATACATCAGAATGGGCCGGTAAGAGAAGTACATCGTCAAACGAATAACAAGCTTCCATTTTTTTCATATGCTTTATTTAAAGCTTATACGCCAATTAATGAAATTGCAATAGAGCTTTTGCAAAATTAGCCTGGCTCCAGCTATTTTTAGATCAAAATAGGATAGAAGAGGTATGTAGCTCCTAATATATTTATCGCATAATTATATTTATTTGCTAGCAAACAGAACTGCTCAATAGTTAAGCTTTCTGGACGTTCGTCTCCACTCAGTTTAGCATTCTCAAGAGTAGTTGAGACATCACTAGTTATACTTTGCAAGCTATTTCTCAGCATCTTTCTTCTTTGAGCGAACACAGCACGTGTTAGCTTTGTTAAGGTTTCTAAATTTACTGCAAATCTTGGAGTGGGTAAAGGTTTTGCTGTAATTACTGAAGAATATACTTTTGGTCTTGGAAAAAATTCTTTAGGTTCAATATCAAATTCCTTTTTTATGTCGCATAGTAACTGGCTTAGCACTGATAGGGAACCATAATCTTTAGAATTAGGTTCTGCTGTAATACGCTCTGCTACCTCCTTTTGGAACATTAACGTCAAATTCGTAAAAAATTTTATATTATTTAACCACTTTAAAAACAACGCTACTGAGATATTGTAAGGCAAGTTAGCAATGACTTTGACTGGACATTCTACCAGCTCTTTTTCTACAACATTAAGTGCATCTGCTTCTATAATTCTATATTTTCCCTGATGCTCATTTAGCAATTGTTCGTGATGTTTCACTAAACTACTATCTTTTTCTATAGAAAGTAGAAACTTTGGATTATACGCCAATATTTCTCTTGTTAACGCACCATACCCAGGACCAATTTCAATAACATTAAAATCTTTCAGGCTACCAGCTAAGGCAACTATTCTTTTTGTTATCTCATTCGATAAAATAAAATTTTGCCCTAGATTCTTTTTTGGCTTCAGTGAAAATTTTTTCATATGATCTTAGTATGCAGTATTTTAAAAATTAGTTGACGAAAATTCATCAATAATTGTATATTGTCAGTGTATTTAATGCCGGCTTAGCTCAATTGGTAGAGCAACTGACTTGTAATCAGTAGGTTGTCAGTTCAAGTCCGACAGCCGGCACTCTTATCCATACAAGTAAAGTTGATGTCCTTTTTAATAGTAGCAAATTGGAAAATGAATGGAACACGTTCTTCATTTGTTGATTTTATAGGCAAACTTAACAACAAGAGCAACGAAATTACCTCTAAATTAGTAATTTGCCCTCCTTTTACATCATTTCCAAGCAGTATAGAGTTGAACAATAATATTAAAATAGGAGGACAGAATTGCCATCATAAAGAGTTCGGTTCTTACACAGGTGAAATTAGTGCAGGAATGTTGAAGGAACTAGGATGTAGTTACGTAATACTTGGACATTCTGAAAGGGCTCATGAAAAAGATAGTGAAATAAAACTTAAATCGAAAACAGCAATAGAATCAGGATTACACCCAATCATCTGTGTAGGTGAAAACTCAGAAGATTATAAAAATAAAAAAACAAAAGAAGTAATAGAATATCAATGCAAAAACCGTTTGCTAACACAAGGTGAATATACCATAGCATACGAACCGATATGGGCAATAGGAACAGGAAATGTGCCAAATAATGACGCAATTGCTGAGGTGATAGAGATAATAAAATTGTGTACTGGTAAAAAACGCATTATATATGGTGGCTCAGTCAGCTCAGAAAATATAGAAAAATTGCTCAGTATTCCAAATCTATTAGGAGTTTTAATTGGTAGTGTAAGCTTAGATTTTGATCACTTTTATCAAATTATACAACAAGTCAAGAAAAAATTTTCTCTTAATTAATTCTAAAGGATAAATACTCTTATTGTCATGACGTCCAGTACAATGTTGCAAATTAAAAATCTCTCCATCTTGTTCTGGTTCTTCGATTCTAAACGCCACTTCTACCTGGTCATAACCAATCTGAATTCGTTCTACTAATGCTTTAATGATGCCACGCTTAATTTGCCAATCTAGCTGTTCCAAATTAGATTTTACACTGGAATAAAGACTCTTTATACTGTTGATGATAAGGTTCATTCTCTTCTCTATTGCTTTTTGATCAACTACCTTTTTCTTCTCTTCTTCTATCCCTCTTAAGCGTTCCCTCATTCTTTTCAT
Organism: Wolbachia endosymbiont of Anopheles demeilloni; assembly: GCF_018491735.2. Taxonomy (NCBI): domain Bacteria; kingdom Pseudomonadati; phylum Pseudomonadota; class Alphaproteobacteria; order Rickettsiales; family Anaplasmataceae; genus Wolbachia; species Wolbachia endosymbiont of Anopheles demeilloni. The sequence continues at coordinate 307,914 of NZ_CP084694.1, read as the reverse complement.
CGTCTGTTTAAATTCTTCCTCACTTATATATCCTTTATCTCCTACATTTTCTTGACTATAATAGCCTTCCATTAACTTTTCGATGCCTTGTTTTATTTGATTTTCCCTTCTTGCAAACTTCTTATCTGATGATTCATCATTTTTATTTTCTGCAATTCTACGGTGATACTCATTTTTTATTATCTCTGGGTTTTTTAGTAAATTTTTCACCTTTTTCCATATAGCTGTTTCTAACATATCTGTACGGACCAATTTATTAGTACACTTCTCCCTACCATCAGTAATACGTATAGTACTACTACAGCAATAATAGCTAAACTTTTTTCCCTCAACTCCACATTGTGCACCACTATACGCATATCCACAGTTTTGACACACAACTAGACCTTGTAATAGATATTTCTTTTTTCCTCCCTCTCTCTGCATCCTTGCTCTTTTTCTATTTTCATCCAGTTGCTTTTGTACTTTATTAAATAACCCTTCATCAACTATTTTTGGTACTGGTATATAAATCCAGCTTTCCTCATCTGTGCGACAGATAGAAACCTTTTGTTTATTTCTTTCTCTTTTTTCAACCCTCTTTAATTTACCAAACGCTGCTTGTCCTTTATATGCTGGATTTCTTAATACCTTCCAAATTATTATTGGACACCACACCTTCTTTCCAGTTCTTGTTCTAATTGACTTATCTCTTAGTCTACGTATCACTTCCCTTATACTTATTCTTTCTTGCCCTACCCACATGAATATCTGCTTTACTATTTTTGCTTCCTCTTCATTTATTTCAAACTTTGTCTTTTCTCTATCTACATGCTTTATACGATTATAACTAAAAGGTGCAATGCCAATTACACTTACACAGCCTTTTTTTGCTCTATGGAGTTTTCCCCTACGACTACGTTCCATAATCTTTGTACACTCATATTCTGCCACTAATCCTTGCATTCCCAATAACAATTTAGACTCTGGATTATTTTCAGTCTTATGATTTAAGAATATTACTTCTACTCCTGCTTTTTCAAATTCATCAAGTAATATCATTTTATGTGCAGATTTTCTTGATAGTCGGTCAGGTGAATGAATATAAATTTTATCAATTTGATCTTCTCCTACTTTATCACGTAATGCATCTAAACCTTCACGTTCTAAACTCCACCCAATAAGCCCATCATCCTTAAATTCATACTCATTCAATAACTCATGCTTATCTGCAGCAATTCTATGTTTGAGCTCGGCAATTTGACTCTCTATTGTATTGCTCTGCGCTTGACTCTTCGATGAAACTCTTGCATATAAGGCCACTGTTATCATTTTTCTTTATCTCCTTTTCATTGTTTCTTTTTACCGCATACCTTAGTAACAGCTCATAGGCGTCTGCTAGATGTTGTTCCGCTAATTCATCTGGCTCGTATCGGCAAGTTAATGTTCTTTTTCTCATAGTTTCTCCTGCAAATGTTTTTGTAGTGCAAGGAGCCTTACCACTCCTTTTTTCCATCAATCCATTTACTCTTATGAAAAAGACCAACTTTTATCAGCTACAGCCTTCAAATTTGGTCTAGCCCTTCCTTTGCCAACTGCTGTTGCGCTTTCTGATACGACTCTTATTTTTTTAACAAACTTTCCATTTTCTCTGTTTCTTTCTTTAATACCTCGGATATTTCTTTGCTATTTTTTGCATAATCCATCGCTGTCATTCCAAATTTATCTGCTTGCTCTATTTCAGCCACTGCTTTTACTAGCTCCTCCACTATTTCTTTTTCACCTACCATACATGCAAGGTGCAATGGAGTGCATTTATTTCCATATTCTTCCGCATTTACATTTGCTCCTGATTTTATTAATTCTCTCACGGTTTCTAGACGTTTCTCCGTTACCGCTAGGTGTAGTGCTGTGTATCCTTCTACATCTGCTGCATTCACATTCACTCCTTTTTCAACTAATAACCTCACTGTTTTTGCGTCTATTGCATAATACAGAGCTGTTCTTCCATTCTCGTCTCTTGCATAAATATTTTTATATGAGTTCTCTAATAGAGACTCCTCTTTTTTACCCAGCTTTACCATAACTTACTCCACTTTTTCTTTAAATTTAAATCCCTAAGCCTTCCTTCTCACCCCCTCATCTATCATTTCGTTCACTTTGCTCATTATCTTGCTTGCTAAATTTTAACATTCTTTCTTTATTAGCGATTTGTCTCTCTTCCTTATTTCTCCTATCTCTATTATTTTTAGCTCCGGCATGTAGCTTCCATTCAACATGTCTGCTATTTCTCCCACTAGCCCCTCTATTCCATAGCACGTCAGTTCTCTACTTTTTGTTACTCCACCTTTTTCTCTCAAAAATTTACTTGCCTTTTCACTCTCTTTGCTATCACATAGACGATACTTTTCACTTTCCCAGATGTAATACATTGGCGTTGCTCCGTACTTATTCAGTTGATTAACCTCAGCTCCTGCTTTTACTAGCTCTTTTATTATTTCAACTCCTGCTCCTCCTATTTTGCATGCAGAGTGCAGTGGCGTACATCCAGTAACATATTGAGTGGCATTTACTTCCGCTCCTTCCCTTAGCAGCACTTTCACATTTTCTAAGCTTTTTGCGAATACTGCATAGTGCAGAGGTGTATAACCATTTTTATCTCTTGCATTAACATCTGCTCCTTTTTCTATTAATAACCTCACTGTTTTGTAATCAGAGATTTCTACTGCTTGATGCAAGATCGTCTCTCCTTCTTCATTTCTTTTATTAATATCGTTACTTGACACTTCTTTAAAAAACTTACTCTTGCTAAAACTCATTTCATACCTCACAAAATTAGCTTTTCTAGCGCCAGACAAATTTCTTATATTTACCTGCTGCTATTCAAGTCATGTCCTTTTTGGAATGAAAAAGCAAGTCTTTTTCTTTTTATTTCATACATTTTTACCTATTATTAGTAATATATATGAGAATTTAAATATAAATACTTAACTTATTATAGATATAACTTGACTACTTTTCCAACTTCTGTTCAAATGTCGATGTTCGTGCCATTTCAGTACTCCTGGGTAAAATACTAAAATGTGCTTTTCTAATTCGTGTATTGAGTCTTTTTGCTCTGAATCTAATTCACTTTCAAAATGAATGTTGTGCTCTGCTAAAGCGTATTTTGTAATCTTTTGATCGGTATGATTTTTTACTTTGTAATCATGGGTAACGCTAAACCTTTCTAAAATTGGTTTGTGTTTTAAATTCCAACGTTGCCCTGAAAGTTTATCGTTTCCCAATACAAATTTATTTCCTTCTTCTTCTATGCTACTAACCGGAAAGCACGCATTTATTTCTTCTAAGTTCCAACTGTCCGATAATATAACTTGCGCCTTCGCAAACTTAATTTCTGGTAATAAACTCTGTGGTAATGGATATAGTGCTTTTAAATTGTACCACTGATGACTCCTTTCATAGATGCCTTTGTAATCCTTTGTGTGAGTCTCTGTTTCTCCAAGTACTGCTACACCTAATCGATATATGTCATTACTAAATGTTTTTTCATAATGCTCTCTTAAATAGTTGTCTACAATCTCTACTAACGGACCTCTAGAACTGAAAAAATTTATTCTTCCAAACGATAACACTGGCCCATCTTTTTCAACCTTTCTACCTGAATAGTCTGATAGTAAGCTGCCAAATATACTCTCATCTAAAATAAACCTATCAACGTTGTAATAATCGTTAAAAATCCTCATTAATCGCGATCTTGCTGGTAGTGATAGTTTTGCAAGTTCTAATACTGCATCTACAAAAAAGTCATTTGGAACATCTTTTATTCCTACTTGTAATTCAAAAAAATGTCTTCCTGGTGATTCTTCGATAATTGCAATATCTTCTATATTTGCCCACTTTAGTGCTATTTTGAGTGATGCTGGAGTTCCTCTCAGTCTTTGAAATTTCACTCCTTCTACTACAGCTTTTCTTTTGTCTTTTACCCAGCGCAGTATCTCTTCTAAACCATATTCTTCTATTATCCATGGTAATATTTCTTCTTTTAGGTTGAACTTAAACCCTCTGATACAGGTTGGATCAACCTTATAATCTATTGCATCTAACAGCGCTTTTTCTTGTTTTGTTGCGTTTAGTGGCAATAGCATTTTAAATTTCGCAAATTTGCACACTCGTTACCTAGCACCACAACATCCTCTCTTGGCTCGATTAATTCTACGTTTTCTACTCCTTTCACAAACAAATTCGCTATTATCCACGATCTTGTAACATCCCAGCCCAACCTTCTATTTGCTTCAAACTTCTTGATGAACTGCTTCTTGATTTCTTCCTCTGATATTACAGGACTTATGCTCATTCTGCTGTGAATATCTATTTCCGTAATATTGCAACTTATCACTGTTACTGTATCAGTTAAAACCCTTATATCATCTCTAGTAACCTGCTTTTTTACAATTTTAAGTAGCTCTTCTGACGCTGTGGATAATTGTGTTGATAAGATTGAAATTTGTACTTTTCCTGGTATAGGTGATTCCACTAGTGCATCTTTTACTCTACTATCTGCTGACAGTGCATAATACCTATAATACTCCTTGCTTCCACACGCTACTATCTTTGCTTTAATTCTTTTTCTAAATCGTTCATCATCTTCTTCTTTCTGCCTCTCCACTCCATAAAACCCAGCTAAATTATCAAGATCTTCTCCCGTTGCAAATTTTAGTAAATTGCTCTTTACTGATTCATTTATTCTTTGTCTTAGTAACAATTCCCTCCATGCTGCTACTTCTAATACCTTCATCGCTGGGTCACTTTCTACTAATGCTGTAAAACTTTTCACTAACTCTTCCTTCATCCGAGAAAAAATCTCTTCAAAGTTCAGTGGTTCGATAATATTTGGCTGCTGCATTTTTAAACAACTACTCCATTAATATTTATGAACTTACCTTCTGAAAGATAGACACCTTCTAAATTCAATGTTACTCTCCCTTCTTTTACTCCTTCAACTTTTACTTTTTCTAACTTAAATCTCTTTTCCCATTTTTCCAAAGCTTCTGCTGTTGCTGCATATATCTCAAGTGTTAAATCTCTATTTATTGGCTTATCTACTAATTCAAATAGTCTTGACCCATAGTCTCTCCTCATTATTCTCCTGTTAATAGGAGTAGTTAATATATCAATCATTGATTGTTTTAGATGTTCTATTCCCTCTAATTCTTTACCTGTTTTAGCGTCCATTCCTTGTATCTTGAAAAAAGCATCTGATGTTTTAAGCTTAAGCATTAGGTGGAGAAGGGAGAAATTCTGCGTTCATTCCTAGATATAAAATCTGCATGAAAGATTAAGAGTTCCCTTCTCAAAAGTAGAGGCTGGACGGTATCGTAGAAAAACCTAAATGGTTCTAATTCTGTATTCACAAGGTAAGCCTTACTTTTCATTTTAAATGGTAACGTATTGGGTTATATATGATCAACAACTTTTTAGGTATAGACATTTCAAAAGAACACTTTGATGTTTCTCTCTCATTCATAAGTAAAAAAGGAAAACGTGAAGCAAGGAAAAGAAAATTTAAAAACAATGATATTGGGTTTCAAGGTCTGCTGAGCTTTTTACAAAAACATAATTTAGAAGAAGTAAAAGCCTGTATGGAATTCACTGGTTGTTATGGCGAAGCTTTGGCTGAATTCCTTTACAAAGCTGGATATTTTGTTAGTGTTTTGAACCCAGCTTGCATAAGCTTTTATGCAAAAAGTAAGCTTGCACGGCAGAAGAATGACCAGTCTGATGCAGAAATTATTGCAGATTATTGTCAGAGACAGGAATCTTCTCGTTGGACACCACCTTCCCCTGAAAAGAAAAAACTAAAACATCTTTATTCCTCAAATGTTATTCCACAGAACGTAAATTCTGATCTCATATCGTTCCGGAGCGCCGCACCTTCTTGCCATCTTTCATATGCTTCTTTTACTTTTGCATGAGAAGTAAGTGCATCAAAAAACTCAGGACTTACCAGTGCATGAATTCCCGTCACATATTCACCACTTAAGTTATCCTCAATATGCCGCAATACTTCCATACATTACGCTTTACATCTGTTGTTGCTGTTCCAAGGGCAAAATTTACTACTTTTGGTGTGATTTCAAATTCGTTGTACAGATTTAACAACTCTGACCCGTCAGCATCTAAAATTATTCCCTCGACTACCAGCAAAGATTGTGCTGTACTTAATACCTTTTTTTTCGTCAAACCCACTTTGATCTATATGACTTGCTATTACTCCTATACTCCCAACTCCTGAAGTGCAGGTAAGAAAAATCTTTTCAGCGCTAGAGGCTATAGCATATGCAGCAGAGTATGCATCATCATTTGCTATCGCTATTATCCTCTTTTTTCCTCTTGCACTGTAGATAAAATCAGCTAAGTCAAATACTCCATTTACCTCTCCTACTGGGCTATCTATTTCCAGTATAATTGTCTCTATACTACTATCTGCTAATGCTTGTGTAATTTGTTCTTCTATTTGCTCATATGATGTCATCCTGAGCATTTTATCAAACGCACCTGGTTTTTTAGTCAAGATTCCATGTATTGGTATAATTGCAGTTCTTTCTACGTTACTTTTGATAGAGTGATTTTTGAAAATTGGCTGTTTTCCTTTGTATAGCGATAGTAGCTCAAAACTCCTTGGTTCAAGCATTAATGGCTTTCCTAGCAATATCATAACCCTTTGCAATCAGAGTCAAACATTAAATTGAGACTATTTGCACGCTTTTGATCTTCTGCTATTTCTTGATCAATTTCTTCTACATCGTAACCCATTTCTGATACTACCTATTATAGCTACGTGCAAAGAAGATAATTTCATTGCATTTCTGCCACTGCCAACTACATTAACATTCGCGCCAAGATTTGAAAGTAATTTTACTACTCCTAGCTTCTTGTTGTTTACTGCATAATGAATTGCTGCATGATTTCTCGCATCAAGAATGTCCTTATCCGCATTTCCTTCTTTAATTAAAATTTCTACTATTTCTTCATTTCCAGCTCCTACTGCTAAGTGTAATGCTGTATGTAGTAGAGCATTCTGCTCATTAACATTAACCCCTTTGTCGAGTAAAAACCTTACAGCATTTGCTTCATTCAACATCGCAGCTAAGTGAGGTAAGCTATCTTCCTCTGATCCGTATTTGTTATTAATTAGCGCTTGTAATATTTCTTCTCTTGCACAATCTAGCGCACTTTTACCATCATCATCAGTGATCAGTGGATTAATATTTTTCCTGTTCAGTAAGAGTGCAACCATACCAAACTCGTTAATTTCTACTGCATAATTCAGCGGTGTCTTTCCATTTAATCCTCTAAGAGACTGTACATGATCTCAAAAAAGGGATAGAATGAGAGGATAAAGTAGGATATGGGAAGTTTATATCCAAGTGATATAAGTCGAGGAAAGTTTGAGATTATTGTAGCAGATCTGAAGTCTTGCAGGAAGAGGACCCTCTTCCTGCAAGACTTCAGATCTGCTACAATAATCTCAAACTTTCCTCGACTTATATCACTTGGATATAAACTTCCCATATCCTACTTTATCCTCTCATTCTATCCCTTTTTTGAGATCATGTACAGTCTCTTAGATTGTTTGTTCTTGTGAAGAAGATTATCTTGATTGGCCAAATGTAATTGATCCAAGTTGTAGCAATGAGATTTTCATTGATCCAGACTTTGATGAAGCATGTGATGACGCTATTTGTGAAAACTGTTCTCGTCATATTCTGCCTAATACTTATCAAAAACAGAGATTTCATCTCTTATCCATATACTTAAATATAGAGAAAATCATAGACTGGTTTGAAACCGAGTTGAATGATTTAAGACTTATGTGGGAAAAAGTGGAAAAAGGAGTTTATTATGTTTGTAATCAAGGTCGTACTGTAAATCTAATAATCCTTGATTTTTGTACTGATGCAATATTTCTAACTATAGATAAACTTAGAGTCCATCCAACAGTTCTCATTACTCTAAAAAAAGATATACCGAATCTATTATTGAGCCTATATGTAGTGCGAATGGTAGAACTGTTTTGTCAGCTTAAGACTTTAACTGAGATATTTCAAGAAGCAGCTAAAAGAGGAGTACCAGAGGTAGTAGAAAATACTTCTTTGCAAATTTTACCAGCTTCATATATTTCGCTTAAACGTGTTGAACCAATTGTACCAACAAAGCTTTTGGAGTTACAGGTAGTTAAAGGTATGGTATACGTTGATATCGTTGAAGTTATAAATAAAAAAGCTGTATCATGTCTTAATATTTTTCGAATATTGTTCAAGCAATTTTTACATGACTGTGAGAAAGAATTACCACCGGAAAACCATACACTTCTCAATATTAATCAGTTAGAAAAACTCTTGGGACTTAGTTTAGAAGCAGATTTAGAACATCAAATCAGAAAACCATTAAATAAAATGCAAAGAACAATCAAAACTACACTTGCTGAGAGATTAGGATTAAGTATTGAACGTGATGATGTAATACAAACCCTTGGTTGGCAAAGATCATCACATGGTTATCGTATTAACCCTTTTACTTTGACTATAAAAAAATAGAATTTCCTGATTTTAAAAATTTTCAGCTCCATGAGTAAATTTTTCAACTCCACGTGCAAATGGTCCTGTTTTTACATCAAGCCATTTATCTTCTTTTGAACCATTAGCCATTTCTTTAACTATTTGCTTTGCTTGTAAAAGCTCTTGAACTATACGCTCTAGTCTATCTCTTCTCATAATATGAAAAATTTCAGGCAGTCTATGTCGTTGTTTATGTATTCCTGCACTTCCTGTGTGAGTAAATGGATGTCCTGAAATAGCAGCTCGCGCAATTGAATTAATAAGATATATTTTAAGATCCTTATCACTAATATTTTGAGCTTTTAATTGTTCAGTGATGTCTTCTAATAGTCCTGTTTCTTCATTTCTCAGATAAGTACGTACAGTACGATCAGCCAGGCCATTTGCCTTAACAACAGCTCCATAAAATAAGGCATTTTGTCTTGGGATTTTTCCAATTGATCTAAAAATCATTGGTTTAGTTATATCCTCAACAGGCCAAAAAGCAAAAGAACACCTGACTCCATTTACGAGAGCAGAAGTACCTCGAATAGCATCTCGTGCTTGCTCTACTGTTGATATAGGCTTTTCTCCCTTCAGCTTTCTCATATGATGTGCAGTAATTATTGAAGCTCCAGTGCTACATGCTAAATCAGATAATAAACACATGAGATAATCCCCTACTGCTGGGTCAGCATTTAAATCTGCATGAATGAAAGAAGCAATGGGATCAAATATGATGAGCTTTAAATCCTTTATCCTGCTCAGCTGCTTCATTACCGACTCAAATTCTGGAGATATTTCTACAACTTTACCGCGAACATTCTTAAGTATGGCAAAAGATCCTCCTATATTTGGCAGTGGTACAATAAATAGCCTATCTTTATATTTTTATCTTTCACATTTGGGATCAAGTCGTTCTAAGCGACGATGTATTTCATTTGTATCATCCTCTGCGGAAAATATCACCACAGATCCGTGTTCAGTAACAAGTTGGCCAAATCCACACACCTGATCTATGCTACCTGCAATCTTGATGGCTAAGTCAAGAAGAAGCATACCTTTACCAGTATCACCCATTGCAGCCAAAATAGATGTTACACCCAAAAGAAATAATCCTTCAACCAAGAATCCTTGCTTTGGTACTGGACCTACAAAACGCTCTACACTCCAGTTAAAAATATCAAGTGGTGGTTTAATAATTATTTTTCTTGAGTTTTTTTCAATAAATTCTTCAATATTTATTCCCTTTAACACACAATCAGCAGCATCCCAACTCCTTGGTTTATTCGGTGGAATCTTAAGCGTAGCAAGTGATGCAACACCAAGTTCTAAAAGCTTCTTTTCAGCGTTTTTGGCATATTTATTACCTGCTTCATCGTTGTCTGGCCAAATGATAACATGTTTACCTCTAAGTGGAGTCTAATCTGTTCTATCAATAGGCGCATTTGCTCCAAACATCGCAGTTGTAGCTGTAATTCCTTTCTCTATAAGTGCTTCTGCGCATTTTTCTCCTTCTACAAGAACAACTTTATCGGACCTTAAAATACCCGGAATGTTGTAGAGTGGCCTTATCTCTGGCTCTTTGAATCTTTGTTTTTTAACATCAAATGGTTTAAAATGTTTTTTCTCTAAAGGAGGATCATAACGGTAGACTATTACAATCAATTGGTTATTTTCATCGTAGTAGTTCCAACTACAAGTCAGGTATTGTTCTAGATCTCTAATATTATTTTTTTCTTTGATGCCAAGCCATTCACTTATTGAGAGCATTACTTCAGGAAATTCTGTTTTCGCATTCTTCCCGTGTAATGTTGCCCAAAGGTCAATAATGTCACCACCTTCTCCTGTTGCAAAATCTTTCCATAATCCAGCTCTTTCACCTGTTAACTCTATTACAGTGCTTTTGCCTTTGTTACCCTGTACATCACCTACATAAAACTTATCGCCACGAAATGTTCCTCTTGGTAGTAGGTGAAAAAGACAAGATCTGATGTTTTGCAGAAGCTGAGTTTTCACGTTTTTGCAGACAAATTAAGCCGTAGCTATAACTTTAGAGTTTTGCCAACGTCCATTTACTCTGCTAATGAATTTTGCTGGTATTGATTTACCGTTTCTTAGCTCATATACTACTTGCAAGACACTTGCACGTTTATTTGGTTGAAACATTACCATACCAGATGTATAAAAGCTTCTTAAAGCATTAGCACCAATTAAAGCTTGAAAAGGACTTTTTGCGAGTGTAGGTGTGGATACTTTTCTGGTATGACGTGTGATAATTATTCCAGCTGTAGGATTAATCACAGAACGTAATCTTTCTATTCTGCTTTGCAGGCCAGAAAATATATTTTCATAATCAAGAGAATCCAAAACGGTAAGGTCTATCATTTTGATATCAAACTTTTCTTTTATAATATCTTTTATTCTCTCTATACCTTCATCATTTAAAGTTAATCTCATCTTTGTAGTAACAATCAAGTTTTCTTCTGCTAGATTTGGTAGCCTTTGATTAGTTATGATTTGTTGTATGCGTTCCCTGATGTAATTGTACTCCATCTCATTTTGCAGATAGATTATTTTTAGTGGCCTTGCTGACTTCATCTTAAGAAACGACACTCCTGCTGCAAGATGTGCAAGCAAAGAGAGAAGAAAATAACTTTTGCCAACCTTTGGAGTACCACCAATTACTAAAAGACCACCTGGAGTGAGAATTCGTGGAGCTATTATATCTTCTGGTATTGGTGATTGATCACTTAAGTACTGCTTTACAGAAAATATTTTTTCTTCTCTTTTCCCCCCTTTTTTCTCCACTCTTTGATTTTTTATTGAGCCACTTTCTAGCAGAATATATATCACCCTTAATTAAAATCCAAAGATCAATAATATCACCACCAGTTCCTTCAGTAAAATTACGCCAATCACCAGCTTCCTTACCTACTATTTTAACTGTAATTGTATTTCCATTTAAGTCTCCAATATAAGTTTTTTCTCGGTAAAACTCACCATTTGGAAGTAGGTAAGAAACACACTCCTTGGATATTATCAATCAATAACATCTTTAACTCTTTTTGCTTTTTAGACATAAAATTCCCATACATATTTTTCATACGTGTAAAGTTGAGATTAGCTAGCTCACAAACAGTTTCAAAAGATTTTGAATTCAGCCAATTAATTGCTTCTTCTCTTAGCTTTGGGTTTTTGCCTACTGCATCCTGAATACCTCTAGTAACGACAGCAGACCAAAGCTTTTCCTCGTCGTACTTCAAAATGGTACTCTGTCAATTTCATAATTTTTGCGGTATTCTACCGAAGCAATTTTGTTCTTCTCTCCATATTCATCAGTTATAACACCTACCTTTACTGTAAACTCTAAGCCATTTAATTCTGCAATTGAATTTAGCTTACGAGCAAGGATTGCACTTTCTGAGTTATCATGTGGATGAATGTCACGTGCTGATTCCAAGATACTGCGAAGCATAGAGCGGCCCATTTCTCTCCAAGTATCTTCTGCTTTACTACTTTTAATACCAATTATTTGGTAAATCTTATGCTTTTCATATAGACCTTCAATAACGGTAAATTCTGTATTTAAATAAATGCTACCGGTATTGGGGCTTTTAGTAAACCAATGCTCATAACCTCCAGGCTTGATTGTCATTTTTACCTTTACTATTGTACCTTTAGGTATTAGTCTACTTTGCGGTTTTACAGTGTTAAAATCAGTTAATAGGTTTTGTAACATATATCACTCTCCATGTTTAAATTTTAAAACTTGCTTTTAATCTTTGTAAGCAGCTTACCTAAGTGTGGTTCTTCAACCATACTCAGACGTCTACTACGATCCTTAGCTGGGTATCCCCATGGATTTAAAGTGTGGCAAACAAAAGAGCGCTTCTCCGTTCCATCATCTTTCTTGATTCCAACCATACTGATTACTTCGTCAATTATTCCAGGAATTTCACTAGCAGTTTTAGTTCCTTCGCATTGAGGTAGCCAAATTGGACGATTGAAGTCATCGAGATATTGACCTAAAGTGCCAACTATAATGATGTCCTTATCTCTAATATGCTGAAACTGGTTGAGCCAAGCCATCATTTCCTGAGCAAGTAACCCATAGGCAGCTCTCATATCCTGTTTTCCTGATCTCTCAGAAAAAGCTTCAGGTTGCATTTTTGCCCATAATAGACATAAACGTGAAGCAACGGTTATGCTATCTACAAAAATGCATCGGTATTTAGAAAACTCAGAGAAAAGATCTTTGTACTTACCAGATACATGTTCATGGTGTCTTTGGCTATATGCTTGATCAGACTTCAGCGCAGGATTAGGCCCCCCTATAAGACAAGCAATATCTCTAGCTTCATTCCAAGTGCGAAGACTAATTGAATCTCCTTGCCAATCTTGAACAGCAAGAAGCCCTGCTTCAAAATCAAGGCAAAGTGTTGGTTCATCTACGGTCTTTAGGAGACTTGTTTTACCAATACCATAAGGACCAAAGATGACCATTTTTACAGTTGATATTGTTTGCAATCTTTCATTATTATGAAAAATTTTAAGAACCATTATTTATCCATGCTACGATGTATATATACAAGAAAGGCAAAAATTTTGTTCAATTTTTCTTTTTGCCTTCGTAGTAAATAGAAGAAAGTTTGGCACGTATCTTCTTGATAATATTGTTTAAAGTGGTTCTTGAAACGTTGTTCATTTTGGCAACTTCATGTAAGTTAAAAAATTTAAGTTGCTCACATATATTTTGCCATTCCTTTTGTAAAACCGAGATCATATAGTCTACATCAATGCGTTTTGTTATTTCACCCTCAAATAGCTCTGTTACATCAATACTAATGTAATTGTTGATATCACGTTTTGCACATCGCTGTTTCTTTAGCAAGTTAATAGCTTTATTTTCAGTTAATCTTGCTACAAAGGTATTAAAGCTACTTTTGTCTTCATCATACTGGTCAAGATATGGCCAAATTTCACAGAAGAGTTCTTGCTCAAGATCTTCGTGAGCTTCATTAATAAAGCACTTAGCAAGTTTCAGTCTATAAGCTTGATATTTTACATTTTTAATAACTATATGGTAGTTTTGTAATTTCATAACTTTCCTTAAAAACAAATTGATGCTTTTAAGGATGAGAGTTATTAATGCTATTATGTAGGACAGGAGCAAAAATAAATAATACTGATGCGATTTTTAATCTATTGATATTCTTTTATTTTATTGGAGAATAATACTGATGCAATTTAAAATAATACAGTTTAGGTTTTTGGAATCTATTTTAAATGGATTTCAATATTTTTAAGAATGGGTAGCTCAAGCTTCCTAAAGTTATATTAAAAATATATAAGAATTTCATATTTTGAAATTCAATATCACCTAAAGAGCTAAAAATGTGGATTTCGCTATTAAAAGAATAGCTTAGATTTTTAAGAGGAAAATAGTTGAAAAGTATGCTCTCTATAATCTTAAGTTCCGTTCCTAATTACTTGCTTCCTAAATCAGGAATTAGGAATCTAGAATTAGCCTGTATGGCAGGTTTTCACCATGCGTTCCTAAAACCTTTCTTAGGAACGGCATATCTGAAGTTGGAGGATTCTAGCTTCCTGAAACCCTTATATATAATATATATATAATACATATATAAAAATATACACATATATAAAAACATATAAAATATAAGAGTAGAATAATAAAAACCTCTAAAAGTAGAGAAACCCGTTTGAAAGGTCTTCAAATTCAAGAATTATAAAAAAAATTCCTAAAAATTTGAAGATTTTTTGGACGAAAATTTTTCATATCTTGTATATATATGTACCCAACAATTGAAAGGAAATGCTCACACTGGATTTTGGTAAACAAACTGGCTGTAAAAGAGTTTTTATGTTAGTTTCTAGTTGTTAAATTTCGAAAATTAAAGATCTTTTGGACGTAATTTTTTCAAATCTTGTATATATATGTACTCGGCAATTGAAAGGAAATGCTCACCCTAGATCTTGGCAAACAAACCGGCTGGACTATTTTAAATGATGGAATAGTGCAAAGTGGAAGTAAGAGTTTTCATGTTAGCAGGTTTAGTGGTGGTGGAATGTAGTTTTTAAATTTTCGTAATTGGCTTAATTCACTTAAGTATAAATTTCCAGGCATTGAAGTTGTATTCTTTGAAGAAGTGAGAAGACACTTGGGAACTGATGCTGCACATATCTATGGAGGGTTTTTAGCACACCTTTCTGCTTGGTGCGAAGAAAGTAATATTCCCTATCAAGGTGTTTCGGTTAAGACTATTAAACGTTTTATAACTGGCAAGGGCAATGCAAGTAAAGCTGATGTAATTGAAGCAGTGCAGGAAAAGGGTTTTTGTCCAACAGATGATAATGAAGCAGATTCTTTAGCATTAATGTTCTATGTTATGAATTTTAGTAAAGATTTTAATACATTGGAAATATCATAAAAAGTGGGTCCTTTTGGCCAGAATGGCGGATTTGGTGGTCCTGACCTCTGGCCTTCTTTAGCGTTAGATATATTTCAAATGTTAAATACTTACGAAATTATAGCTGAGCAGTGCTAAAAAAGAGAAAAAAAGGTGAGAATCACGCAGACGGAATGGGCAAAAGAACTAGGAGTTTCAAAGCAATATGTCTGTTATTTAGTAAAAAAAGGAATAGTTGAGTTGGAGGATGGTTTGATCGACCGAGAGCAAGCAAATGAAGCGTTAGCAGCAATAAGAGATCCAAGTCAATCACTTAGGAGAAAAGAGCGCGGAGAAAAACTTTCAACGATATTGCTAAAAACGCGAATAAAAAATGAAACGGAGCGTGGTAAACTTTTGGAAGCTAAAGTGAAAGCTGAAATAGGCAAATTTGTGTCAATTGAAGAGGTAAAAACTGAAGCATTTAACGTAGCAAGAGTTGTTCGTAATAATTTGCTTAATATTCCGAATAGAGTTTCAGCACTACTTGCATCACTGAGTGACACTGAAAAGATTCATATCGCGCTAACTGAAGAGATTACAAACTCATTACAAGAATTATCTAATACTAAATTTCAAATATAAAAAAGATTTTGAATATAAAATGGCTGATAACTTAAGTTTGGAGTTAATAAAGTGTCTCATTAATCAACCTGGATTAGATGTTAATGTCAGAGGATTAAATGGAAAGACACCACTACATTGCGCTATAGAGTTTGACGAGTTAAGCATGGTGGATTTATTACTCACGAAGAAGAACATTAATCCTTTTGTTGAGGACAATGAAGGCAAAACCTCCTTAGATTATGCAAAAGAAG
The DNA here is from genome assembly GCF_018491735.2 of Wolbachia endosymbiont of Anopheles demeilloni. NCBI lineage: Bacteria > Pseudomonadati > Pseudomonadota > Alphaproteobacteria > Rickettsiales > Anaplasmataceae > Wolbachia > Wolbachia endosymbiont of Anopheles demeilloni. The sequence goes on along the minus strand of NZ_CP084694.1, from coordinate 292,044 downwards.
GGAAAAAAGCAGAAATATTACAAGCGCTAATTAATAACAAATACGGATCAGAACAAGATAACTTACTTCATCTAGCTGCAATGATAGGTGAAGTTAATGCAGTTAGATATTTGATAGGAAAAGGTGTTGACGTTAATGTACGAAATGCTCTGCATCATACGCCATTACATCTAGCAGCAGGCATAGGACATGCAGAAGTTGTAAAGATTTTGATAAGAGAAGGAAAAGCTGAAATAGATGTCTTTGATACACGAAATCAGACACCAATGCACTATGCAGTTAATAATAAAAAGTTGGAGATAGTAAAGTTACTGCTGAAGCTTGGAGCAGATGTAAATAGTGCACATATGGGACAAAACTCAATGAAATTGTCGCCTGTGCATATAGCTGTAAGTAATACTAATTATGATGAAAGGGATTTATGTCTTGATATCCTCAAATGCTTAATAAAGGAGCCTAATGCTCAAGTAAATTTGCAAGACTATGAAAATAAAACACCACTACATTACGCTGAAAGACTTAAAACAATAGAAATTTTACTAACGCGAGAAGATATAGACCCTCTGGTAAAAGACGATAGCGGCAAGACACCATTTGATTACGCTAAACCTGAGATAAAGAAGGCTTTGATGAGTAATAAATACGGTTCTGAAAAGAATAGTCTACTCCATTTAGCTGCACAAAGAGGAGAAATTGAGATTGTAGATGCAATTTTAAAAGAAGAAATCAATATTGATATTGTAAATAATAAAGGTCTATCACCGATTTATCTTGCTGCGAAAAAAGGACATTTACATGTAGTAAAATTATTACTGAAAAAAGGAGCAAGCTATACACCTGTTTTGCACTTAGCAATCAAGTCAAATAATTTAGAATTACTTAAAGTTTTATTTAATGAAAAAAATGGAGCGTTACTCTGCATAGATACCGTTGTTAATTTTCCAACCCTTCATAATAAATATATAGCATAGAGAGAAATAGCAGATAAAAGGATGAAAAAACATAATAATATTATCTGCATCTGTATTACAGTTAGTGCAGTAGCAATAGCGGTATGTATAGGGTTAACAGCAACAACAATAAGCAGTGCAATCATTTTTGCAACAACAACAGGGATATTTGCGCTTATTATAGCACTAATGATAAGTGAGATGAGCAAAAGATATATAGAAAACGAATTTCAGAAAAAGATGTTTATGGAATTGGAGGAGTGTGGAGGAATAAACTCTACTGTTAACAATATTGAGATAGAACCAATTATGAGTAGATGCAGACAATGATATACGCTAGATTTTTCTGAAGGTTTAAGACCAGATCCCCAGCTTAAAATATCAGAGTGGGCGAATGAGTATCGAGTTTTAGCAGCAACTGCAGCATCAGAGCCAAGTAAATGGAGAACAGAAAGAACTCCTAATTTAAAAGAAATAATGGATTCACTATCTCCATCTTCATCAGCGGAGAAAGTAGTATTCATGAAAGGAGCGCAGATTTGTGGAACAGAAGCTGGTAACAATTGGATAGGCTATATCATCGATCAAACACCAGGTCCAATGCTAGTAGTACAGCCAACAGTTGAAATGGGAAAGCGTTGGTCAAAAGGAAGATTTGCGCCACTGATTGAAAGTACACCATGTTTAAAAAGTAAAGTAAAAGACCCAAGATCAAGAGATTCAGGAAATACTGTACAAAGTAAGGAATTTCCAGGTGGAATAGTAGTAATAACCGGAGCAAATAGCAGTGTAGCACTGAGATCTATGCCAGTAAAGTATCTCTTTCTTGATGAGATTGATGCGTATCCAGGAGATTCAGGAGGAGAAGGAGATCCAGTACTGCTTAGTATTGCTCGAACTAATACATTTGTACGGCGAAAGATTTTTTTTAGTGTCAACACCAACGATTCATGGAATAAGCAGAATTGAGAAAGAGTTTGAAGCAACAGATAAGAGATACTTTTTTGTACCATGTCCGCATTGTAATTACTATCAAGTATTAAAATGGCCACAAATTAAATAGGAAAACAACGACTCAAGAACAGCACATTATGTCTGCACTGAATGTAGCGGCAAAATAGAAAATCGTCAAAAGACAGAGATGCTTGAGCGTGGAGAATGGAGACTTACTAAAAAGTGAGAAAAAAGGATTTCATCTTTCAAGTCTTTATAGCCCAGTAGGATGGTATAGCTGGACTCAAGCAGTAGAAGATTTTCTCCATGCAAAAGAAAGTGAACAATTACTGAAAGTTTGGATAAATACTACGCTTGGAGAAACCTGGGTAGATAAAGGAGAAGTACCAGACTGGAAGCAATTATTTAACAGAAGAGAATTTTTTCAGATTGGCACAGTACCAAGGGGCGAAGTAGTTCTCACAGCAGGAGTTGATGTTCAAAAAGACCGGTTAGAAGTAGAAGTTGTAGCATGGGGAAGAAGCCGTGAAAGTTGGTCAATAGACTACCAAGTATTTGAAGGAGATACAGGAGGTGGGGAAGTATGGGGAAAATTCTCTGAGCTCTTAAATCATCATTTTATCGGTGAAAATGGTCTTGAATACATGATAAGCATGATGGCAGTGGATGCAGGATATGCAACACAAGAAGTATACAATTGGGTAAGGGGTCATCAAGGATCTGGAAGAGTAATGGCAGTGAAAGGTGTAAATAAAGCCCTAGTGCCACTGAGCAGCCCAAGTAAAGTAGATATAACAGTTGGCGGGCAAAAGCTGAAAAGAGGAATAAAGCTCTGGCCAGTAGAAGTATCAATATTAAAGTCAGAGCTTTTTCAATTACTTAATATTTTAAAAGAAGAAGAGAAAGTGCCAGCAAATGATGTTTTACATATTTACAGACCACTAAGACCTGGGCAAGTTATAGGGGAGCCATGGCTTTCGAGTATACTTCTGAAACTTTATGAGCTTGATCAATATGATGATGCAGAGCTGGTGAGAAAGAAAACTGCAGCAATGTTTGCAGGGTTTATTACGAGACTCGATCCTGAAGCAAATATTTTAGGAGAAGGCGAAGCAAATGAGCAAGGAGTAGCACTATCTGGCCTAGAACCTGGAACAATGCAACTTTTAGATCCAGGAGAAGACATAAAATTTTCAGAGCCGTCTGATGTTGGGGGAAGTTATGAAGCATTCATGAGACAGCAGCTGAGGGCAATAGCAATAGGCACAGGGATAACGTATGAGCAGCTAACAGGAGATTTAACAGGAGTTAATTATTTATCCATTCGAGCAGGGCTGATAGAGTTTCGTCGTAGATGTGCTATGCTGCAACACAACATTATAGTATTTCAATTTTGCAGACCAGTATGGAGTAGATGGCTAGAATTAGCAGTGCTTTGTGGAGAACTGAGTATAGATGAAAAAGTAGTAAAAGCAGCGAAAGAAGAAGTAAAATGGATACCACAGGGATTTGATTGGGTGGATCCGCTAAAAGATCAGCAAGCACAGCAAATGGCGGTAAGAAATGGCTTCAAGAGCCTCTCAGAAGTAGTATCAGAAATGGGTTACGATGTAGAAGAAATTGATCAAGAAATAGCAGAAGATCAAAAGCGTGCTAATTCTTTTGGACTTTGTTTCGATTCTGACATTAACCATAAAAGGGAAGGAAGGTGATGTGGATAAATAAGCCAATAATGGTAGAGAGAAGAAGCTTTGAACTACTATCATTATATAACAGCAAACAACCTATCTTTAAGAACTTAAAGCATTTTCATATAAACCCAAAAGGAATAGCAATAATACGTATTTATGGAGTTTTGACAAAAAAACAGAAGCTTTTGATCATATTTTAGATATGACTTCGTATGAAAATATTCATGAAGAGATAGAGAGCGCTTTAGAAGATAAAAGCATAGAGACGATTCTACTTGACATAGACAGTCCAAGAGGGGAAGTAAACGGTGTTTTTGACCTAGCTGATTTTATTTATGAATCAAGAACAAAAAAGAGAATTATTGCAATAGCCAATGATGATGCATATTCTGCTGCGTACGCTATAGCCTCTAGCGCTGAAAAGGTATTTGTGAGCAGAACTTCAGGAGTAGGAAGTATTGGAGTAATAGCAAGTCACATAGATCAAAGTAGGTTTGATGAAAGGCAAGGTATTAAGTATACCACAATCTTTGCTGTTAGTCGAAAGAATGATTTAAACCCGCATGAGCCAATGACATCTGAAAGTTTAGAAAGCTTACAAAAAGAAGTAGGCTGACTATATAAAATGTTTTTGCAGCTAATAGCAAGGAACAGAGGTCTTTCAATTGAAAAGATTCGATCAACAGAAGCAGGTCTATATTTTGGAGAGAAAGCAGTAGAAATAGGTGTTGCAGATGGAGTTACAACATTTTTTGAATTTATCAATAATCATAAAAGTAGGAGTGTTAGTATGACAACTAATGAGTTAACTGAGGAAGGCTACGAGAACTGTCGTAGAGAAATTTTAGAGATAATAAGATTATGTAATATATCAAAAATGCCAGAAAAGATAGGAGAATTTATTGAGCAAAGCGTAAGTGTTGAGCAAGCACGGGAAGTTTTAATGAAACTGCTAGCAGAGCAAACAAAGAAGACAGAAATAATGAGTGCAATACCACAGAATTCAGGAGAAGAATTGATGATGCAGGTAGCTAAAGCTAGAGCACAATCAAGTATTTAAGTTTTTTTATAACCGCCGCGTACAATAACTACAAACATGGCGGTAAAACTAAAGGAAAAAAAGGAGAAAAGAAAATATGACATGTATAACAGAACAAAATAATCTAGGTGACTTATTAAAGTATGAGGCATCAAATTTATATTCAAGAGACCAAATAACAGTAGCCAAGCGACAAAATCTTAAACTTGGTACAGTAGTGGCTCTCGATAAAGATAGCATGGTTAAGATAATAAATCCAACTATCACAGATGGTGCACAAACAGCAATAGGTGTAATAACAAGCGATGTAAATAGCAAAGATGGAGATACTAAAGCAATAATAATTACTCGTATTTCTCTTCTTGCTGATCATGCAGTGGTGTGGCCAGAAAATATCACTGAAGAACAGAAAGCTGAAGCAATAAAGCAACTTGAAGTACGAGGAATCATTGTCCGCAAGGGAGCTTAAAAAAACTATTAAAAATACAAAAGGGGGAAAATAAAAAATGCAAAATCCATTTACAAACACAGCATTTAGCATGACGGCACTAACAAATACGATGAATATATTGCCGATAAATTATGGACGTGTTGAAAATTTAAACTTGTTTCCAAATAGGTCAGTAAGATTTAGACATATTACAATAGAAGAACATAATGTAGTTTTAAGCCTATTGCCAACACAAGTACCAGGAGCATCAGCAACAGTAGGAAAAAGAGGAAAAAGAAAGGTAAGAACATTTACGATTCCACATATTCCAGATGATGATGTAGTGTTACCAGAAGAAGTACAGGGAATAAGGGCATTTGGATTAGAAAGTGAACTTAAAGCGCTGGCAGATGTAATAACTGATCATTTGCAATCAATGAGAAACAAACATGCAATAACATTAGAGCATTTGCGGATGGGAGCGCTCAAAGGAATAATTTTAGATGCTGACGGGTCATAATTATTAAATCTGTACAACGAATTTGAAATAACACCAAAAGTAGTAAATTTTGCCCTTGGAACAGCAACAACAGATGTCAAGCGTAAGTGTATGGAAGTATTGCGGCATATAGAAGATAATCTAAGTGGTGAATATATGACAGGAATTCATGCGCTCGTTAGTCCTGAGTTTTTCGATGCATTAACTTCTCATACAAAAGTAAGAGAAGCATATGAGAGATGGAAAGAAGGAGCAGCGCTAAGAAATGATATGAGATCAGGATTTACGTTCTGTGGAATCACATTTGAGGAATATAGAGGGCAAGCAACTGACCCTGAAGGAACCGTGAGAAGATTTATAGAAAGAGATACAGGGCACTGTTTTCCACTAGGAACAGCAAGCACATTTACAACATATTTTGCACCAGCAGACTTTAATGAGAGAGTAAACACTCTTGGACAGCCACTTTATGCAAAACAAGAGCCAAGGAGGTTTGATAGAGGGACCGATTTACATACGCAGTCAAATCCTCTGCCAATGTGCCACAGACCAGGAACATTAGTAAAAGTCGCTATAGCATAACAATACTGGTAGAGCAACTACAAAGCGGTAAGAACTCTACCGGTATGACCCTTCTTAGCATATTTATAAGGACTTAATGCATAAAAATGCAAGAAAATATTAAGCGATTATTGAAAGATTGTCTTATCCATTTAGGGGAGTTAGCTTTATATGAATCAAAGGATAAGTCATATATGGTACAAGTATTAAAGCAAGAGCCAGATAAATTATACGAGATTGGTGAAGGACAATTTGTGGGGAAGATGTTGATTTTGGAGGTAAATGTTTTTGATGTACTGAGGCCGATGGTGGGAGATATTTTTGTTATTGATGGTCGTAAATATAAAGTATATTCTCCACCGCTGCGAGATAATTCAGGAATAGTATGGAATATAAAATGTACAGTACTTGGAGAGAAGGATGTTTAACATTGAGGTTAATGAAAATATTGAGAGGATTATTCACAACATTGATGCTAACAAAGCCAAAATAGAATTGGCAGCGGTAAGAGCACTAAACAAAACGGCATTATGGTTAAAATCTCAGGCTATCCGAGAAATCAGTGAAGAAAAGCAAATTAGCCTGAAAGTAATTAGAAAAAGACTAAGAATTATCAAGGCAAGAAAAGGCGCTTTGGAGGCTTTAATTAGGTCATATCTGTATGATGTTAGAGTTAAACAAACAAAAATAAGAACATCATTTAATGATGCATTTATGGCAACGATGCCAAGAGGCTATCGTGGTATTTTTAAACGTGAAGGAAAAACAGCACTGCCAATATAGGAAGTTAAACTACCACTTGAACCTGAGGCTTCAAGGATAATAGAAAATCTTGTTAATTATGAAGTTGAAAGGATATTTGAAAAATATTTCACACATGAGTTATTTTATGACGGCATTTTGGACTAATTTACATGAAGCGATTTGTAATACGCTAGAGGCAGAGATACCAGCAATTCAAACTTGTGAGGTTTATCCAGCAATAAGGAAAGAGTTAGCAGCTCCAGGGGTATTTATAGAATTGTCAAGTCTAGAGCAAGGAAAAGATTCAGGGACGGAGGAACTAGCGCTGAGAGCAAAATTTGAGGCACGAATAGTGATCGATAGCACAATAAAAAATGCACCCATTATTATCAGATCATTGGCGGCAGAAGTAGCAAGAGTGGTAAATAAAAACACTTAGAAAGAGGAAAAAATTTCACCAGCTGAATTTTTATCTGCAGAACCAGATGCACTTAAACCAGAACTGGATGCTTACCTTGTGTGGCTAATTGAATGGGTGCATGAGGTACAACTTGGTAATTCAGTGTGGGCAGAGAGTAGTATTTTGCCGAGTACTGTTTACATTGGGTTTGCGCCTGATATTGAAGTTGCTAATAAGCATAAATATATAAAGGTTGGCAAAAATGATGCATAATTTTGGAGATGCCGATTTACCAAGAAAATTGGATAACTTGATTAGACTTGGCACAGTGGAAGAAGTGAACTATGGCTGTGCATATTAGTAAAAAAGTTAGCAACATCTATCGATAGTGCTTTTGCTAAATCATATAATCTACTGGCCAAAACACAATTTGAACCATTTTCGTACTTTTGTATCTGTCTATACGAAACACCTATTCTCTTTCCCAATTTTGTCCTCTTCCTGCAAGACTTCAGATCTGCTACAATAATCTCAAACTTTCCTCGACTTATATCACTTGGATATAAACTTCCCATATCCTACTTTATCCTCTCATTCTATCCCTTTTTTGAGATCATGTACAGTCTCTAAGAAAAGGTAAGGTGAGCGATTGGGCACTTGCTAAGTATCTTCTGCTTCATTATGCTATATATCAGCATAGAGGTAAGATAAAAAAGGTGCGGGTGAAGCAGGAAGAGCAGTGAAACATTTTGTGAAAAATGTGATCGATAAATTACCTACGATTCAAGCAAGAAAGAAGAATTTTGATAGATTACGTATTGAATTGCTTGCAGGTATTGCAGACGATAGTAAGTTAAAAGAAGTGCAAAGCATGGAAGACGCTAAGAATCAGAACAAGATAGTAGAAATGCTTCAAAATCAAGAGCAACTAGCAGCCATAGGACAGTTAATAGAGGAAAATAAGGCTGGTCTTTTGAGCAATCTCATGAGCAAGGGTAATAGTACTCATGAGGAAGATATGGAGAAACTTGTAGGTTTTATGAGTGAATTTCAACCTGCAATTATGGCCATTGGTAATAATGACATAGAGAGGGTGAGAGAAAAAGTTAATGACAAAGTTGAAGAAATGAAGCCAAGTCCTGAAGTGAAGAATCCAAATTCTGAACAAGTGAGTGAAGAAGGGAAAGGAGTAAATTGATACATTTGAAGAGCGTTTTGATGCAAAAATGTATCTGTCTATCTTATTTTGCCACCCTGCTAAGCGGACACAAAAAATTACTTCCGCATATTTTAAATCTGATTATAATAACAATTATAGATATTTTTAGAGCTCAAAAATCTATCTTTGTCTGCAGACCTTTTTTATTAAACTCATAAAAAAATGTAGCGTATCCTCCTCAGTGTATACTTAATTTCTGTCATGTGTGCGCTGCATTTTTTTCTAATCTTTTTTACAGGGGGATTTTATGTCCAGAATTCTAGATATTTGACCTTTACTTTAGCTAATAAAAACCAACTGGTACCTGCGGTTTTTATAGCTACGTTTCTCAAACAAGTTTCAAATGAATAAATTTCTTGCATAACTGGAATTCAAAAGTTGATGTCATTCTAGCGCGTGACGCTAGAATCCAGTCCTTTTGTGCAAAAAACGTTGTAAAGTGTTTACCAACTTAGTTGGATCCCAGTGTCACCTACTCTGATGACAGGAAAGGGAGTACAGGTTTCAATATTTGTATATTAGCCATGCATCTGAACAGATAAGCAATTACTATCAGAAAGAGGGAGACTATGCTACTCCTTTCTATCCGCCTTCTTGAGCAATTCACTTTCAAATCTAACACATATCTCAGTGATTATAATATCCAATTTTTGATCATGTTTTTCTACAGGTAAATTTTTACAATATTGCTTCTCATAGGCTACACCTATAAATATTTTTCCAAGTGGCCGTAATTTTTTTATCATTTCATCATACCAACCACCGCCAAAACCTAACCTATTAAAATGATCATCAAAAGCAATAACAGGAGTAATGATTGTGTCGGGAATTATATCTTCGTCTGCTTTATTCCATTCCTCAAATTTTAATAACTTATTTTTATTAGGAATTGCTACTTTATATCCTAAATCGAGTAAATGATGCATCAAAGGCACAACATTAATTTCTCCGTCTGTTGGAATGTACGCTGCTATTGTTTTACCTTTAACGCAACTTAAGTTTTTGTTAAAGAGATTAATAAGAGAATTTGCTGCATAACTAGAATAACTTTCATCAACATCTTTTCTTATGGTTCTATATTGCTTCCTTAGTTCCTCTTTGTGCTGTTTAGTGTCTTTGAACATGTTCTATCCATTTTGCAGTGAGCTTTTCTTGTAAACTATTTTGCTTCAAGCGCTCACTTAAAAAATCAAAGTCAACAAGCTCCATATCCTGGTCTTGATTACTGCAACTATAAACAAAACTTATTTCTCCTGTTTCCTTATTTATGTGTTGCTGAATACATTGAGCGCAGATTTCTTTCATCATGCACTGCATAGGAGAGTTAACTGATGATATTGCTATGTGTTTTGGTTTTAGATATGGCTTTAAAATTGTTTTTCTAGCTTCATTTACAGCTTTCATCATTTTATCAGAACCAATAGTGATGATTTTATCTATAGTGTTTAAACTAATAGTAATTTTACCTAACTTTCCTTGCTGATATGAGATTATTGCATCAACTATATTACCATGAAAGGATTTATCCTGTTCTCTGCTTGTTTCTATCAATCCTTCTTCACATGCCCAAATTACTGCACTTGATGCACGTTCTATCAGTGTTCGTTTAAATACATCACTTAATTTTTTATAGCCAGCGAAATATAAAACCTTATGATTGTTTTCAAGACATGCCTTCCCTATCGAAAATAACACTGCATTTCCAACTCCACCGCCAATGAGCATTATATTCTTCATAAACTTTTTATGGAGTAGAAAACCTCTCTAACTTCAATTAAACTGATAACTAACAGCTGCATTTTTACGCATATTATCCAATAACAGGTTGCTTTGTATCATAATCTTTTGTTGATACATTTCCTGTTTGATTGCTTCTATATCCATTGCATTATTTTTGATATCACATAACATCATCAACTTTGCAGTGCTATTTTCTCTTAATTCTACTATTTCATTCATATTTGTTTTACTAAATAAAATCTGTAAATCAGGATTTAAATTTCGCATTTTTATTTTAAACTCTTTTACGCTTGGCAGCTTGAAATCATCTGCTAACTTGTCAAAATTTAAACAACTGACCTTTTGCTCCTTAAAATTAGAGAGTAAATTTTCTGAATCTTTAACCACAACTTGTTTTACTTTTAAAATACTTTCCAGCAGTGTATGATCGAGCTGTACCTTATCTATGACTTTTATAACAGAGTAACCTTCGCTTAAACTAATCGGACCTGCTACGTCATTGATTTCTAATCTTTCCAAAACGTCCTTGAGGTTACCTTTTAGCTGACTTAAATTAACGGTTGCTTTGCGCATCTTTATCGAAGATTCTGGATTATTACTGGTAAGTAATTGTTTTATTAAATCTTCAGCCATCTTCTGATCAGGAATTACAAACTCCTGAAATATAATAAGGTAGTCAGGTTTCTCTTTTTGTTTTCTTACATCGTCCACTTCTTTATCGCTGATATTGACAAGTGGCACAATTCCTACTTCAATAATCTTGTTCCACAGTAGCTGACACTTTACTTGTTTTTTTAGGGTATTGAGATCTATATTATACTTTTTTACGTATTGATCAACTTCATCAGCCTCAAGTTTTAAACTTTGAGTTAAGAATAACGTGACAGCATTATTTAATTCCTCGTTACTCAATTCTATATTCATCTTCTGTGCTTCGCTGACAATGATAATTTCGTCTATTAACTGTCTTAGAATTTGAGATTTTACCTCTTTTTGATTAATCTTCTGAGTGCCAAGCAATGAATTTATGAAGTTGATACGTCTTTCGATATCTAAATTTGAAATTGGCTCACCATTTACATCTGCAACAATTTCAATCTCAGTTGCAAGTAACCTAAGCGGGAACATTATTAATATCAAAATTAGTATTTTATGCATATAAAATTATTTAGCTAATAACTAATTCTATAATAAATACTGAATAAACGCTAGCTAACTTTTTAATAATTAAAAAAGAGGGTGAAATTACTGTAATGAATACCTAAACAATAATATACGGAAGGAGAGGGATTCGAACCCTCGATACGACTTTTCAATCGTATAACGGTTTAGCAAACCGCCGCCTTCAGCCGCTCGGCCACCCTTCCAAATTTAGAACTTAAGATTATATAATATCAAGACCTTTACTGCCTGTCTAATGCTTTTAATTGCAATATTTGTATCTGTTCAGATGCATGGCTAATGTACAAATACTGAAACAAAAATTCCAGTGCTCCCTTCCTTGTCATCAGAGTAGCTGACACTGGGATCCAACTAAGTTGGTAAACACTTTACAACGTTTTTTGTGCGAAAGGACTGGATCCCAGTGGGCTTTGTTGCATAGCACCTTAAGCAGTGATGGTTTACGACAAATTTATGTAATGATTTCAAATTTAGCCATACCAATACCAGTGAATTTGTTGAGCAAATAGCACTTAATTAGTAATTCTTTTTCACGGTTTACTTCAGATTTATTCCTAAAACTAAATCCAAATACTTGCTTCAACCTTGAGAAAAATCCTTCTATTTAAGATCTTTTTCCATAAATTACTTCCTTTTTCCACTCTTTTACACCATCTTGTCCATATAATTTTATTAACCTAATAGCAGCATTTCTGTCAGACATATAATCTATTTTTGAATGTTCTGCTGCATCCTTTTTTGGTAGAACTTTTGTCTTTATATCGTATTTCTTACACAATTTATAAAGTTTTTGCCTATCGTATGCCCCATTTGCATATAATGCTTTTATTTTGTGCTGAAAATTAACTTCTTCAAGCAAGCTCCATAGTGGTCAGAGTAGACGCCATTACTGTATCTTGCAGCTATAGCTTTTTTACTATTCACACTTAACATAACATGTAACTTTCTTACTTGCTCGTAGCTTCGGTACTTTCTATCTGCACTGTTTTCCTTACTGTGGCCAGGAGTGTTACTGTAAATGCTGATACTTGTACTATCTATGATAATTTCAATATTTTCCATGTTGCTTTTATCAATCCTGCAATCATTTATCTTAATATTAAGTTTTTTTTTGATGCTTGTGAATAGTTGATAACTGCCAAATTTTTTCCTATTTGTTGCAGATATCCTTTTACAAACCCTACCGTTTGTCTTAAGCCAATTCTAAAAAGATTAACGATTATATGCACCAAAATCACAACTTTATCACTATAAATATAGTTGCCGCCCTGCATTTTTGGACTATTTTCATACCAATTTTCGATAGCTTCATCGAAGTAACGAAAAATATTCCCCCTTTTTTCAAGGAATTTGTTATATTCGTTTTGGTTACTGACTTTCATTTTCTGTGGCATATTTTTTCTTCAACAGTTAAATGGCTATTTTATAATGAATTTTGTCAGTATCCACCAGATTTTTTCAGTTGCTATGCAACAAAGCCATTCCAGTGTCAAGCACTGATCTTCAATCTCCGTACATCTCTGCGTCACGCACTGAAATGACACCCTGAAGCTTTAGCTATAAATATTAAGCAAGCAAAAAAAAGGCAAAAGAAGCATCATGGAGATAGTTGCTCCACTCTTTTTACTTGATGCTGCTCAAGCAGTTTACTTGGATGTAGTAAAATACTTAGTAGAAATAGCAAACGCAGGTGTTAATTATGTAGTTAGTACTCTTAGTCTACCTCATTTTGACTATGAAAAAACTGCTCTTGGAAAAAATGCTCTAATGTTTGCTGCTAAAAGTAGTCATTTTGTATAATTTTATCCAACTCAGACGTAGTTTAACCCTAGAATCCATTATTAACTAATTTATCCTTTGCAATTAGGATAAGGTCTATAAACTACTGCAAATCCAAATTTCTATTTGATCTTACATTCTTATTGTAATAACCTCTATGGATCACACAGCATTAGTCGTGTATCTGAACAGATACTTTTGTACATGGATCAGCTTTATGTGTATCAATTCTGTCTACTTCAAGTTTCAAGCAAAACTACTTTCTAATGTATTGCTTTCAATCAAGTTCTTTGTTAAGCTCACTGTTAGTGGATGTTCAATTATCTTAACATAAAAATCAAGGCAGCTTTAGGTATAAATACGAGTAACTCGTATAAGTAAAGAGGCTATAAGAAGTTTCTTACCATTCTATTCAAACGGGTTTTAAACTTTTGAAATGTCATGACATTGTTGATACGTTTGTCAAGAAACGACAGAGTATCTGCAAAATCTTCTGAATCATCATTGATAAAAAAAAGTATCGTACTTAAGTACACTCCAGCTAATATTGCTCTTTTTGTATAGTAGTTAAAATCTGTTGATTGATCATGAATGCCATACCAAATCGCGCTAACAGTTCTGTACAAGAGTTTACTAGAAAAATATGTATTTTGGGATAATATAGAGAATGATAAAACATTTTTTAAAAACTCTCTGTAATTTTGTAACTTAGCATAGTTTGAAAGGCGTATTTGGACAGCTAACTTTATCCGCTCTCTTACCTTCATATCTTCTAAATTGGAATTCCAAAGTTCAGTTTCCATTGAGCTATTTAAGTCCTCTGCTATGTACTCCAAAGCACTATATATTCCATTTTGAAATTTACAAAAACTATTGGCTAGGTTAAGGTTCGTGCACACTTTCAATAAGGTTGCATCACTTATTCTTTCAAATGGAATAACCTTAATCAGCTCATCTATTATTAACTTTTGTTCCATACAATATTATACTAAACATCACATATAATTGTACCTGAGATTTTCAAACATTCTGCAAAATGTTTCACCGCGCTCTTCAAAATTTTTCCACTGATCAAAAGAAGAACATGCAGGAGAAAGTAATATCGCTACTTCTTCTTTGCTATTTATGGCCTCTTCAAAAGCCAGTCTAAATGCGTTTTCTAGATTATAGCACTTCATATAATCTATTTTGTTCTCCATAATGTTTGCAAAAACTTCAGTTGATTCTCCAATAAGAAAAGCTTTTCTAATCTTGGTGAAATGCTTGCTTAATGATTCTATTCCGCCTTTTTTGCTTTTTCCGCCAACAATCCAATATATGTTTTTATAAGATAAAATTGCCTTTTCGGTCGATTCTGCATTGGTTGCTTTGCTATCGTTGATAAAAAGTACATTATGTATTTTGCCAAGAAATTCATTTCTGTGTCTTAGCCCTGGAAAGGATTTGATTTCATTGACAATAGTGCTGCTATCTATTCCAAGTAACTTGCACACAGCGTGTGCAGCTACTATATTTTCTACATTGGATACTAGGTTTACTTTCATATCACTCATTGATAAGTTGTGATTCTCTAGTTTTAGCGAGATCTCCTGAATCTCAGCACTCCTTTTGTCATCCAAGTAGCTGACACTGGGATCCAGATAATTTCGATCTATACCAGTAATCTGTTCACCATAATCAAGCAAATTGTTATCTGCCAATGATATTAGATCTCTTGCACTACCCTCTGTCATCTGAGTAGTTGGTAATGGTTTTTCTTTTCTGGTCATGCGCTGGAATGACACCAGGGAATATGTTACTGAAATTGGAATTTTGTTCCCAGTGAATTTATTGAATACATCAGCGGTAATTTTGTTATCACATCCTATCACGGCAATCTTGCTACTGTTTATCAGTTTTAATTTAGTTGCTATGTAGTTATTCATACTTCCATGTCTATCTATGTGGTCTGGTGTGATGTTGAGCAATACAGAAATGTCTACATTAATTTTATTTATTAGCTCCAATTGAAAAGAGGAGAATTCAATTACATAAATTTCTGCATCTCTTTCTAAATCCAAAATAGGCACACCTAAATTCCCGCCAATAGCTACTTTTTTCCCTGTTGATTTTAATATGTGCCCTATTAGTGACGTAGTGGTTGATTTGCCATTTGTTCCAGTGATACCTACAACCTTCTGGCTTGTAGTTTTAATTTCAAGAAATAGCTCAATGTCTGATTTTATTTTGCAGTCAAAGCTTCTTGCAAGTTTTACTACCCAATGCGCTGGTATTGGCACTCCAGGGCTCAAAATTAGTGTGCTTATCTCATGCCAATTATACTCATTGGGATGAGTAAAGTTACACTCTTTATATATCTTTTTTGCATTTGCTATTTGCTCTTTATTATCATCCCATGCATATATTTTTGCACTGCTTTTTGTTAGAGCATTAATAACGGACAAACCAGTTTTACCAAGGCCGAAAACCGCAACACTTTGATTTTTGTATTTGTTTAGTTGCACTTCTAGATAACTTATGCGAACCATTTTATAAAGATATAATACAAATTATAATGACTTCTTCCATAGTTTTTGGCAGTGCTTAACTTTATTGTCACAACCTTAGCCAATAGAAAACTCCTTGACACATTTTGCCAACTCCCTTACCATGATATGTATAACAATGTTACAAAAAGTAATATCATGGAATTCAAGAAGACAATTCCTAGAGGGTTACTCATCTATAAAAGGTCAAATCTTGTTAGCTATTTAGATGTAAAAGGTAAGCTAAATTTTTATAAGGAAAAAACAGCAATTGACCAAAAGAGAGCGCTGGACGAGGCAACTTAATTGATTTTCTATTTCAACCACCATAACTCAATCAACAAATTTTGAAAAAAAACACCGTGTTTTGAGAACCTTATTTATCGACATATAAAAATTTTTCTTGCCTCTTTTCAAAGAAAAAAACATCTTAAATTAAGAATATTGATAATTCTTTATAGGGTGTATTATGCACGTAGGAAATTCTAATAGTCAGCAGGTAAGTCAGAATTTGCTGTCTTTTTTAGCTGATTCCTATGATGAGGAGTACTGTGATGCTAGTGATAAGGTTGAGAGATCTTCTATATCTTGTAAAAGTGATTCTGACCTGGAGTCTATTCCTACTGTATCACATTTTAAGCAGCGTACTTGGAAAGACGGCAAGCCTGGAAAAGCTGGTCAAGGTAGCTCTAATGAAAATAAGGGAACAAGGAAGTCATTTGGTGAAAATGGATATATAGAGGGACAATTGGAGAATAATCATTTAATAAAACTAGATTCGTGTCAATTTACTCATCCATATAATAATAAAACAGTTTATATCAGGAAGCAAAGTCCAGGTTATTTATTTACTTTTGATCAGGAAAACTTTATTGCAAGAGTAAGCTTCAACAAGATTGAAGAGTTAGATTTTGCTGAGCATCCTATAGATATAAAACGAAATTTTCTTAAAAAGCTTAAAATTACTAAAATTATAGAAGATGAATTATTAAATGACAGGGATAAAGCTTATGAACAGTTTAAACAACTTTTGCAGGATAGAAGTGGTAAAACTGCAGATAATCTTGAGTATGCAGAGGATCTTTTTCAGTTTTCTAAAAGATTAGAAGATTGGAGAAAGTTCTTTAGTAATATATTGATATTGGATGATATAGTTAAGAATAAGAACATTTCGTGCGAGACGAATAGTAGTAATCAACAATTGCTTGATAGAGAAAGAGCTCTGGATATAAGAAAGAAAGAATTTTCTGAAATTGCTCAATTTTATACAATGGATTTACTGACAGGATTACAGCAGATCTGTAAAGGTGGAATAGATAATCATAGAAATACCTTATATGACAAGTATTTTTATTCTATTTCTATTATGCCAGATCATTTATCTCGCTTGAATGATAAGTCAATATTTTATATCAGCAATAAAGATATAGAATTGTTTGAAGACCTTATTGATATGATAAATAAGCAACCTTTTCTAGATTTTATAGGCAATTCGTGGGACATTTTGTTTAAAAATGTAGAGGAAATAAGGCAGTATGAGTCAGTAGGAAATTTTGCGCCTTTAACCAATCCTATTTATTTTTATCTTTGTAAGAGCTTTCAAGAGTTAATTTTAGAGATTAGTAGTAAAACAGACATTCCTGTTAATGATTTGCTTAAAAAAAATGAACAAGGAAAATGGGGCTTGATAAAAACTACAAATTGGCCATCAACTTCCTCTTTAAACCACTCTCTTGAGCAGCAATATCGCTTTATCTTTACACTAATGAAACATTTTGCACCAGGTTATTATTCTAACAAAAGGAAATTTGAGAATGATAAAACATTATGGCAATTTATCAAGAGCTTGTTTGTTAGCAGTGACGAGTTGTCAGCTATACCTGAAGAGCGCTTAGTATGGATTTATATTCTTAACAATGCTATTGTCAACCTACTTTCTAAAGAAGAATTAAAGTCATTTGAACCTCTCATGCAAGGCTATACGGATTTTATTAAAAACACCGAAGGTGATCATTATGAGTCATTTCGAATAGCAACACACAATGTTATAAGATTTATAGCACAAACAACTCCTTATCTCTCAAAAGAAACTTCAGAAGCCATTTTAACAAAACAAATAGAATCTATCAGGAAGGCATTTTTAGATAAACAATCTGATGATTTTAGAGACTTGGTGGATGTATATAATGAATATTGGAAGAATAGAAAATCTATTTTAGAAAAAATTCCTGATAAATTTCCTTATGGAAAGTTCAGGGAAAACATGGAAAAAATATGTCAAACACTACTTGATAGTGCAAGTACTGCACTTGATAAAAAAGCAAAATCACAAGGGTTCATTAAATACTTTAGATCGTTTAATGAATTTTTAGAAGATTTAAATGGTATAGAGTTTAGTTGGTTTATTAAAAAAGATGACATTAATAATCGTTTTACTGAAGTAGAGTTAGTCAATGCAGATAAAAATTCATATAAAGTTTTAAATCCTGAAAATTTCATTTAAAATTGCCAAAAAATCCCTAATCATTACCTTATTGAAATCACTCAAGATCTATTAAATAGAGTAAGTAATTTACTGAAGCAAAAGAAATGGTCTGATGACGATAATTTAAGTGCGGCAAGTGAGTTACTATCAGCAATTAAGAAATCTTTTCTTTATCTCAAGGAACAACCTAATTATATATCTTTCGACACATTCAAAGAAGAAAGTACCAAGCCGTTTATTTCTGTAGTAGATAATAGCAGCTCTTATAAGGATTTTAAAAAACGAATTGGTATCATAGGGGAATCTTTTTGGTATTTAAGAAAACAAGATGAGATTGATATAGATAAAGCTTTAGAGCTATATAGAAAAGAAAACAGTAACAGTGCAGTAGAAGCACTAAGGGATTGCTATAATATATACTTAGAAAAATTTAATTCTTACATACAAGAGACTTTCGGAAAAAGCTATCAAGATAAGATCGATTTTATTACTAAAGAAGTAAAGAAGCAATCTAAAGAAATTAAACTCCATGAGTGGAATTTAACATTCAAGAAAGAAATTTTGCCTGATCTTCTTGCTAGATTAGCTGCTGTGTGGTCTATACAGAAATCAAAAGATATTACAAGTACAGGAAAGAGCTTAAAGCCGCATTGCATTCAAATATTATGCATTTTGCGATTGTTAAGTGTTGATAAAGACTCTAAAGGTATTGATAAGCATCTTGCGCAAGTCTTAACAGGACAAGGCAAATCGCTTGTACTAGGTTTACTCTCTTCACTATTAGTATTGACAGGTCATAAGGTAAGAACTGTTTGTTATAGTGAATACTTAGCAGCTCGAGATCAACAAGATTTTGACAGCTTTTTTAAGAATTTTGGTATTCGTGATAAGGTAACTTATGGTACATTTGATGAGATGGCCGATGAAGTGATAAAGCTTGAGGTAAATGGCAAGAAGCAAGGGTTGCGAGAATTAGTTGAAGGCCGTATTTTAAATCATAGCGTGGAGCAATCTGGACAGATAAAGCAAGAGGATATCAGTAATACTACTCTTTTAATAGATGAAGTGGATGTTTTCTTTTCTGATCAATTCTATGGGAATACTTATGGTGCATGTAACACTATAGTTATTCCAGGACTAGCTAGTATTCAAGAAAAAATATGGGAAATGGCCAACAAAAATTATGAAAAAAGTACTATTTTGAAAGAGTTGGAAGAATTTACTAATAAAAAAATAGGAGAAAGAAATCACAATTTTAAAGAATTTAATAAATTTTTATTTAAACCTGAAAAATACTATCTTTTGAAAAAAAGAAGATAATGTGGTTATTAAAAAAGAATATACTAATCGTTCTCTCTATCAAGAACATCTAGAGGAAATGATTGATACTGCAATAAAGGTTGCAAAAGGAAGTGATCAAGACTGATACATTAACAACTATAAAATTAACGGTAAAGGAATCATAAGTTATAGAAAATCCGATGGGATTTATTCTACTCACACTTACTGTGGTTACTATAACATATTTAGTTATTTTAGATTGAAGGAAAAAGACTTTAATCGTGAAAATTATGGGTATTTGAATAGAGGTTGTGGTGCAGTATCTTATGCAAAATTGCCTGAAAAATATCCTCTTATCTTAGGAGTTAGTGGTACCTTAACTACGCTCAATGATCATGAGAAAAAAGCGGTAAGATAATCTTATAACATCAGAGAAAATTCCATCATGCCATCTTTTTTTGGTGATTCTCATTTGAAATTTAATTCAAGTGAAAATTTTACATCTCAGAATTCAGAAGAAGAATGGCTCAGTAAAATTTTTAATCGTGCAAACTCTAAGGTTGGTTCAGGACAATCAGTGTTAATATTTTTTGATACAGATGTAGAAATAAGAAAGTTTAAAGAAAAATTCTTCGGTAAATTTGATCGCTTACACATATTAACAGAAAATACGGAAGAGCATGCCAAAGAAAAGTACATCGATGAGGCAGGTATTGCAAAAACAATAACGCTAGCAACAAGAGGTATGGGTCGTGGTATTGATTTTAAGTCTAGTGTTGCTGTAGAAAATAGCGGCGGGGTGAATGTTATACAGACATTTTTTTCACTTGATATAAAAGAAGAAACACAGATTAAGGGCAGAACTGCACGTAAAGATAATAAGGGTAGTTATGAGTTGGTACTCTGTAAAGAACATTTGGTAAATGCTGGGTTTCTAAAAGAAGAAGAAAAAGAAATTACTATAAATTATGAAAGCTTGAATAAATCCAGAGAACAAAAAGTAAAAGAAAAAGGCTCAAAAAATGAAAAAAGAATTAGAGAGTCAGAAAGTAATCATAAGACAACGATGGATTTTCTTGAATCTTTTTTAAAAAAGAATGTAGCACTAATATAGATCAGCCATCTGTGGAATCAGCAGTAAGTAGACAACAAAATAGGTAGGAGTTATATATGTTTAATGTTCAAAATCAACAGATTAGTAACAGTGGAAAAAATGTAAGCTCTTTACTGAATATTGAGCAAGCTATTGAATGTTTAAATTCTTTGGGGAGTTGGGTAGGAAATGAGCCTTGGCTAGCAAACGTGTCAGAAGAATTAAATAAACGGTATAGAGAGTTAAGGAAGGACATAAGAGAAAATACTAATTCTTGGTCTTATTCGCAGTATTGTAAACGCTTAGCTTACCATTATTTTAACCTTACGTGCTATTATAATGATGAATTATTCAATAAGTATAAGATTGATTTAGACAGTATTCAAAGATATCTAGAAAAATGTTTAGAGAAGCTTGCTGAAGTTTCTAGCGAAGATTATTCAGGCGAGACAAAAGGATTAAAGAATAATGCTGAAAAATTTTTGGCAGAAGTAAATGAAATATACAAGCAGCAGAACAATCTGCTAACAAAATATGGCACTTCTAGTAAAATCGAAAAGTACACAAAATTATGTGTTGTTTTAGGTCATATCAACCATATTCCTTTGCACCAATGCTCTAATGAGAATAAGCAGCAGATTCAAAATATTCATCTGTTAAGAGTAATTAACATGCTAGAAGATGCAATTACTGTACCTGAGTACAAAAATACTTTCATTACTGCAGAGCAGTCTGACTATTTAGGTCAAGTGTATCAATTGGCTGGCCAACCTGCACTGAGTATACGATATAAGAGAATTAGTGACAATCTCAAAAAAACTGTAAATGCAACGAAGGAACATAGTGATAAGAAACAGGAGATAAAAGATATTATTAGCAAAGAAGTTAAAGAGTATAGAAGTAATTTAGTACAAGTTAAAGATTATATAGAAGAAAGGCTTCATAGATCGCTTAGCACTATTGACAATGCTTATATTGAGAGAAAATATATAAAATATTGCGCAAGGCTTTGGCTACAAAAAACAACAAATTTACTAAAAGAACTGACTGAAAGTAAAAGCCGTGCTGTTATTCAAGAAATTTTTAATTCACTAGATGATATAAAGGGTTTAAGCCGGATTCCTAATCCTTTAAACCAACTTGAGTGTTACATCCTTTTAATGAAGCACTATGAATTGGTTAGGAAAGAGGATGAAAAAATTTTCATAAGTCGGTTTAAAAAAGAGTGCTTGGAACAAATAGTTGCCTATAGTGATTCTGCTAAAAAGGAGTTAGTGCTTCTAGAAATTTTTGTTAATTTTTTAAGTTCCTCTAAAAATCTTCAATCAATTATTGCTGAACTGGAATTAGGAGACTTTTGTCATGGTGATTTATCGTTTGATGAATTGATCAATAATATTATGAAGCTTGAAGTAGATACTTATGGTGAAAATCTTACAGTTTTGCAAGAAGCAACAGAGGGCTTGGAGGAAGAAGATCTTTTTTAAATAGACAAGTTTAAGGAAATTATAGGTGCTTATATAAAACCAGTAGAAATACAAAAGAGAAGAATAGATAATCGATTGGTTGTTGAAGTAAAAGGGAAGAACATTTTTGTCAGTGAAATTTTACGGCAATTAGAAAATGCATTTTTAGAAAATCCAAATATAGAGGAAGTACGTTTTGTCGGCGCTGATATTATACATATTGATACAAACCTTAAGAGTAAAGTTTGGCAGGGAAGGAATGTAGTTATTTTAACCAAAGCAATAAAAGTTTATGATCAAGTAACCTGGGATGTGTCTGAAAAAGATAACGATCATACCTATTCCGATAATGCAGGTACTGGAAAAGATGGTAATGGTAAACAAGGAGCAGATGGTTATCCTGGGGAAAGTGGTGGCAATGTCCTGATTCTAGTAGAGAAAATAGAAAATCTGGAAAATTTTACCATTATTTCAAATGGTGGTAAGGGTAGTAAAGGACAAGATGGTGGAAATGGAAGAGATGGTAAGGATGGAGTAGGTATTACAAAAGCAGACTTTGATAATGAATTTCCTTCAGTTGTTAAGCTTGCTGCTCTACCAGGAGTTAGAAAGGAATTAGTCTCAAAAACTATTAAGAACATAAAGAAAAATTCCTTGATGATAAAAAACGAATTGTATAAAAACAGTGAAGACTGTTCAGCAGGTAATATTTTTATAGAAGTAACAAAAAATCAAGGAAGTGAGGTAATTTTTTCTTATTGTCATGGTAGCCTTTCATCGCGCTATCAAGCTTTTCTTCTCTATAAATGATCATTAGGGCAACCTGGAGGACATGGTGGAGAATATGGTTTAGGTGGTCAAGGAGGATATGCCGGAGAGATAATAGTAAGAAATCTAGAAAATAGCAGCCAGGAATTTGGCATTGTAAAAAATGCTACGCAAGTAGAAGAAGAAGAAAAAGGACAGGGAGTTCTACATGGTATCCATGGGAAAAATGGTTGGGATATGGTTTACTTGGACTATCAATCGTGGAAAGAATTTAAGTTTCGTAGTGGAGATCAAAACAGTAAATGTACACTAGAATATTATGATAAAGATAATGATCCAAGTGATCGAGTGTGGTGTACATATAAGGACAAATATGCTGGAATCAAGGCTACCAGTATTGAAAATAAAAAGCAAAAAAGGTGTGAAGAAAGAAAAAATACCAGACAAAACAATGACCGACAACATCACGCACAAGCTGTAAGGAAAAAAAACATTTCACAAAGTAGCATTTTAGCTAACTATTCTCATCATTTGAGCTCTATAGAAAGAAGTACGTTGCAGAATTTACAATCCGATTTAGAGAGTACTAAACAACGTGCTTTGCAAGCAATTGTTGAAAATCAAGAGCAGCAGGAAAAGCAAACTACAGAATTAGGAATTAGGCGTCATTCTTCTTACCAGAGTAAAAGTAAGCATTATAGCGATATCTTTACTACAACATCTAGTACCGCTTGCAGAGAGACCATTGATGTTAAAAGTTTGGTTGGTAAGCTAGCAAAAGAACCATCGCGGCTAGACAATTGGTTTCAGTTAAAAAAGGCAGAACTGAATTTATCTCAGCTTAGTCAGTTATTTTTAGTTTTTGAAACCTTAAAAGGTAGCTCTCCTGAAACGGGTAGCTTACAAAAGCATACAGAGCTACAAGACATAGAGAAGTTTTTAATTGATAAGTATAGATTTGCTACATTGCAAGAAATTGCAAAGCAATTACCACATTATCAAAAAGTGACAGATAATGTAGAATTAACACCTGAAAGTGCAGCAAGGTACCTTGTTGAAGCAAAAGAAAATGATAGCAATATCTCTCATGATGTTTTAGGAACGCTAAATCAGTATTTTTATGAACATAGTAAAGAGCAGAGTGAAAAAATTTCTAAATTTGGTAAAGAAGAATTAAAGAATACAGAGAATAAAGCTTTAAAATACTCAATTAGAGCGTTTGTTTTAGAAGTAGGAAAATTAGAAGAGGAACATACAGATGTTAAAAAATATTATAACGAATATAAAGAATTTCTAGAAAAACAAGAACGCAGTTTGAATATATTCTTTGAAGCGTTTAAAAGTGAGTTATCTCAGCCAAGACGTGCAGAAGTATTTGATTTATGGATTAAAAGTGTTAAAGACAAATCTTTAATAAGTAAGCTAGAGGAAAAAATACAAGAAGATAATTTTCTAAAAGTTCTTTATGATCGTTTTAATAATCAGCTTGAGCTAGAGTATGATTGGGATAAGTGTTGTAAAGATCAAGCTATTCTAAAAGATTATAATGATTATATTCAAGAAAAAGGACCATTATCAGGAAGTTACAGAGAATTATTAGCCTACGTTTTTGGTATTAACATCAGATTATATGTTGAAGATCAAGATAATAGATTGTTCCTGCGAGGTGATCACAACCCTTCATCTAAGAAAATTATTCACATATTATGTAGAGACAATAAATTTATACAATTAAATATTGATAAAAGCTACTTAAAGCTAGAAGAAGAGCGCAAAAAGAAAGATAGTCTTTATGCACAGATTTTTGCAGAAATTAGGCCATTTAAACAAAAACAGGAGTTCGATGATTACTTAAATAATCAAGCTTTTGTATCCAATAACAGTCCTTCAGAAGATGAACAATATTTTAATGAAGAGGAAGATATAGAAAAAATTATAGAATACTTTCCTGAAGGGGAAAAACAACAGTTAAAAGAGCGATTGAACAAAATTACATCTCAATATATTGGGCAGCAAGGAATTTTGCATAACATGTTGAAAAGCTTTTCTAGCGAAGGAAGATATGTATCCTCTCAAGAATTATGTTGTTTAGTGAACTCAATTCTAACCTTTATTATCGAAGATAGAAAAGAGATGAATATCTTTTGCTGGATAGTTGCAGCTTATCCTCAAAAGAATTGGATAGATGAATTGATATTATTGCAACTCGAAGATTATTTCAAAAAAACATTAATAGAGAAACCTGAATGGAGAAAGTACTTATCGAAAATAGAAAATAAGGACGTTTTACTGTTATTTAAAGTAAAGTTAGATCAACATAAATCAAGCAATCCTATTTCTACTCAATGTATTGAAGATACTCTACGTTTATTAAGTAACGTTCCGAATGAAATAGTTAGTCTGGAAGGAATAGAATTAACAGAGTGGCCTTATGCTCTAAAAGAAAAATACTGGACATGCAGGCTGTCAAAATTAGTAGATTGGCAAGAGAGTGACTTACCGGCAGCTTCTTACTATCTTTTATCTATAGAGAATATTTTTGGCACTTTTTTAGCAGAGAAATTTATAGAGACTCTAGAAAAGAAAGAATTGTCATCTGATAAGCTTACTAACATTTTATCTAATTTTCATAATGAAAAATGGAACTTAAGTGAAAAAGAGTTAAATACCCTTAACAGTTGTAGCATTGATAAGTGGGAACGGGCAATGCAGGAGAAGTTTACTGCTAATAAAGAAGAACGGAAGATAACGCAGTTAGTTGAACTAATTAAAGGTGATGCTAATACTTCGAAAGAAATTTTAAACAAATTGCCAAAAATTAAGAATTATATTGAAAGTGTTGATAAGTATACAATTGCTGAAAAACCTATAGGTAGTTTTACGGAAGATGATATTAAAAATTGGGTAAAAGAATTTCAGAGCAATATTGGTAAAGGAAAGCAAGATATTAAAGAGGAAATGCTTGCTGTAATATGTAGAGCAATAGAGTTAAAAAAAGAATTAGAACTAAAAAGAGTATTTAAGCTTCGTGATACTCAAAAATTAACTGTATTAGCATTGTTGACAAATGATCGTAGTACCCTAGCACAAGTATCTACTGGAGAAGGCAAATCATTAATTGTAGTAGCAGCATCAATTATGAAAGCACTTTGTGGAGAGAAAGTAGATGTTATAACTAGTTCTTCTGTATTGGCAAAACGTGATGCTGAGGATAATAGAGATATCTATAATTTGTTTGGTATTAATGTATCACATAACTGTAGTGAAGATATTGAAAAAAGAAAGGAAGCATATTCAGGTAATCAAGTAGTATATGGTGATTTATCTAATTTCCAGCGCGATTATTTATTAGATAAATTTTACGGGAAAAATATTTTAGGAGATCGTAATTTTAACAATGTAATTGTTGATGAAGTAGATAGTATGTTGCTCGATAAAGGTAACAATATGTTGTACTTATCTCATGATCTGGCAGGCCTAGATAAGCTGGAATCTGTTTACATTTACATTTGGCAGTGGATTAATAGACCAGCTAGAGATAATAAAGAATTTTGCTATGCTTTTGATGCTAAAGCAATTAAAGAAGCAGTGATAAGTGACTTATATGGATTGGTGAAAAAAGAAGATATTCGAAAGCTTGGGTCTGAATTAAGCGAGCAGCAAAAAAATATTATGTGGGAACGTTTAATCAAAACTGAGATATTAGATGATCAGGGCAAATTGTTAAAAAGAAACATTAATGACAATGAACTTAATAAAGTACTTTCACCTGAATTTAATTGTTACAAAGATCGTCTTCTTTACCTTTTAAAAGAGTGCATTGAAAGAGAGAAATTTATACACGTTCCTAATAATCTCAGACCGTTTATTGAACAGCACTTAGAATCTTGGATTAATAATGCTATAACCGCGTTCTTCATGAAAGCAGGAGAGGATTATGTAGTGGATGTAGATAAAACCGGAAGTAGTCCAGATCGCAATCCTAATATTACAATTCTTGATAGGGATACAGGAACAGATCAAGCAAATTCTCAGTGGGATGAAGCACTACACAAACTTTTGCAACTCAAACATGGGTGTAAATTATCTTTACAAAGCTTAAAAGCTGTTTTTATCTCTAACGCTTCTTTTTTTAAATTATATAGCAACTTATATGGGCTAACAGGCACCTTAGGTTCACAGAGAGAAAGAGATTTATTGAAGGATATACATGAGGTAGACTTTGTAACTATCCCTACAGCCAAGTCTAAGCAATTTCATGAGGAAAAACCTATTCTTTGTACTGGCAAAGATGAATGGATAAAGTGCATATATAACAAAGCAAAAAAGCTCACTGATGGAGAAAAACGATCTGTTTTAATCATCTGTGAAACAGTAAATGATGTAGAGACTTTATACAAAGCTTTTGGAGAAAAGGATGCAAAACATGTTCATACATATACACGAGATTACGAAGAGTTTGATAAAGGGTTTGAAATTGTTCAAGGTAACAAAGAGTTGGGGCAAGGACAGATTATTATTGCAACAAACCTTGCTGGTCGTGGAACTTACATAAAAATTACAGAAAAATTGAGGAAAGCAGAAGGATTACATGTTTGTTTAACTTACCTACCTAGCAATATTCGAGTTGAACAGCAATCATTTGGGCGAGCAGCAAAAAGTGGAGACCAAGGTTCTGGTCAGTTAATCATCATGGGTACAAAAGGACAAGAATATAGTAACTTTAAAATACTTGATTTAAAGAAAGAGCGTGATGCTGAAGAGTTGCGTCGTATATCTGATATAAAAGCCTACTATGAAACTCAGATTATCATAGAAGAAAACTACTTTAAAAAGTTCAAAGAGCAGTATGAGCAATTGAAGAAAGACCTTGATGATAAAAAAGTACCTACTGAAGTTAAAGGAATTTTATTGCAGAGTTGCTTGGACAAATGGGCTTTCTGGTTAGATGAACACAGTAAATATGTAAGAAATTTAACAGGTGAACAGGATAAAAGAAATCTTTCCAATCTACTGGACGGATTTATTTCACAATTAAAGAATTTAGACACTGGTTATAGCGAAAAGAGGTTACCTTCGTATGACGGGCCTCCAACTCTAATTATTGAACATGATAGCACAAGCTGGTTAGCTTGGGTTGAAGGGAATCCAATTCAAATGATTAAACTTGGAAAGTATCTCTCTCAAAATGAGGAACATAAAAATGCCATTGAGCTGTTTGATGAAGTGATTAAAAAAGAGCCATATTTTTCTGAACCAGCACGTTATTACAAGGCATTTGCGTTAGTAAAGAAGGTTGATTGGGAACAGAAGCCTTTAAAAGAAGATGATGAGAAAGTTTTGAAAGAATTTAAGCAAGAATTGCGAGAAGCTGCAAGGCTTTTAGATGAGCATAGTAAATTTGCTATCAATGCAACAGGTATTATTGGTAAGATTAAGAAGAATAATAACGAAAGTATCATTCAAATCGATGCCTATGAAGAACAGCAGAAAAGCATAGCCAATCTTTACTCTATGTTTTCACGATCTATAGATGATATTTTTGGCCACACCATTACTTCACAATCTTTTGTTAATTATGATATTAAGGAAGAGCTAGCTGAAAGTATATATAAGGATCTTCTTGAAAAAGATATTCTAGAAAAGCCTAGAGTAGATAAAGAACATTGCCGAAGAAGAGCTAAAAGTGATCAGTGCTGGATATGGAGTATCATTTGAAATATTAAAAAATTTTCTTTCCAAATATGAAGGGAAGGAAATGAATGAGAAAGAATTTCAAAAAGAATTAAAAAAAGAAGTACAATTGCCTAGCAGAGAAGCATTTTGGAAGTCATTGATTAAACAAAAAATCTTAAATGAAGAAGTTAAGTGTGTTGTAGTTAATAATGAAAAATTGAAAGAAACAGATCCTTCATTATTGGATCATCTGACTGGAAAAATAAACCAAAAAGAGTTAGAAAAGCAAACTCTAGAGCTCAATAATGAACAGATTCTTTTAAACGCAGAATGGGTTACGCAAAAAAAATGAAGGTAATATTTTTAAAAAAGATGACTTTATAAAGATTGTAGGCAAAGACAAATATAAAGTATTGAAAGAGAGAGGAGTACTTTCATTTAACAGAAAAGCGGGTATAGACCCAAATAAAATTGAGTCTATGACTTTTCCTTGTTACGATTCTATTACTCTAGAAGACTTTACTAAAGTAAATATCACTAAAAGTGAAGCTGAAAAAATTTTAGTAGAATTGGTTAAACAAAAGGTCATTAAAAAAAAGGTTGGCTCAGAGAATAATGCTTATGGATTTAAAATTAAATTTGATGAAATCAAACAAGTTCAGCTTTCTTTCTGTCCAGTTTATGAGGGTGTCCTAAAAGGACTATTATCTACATGTTTTACCTATAGAATAGCCCTTCAAAAAATTGCAGTACAGCTAAAAAAAAACTTTCCTGTTCGTCTGCAATTCATAACAAAACCACATCAGAGTTTAGTCTTGGAATTATTAGAACAGAAGATTATCAGACCTACTATGATAGCAATTAAAGATGAAGAGTATATATAGTCAAAAAATGACTAAAGATCATTTTAAATGTATACTTTCTCAAAGTAAACTCATTCCAGAAGAGTGTATAGAAGAGCTTTTTGGCTTCTTGGTTAAGAAAGGATGGATTACCAAGTACGGTCCAAAGCAGTCTATACAAGATAGAGCTATTAGCAAGGAAAACATTTAAAATGCTGGTGTATCTTTATTACAAGATCTTTATTATATTAATAGTCCTGACAAAAGACAAAAACCTTTAAACTTTTTTCCCGAAGGAAGACATGAAAACATACCGACCAAGTCGCAAAGTATTGATAAAACAGTGGAAAAAGTTTTAGACAATCAATTACAACTAGCGAAAAAAGATACAATTAAAAATATTGTTAGCACCTTGAAAAGATCAAGAAGTTCATTGAAAGCTTTTAAGGTTCCTGATAGTAAACTAAAATCTCTAACTGAGTTTTGTGGTCAAGGTGAATTTGCAAATATAGAGGAAGTGCATGTCTTTTTTCTCAATGGATTAGATCAACTTTTACAATTAGAAGAGAAGAAATGGACACAAAAAATGCTTATCAACACTGTAGCAGTAACTGCTATGGGAGTAAGCCAAATAGCTATAGGTACTACTATAGAGTTATACTCAGTGGGTGTGATGACTCATGTTGGTGCTGCATTTGTTAATGAAGGTGTAAATGACCTCTTTTTTGCTGCTGGTGCTTTAAAGTCAGGTTATTTTAGCTGGGAAGATTATAGACAGCATAAGCTTGAGAGCTTAATGGTTAAAGCTGCCACTGTTGGTATAGGAGCTTACCTTTCGAGAGGTACTAAGGTATCACGTTTTGGCCATAAACTAGCCGGACCTAACTTTGAATTTAGTAAGAAAGTAGCAGAAATATCTGGAACTCAGCTTATTAAAACTACAAGTTGGAAAATAATAGGAAAAGAAGTTGCAAAGCGTATTACATTAAAAACTATAGAAGGGTTAGCGCTTGGCTTAGCTAATGCAGGAGTTGATACACTCGTTGAAAATTACCTTCAAGCACTATGTGAAGGCATAGCTTCTGAAATTTTATCAAATATTGAACAAGAGGTTGAAAACCATAACATTTCTGCAAGCTTGGAAAAGGCCTATGAGGTATTAGGAAGAGAAGAAGCAAAAAAAGTTATAGATGGTTTAACCAATAGTGTTTTCACTGAGCAAAATTGTGTGGAAAAATTCTTGCCTGTAGCTAACAAGATAGTTAGTAGTGTGACTCAGGGAATTGCAGAAGCTGTTAAAAAGAGAAGTACAACAAGTAATAAGTTGGAGTTACCCATTCATACTATCAGTAAGGTAGTGGTGTGGTCAGAACGTGCCGCTCACATTGGCAAAATACCTGGTATTACTGGCAGTTTTTTGGATAATTTAGATCGAAAAATAAAAGATAGGTTGAGTAAAGATGAAAATACTAAACGAGACTTGCCAACTCAAAGGCAAGAAGCAGAGGTAGGCTATAAAGTATTTAAAAAAGAAACGACTGATCAGTAGAAATCATTGCTTCGCGAAAAGGCTGGGCAAATTATAGCACAGTATATTGTGGGACCCATTCTTAAGGAAGGCGCTAATCATCTGGTTATATATGTTGGAAGAAAGATAGGAGAAGCATATCAATGCTATAAAAAAAGTGAGTATCTTGAGCACTTTGAAAAATTGAAACAGGAGTACAAGGAAAAGCTACAGAGTGAACAACAATGTGACAATAATTCTAAAGCAGAAGACCACATTACAGAAAAATATCATGAAGATTTGCGAAAGATGATGATAAAAACTAGAAATCCTGACTTACTTGCAGATATAGTCCGAGAAAACATTCCAATGGATATGACATGTATTAACGCGTGTACTCAAGTAGTATATAAGATACTAAAAGAGCAAGGAGTTGTAATTCCAGGGCTAATCGTTATTGTTCAAGGAAATGGTGGTATAAGACAAGAATTTTCATCTATATCAGAAGGAACAGGAAGGATAATTATTCCTCTTGAGATCAAAGATAATCATTTTGAATTTTGCGGAAGCAGCACATCGGAAAACAGTAGTGAATCAAAAAATAATTGCTTATATGAAGCTTTATCAGAAGCTATACCTGGATTAAGAAATATAATATCACCAGAAGGATTCAGAGATAAGGTAGCTGATTGTATTAAACATGATAAAGGAATACGGTATCACATTCAGCAAGGCTGGCACAGGCTTCCTGTATCTCTTGGTGCGTTTGGTGGTGCATCTGCAAGAAAGCGTTCGAAGGTAATACATGATTTTGAATCGTCATCCTTTGATAATGAAGAGTTTCTTGATTACGAAGAATATCAATATAGGGAACGTAACGTATCTGATCACCTAGAAGACCGTTTTACACGCTTTTTTCGTATTGGTGGAATAAGCTTCTGAACAAACAAATATACTAAGGAATCAAGTAGTCAAAAATGGATCAAGTAAATCTCAAGATCAGAGTAGCAACAAAGGAAGAGAAATTCATGCAGCGCATGTAGTCAGACTTGGTGAGATTAATCACGAGATGGTAAAACAATCTGAACAGCTTTATAATGAATTCGTAAATTTTCTAGGTCATACACAAAATGTTCCAAAGTATGCAAACGAGTGACATGGAATAGGTGGAGATATAGATAAGTTTCAATCAAGGAATCTAAAAGAATTAGGTAAGATAAATTTTAGAGAAAGCCTTACCGCAGAAGATGCAAGTATAATAAAAAGCGTAAAGGAGGATTTTATAGCCGTACTAGATACCCGAATTAATGGAGGAAAGCTTGATAGTGGAAAGAAGTCGGAGCTCATAAAGGTAAAGACAGCTTTAACTAATACTAAAATTGAAGCAGTGTTTGAAAAAGGAAAAAAAGGTTATTTAGGTGAAGGCATGAATGCGTATCAATAGGCAACTACTTGCTATTGAATTTTAACGAATATTGCAAGATTAATCGGGGATTATTCTCTCTATCGTTCTCTACATTTTTATTACGGAAAGTTCAAATTCTAAATTAGGAGGAAATAGAGAAGCAAGTAAGAGAAGTTCCACAATTTTTAATCCACAGCTAAATGAGGAGTTATAGCTTTTTACCCAATAGTGAGAACATCTCATAAAAAAGCAGAATCGACAGCTTGATGAAAAGATTTGAACAGAGGTACATTATTTCTGGCTCTGTTTTTTATAGCAAACCAATGATGCTCAATTTTATTGAAATCTGGAGAATATGGAGGCAGATACAGAATGTCTGCACCAACCCTTTTGGCAAATTCGACAATCTTTTTAGATTTATGAAAAGTTGCATTATCTAAAATCACTGTTTGTCTAGGCTGTAAAGTTGGTGCCAGAAATTGCTCGAACCAGCCATTAAAAACCTCTGTATCACAATAGCCTTCAAACGTCATAGGTGTAACGATTTTTCCCTTATTTAAAGTTGCAATCATGCTGAGTTTTCTTACCTGATTTTAGCGCATGAAACCTCTCTCCCTTTCTGCAATATCCGTATATTCTGTATTCTCTATACCAGATTCATCAATATATACCAAATTTTTAGGGGACTCTGCTGATATGACTTTCAGAAATTCAGCTCGTTTTTCTTCGTTTCTTTCTTCATATCCATAAATCTTTTTTTGCGTGTAAATCCAAATTTTTTTAGAGCTCTATGAATCGTTTGACGACTTATATTGCCTCAGCACCTCTGATTGTGTTTTACCGCCGTGCTTTTTTATAAATTCTGCAAACGCATTCCAATCGGTGATTTTATGATTATAGCCTCTATTTCCCAGTTTCTTCGATTCCTGTTTCTTTCCGCCTTTTCTCCCATTTGTACAATGTCACTCTACCGATTTTGAACCTCTTTGCTACTGCTGTTTTACTCTCTCCTTCATCTAACGCCTGCATGGCTTTTTTCCTTAAGTCATAACTGTATGCTGCTGGCACTTTTACCTTCTTATTACCCTAAGTCTCTATTTTATCCTGTTTCCACTATTATTAGAAGAGCTATATATGCACACCGCTACACCTTGCATGTATGGTAGGTGAAAAAGAAATAGTGGAGGAGCTAGTGAAAGCTGGAGGAGAAATAGAGCAAGCGGATAAATTTGGAATGACAGCGATGGATTATGCGAAAACCAGTAAAGAAGTAACTGAAGTATTGAAGAAAGAAATAGATAGAATTGAAAAGTTATTTATGAAAGGCTAAAAATATGGAGGAAGAAATAGAAAAGAAAGTAATGAATTTAGAGAGAAAACCTTTGGGTGAGCTGAGAAAAACGTTGAAGAAGGTATTTGGGGAAGAGGCGCCTAGATACTCAAAGAAATATCTGATACCAAGATTAGCTTATAGAATGCAGGAAAAAGCGTATGGAGAAATATCAAGAAAAGGATTAAAAAGACTAAAGTATCTGGCAGATCGGCTAGAGAAGGAAAAAAGAATAAGTAGTGACAAACTGCCAGTAGCAGGAACAGAGCTAATATTAGAGAGAGGGGAAGAAACGCATGCGGTAATGGTAACAGACAAGGGTTTAATCTACAAAGAAGAGTTTTATACATTATTGTCAGCAGTGGCAGGAAAAATAATGGGAATGAGCTACAACGGACCTTTATTATTTGGGATGCGTGATAAAAATGGAAGTTGAAAATGCCAAAAGAAGTAAGAGACTGTACATGATCTCAAAAAAGGGATAGAATGAGAGGATAAAGTAGGATATGGGAAGTTTATATCCAAGTGATATAAGTCGAGGAAAGTTTGAGATTATTGTAGCAGATCTGAAGTCTTGCAGGAAGAGGACAAAGCTGTCCTCTTCCTGCAAGACTTCAGATCTGCTACAATAATCTCAAACTTTCCTCGACTTATATCACTTGGATATAAACTTCCCATATCCTACTTTATCCTCTCATTCTATCCCTTTTTTGAGATCACGTACAGTCTCTTAGATACTGCAACCACTTGTTTCGTATAAAAGAATTGATGTCCCAGGAGATGGTAATTGCCTCTTTTGGTCTGTTGCTTTAGCTTATTTAACTCTTGTAAAATTTGACAATAATAAATTCTGCAAGAGATTTTACCAATTATTTGGAGACGGCCATGATGTATAAACAATCCAAAGGCTAATCCAAGGTGATGTACATATTTGCCAAAATGATATGCTAAGGTGGTTAGTAGAGAAAATATTTCGTGAAAGAGTTGTTGAAAAAATGCGTTCGTTTCAAGAGGAATTGAAAGACGAGATTAGTATGATAGACTTTTTTGAGAGTAAAAATGAAGGTTATATAACAAATGGTAGCTTTAAAGAAAAATTTCTTTCTGATTTTGGCTCTGAAATTAAAGTTAAGCAGCAGTATGGAATCGAGTCTAGTAAACTCCAGCTTAGCCACTTCAATAGTAATGCAGTAGATGAGATTTGTATTGAGCTTGAGAAGATAAATAACCCTAAAAAGGTTCGTACATTTCAATTTGAAGCATATTTAGAATGTATGAGGAGTCCTAAAGCTTGGGGTGGTACATATTAGATAAAAGCAATGTCCCAGCTATTAGAAACTGCAATAACAGTATGTAAGGAAAATTCATCCGAAACTTATGGTAAAAAAAGAGAATGTCATAATAATGAAATACGCTTGTTTTATAAAAATAGGAATCACTGTCAATTTTACCAAACAGAATATTCAGATTTAGTAAAGTTTGTTCAGAGCTTTGTACAATCATTTGAAATGAAGCTTATTATATATTCTACATTTTGAGAGATGATAAAAAGGA
The DNA here is from genome assembly GCF_018491735.2 of Wolbachia endosymbiont of Anopheles demeilloni. Classification (NCBI taxonomy): domain Bacteria; kingdom Pseudomonadati; phylum Pseudomonadota; class Alphaproteobacteria; order Rickettsiales; family Anaplasmataceae; genus Wolbachia; species Wolbachia endosymbiont of Anopheles demeilloni. The sequence goes on along the minus strand of NZ_CP084694.1, from coordinate 256,924 downwards.
AAAAAGAAGTGCTTCCACAAGAAGTAATTAACAAAGATTTCGTACGAAGCATCTTTGGATTTTCAGTATGTAGAGGTGTAAGGACAATAGGTGATGAGAGAGCATATAGGAGCAGAAGTTTTTCTTGTCTATCAGATTTAATAGGAATGTTTGACAGTTGTAAGCTCATTTTTAGGAAAGTGTTAATAGATGCTGGGTGTGATATTTTTCAAAGCTTTGAAGCACAACTTGAGAAAATTGGTTTTGATCAAGTTTCAAGTGTAGTAGAGGATATTGTGGATAAGATAATTCAATATTATATTCAAAAAGAATATGATAGGAGTGTAGATGGTGCAAGCATAGTTGAAGCTCTTGTTCTAGATAAATATTCACAGAAAATACATGGTAAAGTGGCACAGTATGGAAAGAGGAATTATAATATCATAGATCTGTATGAAAATATTGGAATTGTAACGGGGAAAGAAGACTCTCTTATCTATTATGAAAAAAGAGATAAATCTAGTCAGTATGGTTATCGTCGTCTTTTTATATTTGAGAAGTTGAGAAAAGTGTATGATGAAGTAAAAACTACAAGTACGGAATTTGAGGATTACGTATATACTTTAGATCAATAAAGCTTTGCAAACACTGTGGAAGAGGTGTTCTCTATTGTTAATGAAGAAATTCAAATACCAAGTAGAGGAAAATGGAATAATCTTGTCGAACAGGTTAGATCACACATTGAGAAAGAAGCAGAGTCTTTATTTAAGGAAATTAAGTTTCTTCATAGAAAAAGAAAAACAAGCCTACTCTGTCGTCAAGAATCTTTAATCACAGCAGAAAAAAGAAAGCCCATTAGTGCTCGAGATACGGCAGCAAGCATAAAGCGGCTAAAAAAATCTAAAAAAAATCTTAAATATATGTCTTTAGTAAAAGACAGTCTAGTAAAGTTACAAGATTTAGCTTATTATTCTAAGCTAGAAAAAATATTTAAAAGCCATACTGAGGAAATTTTTCAAGAGTATAAGAAATCCTTTGAATTACAGTATAATGACACAAAAAAAACTGATGGATTTCAGCTTAGTATAAAGGGAATTAATCAATCTTTCTTTTCTATAAAAAGATTTAAATCTAAATTGAAGAAACAGAAGCTTAAAGATGTGTGTCCCGCAGTAGATGACTTTACAGGAAGGCAAGAGCAAGTAAAAAGGATATGTCAAGAACTGCAAAAGGAAAAAGGGGCAGTGGTAGTAATAACTGGTAAATATGGCATGGGCAAAACTCAACTAGCTAGAAAATGTGCTGAGGAAAGTAGAGAAAGTTATAGCCATATCTATGAGATAGAAGACAGTAACATGTTACCTATAGAGAGGTGTTTTTCTTCTTTAACCAAAAGGAAGTTAGGTATATATATGGAAGAAACAAAATCACTAATAGGAAGTAAAAAATGTCTAATTATTTGTCATAATGCTAAAAGAGAAGACATAGAAGAGGTTCTAGAGGTAGAGGATAGAGTAGGTTTTGATTTTTTATTCACTTTTCCTGATCAGCCTTGTAAAGGCGTAGTAGAAGTCGCTTTGGATGCTTTTAAAGAAGATCAAGCTGTACAACTTACCAAAAGAATTTTAGGAATAGTAGATAAATCACAAGACGAACAAATAAAAGTATTTGTAAACAAGCTTGAAGATTTTCCATTAGCTATAAAGCTAGCAGCAGCTTATATTAGAAATAGTAAGTTAAGTAATTCAAAAGAAGCATTTGGAATTCATGAATATTTAATAAAATATGAAGATCTTGATCAGGTAATTCCAAAAAACAATAAGCAGGACAAATATGATAGGGTTTTATTAGTAACAACAGGCATTTCCATGGAGGTAATGGAAAAGAAAAATGGTGGAGTACCTTTTAGGTGTTTGAAAGTTATGGCTAATTTGGGTAATAGCTACATTGACCCTGATATGTTTTTAGTTTTGGTTGAACTAGAGTCTACTTTCAAATTGATGGAAAATTATTCTCTGCTTGATATAGAAATGATAGGCAGAAAAAAATGTATGTTATACATGAATCGATAAAAAAAGCCATACGTTCGCAAATCGCTGAAGATCAAAAGGAGGATATACTGCTAACTGCTGTGGAAATATTTGAAGATGAATTTAGCAATTTGTTGGAAAAAACTGATACTTTGCATCTTATAGCCTTAGTTGATTACCTTGGAAACTATAACACTTTTAAAGAAGAAGAGCCTTTTGTGATTAGATCTATCACACGTTTACATTTAGAGGGCGAGTATAAGGAAGTTGTCAGGCTTTCAACAAGAATATTGCCGATTATTGAATCTTCAACGGAAAATTCTTAAAAAATTAGATATTTACGTGCCCTTGCGTTAGTTGCATTAGAAGATTGTTCAGGGTTAAAAGAGCTTTTTGAACTCAGAAAAAGCAGCTACAGGGGTTATTTTGAGCAAATGCTTCTAGATCATTTTATAGTTATTACTTACACCATAGACGAGAAGTATGATTGTGCATTAGATTATTTACGAAGTTGTGCTTCTCTACTTTCTGTCAGTGATAACTTATCAAGTAGATTGGCAACTCTATCAATTGATTTGGCTAGAGTATTTGTAATGAAGGAAGAGTATCTATGTGCATTTACAATACTGTACTACGTTGAACATTTTAAAGTAGAATTTAGTTCTACGGGAAAAGATGATTTCTATCAAGATTTTTTTTAAAACCATGACTTATTGTATTTTTCATACCTCAAATACACCCGGACCTTAGGAAAACTTTATAGCATTCAAGTATCTTACAACAACATCGCCACATATCAACTTACATAAATTGAATTCATCGATTTTACAAGAATGTTTATTTGATATTCTAAAATACCAAAAGCAAAGTCCTTTTATTGAAAAAATGATAAGTATGGAAGATAAAAGAAATCTATTAGATGAAGTGTTAACGGAGTTCAACAACTTGATTAGCTCAGGTGAGTTGTATGAAAGCAATCATATAGGTTTTTATAAAAATCTTATACAATTATTTGTTGGGTATGCCTATCTTGGAAAAAAAGGGCATCACAAGAACTTAAAAACATGCAAGAGTTACAGGAGAGAAGAATAGGGTTAGATCATCTTGGTACTACACAAGAAATGTCTACTGAAAGTGAAAGAAAAAAATGTTTAGAAAAGGAAATAGAGAAAAAATCATTTCTTCCACAATCCAAAGTAGTTGATTTTGCTGTTGGTAATACTTTATATGAAGATAGTGTAAATCTGTATTGTAGAAACAGTATAAGCTTTTTACACTATGATGTTACTGCTAGCTCAGATATTATTGAATACCTTACAGATAAATGGGCTAATATAAATCTAAAATTCAGTAATCTCTTAAATATTATTCCTAGCCTTTTAGAGCGAGGAGCTTGCATAAATCTACAAGATAAGCGTGGTAGGGGGGGGTCTGCACTATGCTGTTATTGCTGGTCACCTAAATATTGTTAAATTCTTTGTAGAAAAAGGAGCTAATGTAAATCTACAGGATAGAAATGGTGTTAGTCCTCTAAAATATGCTGTTATCGCTGGTCGCTTAGATATTATTGAATACCTTTTAGAGCAAGGGGCTACTATGAATCTAGAATACAAAGCTCTTTTGCGTTATTGTATTGCTATTCATGACCAAAATATTAAAGCGCAATCAATTATGTCCTCAGGCCCTTGTTCTTCAGACTTAAAAGTGCAATCACATAGAAAACAACAGAAGAGAACTATACATTTAGGTAAGTCTAAGAAAAGAAGATTAGAAAATACAAGTGCAATATCTAAGGAAAATACGCCGAATATACAACTGCTTCAAGATAACGTATCAGACACATCAATGCAATTTGAAGATCTTGATCATAGAATGCAAGGTGACATTTGTAATAAGTTAGAGGAAAAAGTTAATAGTCAATTGGAAAATAGTGACTCACAGCAGTTAGTTGACAATAGGTACTGGTGCATGCAATAAAATGAAGGAGCATAAGTGATAAGGTATCCTTACCTTCATTTAACATGAATGGCGCTAGACCAATACATTCCAAGAAAAACACTTCTCACGTCTCTTGATTTTGAGCGCTGGAAATGGTTATTTTATTGTCCCAAATTTGGGACAATAAAATAGCCTAAAGATACAATATCTATAAAAGTTACTTGTATTATCGATTTCATTTACTAATATATAATAAAATCTAATATGATCTTAAATTTACATATAAAATAAGTAATTAATTTTATGGTGAAGATAATAGATTATCTCAGGACAGATTCACAAGCAACTAGTTCAGATAGGGAAGAAAAATCTTTTCAATTTAAAAATAGAATAAGACGTCAATATAACCTTAATGATATTAATATTGCCAAGTTGTTTCTTGCGATACGTGAGCATAGAACGGATAATCCTCAGCTAAATAAGATTAGTGAAATTGAAGGGTTACTTACTCAAGTACAAAATATTAATGATATTGATCTCAATGATGGTGGTAATACACCACTACATGTTGCTGTAAGCAAAAATCATCAAGACATTGTTGAACTTCTTTTGAATGTGTCTGGTATAGACCCAAATATTAAAAATAATCAAGGTAAAACTCCACTAGATATTGCTAAGCAATCGAATAAGGAAAAGATTATTAAGACTTTAGAAGAATATTTAAAAAAATTTTCTGATCAAGTAAAAAGACTTTCTGCACAGGAGGAGGAAGTACATGAAAAGCTAAGAAAGTTTGTTGAAGATTTTGTTTTTATTTATGAACGCTCTTTATCAGAGTACTATGAGAGACTAGAAAATCAAAGAGGAAAGCAAGGTAAATGTGCTGATTTTATTAATATGATAATATATATATGAAAAGGTGGAACAGAACAAGGAGAAGCGGAATCAAAAGTAATTCCTCTTATTGGAATTAACATTCTTCGAGCAACAATATCCAGCATTGGTAGTAGTTATAATAGAGCAGAGCTTAAAAAGCTGATAGATCAATTGTATATATTTAAAAAGGATCCAATTAAAGTCAGGGAAGAGTTAGTAAAATCTGGTATTGAAATCTTTCAAAGTTTTGAGAGCCAATTTATACAAGTAACAGCAGAAGGAAGTTGGCAGAGAGCAATGACAAAATTAGCAGAAGATGCTGTGAGTAGAGTGGTTGGTTACTATAGAAAAAATACTGAAAAAGAGCTTTGTGCTTCCTCAATTACTGAGGGTATTATTTTTGAAGAATCAAAAAGATATAAACAAACCTACACTGGTGTTCCTCATATTAAGCTAGGACATACTTTAGAAAGTAAAAACTTGAATTCATGGAATACTGCAGAACTATTTGCTCAAGCGGGATTAGTAACAATAAAGAGTGATGGTAGTGCTAATAAATACTATAGGAGAATAGATGGAAAGAGTGATACTAGCAAATATGGCTATCGTCTTCTTTTTAAATGGGAATTGGAAAGTAAAATAAAAAAATTCGCTAGAGAATACATTGAAGAAAATCCTTCTAGGGAGGAGTATAGGTATATTTTAAAGTTAGATGAGGGAAAATGGAAAGATGAATTATTGGATGAGATTAATAAGCAAGATCCGAAGTTAGTCGAAGAGAGGTTACTAAGCAAATTCAAAGGAGAAATGGAACAGGAAGCTGAAAAAAACTTCAATGAATTAGAGGATTATATAGGTAAGAATTTTAATGAGTTATCAGGTTACATAGAAAGTAATCAAAATGAGATTAAGGGAGTCTTTGATGAATTAATGAGTCAATATCAGGAAGCCAGTAGGCAACGTCACAAGATAGCAGATTCTATTGTAGAAGGAAGGAAAGAAAGTGAAAAAAGTTTCGAGAAAATAGATAAAAAGCTTGATAAGATATATGATGCAGTTGTAGCAGGACAACAAGTAAGAGAGCCTATTTGGTTTAATGTGAAAAAGCCAGTAATTTTGTTTGCTGGAAGAAGGGAAGAGTTAATTGACCTACATAATAAGATACAACGTAGTTCAGAAAAAGTAACAGTAATATCACAAATAACCTCAATTAGCGGTTTAGGAGGAATAGGAAAAACTGAATTAGCTAGACAATATGTTCAAGAATATAGTAAAGATTGTTATGACAACGTTATATGGATCAATGCTGAAAGTGAGATAGCTCTTGTTGAATCATTTACTCGATTAGCGAAGAATAAACTAAGAATTGATATAAAAGATGAGAATGGAAAAGAAAAGGATATAAAAGCTCTCATAGAAGAGGTTTATGAATTTTTCAGTAATAGTAAAAGCTTGTTTATTTTTGATGATGCCGAGAAAAGTAATTATTTGAATAAGTTTTTACCAATTCATGATTCATTACCGGGTGGTAATGGACCTTATATTTTAATTACTTCTCGTAATCGAGAGTGGGAAAGGGGGATAGAAGTTATTAATCTAAACGAATTAAAGTCAGAAGAAGCGATAGAATTTGTAAAAAAGGGCTTTAGTATAGAAGATGAATCTCAAAATGAAAAGATAAAAGCTTTGGTAGAAAAATTACAACACTTTCCTTTAGCTATACAGCAAGCAATATCATATATTGAAGATTAAAGAGTTACTAGAAAATTTGATATAGATGATTACCTAAAGGAATATGAGAAAAAAGCGAAAGATTTGCTTCATTATGAAGGATTTAGAGGAATTGATAATAACTATGCAAAAACAACTTTCACAACTTGGAAAATTACAACCGATAAGATAGCAAGCAATGAAAAGTATGGAAATTTAGCTTTAAGGATTCTTGATGTTATCTCTTATCTTGCACCTGACAATATTAGTAGAGAATTCTTTTTAGATTTGACAGGAAATAATGAAGAGGAATTAAGGTCTGCTGTTCGTTTACTTATAAAATATTCTATGGTTAATGGTGAACAAGAGCAAGGTGTGTTGAGTATTCATAAATTAGTTCAAGAAGTGACAAAAATAGCGTTAGAAGAAGAGGGTAAAAGCGAAGAAGTTATGAAAGAGACTTTCGAGCTACTCAGAGCAAGTTTTCTTTATGGTAGTGATAAATTAGAAGACTATTTAAAAAAACGAGAATTATTACCGCACTTAGAGTCATTTTTATCACGTATAGATAGTTGGTTAAAAAAGAACCCTCAAGATAAAGAAAAAATAGAAAAGGATTACCTTGAGAATTTGTTGATATTGATGAGTAACGGATATCTTAACTTGAGTAATCCTAAGAGACAAAAGGGGTTGCTAGAAAGAGCTTTGCCTATTTTAGAGAAATATTACGGAGCAGATCATTTTGAAGTAGCTATAGCCTTAGAAAATTTAGCTATTGCTGGTGAAGCCTTAGGTAATTCTAGGAGAGCAAAAGAGTTGTTAGAAAGGGTGTCTGTAATATATCAAAGAGGTAAAGTTGAAGAATGTTTGCCGAGTACGAGTTCATTAAGGAACAGAAGAGAAGCAAAAATTGGGAAATTTGAACTGTCTTGGGAAGACATAGATGAATTCAATACAGAAAAAGATGAGAAAAGAGATTTTAGTAAAATTAAAATAGATAGTAAAAAGTTTATTGACTATATAAAAGATATACCAGAAGAAAAACGTTCTCAGCTAATTGAAATAGCAGATAAAGTGCAAGTTAAGGGTAGGTAGCAATTTGGTCAATAAGCTTATCAGTAATCAGAAGGTCATGAATCATTTAAATAGAGTAAAGAAAATCTCTAGCATAACTATGCATGGAATGATAGCTAAAAATATTTTAGCTGACTTTTTAACCGGAGATTATAAGGTTGTAGCAATTAATGTTGGCTTTATTGCCGGTGGTCAAGGATTTGCTAAAGTTGCTGAAGCTGCATCTCGTAAAGGATTAAATTTGCTCTCAGAAGAAAAGGTATTACTTGGTAGGTCTTTAAGAGTTGCATCACCTTTTCTTGCTCGAGGTACTTCTGCCTTTATTATTTATGATTTAGTAAATCAGGTAAAAGCATTTAAAAATGGTACAGAAGGAGCATTGGTTGGCGTAGTAGGAGATAGCATTTACCTGGGAGTTGACGCTGCAGAGATTGGGATTGAAGTTGCTGAAGGTTTTGAAGTATTAGAAGGAGTTTCATCTATTACTGGACCTATTGGAGCAGGAGTTGGCACTGCAGTATTTATTTACACTGATATTTATATGGCAGTAAAGAGAGTTGATAAAATTGATGAAATTATTTACTTAACTAGAGGAGAAAAATTTATTGAAGGATTGAGTGCATTTATAGGTATGCGACCTGAACAATATGTAGAAAAGTTAATGAAAGAAAAACAACTTTATAACCAATTAGTTAAGCAAGGATTTGAGTATTTAAGGAAGAATCGGTGCTATTCAAAGCTATGTATTCCCTACTGATCGATCAGTTGTGGGTTCTTGTCGTAAAGTGCTGCACACAACATCACTTGGGATTAGAAATTATTATACTGAAGAATGCACAACTAAATTTGAGATAGGTTTAGACAGTACAGTACTGCTTGACAGAAAAAGAAATGATATAAAATGGAGTAAAGAAAGACCGGATGATCCAAGTGGTGGAAAATTATTTTGTTTACCAAAAGGAGATTATCATCTTGCTCCAAGTTATGGGTCATATTTATGTAAAAATGCAATTGGTTTATCTGATAACAAAACAGAAGGATATACTCTAATTAATTTAGGAGAAGGTGAAGATTATGCAAAAGGATTTAAGGATAGCCCAAACATATTTATAGTGAATGATGGATCTAAGAGATACTATGGAGGAAATAAGAATGATATCTTTGTTTTGCAGGGAGATCTGATAGAAGGGTCTTTGTACAGAGAGGATGGAATTGATACCTTAGATCTGACTGAATTTGCTCAAGAAGCTGTAAGTGTGAATGTGTATTTAAATACAAATATTGGCACTATTATGTACAACAGATATGATTATTATGGATTTCAAATTAATTCAGTAGAAAGAGTGCTTGGTAGAAAAGCTAAGGCAGATCATATATTTAGTGCATGTGAAACTCAATTCTTGGATGGTAATGGTGGTAAGGAAGATCAACTTGATTATTTGGAAATAAGAGATAATAATTGTGTCTATAATATACAAGTAATAGTTAGAAATTACACTGAAGTAAATAATCTAGCACTCAAAAGTAACTTTAACTATATTGTACCATTTCAAAAAGGTAGTGCATCTGTTAAATTACTTACTAATTTGGAAAGTAATCATAGATTTATATTTGACTACTTGCTTGCTGATATTCAGATTATTGATATTAAAGATCACAATAGTATAAAGTTCAATTTTTTTTCCAAAAGTTGTAGATGGCAGCTTTAGTATAGCTATCTCATATAACGTAATGGACAATATAACTTACGAATTAAATGACGGTAGTGAAGTACAAGTAAATAAGGAAAGAAATTTATATGCTGTACAGAGTGCTAATACAATTGTTGATGAAGTTATAAAAAGTTATCCAGCTATAGCAAATAAACTTAATATGACTATCGCTGTTCAAGTTGGTGATGAATATATACTTGTTGGGCATGGAAAATGTGAAGTGCTGTACAATAACCCGATCCATAACAGTCACTTAATTGGAAATGGTGGTGAAAACATATACGTAATTACTATAGCCTCAGGTGAGCAAAGATATGAACATAATATTTTTTCTATGCCACAAATAAACATCTACAATCCTGATCAAGCAAGTTCTATAGATACGTTAGATTTACGTAACGTGATAAAAATAATACAAGATGATTTGAAAATACATACTAATCTGCCAAGAATTTTTCAAGATGGAAATGATTTGCTAGTTAAGTTAGAAACAGAAGTAGAGCAAAGCTTTTCATTAGAAGTGCCAACAGTAGAAGTGCTGACAATAAGATTAAGAAACGGTTTGGACTGGTATGGAAAGCTTTTTATTATCTCAGATAGTGCACCTATGAAAATAAGTTCTAAATTAGAATTAAATCCATTACCTTTGATCTTTGAAAAGGATAAAGAAATTATTGTGGTAACGGGTCAAGATGTGGAGAAAGATACTGAGCTTATCATTTCTAGAAAAGAAGGAAATTATACATTTGTTCGCAGTAATAGTAATGATCTAATGATAACGAATGCTTTTGATTCGACTATTAGTAAAGATGATTTTTGCAGTATTATACTTAGTAAATTCTATAAAACACCTAAGATGAAAACGTTATCAATAAAATTTACTGATAAAGAGATAGTGTTAAAAGATTATGAGAAAGAAATAAGTACAGCAAGAGACATTAATGTTGTGAAAAAAGAATATAAGGATCAAGTTTATAATGATGTTTTCACAGAAGTTATGTTATCTAAGCAACCTCATAGACATAGGCAGCACATTAGAAATCGTAGAATGGTGAGTAGCAGTGCAAAACCATCTTCGTGGATAAATAATTTATTTGGTTGGGTAAAAAGCTCTGTGAGTGGGTTATTAGGTTCGAGATCTGCTCTGCCTGAAACTTCAGCAAATTATTCTAATACATCTGGTACTAGCCAATTTAGTAATGAAGTTTGTATCAGTAACAATTTTGGTTTAGGATTCTTCTTATTACAAAGTTTCCTAGATAAAAAATATCCTCTTCCTAAGTTTTGTTCTTCTACTCATGAAGAAGTGCTGGCTGATACACTTAATATAATGGAAGAATTTAAAAAGACACTTAAAAAACAGCTAAACAATCTGGTTTATCAGTGAAAGGTTTTGACTTTTTTAAAGTGTATTCAGATATAGCAGGTCATGTAAGGAACGAAAGATATTCTAAAATACCAAGTACATTATATTCAGCCGCAGAAGAAGCCTATCCGGAAAATGAGAAGTTTTTGAGTATTTTAAAAGGCAATATTGAAAAGATGTTTGATAAGCAGCAGATAGTTAATGGTGGATATCAACCTAATGACATTGCTGATAATAAACCTAGAAGCTATTTTAATAACACAACAGTGGACAAACAGCTACAAACCCCAGTTATGGATTATCCGAGTCAATAAAGCTTAGAAATAGAGGGCTTTTTCGACTGCATGGAATACGAAACTAATGTTGAAAAATATGTACCATAAAATTTATGGGGGATCTGTGCCGAAGCTCAAATTTATTTTTCAAACAACCAAAAACTGTCTCAATAATCAACCTTTTTCTCAATATAATCTTCTCTTTTAAAGAAATTAGTGCGTTTTTCATGCCTTTTTTCACTTTAGTGACGAGTTTTAGACCTCTATCGAAGAGTTTCTCAAAAAGGTCCTTCTTCTTTATCTCCAAACAAAAGTCCTGTCAATTTTTTAGTCAAATTTGGTGCAGGTTTTCTGTCGTCAACGCTGCCTTTAGTTAGCGTAATAACTTGAACTTCGCCTATTTCATTGATTACCAGATGCAATTTAAAACCGAACATAGGTAATCTTTCCTATATTTGCCAACTCTTTGAAAACTTTATTTTTTGCGATCCTTTTTGCGTGGCAAACAGCGATTGCAGTTGTATCAATATAGAGTGATTTTTGCTTGCTCGCAGAACCACTGCAAAAGCATTGCCAAATAACATAAAACCCTGAGTTTTAGAGCAACAAATCTATGATACGAAGGGAGTTTTGAAAACTCAGAACTGTACAATAATTTAAGATAACTCAAGTAAAAAAACTTGAAATTTTTGCACGGCGATTGGTGGTAAAGTAAGATTATAGTAAGTATTTCTGGCACGGTAATTTCAGGTATTCTTGTTGTTTTTTTTGCCACTTGATAGAAGCTTTTCTGAAAGTTTTTCATCAGCAATGTAACAAAAATCTTCTATGAAACAGTAAAATATCTTTCTTCATGAGTAACCTCTTAATTTTTGCTAAAATACCTGAGTTTACCCTATTCCTCTCTTTATTAATTCTACTTTCTAATCCATAACTGGAGTTAATAAGATTACTGAACTTGCTAAAGGAGTTGGTGCAGAAATTTTATATCTATCTCCTTATTCTTCAGATTTTAACAAAATTGAGCATAATTGGTTTGCTATAAAAAATAGAATTAGGAAAAACATTCCTCTATTCACATCTTTTCGTCATGCTGTCGATTCTTCCTTCTTATGATTTTTTGGACTATTATGGGAAGGGCTATACTTTAACAGTTTTAAAGCTGAAATAAAGAATATAGGTTTAACCACCGAAAAAGACTTTTTTCTTATCACACGAAGGCACCTCCCCTTCCTTTTTAATAAAAAATATCTATATACCTATCATAAGATACGTAAATGTATATTATGAAAAATATAAGCAAAGTTATGCGCTGCTTAAACTTCTCTAATTAGTGACACTCAACTATAAGAGTAGCTTGCATAGCAAAGAAGATACTTAGTATCTTCTTTTTTATAGTTTCATTAGATTTAGATCTGATGACAACTCAGATAAATCGTGCAGCCCTTCCTGGAGCTGAGACATAATAGAATTTAATTGATCACTAAATTTTACATCCTGTTCAAAGCTCCAATCACTTTCCTTACATTTACTCATGCATGCACTACGTAGTTCGTTATTATCCTGATGACTTTTAGGACATGCGCGTATGCAATTGAAATATTGTTTATGCGCTTCTTCTTTAGTCTAAGAACCTGTACATGATCTCAAAAAAGGGATAGAATGAGAGGATAAAGTAGGATATGGGAAGTTTATATCCAAGTGATATAAGTCGAGGAAAGTTTGAGATTATTGTAGCAGATCTGAAGTCTTGCAGGAAGAGGACCAATATCTCCAACTAATACTGGATATCGATATTTTGTTATCCACACTATGTGATATATATAGAGTTACTGCTTTTTCTATAATATTCCACATTCTTTGAGATTTTTCACCTTAAAATTATATTCTTAAAAGGATGGACTTTGTTCATATAAAACAAGAAAAAGCAGATTCTCTACAAAAGAGAAAACTTATATTAAAATATTAATTTATTTTAAAACTAAATTAATGTTAAGATATAAAGTATATAGCTTAATTTTTTTTACAAAAAGCAATAAATATCAATTTTAACATAAAGAACTTAATAACAATTTCTATAGTACAAGAAATAAAGAATGGCATTAGGCTTGTTCCAGACATAATCAAACCTGGAATACAGGGTATATTTTACGCTGCAGGAGGAGCATTATTTACATACGCTTATGTTTTTTTTGCACAACAAAAAAGTTATGAAGATGGTTATATGGAGGGCTACAAAAAAAGGCTACAGTGAAGGATTTAACCAAGGTTATAACAAAGACTTTAATCAAATTGCCTTAATTGCTGAAGCTGCTTGTGTTGGAGCTGCATCTATTATGTATTATACTAAATGTAAACAACAAGACACTCATATTGCTAACGCTCAAATAAACCAGGTAATTTCTAATAACTTAGCTTTAGTTGAGTAAAACCAAGCTAAAAAGCAATCTCATAATCATTATGCTGAGAAAAAATTCAGTGTGTAACCAGAAAAAATAGAGATAATGTTTTCTGATATGTTATAGTGGATTAGGTTCAGGTCCCAGTAGGAGCGAGTTTAAATACTACATAGATTTGTAGCTTTTTTTGCTACCTTTACTGTAAAAAAAGGGGTAGTAACTTTAGCTATAGTAACTTTGTTAGCATCAGGAGTGTTTGCTGTAGCTCCTTATGTTAGTTTCTTAGCTCCAGTTGCAGCGTTAAGTGTTGGCCTTCCATTTATTATTAGTGTTGCTATATTTTCTGCTCTAGTTTTTGCGCTTTCAGCTGCACTGCAAAGAGCTAACAATTACTTCTTCTTATTTAGATGCTCAAAATGTCAAAGAAAAAGCTAAAATGCAAAAACAACTAGATAAAAAGGTAGAATACATTATTAATTCTGATGAAGATGCTAAGAAAATGCATCAAGAGCGTAAAAAAAAGAAATCAAGAAGAAGTTTTAGATTTTGAAGCTCTTAGCAATTTATTTAAAGAAGAAGGTAATCAACCAAAATTGCATGCAGTAGCAAAAGAAACAGGTGATTAACCGAAACTAAAAGATAGAACAACTCAGATTGTAAAATTTAGTAGTATTGCAACGTACGCATCAGTTATAGTAGCAGCTTTAGCATCAAAGTTGTTTCCAACTCTCGTATGTACTTTAGATCCTGCTTCTGGATTATCTGAGCAGGAGGCACATCTAGGCCAAGCTGATGGTAATTCTAATGTAAATTTACCATCAGCTCACCATGTACCTACTCCACAGACTATGTTGAAAAGTAAAGTTGATGAGTCTCACGAAATGTTAAATTCTTCTTTTAAGAGTGCTAAAAATAATTTCGGTGCATCTCAATCATTTCTTCCAAAGTAGATAACGGTATAGATACATCAAAACGCCAAGGGACTTTTTTTGACTCTGTTGAATTAAAAAGGCTAACTACAGAACGGCCAACTCAGTCTAGTCTTGTAATGGATTATTAAGGATTCTTTAAATATCAAACCTAAAAAAAATCGGCGTAGGCTTAGGTAATGTAACACCTAAGCTTACGCACGCATTGCACAGAGATTGTAGATTACGTTGTTCTTTTGGGATCTGTAATTGGTCAAGTATCATTTCTGCTGACTTGGGAACAATTGGCTGCAGCAAAATGCCAATTATCCTTATATATTCCAGTAATTTGTAGATTACTAAATCCATGAGCTTTCTATCGGTTTTTCTTAATGTCCAGGGTGCACTTTTATCTATGTAAGCATTGGCCTTGGAAGAGATATTGATAATCAGGAGTATAATCTGGTTAAATTCATACTTTGATAGATGATCCATTACTTGATCAATTATGGCTTTGCAATTTGGTAAACTCTCATCATCTTTAAGCAAATTGCGATCGACAATTGGTACAACTCCAAAGCATTGATTGTGCAGAAATGAAATTGTTCTTTGCACTAAATTGCCTATATTGTTTGCCAGCTCTGAGTTTATGCGGCTGATCATGTTCTTCTTACTGAAATTACCATCTTGACCGAAACTTGCTTCCCGAAGGAGAAAATAGCGCAGTTGATCAACACCAAACTCTTCTGCCAGACCAATTGGATCTATAACGTTACCAAGGGATTTGGATATTTTTTCTCCCTCGTTTAGCCACCAACCATGAACTGCAATTTGCTTTGGCAGTGATAAATCTGCTGCAAGAAGAATAGCTGGCCAATATACAGCGTGAAAACGCAATATGTCTTTACCGATTACATGGACGTTAAAAGGGTTTGTCCAAAATTTCTTATATTCCTCATCTTCTATATTAGGAAAGCCTATTGACGTGAGATAGTTAGTGAGCGCATCTATCCAAACATAAATTACGTGCTTGTCATTCCCTGGTACTTTTATTCCCCAATTAAAACTAGTACGAGAAATCGAAAGGTCAGTAAGTCCTGATTTTACAAACGATACCACCTCGTTTTTTCTGCTCTCAGGAAAGATGAAATTCGGCTGATTTTCGTATAACTCTAGTAATTTATTTTGCCAATTTGACAAGCGAAAAAAGTAGCTCTCTTCTTTTATCCACTGAACTTCATCACCTGTTGGCGCTCTGCCATCTATCAACTCCGATTCTTGGTAAAACGCTTCGTCACGAACTGAATACCAACCTGAGTAAGAATCCAGATATATTTGTCCTCTCTCTTCAAGCCTATTCCATAGAGCTATAACTGCTTTTTCATGACGTTCTTCTGTGGTGCGAATAAAATCATCATAATCAAAGTTCATTAGCTCAGCCAATTTTCTGAACGTAACACTTATTTCATCTGTAAATTCTTTTGGCTCTATTCCCTTTACCTTAGCCGCTTTTTCAATTTTCTGTCCATGTTCATCTGTACCAGTAGTAAATTTGACGTTCTTTCCAGCTAATTTCATAAATCTAGCTGTAATATCACAGATAAGGGAAGTATATGCGTGGCCGATATGTGGCTTGTCGTTTACGTAATATATTGGTGTAGTGATATAAAAGCTCTCAAATTGCTCCATTCTGTAGTACTTAAAGCTTTATCGTATCTGCACTAGTAATAAAAATCAATATATATCCTATCGTACAAGCAATTTGAAAAGCCATTATACCGCTGCGTTTTGCAGCGGTATAATGTGAGTAACTTACGTTTGAGTTGCTATGATATTGTTGTCCATAACTTCATAACTGTACAAACATTCGTCTGTGAAAGCAGTGTGTTAAATATTATAGCAGATTTTGCCTCAAACACAAAGATGTCATCCCAGTGTCTGGGCACTTGGATCCAGAAAAATTAATTGTAAACAAACGACTATACAACATGTTCAATAAAATTACAAAAAGCTGGATTCCAGTGTCAAGCACTGGAATGACACTATTTGCTGTACAATTTACCTTCTAAAATCAATGTTCATACAGTACATCCATGATTTCCAGAATGTTTTTCCGCATTAGAATGAGAAGAAAACAGCGTACCAGGCATGATATCATCACAAGAAGGAGCACTTGGAACAGTATTAGGATCTTGAAAAGAGTAAGGAGGTGGTGAATCACTATAAGGAGAATCTCCATAATCATGACCTTGTTCAAGATATCTAACTACTGCTTCTTCAGCCTTCTTAATATTTTCTGACTCTTTCTCATGTTTCATATGAAAAGCCACACCAGCAGCAAGACACACAAGAGAATTAATGCCAAGAATGACTAAACCCCAAACTGGTAAGACTGAGTTAATAGCGCAACCTATCAAAGCTGCTAAAGAAATTGCACCAACTGCAAATTCTATATTTCTGAACATTTTAAGTTGATTATCTAGATAATCTATTTTTTTTGACTTTCTAGCCGTTTTTTCACTGCTGTTGTACCACAAACACATTAGAGCATGAAAAGCAACACACACAACTGCAACTGCTATACCTAAAGCCAATAAACTCCTGCTGTCTTCTAAATCTTTTTTCTTATCTTCTCTGCTTTGGTGGCCAACAGTATCAAAACCAGGGTTATTTATAACTGTAGTACGATCACCAAACAGGTTGCTAAGTAGTAAATAATCCCAAAAATCTAAACCTCTATTATTGTGTACATGTACGTACGTGACTTGAGGGCCTGTAGATTGCTGCCTACTACTCCTATCATTACTTCCTTTACTGTGCCTACGAGTTGGAATGCTATGTGTAAACTCTCCATACATTCTGTCGAACTCTTGCTCATTCCAAGTCAAACTCCGTGTATCATTACAATGCTGTAAAAACTCTTTAACATTATCGTTACTGCCAGACTTTTTGATATAGGCAAGTGCATACCTTTTTAAAATATTACCATCCATAAAAGCTCCCCCTAAATTAAGATTAAATTAGTAAATATTTATTATAACAAAGTAAAGTTTTCTTGTCAAATCAATCATAATCCAACCAATATCCTTTCCACCAGTTCTTTTACTGTTGGTACGTAGCCATTCTCATAAAATGAGTCTTGCTTAAATATGTACACATTGTATCCAGAAAACATAAGTTCATTTTCAATATCACCGTCATGTATAATGTTTTGCAGTGTCTTTTGTATACAGAAACTTCTTGGGTCTGGCTTTCGCCCTGTTGAATGGTCACCATGATCTTTCCAATTGCTAAATAAGCAGTGACTCAAACATCCCATGCAATTAATTTGATCTCGTCTTATCTCCGCAAATTTGCCTGGTGTTACAAAAATAACAGTTGAATCTGGAGTTTTCATTACCTCTGTATACCCTTCTTTAATCCATGCATTTGCTAGCTCTTCGTCTTTTACAGTGAGGTAAATCTTTCTACCTCTGCTACCCATTGCAAATTCATTATTAAACTCTCCACTCACACTTTCTGAAAATTTCATTTGACGTGAATTTCGTTCCTGTAGCTCATGTATGAAGCTATTTCTTACTGCAGATGAGTAAAATCCTGTCGGACTAAATTTGTTTAAAAATACGTCACCTTCTTCTAAAGTAAGTAATTTCTTTTTCCACTCCGTAGAAATCGGACTTTCTTTTGTTAAAAGTGGACGAGTACCAAACTGAAAAGCTATTGGTCCAATTTGTAAATTGTCAAACCAATGTTCCCAATCCTTCAAATTCCACACTCCCCCCGCCATAACAATTGGCGTTTCAGAAAGACCGACTTCATTCATGAAAGATCTAAGCTCTGCAACTCTTTCAAATGGAGCCTGTGATAATTCTGGATCTTCACTATTACTGAGTCCATTGTGACCACCAGCAAGCCACGGATCCTCATATACTACTCCACCAAGTAAAAAAGAAGATATTTTTTGGTAAGCACGTTTCCACAACGCTTTAAAAGCGCGCGCCGATGAGATAATAGGGTAGTAATAAACTTGATATTTAGCTGCAATTTCTCCAAGCCTGTAAGGCATACCAGCACCGCAAGTGATGCCATGAACTAAGCCTTTTGCTTTTTCTAATATGCCATGAAGGACTTGTTCTGCTGCTCCCATTTCCCAAAGCACGTTCATATGTATTCTTCCACGGCCCTTTGATATTTCATTCGCTATTTTTGCTTGACTAACTC
This sequence comes from Wolbachia endosymbiont of Anopheles demeilloni, assembly GCF_018491735.2. Taxonomy (NCBI): domain Bacteria; kingdom Pseudomonadati; phylum Pseudomonadota; class Alphaproteobacteria; order Rickettsiales; family Anaplasmataceae; genus Wolbachia; species Wolbachia endosymbiont of Anopheles demeilloni. Next base: position 238,436 of record NZ_CP084694.1, on the reverse strand, counting down.
CAGCTTCAATACTATACTTGATTAACTCTTCGTGCTTTTCATTTCTTGTTTTACCTTTATAAATTAGTGGTACCAACTCGCCATTGTCATCGATAAGTTTAGCATTTGCACCAGAAAACGTACCAACAGCATCTGCTGCAGCGAATGCTCCACTTAACCTTCCATTACTAATTGCAATGCCTTTGCCGCCCTCGATGATTGGCCAGACTTCTTTCCCTGAAATCACTATCTTTTTTATCTTATTTTTCAAAATTTCCTCTTAATCTTTCACTCTATTTTACTTAATTACTAAAAAAAATAATAGCTTTTCTTTTTTATACCTATGCATTCAGTTTTAAATAGGCATAGGAGATGCTATAAATATAGTTTTATAAGAAATTTGCTATATGATCATAGGTTTAACAGGTGGGATTGCAGTTGGAAAGAGCTTTGTAGCCAATTACTTTAAAGAATTTGGTGCCGCTTTGTTTGATGCCGACTCTGTCGTGCACCAGCTTTATAAAGTAAACAAAAACATAATAAGTTACGCAGAAGAAAAATTTCCTGGGGTGATAGTAAATGAAAAAATAGATAAAACAGTATTATCTAAATATTTTTTAGCTTATGATGAAAATTGGAAGCAATTTCAGTCTTTAGTGCATTCCGCTGTGCGAAATGAATTAGAAATTTTTATTGCTCAGGAGAAAGAAAACGACGGAAAGTTTCTAGTTCTAGACATTCCACTCCTGCTGGAAACTAGATTCCGTTTATATTGCGATTTTATTATCTTTATCCATGCAGATAGCGCTGTACAAGCTCAAAGGATCAGTGAGCGTAATATGGATAAAAAAAAGCTGGATCTAATGTCTAGTATTCAGCTACCTATTGAAGAAAAAAAGCAAATGAGTGACTTTATCATCGATACCAGTGCAAATGTTCTTTCTCAAGTGAAAGATATAATAAACTCGTTAGACCTCAACACGTGATACGGTTATTCTCCACAAGATTACTCCGAATTTTAGCTATACTATCAGCAGATTTTACCATTAAAATTTCAAACCTTGAGCCTGCATTCAAAAACGATTCTACTGATCTGCCGAAAAAATCATATCTCCATCCCTTGAATAGTTTATCTATCTGCCCAGATATTGAGCCAGCTAACTCATCTTTTGATGAAATTAACTTTCTTGATATGTTATTTTCCTTACATTTGCTCTCCAAAATAATCGAGAGTATATCAAATACAGATTTATCATAATTATCTGACAGAGTATAATTTTGCTGCACAAATTCCTTCTCATTCTCATTGAAAATATCTATAAATTCTAATAAATCTTCCTCTTTTATATTTTTTGTGTTTCTCTTAAGGTCATCTAAAATGTCATCAATATGTTCCACGTTTTTTTCAATTAAACCAGTTATTACAGCATTATTGACTACTTTATTACGATTTATATTGTAACGCTGTGCTAAGGTCTCTTGCCACTCATTAACTGTTTTAACAGTTAACATCAACCTTGGATTTGCTTCATAATTAAATTTAATCCTCTTCCATGCATCTTTTGGATTATGCAAATACTTATTGACATCAACTATTGATTCCATCTCTTCTTGAAACCAGCCCATCCTATTATTTTCTTCAAGTTTATTGCACAATATTTGGTGTAGGTCATATAGGTGTATAACGTCATTTACTGCATAATCTAATTGATCCTCAGATAATGGACGTTTTAACCAGTCTGAATTTTTAGCTTTAATTTTATCCAGCGCTACCCCATGATATTGCTCTACTACTTTTGAATAACCAATAAAGTCGTGATAATAATGACAAAACATGGCAGCAACTTGGGTATCAAAAATGGGAGTAGGAACACATTTAAGCACGGTGAGTAAGGATTCTATGTCTTGCCGACAACTATGAAAAACTTTGGTTATTTCTCGATTCAGCATTATTTTCTTAATGAGCGATAAGTCAATTCCCGGTACTAACACATCTACAATAAAACTCTTCTCTCCGTAAGAAATTTGAATTAGTGATAATCTAGGATAGTAGGTTAAATTGTTTCTAATGAACTCTGTGTCCACTGCTATAAATTTTGGATCTTTTGCCATCAATTCTTCACATGCATTCTCCAGCTCCGATGTCGTACTAATTAGCATATATTTTTTATTCAGTGGCTATATTTTACCACTTATATTGAATATTTACAATTGATTGAAATTGAGAACGCAACTGTATGATAACTAATTTTTCTGTAAATATACAGTTTTGCCAGACACAACGGTACGTATTACGCGCCCTTTCACTTTGCGTCCATCGAAAGGGGAATTTTTTGATTTACTAGCAAAGTTGTCAACTTTAATTTTCCATTCATGATCCAAATCAACTAAAATTAAGTCCGCTGCAAGGTTTTTCTGTATGCGGCCACGTGGTACATGTATGATATCTGCAGGCTTATATGTCAATTTTGCAAGCACATCAAGTAGACCCATTTGTCCACTGTGATATAGTTCAAGTGAAATGGGCAGCATTGTTTCAAGGCCAATAATACCAAATGCAGCATTTTCAAGTGGCAAATCTTTAGAACTAAGATCATGCGGAGCATGATCGGTTGCAATACAATCAATCACACCTGTCTTTAAACCTTCAATCATAGCTAAACGATCTTCCTCTGTACGCAGTGGCGGATTCATTTTTGCGATTCCTCCGTGTTGTTTTACTATATCTTCAGTTAAAGTAAAGTGATGAGGAGTTACTTCACATGTAACATTTAATCCCAAATCTTTTGCACGTTTAATAGCATCAAGTGAATCTTTTGAAGAAACATGTAAAATATGATAATGTACATTTTCTATGTCCTTCATTAGCAGTATATCACGAGTTACCATAATCGACTCTGACGCACTCAAGATTCCCTTTACTCCCAATTCTTCAGAAATATTACCCTCATTAATTGCGCCACCAGCAGATAGATTTAAATCTTCTGCATGTTGAGCAATAGGAACACCAAGCATACTTGAATAAAGCAGTGCCTGTCTCATAATCATTGGATTCATAACTGGCATACCATCATCGGTGAACCCAACTGCACCTGCTTCCTTTAAAAGCGCCATTTCAGTTAATTTTTCTTCCGAAGTGGTAATTTTTGCGTAAAATTTAACATTCACATGTGAAGTTTCAAGTGCTCTATATTTCAAATATTTAGCCAAGATAACACTATCAATTGCTGGAACAGTGTTTGGCTGACAAACTACAGTTGTAACGCCTCCTGCAGCTGCAGATTTGCTACCCGTGTGTATAGTTTCTTTATGCTCTTGACCTGGTTCACGAAAATGCACGTGAATGTCAATCAGGCCTGGCATTAGAGCAAGCCCTTTACAGTCTATTGTTTCATCAACTCCACTTGTTGAAAGTAATGATTCGCTAAAATCAACAATTTTATCCCCTTCAGTCAATAATGAACCTTTTATATCAAGTTTAGTTTCCGGGTCAATAATACGAGCATTGATATACGCAATTTTATAGCCTTCCTTTTGGCCTTTCTGCAATAAATTCCAAGATTGTGTCATTATATTTAAGTATCAATTACAAAATAAATCTAAAGTTTTTTTAGTAAAACACAACCAAATTAAAGTGATGGTATAATAACTAGCAATAATGAACTTTGGTTATGATGATTTTATTCGCACTAAAGAAGAACGTCATGAAAAAGCAGTTATAGCTCTGAAGAATATTTAAATTAATACTCAAGCAGCCATCCTATAACTATCATTTTCGATTTTAACATTATTAAGTGCGGTATTTGCCTTATAAGAACAGTAACATCCTACTGCAAGAAAAGCTAATGCAGCTACAGCAAGCGAAATACACATTGCTAAATGAAAAATTGTTAGACTTGTACCAACAGCAAGTACTCCAGATAATACAAAAGAAACAGAAGCATAATTACCTTGCCTTTTACTGTAAGTTCTTGCTTTTAAGAATTTTTCACTTAGCTCTTCATTCTTGCTTTTAAATTGCTTCTGTAGACTCTTCTCTAGTACTTCACTTTTGTTTTCATATTCCTGTAGCCTTGTCTTCAGGTCGTTATTTTCATTTTTAAGTTGAGTTACCTGAACTTTGAGCTTTCCAATCTCTTCTTTCTTCCCTTCAAGCTGAGCTTTTGCTTCATTAGATTCCTTGCTAAATTAAATGACTTTACTAGTTTCTTCAGCTAGTTTTTGCTTTGATGCTACAAGTTGAACTTCTGTTTGCTCACATTTCTTTTTAAGCTCCCTTGCTTGACTAGCTAAATTACTATTTTCCTCTTCAAATTGAGCTGCTTCTCTAGTTTTTTCATTCAAGCCTTTCTGCAACTTATTAACTGCGTTTTCAAATTCCTTTGTTTTTGCAGCTAAGCTTTGCTGTGCTTGTTTTAGTTCTTCTTTTAATTGAGAAGCATTGTTCTTTGCAATATCTAGCTCTTCCTCCCTCTCTTTGAGTTGAGCTTGAGTATCCTCCAGCTCTTTTCCTGTAAATTCTGCCTTTCCTTCTAGCTTAGTTTTTGCTTCCTTGAGCTCTGTGATCTCTGCTGTGAGAACAGCTATTTTACTAACCTGACCTTGCTTTATACTGTTCAGCTCTTCTATTTTTTTCTTGAATTCTTTCTCATTTTGTTCTGATTGAACTTTCAAATCTTCCAGTTCCTTCTTTTCTTCTGCAAACTGATTGTTCAGATTACCAACATTCTTTTCTAGCTTAGCGTTTATTGCTGCAAATTTCTCCAGTTGACTAGTCAGATTACTATTCTTTCTAATTCAGCATTTGTTTCCTTAAACCCATCTATAGTACTGTTAAGCTTGGTTACTTTTCTAGTTTGTTCATCCAGCTCTGCTTTCTTTCCTACAAGCTGATCTTTTATCCCTTTAAGTTCTTTAGTAAGTTGATCTACTTGACCATCGAGTTTACTAGTCTTCTGTTGTTCTTGTGTTAATTTTCCTTTTTCATCATCTAGCTCTTTAGTTTTTTCAGCCAAGCTTTGTTGTATACTCTTTAACCTTTTCTCTAATTGAGTTTTGTCGTTAGTAAGCTGAGCTACTTCTTGTTCTAGTCGTTTAATTTTCTCTTCTAATTTTGGAGCATATTCAATTGGTATCTCAGAAAGCTTAATGCCTTTATTTTCTTCTCTGACTTCTTCAAAGAATTCCTTATCATCCACATCGACATATGACAAAACTGCATGGTAAAATAGGCCACAAATATAAGCAATATGGCGATACTTAGATGGATTATTATCTGATTTAAAATTTTCCCGCTGTACTTCCTGAATAAGGTTATAATAGGTGTCAATTTTATGATAGTGTGGCTCTAAATACTCTAGAGTTTTACCCGTTTCTAATTTTAATGGTTTACCGACATGTTTATAGTGCATACCGGCATTACCATGTGGCAAACATGGTACCGGATCTGATTGACAAGCTACCCTAATATAGTCTTATTTCCAAGACACTTATCGTAAACGTCAGCTGCACCATTGTAGAATACTCTTAGGGAGCCAAAAGTTGCAACATGAACATCTTCGGCATCTTCTGTTTTATTAAGACATAAAGCAGCTATACTAGCAAGAGCACCCCCCATGCTATGACCTGTAACATTAATTTTCAAATCTTTGATTGCTAATCCTTTATCATTAGCATGCCCTTTTAATATCTTATGCACACTGGGCCAATAGCGTTTGAATAAAGAGTAAAAACCAGAATGGACACGATGATCTTCAGGTAAAAATGACAATTTAGCTAAAGATGCACGAAGATCTTCCTTTACATCATTTAAATCACGAGTGCCGTGATAAGCTATAGTTACTTCCTTATCTTTAATAAAAATATAACCAGCATCTCGATTATATGAATTGCTACCAGTTAAAGCATATCCAATATCATGTTGTTCTAATTTATAATCAGTATCCAAAGAATACTTGTCTTCGATGAGATCATTGTCGTAAAATCTTATAATCTGATAACCTTCTTCTTCTTCAAACTGTCTTTTAGTTTTATATTTACCTTTTTCTAATTTTCTATCCACATTACCATAGGAAATTTTGCTGAAGGTACACATTTCTAGTAATTTTTCTTCATCAAATCCTGCAATTTGCCCTTTTATCAGATCAGCAAGGTCAGAAGCATTCTTTAACTCAGCATCTTTAAAATCTTCTATCTTCTTCGATGCTTTAACTAGGTCAGAAGTTCCTAGCCCATTAAGATTAAAACTTTGAGCTCCTAATTCGTTCTTAAATGGTTCTAGCGTCTCAATTACGCATTCTTTTACTTCATTACTACCAATTATGTACAATACTCTCGCTAAGAGAATCCGTATTTTGATCATAAACGATACTTAGCATACTCCTTACCTACTACAAGCTTAATTAACTTAGTATACCACTAGGTTAATATTTAGTCAAGAATGTGTTACTTAGTTCACTTTATCATACTTAAGGCTTTTGTTTGTGACAACTACTGTATTTGCAATCTTATCGTGCCAAGTTTGGCAGCGTTTGTCGAAACTTGCCCATATGAAACCCAAGAATAATGGTGCTGTTGACAATATAAAGGAAAAAAACCTCTTTGTTGCTTGTTTTAGAGTCAATTTTTCAAAAGTTTGTGCACTCACAACTCTAAGCCCAAGTAATAACTTTCCAGGTGTAGCACCAAACCTTATCCACATATATGCAACATAACTAAAAAGCATAATGAATTGAACTATTTGATTTAGAATTAGTAACTTGATTAATTTACTCTGCATTGCTGTTTCCTCTACAGAGAGTGGCACCTGCATTTGATATTTTGCAGCAATTTGGCCTAATATTTTACTGCTCTCCGAGCTCATGAAGAGTTGATTTAAGGCCTGACCGCAAAACTGCAAAAATAAAACGATGATGATTAAATCAAGCAGCACTGACAAATAGCGTCTAAGTCCCGTTACATAGCATATTCCATTATCATCCTTTTTCACTTTTTTAATAGCATTTATAGAAGAAAGAATGGAAAATAAACGATTAAAAATTTTATGTAACATATATGCATTTTTCAATGTTTGAGTGCCCCTGGCCGGACTTGAACCAGCATGCTTTTGCAAGCAACAGATTTTGAGTCTGCCGTGTCTACCATTCCACCACAGGGGCCTACTTTAATGCTATAAGCAACACAAGATTAGTCAAATTTTTTCTCTTTTAAGTGAAGACTGAATATTCTACAATAATCAATCATTACTCTGAAAACTTAAAATGAATGAATTAGCTAATCTTATTGATTCAAGAGAAGAAATATGTAAATTGCCACACAATTTAGAAGCAGAGCAAATGCTCATTGGTGCAATGATTCGAGATAATAGAATTTGTGATGCAGTTGAAGACATAATCACAGCAGATAATTTCTATGATCCACTACATCAAAGCATTTTTACCCAGATATCTAAAACCAGAAAACACGGCATAGTCGCCAATGAACTAAGCCTAAAGATGTTTTTTGAAAATGATAAAGCATTTGCCGAATGTGGTGGAGTTGAGTACCTAGCAAAACTTGCAGCAAAGGCAAGCATTGCGCTTGACATCTATAGCTTGACCAGAATAATCCGTGATACTTATTTAAGGAGATGCTTAATCAAGCTCGGGCAGGAGATAGTTGACGATAGTTACAACTACGACATTGAAAATCCTGCACAGGTACAAATTGAGCAGGCAATGACAAAGTTGTTCAACTTAGCAGTAAAAAAGCAAGGTGATAAGACATATATAAAGCTTGTAAGTTCAATTAAAGATGTGGTTGAGAAGATCAGCAAGCTGAAGAATAACCCAGAGGCTCTAGGTATTACAACCGGACTTCAAGACCTAAACCAGCTTCTTGGTGGTTTGCAAAAATCTGATCTGTTAATTATAGCTGCAAGGCCCTCAATGGGAAAGACAGCATTGGCGCTGAACATCGCACTTAATGCTTGTAAGATTTTGCAAAAAAGAACAGATAAACAACACTACGTAGCGTTTTTCTCACTTGAAATGTCAGCAGAGCAATTGACTGCAAGATTGATTACTATAGATTCAGGCATTGGTTATTATAAGGCACTGACTGGGAGAATTAGTGATTTTGAATTACACGAATTCATTAATGCTAGTACAGATCTATCCGAATTACCTTTCATCATAGATGACACTCCTGCATTATCAATTAGTGCTCTTCGTACCAGAATACGTCTTCTCTATCAACTATATAATGTAGAGGTGGTCTTTATCGATTATCTGCAGTTAATTCGAGGAACAACAAAAAGGAGTAGTGAAAATAGAGTGCAAGAAATCTCAGAAGTGACGCAGGGTTTAAAAGCAATTGCAAAGGAACTAAATATTCCCATTGTTGCACTATCACAGCTCTCTCGTTCTGTTGAGCAAAGGGATGATAAAAAACCACAACTTTCTGATTTACGTGATTCAGGAAGCATAGAGCAGGATGCGGATATAGTAATGTTCCTCTATAGAGAAGAATATTATGAATTAAGAAAGCAACCAAATGAAGGAAGTAATAAACATCGAGAGTGGCAAGAGAAAATGGAGAAAATTAGAAATATTGCAGAGCTGATCATTGCAAAACAAAGAAACGGGCCTATTGGCAGTGTGAAGCTACATTTTGACTCCAATAGAGGAGCATTTAAAGATTATACAGAAAGATATAGTCTGTAGCGTGAGTAATTCTGGAAGTGTTTAACAAACCATACGTGCCAAATTAAGAAGCTATCGTGAAACATAGCAATATTTAAGATTGGCATTTTATTTGTTACATTTATTTTTTTAGGAAATTCTTATCTAGGATAAGATAATTTTTTAGAAAGATCTATAAATTACTAACTTTATTACTTAATATATAAAATAGTTTTTTCCTATTTCCTTTCTTCCTTACGCCACTTTTTCTTAACTTGATGCGTATGGTTTATTTAACACTTCCGATATACAACTAAAAAATAGCAAATTCTCTATAACTTGAATATAATTTTAGCTTTACCTAAACAGAAAGATGAATTACTTAATGGATTTTTTTTTAATATCTCTTTCCTTGCCACTTTTTATTACTGAGAATTATTTGTTAATTACTGCGTTGATCCCACTTTTAAGTGCATTAGCTATTTCTTTTACTAGTAAATGGCCCAGAGTGAACAATAGCATTACTGTTGTTTCTTCTATGCTTCTATTTGCGCATACATGTCTATGCACTTTATATTTGGTGTATGGTGATCATTCTCAATTTATTCTCATGGACTTTGGTAATAATTTGCATATTAGTTTAAAGTTAGAGTCTAGTGGAGCAATATTCAGTTTATTAATATCATTTTTGTGGATACTAACCAGTATGTATGCAATATGTTATATGCGAAATAACTATGCTGATAGTAACTACTCGAGTTTTCTATGCTTTTTTTCAATAGCGATTAGCTGTGCAATGTTTATTGCTTTTTCTGGAGATTTGCTCACTACATTTGTCTTTTACGAGCTTCTAACTATTAGTACATACCCTCTGATTACTTACAACTCAACAAATGAATCAGTAATTGCAGGACGCTATTACTTTGGTTTACTATTTTTCTCTTCTTTAGTGTTATTTTTTCCTGCAATAGGCCTCTTATATAATGAATTCCATACTTTAGACTTTGTAAGAGGTGGAATATTCAAGTTTGATACTTCGTTCATAACTTTTATTGCAGTGTGTTTTGCTATGCTGATTTATGGAATAGGAAAAGCTGCATTAATGCCAATGCATTTTTGGTTGCCAAAAGCAATGGTTGCACCAACTCCTGTAAGCGCACTACTACATACTGTTGCTGTTGTGAAATCAGGAGTGTTCATCATCATCAAAGTTATATTATACACTTTTGGCATCGATAATATGCAACGTTTTGCACAGCAAAGTTGGTTTGCTGGAGGATGGCTTCCGTACGCTGCTGGATTTACTATTATTACTGCATCGTTAATTGCATTAAAGCAAAAGGAATTAAAGAAGTTGCTTGCTTATTCTACTATCTCTCAGTTGTCATATATTATATTGTTTGCTTCAATTTTTAGTGAATTCAGCATGAGGGTTGCAATTTTTCAATTAGTTTGCCACGCATTTGCAAAAATCACTTTGTTTTTCACTGCTGGAGCAATAATAACGAAAACAGGTGAGAAATACATAGATAGAATTCACGGTATAGGACGTAGTATGCCAATTAGTATGATAGCATTTACTATAGGTGCATTGTCCATGATAGGGGTACCACCTGCTCCGACTTTTTGGAGCAAATTTTTCATTTTTCAAGCTGTTTTTAACTCTAGTAATGTAACACTTTCTGTATTTATAGCTCTGGTGTTAATTGTCAGTACTATACTCAACGCTCTATACTTCTTACCGATAATTTACAATGCCTTTTTCTTAAAACCTTCTAGAAATTATTTTATTAAAAAGACACCAATGCTTCTAATTTTACCTCCAGTTGTTACTGCTGTATGCACTTTAGTTATTTTTTTAGCTACCAAGTAATTTTTTAAATGTAATCACCTGTATTTATAGCCGTTAACAATAAATTTAAATGGTATTATACCAGTTAGAGTTGCTTTCATGTTTGATAAAGTAAAGCTAACCTCCACAGCATAGTCTTTCATTTTCTTATTTTGCTCAGCTGCAAAAACTACAGTGGCATTTCCAGCAAATGTAACTAAGTCCTTGATCGATCGGTCAATAGATAGTGTTGTTACGTTTGTGTTGGTAATTTTTCTTGTGGATGAAACAGCTTCATTGTTTACTTTTTCCTGAAAGTCTTGATAGATTTTATATATAGAATTGTTTTTTATAAAATTTTCTTGATACTTTGATTCAACAATCTGAGAGGATTCGTATGCTTCAACGTATTGACTTACCAAGTACCTTGCTATGGAAGTGTATTCATCTTCTTTTTCACTAAAACTAAGTTTATGTATTGTAGAAAACTCATCTTCTGTGTGGTTCGTGTACTTCACAAAATTTAAATCTTTTTTAACAGGAAGTAATAGGTATATGTTTAGTAATGATAAATATAAACATACTAAGAGAAGTAACGCTATTAACGCCATCCAAGATCTTTCTACAACGCAGAACAAGTATCTGTGGCAATACCATTCTACTGCTTTCCTGAAATAACTTTTGTTTTTTACTAATTCAACTTCCATAACCTAATTATAATAACTCTAAAAAAACTTTTAAATATGTCTAAATTTTCCAAAATAGGATGAATGATTATATCACCTTGTTCTGCAATAAGATGAAATTTATCAATTTTCTTCACATCTAAATTTATCATTTTTACACTGAAGCTTTCAGGATCATAAGTATTACTTTCTGCACTTTTGTGATAATTATAGTAGTGTAATTTATTTTGATCATCAAAATAACCAAATTCATCAGCAAGTGTTCCCACTTTTTTGCCTTTACCGTCTCTGACTAGCTCAAATAGATCAATTACATGGTTTTCAGATCCAGGCTCAATAGAGCCTTCTACAGCAAAAAACTTAGGTGCATGACCAACATACTCCTTAAATTTTAAATTATTAGTCTTTTTTACACTACCAAAATCCACGAATTTATATTCATCTGAGATACCAGAATATTGTGGATCATACTTTTTATATTAAAAAAACTCATTACCTAAAAAATTACAAAACGTTAATTTACAATCATCGTAATTGGATTTAACATCTTTAAGATAATGAAAATCTGTAGGGATCTTTACTTCCTCTTTCGTAATATGATTACGTACAACAAGCTCACTACTGAGCATATAATAGCCACTTTTTGTTAAAGTAGCTATATTGATTGACTTGTTTAGCTTTAAATTTGCCTCATAGATGCTACTTGATAGCTCCTTCCCTTTTTCTAAAGTGACGTCTTGATCTAAAGATGTATTCTTGATTAAACTCAATTCTTTCTGCATGTTCAGTATAGTGTTTGTTAAAACTTCCATTGATTGCCATACAGTTAATTTATTATCATTCAAGTTATATACTTTCAGTATTAAATTAGCAGAATTTTATCATAAATTTATGTTAAAAGTATTACATTTTTGTGTCATGATGTTAACTACATTAGCTAAAACATGCTTTTTATCTAAGCGAAATTGCTTTGCAGCAACGAAAAGTTCATCTATTTCTTTCCATTGACTTAGTAGAATTTCAACATTATTTACTTCTTTCTTTATACTTTCTAAAATGGAGGTTTGAATTATATGTGATGCTAGTTCTAGCTCAATCTCACTATTAATTATTTTATTAACTATATCAGAATTATTTAGATTACGGAAAAATGTATAAAAATGCTTATGTGACTCATAAGCACCATTGTTTATTGCATTTATTATTACTTCCGGAGTTCCAGGAAACAAAGTAATGATCTCACTAAATACTTTATCGTCGAATTTACACTGAGATGAAACAACCTGCTTTGTTTCATCGCAAGTTAATGGAAGTAAATTCAGCTGAAAACACCTACACCGGATGGTGGTTTGTATATCATATGGTTTATGGCTAATTATAAGTATTTTAGAATTTTGTGGCGGCTCCTCTAATATTTTTAATATTGCATTTTTAGCATTATTAGTCATTGACTCTAAGCTATCTATTATAGCTATTTTATATTCTGATTGAATGGGGCTTAAGTGCAAAAAATTTTTCATTTCTCTCACCTTTTCCACTCCTATTTTATCACCTTCAACAATGTGTAAGTCTAATGCTACTTCATCGTAATTTTTTATAAGAAACCAATGAGAAAAGGATTTTGCGAATGTTGCTTTTCCTATACCTTTTTTACCACAGATCAGCCAAGATTGAACAGACAAGTTGTTCATTATCTTTTTTTTTGCTTGGTTGTGGCCTATCACCTTTTTCATTCTTTCTCCTATAGATCTTAGTCTGAAAATTCGTTATTTATTGTTTGTAATGAAATTTTACCTTTTCTTAAAACCTTAATCTTGTCTCCAGTTAAGTCAATAATAGTAGATTCTATACCAGAAACTAATTCATCATCTTCAATTACTGCAGATAAGTGTTGCTTAATAGACTGAGGTATATCTCTTGCTTTGCATATACTTTTTTCTCCTGAAATGTTAATACTAGTTGCAACTACTGGAGTTTTCAGTTCATTTAATATTGAAATCGCAATAGGATGATCAGGAATTCTTATGCCTATACTATCTTTAAAGAACTCATTTGGTAATATATTGTTATCTTGAAGTGGTAAAATATAGGTCATTGGTCCAGGAGAAAAATAGTTTATTAAATCAATATACTCTTCCTTTACCTTTGCTATATTTATCAAACTATCAATATTACTAACAAATACAGAGAGCGGCTTGTTTTGAGAACGCTTTTTTATTCGATATATTTTTTCTATAGATTCGTTACCTAGCGCATTACAAGAAAGAGCATATACTGTCTCTGTTGGAAAGCATGCTAACAAATTATTTTTTATTGCATTTATTACTTCAAATACCATATAGCTAAAACTTATGTCTACAATAGCTCTGGGTTTACCTTTATCTCGCTATATGGTAGCAATTAAGATACCGAAATGGCTAGCACGCATCTGTTGTATACTTACAGTAAATTTTATTAGCAACTGCTCGTTTTTACAACAGATTTACTACAATCCGAACTCCTCATTGATTTTATCGACTATCGTCTGTGGTGGATCATCTCCCCATCCTGAATATAAAATCTCTCCATAATCTGCAACATCTATAGAGCCAGTTCTACTTTTTGCTAGAAACATTTCTCTTTTATCTTTATCAACTAATACATAGTGCCAAGCTGATCTTCCTCGATCTTTACCACGAACTAGATATATGAGATCTGATCTACTTCTTCTTGTTGCATCAGCAAAGGATCTTTCGTTGATAGTTCTGCTTTTACTCTTTATGCCGCCACTTTCAGAAAAAGCTTCCTTGGCTTCAGCTTTTTTGTTTGCCAATTCAGAAATTTTTCCTTTTGCTCCTAATGCATGTTCTTTGGTATTTTGAGATGAATACTTACTGGAAAAACCTCCTCTTGTCTCATTAGAAGTCCTATTTGTAAAACGCTTAGTAAACGAGTTATCGTTATCATTTTCTACCATAAAAGTCTCCAAATTTTAGATTGTAGAATCCAAATTTTTACTACACCCTATCATAGGTTAGTTAAATTAATATAAATGAAAGATAATATAGTAATTATTACAGGAATTACATCCTCAGGTAAATCAGAATTATGCGATAACTTGATAAAAAAGTATAAAAACATTAGCATAATAAACTGTGACTCAAAGCAGGTATACAAAGAGATTCCCATAATTACTGCTCAACCACCAAAGCAGAAAGAATTTTATAGGCTATACGGTTATGTTTCAGCAAGAGAAAATTATTCCGTAGGTTTATGGCTAGAGGATTTAAAGAGGGAAGTTAACAACGCGCTGAAAAATTCACGAATACCCATCATCACTGGAGGAAGTGGGCTTTACATTAGCAGCTTAATCAAGGGATTATCATCGATTCCACAAATAAGCCAGGAAGTGAGAGAAAACGTAAATGAACTTAGGAAAAATTTAAGTAAAGAGGAATTCTACAAATTAGTGCTAAGCAAAGATCCAAGGATTCGAGGAAAAATATTTATTAATGACTCACATCGCCTCTCAAGAGCACTTGAAGTTATCACTGAAACTGGCAAGACAATCTTTGTATGGCAAGAAAATAGACAGCCTCCTTTGTTCAATAATTTTAAGGTATATACAATTCTACCTAAACATGAGGATATATACCGAAAAATAAATTCTCGTTTTATTGAAATGGTTGAAAATGGAGCAATTGATGAAGTAAAAAACCTACTTAGCATGAACCCATCTCCACATTTGCCAGCTATGAAAGCACATGGAGTACCAGAAATTATAAGATACTTAAAAGGGGAGATTACTTTAGACGAAGCAATACAGATTGCTCAAACAAACACAAGGCATTATGCAAAACGCCAGTACACTTGGTTTAAAAATCAATTTCCGAATTCTCAAGTGATTGACTGTGCAAATAAATTGACAGAATTTTAGATATTTTGATTATTATGTATTATATTGCTATGCCTATGCAAACTTTTCTTGATAGTATTAAACTTTTTTCTTAAAGAACTTTCATCATTGCCTAAATTGTGATTATTAAATTCTTTGTAAAAATATTCTTACTTATGAAGCGCTACTATACCTGTAAGAGCCTTTATCACTAAATGAACTATATCACGCAATATTTCATCCTCAATTTTTCTATATTCTCTCACTAATCTTGTAACCACAATCTCCACTTTCATATCCTTGTATAGCTCTTTTCATAATAGTAGGAACAAGATAAGATAGTGATTTAGTGTAACAAGAAGGTAAAAATGCCAGCAGCGTATAGTGATGACTTAAGGAAAAAAGCCATTCAGGCATTGGATGAAGGAGAGAGCAAAACAGCAGTAGCAAATTTTTGGCCCTCTCTAATAACTTCAACATCACTAAATTCAAGGGCTTGGCCTTCTATTATTTGGAATCTTTCATGTCCTTTTCCTGCAACTAGCAGAATCATATTTTCATCATGTGCTATATTTATACCTTTCTCTATAGCTTTTTTTCTATCTCCTATCTCCAGTGCATCAGGGCAATGTAACAAAATATCGTGACGAATTTTCCCCGGATCTTCATCACGCGGATTGTCATCTGTGACTATAACTTTACCTGCAAGCATTTGTGCTATTTTACCCATCTCTGCACGTTTTGTTTGATCACGATTTCCGCCACAACCGAACACTAGAACTATCTTTTTATTGAAGTGCCATTTTAAAGACAACAGAGCTTGTTTGAGTGCACTTGGAGTATGAGCGTAATCGACAAATGCAAAAGTGTTCACTTTTTCCATTCTTCCAGGTGGAGAAGCGAGTTTATCTATACACATTCTTTGATAGTCCATACCAGATGAAATAACTATACCGATTGCACACAATAAATTATATGCTTGAAATTGCCCAAAAATCGGAAAAAATGCGTTATAAATTTCATCACCGATTTGAATTGTCAGGTATTGACCATTGGCAGTAGGTATCTGCTTTAATAAAGTAATGTCAGAGTTTTTTTTTCCATAGGTTATAACTTTGTTGCCACGCTTTTCAGATATGTTGAGCAACTCTCCATATTCGCCTATATCTGCATTTAAAATCGCTGTTTTTTCTTTTGGCAATACCTCATCAAACAACCTTTTCTTGGCCTCAAAATACTCGTCGATACTTTTGTGATAGTCCAAATGATCTTGAGAGAAATTAGTAAAAGCTGCAGCATTGAGACTGAGTCCATGGATTCTGTATTGATCGATTCCATGGCTTGAAGCTTCTAATGCTAAGTGTTCTACGTTCTTATTATTTATGTCACGCAATGTGGAATAAAGATCATCTGCACATGGAGTTGTAAGATTATCGCTATTACCTTTTCTGTCATCATTGACGCACGTTCCAAGTGTTCCTATAGATGCTGCATTATCTTGCCAAATCTGGCGACAAAATTCCACCACTGAAGTTTTACCATTCGTACCAGTTACAGCAGCAACATATTTAGGTTGTTTGAATTGATAAAACCTGCTGACTATTTCACTGTATATTCCTTGAGGGTCCGAGTGGTAAAGCACTGCAAAACTTGGAGTACTTATCATTCCAGTGCTTGACACTAGAATCCAGTTTTCATTATACAATTGTCTAGTATGCTTGTTTATAATTAAATTTTCTGGATCCCAGTGTCTGAGCACTGGGATGACATCTTTCTTGTCCTCTTGTATTACAACGTCTACACAGTTGTGTACACATCCAATAGGAAGACATGTTGCATGTTCTTTACTCCTTTCTGACACACAAACAAAAAGGTAACCTTCGTTAACTCTCTTAGGATTACATGTGACGCCTTTGATTTCAATATCAAAGTCAGCATTTACAATGTTATGCAGTAGCTCTTTCAGTCTCACAATCATCTTTAACACTTGAACATGGTAGTCTTATTAATGCAGTATTCAAGTCAAAAATCAAATCTTCAGGATCTTCTAGTCCGCAAAATATTCGCACAAAACTTCCACCATAATCTGAATTCATTACAGATCTTGACATAGATCTATGGTCTATTGGTAATATCAAACTGTCACATCCTCCCCAAGAAGCACCAATGCCGAAAACTTTCATGTGATCAACCATGCAGCTTAGTTCCTCACATGAATATTCCCTATCGAGTACTATACTAAATACGCTACTTGCCCCTTTGAAATAACTTTTCCATAAATCATGCTGAGAATAGGAAAAAAGTGCGGGGTATAAGACTTTTTTGATTTTTGAATGTTTTTCCAGCCACTTTGCCACTTGCATTGCTGTACTTTGATGTTTCCTCATGCGTGTTTGCAGTGTTCTTAGTCCCCTATGTGCAAGGTAGCAGTCGTTCGATTGAATGGTTACTCCATAATTTTTATAGCTCTCATAAAGCAATTTAAAAGTTTTACTTTCAGCAACCATAGCTCCCATCACTAGATCTGAGTGACCGGCTAGATACTTTGTCACCGCGTATAGTGCAACATCAATTCCATAATCAAGCGGCTTAAACAACAAAGGAGTGGCCCATGAATTATCACAAACGGTTACGATTCCACGTTCTTTAGCAACTTTTACTATATGCTCTATATTTGAAATCTCAAACGTTATAGAACCAGGAGTCTCAATCATGATGAGTGAAGTATTACTCTGAACTAAATCAGTTATATACTGTGTCGGATCATAAAAAATTACTTCTACTCCTCTTTTTGGTAGTTCATTTTCAGCAAATCTCTTTAGCCTATAATAACTATTATCTTGTATCAGGACATGTGAACCTGCTTTAGTGAAAGTCAAAATAGCAAAAGTAAGTGCAAATAATCCAGAAGGGTAGATGAGTGCTTGTCCCCTACCCTCAATTTCAGCCAGTGCATTTGAAAAATAATGAACAGTAGGCGTACCAACATTACTATAGCTGTAATCCCTTGCAACACCATCATTGATCACATCATATATACTCTCCCCATTCGCTGCACTTAAGTAATCCTTGTAAGTAGGAAATAATATGGTAGAAGAATGATAAACTGGTGGGTTCATCGATCCTTTATAATCATTAAATTTTCTTCCTGCTTTAATTAATAAAGACTCTTCTCTCACGTTTCTACTATTTATTTTTTAAATTATATTCACTTTGCGTATATAAGTTAAGAGAAATCGCATGTACTCGTTCTATTTCACTCTTTAATAATTCATAGATCAATTTATGCCTCTTTAAAGAGCTCATTCCAGAAAAGTCGTTAGATATTAATACTAATTTGATATGTGAAGGTAGTGTCGAAGAAGAAGCAAAATAATGATCTACATGCTTTGCTGATTCATCGATAATATTAATATCAATTGCACCTATTGAATCGCGTAATTTTTCTTCTATTGTCTTAATAATATCCACAATAGTTCCTTTAAGCAACAATACAGTATAGTCTTCCTCTTGTCATTCTAGCTTCAAATACTAAGATGACAAGAAGAGTGATACAGCAATCACAATTACTTATTTTCCTCTTTATTATCCATGTCTTGATAATCAGAATCTACTACTTTTTCTTCCTCATTATTTGTTGTGGATGAGCTTTCTCCACCTTGTTGTTGTTGAGATTCCTTATACATAGCTTCTCCAAGTTTCATAGATAACTGAGAGAGGTTAGTAACTTTCTGTTGTATTGAATCAGCATCATCAATGTTGTCAGATTTACTCACTTCCTTTAACTCATTAACTGCATTTTCAATAGCAGATTTATCTTCTGGAGAAATTTTATTACCATATTCTGTCAGAGATTTTTCTGTAGAATGAACTAAACTATCCGCTTGATTCTTCACTTCAATAAATTTCTTACGCTTTTCATCTTCTTGTGCTTTTTCCTCAGCTTCTCTCACCATCCGATTTATTTCATCCTCCGATAAACCACCTGAAGACTGAATACGTATTTTTTGCTCTTTTCCAGTAGCTTTATCCTTTGCAGAAACATGCGCTATTCCATTTGCATCTATATCAAATGTCACCTCAATTTGAGGAACCCCGCGAGGAGCAGGTGGTATTCCTTCTAAACTAAACTGACCAAGCAGTTTATTATCAACCGCCAATTTTCTTTCACCTTGATGCACCTTAATTGTAACAGCTGTTTGGTTATCATCTGCAGTTGAAAATACCTGAGATTTTTTAGTAGGAATAGTAGTATTACGTTCAATAAGTGGAGTGAACACTCCCCCTAGAGTTTCAATACCAAGAGAAAGTGGAGTTACGTCAAGTAGTAACACATCTCTTACATCACCTTGAATGATTCCCGCCTGTATTGCAGCTCCAATTGCTACAACTTCATCAGGGTTAACCCCTCTATGTGGATCTTTGCCAAAGAATTCTTTAACTTTCTCTATGACTTTTGGCATACGAGTCATGCCACCAACAAGAACTACTTCACCAATTTGACTAGCAGACAAACCAGCATCTTCAAGAGCTTTTTTGCAAGGAATTATAGTCCTTTCAATTAAATCATTCACTAAACTTTCAAGCTTTGCTCTTGTTAGCTTCATATTTAAGTGTTTTGGGCCACTTGCATCAGCTGTAACAAACGGTAGATTTACTTCTGTTTCCATTGCACTTGACAATTCTACCTTTGCTTTTTCTGCAGCTTCTTTGATTCTTTGCATAGCCATTGGATCGTTTTTCAAATCAATGCCATTACTTTTCTTGAATTCAGCCAGTAAATAATTTACTACTGCATTATCGAAGTCTTCCCCTCCAAGGTGAGTATCACCATTTGTAGCCTTTACTTCAAAAACTCCGTAACCTATTTCAAGAACTGAAACATCAAATGTACCACCACCAAGATCATACACTACTATTGTGTGTCCGTGCTTTTTATCAAGGCCATAAGCAAGTGCTGCAGCAGTTGGTTCGTTAATTATTCTGAGGACATTTAATCCAGCAATTTTTCCTGCATCTTTTGTTGCTTGACGTTGAGAATCATTGAAGTACGCCGGCACTGTTATCACAGCATCCTTTACTTCTTCCCCAAGATAAGCCTCAGCTGCTTCTTTCAGGTTTTGTAGTATAAATGCACCAATTTGACTAGGAGAGTATTCTTTACTATCAGTTGTTTTAACCCATGCATCACCATTTTTTGCTGCAAATACCTTATACGGTACACCTAGATTCTTCATTTCAGGATCGCTATATTGGCGACCTATCAATCTCTTAGTTGCAAAAAAAGTATTATTTGCATTGGTAGTTGCTTGCCTTTTTGCTGGAGCACCAATCAACCTTTCTCCAGATGAAGTAAATGCAACTATAGACGGAGTAGTTCTTGCTCCTTCTTTATTCTCGATTACTTTTGCATCCTTGCCTTGCATTATTGCAACACAGGAATTTGTTGTTCCAAGATCTATACCTATTGCTCTTCCCATAATGAATACTCCCTTTTAAATATTATCTGATATAAAATATATAAGTATAAAACTCGTTAATTACAAGTCCCGTTTAGTTGTTAAAGCCCAAAAGGCGCGAAAGCCATTTAGTTAACCAAAAGTTGCCCGGTAGTGTATCTGAACTACCAGCTTCTTTATCCCTGCTATTCACAATTTGACATCCAGAATTCTGGAATGGCTTATAATCATTAAAATTAATATGGTCTCCTTGCTTTAAAATAAATGTATCTGCATCTAAGCTATTATCAATACTAACATTTAATGTAATATTGAACTCTTTTTCGATTGTAGAAACCATATCACGCTTATTATTAAAAATGTGCGCTATAACTGCACTGCGTGCTATTAAATCAAAGGACTTATTTTGATTTTTATTAGCAATATGTTGCAAATCCCTTAGTATCGATGCAACAACCACTTCGTTTGATTTCACTCTTCCAATACCTTTACAGCGTAAGCACTCTGTAGTATTAATTTCCTGTATATTTGGTTTAATTCTTTGTCTTGAAAAGACCATTAAACCAAAGTCATTGATAAAGCTAAATTGAACTTTAGCTCTATCATCTTTAAACGCCTGCTTGATAGCAAATTCAACATTTTTGCAATACTCAAGTTTCAACATGTCAATAAAATCAACAACTATTAACCCTGATAAGCCCCTGAGATTCGCTTGCCTTGATATTTCAGATAATGCCTCCATATTAGTTCTATAAGCTGTTTCTTCTATGTTATCTTCTCCTGTCATTTTCCCTGAATTTACGTCTATTGAAACAAATGCCTCAGTTAAGGTTATCACCAAAGACCCACCAGATGGTAATTCTACTCTATTGCTATATAATTCAGAAATTTGATCTTCGACTCGATAGTAAGTAAAGATTGGAACAGAGCCTCTATATAACCTAGGACGTAATTTTCCTTGTAACACATTTTTAGTGTATTTTCTTACCGCTTCACAAACTTCTCTATCAGATACTATAATTTCTGTATCATTACTACAAAAGTCACGTACAGATCTCATAACTACATCTACTTCGTTGTAAATTAATGATGGAACATTTAAAGAAGAGAAGTTTTGCTGGATATTTTGCCATAATAAGGTCAAATTATCGTAATCTTGCTCAATTTCTTTCTTACTTTTTCCTGCACCAACAGTTCTTACTATTAAACCTGAGCCTTTTGGTAAATTTATTAAATTTAATATATCCTTTAACTGTTTTCTAACGTTGGTATCTTCAATTCTGCGAGATACTCCACCCCTACTTATGGAATTGGGCATGAAAACACAGTATCTACCGACCAAAGTTACGTATGTTGTAAATGAAGCTCCTTTATTTCCTCGTTCTTCTTTAGTTAATTGAACTAATAACTTTTGATTTACTGAAATCACATCTTGTAACTTATATTTTCTATGTAAAGGTACCTCCCTCACAAAACCACTGCTGGATTCATTACTAGCTGTAGAATCTAGGCCTTCTTCTGTGCAATTATCATTTGAACAGTCCACACCGCTCGAATAGCCTTCATCAGGGAAAATTTCCTTCTCTTTTTCTGGAATATTAAAGTAATTTAGAGATATCTCAGAAAAAGACAAAAAACCTTGCTTATTTTTTCCATACTCAATGAACACGGCCTGCAAAGCAGGCTCTATACGCTTTACATAAGCAACGTATATATTACCTCTTAATTGTCTTTTTTCCTTGAATTCTTGTTCAAACTCTACAACCCTACCATTAACTAGTAGGGCAACCCTTACCTCGTTAGAACAGGTAGTACTTTCTATCAATAATAACCTTTTGCCATCACTCGCCACTTATTTACCGTCTGCTTTTCATTCTGAAATCTTCTTATACTACTTAATATATTATTGATTGTCAAGAATTTTGCGACCTGCATTATTGGGTTGACTTTCAGTGTTTTGCGTTCTAAACTTGCATAGAATTTTATATATCACTACAATTATGGCGAAAAAAAATGCTTTTTTGCTTGTCAAGCTAGTTAGCACCGCAACCAAAACAACAAAAATTGGAGAAGAGAAACTAACAGGCTATTTTTGTGTAAAAAAACGTAATCCTAAGAACCTTCCCAAGAAGCTCGAGTTTAGAAAGTATGACCCAGTGGTCAGAAGACACGTATTATTTAAAGAAGAAAAATTAAAGTAAGTATATTATCATGCAAAGCTTACAGCTAAAAGGAGTGTAGCTTGTTGCTCACTAGTTATACTGTTTTGCATTAGAGAAAGTCTATTTGAGGTTTTGAAAGATTACGGTAACTTGTATAAGTTACTGGGAATTGAGCCACCTAAATAAGGGCTGAAAATGGTAGCGTTTTTGTCCTGATCTGGCCTTTTTATTGCTTAAATGGAAAAAAGTCATTAGAAAGCTTGGCAAGTGTAGAAGTTTTAGTATAAATTTACTGTTTTTAATGTACACTAAAGGTACTAGATAGGCTACTTCTTTTTATTTTAAAAAATTACCCACAGTATTATGTATAAATGCACATAATTATAGTTCTTATAGTATGTTCTTACTAAAGAAGTCGAAAGTGCCCCTATAAAAATTAAAGGTCAGTTATCAACAACTTAGTTCTTCAATTTATTAAATAAGACTTGACCTGACACTTTAAATGATCCAGACAGTCTGTATACCATCACACTCTGGGACCATACACTTAGAGGTTGTTCACAAACTTTTGAATTCTTTTGTTAAACTTTTACAGAAAAAAATTGCTTGCGCATATTTTAAATCTGACTATAATCATACTCAAAGATATTTTAAGAGCTCAAAATCTATCTTTATCTGCAGATTTTTTTCATTAAACAATCAAACTTATTTAAAAATGTGGCGTATCTTCTTCAGCGTACGTGGGTGCACCGCACTTTTTTTTCTAATCTTTTTTACACAGGAGGATTTTATGTCCAGAATGCCAGATACTTAATCTTTACTTTAGCTAAAAACCAATAGGCGCCTATGGTTTTTATAAAGAAAGTTTAGAAAATAAACAAAAACCACTTGCCATAAAAAGTAACACTTGTGAACAGTTAACAGATATTGCAAGTAATCTCCGTTTTGAGAGCATAAAATTATCGCTTATATCAGATGAAATAGACAATTACAATTCAATGTCTTTTTAATTAGAGTAAAAGAAGATATTGGTTATCTTCTTTTTTTTATACGATTATTTCTATAATTAACTACTTGAAATTAAGTTCGTTCAGGCAAGATAATTATGAGTAAAAATAGCAGATGCAAGTAGCTGGCACACAGCTGTACGAGCATTCATTTTTGAGGGCATAGCAAATGGTGTCATTCAAGTAGCTGACATTGGCTTGCCCTAATCTCATCAAGAATGTTGTGCTTTAACATAATATTTTTATGCTTACCAACTTAACTAAATCCCAGACTGGGATGATATACTTCTGGTAGATAATGTCGGTATAGTTGTGATTGGAATAGAAAGCACTAAGTTTGCAATGCTATCTGAATAGATAAAAGAACTCATTACTCAGTGAAACAAGATTTGAAATTTTGTGCAATGCTGCTGATTATATCTAGATATGAATCCTTTCCAGGCTCTACATCTGATCCAATAGGATCAAGAATCACCATTTTTACGTCACTAGAAAAGACATTAGGCTTTATGCTATCCTCTCGTGAATGAGAAACAATACATTTAACGTTTTCCTCTTTCATTACCTTTTTTAATTTCATTAAACTCTTCATACCTATGTAAGAATCCTCTTCTATAGAAAGAATGGCGCTTGGGTAACTTAAATCAAAATATTTTTCGAAATATTGATAAGCATCGTGAGTAACTATGTATTTTTGATTTTTTAACTCATCCAATTCTTTCGTAATTTTTTCTACTTCTTGGTCTATCTTTCTTATAGCCTCCTCTGCGTTAGTATTGTATCGATAGGCATTTTCTTTATCTATATTAGATAATGTTGCACTGATAGAAAGTATCATACTTTTTGCATTTTCAGGACTCAGCCAAATATGCAAATCTTTTTCATCTTGAATGTGACTAGAAAATGAATGTGGTCGAGCAGGAAGTAGATCGATTGCACTTGATAGCGGTATTAACTTCTTATTTTCTTTAGTGAAAGTTTTAATGAATGTTTCCAAAGAATCATCGATATAAAATATAATATTACTAGATTCTAATTTACTTGCGTCTGAAGGCCTGAGCATGTAGTTATGTTCAGACAATACTTCGTACATTAGTAGTTCTGGCTTTGAAATTCCATCTGTAACAGAAGCTACAAGTGAGTGTATAGGTTTGATTGTAGCTACAATTTTTAAATTGGATGAAAAGGCACTATTGTAGTATAATGTAAATAAAAGTAATAGAAAAAAAAACAGTAAATGTCTCATATAAATGTTGAGAAGAAGTCAATTTTTGACAAAAAATTAAGTAGTGTCAATAACTGCATTCTAAAAATAGAAAACCTTACTCTTTCATACGGTAATAAAAAAGTTCTTGATAATATCAACATATCAGTACAAAGAGGAGATATAGTTACAATACTTGGTCCAAATGGCGGAGGTAAAACCTCTTTAGTGAAAGCAGTTGCTGGTATAAATAAAGGTTTTATTGGCAGTATTGTATTCGCTGACAATATAAAAATTAGCTATATGCCACAAAATTTTAGTATTGGTAATTTGATGCCAATAACAGTTGAGTCTTTCCTTTTCAATAGCTCCTCGAAGAAATTGAAGAAAAATCAACCCATTGTTACAGAAGCGATAGAATTGGTTGGTATCGGTAACATCCTAAAAAATCAAGTATTAGAAATCTCTGCAGGACAAACACAATTACTGCTGCTTGCACGCTGTTTAATTTCAGAATCTGATTTGATCATTTTAGATGAGCCAGTCAGTGCAATGGATATTAACGCACGAGCTAAATTTTATGATATTATAAATAAAATCGCAAAAGAACGATCAGTATCGATTCTCATGACTTCTCATGACCTTAACTCTGCTCTACCATCCTCAGATTACATAATTTGCATAAATAATACTATCTATTATCAAGGTAAACCTGATGAAATTATGGAGATAAATGAAATATTTGGCAGTTACGCAGCGAAATGATTCAAAATATTCTACGTCTTCTGCAAATAACTACAGTGCTAACACGCTACAATGTGTTACCTTATTTACTTCCACCATCAAAAAAATCAATAAATAAAATACAAGGTCATAAACTAAAGCGTGCTCTTGAAAGATTAGGTCCGGTGTTCATTAAATTTGGGCAATCCATTTCATCACGCACTGATATTTTAAATGAGGACATAACAAATAACTTGCTATTGATATGTGATAGATTGCCATCATTTTCGTATAAAATAGCAGTTAAAACTATAGAAAGTGAGTTTAATTGTAAATTAAGCGACATTTTTTCAAGTTTTTCTGAAAAGCCAATTGCAGCAGCATCAATTTCTCAAGTGCATAGAGCAGTTACAATTAAGGGTAAGGAAGTTGCTGTAAAGGTTTTAAGGCCAAATATTGAGAAAACATTCTCAAGGGATATAAAAATGCTTTCTTGGCTTGCAGAAATTGCAGAAAAATTTAGTGAACAATCAAAAAGGCTGAAGCCAGTTGAATTAGTCAAAACTTTTGCTGAAATTTGCCGATTAGAGTTAGATCTATGTTTTGAGGCTGCCCACTCTTCGGAACTGAAGGAAAATACTAAACATGACAGAGGTTTCTACGTACCTGAAATAGATTGGAGTAGAACTTCAAAAAAGGTTTTAACATTAGAATGGATGGAAGCTATACCAATATATGAAGTTGAAAAGCTGAATAACCGAAAGCAAATAGCTATCAATCTTATAGTATCTTTTTGTAATCAGGTATATAGGGATTGTTTTTTTCATGCTGATATGCATCCTGGAAATTTAATGATCGATAGTAATAACAATATTATTGCCCTGGATTGTGGAATCATGGGTAGAATAGATCGTGAGACATGCTATTACGTTATAGAGATACTCAAAGGCTTTTTAAATAGGGATTATGATCACGTTGCAAAAATGCACTTTAGAGCCGGTTATGTTCCATCACAGCATAGAAATTTTGTTACAGCTTGCAGAGCAATAGGTGAGCCCATTGTTGGACAGCCTATACAGAAGATTTCATTTGCTCGATTATTTACTCAGCTACTAAAAATAACTGATGATTTTGATATGAAAGTTCAAACACAATTGTTATTGCTGCAGAAAACTATGATTTTATTAGAAGGAACATGTAGGAAAGTCTATCCAGAAATCAATATGTGGAAAGTAGTTGAAACATGGATAAACAGTCAACATGAAAGTAAAATAGGGTATAGGGAAAAAATTAAAAGCTCTTATCCCATCAAAACAATCCAAGGAATATTTAGCCTTATAGAAAAATTAAACCTAATAGCTGACAAAAAATTACAAGTGAAAAATAGATCAAATGGAAAAGCCTACTTTTTACTTTGGTCTGTAATTATAATTCTCATCGTTAAATTTTTCATTTCTTAAACTAAAAGATAATAAAAGCAAGTTTACAACAACTGTTTAAGTCTTGAAACCACTCAGGTTCACATTCACTCGAATTATCAAGGTATTTTCAGAATGTATAAAACTTTCAGTAGAGTTTAGAGAATAAGTAAAAACCTTAACTCTATCTTAAACTGATAACATTACCAAGCTCAGTGCTTATCACATCACTCAGTACTGTACTTGCTTTATATGAACAGTAGCACCCAATTGCAATAAAAACAGATGCAGCTACAGCAAGTGAAATACATATTTCTAAATTCGATATTGTTAAACATGTACCAACAGCAAACTCTCCAGATAACACAAAAGAAGCAGAGGCATAGTTACTTTGCCTTCTATTATAAATGTTTGCTTCTGAAAGTTTTCTGTTTTTGTTCTTTAAGTCTTGATTTTGAGCTTGAAGTTCTAATCTCTCTTGCCTAAAATCCCTTTCTAACTGTGAAATTTTGTTAGTGTCTCTTTCACTTACAACCCTACCCAACTCTTGCTCTTTTTTTCTAAGTTGAGTTTTTGTTCTTTCAAGCTCATCTCTAAGGTTTTCAAGTTGACTTTTTTCTCTAGTAAGTCGAGCTACTTGATCAGTGAAAGTGTTAATCCTTGTTTGCTGAGCTGATCTTTCCTGCCTTAAATTCCTTTCTAACTGTGAAATTTTGTTAGTGTCTCTTGTTTTTTCACTTATGACCCTATTCAGATCTTGCTCTTTTTCTGTAAGTCGAGCCTTTGTTCTTTCAAGTTCACCTTCAAGATTTTCAAGTCGCTGCAATTCTTGAGCAATTAATTCATCGTTTATTTCTGGTTGAACATTATGTGTATTTGCTACAGGTTGCTCTGCACTTATAGGGAATTTTTCATTTAGATATTCTCTGAAAGGATTAAAACTTTTAAGCACCTCAATAACAATTTGATCATTCATAAAGCAATTATCTTCTACTAATTTTTTTACATCATCCAAATCTTTTCTATTAATAGCATCAGTTAATCGCTCTTTCATAGCTTGTTCAATGATTTGCTTCAATCTTGAATTTTGCTCTATATCTGGTATTGGTTTTATTTGACTAAAATCTAGCTCCTTATGTTTTAAAAGTTTAGTCAATACTTCTTCATTTTCTTGTATTAGCCCTTGTAAACATATTAAGCTAAGTGGTGTTTCTATTTCTCCATTTAAATTTCTTTTCCAGCAATTAGGGTTGAATTCTTGATTTAATAGTACTTTTGCTTCATGGAAATTTCCACGAGAAAGAACATTTAATAATTGTCTTCCTGTTTGTGCTTTTTGTATTTCTATTATCAAATGCTCAGCACGATTTCTTCTAGCACATTGCTCAGGATTTTGAAAACTTTTATTTAGTAGATCAATACTTATTCTCGGATGACTTAGTAAGAGTTGTAACACTTTCTTTTGAAGAAAGCACATTGCTAGATGCAAAGCTGTATTGCCATCACGTTTTTCATGAATATTAACATCTATGCTTTGGTGAAGTAGAAGTAACCTAATCATACTCTGATATTCTTTCTCTGCTCCAGAGCCTGAAGATAAATTACTAATTATAGATATTAAAGGTGTCATGCCTTCTTCATTAAACGTATTAACATTCGCACCTTCTTCCAGAGCTCGCTCAAAATCTCCTAGATTTTCATCATAAATAGCTTCAAATAATTTTGTTGTTGATTGTCCTGAAGTTGTTTGATTTTGAGCTCGTAATCCTACATCACTAACAACCCTTCTTCCAAAATCTACATTACTTCTCGAAAGCATACTAAATTCTCCCCAACCTATAATTTATTGACATAATTATAAAAAAACAAAGAAAATTGCAAGTAATTTAGTTGAAAATTTTAGAATTAATTATGATTCCAAAAACTTTTCCGCATCAAGTGCAGCCATGCACCCTGTTCCTGCGGCAACTACTGCCTGGCGATATACCTTATCTTGAACATCACCAGCAGCAAACACCCCTGCCCTACTGGTTAGAGTTGTTCCAGGTTTCGTAATTATATAACCTTGCTGATCCATTTCAACAAAGCCCTTAAAAATACCTGTATTTGGTGCATGCCCAATTGCAATGAACACTCCATCTACTTTCAATTCCTGAGTTTTATTGATGTCTGTTGATTTAATTGTAATGCCAGTAACTTTTTTAGGATTTTCTTCTCCAAGAATCTGCTCTACGGTATGATTCCATATTACCTTTATCTTATCATTTTTAAAGAGCCTGTCTTGCATTACTTTCTCTGCTTTTAACTTATCACGCCTGTGTATCAGTATAACTTCCTTAGCAAATCGAATTAAAAATATTGCTTCTTCAACAGCAGTATTTCCACCACCAACCACAGCTACAACTTTATTTCTAAAAAATGCACCATCACAAGTTGCGCATGCCGAAACTCCGTAACCTTGAAATTTCTTTTCACTCTCCAGGCCAAGCCACTTCGCTTGCGCACCAGCTGCGATTATAATTGCATTCGAATAGTAGTCACTAGCATTACCACAAGATCTAAATCTATACTCATTAGAATCCTCAAGTTGTTCAACGCTTTTTATTTCGTCATCTATTATCCTTGCCCCCACCTTCTCTGCATGCAACCTCTTTTGTTCCATGAGTTCTGGACCTTGTATAGAAATAAAACCTGGATAGTTTTCAACATCCGTAGTAATTGTAAGCTGACCACCAGGTTGCATTCCTGTTACTACAATTGGCTCTAAATTTGCACGTGCTGCATATATAGCAGCAGCATAACCCGATGCTCCAGATCCAATAATAAGAACTTTTGTACTCAATTTATAATTCTGCACTGTGTGAGTTTAGATAATCAGCCACTCCTTCATCGCTTGCCTGCATTGCTGGCTTACCTTTTTTCCACCCTGCTGGACATACTTCACCATGCTCTTCATTATGTTTTATTGCATCAATAATTCTAATAAACTCATCGATATTACGCCCTAAAGGAAAATCATTTATCGATTGATGACGTACAACAAATTTATCATCAATAACAAAAGTTGCTCTTAGTGCAATTGAGTCATCATATAAGACCCCATAGTCTCTTGATATAGACTTTTTGATATCAGACACTAAATTGTAGCTAACCTCTCCAATACCACCATCATTAACTGGAGTGTTTCGCCATTTATAGTGTGAAAATTTTGAATCTATACTTATTCCTATCACTTCAACATTACGTTTTGAAAAATCTTCTATTTTGTTGCTAAATGATATCAACTCAGTTGGACAGACAAAAGTAAAATCAAGTGGATAGAAAAAAAGGACAGCATACTTATCCTTTATATGTTTACTTAAACAGAAATCATCAACTATTTTTCCACTAGCAAGAACAGACGAAGCAGTAAAATCGATAGCGGATTTTGTTACAAGATTCATAACTAACCTATTCATTCTTAATATTTATAATTTTATACCTTGATACATTTACATGCAAGTTTTCTTTAGCCCCAATCCTATAAAAACTTCCTCTTATGGCTGTAAAAATGTTATGATAAGAGCTAATTTTCATGAGTAGGGAAATACCCAAATATTACTATCTTTCACCTTTTCTCCCTTCAAATTTTTTAACCATTTCTTTTACACTTACATTCGTGGAAGGTAAATTTTTGCTGGCAAGATGGTTGATCGAAGATTTTTTATTCCCTACTGAAAATGAACGAGATTGTTTTCTCTTCACACTGATATCCGTTTGTGTTACTGAAGCAGTTTTGTTTTCAGCAGGCAACATGTTCTTTACTTGATTTCGCTCAAATCTTTCTTTTAATGCCTTTACTTTACTACTCTCGCGAGTCACTTCTTTTTTCATAGCAACTACTAGTACTTTTGGTCCATCAGCTTTTTTTGCTGATTCTTTACCATCTTGATTTTCAGATTTTAGTGGTAGTGTAGGGTTACTCTCAGCTGATTTTTCCACTACTATTTTTTGCTCTGTGCTTACTTTTTCGCCTAAATCTTTAGGCTTTGGTGGTACTGCAGGTTTATCTGTTTTCGGTTCTTGTCTAATTTTTTGATTGATAGTAAACATTTTCTCTAGTACTGGTGGTACTCTTGATGATTTTGGTGGTGCAAGAGATTGAAGTTGTTGTTTCTTCCTATGTTCTCTTTTTGCTTCTATATGTTCTTTAGAGATTGTTGCATAAATCGGCTCCTCTTTAATTGATTGTAGATTACGCAAATCTTTTGTTAAAGATTTACTTTTTTCCTCTTGATAATTTAACATTTCTTCATACTCAGGATCTTCGTTTAATGAACCTCCATAACCTAAATCTTCTCGCTCATATAAGAGATTTTTCTTTTGCTGTCTATTTTTTAAATTTATTCCATATGACCTATATCTATCTTGACTTCTTTCTATTCGCTCTAAATCTGAAATTTTTTGAATCACATCTGTATATTCGATTGCTGTTCTAGCAGTTGAAGGAGGCAATTTATCTTTTATAAAATTACTTATATTCCTAATCGAAACATCTCTTCCTAATATTCTATTGAATATCCTAAGAATTAATAGCTTTTTATTTGCCTTCTTTACACAATTATTCAAGTCATCACGTATAACAAGCTTAGCTACATCTTCTGCCTTATCTGTAAAACCCTCTAAAGCATGAGACAGATCTGTTACTGTTTTATAACATTGTTCCTCTGGATTTCCTAGATTTATAGCTTTGATCAGAGAATCAAGATTTTTTTATAATCCTCACTTTTAAATGGATCATGCATACTCATTGCAGCTTTTCATTAAAATATAAGGTATAAGTATTAAGATCTAGTAAATATTAGCTTTTTAGTTCATATACAGCGATAACACTTAGCAGAATAACGATTTCGTCATTCTAGTGTCTGCTGTTACCCCTTATCTAGGTACGTAAAAGTGAAATCTAGTTTCGCTATATAACACAGTCTCATACAAGTAGCTTCTCGATAATATTCTCACCTTCTTTTATCGAAGTCTGTAACTTATCATATGATCCTTGTTGTGTTCCGTTTAACTCTTCATATTTTGGCATATAAAATTCTCCTATTCAAAATAATAATATACTTTAATTATTAAATATTTAAGTAAATAAGTCAATAAATCAATAAAATGCTGTGGTGCCAAAAACACTCAAACAAGAAAAGGCGCTCCGGTGCTCATTCTTTGTTTATAAATAATATTCTTGATTCAATCCTTTGCCTTCTTTTCAATGTATCTACATATCAGAATAGACAGCTCATATAATACCAACATTGGAATTGCAAGTCCTACTTGGCTTAGTACATCAGGTGGAGTTAAGATTGCAGCAATAATGAAAATTACCACTATCGCAATTCTGCGTTTATTTGACAAACTTTGTGCAGTGATTAGCCCTACTCTCACCATTAAGGTTAGTATGACTGGAATTTGAAATGCAGTACCAAACGCAAACATGAATTGAAGAACAAGGTCTAAATATTCACTAACTGATGGCATAAACTCTATTGGCATACCGAAAGATTTACCGCTATGTTCAAAAGCAATAAAAAAAATCCAGACTAGGGAAAATATGTAGTAGTAAACTACAGCGGCTCCCGTTACAAACAAAACCGGTGTTGCAATTAAGTATGGCAATAACACTGCCCTTTCTCTTTTATATAAGCCAGGTGCTAGAAATATGTAGAATTGCCATGCAAACACAGGAAAAGAAAACAACAGTGCACTCATTATTGCAACCCTGAGATATACAAAAAACGCTTCTGTTAAGTCTGTATAGATTAAAGAAAAATCATTGCTATCTTTTGTAACTTCTATTAAAGGTGCAAGTAAAAAGCGGTATATATTTTCTTTAAAGTAGTAACAAAACCCGAAGGTAACACAAAAAAATAGAAAGCAAAAAATAACCCTTTTTCTAAGTTCCGCAAAGTGCTCATAAAATAAAGCATATTTTTGTGAGTTTTCGTTCATACTTTACAATAAAGCTATATCTAACATTCTCAGTGAAAAAGCCCATTCATTATCGTACCACGCTGCAACTCTATAGATATCACCTGTGACATATGTACCAGCTAAATCCACAATTGCACTATAAGGGTTATGGACAAAGTCTATTGAAACTAAAGGCTCGTTACATACGGAAAGCACATGATTTGCTGAATTCTTAAATATTTCGTTTATTTCCTTAGTTGTTGCTCTCTTATCAGCTAAAAATTTAAAATCAACCATAGAAACGTTGCTAACCGGAACTCTAATAGCAGTACCATCTAGCTTACCCTTTAACTGAGGAATGACAGAACCAATTGTTTTTGCTGCTCCAGTTGTAGTTGGCACCATAGAAAGGCCACAAGCTCTTGCCCTACGTAAGTCTCTATGGTTGCCATCAAGAATATTTTGATCATTCGTATAGGCATGTATAGTGGTCATAAAACCGCTTTTTATGCCTAAATTGGAGTGTAAAACGTGTACAATCGGAGCCAGACAGTTTGTAGTACAAGAACCTGCTGAGATCACTTTATGCTCCTTTTTTAGCATATCGTTATTTACGCCATAAACCACAGTTACATCAGCATCTGAAACTGGAGCAGAGACAATTACTCTCTCTGCATTATGCTTTGCTGCTTCCGCACGCTTGTTGAATGCACCAGTGCATTCAAGCACTACATCAACATTCCAAGGAATATTTTCAGGGCTACGTTCTCTATATAAAGAAAATTTCCTGCCATTTATAGATAGCCAATTTTCAGACTCGTTAAAATCAATATCGCCGTTAAATTTGCCATGAACAGAGTCATATTTAATCAAATGTGCATGCTGCTCAGCACTGAGCGACCCATTTACCGCCACAACTTCTATTTGCTCGCTATAGTTTTTTACTTCAAAAATAGCACGCAATACACTTCTGCCTATTCTACCAAGACCATTAATTCCTACACGAATTGTCATTTTTCCATCTTAAAAGTTTAATTATAGAGGATATTGCCTGATATTTCATTCTATTCTTTTGGTTGTTAATCCTAATGTTATAATATATTGATGCTTATCTTGACTAAAGAAACTGTATCACTTAATTAATAATATCTAAATTTTAACTTGGAGTAGGTTATGCATGGATTACCAATAACAAATTCAGATAATCAGTATCAGCAAAGAAAAATAGAAGCATTGCAAAAAAAAATAAAGGACTGTCAGAAAAAGTGAAAACACTACAGAAAATGTCAGTGCTGCACAATGAAATGCTAGTAATGCTACAGTGGAAATCAATAACAGAGAAACTGCGCACAGAAATATTAAAAAAACTGCTAGAAACACCTCAAGAAGCAGCAGCATTTCAATTAGAAGAAAAAGATGAAGATCAGCAAGTAATAGAAGACATACTGGATATTCAAGAAGAATTTGAATCTTTACAAAATTTGGAAAGTACTACTATTGAACAAATAAATATTCAAGGACAGAGCATATAGCTCTTTCCTACTCTTCAGAGTTAGCTAAATAGCTGACTCTGAAAAGTAGATAACATTCTTTTACCTTTTTTATTTAGTAAATTCCTTAATATTTCTAATTATAAAGAACCCGTCAGTTATTTTTGTATTTTACGGCTAAGGATATTACTCTTTGGTATCTTATACTTTAATATCTTAATAATTAACTTGATTAAGTAACTATAGTACTATATTATTTAACTCAATATTAATGATAATTATTATGGATTTAAAAAACTTACAACAAGAGTTGCTTGGAATAATTTTTCTCATACTTGCACCAATTAATGCAGAAGAGGAAAAAGATATGAAAGAGCGAGCATTAAAGATTATCGATGAATTAAAAGATCATATTAATGATGATATAGAAATGAGTGATCTGAGAATGACAATTTCAGACTACATTATCCTTTGTGATAGTCAAGATAACGTAAGGTTAAATAACAGATCATTGTTAGACTTAGAAGATGCCGTCAAAAGTATTGGAGGGAAAACTTCACAAGAGTTAGGGCGAGTAAATCAGATTCCACAGCAACCAAATAGTATTGGGTTAGCGTTAGCAGAAGCTACAATACAATATGAGGCGCATGTGAGAGAAATGGAAGAGAGAAATCTAAGGATTATCACCTCAATTGGAGTATTAGGTATAACAGCCTTAGGAGTTAATCTTGGAAGATCAAAAGTGAGTGAAATTATTGGTACAACACTTGGAGGACTATTATCCATTCCAATAATGGTCATATTACCAGCATCAATAGCAGTAGCGTTAAAAAACAGGAATTCAGGGCTTAGAGAAGTAGTACAATATTCTCTTGATGCAACAAGTAAACCGTCAAGGATTGGGTTAGTAGCAGCCTTAGGAGCAGGCGCGATGATGTTAACTAACAATATAACTAGCAGCAGCACTGAAACAAATATGGAATTATTAGGCCCTGGTTTTATAGCTGCAATTGGAGCTGGAATTGGTGCTACATTGTCAACGACTTTAGCGAGAAGGATGTTTGCTCCTATCTCTACAAATTTGGAAAATGCCACCACTGAACAACAAAATATTCAAGGACAGAGGATATAAACTTGTAATAGTTTTAAACTATTACATATAACTTTCTCTACTTCCTTCTTTATCGTTACCCCGGGTGTTGTAAAACTGGGGTAACACCTTCCGCTACACAAAATACCTACAAAACACAATCTTTTTATTTCCCCAAACAATTAGTTGTTAATTTAATCAATCATACTAGTATATTAAATATTTACTTAATATACTAGTATTTACCTTGACTAAACAATTATAGTGCTGTATGATTTGTACTTAAGCTTTAATAGTGAGGTATTGATGGACACACAAGAACTAGAAAACTTACAGAAAAGTTCATCAACAAAATCCCAAGATGCTGAGGAGAAAACATCAGAAGAGTTGAAAAGAAATTTAAACCCGAATGAAGCCAATAATGATATATTCTAAAATCTATCAAGAATACGAGGGAGAAACATGGACAGAGTCATTAATGAATGGTTTTATAGCCGCTGTTTCTTTTGGATTTGGCTTCCTTTTAGGAAAAATAATTAATCCTACAAATGAAGCTATTTCTACAAATCTAGAAAACGCTTCTGTTGAACAACCCAATGTGCAACAAACCCTACCCTTATGTATATAAAATGACAAATTTTATAACTAAAAAAGTACTTCCCCATTTTCAAAGTACTGCATACAATAGAATTATATTGTAGTGCCTTATACTCATCCTGATATATAGGAAAACAATCTATACAACATTTTAAGATGGCTCAGAGCGCTGGCAAACCCAATACCATAATTTACAAGGAGGACTTATGAATAAGAAATTTATCTATTCACCATTATCAATAAAAAGCATAGAAGAAAACGGAGTATTTTCTGGCTATGCGAGCATTTTTAATATAGTTGATAAGCAAAATGATCTGATATTACCCGGAGCATTTAAGAACAACTTAAATAAAAGTCAGATAAAACTTCTTTGGCAGCACAACCCAAGTGAGCCTATAGGTAATATTACAGATATTTGCCAAAATGATATTGGCCTATATATAACTGCACATTTGCTTTTTGGTATTCAAAAAGCAGAGGAAGCATATTTAATGCTAAAAACTGGAACTATTAACGGTCTTTCGATTGGCTATATACCAATAGAGTATGATGTTGATCATGAAAGCGGAGCTCGAGTGTTAAAACAAGTGGAGCTATGGGAAGTTAATTTAGTCACTTTTCCTGCAAATTTGTCAGCTCAGGTAATCAATGTGAAGAATCATTACAATGAACAAGAAATGTTAGCAAGAACAATAGAAAAAGCAAATTCTGTGCTTACGAATATGTGTATTTCTACTTAAAATCTATAAAAATTTTCACACAATTTAACATTTATGTTATTATTTATTTAATAATTGTATTAATATATATAACTTTAATACTTTGAAAATTAGGTAATTTTATGCCGAATGCTAACAATAAGGTTAATTACGAACCTAGTATTAAACAAAAGGAAAAAAAATACAGCTTATCCACTGTGCTTGCTTGGCTATATCTAAAAACAATCGGACGAATATTGCCAGGGAGATGGAATAAATGGGCAGAGAATATCCTACACCACAATCAAGTTATTTTGGTTAATGGAGTGCAGACTGATAATCTTTTCAATTCTGACAGAGAAAAGGAATTGAAGGATGAAAATGAGAAATTACAAGAAAAATTGAAAGAAATGAATGAACTTACAGAACAAGTAAAATCATTAGGAGAGGAAAAAGAAATATTTGCTAAATTTTTTGCAGCACAAGCACAGCAGATTGAAGACTTAGAATTAGAAAATGAAGAGTTAAAGTCTAAATTTGCAGGACTTAAAAAGAACTATAGTGAATTGGTAGAAATTGCACAAAAAAGAGGAGAAGAATTTTTAGCACAGTTGAAGAAAAAGTCTGAGGAGATATTACATTTGCAGAAAGAATTAATTGAGTGCAGCAAAGAATTTGCAAATAAAACAGAAATGCTCTCAGTAAGGGTAGAAGAAAAAGATGGGAAAATAGGTAATTTAACGAAATTAAATAAAGTATTAGAACAAAAGAAAAAGGAAATGGAGACTAAAAATAGCGAACAACAGCACATCATACTTGATCAAGAGGAAAAAATAGAAAAACAAGGCGCTTTAATTACTTCACTTACTGATAAAAATAAAGACATAAATGAAACTGTGAAGGAAGATAATGAAAGCCTAAGAGCGCAAAACACAGATTTAGAAAGTAAAGTTAGTCAGTTAAAAAACGAATCTGATACTCAAATAAAGCAATTAGAAAATCAACTTAAGGAGAAACAAGCAGAATTCACACAAGCTGAGGAAAAAATACTAAATTTAGAAAAAAAATTGGAAAGTGCTCAGCAACAATTAGTGCAAAAAAATACTGATCTAACAAATCAATTACAAGATTTAAGTAGTAAACTACATGATGCTGAAATAAAGAAAAAAGAATTAGAAGATGAAGTTAACGAATTGAAAGAAAAAGCTAAGGGAAAAGATGCTGAAGTAGAGAATCTTAAACAACAATTAGAGAAAGAAAAAGATGAATTAAAAGATTCAAGTAGTAAACTAAATGCTACTGAAATAGAGAAAAAAGAATTAGAAGGTGAAGTTAAAGAATTGAAAGAAAAATTACAGATATTAGAAAAAAATAGTGCTGAAATAGAAAAACAAAAGGCCGATTTAGAGAAAAAATTAGAGTTTTCACAAGGGGAGAATAAAAAGTTGCAAGAACAAGTTGAACATCTGAGTACAGAACAAGAAAAAGCGAAAAGTGTTGCAGTATTATCTATTACGGATAGTACAAAAACACTTAATGAAAATTTGACATTAAAAAATCAACAGATTGAAAGTTCAATAGCTGAAGGTAGACAACAAAAGTTAAAAAATGAGCAAAAAGATGCTGGTAAAAAGTCAGAAGGTATTAATAAAAAAACTAAAGCACAAGCAAAAACTAAAGAGGTAGATAAAGTTAGTACAGTATCTATTGCAAAATCAACTACTTATTCTATAATTTCAAAGAGTTTATCTAAGCTTCGCGGGAATGAGGATCTCAAGAACTTTTTATCTAAGAAAAATGAGGAGTTAAAAAAAAGTTTTCCTGAATTTAAAGAAAAACACTTTTGCCATAACGTGCTTAAGGAAACTATACAATCTCTAGTATATCAAAATGATTATAAATTTAAAAGTGATAAGTTACTTGCACTGTTGGAAGAGAATTTGGTTAAATCTGGAAAAGCGATCATAGAAACTAAGGTTAACAAAGTTGTTGAAGAACTTGCTAAAGATTTTGTTAAAAAACATGATCTCAAACAGGTAATTTTTGTTGAGAGGTGCGCAAAAAACTTGTACTTAAATGAAGAAGATATTCAAGAAATAATAGGTTCTTTCACATGCTTTTTGGCTAACAGAAATGATAGCAATAATGACTCAGTCAAAAAATTTGTTGTGCAAAAGTTAACGGAAGCTGAAATGAAATGTTTTTCAGGTAAGGTTCAAGAACTAGCATCAAGTATAAGAGATACATTTTTATCCACAGATGAGAAAATGTTCATTAAAATTCCAGGAAAAAACAATGAATATCGACTCACAAAAAAAGCTAAAGAAGAATACAAATTAACACTCCTATTAACACCTAATTCTTCCATGAGTCACACTACTACATCAAACATTCAGGGATTAGCTAGATAAATAGAGTAGGCTCTTAGCATAAAGTATCAGCTCCTCCTTTGTTAAAGTGTAGGAGCTGTCTTCCCAGTGTTGTCGTAGCAATTCTAAGTTTCTACCTAAACTTTTTCCTGATTGGTGACCTATGATTATTAAATCATCCCCAGATAAAGGAAATTTTGGAATACTGAATATATGAGCAAATGAAATATACTCATCAACATTTGTTCCAGACTCAATACCACAAATCCTTATCAAGTCACAATATAATTCCTTACCAAATAAAGATATGTATTTCTTTTGCTCTTTTTCTGAAAGCTCTGTTTTGATATTGTTTGATAATAAAAATAATATTTTTTTCTTTTGCTTATTTGAAAGACGTAAAAACTTGCTCACTTCTTCCCCAAGACTCGCTCTATCTTCAGCAGTCCTAATAAGCAACGCTAATTTTGTTAGTGCATCGATTGGATTCAAGCTGGGATCTAGGAAAGGCGTATGGACATACGCTGAGGGTTTTGTAGGAGGTTTAGTGTTGATAAGAAGTGGTGAAGATAAAATTTCGCATTTTACTTCTTTTGGAATAATTTTTTGTAAAACATCAGATTTTTGCATGCTCTTAAGTGTTGGAGCAGGATCATTGAATTCCAAGAGTTTAAATATTTCTTCTCTTATTCTCTCTCCAGAGAGGTTTTGAATCATGTGTGAATGCTTTTTGCACACATCCAATATTTCATCACTTAAATCTCCTATGCATATTTTAGCGTGAAAACGAAATGCTCTTAAAATACGTAGATAGTCTTCCTTAATCCTATCTTCAGCGTTACCTATAAAATTTAACTTTCGTGCTTTTAAGTCCTGAATGCCACCAAAGTAGTCGTATATATAGCCATGCTTGTCTGCATAAAGAGCATTAAACGTAAAGTCGCGCCTTGAAGCATCAGCTTGCCAATCATTAGTAAACTCTACCTTCGCATGTCTACCGTCACACTTCATATCATGCCTTAGCGTTGTAATCTCAAAGGACCTCTTGTGTAAAATTGCAGTGATAGTTCCATGTTTCAGACCAGTTGGAATACTCTTTATATTGCAAAGCTTGAGCACTTTAATTGTTTGATTAGGCAGCAGATTAGTAGCAAGATCAATGTCGTGAATTTCACGCTGCAAAATTGAATCTCTAACACATCCACCAACAAGCCTTGCCTCACCACCAAATTTCTCTATTGCCTCAATAATTATACTAACTTCGTGATTAATTTTCATATATATCATATTATACAAAATGCAAAATTTTCGCAAAAAGCCTCATATAAAAATATATAGGCAGGAGAGTGGTAAAATAAGAGGGTAAAGTGATAGAGTAAATAGTAAGTCTACAACAAATCCAGTGCCTAGAAACTTATAAGCATAAAAGTAATGTTAAAATACAATGTTTTCGATGATTATAAAAAATCTGGATGCCAGTGTCAGCTACTTGCATGACACCTTTGTAGCCTTCTCTTGTCATCTCAGTACCTGCTCAAGTAACTGACACTGATTCCCTTTATGATGGTGTTATCCGAGTAGCTGACACTGGCATCCAGATTTTTATCAGGAACGTTGATTACTCTTTATTCTTCGCCCTTCCTGCACGTTTACGTTCATTTGGATCGAGGAACTTCTTACGCAAACGTATAGATTTTGGAGTTACTTCTACCAATTCATCATCGTCTATATATGCTATCATATCCTCCAGTGTCATTATTTTTGGTGGAGTAAGCTTTATAGCTTCATCGCTACCTGAAGCTCTTACATTTGTTAATTGCTTACCTTTAAGTACATTTATTTCTAAATCATTGTCACGACTATGCTGACCGACAATCATACCACAATATACCTTATCTTGTGGCTTAACAAACATAATTCCCCTATCTTGCAGATTGAAAATTGCATACGCTACTGCTTCGCCTTTGTCTGTTGAAATTAAAACCCCATTACGCCTTCCGGAATTTGAACCTTTATGTGGAGCATAACTGTGAAATAAACGGTTGATTATACCAGTGCCGCGAGAATCAGTTAAAAATTCTCCTTGATAGCCAATTAATCCCCTTGATGGCACTAAAAATGTCAACCTAGTTCTGCCACTACCAGAAGGTCTCATGTCAGTTACTTCACCTTTTCGAAAGCTAAGTTTTTCCATGATGATTCCACTATACTCATCATCTACATCAATTACTACCTCCTCTATAGGTTCAAGTTTTTTGCCATCTTTTTCTTTAAACAGCACTCGAGGCCGTGAAACTGAAAGTTCAAAACCTTCCCTTCTCATATTTTCAATCAGTACCCCAAGCTGCAACTCACCACGTCCACCTACTTCAAATGCTTCACCACTTGGAGCCAAAGTTACAGTAATTGCAACGTTTGTTTCTGCTTCTGCATATAAACGATCTTTTATAACAGTTGAGGTAAGTTTTGTTCCCTCTTGCCCAGCAAAAGGTGAGTCATTAACGCTTATAGTAACCGCCATTGTTGGCGGGTCAACTGGAGTTGAGCTGATCGCAGTTGTAACTTCTGGTGCTGCTATAGTGTCTGAAGCTGAAGCTTTCTCAAGTCCTGCAATGGCAATGATATCACCAGCTACAGCTTGCTCTACTGGAACGCGTTTTAAGCCAGAAAATGAGAGTAACTTAGTTAATCTCCCTCGCTCAACCACTTGATCATCAAGATCAATTACCTTAAGATCTGAGTTAACTTGCGCAGTTCCTTGGTAGATCTTTCCTGTCAATATTCTGCCAAGAAATTTATCAGATTCAAGTAAAGTAACTAGCATAGCAAAAGGTGCATTTTGATCATAAACAGAAGGTTTTATGTAATCTATCACCGTTAAAAATAATGGGCTTAAATCTTTTCTTTCATCAGATAGCTCCTTAGCACACCAACCATTTCTACCTGAAGCATAGAGTACTGGAAAATCTAATTGCTCGTTGGTTGCATCAAGGTTAAAAAATAACTCATATATT
This sequence comes from Wolbachia endosymbiont of Anopheles demeilloni, assembly GCF_018491735.2. Classification (NCBI taxonomy): domain Bacteria; kingdom Pseudomonadati; phylum Pseudomonadota; class Alphaproteobacteria; order Rickettsiales; family Anaplasmataceae; genus Wolbachia; species Wolbachia endosymbiont of Anopheles demeilloni. The sequence continues at coordinate 196,229 of NZ_CP084694.1, read as the reverse complement.
TCATTTAGTACTTCATCAATTCTGCTGTCTGGTCGATCAACCTTATTGATTATCACAATCGGTTTTAAATTTGCCTTTAGTGCTTTTGACAACACAAACTTAGTCTGTGGCATTGGACCTTCTGCAGCATCAACCAGTAGTAATACACCATCTGCCATGCAGAGCACCCTTTCCACTTCTCCACCAAAATCCGCATGTCCTGGTGTATCAATGATATTGATTTTCTCACCACCCCACATTATTGACGTACATTTTGCAAGTATTGTAATCCCACGTTCACGTTCTTGATCACCATTATCCATCACTCGTTCTTGAACTTCTTGATTCTCACGAAACGTGCCACTTTGTTTTAACATGTTATCAAGTAAAGTAGTTTTTCCGTGGTCAACGTGTGCAATTATTGCAATATTGCGGATTGATTTAAATTCACTCATTTCTTATCATTTCAAATTTAATTTAATAACAAGTATACGTATAATATATTTAGAGTAAATAACTAAAGCCGTGCTTTCAGAGTATTTTAGGCAGATCATGGAACTCTAACAGAAAAGGTTTCATGTTCGCTGTACTTTGTAGCAACTAACACCAAGACAAAAAAGAAGAATCTTGCTTTAGCAGTACATTTATATACAATTAAAATAAACTAAAGTAATCATTTAAATGCTAACAAGATTCGCTCCAAGCCCAACTGGCTACCTACATGTAGGAAACATACGCACTGCACTCATTTGTTGGATGTACACACGTAATCAAAATGGAAAATTTTTACTACGTTTTGATGATACTGATCTTGAGCGTTCAGATATCAAATATGTAGATAATATCATAGAAGACCTAAAATGGATTGGCATAAATTGGAATTCAAGTTTTAAGCAATCAGAGCGTTTTGAGCGCTATAACGAGGTGTTCTTACAGTTAATGAAAGAAGGTCATATTTATGCATGTTATGAAACAAGAGAAGAATTAGACACTAAACGAAAATTGCAATTAAAACAAGGTCTTCCCCCTATTTACAATAAAGGTGCGTTGCTTTTAACTGAGCAAGAGAAAATTCGTTATGAGCAAGAAGGACGAAAACCACATTTCAGATTTAAATTGGATAGAAATAAAACTGTAAAATGGAATGATGAAGTTAAGGGCGAAATAAATATTGCAACAATTCATATCAGCGATCCTGTAGTAAAAAGAGAAGATGGAATTTATACGTACATGCTACCTTCTGTTATTGATGACATTGACTTTAATGTAACCCATGTTGTACGTGGGGAAGATCATTTAACTAATACCGCAGTTCAGATTCAAATGATTCAAGCATTAAAAGCGAAAATTCCTATCTTTGCTCACCTTCCTCTACTACATTTTGATGATAGCAAAATATCGAAACAGAAAGGCGGGCTGGATATTAAGTCCATAAGAGAAGATGAGATTGAACCAATGGCACTAATTAGCTATTTAGTAAAACTTGGAACATCTGATCCAATAGAAGCTTATATTGATATGAAGCCTTTAATTGACTCATTTGATATCAAAAAATTTAGCTCAGCATCTTTACAATTTAGCTTGAGTGAAATGTATAAGCTAAATAGCAAAGTGCTGCAACAAATGCCATTTGAAATGGTGAAAGATCGTTTAAGTCAAATTGGTTCAGAGTTTTGGTATTTTATAAGAAACAACATAAACAGGTTTTCTGAGGCGGCCAAATGGTGGCAAGTATGTAAATACAATATAGAGCCTGTGGTTATTAATAAAGAATTTATAAAAATAGCGCTAAGCACATTACCTCAAGGTGATTGTAATGAAAATACGTTATCAGAATGGGTTAAAAATATTCGACAGACAGTTGATATAAAGGCAAAAGATCTATTTATGCAGTTGCGCCTCGCTTTAACAGGAACAGAAACAGGTCCAGAACTCGCTAAATTATTAATTTTTATCGATAGAGAGAGGATTGTTGCAAGGTTAGAAGAAGATCATACAAAAGGTTTAAATGCACCGAATGTATTTGAATGACACCAATAAGCATTGTTCAGGAAATGTGAAAATATTAGATTTCTTGTCATTCCAGTTTCTGCTCCTGTCATTCCAGTGCTTGACACTGGAATCTATAATCTTGCCAAAACGTTGTATTTTAAAATAACTTCTATACATATCCCATATTTCTGGATCCCAGTGTCAGCTACTTTCATGAAAACATTTAGTTGTTTTTTCTCGTCTACCTTATTTTACTACTCTGCTGAACGAATAACACCAATAGTTAATCTCATGCTGAAAGATCATTTTATGGTCCAAGTCAGTTCTTTTACAGGTCACTTCCAAGCTCATCAAATTTTCTAAGATCTTCTTAAGTTCTGAAAGTTGCAAACTTTTCAAATGAGATTTAAAACTCTGCAATTGTTTGAAGAACAATGGAGGACTCAGCTGGTCAATTGCAGCTTGTTCATTCATTCCATTTTGTATTAACAGCAAAACGCTTTCTAGCCGTAGAAAATAATTTGATATAATACGGATTAATGCTATCGGTGAAAAATTCTCTTGTAATATCAATACATCGGAAATTTTGATGAATTGTCCCATGTCTTTACTCACTATTGCAGAGCACAGATTATCAAGTGTAACATAATCATTGCCGGAGGTTGAAAAGCATAGATCTATATCAGCAAGTTTAAGATCTTTTCTTTTTCCTAGATATAAAATTAATTTTTCAAGCTCTGAATATATAGGCAGTTTGCTATGATTAAAATAAGACTGCAAGTGGTAGATTATCTCACTTGTGTACTCTATATCATTTTGTTTCAAGTAACTTGATACAATATCACAAAGATTACTACCGCTGTCCTTATAGAAGGTAATGACACCGAAAATTTTTGAGCTTTCCATATAACTTTTAATTGCAGAATTATATGTAAGATCATTTGCGATCATTACTATATAATGATCGCCTACACTATTATCCAATATGTCCTTTAGCTCTTTAGATATGCTCCCACTTACATTTATTAGCTTAACTAACCTTTTTTTAGTAAACATCGAAATGTTTGCCAACTCGGAAAATAACAAGCCAGGCGACTTATTCACTACTGCAAAATCCATCACCTGAACTGAATACTCATTCAAGTTGGCAATTATTTCCTGTACAAAAATATCGACCTTACTATTGTCACTCCCATGAATTAACACACCGCTTAAAGTATCAGGTTTCTCGAGGAATTTTTTAACTTTAGATGGCGTGATTCTCATGCCATCTATATTATATTATCACTACTTGGTGGTACATCATTTGATTGCACATCAGTTTCCAACAATTCTGAGCTTTCTTGATTTGCTGTATTCTGCATATCATCTGACACTTCTTTCTTTCCTGTAACATAATTACAAATTTTTTTTATAGGCTTCCCTACATATCTAGAAAAAAATCCTTCTTCGTCCATATCTCTTATTCCATAAAATTAACAATTTGCTATTAGCACATAAAAACAACGTAGCAAAAACTACTTTACGCTCAGATAGTTACACTCATTTATTAATGAATTATGAACGTCCAAGACCAAGGTTAAATCGATTTACTTAACACTAACCTTATAAAATAAGAAATGATTAAATATACAGCTGCAATCAGTATAATTGCAGGTCCAGTTAATAAGTCAAAACTTGCAGATAATATCAAACCTGATACTCCAGAAATCACAGAAAAAACTGTTGCAACAATAATCATTTGCATTGGAGTTTTTGAAATGAGTCTTGCTGATGCAGCAGGTATTAACAAAAATGCAGCAATGAGTAATATTCCTATTAATTGAGCAGAAATTGCAATAAAAATAGCGAGTATAATCAAAAATTCTAGCCTAACAAAATTAATATTTACTTTCTCAACTGTTGCCAAATCTTGATTAATCGAAATCATCAGCCAATAGCGCCATCTAAATATTAATATCAAAGTAACTATTACGGAGGTTAGAAAAATTGATATTATATTACTTTGGTCAATCATTAATATGTCACCAAAAAGTGAGCTAATAATACTATTATTACCTGATGGAAGAAAAGACATAAGTATTAAACTCGATGATAAAACTACATTGGTAACTATGTTCAATATCGTATCAGCAGAGTATAATTTATTAAAATTAAGAGAAAGTAGTATAGCAAACATAATTGCAATGAGCATTATACTTACCGATGGGCTGATATTAAAGATCAAAGCAAGTGCAATACCAAGCAATGAAGAATGGGACAAACTATCACCCAAATACGATAACCTTTGCCATATCATAAATGACCCTAGAGCTCCTGTGACTAGGCTAATCATAATTACCGAAATTAGACTGTTTATAAAAAAACTCTGTGTAAATATCTCTAACATGCTATCAGATAACTGACAACAAATCTATCTTCAGATATTAAAACGTTATGGGTTCTGCATGCAGAACTCGTCGTCATAAATTCAAAATTTAAATTCTTTTGCTCCATAAGATAAGACTTCATTGAACAATCGCGTATCTTACCAGTACCTATTATCAAAATCTCTATTTCCTCTGTTAAAAAAGATTTAAAATACTCCTTGTTATTTATATCACTTTCTTTCAATTTAATCACCTTTTCAGGAAAAATTATAATTGAGCCATGATATTCTTGATTATTTACCCAAAATCTTTCTTCCCTGTAACCATCTATAAGATTTTTCTTCTTGGAAATTAAGGGCATAAATCAAACCATTAATTCCGTGTTGCACACCCACCATTCTGGATATTCCTTTTTGATATTTGCCGCTGCAGCTTTTGCACTTTCTTCACTATCAAACATTCCAAAACACCCTAAACCACTACCTGACATACGAGAAAGTATAGAGCCTTCTTGTGACTCTAGTGTTGATATTACATTCTGAATTTCAGGTACAAGACTTATTGCTGCTTCTTGCAGGTCATTTTTTGTCTCTTTAAGAAGCTCTAACAAATTCTCCTCAGTGTTATCACTCCACTTAATTGGCTGAGAGAAATCCTCTTTATACTTGGAAAATACTTCTGATGTATTCAAAAACTTTTTTTTCGGTTTCACAAGTACCAGACTTGTGGGTAAAGAGCATTGTTTAATGGGGCATAATTCCTCACCAACACCTCTGACAAAAACTGACTTACTATCTATACTTGCAGGCACATCAGCACCAACGCTTAAAGCTATATCATTTAAAATTTGCCTATCAATGTTCCAAATCTCTCCCAGCATGCGTATCACAGCTCCAGCATCTGAGGAACCACTACCAAATCCCGCAGCAATTGGTACATTTTTTACAACCTTCACAGTGACTTTAGTGCGTACAGGAGCATGCTTAAGCAGTAGACTCACTGCTTTCGTTATAGTATTATATCGATAATTTATTCTAAACTCAGAATTTACAAATTCAACTGTAGAGTTATCATATCTAAAGTTTTTTTCTCCTACTTTTATCTCTAAAAAATTAGAAAATTTAGCAAAGATAACCAAACTTTCAATTAAATGATACCCTCTTTCTTCTCTATTTATAATATGTAAAAAAAGATTGATCTTTGCAGGAGCCTTTACACAAAAACTTTCCATCTGTATATCTTCACTAACACTATCTTATTTACTATACTTGAAATGCCACTTCAGTCAAATTTTATACACTCCTAATGAGATCAAACGCCATAAATCCTAACTTCTCTGTATGGGTAAGTGCATCAGCTGGTACAGGTAAAACAAAGATCTTAATAGATAGAGTATTAAGACTTCTATTAGAGAATAAGAGAAATATTCTCTGCTTAACATTTACCAATGCTGCAGCAAATGAAATGGAGGATCGCATTTACAGTACACTTAGTAAGTGGGCAATATGTCCAGAGGATATATTGGTTGCAGATTTAGAACAATTAGCCCAGTGTGTGACCAGAGAAAATAAAGATTATTTAACAAGAGCAAGAAGGCTTTTTTCTGAATTGGAAAATCTTGGTCTTAATATTCAAACTATACACGCCTTTTGTTACAAATTAATCTCCAGCTTTCCTACAGAAGCTGGTATCGCTCCAAATTGTGCGTTGAGCGAATGTAAAGAATTGCATTCCATCGTATTTGAAAAAACGCTTCATAATGAAACTGTGCAGGACGATATAAATATCATTGCAGCTGAAATTGATGAAAACAAGCTGAGTGATTTGCTCTATACCTTATGTATAAAGAGATCAGCTCTAGAAAATAATTTAGAGTATATCAAAGATAAACTAAGTGCCCCAGATAAGATTCACGATTTACAGAGTGAAACGATTGAGCAGATAAAAAGATTAGCTAAAATATTAAGTGATGGCAGCAAAAGAGATCAGAGTTACAGTGCGATACTTTATGATTGGTGTAATAGCACAAAATCGTCCGTACCAAATGTTGTCATCCCAGTGCTTGACACTGAGATCCAGAAAAAAAGAAATATGGATCTCAGTGTCAAGCACTGGGATGACAACAAGATAGAGAACTTAGCTAAAGTATTTCTCAAATCAGAATCGTACAAAAAAAAGAGCATATCATCCATTATAACAAAGGGTGCTTTGGAAAAATTTGAAGACGTAGAGCAAATGATAGAAAGCATTCAAAATGCATTGTTTACCCATTTAAAGGATATAAATTCTTATCAAATATTCAGAAGAACCAGTAGTTTACTTAGTATATTTAAAGTATATGTTGATCTATATAATAATGAAAAATCAAAGAATGCACTGCTTGATTATGATGATATCATCAATTTAGCAACAAATCTCCTTAGCAATCCAGGCTATAAAGATTGGATATTGTTTAATCTAGATCAAAAAATAGACCACATTCTTGTTGACGAGGCACAAGACAATAGTATCAGTCAGTGGAAAATTATAACAAATCTCTGCAATGAATTTTTTACCGGTGGTGACGAAAAGAGAACTTTATTCTTTGTTGGCGATGTAAAACAATCAATTTACAGATTTCAAGGAGCAAATCCCTATCTATTTAATTACATGCAGCAATATTTTCACACGAAAACCGGTGGCAGAGATTGGGTATCATGTCAACTTGAAAAGTCATTTCGCTCAACTCCAGAAGTTTTGATGCTTGTAGACAGAATATTTAACAATTTTCGTGAAGAAATATCTTTCAATGATAACAAGATAAAACATATTCCATATAGAGAAAACGATCAAGGATACATTGAAATTTGGCCGTTACTGCCAAGGTATAAAGAGGAAGAGCAGAAAGCCTTACAAATTCATTTAATACAGAGGAAAGATTATGTAGTAACAGATCGATTACTTGCTCAGGCAATAGCCAAAAGAATTCACAATTGGTTAAACGAAGGGCGTATTTTAGTCGCCAAAGATCGTCACATAGAACCAAGGGATATTATGATTTTGGTACGGCAACGAAATGCGCTAGTTGACTACATAATAAGTGAACTAAAAAAAGTAAATGTACCAGTTATAGGCCGAGATTATTTTAGAATTATGGATTACATAGCTGTGCAGGACTTAATAGCTTTAGCTGAATTTTTGCTCCTCCAGGCAAATGATCTTGCTCTTGCAAATGTTTTAAAATCACCGCTATTTAACTTCACTGAGGATGATTTATTCAATATTGCATACGATCGTAAAGAACAGTCGTTGTGGGAAAAATTTCAAGATTATCAGGAGATTATCTCTAATGAATTAAACTATCTAATTAATTTATCTCAGACAGAATCCCCCCTTACACTATTCACGCATATATTGCGCACAGGCAAGAAGAAATTTGCTGCAAGGCTAGGTCTTGAGTGCTGCGAGATTCTAGACGAATTTATGAACCTCGTATTGCAATTTGAGTACCCATCTCTTCAAGCATTTGTTCAGTGGATCAAAGAAAATAATCCTGAGATTAAAAACGATATGCAATCAGACCTCAATGCTGTACGAATAATGACAATTCATAAATCAAAAGGTCTACAAGCTCCAATAGTGTTTTTAGTTGACACAAATACAGTACCAAGAAACAGCGAGAATATTTTGTTTGATGCAACGGAAGCACCGTTTTGGTGTGGCAAAAATAGTAATGCTTATTGTAATCAAGTAAAAAGAGAGAAAAAACTAGAGGATTATAACGAATATTTGCGTTTGCTGTACGTGGCACTTACGCGTGCTGAAGATGAGTTATACCTTTTAGGCAAAGAGCCAGTGCAAAAGGGCTCTTGGTATGATCTAGTTATTCAATATGGAGCATTATATGAGAGGAAAAAACTATACTTACAGCCGATATTTAAAGAAAAAGTTGAAGTGCTATGCATGAATGCAAACTACCCTTCTATTTATAAAAAACGTGATTATTTTGATGTTCCAGTGATTTCACCTCCATCAAACCTATCAATGTCATTGCAGCACGTGACGCTGGAACCTGGAGAAAAAAAGCCAGTGTCAAGCACTGGGATGACAGATGAGAATGCTGGAATGACAAAAAGGAGCATTGGGACGACAGACAGCTATGCAAGAGGCTTAATAATTCACAGTATATTGCAATATATGCCCAAGATAGAGAAAGACAGGAGAAAAAATTGGATTAGGAAATATCTTGATAGCATAAACACTAGTGAAGATAAGGATGAAATTTACAGCAAAATATTAACCTTTAATGAAAAATATGATTACCTGTTCGACTTGGAGGGCAAATCAGAAATTCCACTTAGTGGAACAATTGACGGAAAACCAGTATTAGTGCGGCTAGACAGACTGTGCATAACAGAAGACAAAGCAATCATAATTGACTATAAATCACACCATAACGTTTCTATTTCCTCATCAAATGAAATAAAAAAGCAAATGTTGATCTATAAAACCTTAGTGCAAGAAGTCTACCCAGATAAGCAGGTAGAGTGCTTGGTTATTTGGATGGAAGATTTAACCTTACAATCTTTGATCTAAACTCAAATGTTCGTATAGTAGCTACTTGCATTTGTTGTAAACTCACTTTTACTCTATAGTTATCTTTTTACTACTTTATCTATTTTCTGAACTGATTTTCGTATTAGAAAACATCCAATAAGAAGAATTATAAAAGGAATAAACCATAAAATGTAGGTACTAGATTTTACAGGTGGTACAATGATAATTGAATCTCCATAAGAATTTTTTAACTCTGAAACTATTTGCTCGTTAGTATATCCATCACTGATCTTCTTGCGAATTGTCTTACGCATACCATATGCAACTTGAGACTCAGATTCGGATAATAATTCACCAGAGCATACTGGACACTTTATTACTGCAAATAAGCTACTTGCTCGCTCTTCCATGCTTTCGTCTCTTAGTTTATCATCCAAAGTAAAAGCATTTATGCTTAAATGGAATATCAATGTAAAAAGTAAGCTAATTACTATTCTCATTCTTGGTAAATTGAGTGATAAAATCAGTAGTGGATAATTTTCCAATAAAGCCTAAACCTACATTATTGTCGTACTTTATTGAAAATTGAATGTCGTTATTAGTGATTTTTTCTGATAAGGAAGATATTGATTTTTCTAATTTATCTGCAGTTTTTGAATCATTAGTCACAAACGAAATTAATTCTTTATAATTTGATATGGCTACATTGATTTTATCTTCAAATGAAGATGTAACTAAATTGTAATTACTTACCCCACCATTCGCAGCAATAGAAAAGTTATTACTCTCAATCAAAAATTTTTCTATGTTGAAATTAATCTTAGAAGCTGAAATATGGTTTACAAATTCATAATCTAATTTAGCGTCGACACTAAGGTAATTTTCAGGACTTGCAGTATGTTTATAACGGTAAGTATAAAAATCAAATTCTAGTTTAGTATTTTCATTCAGTTCTTTATTAAAGTGAAATTGAATGTAATTACTTTTATCATTCACTTCAGTTATAACACTTTGCTGATTTTCTAAAACATCACATTTTAATCCATAATCTTCGTAACGAAATGTATCTATATAGTCTATTACAGTGCTATTTTTGTTGAATTTTAATGAAGATAGTAAATCATTTAGTTTAACAACAAAGTGGCTACTCACGTGTGTGTGACACTTTATATTCTTTTTCTCATCACTACGGACAGCAATATTTACTTTATTATTCGGTATATAGATATATACTGACTTATCAAATAATCTGTTTTTTATCACTAAAGCTTCAGATGAAACAGTTAATTGCTCATTAGAAAATTTTGGATTCGTTACACGAAAAACTAGGTTAAAAGGAAATCCCTTAAAATCATGTGAAATATCAACTTTTTCGTCATTAATGTAATCAGTTAAAAGACTTTTTACCTTAAATGCAGAAAAATACCAAAAACCACTATACGCTAGAGGAATAAACAAAGGTAAGGAGATGAGAATATAGATAAAAATTTTACGCATTATCCTCTTATTTATCTAATGATATATTTCTTGTACCTCTGGGCACGGTTACGCACAAACCGTCAATATCTTTTGTGATTTTTATTTGGCATCCAAGCCTCGATGTCTCTGTTAAACCAAAAGCTAGATCCAGCATGTCATTCTCCTCATCAGATATAGGATTATGTGTTTCTACAACATCATAAAATTTTGGATCAACAATCACATGGCATGTAGAGCAAGCAAGAGAACCTTCACATGCACCTTCAAGCAGATCTGGATCACTTCTGTGAGCTAAATTAAGCAGAGTTTCTCCTTCTGCAGCTTCATAGCTTTTCTTACTTCCATTAGGTAAAATAAAAGTAACGGATGGCATACTATAAAAATCTCTACTAACTTCTCTATATTCTACAAATAATAACTATTATTTGCAAACTCTTTGAAATTCCATCGCCTATCTCTTGTAATCTGTATTCCTATTAGGACCTATATTTACTATCATATCTCATATAGTATTTCCTATTGCATTTATAATAAATAACAAGTTCGTAAAGATCATTTGGTAGAGCAAAAAAACTCAAAACCCTTTATGAATTTATATGTTCCCAGTATTCCTGAATTATTAATACCAAATCCCTATAATGATACTCTAAAATCATATGTTTGTTAGTACTATGCAAGAAAGCCATCCATGGTTAGCATAATTTCCACAAAGCTATAGAAGAGTTGTTTATGGTAATTGAGGAGCTACAACCACATGACGCCTGCCATTAATGACTATTTCACTTATTGCAACTGCTGCAAAAACAAAACAATAATATACTTTTGTTAGTACAGCAATAGGTGAAAGAGAGGCAATGCTGCTTGCTAGCAATATTTGAGAACCATAAGGTAAGATACTTTTTGTGATCACAGTAAATATTTCTAATAAATACGCACTACGGTGTGGTGCAATGTTATATCTTTGTGCAAGTCTTTTCGCAATATTACTAGTTAATAAAATAGCGACAATATTGCTGGAAACCAAAATGGTAAACATAGATGATATTCCTGCAATCATAAGTTCAGCTTGACTTCTTGTGAGATTCACCTCATCGGTGAATTTATCTATCTTTTTCTGACTGTATTCGTACATTAAGTGGCTTAATCCACTACTAAAAAGAATAAATATCATTACCTCATTCATCTTATTAAAACCCCTACATATATCATGAGAATAATCAATAATAGAATAATCAAAAAAAAGCTATTCCTAATATTCCAGCAACAACCATATTAACAGCTAATGTTACCAGTGTGTTTATTTCAAATAAACCCATAATTATTAAAGATATATAAGGGATAATTTTGACTATGGATAAATAATTCAGACTTGAGAGAGAAACAACTTCTGTGCTATTTGAAATCATTACTAGATAAGTAAGTATTATAAAACCTGTAACAGATCCTGTCTTTAAGGTTAGTTTTAGTTTATCCTTTACTGAAGCTCCTTGTGAAGAAGTAGCAGCAATAGTAGTGTCAGATATCATTGAAAGGTTGCTGCCAAACATAGACCCACCTATCACAGCTCCAACGCCCACCGCACAATCAAAAGCTCCATTTTGTGCTAGATTCACAGCTATTGGTGTTATAAGTGCAATAACTCCGATTGATGTGCCTATTGCACTTGCAATAAACGCAGAAATTAAAAACATTCCAGGAAGTAATAATTGTGCTGGAAGAAAGCAAATAGTTAAGCTAGCAATAACATTTATACTACCAAGCAATTGAGTAACAGTAGAAAATGCCCCAGCAAGGAGAAAATCAAACACACGGTAAGAGTAGTTTTATTCCCCATACCTTTCATAAGAGTATCAACGCTATGCTGAATTTTGTTTTTATTGAATAGAATAGCAAAAAATAATGCTGGTAATAAGCAAACTAACGGTGAAATTTGATGAAGAGGATTGTCAAGTCCTATAAAGGAAAAATAAGTACCACTACCAAGATATAAGGTTAAAAAAATAATAAGAGAGAGAAATGCAAACACTTGTCGTAATTAAATAAATTGAAAATATACTAGAATAAGCTATTTTAAGCAACTACTAATACAGTATTTTTCTAATAATTTTGAACATCTTAAGCCATCTACTTTTGAATAAATTCCATTTGCATTTCTTGTATACTATCCTCTATTTGCTTTATTTGTTCTATTAGCCTTTCCTCTAAGTCAAAATTACCGCCCAGCCTTGCTTTAATTTTTTCTTCTTGTAATACATTTAATTCTTTCCGTAATATTATGTTATTCCAGACAGTTTCTGCAGATCTCTTCTCATTTAATTGACTATTTAGTACGCTAGTTTTTTCAAATATAAACTTTATAACACTAGACTCCTGTAGCAGAATTTCTTTATTAAAGTTGCTCTCACTAGTTACCATATTAATTACGCACTGTTGTAATTTTTTCATCTCATTAGTAAATTCGAAATGAGAAAATTGCTCAAAAAATATAGGACGGTTCAAGATTTCAGGAAATTCTACGGCTATACGCAAAATTATGGCCTGATTTTGCTCTGCTTCAATTAGCTCTGGAGATTTATTGTAAAGATACTCACCTTTTGTTGCTTTGCTATTAAAAATCAGCTTTTTAAAGTTTCTTCTTAATTCACTGACCTTATTGTAAAAATAATCTCTATAATACCTTCTAATACTGCTGTTACCGATAGCATTGACATATTTCATGAACTTGTGCTCAAGAATTGAATATTTTTCCGGAGTAAGGTTTTTGTAGCTTTGCAGGCTACTATTGACTATGTGGTGCCATAGATATTCAGAATGCAGTTCTGTTGAGCGGTCAAGCGCAGAAAGTACGTCTTCTTTCTTATATTCTAGCTCATTGCATATATCGTATGGGTCCTTGTTGCTTGGCAAAGTCACAAACTTCAATGTGTATCCAGGCTCCAGTATCGGCAGAACAAATTCTGCAATTCGAATAGCAGCATGACATCCAGCACTATCGCCATCCATACAGATAGAAATTTCTTTAGCAAATCTCCATAGATTTTTTATCTGCTCTGCAGAAATTGCAGTACCAAGCGGGGCAACTGTATTGCTAATTCCCGCTTGATGTAGTGCTATTACATCCATATACCCTTCAACAACAAATATGTGTTGTTTTTTGCGTATTTCGCTTAAGGCAAGGTTTAGCCCATATAAATTCTCCCTCTTTTTGAAGAGCTGACTTTCTGGGCTGTTTAAATACTTCGGCTGTTGCTCAGAGTTCAGCGCACGTCCGCCAAAACCAATAACTTTGCCCGTGATGTTGTGTATAGGAAATATCAGCCGATCATAAAAATAATCACGAGAATTCTTATTTATTAACCCAACATCGATCAAAATCTCGTCTTTAATACCAGAGGAGTTCAAATATTCCTTCAAGCCAGACCTTGGTGCATAACCTATTCTAAATTTATCTATGATTTTGAGTGAAATCTTGCGTTGCTTTAAATAATCTACAACTCCCTGATTTTTTTGTGTAAACCAATTTACAGCTAAATTCAGTGCTGAAAACAGTTTGTCATTTTCTTTAGCAAAGCTGAGGTTTTTGGGTAACTCAACATCTGCAACAGATGCCAATTTTTTCAACGCTTCCTTAAAACTTAAGCCCTCAGTTTGTGAAATAAATTCAAACGCATCACCATGCGCTGAGCAACCGAAACAGTAATATAAGCCCTTAACATTGCTGACCGAAAAAGATGGAGTTTTTTCGTTATGAAATGGGCAGAGTCCAACAAAACTATCTCCTCTTTTTATTAACCTAACTTTTTTTCCTACTATGTCGGACAACAATAATTTTGATTTTATAATATCTATATGATCCATTTTACCGAATGAGTAGTGGTAGGATAAAAATTATATAGAATTTATGCATATCTGACTCGAAATTTATTCAGAAAGATCAGGAGAGCTTGACAAAAAGCTCAAAATAAATTACCCATATAAATACCCTTAAGTTGCTATTTCTTATATGTCAGATGTGATATCAGTTGCTTCAGACCACGCAGGTTATGAACTAAAATCAGAAATAAAGGCTTACTTGGAAACTTTAGATTATACAGTGATAGACCGTGGATGCACTGCTGAACAAAAGAGTGTAGACTACCCTGACTATGCTGCTGAAGTTGTAGAAGATATAACAAACAAAAAAGCAAATTATGGAATATTAATTTGCGGTACAGGTTTGGGCATGAGTACTGTGGCAAATCGTTTTGAAGGAATCTACGCTGCTTTATGTAATAGTGTTGAGATCGCAAAATTAGCTCGCGAGCATGGCAACGCGAATATACTTTGTCTTGGTGCAGGGTTTACTGCGAGTGGATTAGCAAAAGACATAGTCAAACAATTCCTCGAAACAGAATTTTCAAAAGAAAGTAGACATAAAGAACGCCTTGATAAACTTAGCAATATTAGCAAGAAAAAAACCACAAAAACTTATAACGAAGATGAAATATCAAAATTCGCTAAAATAGCAGGTGAATGGTGGAATGAAAATGGCAAATTCAAGCCATTGCACATGATGAATCCTGTGAGAGTATCATACATCGTTGAGAAAATAAAAGAATTAAAAAAATGCGATTTAAAAGAACTATCATTGCTCGATATTGGTTGTGGTGGTGGCATTTTATCAGAGTCAATGGCGCGTATTGGTATTAGCGTTGCGGGAATAGATATATGTGAGGAAAACATAAAAGTGGCACAGTCGCATGCGAAGAAAGTAGGGTTAAATATAGAATACACACACACTAGCATTGAAGAGCTAAGCAATGACAAGAAGTATGACGTGGTTTTGTTGATGGAAGTGGTTGAACATGTCGATAATTTAGAGTTTTTCATGAAAAAAGCAATAGAGCTGTTGAAGCCAGAAGGGCTAATTTTTATATCGACGATAAATAGAACTATTAAATCTTTCTGTCTTGCAATAGTCGGCGCAGAGTACATATTAAACTGGCTGCCAAAAGGCACACATAATTGGAATAAATTTCTCAAGCCATCAGAAATTGCAAATCATCTAAGGGAAAATAATGTAACACTACAAGATATGACTGGTATGGAATATAATGTAATAAAGCGTGAATGGAACTTGACCAAAGGTGTGGATGTTAATTATATACTTTGTGGAAACGTTGTAATTTGAAATCTCATTCAAGTACTAGAAGGTAATGCAAATATTTTAGGCAGTTTTACTTTACTTAGTAGCTAATTTATCATATGTATTTCCATAGGATATCGCTATATTAGAATATGTTACAATTACTAACCTTACTTGCTGTTATCACTTCGGTTGTATTTTTTGGTCATCTAGTTCCAATGGAAGTGAAAACCTTCTTGTATTCAATAAGCCTTAGTATAAAAGAGATCTTACTATTTATAATGCCTTTTATTGTTTTTGCATTAATCTTTAGTAGTGTTAACAATCTTAAGCAGTCGGCTATAAAGTTTATATTGTTACTTATTATAACGATTTTCTTGTCGAATCTAGCTTCAAGTTTAATAGCTTATTCTGTTGGGCATTTCATCACACAAAACACTTATTCAATACAAGATATAACATATGAAGAAACAATTGTTCCTTTATGGTCATTTAGGCTACCTGAATTGCTTTCTAATTTTTATGCCCTTGCTTGTGGATTTGTGTTAAGCATATTAGTGTCCACAATATTACCAAAAAAAAGCAAAGAGCTCTCGAACAAAATGTTAGATTTAACTCTCTTTATTTTGAAGACATTTTTGACGCCAATTATTCCAATGTTTGTACTTGGTCTTGCTTTAAAAATGGAACATGATCAGGTTTTACCCATAATATTCAAGGATTACTCAATAATTTTTATTATTATATCATCTGCAACCTACCTTTATGTTTTTCTCTTATATGGAGTAGCAAATTCGTTCAAGATCACAAGCTGGATAGCTAGTATAGGTAATATGATACCAGCATTTATTACTTCAATGAGCACAATGTCTAGTAATATAGCTATGCCGCTTACTCTTGAAGGAAGCAAAAAAAATGTAAAGCAGCATGATATAGCATCATCTGTTGTGCCAATAACTGCTAGCTTTCATTTAGTAGGTGATTGCTTTTTTATTATAATACTATCAATGATAATGACTTTTGGTGGTGCATTGTCTGCAATAGACTATGTGACTTTCCTTCTCTACTTTCTGTTATTTAAGTTTGCTATTGTTGCAGTTCCAGCGGGAGGGATTATGGTAATGTTGACTGTTCTTGAGAAGTATCTTAAATTCTCCCCAGAGATGCTTTCATTAATTACAGCATTGTATATAGTGTTTGACCCAATAATAACTTCAGCAAATGTTATGGGTAACGGTGCGTTCACTATGATGTTTACAAAGCTCTATGATAAGCTTAAGTGATGTCCATTCTAGCAATTAATACTGTAGGTGCTGGTAGTTCAATAGCAGTAATTGATTACGATGGTAATTGTTTTGTAGAACGCAATTCTGCAAACAATAGTCATGCAGAATTATTTTTTCAAATACTGAATACTTTGTTTGATAAGCATAATTACAGCTACGATAAAATAGACCATTTAGCAGTGATAGTTGGACCAGGAAGTTTTACTGGAATCAGAGTTGGTATATCAACTGCACAAGGTATAAATCTTGCTACAAATAAGCCGTTATATGGGGTTAGTGCGCTGGAAGCTCAAGCATATGCAATATCGCTACTTTGTACAAATAGCAAAAAAAATATTAAAGCTATAATCGAAGATGATCAAAAGTTTTATACGCAGTTATTTGATTTCAATTTGTTACCGCTATCAAATCCTGCTGTAGTAAGTGAACTCCAGCCTGAAACGCACTTCATTACATATATGGATTGCAGTTTACCAAAGTTGGATGCTAGCCATGCAGGGCTATTAGTCCGTTATAGACTAAAAAATAAACAAAAATTAAATGGAGTTGAGGCTCTATATTTAAATGAGCCTCAGTATATGAAATCGTTGCCTATTGCGTAAACACTATTAATTTGGCCAAGTTTGTACATCTGACTTACTATTTCTTCTCCTACTTCTTTTATACTCATATTTGAATTTTCTACCTCTATAGCATTTTGTGGTACAAATAAATCTTCCTCCCTAAATTTAATACTATTTATATTAGTAACCTTCCTATTTTTTCTTTGCTTTTGTGATATAGTACGCTCTTGTAATATCAATGGATTGCACCTAAGTACTATAGGGAGGATTTTTGTGCTCATTTTTTTACTAAGTTCTACTACTGAGTTATATATTCTTATGTTGTAATCATTATTTTTCATTAATTCATCAACAAATATATAATTTTTTGAGTCAATAGGATAGGCTTCTATTGCCTGAAACATAACATGTGTAGTGTTATATATTCTATCTCGAGCTTCTTTGGAAGTTTGATTATATTCAAGTCCACTTACAATTACTGAATTTATCATACTAGATAATACTATTGCTGTAGAAAGTTTACCACTTCCTGGAAGACCAGTGATATATATGAAAAATTTTGTTAGCTGTTTTTTTATGTCAATGTTTACCATATTATTTTTAATATTAAAACCTACACTTATAATAACATAAAAACAATTCTTTAAAACATATGAAATATTACATAAAAAGTCGTTTTTATAGTTAAAATATTATGTAATCTAGAAATGTAAACTCTAATTACCTAAGGTAAGCAAAAGTGCTTAGTATTTTAACGTAGGTTCACCTTTTAGTTTGTAATAAACTTTTTTTCACGTATAAATCTTTAGAAAATTTTAGTCAAGAGCTATGTTATTAACAAATAGTGAGTTGAAAAGAGACCTAGTTAACGCTTATCAGATTTTATCTTATCTTAAATTAGATGATCATACGTATAATCATCTCTCTGTACGTTCTGAAGATAAAAAGTCATTTTATGTTTATCCGTTTGGTATACGTTTTGATGAAGTAGATGAAAGTTCATTGATGAAAGTATCGTTTGATGGAAATATAATTGAAGGCAAAGAATATCAATATAATAAAACTGGCTATGTAATCCATGGCTTCATTTATCAAGCAAGGAAAGATATTCAAGCAATTTTTCATCTACATACACCTTTTATTGTAGCAGTTTCTTCTCTCAAGGATGGATTACTCCCAATAAGTCAGTGGGCGCTGCACTTTTATAATAAGGTATCTTACCATGATTATAATTCCCTGGCACTTGATGATACAGAAGGAAAAAGATTAATAGCTGATTTGAAAGAAAATTTTGTGATGTTAATGCGCAATCATGGATCTATAACATGTGGTCAGACTATACAAGAAGCAATGTTTTATACGTATCACTTAGAACAAGCTTGTAAAACACAATGACTGAAGCTAGCAATGAATAGGGAGTTGTCAATTCCAAGTGAAGAAATTTGCTCAAAAGCCGTAAAGGATCTTCTGTCTTTCGAAAGCAATCTTGGTGAGAGAGATTGGCACGCATGGGTTAGGTTGATTAAAGGTAAGTTATAAAAGTTTCTGACTCTTCGATAGATATTAGATTTCTTGCATAACCAGCCAGTCTGAAATCCAATAATGGTTTCACACGCTGTAACTCTTCAATTCATGCAAGAAGTCTAATGTCTCCATCTCTACTTAAGTTAACACCCTTAACTAAGCAGATACAAGTAAATAACTAGTAAGTTTTTTCAATCCTGCTCCACAGCAAATTTTAATGCTATGTGAGTAGTTATAGTGCTGTTAACAATTAAAATGACAAAAATTAAGATGGTGATTAGTAGTGTATAAATATTCAAGGATAAATTTTCAAATTGAGTTAGCAATTTAAAATATACAAAAGTTGGCATTATCATTGGCAAAACAAGAATTTGCGACACTCCTGATGCTAAGTTATTTCGACCAATCATCAATGCATTTCCAGTAGCTGAAATATTAATGATTATCAGCGTATTAAATAATAAAGACACTCCAACTGCTATTGAATATTCAATATTATTGCCTAGAATTGCAAAGCTGAACATGAAAGAAATTACTGAAATCGGTAACCCAAATAACAACCAGTGAGCGAAGATTTTATAAGCAACTATCAGCCTAGAAGAGAGTGGCTGTACAAAGATTTGCTCTAATATTCCATCATGATAATCAGATGTAAATAAATTATTTGTAGAGATCTGCAAAACAAATGTAGCACATATCCATGTTAATGTTAATATGACTTCTTGTTTACTGTTGTTTTCAAGTGTATATGAAGATAAACTTAACATTATAATAAAAATACTTACTATATAAGTAAGATTATTATTATTTATTACTATTTTTTTTACCAAACTAATCATATCAGGATTTTAAATGTTTATTATAAATTATAGTGTTTACTTTGAGGGTAGTATAATTTTTTGTGTTTACAAGTTATATAAGTTTTAATATATTTTATTGATAATGCTATGGAAAAATTAATAAAAATAAAGTTACCGGAAGATTACGTTCCTTCAGAAAATGAAGAATATATGAACGTAAAACAACTGGAATACTTTAGCTTAAAGTTACAATCAATACTCTCTGAAATGGAGAAACAAGATCTAGAAGATAGTAGTATTTATTCTGATAGAGATAGTGAAAATGGAGAATTAATTAAGCGCCGAAAAGATAGAAAAGAAAAAATTAAGGAGGCGTTGGAAAAAATAAAATTAGGCATTTATGGTTACTGCGATGGAACGGGAGAAGAAATAGGAGTTGAAAGACTTAAAGCTAATCCGCTTGCTATGTATTGTATTGAAGAACAAGAGAGAATAGAAAAAGAAAAGAACGTGTATAACATTAATGATTAGAACTTGTTCGGGAATTGATAAACTCAAGCATATTTCTCTCCTTAACATAACTCTACTCATAGCCAGATATATGAAATTTTCAGTGAGTAAATCTTATTCTTTCGATAGTCTTCTATTCCTAAAGCAAAAGTCCTTTCTACAACCCACCTTCTTGGCTGTACTTTAAACCCCTCATTGGTAGTAGCTAAGGCGGTGTGTCTTTATTGACTTAGAACTTACATGAAGGCCTTTTGACAATCTCAATATCCATACCATATTCTTCCTTTATATGATTTTTTAAATTTTCTCCTTGGTATCCCATCACATTTTTTAACTATAGTATATTTTTTTCTTATATTATTTAATGCCACCTTTATCATTTTCATTAGCAGCGCTTACGTAACAATCTAGTATAAAACCATGAGTATCTGTAATTATATGCCTTTTTCTACCCTTTACTTTCTTAAATAGCCTTTGATTCCCCTTTTTCTGTAGTCTGTACAGATTACTATACAAACACTTGACTGATCATACACAGTTTTCCATAGCGGAAAATCATTTAGTAAATACCGCCATTTACACCTGTAAACAATACATAGAAAATTGCTTCTAATATTTCTCTTTTGCTATACTTTGACGACCTTCCTCCTTTCCTGTATGATACTCTGGAGTAGCTTTCTATTCTTGCCCATTCCCTTCGATTTAGCTCTGCTGGATGCTTTTTTCTCATCTTTACCCAGTACTAAAACTTTAGATATTATAGCTTCTTTTACTAATTTCTGGATAAGCTCTAGCTTCGGTAAACTCAGTAGAAGGTTCTTTTGCAAAAAATGCAGCATGTACAGCATTTTTAATAAAAAAACATGCAGCAAGTGCAAATATTGCTGTCGGTACATAGCGCAAAGGAGAAACTATACTAAAAAAAGTAGCAGAAGCGACGATTAAGCAACAACAAGTCAGTATCGTTTGATCACGTAGATAACGTCTATCAACTCCACCGTATTCAGCCATCAACCCTTTAACTTTATCATTGCTACCGTATGGCAGAGTAAGCGTTTTAATCAAATTCATTACACAATTATTAGTGAAATATGAAGCACACTCTATAACTCTGGAGCCATTAACCTTCTGATTAGGATCTGCACCATACTTTAGAAGCAACTCCACATATTTTTCGCGTTTATCGTTGTCACAATTGATTGCTTGATATAATGGACCTCGACCATTTTCATCTAAGAACCTGTACATGATCTCAAAAAAGGGATAGAATGAGAGGATAAAGTAGGATATGGGAAGTTTATATCCAAGTGATATAAGTCGAGGAAAGTTTGAGATTATTGTAGCAGATCTGAAGTCTTGCAGGAAGAGGACATGGGTTGTTGAGAGATCTTTTGCTTGGTTGCAAAAATGTAGGCGACTTTGGAAAAATTGCGAGCGGAAACTCAACACTAGCCTGCAAATGGTCGTTCTTGCTTTCGCTGCTTTGCTTCTGAAAAGATTATGAACAGGTTCTTATATGCAGCAGCACTTTTTGTATTACTTTTCATAATATTCTCCTTAATGAAAAAACTAGTATAATATTAATATATAAATATAAATTTTATATTAAATATAGTATATCTTCTTTTTAGAATAACATAAAAAATCAAACTACCCATACCCTCTCCTAGCATTTGATTAATCGGCAATCATTTATCGCTCTGCCGTAAGAAATATAGCCCCTCCCAGGCTTTGTTGCATAGCGAGTAGAGATGGGAGGCTTTGTTGAATGACAAGGAATGAGTAAGAGTAATGAAAGGAATTTACGAGGTAAATTTGAAAATAGGCATACCTATATCAGTAAAGTTATTAATCAAATAGCATTTTAAAAGCACCTCTTGAGAGCGATTCACCTCAGATTTATTCTTAAAACTAAATCCAAATGTTTTTTTGAGCCTCAGGAAAAAACTCTCGATACGTGAACGTATTTCATACCTTGTCTTCTTTTTCCAGTGGGTAAGTTTTCCTTATACTAATGTTGTTGTTTCTTTCTGATAGATAATCTATATTGCTGCAGATTTTTGCATTTTTTCTTGGCTTTATGATGGGTTTCAAATTGTATTGATTGCACAACTTATATAAATTATCTGTATCATAAGCTCCATCTGCACGCAGAGACTTAATCTTATAGATATCACCCATTTCCTTTAGTATTTTAGATGCTATCATGTGAAAGAAAATTAGTATATCGAATTGCTATTGCCTTTTTGCTATTTGCATCTAAAGCAACATGTAACTTTCTTACTTGATCTGTAACATTATACTTCCTTATTTTGGTGTTGTCTTTGTTATGCTGACTGCTGTTGCTATAAATATGAATTACGGTGCTATCCATAGCAACTTCAATATTCTCTACGTCATTTTTATCTGTCCTGTGGTCATACAGTTTTAAATTAAGTTTGTTTAGTCGACGAGAAGCTTGTTATCACTTGGAGATTCTTCACTATACTTTGTAAATATCCTTTTATAAATCCAACTGCTTGCCTTAAGCCTATTCTAAATAGATTAACGACTATATGTACTGCAATAACAACCTTATCGCTATAAATCTCCAGGAATTTTTTCTGAACTTTCGTACCAGTTTTCTATAGCTTCATCGATAAAATGAAAGACATTTCCTCTTTTTTCTAAAAATTGATTATACTCTTTAATGATTACTGACTTTCATCTTCTGTGGCATATACTCTAAAAAATGTTTATTTCTTAATAAAGTAACCACTTTCTTTAGATTTTCTCCCTTTTTTCTTCCATCTCTACTCGCTATGCAACAAAGCCAGATCGGGTTACCTTACTATGTTGTCAGCATCTTTGAGTAAGTAATGTTAATAAAAAATGAGTAAATGATCTATTTTATATTAAAAAGATGTTGAATATGGATAAATTGAGTCAAGATACAAAAAACAAGCTGCATTTTTGGTGGCTTATAACAGTAATAGTATGTATTATTGCTACCTATTCCTACATGAAGGCAAAAGCTGCAGATAATTATAAAACGATATTACGCATTGCTTCTCAAAATTGTAACTTAGAAACTGTAAAATTCTCAGTAAAAAATTTATTAGATACTGATACACACATGCCTAAGTTAACTGCGTTACATTACGCTGCAGAAGAGGATGTTTAGAGATAGTGAGGTTTTTAATAGATGAGGGAGTTAACGTAAACATTATTAACAAGTATAGAAGCACAGCACTACATAATGCTGCATATTATGGTGATTTAAGGATTATCAAATTTTTTCTGGAAAAAGGCGCTAATCCTAACATTATAAACGATAATGGAAAAAAAACTAGAAATGTAGCTATGTTAAGGTCAAGGCACAACAAAGATAAGCCCTACGATCAAATATTCAATCACTATGGATTGAAATCCATAGTGATTGAATGATGAATGACTTTAAGTTTAAAATTGAGAAAGTAGTTGTTATATATACTAGCAAGTATGAGTTAAATTTGTATTATGGACTTAAATAAATTTACCGAAAAAGCAAAAAGCCTAATCCAGAGCGCTCAAATCAAAGCATTGGGAGCTGGGCATCAGATTTTTATGCCTGAACATTTACTTAAAGTAATGCTTGAAGATGAGTCAGGTTTAGTTCAGGATTTGATATGCACTTGTGGTGGAAATGTTCAGAATATTTCTGATGCTGTGAGTAGTACAATTAAAAAGTTTCCAGTGGTTAGAGGACCAGGTAGTGGTGGACTTCAGCTTTCAAGAGAGGTAGCAAAAGTTTTTGATGATTCAATTGGTATTGCGAGGAGAAATAAAGACATATTTGTTACTGTTGAGCGGTTGTTGCAGGGCCTTGCTGCACAAAAAGATGAAATTGTAGGTAAAATTTTAGCAGAAGGTGGTGTAACACCGCAAAAATTAAATTCAGTTATTGCAGAAATGAGAAAAGGTGGCAGTGCAGACTCTCCAAATAGCGAGGAAAAATTAAATGCGGCAAAGAGGTATACAAAAGATATTACAGAGCTTGCTATGCAAGGTAAGCTTGATCCTGTAATTGGTCGTGATGAGGAAATCAGAAGAATTATGCAGGTATCGTTGAGGCGAACAAAAAATAATCCAGTACTGATAGGTGAACCTGGTGTTGGAAAAACTGCAATAGTTGAAGGTTTAGCAAACAGAATTGTTGCAAATGATGTACCACTTGGTTTGCGTGATGCAAAAGTTTTAGCTTTGGATCTTGGTGCATTAATTGCTGGAACAAAATTTAGAGGGGAGTTTGAAGAGAGACTAAAAGCAGTGATTAATGAGATTTCAAAAGCAGAGGGAAAAGTTATTTTGTTTATAGATGAGCTTCATACTTTAGTGGGAGCAGGAGCGACAAGTGGTGCGATGGATGCTTCAAATTTGCTCAAGCCTGCTCTTGCGCGTGGAGAAATTCGCTGTATAGGGGCTACAACTTTGGATGAGTATCGTCAACATATAGAGAAAGACCCTGCGCTTGCAAGGCGTTTTCAGCCTGTGTTTATTTCTCAACCGACTGAGACTGATACTATTTCAATACTGAGGGGTTTGAAGGAGAGGTATGAGGTACACCATGGTATTAGAATCACAGATGGTGCAATAATCGCTGCTGCAACGCTTTCTAATAGATATATAACAGATAGGTTTTTACCTGATAAAGCGATCGATTTAATTGATGAAGCAGCAAGTAGGGTTAGAATTGAAATGGACAGCAAGCCTGAGGTTGTTGATGAGCTTGAAAGAAAGATTATACAGCTGAAAATTGAGTCAGAGGCTTTGAAAAAAGAAAGTGATGAAAACTCTAAGCAACGTTTAAAAAAGATAAATGAGGAAATTGAGAGTCTAAACAGTAAATTTGCTGACTTAAGCAGTAAATGGCAGATGGAAAAGAATAAAATAGCTAAAATACAAGAAACTGCTGAAAAATTGGATAACGCGAGGAAAGAGCTAGAATTGGCTCAGCGGAATGGAAATTTAGGAAGGGCAGGGGAATTGATGTATGGTGTGATTCCTCAACTTGAAAATGAGTTAAAAAATCAGGAAAAAGTTACTGAGAGTGATATTGCAAATATTGTTTCAAAATGGACAGGCATTCCAGTTGATAACATGATGCATAGTGAAAAGGAAAAGCTCCTTAACATGGAAAATGAAATAGGAAAAAGAGTAATAGGGCAGAGAGATGCAATTGAAGCGATAAGTAATGCAGTAAGGCGCTCCCGTTCTGGTGTTCAGGATACTAATCGACCTTTTGGTTCATTTTTATTCTTAGGTCCAACCGGAGTTGGAAAAACAGAGTTAGCAAAATCTCTTGCCAAATTTTTGTTTGATGGTCAATCAGCACTTCTACGCTTTGATATGTCAGAGTATATGGAAAAACACTCCGTTTCAAAGTTAATTGGTGCTCCTCCAGGATATGTTGGTTATGAACAAGGTGGCAGATTAACCGAAGCAGTAAGGAGAAGACCATATCAGGTAATTTTATTTGATGAGATAGAAAAGGCAAATCCAGATATATTTAATATATTACTGCAGATTTTGGATGAAGGTAGACTCACCGATAGCCATGGCAAATTAATTGATTTTCGCAATACCATACTGATTTTAACTTCTAACCTTGGCGCTGAGATAATGCTAAGAGGAACTACCGAATCTGTGAAAGATGAGGTGATGAAAATAGTTAAGTCAGCGTTTCGTCCAGAATTTTTAAATAGACTGGATGAAATTATTATATTCCACAGCTTAACCAAAGATGACATTGATAAAATTATAGATGTTCAATTCTCTTATTTACAAAAGATGCTTGCTAAGCGTAAACTTAGTATTAATTTATCGCAAGAAGCTAAAGAACTAATAGCACAAACTGGATATGACCCTGAATATGGAGCGCGACCTCTGAAAAGGGTAATACAAGAATGCATTCAAAATAATCTAGCTAAGTTAGTTTTATCGGGGGAAATAGTAGAAGGAGATGAGCTAATAGTGTATACTTCTGGTAACGAAATCTTAGTTAAAAAGATCTAGATTCGCTGTGTATTTTTGTTTTGAAAAATGTGTATAAATCATAATGTTAATGTTGAGTCTTTATTTAAGCTAGTTGATCAAGGGAATAAAAAAGAGAAAGAAAAAATTAAAGAGTTTATACCGTACTTTTATAATTTTGTTTATAATAGTGACCTAAAAGTCAACGATAAATTTCTTTTATACATTGCAGAAGATGCATACAACTTCATTCTTAAAAAAGAAAAAGAAGAAAGTAAATTGGCAGTAAGTAATGTAAATGATATTTCAGGAATAGAAAGCAATTTCACTATAATTAAAGTCACAAATTATGACATGCCCTTTTTAGTGGATTCTGTCATTTCCACTATTAAGTCACACGGTTTAACCATATGCTATTATAGTAACAGCATAATTAATGTTCAAAGAAAAAATAGCCTAATAGATAAAATTCATCTTTTGGAAGAAAGTAATGGAATCAAAGAGTCAGTAATATATGTAATTATTAAAGGCATAAGTGGTAGCTTTGTTGATACACTAGAAGAATCTCTACGAAAGACGCTAAAAGCAGTTAACTGCGTTGTAAAGGACTGGCAATTGATGCTCAAGAAGCTTTTTGAGCATCCGTCATTGGATAATGGAGGTAGAGATTTTCTAGCTTGGTTGAAAAATAACAATTTTGTATTTTTAGGTTATCAAGAATACATTACTAATAAAGAAGGAAAGCTTGCTCTAAGTGGTAAGGAGAGCCTCGGGTTAATGAGAGCAAGTGAAGAGTACCAAAATTCATCAATTTCTTCTGAAAGCTTGAATTCTTTATACATACTAAGATCAGACCTAATCTCAATAGTTCATCGGCGTACCTATATGAATTGTATAGGAGTGAAAGAATTTAATGATCAGGGTGATGTAATAAGGGAACAGCATTTTTTTGGGCTATTTACTTCTATAGCAGAAGTGCAAGATATTCGAACTATTCCGTTAATAAAGGATAAGGTTACAACAATAGAAAAAAAGGCAGGATTTGTTCCTGGTGGCCATAACAATAAAGCTTTAATTTCCATTTTACAGGCATTTTCTTGTGACGAATTATTCCAATCAAATGAAGACGAGTTATTTGAAACTTGCACCTCGATCATGTCTCTTGCGATTAGACCAAGAGTCAAGTTATTTTTGAGAAAGCTAGGGAACTTTATTAGTTGCATAGTACTGATACCGATGCGTTATGCTAGCGCTAGGCTAATGTTCAAGATACGTGATATATTGAAGGATGAAACAAGTTCAGGAAGTTCAGATATTTATAACAATCACATTATCAATGAATATGATCTGATGAAATTACATGTAGTACTAAAGGCCAAAAATGCTAGCGTTCTTGATTATGAAGTTTTGCGTATCGAAAACAAATTAAGAAACATTACGGAAAAGTGGGAAGATCGTTTTATAGACAATTTATATAATACTTTTAGTACTGTTGAGGATGTATTCATCCGCTATTCCAATGCATTTCCGGTAAGCTATCAAGAGAATTTTGAACCTCATGATGCATATTATGACATGAAAAAATTGGAGATAGTAAGGAAGAAAGGAGTAAGTGAGGTTGATTTGAGACTTACTTGTGACAATCTTAACTATCAGTTAAAAGTTTATACTCCAAGCAATGGTGGTCTTGAATTATCAAAGATATTAAAAATTACTAAGAATTTGGGAGCAAAAATTCTATCTCATAATGGTTATTATATAGAAATCAATGTTGGAATATGGATACACCACTTTGTGTTGTCAAGAGTCGATGAGTTAATAAGTGACATTACTCTGAAAGAGCAATTTGAAATAACGCTTGCAAAAGTGTTCAACAAGGAAATTAAAAATGACTATTTCAACAGTTTGATCATTATTGCTGGGCTCAAATGGAAGGAAGTGCTTCTTATTAGGGTGCTAAGTGCCTATCTAAAGCAGACGTTATTTAACTATAACCCAGAATATATCCAAAAAGTGGTCTCAGAGTACCCAAAAATAGTGAAATATCTGATACAGCTATTTCGTGCAAGATTCAATCCTAATATAGATATTGATAGAGCAGAAACTACTAACATTTTCCAGGAAAAAATTGAAGAACTACTAAAAGAGATCAGCAACGTTTCACATGATTACGTTTTGCGTTCGATATTTAACTTGATAATGGCAATTTTGAGAACCAGTTATTATCAAGATGATAAGCCATACTTATCTATCAAATTTGATTCAAGTAAAATAAATGGTTTACCTGACCCGCGCCCATACCGTGAATTGTATGTTTATTCAAACCTTTTTGAGGGAATACATCTAAGAGGAGGGAAGTTGGCTCGTGGTGGTTTGAGATGGTCGGATAGAACGGAAGATTTTCGCACTGAAGTTTTGGGACTCATGAAAGCCCAGATGACAAAAAATGCGATCATTGTACCTGTTGGCGCAAAGGGTGGGTTTGTAATCAAGCAAGTTTATAAAGACAAAAACATTTTAAGGGAGAAAGGTGTTGAATGCTATAAGAATTTCATCAGAGGAATGCTTGATATTACTGATAATGTAGTTGATGGCAAAATAACTCCACCAGAAAATGTGATTAGGTATGACGAAGATGATCCATATTTGGTAGTTGCAGCAGATAAAGGCACTGCTTCATTTTCTGATTATGCAAACGAAATATCCTCTGAATGTAACTTTTGGCTCGAAGATGCATTTGCATCTGGTGGATCAGCAGGTTATGACCACAAAAAGATGGGTATTACAGCAAGAGGTGCATGGATTGCAGCACAACGCCATTTTTGGAGAATGAATAAGGATATTTACCAGGATACAACTGTTATTGGAATTGGAGATATGGCTGGTGATCTATTTGGGAACGGCATGCTGCTTTCAAGAAATATGAGTTTAATTGGAGCATTTAATCATATGCATATTTTTGTTGATCCAACTCCTGATGCGGAAAAGAGTTTCGTGGAGCGTAAACGGCTCTTTGAATTACCGTTTTCCACTTGGATGGATTACAATAAAGATTTGATTTCTCATGGTGGCGGGATATTTGAACGTAGTAGCAAACAAGTAGAAATTTCTCAAGAAATGAAAAAGTGCTTTGATATAACGGAAGATACATTATCTCCAAATGATTTGATTCGATATTTGCTCAAGGCAAAAGTGGATTTCATATGGAATGGAGGAATTGGCACCTTTGTTAAGGCAAAAAGTGAAAACCATGGCATAGTTGGCGATAAAGCAAATGATGAATTAAGAGTAAACGGTCATGATATTAGAGCTTCTATGTTTATAGAGGGTGGCAACCTTGGTTGCACGCAGCTTGGAAGGGTAGAATACGCTAAAATAGGTGGGTATATCAATGCAGATTTTATTGATAATTCAGCAGGAGTAATATGTTCTGATCTTGAAGTTAACATCAAGATTGCTTTTGTTGCAATTATGAAAGAAGGGGGAATTTCCTTGGAAAAAAGGAATGAAATACTGGCTAGCATGATAGATGAAGTTGCATCTAAGGTACTTGAAAATCATAACAGGATTGAAACAAAAGCATTACTTCTTGAGTGCTTGCAAGCTAAAGAAAAGTTGGAGCAGCACAATAAATTATTACTCAGTTTAGAAAAATCTGGTCTGTTAAACCGAAGCGTAGAATTTCTTCCAACTGAAGAAGAGATAGCAAGGATGTTAACTGGTGCAGAAGGTTTCAGTTCTCCTCAGCTCTCTGTTCTAATGTCTTATGCTAGAACAGGAATAAAAAATGAAATTATACATTCCGATCTGTCTGAAAAAGATCTTATATCTCATAACTACTTGCTAGGTTATTTTCCTAAAAAGATGGTAACAAAATTTAAGGATTCCATATTGAAACACCAACTTCGCAGGGAAATTATTTCTACTTGCATTGCAAATGATGTAATAAATAAGATAGGCTGTATATTTATTAATAACTTGGTTGAGAGTACTGGAATTAGAGTACATGAAGCAGTTAACATATATATTGTTGTGAATCACCTATATAATTTAAATAGCCTTTGGCATGAAATTGATGAATTGGATGGCAAAATTGATGCCGATTTGTATTTACAAATAGTGAGAAATGTACAAAAATTTATTGGTAGAGTGTCATTTTGGTTAGTAAAAAATCTTGGTGAACTTAATCTTACAGAACTAGATGATGTTACAAAATTTAGGGGTACAATTGAAACTTTAGGCCATGATGTTTTAGATGATCGCCTGTTAAAGATCTATAATCATGGATTAACCTCTTTGGTAGAGCTTAACATAAATAAAGATCTAGCAAAAAAGGTTGCTGATTTACGTATTCTTATTTATGCACTGGACGTTATATCTATTGCTGAACAGACATCTTTATCAATCTTTGAAGCTGGTAGAATATACTTTAAATTAAAGTCGCTGCTAAGGTTTGATATGATTAGAACAATTGCTGTCAAGATTAAAAGCCATTCTTCTTATTGGGATCGCAGCTTAATTAATGATTTATTAGATGATTTAAGCAATTATCATCATAAGCTAGCTGTTAAAGTTATAAAAGCTACTGATAATCATGTAGATAAGGTTCAAACTTGGGCTCTTAATGATAAGGATTATATAGAGCGTTACAATAGCTTTTTAGATGAGATGGTTGCTTCTAAACTTGATTTAAGTAAATTAATACTCATAATCAGGAGAGTTAAAGTACTTGCTTCATAGGAAAAATGTTTAATATAGGTCTTTCAGAAATTTTAGTTGTAGCTTTAGTGAGTATAATTATTTTTGATAAAAGTAAAGTACCTGTATTTCTTAATCTTATTAAAAATATATATAGGTATTTCTGGGTTGTAAAATCAAGAGTCAGGAAATTGTTGAAGGATACCGGAATTAAAGAATTATATGAAGGGCATAACGTTGAAAAAGTCAATTACATAATTGGTGAAGATGGCAAGCTTTATCCTACTTACAATGTAGATCGTACAAAAAATGACAGCAAAAATCCTAGTAGTAGATGATATACCATCTAATGTTAAGCTTTTGGAGGATCAGCTAAAAGCAGAGTTCTATACAGTTATTGTAGCTTATGATGGAGAGGAGGCGATAGATTTAGTAGCGGAACAGCAGCCAGATATTATCTTACTTGATGTCATGATGCCAAAAATGAGTGGTTTTGAGGTTTGTAAGAAGCTAAAGAATGATCCCTTAACGACTTATATTCCAATAATTATGGTAACTGCGCTGCATGACACTCATGATAGAGTGGAAGGAATTAATGCTGGTGCGGATGACTTTCTAACTAAGCCGATAGATGAAATTGCTTTATCTGCAAGAATTAAGTCTCTTGTGCGCTTAAAGATGATAATAGATGAGTTGTGCTTGAGAGGAGAAACTAATGCTGAGATTGGTGGAGTAGCAGAAAGCAGTATTATGGATTATTCTAATCAGATTTTTGATGCTAACATACTTGTTGTAGATGAGGACACCTTTCAAGCAGAGCAGATATACAATGTTCTAAAGCAACGCTTCAGATCAATTAAAATACTGCACGATCCAAAAGAAGTATTAAAGGTTGGTATTAAGGATAATTACGACCTGATTATTTCTGACATGCAGTTTTCAAAAACTGACGGCCTACGGTTGTGTTCTAAGTTTCGTAGTAAAGTAGAAACACGTTATACACCAATTCTGATCTTTTCTGAAGATTATGATAAAAGCAATTTAGTAAAGGCACTTGATGTAGGTGCTAATGATTATTTAACAGTACCTTTAGATGAGAGTGAATTAATAGCTAGGGTTAATTTGCAAGTGAAACGCAAAAGGTATCAAGATGCCTTGAGAATGAATTTATTTAATAATGTAGAAATGTCTATAAAGGATCCATTAACTAACTGTTATAATAGAAGATATTTTGATGCACGCTTAAGAAATATTGTTAAGGATTTTGTGGAAAAAGATAGAAGTTTATCTCTTATGATACTTGATATAGATTATTTTAAGATGGTGAATGATAACTTTGGGCATAATGCTGGAGATGAACTTTTAAAGGAAATACAGAAAAGAATTTCTGAAAATATCAGAGTGACAGATTTATTAGCTAGGTTTGGTGGTGAGGAATTTGTTGTTGTAATGCCAGATACCAATGTATCAGATGCGTATACTATTGCAGAGAGAATAAGGAAAATTATTGCCAAAGAACCTTTTATACTTGTGGGTAAAAATACAACCCATAATGTAACTGTGAGCATTGGAATTTCAGCAATGCAAAGATCTGACCTTGATGATGTTAAAAAATTTATAGTACGTGCTGACAAATATTTATATAAAGCAAAAAACAGTGGTAGAAATAGAGTGGTTACTGGTTGAAGTTCTTTCAAATAAGTAGTAACTAAGATTCAAATGATAGCATAAAATTTCTCAACTCCGGAAATTTCGCATTTAACTGCAGAAATAGATATTTATTTAAAAAATACCCTGTAATTTTTAACCCTAGTCTGAATTCTTGATATGAGTAGCTATTTTGTAGGTTGTTATTGTATACATCATGCAACATCTGTGGAAAAGGTAGTAATTTATCTGCATAACAGTCACCTACTTTTTTTGACACTGCTCTACCAGTTTTTGGAGAAATAAATTGTAGATTTTCTTTCACACCTGTTACAGCACATTTTGATAGGTCTAACTTAAATCCAAGTTGCGTAAGAAGCAGAAGCTCTAAGTTAAGGTAATGACTTTGCCAAAACTGGCTATTATGTTTTATTACATCGATGAAGTGTCTAAAATTATCATACAACTTGATGCAGGATTCACTTTCTGGAAGCACTTTTTCTAATATAGACGAGAAAGAAACAATAGCAATGCTTTTTAACCTATCTTGAAAGAAATGATGAAATGGAGATTCAATCAATTCGCACTTTAAAAAACCTAGATTTTCAGGTAGCTTAGCACTCCATTCTGCATGTAATAGATTACTTATTTGAAACTTATAATTGCTATTGTTTGTTAACTTAGTTAATCCTCTGCACTTTCCATGATTTTTTGTAAATAGAGAAAGAATTAAATTTTTATCACCGTATTTTTTAACAGCTATAATAACACCTTCATCTTTCCATCTCATTTGGAGTATATTGACCATATGATATTATAGAGATAATAAAATTAGTGTAGCAAATTTGAGTTTAAGTCAATTGAAATATATTGACTTTATGTGCAATATTAGCTTTAAACCAGTAAAACAAGCTGCTTAACATATGCGCCCTCTCTATTTTAATTATATTCTTCTTTTGTTTCTATGTTGTTTTTTGCTTTTTTCAATGAAAGCCCAAACGGATGATTCGTCAGTTATTCCTATACCACAAAGAAAAAAAGAATTAGTTGAGTTAGTACAACCGAGGCAAATTATTGAAATACAGGAAATTGATGAGGGTATTCCAATTCCCAAAAGAAAAAAGGGTGTAGAAAGAAAACTAAGAGAAGACATCAAAGAGGTGAAAAATGAAATAAGAGATAAGAAAAATATTGAGAACAAAGATGATGAATTGGCTGTAACAGAAATTATTAATTCTATAAGGGATAAACTGACAGAGTGTTGGAGCATTCCTGAGGGCATAGTTTATAAAGAAAATTTTAGTATAAAAATTAACTTATTATTATCCAGTAAAGGCGAGATCGTTGTAGCCAACGTAGCAGATAGTAGTTCTTATCAAAATAATCCTCTTTTTAGATCAGCAGCAGATAATGCAATGCGTGCAGTATATAAATGTAGCCCGTTAATTGGCTTACCTGCTGAGCAGCATCACATTTGGCGCGAAGTCACGTTAGATTTTATTGTCCCAAATTTGGGAGAAAAACACTGGACTTAAAGTCCATCCTTTTAAGAATATAATTTTAAGGTGAAAAATCTCAAAGAATGTGGAATATTATAGAAAAAGCAGTAACTCTATATATATCACATAGTGTGGATAACAAAATATCGATATCCAGTATTAGTTGGAGATATTGGACAGAAAGCTAAAGAAGTTGTACAAGAAGTATGTGCAAGTAATCAAGTAGAGAGGTAGAGTTGCGTCAACATGTATACGTTTCTGTACCCTCATACTTAAGTATTAGTAAGTTAGTGCAGTTAATAAAAGGAAAAAGTTCCAGCAAAACTTTCCAGAGCTGAAAAAAAGATACTGGGTTATGGACATTTGTCAGGACTAGCAGAAATGTAACTGACGAAATGATAAAAAATTATATTGAAAATCACTCTAAAAAAGAAGATAAATTTGGTAAGTCAAAAGTTAGCATTATATACTCTCTCTCAATCTTTGGATTTCAATCCATAGTGGTTGAATCTAAATAGGTGAATTTACGTTACCTAAATTAGTTACTTGTGATGAAAAATAGATCAGCAAATTTTCAATCAACAACAGCTAAAGACCTTTCTGCAATGTTGATTTCTCTTATATCTTTAACTTCGTCATTCTGATTAAACGAAATTTGCAGAGACTTACTACTGTACTTCCTTTTTCCCAAGAAGTTAGCTTGTTTAATTTTATATGAGACATAGTACCAAACATTTTCGTCGAACTTTGATACTAATGTTGGCGATCCTAAAGTATGAACCACTTTTTCTCTATCATCACCTATTTTTATTTTGCTCCACAGTTCAACATTAATGCCAGGAACTCCGTGATTGTGAATAGTGTGAGTGCAGCTCACTGTAAATAATAAAATAAAAGATATTAATACTCGCATTTCGTCAATTAATTATTTGAAATCATAATACACTGATAAACTATCTGTCGTCAAATTTCAAAAAAGTTAAATTGACTGATTCTCAATATCATTTAATATAATATTTACTTCAAAATAATTAGGTACCTTATGTCATTGCTAGAAGCAGATCCAATATACAAGCCTTTTAATTATCCTTGGGCATATGATGCATGGTTGCAGCAACAAAGGATACACTGGATACCTGAAGAAGTTCCGCTTGCTGATGATGTGAAAGATTGGAAAACTAAACTTTCGAATGTAGAGAAAAATTTATTGACCCAGATTTTTAGGTTTTTTACTCAAGCAGATATTGAAGTAAATAACTGCTATATGAGGCATTATTCAAATATATTTAAGCCAACAGAAATATGTATGATGCTTGCAAGCTTTTCCAATATGGAGACTATACACATTGCAGCCTATTCATACCTTCTAGATACGATTGGCATGCCAGAAAGTGAATATCAAGCATTCTTAAAATATGATGCTATGAGAAAGAAGTATGAATACATGTTAGAATTTGAGGAAAGTAAAAAGCACGATAAAAAACATGTTGCTAAAACTTTAGCAGTATTTGGTGCCTTCACTGAAGGATTGCAGTTATTTGCATCATTTGCAATTTTGCTCAATTTTCAACGGTTTGGAAAAATGAAAGGTATGGGGCAAATAATTGCTTGGTCAGCACGTGACGAAACCTTGCACACCAATTCAATTATCAATTTGTTCAATACGTTTATTAAAGAGAATAATGAAATTTGGAATGACGAGTTCAAAGAAGAATTATATTCTGCATGTCGCACTATTGTTGAACTTGAAGATGAATTTATAAGTCTTGCTTTTGGTTTAGGAGATGTTGAAGGGCTATCTGCAGAGGAAGTGCGCAATTATATACGTTACATAGCAAACAGAAGGTTAACGCAATTAGGTCTTAAATCTATATATAATGTTAAAGATAACCCTATTCCGTGGCTTGATGAAATACTAAATGGCGTGGAACATACAAATTTCTTTGAAAATAGAGTAACAGAGTATAGCCGTGCAGCAACTCAAGGCACTTGGGAGGAAGCTTTTGCTAAAAACGATACAATAAAGTGAATAGCAGTAACTTCACCCTTTTTTATCGTTTCAACGGAAGCTTGCGATACATATCAAAGGTGGAAGGAGGAAGAATTTGATATAAATCATCTATTTAGCTTAGAGAAAAGAGAGTATAGATATAAAGTTACATTATTGCATGTAATAGTTGGAGATTTCGATTGCTTAGAGGAGGAGGAGAAGAAGTTAATACGATATCTATTAGACAAAGGTGCTAATGTTAATGTACGAGATTCTTTTGGAAAAACTCCTTTTGCACAATAGTCATGACAAAGAGGTAACATAAATTTTACTAGATGCAGGTGCTAATCTTTTTATAAAGGATTATTATGGAATGATTGCAAGAAAACATGCCCATGATGAATCAAAGCAGCTTTTAAAAAAGGCAGAAGATAAATACAAGCATAAAGCAATGAAATTTGGTGCTATTGTTGGTATTACGGCTGGAATGGGAGTTGGTAGTGGATTTTTTGCTGCTGCTGGTCTTTCATTACTAATATCGGCTTTTATTGGCACAGCTGTTTCTATAGCAATAGGGTTTGTTGTTTTTGATATTACATATAAAATGTCAAAGCCTATTGAGAATGTAGATAATGTTGATCTACTATCAGAAGAAATTTATGCAAGTCTAGGCGTGTAACAGTGTAGTTAAGTAAAAAAAAGGAAGAAGAGACTTCTTCCTTTTTTCTCCAAATTTTATATATATAATTGAGAATAAAAAAACTGTGGATAACTCTGAAAAAGATCAAAGAAGACATCAAAAAGAGTATGACTAGATTGAAATATTTACAGAAAAACTTACTCAATTGATAAATATCTTGATACTTTTTAAAAAAGACAAATAAAGGACTATGCTAGAACTAAAAATTGAAGTTTTAAGTGTTTTTAAAGTAGCAATTTAATCTTAAAGAGGTACTTGAATAGTTCCTTTTACGTACTAATCCGGAGGTTCAACAGGTTGTTGTTTAAAAGATTGGGAAATAGTTTTATTAGTATTGAAAATTACATAATATGTATTATGGAAAGTATAAGAAACACAAGCTTTCAGCAAGAGAAAATGCAATTTTTGCTCTTCTCAAACAGCATAAAAAAGTGCTTGTTGAACTCCCAGATTAGCATCCAAAAACACTCAAGTATTACTTTAAGAGTATTTAAAATCTTCACTTAAAGACCATTCCTTACTCCCTTATTGGCTCTTATTAGAAAAATATCAAAATCACAACTAAAAAAGATTAATATTGATATAATTTTTTAGAATTGTCCACTTTATTATGAATCTCCGAAGTACTCATAATGCGTAAAATATGTATTTCTTTGGGTTATCAACTGAGTTATTTACAATACTGTGGATAACTATCACAAACACTTAAACAAGAAAAAGGGGCTTTTACTCGAATAGATATTTTATAACGTCTTAATACTAACTCCACCGACATATAAATTTGCGTGGCTTTTTCCAGTATTAAGCAATGCAAGTCCAATATTGTCGACACTATAGCGTAGTTCTCCTACTTCTTCATTATGTTCACTGATTACTTTAGTGCTAATATTTGGAAGTGCATTTTTTCCCTCAACAAGGTAAAGTTTCCTTCTGAATTTTTCTTGTCTGCTCATTCGATTTACAACTTCCTGACCTATATAGCACCCTTTATTAAAGCTTATACCATTTATCTTATCGATTAAATATTGCAGCGGAAATGATGAATTTTGTACCATATCTTTTGCTCCATCTGGGACAAGGTTTTTAATTCTAACTTTTTCATACTGAATAAAATCTCCAACCGGTTCTTTTATTTCATCTTCATGTATGATCCTCATTCCTAGCAGCTTGTGCCTTGGATCTTGAAAAATAACTTGTGACTTACTACTACACTCCGCCAACTTAGCATCAAACAAAACTCCAACCTTATATAGTGAACTAATGTCTTTAATCTTCACTCTAAGGTAAGTTTTGAGCAAGTCTAATTTTTCAATTATTTGCTGTAGATGGGCATTTTCACACTCCATATAAATATATTTATCATGCTCAATGAGGAAAAAATCGTACAGATATTTTCCCTGAGGGTTGAGTAATAAAGAGTAAATTGCCTGCTGGCTACTTAGTTTATTAATATCATTTGTTATAACACCCTGAAGAAAATCTCTCGTATCTGGTCCGTATAAAGATATTAGACTACGGTTTGCTAGCGGTATGTAACCCATAAAACTTCTGTTAAAACCTTAATTATACACTTTTACTAACTCCAACCCTTGAAATGTAACCTTTAGATGACTACATAGAATTGTAGGTTAATCTATTAATGAGGAAACATAAATGTCAAGTGTAAATTTGAATGTATTAGATGATAACGTGCTAATAAAGCCTATTACTGAAGAAAAACAAGGTGGAATTGTACTACCATCAAGTGCTGAAAAGAAGCCTACTAAAGGTGAAGTTATAGCAATTGGTAGTGGTTCACGCAACTCAAGCGGAGAGCGTATAGCTTTAACTGTAAAAACTGGTGATAAGGTTTTCTACAGGCAGTGGGCTGGAACAGAAGTAGAGCATGATAATGAAAAGTATGTCGTGATGAAGGAGTCAGACCTACTTGCTGTTATCAAGTAGGTATCCCTATTTTACTAAACTAATGCGCTATATAGTGCATTATGTATTTTAATATTCTAAATTTTTTATTAATTTAAGGAGTGATAAAAATGGCTAACATAGTAGTATCAGGCGAACAGTTGCAAGAAGCCTTTCGTGAAGTTGCAGCAATGGTTGACTCAACAGTGGGAGCAACTGCAGGGCCTAGGGGAAATACAATAGGAATTAGCAAGCCATATGGTGGACCAGAGGTCACAAAGGATGGCTATAAGGTAATGAAAGGTATAAAGCCTGAAAGACCATTACACTCTGCGATAGTAAGCACCATTGCTCAAAGTGCTTCTCAGTGTAATGACAAAGTTGGTGATGGTACCACAACATGCTCAATACTGACTAGCAATATGATAATGGAAGCTTCAAAGTCAATTGCAGCTGGAAATGATCGTATTTGTATCAAAAATGGAATACAGAAGGCAAAAGATGTGATATTAAAGGAAATTACATCAATGTCTCGCACAATTTCTTTAGAGAAAATGGATGAAGTTGCACAAGTTGCAATAATTTCTGCAAATGGTGATAAAGATATTGGTAATAGCATTGCTGATGCTGTTAAAAAGGTTGGAAAAGAAGGCGTCATCACTGTTGAAGAGAGTAAGGGTTCAAAAGAATTAGAAGTTGAACTTACAACTGGTATGCAGTTTGACCGTGGTTATCTCTCTCCATACTTTGTTACAAATAATGAAAAGATGAGCGTGGAGCTTGATGATCCATATTTGCTGATTACAGAAAAAAAACTTAATATTATTCAACTTTTACTTCCTATTCTTGAGGCTATTTTTAAGTCTGGTAAACCTTTGTTTATCATTGCAGAAGATGTTGAAGGTGAAGCATTAAGCACTTTAGTGATCAACAAATTACGTGGTCTAAAAGTTGCTGCAGTAAAAGCTCCAGGTTTTGGTGATAGGAGAAAGGAGATGCTCGAAGATATAGCAGCTTTAACAGGTGCTAAGTATGTCATAAAAGATGAGCTTGGAATCAAGATGGAAGATTTGACTCTTGAAGATCTTGGTACTGCTAAAAATGTTAAAATCACTAAAGACAATACCACAATTGTTAGTGAAGACAGCGACTGTGATAAACAAAACAGAGTAAATGCCAGAATTAACCAGATTAAATCTCAGATTGAAACTTCAACCTCTGATTATGATAAAGAAAAGCTGAGAGAGCGTTTAGCGAAATTATCAGGCGGCGTTGCTGTGCTCAAAGTTGGTGGAGCAACTGAAGTAGAAGTAAAAGAACGCAGAGATAGAGTTGAAGATGCACTTCATGCAACAAGAGCTGCAATTGAAGAAGGGATAGTTCCAGGTGGAGGAGTTGCACTTCTTTACGCTGCATCTGCTCTTGATAAGCTAAAAGCTTCAAGCGATGAAGAGCAAATAGGTATCAACATTGTCAAAAAAGTTCTCAGCTCTCCAATCAAAAGATTGGTTAAAAATGCTGGTCTTGAATCTGCTGTTATAATTGACTATTTGATTAAGCAGAATGATAAAGAGCTTATATACAACGTTGAGGCTATGAACTACGCTAATGCATCAACAGCTGGTGTAATTGATCCGGCAAAAGTAGTTCGTATTGCTTTTGAAACGGCAGTGTCTGTAGCAAGCGCACTTATTACTACTGAATCTATGATAGTTGATCTACCAAACAAAGAAGAAAATGCTTCATCACCTATGGGTGCAGGAGCAATGGGCGGAATGGGTGGATTCTAAGTAAAAAAGAGCCTTGGAGCAACTTGCTCCAAGGTATCTTTCTAGTTCTAAAAATTCTTACATTTATAAAGGAAATAAATTTGTGATTTTCTATGCAAAGCCACTACTATTTATATTTGTTACGTCTCTTTAATATTATAACTGCTTAAAAATAAAAAAATAATATATGAAAGTTATAAATGATTTATATAATATTTTTATTCTAATAGATAGAACTTAAATTATTTTCTTCATAAATAGAGTATTTATGAAAATACTTATATACTCAATCCTACTTTTACTTTTTTCTTGCACTCAATTGTGTGCTGAAGAAGAAGTTGCAAAATTTGATCTACTCATTGGTAAGGTAAATAAAGCAAACCTCACCATTGAAGGCGCAATAAAGGTTACAATAAAACCAGGTTGGCATATATATTACAAAGACCCTGGGGATTTCGGCCTTCCTACTTCCTTTGACTGTCAGGGTAACATATCAAATATAGATATTCATTGGCCTACTCCCAAGGAACATGAAGATAAAGTTGAGGAAGTTACATTTGTTAGTAATATATATGAAGATATGGTGTTATTTCCCTTTAAAATTAATATCATTTCAAATCAGGAATACGCTGATATTAACTTTCATATAAAGTACGCAATATGTAAAGATAAGTGTATCCCTAAAAATGCCGAGATAAAAACCAGTCAACCACTAAAGGATTTTATGGATTCCGATATCAATAAACTCATAAATGAGTGGTATGAAAAATAGGATTTTAGCAGGCTTACTATAGCTTTTATAGTGTTACTTCTCATAAACGATAAGTTAGGTATTTTTCAATTTTTGCTATATACTTGAGTAAAAATCTCTCTTTTACAGATGGATACAGTAAAGTTTGTTTTATTACTGCCAACAATACTACTCATACTAGTTGCTGGTGTTTACCTATCGGTTAAACTAAAATGGTTACAGGTGTTTAGACTACCGTATGCCGTTTCACTTATTGGAGCTAAAAGAGGAGAAAATAAATTTTCTTCTATAGCCGCCCTGTTTACAATCTTAGGAGGAAATTTAGGAGTAGGAAACGTTTCAGGCACTGCTGTTGCTCTAAAAACCGGAGGACCAGGATCCATTTTATGGATGGCAATAATTATTGTTGTTACTTCTGTGATAAAATATGTTACTTGTTACCTAAGTATAAAAACCAGAAAAGAAAAAAATGGACGGTTTATAGGTGGACCTGTAGCCTACATGACTGATGCATTTAATTCTAGAAAAGCTACAGTTGTGTTTCTAGTTATTATGATGATGGTTTCAATAACAGTTGGTAACCTTGTTCAGGTAAATTCTCTATCAATACCACTCAGCATGGTAGATATACCTGTAGTCATTGGCGGCATTGTAATGGCCATAATATTTTTTGTTGTTGCAGCTCTCAGCTTAAAAAAAATTAAAATTTTTATATCGGCTATGATACCGATAATGACGGTAAGTTACCTCACACTTTGCGGTATCATATTATTTAAGTTTAGTGAAAATATTCTTCCTTTTCTAAAACTAATAACGAGCAATTTTTTTACAACTAGTAGCTTTAACTCTGGCTTATCTTTAGGTTTAATTTTAGAAATGTTGACTATTATTCAAGTAGGAACTCTGCGAGGTATTTTTGCAACAGATATAGGACTTGGCCTCGAAGGAATTGTACACTCCTCGATTACTCCTAAAAAAAATAACAATAAATTTATCATTGAACAGAGTCTAATCACAATAATATCTCCTTTTATAGTTGCACTCATAGTGTTCATTACAGCAATGGTACTGCTTGTCACAGATTCTTGGATTACTGATTTAGAGAGCACTAACATGTGCATTTTTGCTTTTAGAAAAGCTATGAATTGGCCATATACTGACTATTTAATTATAGCTATAATGTTTTGTTTTGCCTTTACTACTATCTTTACTTGGTTTTTTTGTTCAAAACAAACAATACGCTATGTATCTATGGATAATAAATACACTAAAATCTGGACTGTAGTTTTTACCTTAATCATTCCATTTGGTGCAATCGGTGGAGTTAAGTTACTCTGGGATATCGCTGATATTTCAATTGCTGCTTTGCTGCTCATAAACATACTTGCTATACTCAAGCTCACTTCTCAAGATCCAGAAGTATTTACTATGAGTAGCAAATACTTGAAGTTGCAAAAACAGAGCTAAAGCAATATTTTAAGTTGTCATCCCAGTCTGGAATCCAGCCTTTCATGAACTTCATCAAAAATGTTATGTTTTAACATAATACTTTTATGCTTACTAACTGAGTGCAACTAGATCCCAGTGTCAGCTACTAGAATGACATACTTTTTGGTGAAAATTACTCTTATATTATAACGTTTGTAGTTATGAATTTGACTATAGGATCAAGTCTAGAAAAATCTAGATTCCAGACTGGAATGACAACTTAAATTGCTTGATGTGAACATAAAATAGCTCATGTCATCACGTTAGCAATACAACTTCTTTAATAAAAATTAAATCAATTACCGTAATAATTGTACTAGCTAAGGCTAAAAGGCAGAGGGTTATTAGTGAGGGAAAATATGAATACTCAAAGCACACAACAATATCATGAATTCATTCGAAGATTTTTTACTTTATTCGATGAAATAAAAAAGGAAGACGACCCAATTTATAATTCCAGAGTTGGTTTTAATGCAGTAAAGTTTCTAATAAAGCACCCCATCTGGAATTTGGAGACAGATGAAGACAAAAATAAAGCTTATGAAGTTATTCTTCCAGAGCAGAACAAGATAAAGAAAGCCGAACAAAAGCTTGAAAATGAAGTTAAAGCAAGGTTAAAAGAGTATGTTGATGATATTGCAGGAGTTTCAATATATGGCATCACGCAAGTATTACACTGGGAGATGACAAAAAAGAGTTTAAAATCAGCGAGTTTTTAAATAGTGACTTTTGTCAGAAGAAAGGAATTTCGGGATTTTCAACGCTGCATAGTGATGGAAAGAGCGGAATGCACGGTTTTGTTGCCGAAGAAGGAGAGAAAAGAATAAGGCATTATGTTGTAACCGATGGTTCATATGAAATGACTTTGAATTGGCATGACAAAAATGGAAAAAAATGTACTATCAAAATCAAGATTGATAAAGATGGTGTAGATCTCACTGAACGTAATGGTGTTACTGAGGAATAATTAAAAGCAAACACAGATGTAAAAATAGGTGGCTTATTCCTATATCAAATACAATTCAAGGAGAAAGGACAAGAACAAGAGAATCAACAATCATCTGAAACTTTCATAGAAAGTGATATTAGTAAAGGTGTTGGCGTTCAAGCTACTCAAGATCAAGAAGTTGAGTTTAAGCATGCAACGACTAGCACTACAAATTCTAATAACGCATCTGCTAAAAAGATTCCACCGTCACTGCCACCTAGAGCTAGTTCATTACCTAATAATCAGAAAAAAGATGAGTATCAGCCAATACGGATTAATAGTAGAAATAACTACAATTCTCCATATTCTGATGCTTCTTCAAGCAGTACTATTTTCACCAAGTCTGTAATCTATAATCAAGATAATACACAAGAGGATGAGCGGTATGACAATCCTACATTTGCTACATTTGGACATGCTGTACCTGGAAGACGAAAATCAGATGAAAGTGAGCAAATATCTAATAATCGGCAAAAAGGTGCAATTTTTGATCCTACAACTACTGAAAGCGCTGCAACAGTACAAGACGTTGCATTCAAAAAAGTTAAAGATGCATTTAAGTATGAAAACGCTAAAGAATCACGCAATACTGGAAATAAGCAACCACTAAATGATGTAGCTTCGATTCTTGCATGGAAAGCAAAAAATGAGTTATTACGTAGTGAAAGTGAGTATGATGAAGAATTTTCTGACTTCGAGGATGGTTGGAGCGATAACGAAGATGAGTATATAACGCTTTCAAATCCTCAATCAGATTATAAACCAGAAAAAGATTATCTTAGCACTAAGGAAAACGAAGAAAGAGGAAACGATAAACAAAAAGAAATCGAAGATAAATTACAAGAAAATGAATCTCTAGAATACAGCTCAACAGACATAAAAACAAACGATTCGG
The DNA here is from genome assembly GCF_018491735.2 of Wolbachia endosymbiont of Anopheles demeilloni. Classification (NCBI taxonomy): domain Bacteria; kingdom Pseudomonadati; phylum Pseudomonadota; class Alphaproteobacteria; order Rickettsiales; family Anaplasmataceae; genus Wolbachia; species Wolbachia endosymbiont of Anopheles demeilloni. The sequence goes on along the minus strand of NZ_CP084694.1, from coordinate 151,748 downwards.
GCTATTCATCTCCAACTCACTCTAATCATGAAAAATCTCGAGTAAATTCTGGACAGTTAAAAGCGAGCCTAATGAATGTTGAACAAAGAGATGATACCCTACTTACGGAATTTACCAGTAAGTTGGATAAAGAAACTCAGAAATTCCTGCTAAAATCAGTAAATCAAAAGAAAATGAGTGGGCAAACAAAAGAACATTTATTAGCAGCTGGATTGCTAAAAGACAATGCAGCGGAGAAAGAAATAAACGACTCAGGTTACTCATCTCCAACTTACACTAGCCACTATAATTTTCAGGTCAATTCTGAGCAATTAGAGAAGAGATTAGAAACCATTGAACCAAAAGATACATTGGAAAAATTGAATAAAGGATTGAGAGAACCTTCACACCAGGCTACTAAAGATTTATTCTCAGAAAGTATGTTGAAAGAAATAAAAGAAGGTAAAAAATATGACCCTGTACGTAAGTTATTAGAAAGAAAAGTGGCAGAACAAGAAGCAGAACAAGAAAATGATAATACTAATCTGACTATAGACAAAAATAGCGAACTATATAAATTGCTAGAAAAAGATGCAGCACAACTGAAAGCTGAAATAGTAGAAGAGGAAAGAAAAGATACTTTAACAGAACGCAATGATAGTCCTGATCGCGATAGAATTGCATTAGCAAATAGAAATAGAATCTGGGATAAACTTATTGCTGAAGAAAAACAAAAAAAGGACAATGGTATTAGTATAGGTTAAAGTAATTACTTAGCAGGCAATGGGTTTCATGTAATGGTAACCCTATTACAGAAGAGTATGAGCCACGTAAAAATAATACAAACATTCCTGCAAGACCTTGTATGTTGCACCCCCCTGCCCTGTTTTTCCACTCTTCTGATGCTAAATAATATTTAATTTCTTGTTCGCTGAGACGCTTAAATTTCACTATTGTAACTACAGTCCTAATATGCTGTTTAGATTGATCAGGAGTTAATAAACACACACTGGTGTATACTCTATGCCTTCTTCCTGATAACAAGCGAACGCATTTTTCTGCTTGCTTAACGTTTTCAGCTTTGAGCAGTATCCTTCTACCACAAGCAACAACTGTATCAACACCAAGCACAAAGTAATTTGGATTTGCACTTTGTATTTTCTCGGCTTTACTTTTTGCCATACGGATTGAGTAATCTTTTGGCAGCTCTTTCTTCAAGGGCGATTCATCTGTATCTGCTGGCAAAACCAAACCTGGCTTAATATTTATTTGTTTTAGTAAGGCTACTCGCCTTTCTGATGATGAAGCAAGAATAAGATTATCTAGAGATTGTTCTATCACTTGAGCCTTTTTATTATCCTACCCTTTCTTGCATTCCTATCATAAATACTCATCTCAACTAACACTTTATCGCCTATAATGATACGTATTTTACTTCTTCTCACTCTTCCTGATACATGACAGATAATCTCATGTTCATTGTCCAGCTTCACTCTAAATTCTGCTGCAGGTAGTAAAGCAGTTACTGCCCCTTCCACTTCAAAAAGTGTTTTTGATTTGTCTTCTTTTATCATTATCGTATTATAATTTAATAATCTTTTTCAGTCTACTATAGATTTTAAATTATTATCAATACAGGAGATTTTTATACTCTACTTGAGTATTGCTCTTGCAACTTAACTCCAATCATCTCCTTAACAATGCAAGAGGAAAGCGAGTTACCTACGCTTCTACTCTCTGCTACCTTCTTAATAGAACTTATGTTAGAAGATAAATCATTATCACAATTTTCCTCATCGCTATCAAGTCCACTATCAAAACTTGAAGATCTGGATAACTCTGTCTTCTTTTGTGAGGCACTATCAGGTTCACTAAAAACGTTTCCTGCTAGAGTATAAAATTGATGATTGAAGCTTCTTTGTTCAATAGAACTCATGTTAGAAGATAAATCATTATCACTACCATATCCGCCATCAGAGCTTAAAGATCTGAGTAACGTCATCTTTTCTTCCAGTGGAACACAAGACTCATTATTAGTCTCATTAAAAATATTTCTTGTTGGAGTATAAAATTGATTATTGAGGCTTCTTTGTTCATCAGCATGAATTTTTTCTCCCAGTCCATCAGCTATTTCTACAACTTTATCATCTCATTCATTCTCACACTCTAGCTTGCTTCTTAACTCTTCAACTTCCCATGCTAGTTTGCATATCCCTTGTTCATAAGATTCTAGTTGTGCTTTAAGCTCATCTTTCAACTCTTGCACTTGAAATTTTAAATTGCTTATATACTGCTCCTTTTTCTTCATTATGTGTGCTGCTTCTTTTAATTTGTCTTCTAACTCCTTCTTTTCTGTATTAACACCTTTTAGCTTACCCTCTAGCTTTCCTTTTGCTTCACATACATTTTTAAGTTCTTGTGCTTTCTCTTGTAACTCTGCTAACACACTTGCTAACTTTTCATCTTTTTGTGCCAGTTCAGTTTGCAATTCCGTGTTTTTTCGCTCTTCTTTTCCAAAACTGTTTTGTAAATCAGTTATTTGTTGTGAAGCAATTTCTGGTTAAGTTTCAGTGTGCTGTAAATTGTCTTCCAATGCATTGCTATTAATAGAAGGAGAAGAAGGAAGGCTATTATCAGCATCAACTTTATGATCTAACTTCCCCTCTGGTTCCTTACCTTGATAAGCCACCATAGATTCATTGTAAAGATTAATAGGAGTAGCCCTATCCTCTTCTAGTGATTCTATTACAGCATCATATAAGGAGAGACCTTGAATATATAATTCATCGTTTTGCTTTATTAATTCTAGAATCTCCTTCGATGAAATAAAATCTTCACCATTAAATTTTAGTATTTCAGTTATGCCATCGCTACTCACATTCATAATCATGGTACACATTCATGATCCATCTTTTGCAGCCCAAGTGCTTGTCATTTCATAATATGCACCTTCTTTAAATTCATAATATCTTTTCTTATCTTTTTTATGAGCGTGTATTTCATGTTTTTTATTGCAATAGATATTCAGTTCTTTAATATCTTTCTCTTGCTGTAAAACGTCACTAATCTTTGTTGGCTCACTATTTTCGTAATGAGTAAGGTTAATATTCAAAACTTTATTATTATTGTCAATTTCTTCACAGTAAACTTGAAAGTCCTCTTTCCATTTTCCAAAATACCTACTTGCAACTTCTTTTCCTTCCTTTACTAACTCTATGTATTTACCTATATTTTTCTCAAAGTCCTCATTAACAGGCTTTTCTCTTTCTTTTACTGCTTCATCCACATACATTCGCTTAAAATCATTATCATCTATTAGATTACTAAAACGCCAATTACCATAAGCTTTTTGTATATCAGTAAAGTCCATTTTTTCTCTCAAAAGCGCTAATAAGCTTATCTTATCTCTCAAATTTTCTAACTCACAATCGAGAAAATCATCGAAACTGCATAACTTTTTATACAGTTCTCTATCTTCTATAATTGAGCGAAGAAATTTCATTATAGTAAGGTTCTTAATGGAAGGCTCATTTTTTTCTGCATCATTAATATAGCTTTTGAGAAATTGAAATATACCAAGCCCATCACTATCTTGGATAAACTTCTCTCTATCATTAACACAATTGTTGCCCTGTGATGAACATAATCTATTATGCAATTTTTGCAAGTCATGTATTGACTTAACTACATATTCTGCAACTGACAATTCTCTCAGCTGATCACTTGTTTTTTCCGCTTTTACTACTTTGTCTCCCTTAGTCAAACCTGCAATCATAATACGCCTCCTTTAACTATGTTTATATTATAACAATCAACATGTATTTAAGAAAAATCACACTGCTCACTGTACGTTTACGCTGCTACTTTGCATAATAGATTGCTTGAAGTCACACAAGTATCGTTTTTTATTGGATAAAAGTTAACAAGACGTTTTCATAGATTTTTAATCTCAATAACATCCTCTCTTTTTGGACTGGTTGAAATTAGATGAATTGGTACACCTATTAATTCTTCTATTTTTCTCACATATTTCATCAAATTTGCAGGTAATTCCTTAACTGACCTTTTGCCTTGAGTTTTCTCTTTCCAACCAGGAAATTCTTCATATATTGGCTCTAATTCTTTTTGTATTGAATGTGATGCGGGTAAATAATCATACATTTTTCCGCCATACTTATAACCAGTGCCTATTTTAATAGTATCAAAAGAATCAAGAATATCTAATTTGGTTAATACAATGCTTGAAACTCCAGAGAGTTGTACGGCCTGGCGCACTAAAACTGCGTCAAACCATCCGCAGCGCCTTCTTCTATTGCTTACTGTTCCAAGTTCCTTACCTATAGAAAATAAGCTGTCTCCAATCTCATTATTTTGTTCAGTAGGAAATGGACCATTACCCACTCTTGTTGTATACGCTTTTGCTACACCAATAATGTGAGCATTGTAGGATAATCCTGAGCCTGTTATCGCTTGCGATGCTACGGTATTACTTGAAGTAACAAAAGGGTAAGTTCCGTGGTCGATATCTAAAAATGCGCCTTGAGCGCCTTCAAATATTATTTTCTTACCTTCTTTCATAAAATCATTTAGTATCTTCCACACAGGTTTTTTATATAAAAGAATTTTTTCTGAAATCTCTTGAATTTCCTTTAATATTTCTTCTTTTTTAACTAATTGGTAGTTAAGTCCTTTTCTGATAGCATTATGGTAACTCAGGAGAGCATCCACTCTTTGATTGAGCTCATCTGTGTTTTCTAAGTCACAAAGGCGTATAGCTCTCCTGCCAACTTTATCTTCATAACATGGCCCTATCCCTTTGTTTGTTGTACCAATTTTGTGATTTCCGTTTAAATCTTCAAATAGCTTTTCCTTGTCCTTATGTACGCTAAGTATTAATGGACAGCTCTCGGATACCATCAAGTTGTTATAGTTTACGTCCACTCCTTTAACTTTCAATGACTCTATTTCTGAGACTAAAGCATGTGAATCAAGAGCAACACCGTTTCCTATAATAGATATTTTGTCCGCTCTCAAAACAGCAGAGGGCAGTAAATTTAATTTATAAACCTCATCATCTATTACTATAGTGTGCCCTGCATTATTTCCTCCCTGAAATCTCACAACTACATCTGCATTCTCAGAAAGATAATCTACTATTTTACCCTTGCCTTCGTCACCCCATTGCAGACCAACAATTATAATATTATTCATCACTATTTTCTAGATTAATAAGTAAATATTAATGCAGCATGCTACAAATGAAAAGAGAAATCTACGCCTTTCCTATATCCCTAAAATAAAGAAATAGACTATCGACTTTTTTATATATTATAAAATTATTCATCATTATATGGTACAACTTACAGCATATTTATAGTAAGGTGTTAATTATGAAAGAGGCAAAGAAGAGTCCGGTAGTTAGATTAAAGGCCACAGCTAAAGAATTCAATTTTAGTAAATTAAGAGCAGATCAAGAAAATAAATTAGCGAATTCCGGTGAAACAATGTTCTTAGATTTTCAAAGGATGAATTTTATTATTAACGGAAAAGAAATAGATAAAAATTTTATCATTGCATTTAAGGAAGGAGCTAAAGATTATAGAAATGAGATTTTTAACCGTGATAATTTTGATAATCTATCCGAAGAAGGTAAAGCTTTTATGGAACCAGTACTTAAGGAGCTTGATCAAGATAGACTATCTGAAGTTTGGGAAAATCATTGTAATAGCCCTACAGTTGCTGATGAGAAAAAAACTGATGAATATAGAAAGGAATTTGAGAGATTTTATAACACAGGGAGAAGCTCTTATCATCTATTCTCCAAAAAAGATTACCGTGCATTAGCAAAGGAAATTTTCAAGGAAATGTTTAGATACGCTGAAGCAGAAATACCAAGTGATGCTATTTTAGAAGAGTTAGTCACCAATTGTAATCAAGCAGGGTATGGGGCTGGTATATTAAATGAATCTCATGCCGCACTCAGTAGTTGTAATTTAACTCCACAAAGTCCTAAAAAAGTGCTAAACATTTACTGCACTGACCACAACCGCATAAAAGTGACGTCTGATATGGCAATACCTATAACCACGATTGACAATCCGGAAGAGAAAATATGTGACCTATCCAGCTCATTAGAATTTACACTTGAGTCTCAATATGGTGAAGACCTTGTAAAATATGGAGATGGTAAATTATCACTTACTATTCCTGAAGAGTTGAAAAACTATAAAGACAATGGCAAGACCTTGTTTGACACTATTAAAGAATATTTTCAGAAATTCTGTGCAAAATTAGGATTTAAACCTGAGGCAAAAATACAAATAGAGCATAGCTTAGGTACTCAAATCAAAGTAAACAACTATTTAGATGGTACAATATCTACTACAGGATCGGATGCAAATGAAAAATTTACCAATCTTTTAAAGAAAAATCTCAGAGAGAGGTTATTGGGATCAGGAGTTGCTCTAGGAGGTGAAGATGTTGATGATATTATTGAAGTCAGAGTATCTGCAGTTATGGATCTACTGCGTGATTATACTAAATTGGAAGATAATAAAGAAAACAGAGAGTTATTAATAAGTGAAGTAGTAGATAATTTAGGGCTTTCCACTCAAGATAAAACAGCATCAGAAGTATTGATGAAATTAAACTCTTTACCTTCTTCGATAAAAGGTCAGGTTAATCATAATCAAGTGCAGTTTGTTGTAAATATTTTTACCAATTTAATTGTTGAAGGAAAAAGCGAAGTATACAAAGAAAAAAATGCAATTGATGCAATTCATCAGAAGATAGATAAGGTAATTGTTGAGCAAGAAAAAAGAGCAACCAACAAACAAGATATAGAAAATGATAAATGGACAGATAAAATAAAAAAACAGAGATTATCTATGGAATCACATGGGCATTTGCATTAAAGATACTGTGTACAGAGGCGTAGTATGCTCAATTTTCGCCTTTCATTTAAAGCACTCAAATTAACCAAACACACTCAATCCAAAGCGTTTGTAGATTCGATATCTTGAATAACTTGACGCAGAGAGAATTGTATACCTTAGTCAACTTTTCTAGCGGTATCCATAAGGTAAATCATTATTTGAGTGTTACACCCAAGCCCTCTTTATTTTCCTCTGGTTTCATTATGTATACGAAACTATTATGCTTGCAAGAAAAAAAAAACTAAAAAACTGGAAAAGAGAATAGGAATTTGACATAAGCTATTCCCAAATTTTCAATGTTCATATGGTTATAAGCAGTACAGCTATTAATCATCCATTATTGATATACCTGAATTATTCTCAGTAAATAAATCAAGTATAATGTTAGGTACTCTACCATCAACTATGTGAACAACCCCTGCACATTCTTCTACCATTTTAGTATATGACATAAGCCTTTCAACAAATTTTTCTCCTTTAATTTTTCCACAATCAATCGATTCTTTTAAATTTTTAATCAAGACTCTTCTATTGCCAACTTTGTTTATTTCTTCATCTGTATCACTCAAGATTATCATTTTAGATGCGTAAACTGCAAGTGCAATTGCACTTGCAGTGCTATCAGTATCAATATGATATGTTTCTCCATTTTTTCCATAACCGATAGGTGCAATAACTGGTATAGAATCTGATTCTTCAATAAAGAATAATATATCAGGATTGATTTCAGTTGGTCTACCGATAAATCCCATGTCTAGTATTTTTTCAATATTATTTAATCTATTTTCCCTAAGCGTAGTGCTTATCTTTTCAGCTTTTATGAGGTTGCCATCTTTTCCACATAGTCCAATAGCTGAACCACCAGCAGAATTTATATGCTGAACAATTTTTTTATTAATTGAACCACACAGTGCCATTTCAATGATTTTCATAGTGCTTTTGTCTGTAAGTCTGACACCATTTATAAACTTATCATTCATACCTAGCATTTTTAACACTAAGTTAATTTCATATTCTCCGTCATGAACTACCACCGGATTTATACCAAGCTGTTTCAACAGAACAACATTATGCGCAAAAGCACTAAGCAGCGCTTCATCTGAGATTATTACACTGCTGCATTTGATGATAAAAGTTTCGCCTACAAATTTAGGTATGTTAGACAGAACTTCAAATAATATTTCTGTTTTTTCCTTCAATGGCATCTTACCATTTAAAGATTCATCACTTTTCATTTTTTTATCTTGTAAATTTGAAAAACTCATCTCTTACCTTGATGATTTTATGCTTAACACGAATGCTTATTTGATGAATTGATATATGTTCATTATTAACCCACTTTTGAGTATTTTCTAGAATAGCATCTAGACTTTCCTGATTCACTTTATCTATTTTTGTTAGCACAATATTAAAGTTAATATTATTATATATTAACCAATAAATAAAGTCTTTGTCTATTTCTTTTAATCCTACCTTGCTATCTATAAGCACAAACACTCTTTTTAGATTTCTCCTGTGAATTAGATAGTACTCAATAAGGTTTAAGTATTGTACTGCTTCTTCCTTGCTTGCACAAGAATAGCCATAACCCGGTAGGTCGACAATCCTAAACTTATCATTGTACATAGAGTAAAAATTTATTTGTCTAGTGCATCCAGGTTTAGAAGAAACTCTTGCAGCTTTTTTGCTGTTTATCAGCAAGTTGATTAAACTTGATTTTCCTACGTTTGATCTACCAGCAAATGCAATCTCTGGAGCCGACTCATCTGGTAATGATTTTTTGTCTGAAGCTCCAAATATGAAGCTGCAGATTGATGTTATCTGTTTTGCCATTATACTTAGGTAGAAATATTCGAGACAATTATAGTGTTATTGCTTGATATAAGAAATTTTTTATTTCAGTATATATTACTTACTTAAACAGCTGAAAACTAGACCTGTACTATATGGATATAGAGAATAATTTACAAGACTTTAAAAAAAAGTTTTCTGATGTAGAGAGAAATCTGGAAAACCCTACAAATTTGAGTCAAAAAGAATTCGTTAGTTTTTCAAAAGAATACTCTGAACTCAGACCAATTATCGAGATAATCGATGAATATAATATATTAAAAGAGGAAATTTCAGATTTAGAAGAAATCATGAAAGATGAGAACAGCGATGGTGATATAAAAGAGTTAGCAAAAGAAGAACTTCTTGAGAAGCAAAAGATACTATTACCGAAAGTAAAAGCAAAACTAAAGTTGGCATTATTACCCAAAGATGAAGATGATTCAAGAAATGCAATATTAGAAATTAGAGCAGGCACAGGCGGAGAAGAAGCAGCATTATTTGCAGCGATGTTATTTCGTATGTATCAAAAATATGCAGAAAGAAGAAATTGGAAGTTTGAGCCAATAAGTATTTCTAATACAGGTATAGGTGGCTATAAGGAAGCTTCAGCACTCATTAATGGAACAGAAGTTTTTGCAAGACTGAAATTTGAGTCAGGGGTGCACAGAGTACAAAGAGTGCCAGAAACTGAATCCTCAGGAAGATTACACACTTCCGCAGCTACTGTTGCAATATTACCTGAAGTAGAAGAGGTTGACTTTGAAATAGAAGAAAAAGATTTACGCATAGATGTTTATAGATCCAGTGGTCCTGGAGGGCAATCAGTGAATACAACTGACAGCGCAGTAAGGGTCACCCACTTGCCAACAGGGATAGTTGTAATACAGCAAGATGAAAAGTCGCAGCACAAAAATAAGGCTAAAGCGCTCAAAGTGTTGAGAGCAAGGCTATACGAAATTGAAAGACAAAAAAAAGAAATGGAAAGATCAACAATGAGGAAAAGCCAAATTGGTTCTGGAGATCGCTCTGAACGTATAAGAACTTATAACTTTCCACAATCAAGAATAACAGATCATAGAATTAATCTCACTTCACATCGACTAGAACAGATTATAAAAGAAGGTGAACTAGATGAATTTATTGAGGCATTGATTTCACGAAATGAAGCAGAAAGGTTGACTGGAGGGGGTAATGTTACTTTTTGATGGAAATTTGAAATAAAGCATAGGTATCAGGTTAAAAAGAAGTAAAGTTAGTTGTTCATAAAGTTGACAATTATTTAAATTTATGCTGTAATTAGCAGCTCTATAACTTACAGAAACTATGGAGGTTGACTTTAATCAATATGTTAATAGTAACACCTTAGAATTAAATAATCTATATGTATATATGGAGAAGCTAGTAAACTTTTTACAGAAAAAGCAAAATATTACAAGCTTGACTTTATCTAATTGTTATATTGATGCTCAGTGCGGAGAAGTTTTAAATGAAGCATTAGAGAATATTAATCTTCCAAATATTACTGAGTGTAAATTAACTTCTAGCATTATTGGCGTAGAAGGCTCAATAGCAATCACTAAATTGTTAAAGAATGGGTAACTTTCCAAATCTTGTTAAACTTGATTTAATTTCTAATGATATTGATATTGAAAGTGGAATAATATTAATGAGTGCGCTAAGGGGTGGTAGTTTTTCAAATATTAAAGAATTTAATTTACTTTATGACAACATTTGCAACGAAGGCATAGCAGAATTACGTGAATCATAGAACAACAATATGCTTCCAAATCTTATTAAGTTTAATTTTCCCTTTAGTATTACTAATGATAACAAAGATATGGAAATGTCAAGCGAATACCTATTCGGTTAATAGCATCATATAGAAAAAGGCAAGTTACATTTATTTGTTGCTGCTCATAGAACATCCAAATTCAACTATAGACCTGCTAAAAGGTGTAGAAAATCTTACTGCTATTGAAATTATTGCGAAAATTCCATCAATTGATAACTTCCTATTCTGTGTAAAAAATAAGAAAGGAGAGGAAAAAAGGATTAGTTTCTTTTATGATTATCCAAGAAGTCTAGTCTAAATTCAAGTTTTGTGAATAGGCCTAGCGCTTAAACTTTTGATCAAAAAGGGACAAGTTTAGTAAAAAATAATGATATTATAAGTGGAACATAAAATAGTCCCACTGCAGTACTAATTAGGAGCAATAAAGTAGCTTTATCTGGTTGGTAATTTAAAATATTAGCAAGTATTATACTGGACCCAGAAATCGGAATAATAGCCAGTAACATCAGTGCTTTATAGATGCTTTCATCGTATATACCTGTAACATGCTTGTCTAGCAAGACAATCCCCCAAACAAATAACGGCCAGAATATGTACTTTGCTACAATAGTGGTCAAGGCAAGCTTCCAATCTACTTTAAAATTTGTAATTTGTGCAATACTTACTCCAAGCAGCACCATTCCTAATGTGATAAATGTACTTCTGATATTTATCATAACATCTGTCAAAAAAGTGGGTATTTGTATATCATATATACTTAAAAAGAAACCTAGAATCATTGCATATAATGAGGGAAGTTTGAGTAACTTTAATACGCATTCTTTTGCAGTATAGATACCATTTGCAGCTATATAAAATCCCAAGCTATTTTCAAATAGTGCCATTCCTATGTAACAGACAACATACACAGATACTGAATCTTCATCAAATAAAGCAATGGCAATCGGTAGACCAAAATAACCCATACTTGTGCTGCCTGAGCTAAACGCTAATATGTTTCTCGTGTTGTCCTTAAATAAAAAAGAAGAAAGATAATACACTGATAAAGACATAGTACTACCTATAAACCATATCAAAATCGGCAGAGAAATTACTTTTAAATTAACTTCTGTATTAGATACTCCATATAAAATCACTATTGGATTAGCTATATAAAAGAGTATTTGAGATATAGTATTTCTATCAATTTTAAGATATCTTCCTGCTAAGTAACCAATAAGTATTGTAATGTAAATAGGTAATATTTTGAGGAAAAGAGTAAAGAACATACTAGCCTATTGTGATATCTTTGCTGATAAAGTGATATTAGATTTTAAGATATTGTAAAAGTAAGTAAAATTTATTTTCCAATTAATCAAGTTCATAGTTAGTTAAAAAAGATTCACTGAGTGCCAAAATTTGTTCTTATATAGGACTTAATAATGATATTTTTACGATTAAATTATGTTAAGTTTGTATAAAGCTCCTTGTATATTGTTATAAACCACTTGTAGTAATTTAGGTAGATTGTTGAAAAAACACTCATCTTGAATGGTTTTCAGGAATTCTTGCCTTAATCATTAAAATCGCACTATCACTTTCCATAATTTTTTAAAGCCAACTTTTTCGTAAACACGGATTGCACAAACATTTGCTATACCTGGGTCAACAAAGGCATTCTCATAAACTTTAAAGACAAATTTGTTTAAAAATATATTCAAAGCTTGTGAACCAACTCCTTTACCTACATAATTCAGCTCTCCGATATACCAGTCTATAGCAGCACAACTTTCTGGAAGTTCTAAAGTGTTATAGACCTGTTCAGGTGGGAAATCATGTTTGTTGTAATATTGAATATAACCAATATCAACTCCATCACAATTAATAATGAATGCGTGCATTGGTTTTTCAATAATTTGTATCTTAGATTTTAAACATTTGAATCCTTTAACGTAGTTGCTATATTTTTTCTCAATTAACTCTGGTGTCCAATTTATATCCGCATCCCACCACTTCTTTATATGGGGCGTCTCTACCCATTTTAATAATAGTGAAAAATGTTCTTCTTTCAACGCTTTAAATGTGATATTTTTATTCATTAATTAAAGATTTTAAGTGTTACTACCGTTTTTATTAATTCTATCTCTACTTGCTAAGTTCATTGAAATTGATATTTCTGTACCTAGTTTTCCTGATATAGTACGCTATTTTAACGTACCGGAAGGCACAATTCAATTAACTATTGCTTACAATTTTTTAGGCGTTTGCATAGGAGGGTTATTTTTTGGTCCATTGTCTGAATGCTATGGCAGAAGAAGGATGATGATCATAGGCAACACTTTGCTACTCATCGGTGCTGTTGGCTGTGTTTTTGCGCTGTCAGTTTCTTGGCTTTTAATCTCTCGCTTTATTCAAGGCATTGATGTTAGCACATCTGTAGTTGTGTTTGCAATTATTGCAGACAGCTATAAAGGCAACGAAGCAGTAAAATTTATTGGAATCATGAATTCTATTCTCACAGTTCTCATAGCAATTGCACCAGTATTAGGTAATTTCATCAACAAAATTGTTGGGTGGCGTGGCAACTATGCAAGTGTTGCAATACTTTGTTTCATCTCTTGGGTTTTGCTGCTTTTTCTGTTACCAGAAACAAAAAAGGACCGTGATATTTTTAGTCTAAAAAAAATGATGAAAGATTATAAAAATTATTATCAAGTTCAAAATTTATGGTGTTGTCTTTGGCACAGAGCCTTTTTTCTGCGGCTTATATGTCATTCATTACTTGTGGCCCTTTTTTGTATATGGAAACTTTTGGTTTATCCAGCACTATTTATGCGCTACATCAAGGTGCAATGGTTGGGTCTTTCTCACTAATTAGCCTGTTTTTCAGTAAGATCTAAGAGACTGTACATGATCTCAAAAAAGGGATAGAATGAGAGGATAAAGTAGGATATGGGAAGTTTATATCCAAGTGATATAAGTCGAGGAAAGTTTGAGATTATTGTAGCACACACCTTTGCTGTATTGCCAAAAAGATGGGTTGTTGAGAGATCTTTTGCTTGGTTGCAAAAATGTAGGCGACTTTGGAAAAATTGCGAGCGGAAACTCAACACTAGCCTGCAAATGGTCGTTCTTGCTTTTACTTCTTTCCTCCTCAAAAGATTATGAACAGGTTCTTAAAGAAACTTGGAGCAATTTGGTGTGTAATTTTCGGTACAGGCATAATTGTTATTGGATTCCTATCACTTTTAATATTCAGTATAATCATGCCCAGTGCTTACTACTTACTAACGCTATCTATGGCTATTTTTTGTATTGGCTGTGGAATTTGTCAAGCAGTCATTTTCAATGCATCATTAAATATTTTCCCTGAAATGAAAGGCACAACTTCTTCTGCAATTTCATTTATTAGAGCTTCTATCATGGCTATTTTTATCGGCTTAACAAGCTACGTTTACGATGGTCAAGCAACCAGTGTAGCTATTCTTGTTTTTTTGCAGTAGTTCTAATTTACTGTCTATTTATTGTTTTCAAGGTCTGGAAAAATCTATAATCACCATATAGATCCTTCTCATTTCTAGTTATTGCGGTAATATGTATTGTAACTTTGCCGGCTGCTCTAGATGTATCTCTTCCAAATCACCTAATCTATATTAGTTAAAGAGTATTATCTTGCTCATGCGTCTAAAGTTTGAGAGCCAATTTTCAGCAATCCAATCAAATTCCAATTTTTTTCAAACAACTGTTTCTTGCTATTTTTGTACCTTAAAAAATTTAGCTTACTTTTACGCTAGCTTGTTCAAATAGCATTAGTATGATTTACTTTTTTTGAATGTAGAGATTTTCTAGGGATTGTCCTCTTAAATTCTATAGTATCTTGTTTAACATTGAAACGAGAATCCAGTTTCAAGCATTGAGGTGATGAAGAAAGGGCTGCTTTTATTCCATCCCTCTCAACTACTCGAGTAGTGGACAATGGAATACGATTACTTTCGTTTATACTAATCAGCACGTCAAATTCTATGCTATTATTGTGTTGTTTGATATTGCTAGCTCTAATTTTACCATTTCCAAACCAAAACTTTATAGAATTACTCGCATCATGATTGATGTCTGCAGAATCAGGCAAAATAGCAAAATTCGCGTTGTTTACAAATCTAGAAAACGCATTTTTGATTTTGTTAAATGTACCGTAATGGTCTATATGGTCATCATTAATACTTGTTACAACAGCAATATCTGCAGGAATTTTTAACATAGTTCCATCAGACTCATCAGCCTCAATTAAGAAAATGTCACTTTTGCCAAGTTTTGCATTACTCTGATAGGAATTTAATATTCCTCCAACAATTACAGTGGCGTCAGCACCAGAATGATCAAAAATGGAAGCAATCATAGCTGTCGTCGTCGTCTTACCACTTGAACCTGAAACTGCTATCACATATTTACCTTTCATAATTTTAACCAGCATGTCTGATCTATGCAAAACGGTTTTATTGTTATTTCTTGCTGCAACTAGCTCCACATTATCAGGTTTTATTGCGGAAGAATGTACAACTATTTGAGCTTGTCTAATACTACTTGCATCGTGACCAATATAGACCTCTATACCTAATTTTTGTAACCTATCTATATTGTCGTTTGATCGCGTATCACTGCCTTGAACTTTATAACTGGAATTATGAAGAATTTCAGCAATTGCGCTCATTCCAATTCCACCTATACCGATTATATGTATTACTTCTTTTTTAGTGCTGTGCATATTTGGCAGTAGACGTTTACTTATTACTAAATTTAGTATAGTATAATTTAAAATCCTCATGGTATCGAACCATTTCACTAAGTACAATGATAAAAAAACTAGCCTTTCTATGTCTAATATTCGTTTTGATGAGTAGTTGTAGTTTTAGCAATAGGTGTAATCACACCGCAGGTCATTATAAAATTGGCAATAGCTATACAATAAATGGTATCACCTACCACCCAAAATACTGTAGCTGTTATGAGGAAGTAGGAATAGCATCGTGGTATGGAATAGAAGATCATGGCACAATTACAGCTAACGGTGAAGTGTTTAATTGTCACTTGATTTCTGCAGCACATAAGACCTTGCCCCTACCCTGCTTTGTTCGTGTTACTAATTTAGAAAATGGAAGAAAGCTTGTTATAAGAGTTAATGATAGAGGGCCATTTGTTGAAGGTAGAATAATAGACTTGTCAGAAAAAGCAGCACAAGTTTTAGGACTTCATAAGTCTGGGCTTGCGAAGGTAAAAGTCGAGTACTTAAGAAAGAGGTCAGAACAATTGATACAAAATACTCCTCATTACAAAAGGCAATATGAAAAAGAAATGCAGAAACGTCACCCAAAACAAAACAATGCAGAAAGTAAGGGATATGTAGCATTTTTTGTAAACGCTCAGGTAGCTAAATCAGCTGCATCAAAGCTTCGTAATCAAGGAATAGAAAATGTTAGATTGCTTTTCAAGAATGATCAATATTGCGTAAAAGTAAGTTAAAACTTGCATTACAGATTGTGTAGCATGCCAGAAACTATTTGACAAATGAGAATGTTCCAAAAGCATGTGCGTCAAGTTGAGAAACTATCGTGAAATATAGCAATATTTAAGATTGGTATTTTATTTGTTACATTTCAGGTAGTGACAGCTACCTCAGCTATAGCCGTAAAAAACAATCTACCACTTAAGAAATTTCATTAAAAAATAGCATAATCTTATTTCTCTAAAAAATACTATCTTCAACTTGAATATGTTGAAAAATATTTTGCGTATTATCCAAAAAGTCATCCTTTATAGCAGCTAGCTCGGATTGTTTTTGAGATAGATTATCTTCTATTGTTCTATTAAAACAATCAAGATCATTGCACTTTAGTTGAGAGCGCATGTCTCCATTTTCATATAAATCTCGTATAACGTCGTAATATGCTCGAGTTTCATCAGTTTCTGGTTGTTGCTTTTCTTTGAGTATTGCCTTTAATTTTGAATCTATGTCTAATTCTCTTTTTATAGCTTCAGTAGCATTTTTATGATATTTTTCATAATCTTCAAAACTTTTTAATATTTTACCTTTTATTTCATTTTGTAACATCTTTAGCAAATCTTTAGCATGAGGTTTTTCAATTTTTTCCTTCCACTCATCATACGTATATTCTTTTCGACTACCATATTTTGTATCTGGACACTCACTTCCTATGTTAAACAGCTCTTTTTTACAGATTTCATCACCCTGATAAAAGTAATCGCTTATATTAATTTTATCGCTAGTTAAAGTTTGTCTAATTGCTGCTTTATTTTCTGCAAGTTCTTCTCTGTACTTGCTAATGCAATTTAGTAATTCTTTTTTGCAATCTGTAGTCATAATCTAGCTCCTTTAATAAAATTAGACCTAATTTAGTGTAAAATAATTAATATTTTATTACTATTTTGGTTATAACTAAGATAGTAATGAGAAGTTCAGTGTCTACAAAGTTCGTTTAAACTATTTTTAAAATGGGTAGAATGTAATTTTAGGTTAATAAAATGAATTACGATGTAATCATTTCAGGTAGTGGGCTAATTGGTCTTATTACTGCTATTGGCCTGAGTAATGACTCTGTATCTGTAGCCGTAATTGAGAAAAACAGTTTACCACGTGCAATTGATGATAATCGAGCATTCGCTATTTCTCAAGGATCAAAAAAAATACTAGAAAAATTAGGGATTTGGTGCCTCTTAGAAGGCGAAGCTGAATCAATACTTGATATATGCATATTAGATGGAAATAGCCCATTTACTGTGCATTATGATCATAAAATGGTCGGTGAAGAACCAATGGGTTATGTAATCAAGAGCGCTATTATATGGAATGCAATCAATAATAATTTTTTGCATAAACTCAATATATATTCTCCACGTTCCTATAAAACAATCTCTTGTGACGAAGGATACATGGAAGTTACTCTTGATAATGATCAAAAATTGATATCATCACTATTTATCTGTGCTGAAGGTAAAAACTCTAAGCTGCCAGAGCTGTTTTCTATACCAATGATAAAATTTGGTTATAAACAAAATAGCATGATATTTAATGTAAAACATGAACTACATCACCAAAACTTAGCTGTAGAGAGGTTTTTTTCTGGTGGTCCGTTTGCAATTTTGCCAATGAAAGGTGGCTATACTTCTTCAATAGTTTGGACAGAAAAATGCGAAATTTCGAAAATGCTAATGAGCTTATCCGAAGAGGAATTTGTCATAGAACTCAAAAAAAGATTTGGTTCTTATTTGGGAGAAATTGAATTAGAGGGTGAAAGAAGACTTTATCCTTTGAGTTTTTCTTTCGCGAGGAAGTTGCATAAAAGCAGAATTTTGCTGATTGGCGATGCAGCACATTCAATCCACCCGGTTGCAGGTCAAGGACTTAACCTTGGAATGAGAGATGTAGAGAGTGTTATTAGACAAATAACTGCTGCAAAATCCTCTGGCATTGATGTTGGCAGTAATTATCTATTGAAGAAAATTTCACGTGATAGATACTTTGATAATTTTACTATGGCACTTGCAACTGATGGACTAAATAGAATATTTTCCAACAGAATACTTTGCGTTAAAGTTCTGAGCAATCTTGGTTTAATGGTAGTTGAAAATTCAGATTTTCTTAAAAAAAGCTTCGTTCGACATGCTATGGGTTTTATATAAATCATTAGATTTCTTTCATCATAATCAGGTGTCATTAGAGTAGTTGACACTAGAGCCCAAATTCCATAATGTCATGCCAGTGCCCAGACACTGGCATCCAGAAAAATTTATAAGCAAACTTGAGCTTATGCTAATTTTGATGAAATGAAAAACTGGATTCCAGCATCACGCACTGGAATGACAAGAAAAAGAGTACTGGCATGACATTAAATGATTTTCCTTATTTTAGCATTAAACGCGATGAAGAAAATCATTTATAATTGCTATAGCAACTAGTGTTGAAACCTGACGTACCTTTTGGCTTGACAAACGAGAGTTTTTATCTGATTTGACAACAAGGGCTTCTAGATGACTTTGAAAGTAAATATTACTATGCTTATCTTCGATAGCTTCTATTAACCCGTCATTGGCAAATGCTGCAATTTTATATCCAAGTAGCTCTAGCCTTCTTCTATTCTCTGTAGTATTACTTACTGTACCTGAATGAGCATTCGGAAAATAAGTTGAAAACCAGCCATTTTGATTAGGTAGTAAAAATCTAGCTACCACTTTTTCCAAACTACTACCTGGAACAATTTTTATCTGCTGAAGAGGTATATTCTCTTTTTGTGGATAGGATGATGATTTTAAATGATTCTTCTCATCATTAACAACATTTGTTATTTCAATTTCTTTTGCATTCATAATGTCTTGTAAACTACTGCATATGGCAAGCAAATGAATTGTAGGATTGTCATCTACTATTTTTACAATTGCTTCATTCACAAGCTGACGGTAAGGGTTAAGAGCTGAATGAAAGTTATCTGAAATAAATATTCTGTTTATCTTTTGCTCTTTGATAAATTTTTCAACTTCAACCTTTATTCGATCTAGTATCAGCTTTTTTGCCAATATTTCATCTTGTTTTGCGAACTCTTCTTGGATTTCTTTTAAATTAATTATTTTGTCATAGTCAATGAATATAGTTTTAACCCCAAAATTATTGAATATCTCATAGATATTTTGAGATTCATCTGTTTGCAATAAACCAACAATTATATTATAATTTACTGCATTTTCCGCTGTCAAAGCAGATAATTCTTTGTTTACTTTTTCACTATAAGCGATATTACTTAATAGTAGAAATGTAATTAACAGTATATTAAATATTCTATTGTAACATTTAGACATTATTTCCTGAATAATTGTATTAATATTATAATATATTATAGAACATTAAGAAAAAGAATGTGGCCTGAGCAGGAATCGAACCAGCGACACAAGGATTTTCAGTCCTTTGCTCTACCAACTGAGCTATCAGGCCAACTACGTACTTTTATTTTTAGACAAAAAACGTTATTATGTCCATCAAAAGTTTTTGAAGTATAGAAACAAAAAATGAACATTAATAACAAAATAGGAATTTATCCTGGTACGTTTGATCCTATAACTTTTGGGCACCTTGACATAATAAAAAGAGCATGTAAGCTAGTCGATAAGTTGATAGTTGGTGTTGCAGAAAATGTTAACAAACATACTGCCTTTAACATAAAGCTACGCACAAGCATGGCTGAAAATGAAGTTAAAGGAGCAGAAATTAATGCAGATGTTATATCTTTTAATGGGTTGCTCGTGAAGTTTGCCAAAGAGCAAAATGTCTCTGTTATTATCAGAGGACTGAGGGCAGTATCAGATTTTGATTATGAATTTCAAATGAGTTGGGTAAATTATAAGCTCTCCCATGAAATCGAAACCATATTTCTTCCTGCATCTGAAGATAATCAATTCATCTCATCAAGTTTTGTGAAAGAAATAGCGAGATTAGGAGAAGATGTCAGCAGCTTTGTATCACAAAATGTCCAAACCGAATTGATTAATCTAAATAGGGTAAAAAATGGAGAATAAGTATTTATTGTCTTTTTCATTTCCAAACGAGTATGTTCGATGTATAAAATACTATAAATTAAAGGAGCGAAATGTCAGAAGTGAGGGATAATAATCTAATAGTTTGCTGCCGTGGTGATGAGAATGATGATGGTTCTGGTCATCCAGTAGTATATTTACATAAAGAAGGAGAAATGTATTGTCCTTATTGCAGTAAGCCCATGAGTCAAATAGTAAACTCCGAAGAATTTCAATCTATTGAGGTGAAAGCAGTGAATAGAAAGGAAAGGACCAAAGGTTAATAGCACTTCATTCTTTAGCTTATGTAAATAGCAATAAAGGGGGCAGTAAAGATGAAACTGTCCATACGGTCAAGTACTCCTCCATGGCCAGGTATTATACCTCCACTATCTTTAACATTGTAAACTCTTTTTATGAGTGATTCAGTAAAGTCTCCAAGTTGGCCTAGAATAGCAATTGTAAAGCCAATTATTGGGGAATAGAAAATTGGAAATAAACTCAAAAATATTGAGCCAAAAATTGTACAAAATACTCCAGCTAAAACTGCACCTAAAAGCCCTGACCAAGTCTTTCCAGGACTAATAATTGGGCAAATTTTAGCACCACCAAAGTTTTTACCAAATAGGTAAGCGGTAATATCGATGCTCCAAATGGTTAAGATAAGCCATATTAATTCATATTTTCCCTGTGGTAGATTATATAAGTATATCAGCGATGCATTTGGTAGTGCAATGAGTAGTAATGCAAAAATGTATAAGATACTATTGCCTTTAGTTAGTTTATACCATTCAAAAGAAGATAGAACCGCAATTGAAAAGATTAGTAGATAAAATGATAAATCACTGAAATATGTAGCAAAAGAAAATATCAGTAATATTACTATTGAAGACAGTGTTCTCACCATAAAATTATTATCTACCATATTTTTTCTCTCTCTTTGTATAATCTGCTAATGCTTTACTCAAATCTTGACAAGAAAAATCAGGCCACAAAGTATCACAAAAATACAATTCAGCATAAGCTGCTTGCCATAGTAAAAAATTGCTTAACCTTTTCTCGCCACCAGTGCGAATTAATAAATCCAATTTTGGTAAATCTTTAGTATACAGAAATTTTTCAAATTCCTCTTCCAATACGCAATCAATATTTCCTTTTATGACGTTGTTGATAGCATGTATAATTTCCTGCTTTGCTCCATAACTAACTGCAACAGTGAGTAATAGACCATCGTTCTTATGTGTCACTTCTTCTGCTTTTTTGATTTGATCGAATATTTTACTGGGCAATAGACTTAAATTGCCAATAAAATTTAACTTAATGTTACAATTGCAAATGAAATTGATTTTGTTTTCATTAGTTAAAGCGGAGTAAAATAAATCAAATAGGTAGTCTGTTTCGTTTTCAGGTCTGAGCCAATTTTCCATGGAAAATGTATACAAAGTTAAGTAAGGTATGGCTAAGGTTGTGCAATGTTTAGCAATATCAAATGCAACTTCACTGCCTTTTCTATAACCATCAATTTTTACCATTCCTTGATTGTTCGCCCATCTACCATTACCATCCATAATAATTGCTAGATGTTTTGGCAGAGATTCTAGATTTAACATTTGAATTCAACCTGTTCTAATTAGCTTAATGTCTATATCTCTGTATGAAACGTTCACTATATCCACCTAAAACTATATTATTACTGAAAAATCATTGATAGTCTATATTATAAAAATTTTCTAAACCTCGGTGTCAGCTGCCAGTGATTTTACCAAAAAAATATAGTAAAAATAGTCTGATATAGATGGTTTTACGATATAGTAAAATTATTATAAATAAATGAATTTAGTGTTATTAGAAATACTTAGCTCTTTTATGTGGATTGATATTCTCAATAACCTGCTCTAAAGATAAATTATATAATTTTGACACAGGTTCTTTGCATTCAATATATCTTTCAAATGTAAGGAATGGTACAAGTGAATTTATATTTATGTCCTGCTCTTGAGAAAGATCTTTACCGCCTAAGAAAATCCCTGAGAAAGGATATTGAGTATATATGCTCAGCTCTTGGGGAACATATTTAATTATATCTTCGTAAATACGGTCCTTGTTGTTCAAGTAATCGATATTAATATCTGTAATTTTACCAGCTTTACGCAGGAGTATAGCAAGCCTCAAAGTCGACTTTACGCTAGGTTTAAAATTTTTAAATATATTGAAAAATACCTTACCAGTAACATTATCTGTTATTGCTTTTAGCTCTTTAGTGGTAACAGAATTGATCTTCTCAACAGCATTTTGATCTTTTAGTAGTGTTATAATCCTTTTGTCATTCAAGCTTGCATTATCAAGTAGAAGTCGAAATTTTTCAGTATCAATAGAATCGATAAAATTCCGACTTTTTAGTAAATCCATAACCATGGAGCGATCAAATTTACTACTACTAGATATAAGTTCAAGTTTTTCAAGATCGATAGAATTGACTAGAACGAATAGACTATGATCTTTTAGTATTTCTCTAACATCTGTAGAATCAAACTTAATGCTTTTGCATATAATTTTTAATCTATTATCATCAATAGAATGGAGTTGAGGTAATGAAGTCTTTAGTATTTCTGCAATCTCTTTATCTGTAAAAAAATAATCACTTTTCATGATACTCACTTTACTCTCATCAAGAGAATTGATTTGATCAAATAAACTCTGATCTTTCAGTAAATTCATAATATATCCTTGATCAGAATACTTAAATATTAAGTCAAATATTTTACGATTCATCGAATTGATGCGTTCAACAACTTCCTGATTTTTTAGTAATTCTATAATAATGGTATAATCAAATTTCCTAAATACGGATTTAGATTTTCCAGGATCAATCAAATCGATAAGCTTAACAAATTCTCGGTCTTTTAGTACTTTTATAATATATTCACTACTAAACCTATCACTTTTAATTATGTATTTAAGCAGTTCTTCACTAATAATATTGATGTTCTCAGCAATTCCCTTGTTTTTTAGTAGTTCTACAATAACATTGGTATCATTAAACTTATCACTATTAAGTATGATTTTAGATTTTCCAGGATCAATCAATTTGATAAGCTTAATAAATTCTCGATCTTCTAGTGCTTTTATAATATGTTCACTACTAAACTCATTATTCTTAACTATTTGTTCAAACAGTTCTTCACTAAGAAGGTTGATGTTCTTAGCAACTTTCTTATTTTTTAGTAATTCTACAATAATATTGATATCATCAAACTTACCACTATTAAGTATGAGTTGAAATCTTTCAGGAGCAACCGAATTGATGCGTTCAAGAATTTCCTTGTTTTCTAATAATTTTGTAACATCTTCATCACTAAGCTTACTACTTTCAAATACACATTTTAGTATTTCTTCATTAAGATAAAACTGAGCATCATCAACATGTTTTTCATTAATTCCTTTATTTCTTAGTGCTTCTTTAGCGAAGTTATTCGGATCATTTTTTTCATCTTCCTCGTAATCAAAATTATCATAATATCCATAATCTTCTTCATTCTCCTCACTACCACTACTTTCGAATTCATTGTTGATATTGCAAACCTTCCCACCTTTTAGTATTTCTAGAATATTGTGCTCCGCAGGTGCATCATTTAGCATGGACCTAAACATTTCATCATCATCATCGTTGATGTGATTAACAATGCTCTCATCTAATAGTAATTCTTCAATACCTTTGTGACTAAACTTATTATGATACTTGCATAAGATTTTAAGCTTACTGTAATCCATTGAATTGATGCCATCAACAACTCTTTGATTTGATAGTAATTCTCTGTTATAAGTCTTAGATCTTGTTCATAATCTTTTCAGAAGCAAAGCAGCGAAAGCAAGAACGACCATTTGCAGGCTAGTGTTGAGTTTCCGCTCGCAATTTTTCCAAAGTCGCCTACATTTTTGCAACCAGGCAAAAGAAGATCTCTCAACAACCCATCTTTTTGCTACTGCTGTTTTACTCTCTCCTTCATCTAACGCCTGCATGGCTTTTTTCCTTAAGTCATAACTGTATGCTGCTGGCACTTTTACCTTCTTATTACCCTAAGTCTCTATTTTATCCTGTTTCCACTATTATTAGAAGGGCTATATATTTTTCTCCCCATTTTTCCTCTAGCTCAAGCAAATAATTTTCGGCAGTTTCTCTACTTGCAGCACGGTATATTTTTTTTAAATCATTCATGAAAATTTTCACATCTTTGCTCGATGCATATTTCAGTGAATTTCTTATCTGATGTACAATACATAGTTGTATTTCTGCTTTAGGAAATACACTGTTTATTGCTGTAGGAAAGCTTTTTAGCCCATCTACACATACAATCAGGATATCTTCTACTCCTTTCTTTTTTAAGTCATTTAACATCCCTAGCCAAAAGTTAGCTCCCTCACTTTCTGCTATATAAAAACCTAAAACTTCTTTCTTTTCATTCTGCTAATATATTCTACATGTATTTACTTACGCAATGACTGTCTTCTTTGATCTTTAAAAACCATAAACACTATTGGATACACTGATTGTAGTGGACGACTACGCAACTCATTGATTACAGGCAATAATTTATCAGTAATACTTGATATCTCTGCTACAGATATTTTATATCTCTTCTACATGCGACGCTATATCTCTATATACCATGCCACTGGCATATGTACTTAAAACCTTTGCTTTAAGTTCGGTTGTTTGCCTTTTTCTGACTAATTGTGGCTCAAAGCTTCCTTCCCTATCTCTTGGTGTCAATAACTCAAATGAACCTACACTTGTCCGTAAAGTCTTTGAATTTCTTCAATTTCTTCGGTTATTTTCTTCGCTTTTAGCCGACAAGTGATTTTTTATTTCACCTTCCATACTCGCTTCCAGTAGCCTTTTTACAAACGGTGTTAATGCACCATCTCTTTCCGTCAATGATCTTCCTTCTTGTATAGACGATAAGATATTTGTTTCTAATTCTTTATAGTCTACCAAACCGGTAGTTCTGTTTGCTTGACTCATTGTCAAATCTCCATTTTTTGTTTCTATTTTGTTGTTACTTCTCGGTTTGATACAGTTTATTTAACACTTCCCTAAGTACGTAAAAAAAACACTCCTATACTGAAAGTACAAGCATTTGTTGAGATTATTAGGAATGTAAAACCTAGCAGAAATCTTGATAGTTCAAACGCTGAACAACTTCAAGCTATTGATAGAAAAATCCCTTAATTGTACACAGGCCAAATTGGCTTATGTGTTCTTATTCTCACTTTGTAAACATGCCAATAATTTTATCCACTATTCCACCCATATTTGCTTCAGCTTGAGTATACGCTATTTTACCACCGTGTGAAATTAATTTAGGATCTGAACCAGGTGATATATTAACAAATTTACTACCAACAACTCCACTGCTAGCGATTAGAGCTGAGCTATCAATTGGCAACTTTATGTCTCTGCTTATGCACATATCGATTCGTGCTATGTAAGTAGCTTTGTCAAGCGATACACCAGTTATGCTTCCGATTTCTACACCAGAGATCTTGACACTATCACCAACCCCTACACCGTTAGCATCAGTAAAAAGGCCATGTATTTTATAGCAATCCTTATAGTTTATCTTTATGTAAGATAGCTTATTAATAGCGAAGAAGACAAGAAAAATAGTGAAAATTAATACAAATGATCCAGCAATTATTTCAAGTATATTTGACCTTCGCATCTTTAATTATTAGGATTCCAGCTTTCATAGTAGTTTTTCACCTTTTGATTTGGGTAGTATGCACCTTTCGTACTTGTTAAATTAGGAGTTTTTCTTTTGTTATTATTAACTGGTACTTCATTATTAGTATAATGCAGCCATATATGCCATTCTGGAGGAATTGTTGTGGGCTCAGAAACACTACCATATATTACCCATCTTTTCCCTTTGCTTGACTCATAGTAAGAATTTCCGTTTTCATCCCTACCTATAAGTTTACCTTTTCTCCTTAATAAGTTTGTTACTGCATTATAAACTTTAGATAACATAAAGGTATTAAAACAAAAAGTATTATATATACTAATACTTTAACGATGTATTAACAACAGTTTAATGCAATTACCAATTCTACAAGTTATTATACTAATAATTGCATCGATGTTCTGCTTTCTTACCAGGAAACATAAGGTGTCCTGGTTTATCTCTTTTTTTACAACGGCAGCTACTTTTTTTATTTCATTAATGTTGCTAGTGAAAACATACAATGGTGAAATTATAACTTATTATCTTGGAGATTGGGCTCCTCCATACGGAATAGAGTTGAGAATCGACATATTGAACTCCTTGATTCTAACTTTGGTGAATTTTATAGCTCTTATTAGCGTGCTTTATAGCTTTTATATTAACGAAAAAGAAATTAGCAAAAACAAGATCACTGGTTTTTACTCTCTATTTCTACTGTGCTTAAGTGGACTGCTCGGGATTCTAGTAACAAACGACATATTCAATCTTTATGTTTTTTTGGAAATTTCATCTCTTTCTTCTTATGTATTAGTTTCAATGGGAAGGGACAAAAAAGCCCTGATTGTAGCATTTGAATACCTCATTAGTGGTACTGTAGGAGCAACATTTTACTTGTTTGGCATCGGCCTTTTATACTCTATGACCGGAACGCTCAACATGTCTGACATGGCTGAAAGAATAGTACCATTATACGATAATAACATCATAAGACTTGGTACATTATTCATTTTTGTTGGTCTCTCAATCAAAATGGCACTATTTCCACTCAGCAGATGGCTGGTTAACGCATATAGTGAAGCACCTAGCTTCGTTAGCGTATTCTTTTCAGGTACAGTAACAAAAGTGATGATATATGTTTTTATCAGAATCTTTTACACTGTTTTTCAGCAAAATTTTTTCTTACCACTGCATAATGTGATAATTATCCTCGCACTTTGCGCTATTGTATTTGGATCAATATCTGCAATAATCGAAAAAGATATAAAAAGACTGTTTGCTCACTCCAGTATCAGTCAGATTGGCTATATACTTTTAATGCTGGGTTTAAATTCAAAATCAGGTTTGTTTTCAGCAGTTCTTCACATAGTAAATCATAGCATGATAAAAACGTCTTTATTCATGGTCGCAGGGTGTATTTCTTATAAAGTTGGTATGACAAAAATAGAAAATTTATCAGGACTAAAAAAGTCAATGCCCTATACAACACTCGCATTTACTCTACTTAGTTTAGCATTAATCGGTGTACCCTTGACAAATGGCTTTGTAAGTAAGTGGTATATGATGCAAGCAATTCTTGAATCTCATGCATGGGTCTCTCTGATGGTTTTTGCTGTTAGCTCTTTTTTTGCATTAGTATACATTTGGAAAATGGTTGAGAAAATGTATTTTGAAAACAGTACAGCATCAAACGCTGGAATTACACTTAATGAAGTACCATTGCTTATGCTCTTTTGTCTATTATTTATGGCAATTTTAACGGTAATAACTGGGATATATAGTAATCCAATTCGGTTGGTAATTAATAAATTTGCTTTTTGATTTTCTTATGTTTTATTGTATCTAAAAGTCTGTAAAGTTTTTGCTGTGGATAAGCTGAAGAAGATTCACTTATTATTAGTCATGAACGTAATAGCTCTGTTTTGCGTTGGCATTGTTGTTCAATATTCTTCTGCTGGAGGAAAGTGGGCTCCATTTGCAATTCACCAATTGGTCATATTCTCTTTCTTCCTTTTGCTTGCTATAGCTATGTCATTTATAGAGCTAGATTTTTATTTGAAGCACGCTTATTTTTTTTACATAGCAGCAGTGATTGCGCTGTTAGCAGTAAATTTTTTTGGCTCGCATATAATGGGTGCAACGAGATGGATAAGAATTGGGTCAATTAGTTTACAACCATCAGAATTTGTAAAAGTGGGCTTAATACTTGCACTTGCTCGTTATTTTAATAAACAAAGTGTGTATAAAATGATGAAATTTCAAAGTTTATTTAAGCCACTTATAATTATTTTCTTACCTGTATTGCTTGTATTGAAGCAACCTAATTTAGGAACAGCTGTAATAATATTGTTTATAGGAGCATCAATTATATTCACAGCAATAATGGAAAGACCTCATTTAATAATTTTTGGAACGCTTGGCATTTTCGCAATACCAGCTATTTGGCCTTTTTTGCGCCCTTATCACAAGCAAAGGATATTATCATTTTTGGATTCATCAGTAGATCCACTTGGAATAGGTTATAATGCACAGCAATCTCAAATAGCTATTGGTTCAGGAGGTTTGTTTGGTAAGGGATTTGTTAATGGGAGTCAAACTCAACTTGGATTTTTGCCAGAGAAACGCACAGATTTTGCTTTTGCGGTACTTAGTGAGGAATGGGGGTTCTTAGGCAGCATGGCTTTGATTTTACTCTATACCACATTGCTTGCTATAATATTCTCCATTGCTTACAGGTCAAAAAATTACTTTTCTAAGTTAATATCTATCGGGGTTTTCGCCTTTTTTGGTGCTCATTTCTTTATAAACATTGGAATGACAATAGGCCTATTACCTATAATAGGTGACCCACTTCCATTTCTATCCTATGGCGGAAGCACAACTGCTGCGAGCTTAATATGTATAGGATTGCTACTTAGTTCCGTGACATCTACAAAGGACTTAAAGCTAAGTTTCCGATTTTACCCATAGAAAGAGCTTAGACAACCATCACTCTGCTAATGGTTAACGTCTTATTCTTCAATGAGAATCCCATTTTACGGTGCTTAAATCTATTCCCTCTTGTACCATTTCCAAAAGTGGGCTCATCTCTCTTAGCCGTCCAACATTTTTAGTAACAAGATCTGTCGCGTATAGAACTTCATCTTTAGTTGTAAATCGGCCAAGGCCAAATCTAATTGATGAATGCTCAAGATCGTGGCCATTGTTTAGTGATCTTATGACATAAGAAGGTTCAAGAGATGCGGATGTGCATGCAGAACCAGAGCTTACTGCTAAATCCTTGATTGCCATGATAAGAGACTCACCCTCAACATAAGGAAAACTTAAGTTAAGGTTACCTGGAATCCTATTTTCGTAGTCACCATTTAAAACAACATCAGGAAATGCCTCTTTTATTTTGTTGTACAAAATATCTCTCAACTCTTCTAATTTGCTTGCTTCTATTTCCATTTCTTCTTTGGCGATACGTGCCGCTTCACCAAAACCAACTGCAAGGGGAGTAGGAACTGTTCCAGAGCGCATGCCTCTCTCCTGTCCACCACCACTAATTAGTGGCGTCAACCTAACACGAGGATTTTTTCTACGGACATATAATGCACCTATTCCCATAGGTCCATAAATTTTATGGCTAGAAAGGCTCATAAGATCAATGTTCATTTCATTTACGTCTATTGGAACTTTTCCAAAGCTTTGGGCAGCGTCTGTATGAAAAAATATATTATGCTTTCTACACATTGCACCAATTTCTTTGACAGGTTGCATTACTCCGATTTCATTATTTGCCATCATCACTGAAATCAGAATTGTTTTATCAGTGATTGCCTTCTCAAGTTTCAACAAATCTATAATTCCGTTTTGCTTAACGGACAAATATGTAACTTTAAAGCCTTCATTTTCCAGATGTCGACAAGAATCTAAAACACACTTATGCTCCGTGCAGACAGTTATTATATGATTTGCCTTATTCTTATAAAAATGAGCAACACCTTTGATAGCCATGTTATTTGATTCGGTTGCACCCGAGGTAAAGACGATTTCTTTGCTGTCTGCATTCACTAAATCAGCAATGTGCTTCCTTGCTTTTTCTACTGCTTCCTCAGCTGTCCAACCAAATGAATGACTACGAGAGTGTGCATTACTAAACTCACCAAAATAAGGTATCATCACCTCCAAAACACGAGGATCTACTTTAGTAGTAGATTGATAATCGAGAAATATTGGTAATTTTATTTTAGCATTGCGTATTTTTTCCATATTCATAGTCAGGTTTCAGCATATAAGTTACAATATTTAGTAGCACTAAAGCTTAATTTTTTCAAGATATAATCTTGCCTAAACGAAAGTTGTCAGCGCTCTCTCTTACGTTATTCCAGTGTCCCTGTAATGTCATTTTCTATGATCAGTGTTTATGTAGTTAGGTCGAATACGCGCTAGGTAGCCCTACTAGTGCTAGCAGCTTCTTGACGCCCATCCATTAAGACTGCTACTCCATCAATTTTAGTACTGGGCTTTAACATCATATATGTAGCACCACCAACTGCTAGTCCTATTGCTATAACTGCAACCACTGCTATTAGTGTAGAGGGTTTTGACTCAGCTGTAACTATTCCAGTTGCAGAAAGTGCTTTCCCTATTAAAATACCTGATAATGCAGTTGTACTACCTGCAAAAAAACCTTTCGCAATTGCTGATGTACGTTGTTTTTCCTCTTTAGCTAAATTCCTAGAAGCAGTTCTAGCATGATTTTTCACATTAACATAGGAGCCTTCACGTTTTTTTGGCGGAGTAAATACATAATCTCTTCGAATAGCCAAAGATAAAGGTGTCACTCCATAGTCATCTTGTATATCAACATCCGCACCGTTTCTTACGAGAGAGTATAACACGTCTTTATGATCAATTCTAAGAGCTAAATGTAAAGGTGTCTTTTTATTTTTATCTTTTATATTAAAATCTATCCCTTTTGTTACTATTAAAGCCTTTGTCAAGCTCTTATAGCCTAACTTAGCAGTTAAATGTAATAATGTGAATTCATTATCTCCAACTTCAAATTTATAATTTACATAAAAATTACTCTCTTCCCACTGTTTAAATACCTATTCGTTGCTTGCCTTTAGCTCTTCTTTTACTTTTTCAATTACGTTCCTTTTATCTAATTTATTATCATTATTAACCATACTTAATATTTCCTGCCACTGCTGATAATTTATTGTCATAACTTTTACTTCTAATCTTAAATTATATATTTAATTATTATATACTTATAGTAAGAAATCAATATTTCTTTTAAAGATGCAGCAAGAAAGAATTCTCTTATTGCCTCTTGAATCAAAATGTTCGTATAGCTGCAACCCTGAAGCTACTATCTCTCATCCACTTAAGGTATTGCACAGCGCTATCTACTTGATCGTCGTGGCGGGTTTCTGGAAACATTAAAATCTCATACTCAAAATCGCTGAGCCATACTGCTTGGTGTGGCAGAAAAACCTTGCCAGATTCTATTATCGGAACAATTTGGTGGAATCGAGCAAGTTTGCCACTTTGTGGCACTATCCCGATAACAGGTATTGCCTTTAGCTCTTGAATCAATTGCTGACCACTCGTTTTTGTTTCGATTAAAATTGCGTGTGGCTTCCATCTTGCAGCTAGTGATAGAACTTGTTCTTTAAGTTTTGGATACTCAAGCTTTGCACGGTACACATCGAGTAAATAAAACTTATTATTCACCTTTGTCCAGGTAGTGCAGACACTAAAGCCGCTAGAATCGTTTGTTGAAATAGCAGTGTCCCAGCTCTGAGTTATATGTGAAAGATTTTTAGGAAAATTTCTATAGCATTTCAACCATTCTTGCTTAATTATACCACTTGAAAGTGGCAGAGGATTTTGTTGATATTGAGCAGCAAAAGCGTAACTCCCAAATTCAGCCTTTATCATTTCAATTTTTCCTATATCTAGGGGATATAGCAGCTGACCTTCCTTTTTTAAGTATAAAATCCTTGAAGATGTAGCGCCTGTTGAGCTTTTGCACTCATTTGTAATTACTTGAATAATAGGAACAGGAGAAGGGAGAATTGATCTTTTGATTGAATAGATAATTTCCTTATTTTTAGAAATCATTGGCAAACAAACATGATGCCATATATTTTTCGGCTTGGAGAGAAGATGACCAGTTAAATCTTCCTGATGTAGTCTGTGCATTACAACAACGATAACTCCTTTTTTCCTGTCATTGAGCCTAGTTACTAAAGTCTGATCAAACCAATTTGTAGCACGTTTTCTAAACGTTTTACTCAAAGCTTGAGAGGAGCTCAGTGGATCATCTACGACGATAAAATTTCCACCTTCACCAGTCAGTGTTCCACCAACAGATGTTGCAATTCTACATCCTCTCTGCACTGTTTGAAATTTATATTTAGTGTTCTGGTCTTTGCATAGTTCTACCTCTGGAAATAGCGCTCTATACCAACTAGACTGCATTACGCATCTGGTGTCGAGCGAATGCTTTTCGCTAAGCCGCTGAGAATAGCTTGCAACTATTATTCTTGCGGTTGGCTGATTACCAAGTATCCATGCAGGCCATGCAACACTCACGCACATAGACTTCATCGAGCGCGGAGGCATATTGAATATTATTCGCTTCACTTCACCAACACTTGCTGCTTCAATCCTGTCTGCTATGATTTTTATATAATGATAATTGTTATACTCACACCCCGGCATTACCGTTTGAAAGCATAGTTCGATAAATTTTAAAAAGTTCATGTTAGTCTCCTATAGTGTTAGTGGAATTTACTTTATGGTGGTGTCAGCCTCTTTGGTTTCATCTCAGCGTCCTTTTTCTTGTCATCTAAGTAGCCCTTTTCTTGTCATTCCAGTGTTTGACACTGGAATCTAGTTTCACCTTATGATGGTGTTATTCAAGTAGCCTCTATCCAAGTGTCCATTTGGTGTCATCCGAGTAGCTGACACTGGTTTCTTACTAACAAAACCTAGCATAACTTTTGTTCTCAAAAGATTTCTGGATTCCAGCATCAAGTGCTGGCCTGAAGCTTTAGTTATAAGTATTAAGAAATTTACCAAATAAAAAAAAAGGGAAAAGAAACCCCGTGTGACGAGTTTTGACCCTATAATAATGTAAATTGGCATTGTAATAATGTGCTAACGCTTATTTAAAGCGCGTTTTGGCTGAATGTAGAAAAAATAAAAAGACATAAAGCCGCTATAATTTTTGTGTAATTTGCCAATAAATATCTGAGTTTTTTTACTGAATTTTGTCATTGAGCCTGCAGGTCAAAAACAAGGATAAATACTCTTATTGTCATGGTAAGGGAGTTGGGGAAATTTGTAAAGTAATCTTTTTCGTTTGTATTCCCTTATGCTTGAGATAACTCTATGTAGGTTCATGGATCTCCTTACTCTTTAATTTCCATGAATTCCCTTTGAAGTTGAATATTGAAAATTAACTGGAGAATTGTGAATTACTTTGTATATGTGATAACAAGCCATGGCGCTCTCAGCAAAGCCATTTAGTATCAATTTTAGTTTGCCTGGATAAGTAGCTATATCTCCGATTGCATATATTCTATCTTTACTGGTTCTAAGTGTAGCTGGGTCGACAGTTATGCGGCCATGTTCTAACTCTATACCCCAACTGTTTATTGGTCCAAGATTCACTGACAATCCAAAAAATGGCAGCAAAAAATCAGCGGATATTTCTTTTTCTTCCTTAGAGGCAATGTTTTTTACTATCACTGCGCTCAATTGCCCATTACCTCCTGCTAGTTTGTGTAATTGATATGGAACTACCAGTTCTATCTTTCCATTATTTTCAAGTGATTCTAATTTATTTCTAGTTTCAGGAGTGCAGCGAAATTCCTTTCTTCTATGTATCACATAAATTTTCTTTGCAACTTTAGAAAGTTCTACAGTCCAATCAGCTGCAGAATCCCCCCCCCCTGCAATGACTATAGTTTTGTCCTGAAAATCAGAAATTTTATTTACATTATAAAATACAGATTTATTTTCATATTCTAATATACCCCTTAAGGGTGGACGGTTAGGTTCAAACATTCCGTTACCTGCAGCAATGATAACGGCTTTGCATTTTACCTCTGTACCTATGTTCGTTATGATAGTAAAGTTTTCACCTTCGTTATTTGAAATCTTTTCCACTTTTTGACTTAAATGGTAAACAGGCTCAAACGGTGAAGCTTGCTCCATTAGTCGCTCAATTAATTTTTGGGCAGTAATTACAGGATAACCAGGTATATCATATATTGGCTTTTCTGAGTAAAGAGCTGTGCATTGTCCTCCTGCTTGATCCAAAACATCTATTACATGACATCTCATATCAAGCATTCCCGCTTGAAAAGCAGTGAATATTCCAACAGGCCCTGCACCTATTATTACGATATCGGTTTCCATATTCAGATGGTGATCTATTTATAGATATTAGCTTTCTTTGCTAACAAGGTCAATTTACAAAGGGATGTATTTTTAAAAGATGTGGCTAGATTAGATAAGATTTCCAGCGTTATGAATCACATAATCCAAATAAGCTCTAAAAATCAGCTATCATAGCGAGATGCTGTGCGGACGGAATGGGATTCGAACCCATGGTACGCTCATCACGTACGTCAGTTTTCAAGACTGGTGCCTTAAACCGCTCGGCCATCCGTCCATTTCTTTTCTATCACAATATTTGATTTTAAGCAATCTATAAAAGCTTTACTTGCCCACGCAAAAGTTGCTAAATATACTGTCCAATATTTCCTCAACATTAATAATTCCAATCACTGCACCAAGTTCAAATGCAGCAATCCTCAAGTCTTCAGATATCAACTCAATTGGATTATAGATATAAAAACGCTGTAAATGTTCTAGTGCTTTCTGCATGTGATTCCTATGTCTTTGCCGAGTAATCACAGAAGTGTTTCTATCATGCCCAAATTTTTCCTTTGCCTTCTCTTTTATGAGAGAGATCAATTTGTTTGTACCTATTCCCTTTAGAATAGAAATGGGTAAAAGATCTATGCCATTAATTTTTATATTGTGATTATTGATAACATCGTCAGCTTTGCTCAATACATAAATAGTATCGCTATTTACAACGTTGCAATTGATATTATGACGCTGTTCAAAAGGAAATAGTTCTATTCTTAAATCAGCTTCAAAAGACCTTTTTTTCGCTCGACTTATACCTTCTGATTCTATTGGATCTGAACTCTCACGAATTCCAGCAGTATCAGAGAGAATGATTGGGTATCCACCAATGTCAATATGAGCTTCAAGTATATCTCTTGTTGTGCCTGCATATTCAGAAACAATAGCAATATCACGCTTGGCTAAGAAATTAAACAGAGTTGATTTACCGACATTTGGTTCACCAGTTATTACAATATGTAAACCCTCACGCAACCTTTCGCCCCGTCTATTATCATTTAAATGCTCTTGTATCAACTGCACGAGAGATTGCACTTCATTATTAATTTTTTCCAATTCACTTTTTTCTGCCCAAATGTTCTCTGGAAAGTCTATATATGCTTCGATTTTGGATTGTATCGTTATTAATCTTTGCCTCCAATTGCTGTATAGTCTCTCCAATTCTCCTGATATCTGCTTAATCGCTTGTTTAGCTTGCATTTTCGTCTCAGCATTAATTAAGTCTGCAATCCCTTCTATTTGCGTTAAGTCAAATTTACCATTTAGAAAAGCCCTAAGTGAGAATTCTCCAGGCCTGGCCATAACGAAAATTTTTGATAATTCCTCCAAGATGATTTTTATGACGGCCTTGCTTCCATGCACTTGTAACTCTATAACATCCTCGCCAGTGAAACTGTTTGGAGCAGGGAAATAGATGATTATTCCATTATCTATCAATTGACTGGAATCATCATATAGATCAACTAAAGTAGCAAATCTTGGTTTAATTTCTTTCTTAATATGAAAATGATTTAAAGCTTTAAGCGCGTAGTTGCCTGAAATTCTGATTATTGCAATTCCTGACTTACCAAATACGGTCGATAAAGCGAAAATAGTTTCATTTGTGTTTGTCATTATTGATATAAACTACTTAGCAATATTACACTTAAGAAACCAAAATACCTAAAAAGTCACCCAGGTGAAAATATTTATTTTGAAAACTGATAATATGATTTATAATGACTGACACAAGTTTTAAATATTTTATGCTCAAGAAATTAGCTTGGTACTGGTCTTTTGTAGAGTTAATTAAAGGGTTTGTTATTACATTAAAATATATGTTTAAGCCAAAGGTTACTTTGAGGTATCCTATAGAGAAGGGCCCTTTAAGTCCAAGGTTTCGTGGTGAGCATGCGTTGCGTAGGTATCCAAATGGTGAAGAACGATGCATAGCTTGTAAGTTATGCGAAGTTATCTGCCCTGCTCAAGCAATAGTTATTGAAGCAGAGGAAAGAGAAGACGGTAGTCGCCGCACCACACGTTATGATATTGACATGACAAAATGCATATATTGCGGATTTTGCCAAGAAGCATGTCCAGTTGATGCAATTGTGGAGGGTCCTAACTTTGAATTTGCTACTGAAACAAGAGAGGAGCTAATGTACAATAAAGAAAAGCTATTGCGTAATGGTGAAGTTTGGGAAGAAGCAATTGCACTCAGGTTAAAAAAGAACAGGCCGTATTATTAACTAGGTATGTCAACAATTAAAATTTCTTACAGCAAGTATGTAATAGATCTCTTGTACAACTGTTATTTAACTGAAAGATCAGTAGCTCACCTTTTGGTGTCATTCCAGCGCGTGAGGCTGAAATCTAGAAAAGAAAGAAACATGGATCTCAGTGTCAAGCACTGGGATGACAAAAGGTCTAATGAATGATAAAAGTTACCTTTTTAGCCGAACAAAAAGTAAAAGAATACAGTGGTAGAGTCACTGGCTTTGATATATTACAACCGGATGCCTTGAGAGAAGCAATTGCCTTTAAGGTAAATGGTGAGTTGTATGATCTCTCACGTGAAATTGAATCTGATACAGAGATAGAGGTAATACAACTGAGTGACGAAGCGGGTTTAGATATAGTAAGGCATGATGCTGCTCATATAATGGCGCAGGCAGTAAAAGAGCTCTTTCCTAATACTCAGATTACTATCGGGCCAACAATTCAAGATGGTTTCTACTATGATTTTGCTACAGATCGTGCCTTTACCACGGACAATCTTACTGCAATAGAAAAAAAAATGAAGGAAATTGTAAAAATTAACCACAGATTCGTCCGAGAAGTTTGGACTCGTAAGCAGGCAATTGATTTCTTTAGTGATATAGGTGAAAGATACAAGGTTGATATTGTCTCATCAATACCAGAAAACGAAAACCTAACTGTTTATAAACAAGGCAACTTTGTAGACCTATGTCGTGGTCCGCACTCACCATCAACTGGCAGAGTTAAAGCATTTAAACTTATGAAAGTAGCAGGTGCATACTGGCGTGGCGATTCTAAGGGCCCAATGTTGCAAAGAATATATGGCACTGCGTGGAGAAATAAGGATGAATTAAATACTTATCTTAAACGTCTGGAGGAAGCAGAAAAACGCGACCACCGCAAAATTGCTAAGGATATGGACTTATTTCACATTCAAGAGGAAGCTGTTGGGCAGATTTTTTGGCATGAACAGGGATATACTTTATATAATGTTCTTGAGTCTTACATCAGAAAAAAGTTAATGAACAATGGCTACTTTGAGGTAAAAACCCCTATTTTAGTAAGTAAAGAGCTGTGGGAAAAATCGGGACATTGGGATAAGTTTCGTGAAAATATGTTTATTATTGATGAATCTGAAAGTAAAAAACTAGCAATAAAACCCATGAATTGCCCTTGTCATGTGCAGATTTTTAATTCTCACACCAGAAGCTATCGTGATTTACCGATACGTATGGCAGAGTTTGGCACATGCCATAGAAATGAAAGCTCAGGCTCATTGCATGGACTGATGCGAGTGCGTGGTTTTACGCAAGACGATGCACATATTTTTTGTATGGAAAAACAAGTGAATTCTGAAACTGTAAAGTTTTGTGACCTTTTAAAAGAAGTATATTCAGAACTTGGGTTCAATGAAATTTTTGTGAAATTTTCAGACCGTCCAGATACTAGATCAGGTAATGATGAAGTGTGGGATAGAGCTGAAAGAGCACTGCTTGAAGCAGTTAAAGAAGCAGGGCTTAGTTATGAACTTAATCCTGGTGAAGGTGCATTTTATGGTCCAAAGTTAGAGTTTGTTTTGAAAGATGCAATAGGTAGAAATTGGCAATGTGGAACGTTGCAAGTTGATTTTATTTTACCGGAGCGGCTTGGAGCTTTTTATATAGGAGCAGACGGGCACAAGCATCACCCTGTCATGTTACATAGGGCAATTCTTGGAACTTTTGAGCGTTTTATTGGAATTTTAATAGAAAATTATGCAAGAAAATTTCCAGTTTGGCTTGCTCCAACACAGCTTGCTATTCTGACCATTACAAATGAGGCTGACGGTTATGCTACAGAAATCAGCAACGTTTTAAAAGAACAAGGTGTGAGAATCAAAACTGATTTGACCAATGAAAAAATTAGCTATAAGATACGTTTGCATAGTTCAAGTAAGGTACCTATATTATGGATCATGGGCAAAAATGAAGTTACAAATAAAACTGTGTCAGTGAGAAATTTAGGATCGGAAAAACATGAGTCTTTTTCTTTGGAGAATGCTACTGAATTGCTGTTAAAAATTATTAATTTGAATTAATGGAGCTAAAATTTGCAAGTCAAAAAGAACAATAAAAACAGAATTAATGAACTCATCACAGCTAAGGAGGTACGCTTAGTTGATCATAGTGGTGAAATGGTCGGAATTGTTCCAATAGAACAAGCTTTGGAAGTTGCACAAAGTGTTAGTTTAGACTTGGTAGAAATCGCACCTGATTCAACTCCTCCAGTATGTAAGATACTGGACTATAGCAAACAAAAGTATAATATAAAAAAGAAGGCAAGTGAAGCAAAAAAGAAACAAAAAACATTAACTATAAAAGAAATTAAACTGGGTCCTAATATTGGTGATCACGACTACGAAACAAAATTGCGTCAAGCAAGGGATTTTCTTGTGCATGGACATAGAATTAAAGTCACAATGAGATTTAGAGGGAGAGAGCTTATAAACACTGAAGTTGGGCTGGAAAAATTAGAACGGCTAATTAGAGACGCTGAAGATATTGCAAAAGTAGAATTAGCACCTAAAAGGGAAGGTAATCAATATTCTTTAACTTTAGCTGCTAAGTAGTAAAATCATTTAAAAGTATAAGTTAAGTTACTATCCTCTCTTCAATTATATGACGAAAATGTCTGATTAATCCTTGAACTGGCCAAGCTGCAGCATCGCCAAGTGCACAAATTGTATGCCCTTCTATTTGAGTTGTAAGGTCAAGTAGCTTATCTACTTCACCAAGTTTAATATTTCCTGCTACCATTCTTCTCATAATTCTCCACATCCATCCAGTGCCTTCACGGCATGGTGTACATTGTCCGCAGGACTCATGCATATAAAAATGTGATAATCTTTCTATTGCAGCTATTATGTCAGTTGATTTATCCATCACTATTACAGCAGCAGTACCAAGCCCTGATTGTGCAGCCCTTAATGAATCAAAATCCATTTCAATAGTATCACATATAAATTTTGGAATTAATGGGACTGAAGACCCACCAGGTATTACAGCAAGTAAATTATTCCAACCTCCTCTCACTCCACCTGCGTATTTTTCAATTAATTCACGCAGTGAAATTCCGAGCTCTTCTTCAACATTACATGGATTATTTACATGCCCTGAAATGCAAAAGACCTTAGTGCCAGTATTATTTGGTTTACCCAGAGATGCAAACCACTCTCCTCCGCGATTTAGAATATCTGGAACCATGGCTATAGTTTCAACGTTGTTTATTGTGGTTGGGTAGCCAAAAAGTCCAACACCCGCAGGGAATGGAGGTTTCATGCGAGGAAAGCCTTTTTTTCCTTCAATTGATTCAAGTTGAGCTGTTTCTTCTCCACATATATAAGCTCCTGCACCTCTGTGAATGAATACATCAAGATCATAACCTGATTTGCAGGCGTTTTTTCCAATTAAGTTTTCTTTATAGGCTTCCTCAAGTGCCTTTTTTAGAACTAAATATTCATTATAAAATTCACCCCTGATATAAATATATGCAACTGATGCGCTGATCGCTCTGCCAGCTAGAAGAATTCCCTCAAGTAACTTATGTGTCTCATATCGTAATATATCTCTATCTTTACACGTACCAGGTTCTGACTCATCTGCATTGACTACTAAATACGCTTTTGAAGTATTTTTAGGCATAAAGCTCCACTTAAGGCCAGTAGAAAATCCTGCACCCCCTCGACCTCTCAAGCCAGATTTTTTTACTTCCTCAATGATTTTTTCTGATCCTAAATCCAGTAATTCCTTTGTTTTTTGCCAACTACCACGTTTTTTTGCACCCTCAAGTAGTGGTGTTTCTTTACCATTTAAGTTTGTTAATATTTTGTCCTGTTCTTTTAGCATGCTTTTAAGATTCTAAGTGATCCCGACGCGATTCGAACGCGTGACCCACTGATTAAAAGTCAGTTGCTCTACCGGCTGAGCTACGGGATCATTTTATTTTTTAGATATACTAAACAGTAATATAGTTTTTATCTGTTTTAATCAAACTAAAATTTTCATGCGTGGTTAAATAAATTATATAATATACTGCGTTAGTGATAATTTAATTAAAAATTTTTGAAGGAAAATTTCTTGTTAATTAACAGATTTATTTGGCAAAGCTGAGATACAACTCTAAAAAGATAGAGAATTTTACATAACTGCAGAGTTTGCGCACTATTGAGTAATAGCATAACAGATAAATATTTCTTGCATTTCAGCGTGAGTGATTTATGCTTTAAGCAAGAATTGGGGGCATAGCTCAGCTGGTAGAGCATCTGTTTTGCACGCAGAAGGTCAGCGGTTCGATCCCGCTTGCCTCCACCAATCTATATTATCCCTAGGATACTATAAATCCTGTAAAAACAGCTTATTTTAATCTATTTTCCCAAAAATCCCTATTTCTTCTTATAACTTTTCCTAACACAAGTGATGTTTGTTATTATAATTCTAATATATACTTACTTAGTAATAAATTAATCAATAAATGTTAGAATAGATATAATTAAGTTGACTAGGTAATATTTATGAGTGGAAAGAAACATGTCTTTGGGATGGTACCCGGACAAAAGTTTGTATGCAACCCTTCAAGGTATGAAAATTGGCTTCAATTTGATGATCCTCAGTCTATGAGAAAAGTCAAGCTTATACCACTCAGTGAAGAAGATAATGATCTAGAATTATCTATAAAATTCTGTAGCAACATTTTTCTTAGGGGACTGAGAATGTATTGTATAGAAGAAAAAAGAAACGATCGAATAATTAAATTCGCCGAAACTAATGAGCCTGGTTATTACGCGAATAGTAGCGCATTTGTATATGATAATGATAGATTGGTAAAACTCTCAATAGAGACAAGCACTCAAAATAAGACTGTTTATTATAACATTAGAGCAGAAGAATTGGAGTACAAATATTTAACATGGGAGGAATCAGGTCTTGGCGACGATAAATATTATTTTTCAGATGAGGAGGGAAGTATAATCGATTCGCCTGACAATCAGGTATTACAATACAGTATGCCACACCATGATACGGAAAGGGTGATAGAAGACATAACACAGGTTAAGATACCAAAGAGTGTACTAACATCAAATGAGTTCGCCAAAACTTTTTTGAAGAACTTAACAGGAAATCAGTTAGAGACTTTTGCCGATATTCTTAATAATGAGAAATTACAGATTTTAGCAAAGAGCTTAACAAATAAACAACTACAGGTTTTAGCAGAGAACTTAACAGATAAACAATACCTAGCCTTAGTGGATCATCTAACCAATCACCAATTACAAATCCTCACTCACACATTGGATCCAGAAAAGTTAAGAATAATAGTCCCCTTATTAAATAATGATCAGGTTGCGAACTTAGTAACAGACTTTAACCTAGATCAAGTAAAACAAATTTTACCTCACCTTTAAATTGATTAGTTTAATAAGGTTATCAAGACAATAAGCAATGATCAGTTTGTAGAACTAATAAAAGATGCAGATGAGAAAAGTATAAACACTATTTTGGACGAAACGTTGAAAAATCGACTTCCAGCCCTAGTACACATTTTAAAAGAAGATAATTTACATGATTTAATTCATAAGTTAGACAACGCTAAACTTGCAATAGTAGCTCGAGAGTTAACTGATCCTAATAAGATTCAGATTATCATTAAGTCTTTCGCTAACAACCCAGAAAAACTTCAAGCTTTTGCTCATAGTATGTCTCATGAGCAGTTTAAAGAACTTTTGGATAATTTAGGTGCAGAAGAGCTTAAAGATATTATTCACAAATTGCCTCACGAGAAAGTTATATCTGTGATTGGTGATCTTGGCAGTAAAGATCATTCTAATGCTATTATTGATGAATTGAAGGAGGAGTTTTATAAACAAAAAGAATCGATAAATGAGTTACACAAAAAGCTCGACGAATTTACCACATCGCCACCAATGGATTCTCCATATGATGTTATGGAAGAAGGATATTATGAGTTAATATAGATAAATAGCTCTAGATTTGGAGCTATAGCAAAGTATTCCAATGATAAGCAGCTTATACGTTGTTTATTATAGTTAAGGATTAGTTAAATTTTTTTACATGACTATGGAGGTAAGATATGACAATCGACAACAGTGTACAAAATAGCACACAGAATCTTGCAGGGATTAATAGTGAAGGAAGTAAGCCAATTATGAGTAAAATTGATCCCATCAAATTCACAGCTAGTGGAACACCTTACACAGCAGATCAATTAAAGCGGCCTGCACCATTCTCCCATGTTCAAAATATTATTGAGAAAGTAACTGACAATATGAATAATATGATTGATATATTAAATACAACATTAAAAGCTGAGCAAACTAAAGTTATAACATTGATAGGTACAGTTGGTGATGAAAATAATGGACTAATAAAGACAATTAACGATTTAAAGTCCGAATTAGAACCACCGCCAATGGATACCACTGAGTTCATTTAAGAAAAAAAGTAACAGCTTGCTAGCAGGCTGTTACTCTTTTTACATGCTATTTCAGTTTAGCTGAGTTGATTTTAAAATTTTATGGAGCTAACAACAGTAAACAAGAAAGCGAAAATAACTTTGAAGCAATAAACTAAATGAG
This sequence comes from Wolbachia endosymbiont of Anopheles demeilloni, assembly GCF_018491735.2. NCBI lineage: Bacteria > Pseudomonadati > Pseudomonadota > Alphaproteobacteria > Rickettsiales > Anaplasmataceae > Wolbachia > Wolbachia endosymbiont of Anopheles demeilloni. The sequence goes on along the minus strand of NZ_CP084694.1, from coordinate 108,620 downwards.
CGATTTCAACTTTAAAGAAATAGACCATATAGAAGTTGAAGTTAAGCTCACAAACTTTGAGGACATTGAAGATAAAATTGCAACAATTCATTACGTCTATCAAGTTATGGATAAGTTAATCTACGATTTAAATGAGAAATTTGTTTCTGATTTGAATGTCTCACTTATGAACAACATAGTACAACTTCAAAAAGAGTCTCTTGATACAAACCAACGCTTAGCCAAAGGTTTATCTCATTTGAATGAGTTAATTCAACAGGATGGATTTATTGATAATAATAAAAACTATAGAACATGGGCAGAAGAACTTGATCACCTAAGGGGAGAAGTTGAAGGATTAAAAGCAGCAATAATTGACCATAATAACGTAGAATGGGAAGCACCAACTCACTCTGATATATTATAGTAGTTAGGAAAGTAACAGCTTGCTAGCAGGCTGTTGCTTTCTTTCACATACCATTTCAATACAACTGAATTAGGAAATCTATTTTAGGACTTTCGGCTTATAGTTCTCATCATGTTTTGCAAACACCGTATCTGCAAGAAAGGTACCATTATCAAACATTTTACCTTGTACAACAACACCACTTTTTTCTGAAAACATTGGTGGAAGTATTCCCTGATATTTCACCATAACGCTCTTATTAAAATCTTTCATCTGAAAAATTACTTCGCTTTCGCTCCGTATCACGCTATTTTCAACAACCATTCCACTAACACGGATTGGCTTTTGATTATTTGGTAAAACTATTGCCTCACTTACTGTATAGAAAAATGAGATATTTTCTTTGAGCGTTGTTAAAATAAAAAAAACTGCACAACTTAAAAAGCAGAAAATTCCTGAAGTTATAAGTAATCGCTTATGTTTCTTCTTCATTGTTGCTTTTAAGACTTTCTAAGTTTTTTTTACTTTTTATATAGCAAGAAACGGTAAAAATCAAATTTCCACCAATCAATATGAAACTAATAAGGTAAGCAAAAATTACATATGTATTCATAATGCATTGCCAATAAATAACTCACCTGCATCAAAATAAATTAAGCTTCCATCCTTTTGCTGCAACACCAATTTACCACTTTTATCTATATCAGCAAAAATTCCTTCATACAATTTGTCAGCTAACTTTACACTGATTTGCTCATTCATTTTGAATGCTTTTTTCAACCACATTTCTCTTATAGCATAAAACCCATCAAATAGCCATTGCTTTCTTAGCTTATTAAAGTTTATTATTAATTCTTTTAACAGATCCCTGTGAGACACAGATTCACCGTAATTGCTAATGCACGTTGTGCCTGGCAGTGGCGCATGATTGATATTAATTCCGATTCCTATAATGAGCCAATTTGAATTGGATTTTTTTTTAAGCAATATTCCACTTATTTTCTCACCATCTATTAGGACATCATTTGGCCATTTGTATTGAAGATTGAGATCATTTATGAATCGATCTTTTGTCATTCCAGTGCTTTGACACCGGGATCTAGAAGAAAAAGTATGGATTCCAGTGTCAAGCACTGAAATGACATCGCAGTGGGTTTGATTATTGAAGAAATTTAACGATAACAAGGTATTCCCTACAGCAAGAGCAGTAACAAAAGTCCATTCTGTTAATTTGCTGATGTCTTTAACTTGGCTCGTTAAGCCTACTGTTATCCCAGTACCATCCGATGTCATTCCAGTGCTTGACACTGGAATCCATGCTTCTTGATTCCTAAATTCCAACTTCACGCTCCGTAATGACACCGGAAGCGGGCTTTTATCGAGATAATTGTTATGCACAAGATTTATTGCTAAACTTGCATGAAAGTTGCCCTCTAGAGAAACCCAACTTTTTCCAGTACGGCCTCTACCCTCCGTTTGTCTATCGGCAATAATAATAGTTTCATTAGATATCCCTCTCTCAATTAAATCCAACGCTTCTTCGTTAGTGCTTGAAACTTCTTTGTAGTGATGAATATGAAAATCTTCAAGCATCACCTTGTCAGCCCTTTAGTTTAATGAGTGAGTAAAGATCTTCTGCGTATAAGAAAAGAACGAGGTTGATAAGTGAAGCCACTGAAGTGATAATGAATAGACCCTTAGAATAAGCAACCTTATTACCACTAGCTTTATCAAAATACATAACTTTCATGATATTTAAATAATAGTAGCATGATATCACACTTGCTATTACAAGAATCAAAGACAGGCTGATAAAGCCAGAATTTATTAAACTTTTGAATATAAAAAATTTAGCGATAAAACCTGCAAGTGGAGGTATTCCCGACATCGAGAGTAATAGTATAGAAAGATGGAATGCTAAAATTGGTTGCTTTTTTCCTATACCAGATAATTTTGCAATATCACAATCATCATCGTCAATTTGTACGAGATATGAGAATAGCCCTATGCTTGTGATGATATATATCACCTGATACATTAAGGCACTATCTGTTCCTTCTTGTGTAAAAATAGAAAGTGAAGCAAATATAAAACCAATGTGACCAATTGAACTGTAAGCAAACAGCCTTTTTAAGTTTTGCTGACGCAAGGCCCCAAAAGCTGAGATAAGCACAGACAATGCTGAAACGTGTAAGAAAATAGGCTGAACATAACTTTTTACATTTACTAACTCTTCATTCATCAATCGAATTAAAAATGTTACAAGTGTAGCTTTTGGGGCCGTAGAAAAAAACGCAGTTACTATGGTAGGTGCACCTTGATAGACATCTGGAGCCCACATATGAAAAGGAGCAATAGCAAGCTTGAAACACAAACCAATAAGGATAAAAACTAACCCAAAAACTATTCCATAAGTTATCTGATGGTTTTGCAAGAATGAACCGAGCTCAGAGAAATTGACTTGTCCTGTATATCCATAAAGCAGCGACATTCCATATAGTATAATGCAGGAAGATAGTGCACTAAGTGTAAAATATTTCACTCCTGCTTCACATGAATAAGCTGAATCTTTATTAAAGCTTGCAAGAACATACAAAGATATACTCATCAACTCAAAAGCTAAATAAAAAGAAATCAGACTATTTGCTGAAACCAAAATTATCATGCCAAATAGCGCAAAAAGAATCAGTATTGAAAATTCATATTTATAGTCGTATTTTGATAAATTCAGCATCAAAAGTATTAAAATTCCTGTGCTGAGAATTAACCCTTGGGCTGACCTGATGTATAAATTGAGTTTTAACAACGAATTAAAGAGAAAAATTTCATTGTTTTCTGCCGAAATAATTAAAATAATCAAAGTTACCACTGTGCAACCAAGTGCTAATAAGTTGATAGTTCGGCGGTTAAATATAATTCCAAGCAGTAGCAACACTAACGAGGAGATAATAGAGAACATTTCCGGCAATATCTGTATATAATTCATAGCGCATTATATTTGACTAACAAATTTGCCATACATGGCTTCAAATAATTCAGTGCAAGGGTTGGGTAAAATCCAAGCAAAATAACAAACACTGCAAGCAGAATTAAGACAGAAAATTCTATGCTATCCAAACGGTTATTTAATAATTTAGAATAGCTAACCCCCCATATTATTTGCTTACATAAATTCAGCATATAAACTGCGCTTAAAATAGTGCCAAGTGCGATAAATCCTGTAAAAAACCCTATGCTCTTAAACATCCCAACCATAGCCAAAAACTCACCTGCGAACCCAGATGTTCCAGGTAGCCCTATTGAAGCCATTGAAAATAAAATGAACATAAAACCAAATTTTGGCATTGTGTTTACTATGCCAAAATATTTTGCAATCTCCAAAGTCCCAGCTCGAGTATATAGAATTCCAACACATAAAAATAAAGCAGCAGAAATAAGGCCATGACTAATCATTTGAAATATACTACCCAGTACTCCTTCCTCACAAAATGAAAAGAGGCCAGCGGTAACGATCCCCATATGTGCTATTGAAGAATAAGCTATTAACTTCTTTATATCATCTTGAGCAAACGCAACTAGCGAAGCATATATCACCGCAATAATGCTCAGCACAACAACGAAATTTGAAAAATACAAACTTGCCTGAGGAAGCATTGGAATAGAAAACCTTAAAAATCCATATCCCCCCATTTTAATAAGCAAGCCAGCTAAAATCACAGATCCAGAAGTTGGTGATTGCACATGTGCATCAGGAAGCCAAGTGTGAAATGGAAACATCGGTACTTTTATTGCAAAAGAAATAAAAAATGCAATCCACAGCAATGACTGCACTTCAAAATCAAGGTTTGGCACTAATGTAGCTAATTTTTGTATATTAAACGTCCCAAAAGTGCTATAGATGTACACCAATCCAAGTAGAAATAATAATGAGCCAGTTAATGTATAAAGAAATAACTTAAACGTTGCATATACCCTGTGTTTTCCTCCCCAAATGCCAATAATAAAGAACATTGGTATTAAAACAGCTTCAAAAAACATATAAAAGCTTATAGCATTCAGTGAAACGAAAAAACCGACTACAAAACTCTCAAGCAGTAGAAATAATACCATATATAGCCTAAGGGTTGTATAACTCATTTTGCAGTTGTAGAGTATACAAATTACAAACAAGAAAGTTGTAAGCAGAAGGAAAAGCAACGATATACCATCTATCCCTATTCCAACATTTTTAATTGGGTAGCTGACAAACTGAAAGTCCGCATCGTTATAATCAAATTCTATACAAGCTACAATGCTAAGCAAAAATGGAAGTACAGCAAAAAATAGAGCAAGGAATCTTAAGTGTATAGATTGATGATTAATCCTGATTAAGGATAAAATCAACGCTCCTATCAGTGGAAGCAAGAATATACTAAGTAACGACACCTTCTATTTAATTCCAATAATATATAAAGCACCGATTATTAAAGTAACAAACATAATAAATGCATAATCAAATATATAACCAGTTTGTAACTTTATAGAACTTTTTGAACATTCATTAACCAACCTTACAACACCATTTGGTCCAAATGAATCAATAGCCTTAACATCAAACTTCCATAGAAGCCTAGATATAAACCTTATCGGTGCAATTATAACAAACTCATATACCTCATCAAAGTACCATTTATTCTGCAAAAACTTAAGTAAAAATTTACTCTTAATTTGCCTAATTACTTGATATTGGTAAATTAGGTACGCAAGTGCTATTCCACTTAGGCTTGCTAAGGTTGGTAGTAGTTTTATAAAGAAATTATGAACTCCATGCTCATCAATCATCATTAAACTTGATTTCCAAAACGCATTACTAGTTATGTTCAAAATATTTACTCCCCATATTCCAGAAAATACTGATCCAAAAGCGAGTATCAGTAATGGTATAAGCATAATCTTTGGTGCCTCATGTACATTAATTTTACTTTGTTTTTGGCTGTGGAACACAAGAAGCAATAACCTCCAAGAGTAAAACGCTGTGAAGAATGCAACAACTAAGCTTATTACAAAAGCAAAGCTATCCGTGCTATAAGCATGTTCAATTATCAAATCCTTTGAGTAAAAACCTGCAAATGGAAATATTCCAGAAAGTGCAAGAGATCCAATCCACATGAGAGTATAAGTGTAAGGGATTTTCTTCCAGCAATTTCCCATTTTCTGAATGTTTTGCTCATGATGCATTGCATGAATCACATTGCCAGCACCAAGAAATAGTAGAGCTTTAAAAAAAGCGTGTGTCATTAAATGAAAAATAGCAACATTGTAAGCAGAAAGCCCACATGCCATGAACATATAACCAAGTTGACTGCAGGTTGAATAAGCAATTATTTTTTTTATATCGTTCTGAGTAATCGCAACCGTAGCTGCAAAGAAAGCAGTAAGTGCCCCAACAATAACTATTAATTCTCGTGCCACATTTGATAGCTCAAATAATGGAGAACATTTTGCTACTAAAAATATACCTGCCGTTACCATCGTTGCTGCGTGAATGAGTGCAGAAACAGGGGTTGGCCCTTCCATTGCATTTGGTAACCAAACATGTAAACCAAGCTGTGCAGATTTACCCATACAGCCAATAAAAAGTAATATGCATATTATATGAATTATTTTAAATTCACAGCAGAATGCCCTAATGTTCTGAGTGCCAAGAAGATCAGTTGTGTCAAAAACTTCAGTAAAATTCAAAGAGTGAAATGTATAATAAATAAGAAAGATTCCAATCAATAGTGCAAAGTCTCCTACCCTATTCACAACAAATGCTTTAATTGCTGCATTATTTGCAGAATATTTTTGGAACCAAAATCCTATGAGTAAATAAGAACACAGGCCAACCCCTTCCCAGCCAAAAAAAAGCTGCACGAAATTATCGCTTACAACCAGCACAATCATGCAAAACGTAAATAGCGATAGGTAAGAAAAAAACCTCGACTTCCCCTTATCATGCTCCATATAACCGATAGAGTAGAGATGTACTACCAGTGAAACGGTGGTAATAACAATAAGCATTAAGGATGAGAGAGCATCCACACTAATTGTCCAATTTACTTTTAATTCACTTAATGAAAATAGAGGAAATAAACTCAAGTGATAATTTTCAGAGAAGGTGAGAAAAACATACCAAGATAAAATTGCAGATATTCCAATCCCTGACGTTGTAACTAACTGACTTGTTCTAAAAAATGCTCCAAACAATGAACCAAAAAGTGGCAGAAATACTATTAATTTCAGTATATCCATCATACTTTCATTCTTTCATTAAATTTGCTTGTTCAACGTCTATATTGCCACGGCTTCTATAATATACAACCAATATTGCAAGCGCAACTCCTGACTCTGCTGACGCAACAGTCAACACAAACATCACAAAAATTTGCCCAACTATATCATTCATAAAGGCAGAAAAAGCAACTAAATTTATTTTAATCGCCAGCAATAATATTTCTATTGATAACAGTATGTTGATTATGCTCTTACGGTTGATGAAAATACCACACACTCCAATAGTGAACAAAACAGCAGCAATTATCAAAAAGTGATTTAATCCTATTTCCATTCCACTCCTTTTCCAAATTTAGCCTTAATCAATTTTACAGATGAAGATTGTGTCAATTGCTTTAACACGTTCTGTTTTCTAACTCCTTTTTTCTTTTCCTGCAAAGTAAGAGCAATTGCACCAACAATTGCAACAAGCAGCAGAATACCAGAAAGATGAAAAGCGTACATGTAGTCAGTGTAGAGCAAATTACCGATAGCTTTTACGTTATTGTTATTATAGTTTATAACATTGCTTATATTCGGTTCTGAACTGCGAATTACAAAGCTGATGATTAGAAAAAACACAACACATAATATAGCACCAAGAGTGGAATGCTTTGCAAAACCCTGATGCAATCTTATGTAGTCAATATCGAGCATCATAACTACAAAGAGGAATAACACTGCAACTGCACCGATGTATACTATCAGCACCATCATAGCAATGAATTCAGCTCCAAGGAGAATAAAAAGCACTGCAGAGTTAACAAAAGTGAAAATTAAAAATAACACTGCATGCACAGGATTCCTTACGCTAATTACACAAATAGCAGATAAGATGCTTAGAATTGCAAAAGAATAAAAGAAAAAAGGCATTGATACTTTAACTGCAACAATAGCTACTAACTTAAAGTAATTATTGCTGTAAAGTCAATATTATATTAAACGTTTGAAAACATTCTACTACAAGCTTCAGCTCCATTTTAAATAGAGCATTTTCTCAGTCACACAAACACTCTTGATAATTTTAATTTATTAATGTATAATATATACATGTTAATAGTTAGTCATAGCTCAAAATGTATAACATATTTGGTTACTTCAAAATTTGTGACAAGCAAAGTGAAAAATTAAATAGAGAGAGTTATCAATATACCACAAGAGATTATGTGACAATTTACTTCAATAATACACTAGCCAGTTTAGGCAGATCGTGGAGAGAATTTAAAGAAAAAGCATATGGTTTTATATATAATATTGGAGCTTGGTTGAAAGAAATATATGAGAATTTCACTGAACGACCTGAAATGCATAACTTCTATGTTCCAGAAAAACTTCCTATTAAAGCTGAGGAAATAAAGATGAAGGAACTGAATCGTAAGTCTAAGCCATTTCAAACTCCACCTATTCATCAAACAAGCAGAAATTTTGATGCCAATATCTCAAATCAAGTTGTTGTTACTCAGCATACACTTGAAGCTACCCCAATAAGATAGATCTACGCTTAAATATCTAGTACTTGAATGAGTTGAATGTTATGTTCAATAAGACCTTTACAATATTTGGATCATAGGTTTAACTTTATGAAGTTATAATCTATAGAGCTTCAATGAACGATTATCTCTCACTGTTAAATCCAGAACAGCAATTAGCTGTAACTAACATAAATGGGCCAGTTTTGATACTGGCAGGAGCCGGAACCGGAAAAACAAGAACGATCACTTCAAGAATAGCGCACATAATTAGGAACGGTCACGCTTATTCTGATGAAATATTAGCAGTTACATTTACAAATAAAGCAGCAAATGAGATGGTATCAAGGGTACTTGAGCTAACAGGCACAAACATACCATGGCTTGGCACTTTCCATGCAATTGCAGCAAAAATTTTACGTTATCATGCTGAAATTGTGGGCTTAAATTCTAATTTCACAATCATTGGTGTGGATGATCAATTACAGGTAATAAAAAATATTATTAATGAAATAAGCCCTGATTACCTATCAGAAAAATGTAAGACCATTATGAATATCATCCAGCAGTGGAAAGAGAAGTGTTTATTGCCGTCTGAAGTGGAAGATGTTCAATCATTTAGGCCAATTTACGTAACTGCACTCAAAGTCTATTACCAGTATCAGGAAAGGTTAAAATTCCTTAACTCTGTTGATTTTGGTGACTTATTGTTATATAACATACAATTTTTTAATAAAAAGACCGAGGTTCTGTCCTACTACCAAAACAAGTTTAAGTATGTCATGGTAGATGAGTATCAAGATACAAATGCAATACAATATCTTTGGCTAAAATACCTTGCAAAAGAGCGTTCAAATATTTGCTGTGTAGGAGATGATGACCAGTCGATATACAGTTGGCGTGGTGCAGAAGTTGAAAATATTTTGAAATTTTCCGATGATTTTAAAAATGCAAAAACCGTTAAATTGGAGTGTAACTACAGGTCAACATCCCACATAATTGCAACTGCATCATATGTGATCAATCACAATAAGACTCGCTTAGAAAAAAAATTGTGGACAACAAACATTGAAGGCGAAAAGGTAAATCTAATCAAATTGTGGGACGGAAAGTCTGAAGCAAGGTTCATAAGCGAACAGATATTAAAACTCAATAAATACAGATTTAGTGATATTGCAGTGCTCGTCAGGGCTACTTTTCAAACTAGAGTTCTCGAAGAGTATTTTATAAAATATTCAATTCCCTACAAGATTATAAGTGGCGTAAAATTCTACGAACGTCAAGAAGTAAGGGATATAATTGCATATTTAAGGCTTGTTACAAATAATAATGATGACCTCGCTTTTGAAAGGATCGTAAATCGGCCAAAAAGAAGCATAGGAGCTACAACTCTAAAGAAAATATACATGACTGCTCAGGATAACAAAATTTCTTTTTTTGAGGCAGCAAAAATATTAGTTAATAGTGATCAAGTAACCGAAAGAATAAAACTCTCACTAAATGATTTTTTAAATAAAATTAAAGCTTGGGAAGAAATAGTGAGCGTAAAACCGCTGCATGAATTCGTTAAAATCGTAGCAAATCAATCAGGATATATGGAAATGCTTGAGAATGAAGGAGTGATGGATTTAGCGCGAATAGAAAATGTTAAAGAGCTCATTGCATCTTTGAAGAATTTTGACAGCGCTATAACCTTCTTGGAGCACATTAGTTTGGTGATGGAAGTGGATAATATGAATAGCGATGACAATGTATATGTTATGACTCTTCATGCGGCTAAAGGGCTTGAATTCCCGTGCGTGTTTTTACCTGGTTGGGAAGAAGGATTATTTCCTCATCAAAGATCTTTTGAAGATAAAAGTGGTAAAGCTTTGGAAGAAGAGAGAAGACTTGCATATGTTGGCATAACCAGAGCCAAAGAAAGGTTAGTCATTTCATGTGCAGATAGGAGGGAAATTAATAATCAGTGGCAACCAATGCGCACTTCTCGATTTATTAAAGAACTGCCAAGAGAAAATGTTGAGGTTATCAAGAATAGCGCCTACTGTTGAAGCTATAACTGCAGTTCTTGCGACAAACACATCTAAATTACTTCAATTATATATTTCTCCTGACAAAAACTCTCTGATGGTATTAAATAAAATTTTCAGTGAATAATTATCAGACATGTTGTGGTTTGCTGATTTTATTAAGTGTACTTCAACGTCTGTTGATTTGATTTTTTTAGCTAAATTTAATGAAACTTGATAAGGAACATCTTGATCATTAATGCTATGCAGCAAGCGCACAGGACAGTTTACATCTATTGTTTTTTTATTTAAAAGAAGATTCTTTCTACTGTCTTCGATCAGATTTTTAGTTATTTTGTATGCACAATGCTCTGAAGTAAAATCTATTACACCTTTAGAGCTTAGCTCTTCTTTTTGCTTGTCTGACAATTGCTTGAATATTAAATCTTCAGTGAAGTCAGGAGCAGATGATATGCCGATTAATGCTGCAATTTTTTCTGGAAATTGAAGGGCAGTGAGCAGCATCAGCCATCCTCCCATACTTGAACCTATAATTATTTGTTTATTGCTAGTTAATTCACTTATCACTTTAGCACAATTTTTTTGCCAATCACTTATTGTATAATCAGCAAAATCACCACTTGAACTACCATGGCCAAAATAATCAAAGAGCACAAGTGCTATATCATTTTCTTGGCAAAATTTGTAAACGGCAGTTGCTTTAGTTCCATCCATATTGGATGCAAAACCACTAAGAAAAACTATAGAAGCCTTCTTTCCTTGTAGCTTTCGATATGCTATATGGCCATTACTTCCATCGAGTAATTTACAATAATTCATACTACTTTGGCAAGGCAACCGGACTATCGCTCATCGAACGCAAATAGCTGACTAGATCTGCAATTTCTTGTGGATTAGAAATACCTGCAAATGCCATACGTGTACCTTTTATGTAGGCTTTTGGATTTTTTAAAAAAGCAAATAACTCCTCATATTCCCATTTCCCACCTTTTTCAAGTAGTGCTTTTGAGTAATTGAATGAGCTGCTAAGATTAGCCTTTTTATTTCCAACTACGTTCCATAAGTTTGGCCCCACTTTATTCATTCCACCTTTCTCAAAACTGTGGCAAGCTATACATTTTTTTGCTGCTGACTTCCCCTTGTCAAAGCTAGCATTTTGCATGAGCTCTCCAATATCAAGTGCCACTTGTTCAATCTTTTGTTGAGGCTCATTGCTGGCTGCTACTATTGTTTGGTGTTCAATTTTATAATCCTCTGGGTTATAGAGCATATCAACTACATTACTAACTATCATAATTATTAATCCAGAAAGTAAAATCGATGCTGCAATCTTATTAAGCTCCATAGTTAATTCTTATCAAGTAATGTTACTTAAATTATGCAAATATTTTCGCAAACAGCAAACAATTACCTTTATTCTACCAAAGATAGAAGTTTCTATTACTTAGTTAATAGACCGCAATTCTGCTGCTGAGTAACTCCGTGGTCCAGTCACATACTGGTCCGGAATAATATATTCAAATAGATTTCCTGCAAACCTGTCTACAATGATTGAAACTGGAACCACTTCTATAATGTTCGTTTGCTTGACCTAAGATTCAGGAGCATTTAAACTGAATTTTATAAAGTACTAGAAATGATAGGAAATCTAAGAGGAATAGTTGATGAGGTGTGTAGCGATCACATAATCCTGAATGTGAATGATGTTGGCTACATAGTATATCTTTCAGCCAAAACTTTAAGTGCTTGTTCGATTGGAAGTAGAGTAAAATTACTTATCGACACTTATGCAAATAGCAGAGAAAACGTTACTAAGCTATATGGCTTTATAAGTAAAGAAGAACAGCAGTGTTTGCGTTTATTAGTTAAAGTGAGCGGTGTCAGCTATAAAACCGCAATGTCAATTTTCAGCAAATTAACTCCAGAGCAACTGTTTTTGGCAATTATAAATGAGGATAAACTAGCACTTAAGGTGAGTGGACTTGGCCTGAAACTCATAAATCGAATTATTACTGAGCTGAATGGCAAAGTAAGTAAATTAGAGACAAATAACAATCATTTTCACTCAATTAGTGAAGATGCTCTTTCAGCTTTGATCAATCTTGGATATGAAAGAACAAAAGCTTATGATACAATAAAAAAAATAGAAGATGAATCACCAAACTTGGACACTAAAGATATTATTCGTATGGCGCTTAAAACAATATGAAGTCAATATCATGTAGTAAGGAATATTCTGAAGATGTACGTAATTTAAATATCAGGCCTGAGCAACTTGATGATTTTGTCGGGCAAAAAGACTTAATACAAAATTTAAAAGTGTTTATAAATGCTGCACAGACGAGAGCTGAAGCTTTGGATCACGTATTGCTCTATGGTCCTCCAGGGCTTGGTAAAACAACTTTAGCACAAATTGTCTCTAAGGAGTTAAGGGTTAGCTTTCGTGCAACTTCTGGTCCATTGCTTAGTAAAGCTGGGGACTTAGCTGCAGTGCTCACTACTTTAAATGCAAAAGATGTTCTATTTATCGATGAGATCCATAGATTAAATCGTAGCATTGAGGAAGTTTTATATACTGCTATGGAAGATTTTTGCCTAGATATACTAGTAGGTGAGGGCCCATCTACCAGAACTTTAAGAATAGATTTACCACCATTTACACTGATTGGGGCAACAACACGGCTTGGACTGCTTTCTGCACCGCTGAGGGATCGTTTTGGTATTCCCCTGCATCTTGAGTTTTATTCTTTTGAGGAACTGGTTGATATTATAAAAAGAGGTGCAAGAGTTCTTTGTGCTGAAATCGAAAAGGATGCTGTGCAGGAAATTGCCTGCCGCGCCCGTGGTACTCCAAGAATTGCTTTGAGATTACTCAGAAGAATAAGAGATTTTGTTGAAGTAAAAGATGATAAAAAAATTACCTGTGAAATTGCCGGTTCTGCACTATCAAAATTGGGTATAGATAAAATGGGACTAAATAAATTAGATATGGATTATCTGAGATTTTTGTTTAACACCTCAGGACCTGTTGGAATTGACACCATATCTATTGCACTATCTGAAGATGTTGGCAATATTGAAGAAACAGTAGAACCTTATTTAATCAAGGTCAGTTTCGTAAAGCGCACACCAAGAGGACGTATTTTAACTGATCAAGCAAAGGAATATCTCAGCATTAATTTAGTGATATGCTAGTATTATACTATATTTTATCACATTGTATAGTATTACACTAAACATTATAATATTCTCTTATTATATGATTTGCAGGTGTTTTAGAGGCAAATAAGAAAGTCTTCTGTTATAGTGAATATGTTTTTGAAAAATTACGTAATATATGCTAGGCTGTATATAGTATAAATGTAAAAATATCAATAAATTATGGATATTTTTTAAGATTAATACTTATTAAATACTTCATATTGTAAGATTGAGTTATTGTGTTTTATAGACTTAAAATAAAATGGTAAAAAGCTTTCTAAACAATTATAGAAACAGTAATTCAATTAATGGAGAAAAAGCAATGGAAAATTTTTTAATCAATAACAACGAAGAGGACGGTAGCTCAATCTTCATTAGTCGAATCAGGGAGCAAGATCTCTCTGCAGAGCAGAAGCTCAATGAATTAAAAGGATTTATGGAGGAGCTTGCTAGGAAAGCTGAGCTCAAGAGAATAGAGCTTGAGCGTCAGGCTGCGAGTTGCATTGATGAAACATTATCTCAAGTAGAGCTACAGATAAAAGATAATGAGGATTACTTTACTGATGATAATCAAGGGGTATTCGCAAATTTCTTTGAATCCCTCTTTAATCTTTCTGAAGTAAATGTAGATCCGAAAGTCTACAAAATGCTCAAGGAGAAGAAAGAGAAAAATCTGCTTCTTTCGATAGTTAAGTTTTTGCGTAATAAGCTTAAGGAATTAGTTAAAAAGATCTTCAAAAAAGATTTAGACTTAAGTTGGGATAAAAGGCTAGACAAAGAGATAAAAGAATTGCAGGAGAAATTACTCAGTGGTGGATTATCTCCGGAAGAGGAAATAGCAATACTCGAACGTTTGCAAGCGTTGCAAAATTTAAAATTGAAGCTTCAAACTTTTCTCGTGGGCTCAGTCATTGCAATGTTTGCAGAAATTTTTGCAGTTGATTTAGCAGCAGTAGTAGAGCAAGATGTAACTGAGGAAAAAAGAGACAAAAAAGCAGAAAAAACAGAATCAAAAGAAGTTCGTCAAGAAATAGAAACAAAAGTGAGTGAAATCACACCAATTTCTCTCTTTAATTTTTCATCTCAAGTTCCAATGCCAATTGTTCTAGACAAGCAAGAACGTGCTCTTTTACTAAAGCCTGTAGAAAAATTAGTAGACACTCTACCTAAACCTGTTATAAGTCACAAAAATAGTGAAGTACAAAAACTGGGAAAAATGAATAAAGAAAAGAAAGAAGCAAAAGAAGAGAAAAATGAAAAACCAAAATTAGCTGTCCGTCCACCTGCTCCACAGCAAAAGGAATACAGGAGAGTTAAAAGACAAAAATGTGGTGTTGATACAATGAGAACAAAGAAAGAAAAGCTAAATAGATCTTCCTGCGAGAGAAAGCTTAGTGATCAGCAAAAGTATAATGCTGCTGTGGAATTGCCAGGAGGATTAACTGATGATGTAAGAGTTGAAAACCATGCTTCTTCAGTCAAAGAGAGAGGTGTGTAAAGGTTCTCTCTCTTTTTGTCATTCCAGACTGGTTTTTTATCTGGATTCCAGCATCAAGTGCTGGAATGACATGGCGGAATGTCATTCAAGTAGCTCTCTCTTTTGTCGTTCCAGTGCCTATTTTCCTGTCATTCCAGTGCGTGACACTGGGATCCAACTAAGTTGGTAAACACTTTACAACGTTTTTTGTGCGAAAGGACTGGACTCCAGTGGGCTTTGTTGCATAGCAACTGAAAAAATCTGGTGGATACTGACAAAATTCATTATAAAATAGCCATTTAACTGTTGAAGAAAAAATATGCCACAGAAAATGAAAGTCAGTAACCAAAACGAATATAACCACACCTTTGCTGTATTGCCAAAAAGATGGGTTGTTGAGAGATCTTTTGCTTGGTTGCAAAAATGTAGGCGACTTTGGAAAAATTGCGAGCGGAAACTCAACACTAGCCTGCAAATGGTCGTTCTTGCTTTTACTTCTTTCTTCCTCAAAAGATTATGAACAGGTTCTTAACGATAAAAAAACTGATCAATATAAAGAAGAGGTTAAAAAATTTTACGATCTAGGTAAAAGATATACCCACTTGTTGTCAAAAGAAGGAGATGAAAATAAGAGTTATCGTACATTTGCAAAGCAAATTTTTATAGAGTTGTTCAGGTATGCTAAAGTAGAAATTCCAAGCGATCCTATCTTAGAAGAACTAGTTACTAACTGTAATCAAGCAGGATATGAAGGTGCTTTGCCTATACAAATTAGCTTTGGGTTCGGTAAGTATAATTTAATTTCAACAAATCCTGTGAAAGTGATAAATATTGATTGTACTGATATAAATCACATAACAATTAAATCTGACATGGCCATACCTATAGTTGAATTTGATAATCCTGAAAAAAAGTTAAGCGAGTTGGATAGCTCACTTGAATTCACACTTCAGTCTCAAGATGGGAAAGATGATGTGATATATAAAGATGGCAAATTGTCACTTACTGTACCCCGAAAATTGAGAGATTATAAAACTGATGGCATAAGTTTATTTGATATTATTAAAGAATATTTCTATAAATTCTGCGAGAAGTTGGGGTTCAAGTTTGAAGTAGAAATAGAGCATGATTTAGGTGATCCGATGAGCTACCTCGAAGAGGTAGCTCTGCCCATTCATAGCAATGAACACGAAAATACACCCTAAAACTAACAATTAAAATATCTCAAGTTCTGTTAGCTTATTTGCATAGTCAGTTGTACTAGACGCAACTTAATCTGACAGAAAAACTAATATCAATCTCTATGTTTGATGCTACTAATATTTTTCTAAAAAGCAATATGCTTGCTATCAAGAAAAGTCTGCATAGCAATATTTACCTAAATGAGGCCTTGTCTCAATTCCTAAATATAGCTGTGATTTTCTGGTTTATCATAGCCCATATCATTCAAAATGCGCGATAATAGCACCATCAAAGAAAGATATATTAAAAAGATTAGCGTCAATAATTGCAGTTTTCTCTGTTTGCCATAGCAACTCTTGAGTAGGTATCAATAATAATGATAATCTATATATCTGCTATAAAACCTCGAGATCTGTAGAATAGGGCTGACTAAGGTTCTCATACATTCCTGTATGCTGAGAACATAAAAGCTCTTTTGATTCTATTCCTAAATCCTCAAGTATTTGCTCCTGTTCAGCTATAAGTTCTAATAGCCCTGTTCCACTTTCACTTACTTCACTTCGTTCAAGACACATAAGTTCTGTTAATTCTGCTATGTCTTCTCTAGAAAGCTGATTTTTTTTAGAAAAAGTTGCTTCACTCATATGGTCCTCTTTTTGATATAAAGAGTATCTTATACAAGAGAATAACTAAAATAATCTAAACTCTTGTGTCATATTTGTAGCTTGGTGTAGTTATATGGTACATTTCAGATAAGAGTACTGATTATCTAATTGTAAGAGAAGACCTAGTCAAAATATAAAAAAGCAGTGGAATTGGGGGTGGTAAATTCAGAAGTGTCTGAATAATTGTGTGAACTAAGTTCGGAGGAGAATAGTATCAAGAAAGGAGAAAATTATATGGTCTTACCTTTATTGATGTATTAATTGAGAAGAGTTCTTCAAAGTTAATGTTTTGTTAGTTGTTTAATACTGAAATAGGCATATATAAATAATTAGGAGAATGTTATGCGGTCTAATTCCAATTCACTTAATAAATACGGATATGTATCTGATGCAAATGGATTGTCTCACCAAGAAATGGGAATGTATGATGATTTAGGAAGATATGAAGTTGCTGATGAAGATATGATGTACCAAAAAAACTATGGTATTATTGGTGATAGTTTTAAAAAAATAACAAATCTGACTGGAGATACAGCAAAGAGTATAGCAGATTACCTTATTAAACCTGTTAGTGATCAGGTTGCAAAGCAAATCGTTGTTCCATTAGGAACAGAGATTATAAATAAAATTGTCGTACCTATTACAAAGAAAGTTGCAGAACAAAATCAAGACATGATAAAAGAGCTAACAGATAAACTCATGGTTCGCGTGGAAGATTTTGCTCGATTACAAATAGAAAAATTAAAAGAAGACGTGAAGCAAGAGATAACATCAATACCAGGTAAAGTTTTAGAGAAGATAAAACCTTCTTCATGGCTTCCATGGAAAGCAGAAAGTTTGGATGAAGCTTATTCTGACACTTATGTACCAAATGATATAGATGAATTTGCATGGTAGAGCTTCAAGGTTTAGCAAAATGTTTTTTGGTTTATATTCGCTTGAGGTTAACATCATTGGCCTTAAGCTTTTTTTTATGGAATATAATAGATTTCTTGCATAACCAGCCAGCTTGGTATCCAATAAGAAAATCTTGATTCCAGCGTCACGAGCTGGAACTCTTTGAATTCCAGTTATGCAAGAAATCTAATACCAAAATGTTAAATGATCTTACTGTATATCTACGAATTCTTCCTGTGATTTTCAACTCTAGAGGTTATGTTTAAATTATAATATCTACCAAAAAAATAGTCATTTTGCTTGGATATTTGATATAATTTAGATCTATTAAAGCAAAAGCATGAATGAAGTGATAACGTTTGGTTGTCGTCTAAACTTTTACGAGAGCGAGTTAATCAAAGAAGCATTAAAAAAAGCAAAGAGAGAAAATGTTGTTGTAGTGCATAGCTGTGCAGTGACAAACGAAGCAGAACGCCAAGTGAAGCAAAAAATACGTAAGATCTATAAAAACGACCCAAGTAAAGAAATTATCGTAGTTGGCTGCGCTGTTCAATTAGATCCTAAATCATATAGTGATATTCCTGGTGTAAGTAAAGTGCTAGGTAATCAAGACAAGCTAAGAGCTGAAAATTATCTACTAAATAATGATGAAATCTTAGTCAGTGATAATCAAGTAGAACCTATTCTCATTAATGGATTTGAAAATAAATCAAGGGCATTTATTGAAATTCAAAATGGTTGTAATCATAGTTGTACATTTTGCTCAATTACTGAGGCAAGAGGAAATAATCGATCTGTGCCAGTAAACAATATTATAGAGCAAATTAAGATTTTTATAGAAAATGGGTATCAAGAAGTGGTGTTTACAGGTGTTGATATTACTGACTTTGGTACAGATTTGTTTGGTAAGCAATCACTCAGTTCAATGATTAGAAGAGTTTTAAAGGATATACCACAGTTAAAGAGACTAAGACTTTCCTCTATTGATGTTGCTGAAGTTGATGATGAATTAATGGATTTAATAGCTAATGAGTCAAGACTTATGCCTCACTTACACTTGAGTCTACAGTCTGGTAATAATTTAATACTAAAGAGAATGAAACGTCGTCACAATAGAGAACAAGTGATAGAATTTTATCATAAAATGAAGAGCTTAAGACCTAATATAGCATTTGGCGCTGATATTATTGCTGGATTTCCAACAGAAACTGATGAAATGTTTCAGGATACAGTTGATTTACTGAAAAAAATAAATGTAATTTATCTACATGCTTTTCCATATTCAGAGCGGAAAAACACACCTGCTGCACGGATGCCACAAATACCAGAGAATGTACGTAAAGAACGAGTAAAGCATCTAAGAGAAATAAATAAAGAAATGATGAGCAGTTTTTATCAATCTTTGCTCGGCACTGAGCAAAGCGTTTTGGTTGAGCAGAATAATATTGGTAGAACAGAAAATTTTGCATTAATAAAACTTACATCAAGAGTTCAAGCTAAAAGTATTGTGAAAGCTCATGTTAAAGGAATAGAAAATAATTGTTTAATTGGAAATATTATTTCTTAATTTTTGTACATTAAAGGAATATATGATATAGTAGTTATACTATAAGTGATAATTCATTTATGATAATTAGAATATCTATTGCTTTATTTTTCATCTTCATTCCGTGTGTCTATTTTTTTATTACTTATATCAGTAACAATACACACATTGAGCAAGTACAACCGTTAAAATTAGAAACAGATAATAATGAAAGTGTAATACGTTCTGAAGAGGTTGCTGAAAAAGAAATACCAATAAAATATCAAGAACTTAAAAGTAGTTCACCTTCTGTTTTCCAAGTAGCTAATCAGAAAAATATGTGGCCAAGTATTGCAGATCAAGCTGAGCCTACAAAGGAAAAATCAAAAAAACTTGATTTCTATGTTAGTGCTAACGGTGGTAAGATATATTCTGATAACTCAGAAGTATTTGTGGAGGGTATACGTGCAATAGGAAAAAGAATTCTTGCTTTAACTGAGGGCCGTTATGGTAGTTTTCTTTTAGACCTATTCTTAGGAGATGAAATTAAAAACATAAAAAAATTTAACGGTAAAATTTATTTTCATTGGCTTAGCAGCATATCTGTAGGTTACTCTGCTGGAGAAAATGGCCGAGTTGATTTTGAGACCATGTATTCTAAAGTCAATATTGAAGATAGTAACTCTCCTCCGGTATTTGAGAAATCAGCAAGCGTGTTTGCATTTTTATTAAACTTCTATTATAATTCTAGCATTCGAGATACACAATTTGCTCCATATATTGGTCTTGGTATAGGGCCAACAGTTTTTAGATTAAAAAAGATTAATGGATCATCAGAAAATTCGATGCCACTGAATGTTCCTTGGTTTGCTTATCAAATAAAGCTTGGTGTTAATTATTTAATAATCCCAGAAGTTAAAACCTTTTTCGGCTATCGTTACTTTAGTATCCCAATACCTATTGCAGATGATATATCCACTCATAATATTGAAGTTGGTTTGATGTTTAATTTTTAGTAATAATATCTGTTCAAGGGCATCTTAAGCAAAAGTGGTCAGTGCTTCTTTTCTTGCCATTAGACTTCTTGGATAACTTAAGAAACAAGTAGTAGAAGCAATATTAGGGAAGGTATAAATTTTGAGCAGGTAAGTAAACTTGATGAAGAGAAGCTTCGAAGACTAAGAGGAGTAAAAAGAAAAACATTGAAAAAATAATAGAAATTTTAATAGAGGAAGAGGCCAAGAAAAAGGCAAGAGGAGGAAAACCAAATAAACAATGCATGTTTGTTAATAGCACTAGAATATTTGCGTAAATACTGTACATATTTCCATATAGCGCAAAGCTATGGAATAAGTGAAAGTATTGCTAACGGCTGAATAGAAGATGCATTGATAAAACGTTCAGATTTCAGGAAGATAAAGAGCTATTAAAGTCAAATGTAGAATACGAGATTTTAGTAATATAGCTAACCGAAGTAAGATCTGCTCGAGCACTGAAAGACAAAATCAATAGCCGAATTAATGGGGATGTTCAAAAAAGTGTGTCAAACTGAATTTTTAGTTCAACTCAATTTTTAATCTACTAGGGAAAAAAATATCGAGTTGAGATATAGATAATGCCCAATCATGTACAGGCATCGTCCATTTTTCCTCCACCTTTCTTATAGCACAATATACCAGCTTGTACAAGGCATTTATGCTGGTGAATGCGCCCTTGGTCTTGGTAAATTTCCTAATTTGCCTGTGTAGCCCCTCGATGGGATTAGTGGTATAAATTAGCCTTCTAACAGGACCTGAATACTTAAAATAACCGGATAAACTTTCCCAATTGTTCTGCCAAGATTTCACAACTAATGGATACTTTTCGCCCCATTTTTCCTCTAGCTCAAGCAAATAATTTTCTGCAATTTCTTTACTTGTAGCACGGTATATTTTTTTCAAATCATTCATGAAAACTTTTGCTCGATACGTATTTCAGAGAGTTCCTTATTTGATGCACTACACATAGCTGTACTTCCACATTAGGAAATACGCTATTTATAGCTGCAGGAAAGCTTTTTAGGCCATCAACACAAGCTATCAAAATGTCTTCTATTCCTCTCTCTTTCAAGTCATTTAATACGCCTAACCAGAAGCTAGCTCCCTCGCTTTCTGCTAAGTAAAAACCCAGTACTTCTTTTCTGCCATTTTGGTCTATTCCTAATATGTTATACATGCACTTACTTACACAGCGACCGTCTTCTTTTACCTTAAAGAACATCTCATCCATAAATACTATTGGATACACTGATTGCAGTGGACGACTACGCCATTAATTGATTATAGGTAGTAATTTATCTGTAATTCCAGATATCTCTGCTGCAGATATTTTATGGTCATAAATTTCTTCCACATATGATGCTATATCTCTGTATCCCACACCACTTGCAAATATGTTCAAGACCTTTGTTTCAAGTTCTGGATGTAGGCTTGTTTGCCTTTTTTTTACTATCTGTGGTTCAAAACTTCCCTCTCTGTCTCTTGGTGTCAATAGTTCAAATGAACCTGCACTTGTTTTCAAAGTTTTTCCATTCCTTCCGTTTCTACGATTGTTTTCTTCGCTTTCAGTAGATAAATGATGTTCTATTTCACCCTCCAAGCTTGCTTCAAGTAGCCTTTTTACAAATGGCGTTAATGCACCGTCTTTTCCCATTAATGGTCTACTTCCTCGTATAGAAGACAAGATATTTGTTTCTAATTCTTTATAATCTACCAAATCAGTAGTTCTATTCGCTATTCTTTGACTCATGTCAAACCTCCATTTTTATTTCAATAATATTTTATTTCTCGGTTTGACACACTTTTTTGAACATCCTCGAATTAATATTGGGCCAAAAGGTTTGTAGAGCCTTTCTTATGGCGTGCTTGATCAGAACTTCTCAATCGGATTTAAATCCTCACTTTTACCCACAATTTTGAGAGGTCATGATGTGAAGCATAACTATGCTCTCCTTAAGATTTTCATAGCCCCGCCATAGAGTCATAGCCCCTGGTAAATTATCACTTTTTCTATTCATAAATCCACCTAATTTTCCTAACCAAATAATAGCTTGTTTTATGTTTGGAGGTTCTTCTGGCAATGTAGCTACTTTATGCTCACGTATGAAAAGGGCCTTTCACTCTTTATAGCAATTAATTTCTGTAGCCTTTCCTTTTTAGTTAAACGAGAGCTTTTTATTTTACATCCTGATTTTAAAACCCTGAAATACTTCTCAATTTTCCATCTTAGCTTATACCAATTTATCCTTTCTATAGCATCTAAAGTGCTATTAACTGGTACATTAGTCAGTAAAGTCCAATCAATAGCTTCCAATCCTTCAGGAGGATTTATTTCTTTTGCACTTACCACATATACAGGGATTTTAATCACTTATTTTATGCACTGTGTCTTTTGATCCATAAATTGAAGAAGATCTGATAGGTATATAGCCTTTCATATACTTAACTTCAATATTAGCTTTCCTTGATCTTTGGTTTCTACCTTTATTAACTTCTAGAGAAATTTTCTTCTTTACTGATAGTTGAGTGATGCGTGTTTGCAAATCTGTTTTTCCAATTTCAGTACAGATAAATCTTCTATTAGTTCGATTACGGATTACATAAAAACTACCTAATGTCTCAGTGATTCATAAAAATTTGAAGATATCTGTCTCTCTATCACCAAGAGTAACAAGTTGTACATTTGCAGGAAGGTTGTTTATGCTTTCTTTGAGAGCTGTTATCCACTTATAACTTTCTTTTTCTTCTATGGAGGTACGGTATTTCCTGTTTGCTTTTTCTTGTGCCGTTTCTTTTTCCCTAATAGAACGTGCCCAACATTGTTGAGAGATAGACCTAAAGGTAATCCGTCTTTGCTGACTATTAAGACACTGTGCAACAGTAAACCCATTTTATGCTTCGTATAAGCTTTAGAAATACTACCTAGCCTCATGCACCCTTAGCTTCTTTCCATCCACTACAGCTTTGATTAATTGACCCAGACGCCTTACCCTCTATACAATAGCCTGTTTTAATAAGTCTCTTATTAAGTCTTGTATCTCCTAAATTAACGTGTTTTAACTCTCTTTCCAGCCATTTATCCCCTAAGCCATCAGTATATTGCACATTTGTACTTACTTCACTCATTTTAATCCCAAATTTATTTGGTATACATTCTTTTTTACTCACTTTTTTATTTGTGGGTAAAAGTGAGAGCTAAATCCTGTTGAGAGGTTTTGGTTATTATAAAACAGAATATTTTGCGCAATAAGATATACAATACAATTGCTCTGCTTGAGGGTGCTTTGTGCAAATTTATTACTTCTCTTGCCAGCTCCACAATTAAACAACTCTGCAATGTCTCCTATTTGACTCACCAATAATGAGAATTGGTATAAGAGCTTGAATTTTTCCAATTTCATTAATTACCAAGTGCAATTTGAAGCCAAAAAACCAACCGTATGTGCTCTTACTAATTTCTGCCAAACCATCAAAAACTTTGTTCTTGGAGATCCTTTTTTTGTGGCAAACAGCGATTGTAGAAGTGTCTATGTAGGAAATACCTGTCATTTTTACTGGTTTGCAGAAGCATTGCAAAAGTAATCCATAAAACTCGTGATTTAAGAGCGATAAATCGGTCATATGTTGGCAACTTAGAAAATTCAGATTTATAAAGTGGCAGATAAAGTAGGTAAAAAGCTTTGAAATTTTTGCAAGGGGATTGATGATATAATAGAATTATGGTGAGAATTTCCGAAGTGGTAATTCCTGCTATTCTAGTGGGTTTTCTGCCTTTTGATAGGAGCATATTAGCAAAATTATCATCGACTGTGCAACAAAAATCCTCGACGCAACAGTAAAATATCTTTCTTCATGGGTAACCTCTTAAATTATTGCTAAAATACTTGAGTTTACCCTATTTCCCTCTTTATTAATTCTACTTTTATCTTTTTTCTAATCCATAACTGAGGTTTATAAGTTAATATTCTAAATCTCAATATTTTATGGTGCAAGTTTTTATTTTTAAAACATTATACTTTGTGTAGTGTATAACTACACGCATCAAAGTTAAAGAAAATCGAAAGCAAAATGATGAAGAAAATGAAAGTTTAAGTTTTCTTCAACGACTCAAGGAGAGAATTTATGCTTTAAAGCCTGTATTAGCAAGAGCCTTAATCACTAAATGAACAATGTCACGCAGAGTTTCATCCTCAATTTTTCTATATTCCCTCACTAGCCTTGATATTTCTTCGCTGCCTACATCGCTATGGAAGACCTTATCATGTAAGTCTTCAGAGGCTTTGGTAAAAAAAAATACGACATATCAACCGATAGTACTTCTGCTAATTTATATAACCTATCAACTACAAGCCTAATCTCTCCGCTTTCATATCCTTGTACATGCTGAAATGAAATTTTAAGCTTTTTTCCTAAGTCTCTTTGACTAAAACCACACATTAGCCTTCTTTTCCTTATTCTTTCACCTATTTGTTTATCGATAGGATGTTGTATAGTCATTTTACGTATCAGGTAATATTAACTATGTATTATCACTTTGAGAAAAAGATTTTACCAATATATAAACTGCACTACGTAACCTTTTGCTCTTAATTTCGTTATATCCTTTGACTAACTTTAGTATTTCTTCATCATAAGCTTCATGTGAGTTAGTGTGCATATTAGTAAAAAAGTTAGCAACATCTATCGATAGTGCTTTTGCTAAATCATATAATCTACTGGCCAAAACACAATTTGAACCATTTTCGTACTTTTGTATCTGTCTATACGAAACACCTATTCTCTTTCCCAATTCGGTCTGTGTCAAAGCACGATCTAACCTAAGTTGTTTTATTTTTTTACCTAATTGCACTTTTCACCTTTTATTCAAATTTACAACAAATCTTGTGAAAAAGCTAGCAAAGTAATTGCTTTAATAATTTCTGCCTCTCACTAATTAAATCGTTTGGCCTTACGTATTTTTTCTCAATTTCCCTCATCTCTTTTTCTCGTTCTGCAATGCTATTTCGTATTACTTCAGGCGAATATCTGCTTTTGCCACATGCAAACTCTGATCTTAATCTTCTAACCTTATATTCGAGCTCAGCAAATCTTTCATGCTGCTCAAGAAGCTCTATCATGTGTTTGATTTCAGAATTTAGCTTTTTTTCCTCAACATCTCTCACAATAAAAGAAAGCAGAAGCTTATCTATTTGGTAATCAATATTTGGTTGAGTAGCAAATAGATTGATCATAGCTTTTACATCAGTAGAATTTGCAACTAATAAGCTAAAATTACTACATAAAAAACTATAGAACTTTATCGTCTTCTCAAGATAATTTTTCATATCTTGTGATAATTGCAATTCTTTGTGAATTCCTGACAGCAATATTTTCAATTCTTCCAAGTATTCTACATCAAAATTACCTACTTCTGTAGGTAAAAGGATCATTAGCAGCTTTTTTACAAGCTCAACATCATTTGATTTTACTGCATTATAAAGAGCTTTATCCTTATCTTCTTTTAAATCATAAAGCTCTGACGAGTTATCTATGCTGAATAGATATTCAGTATTTCCCTGAGGAGAGTAGATTAAAATGTCCACTTCTCTTAGCGGGTGGTCATCATTAAATTTTTCTAACAACTCTTTATCGATAGTTTCCTCTATCGCTACAGCTGCTTCACTGATCTTTTTCAGTTCAGAAACATTATCTCTTGAATTTTCAAGTATGTCTTTAGCCTTGTCTAGCAGCTGCTCATATAGAATTATTTTTTCTTCATTATCAAGTAGCTGACAATGCTTCTTCAACTTTTCAGTGGAGTAAGACAAGAGATCCATTTCTTTCAGTTTTACAATCACAATACCCAACTTTGATTGAAATTGAAATAATTTTTACAAGATGTGTTTTTCTAGTATAAATGCCCGCAAAACTTGTTATTATAACATATAGTAAATTAATAAGTCGTATAATATTAATAATTAAATAATATTTATCACGATATATTAATGAAATTACGTGAGGGTTACAATGAAAAAAAATAAATGGTAAAAAATTGCTTAGTAAAATGTTAAAAGCGGTAGAGTGAATAGCAAAAGAAGGGTTATTACCTAATTTTATAAAAGCTGCTCCAACAACAAATAAAAAGATTAGTAAATTACCTGTCTTAACATATCCTGAGGAGCTCAATCCATTTCGATCAGCTTTATGCAGGACAAGACTAAGTGAGTATGAAACTAAATGAATTCCTGGAAAAAGCTATTGCAGCTAAAAATATAAACGAGTTAAGTAAAGTTATCGATGAAGCTTTGGACTTAGGAATAAGAATAAATGCTGCCAATGAAGATGGCTTTGGCTTCGCTAACGTTACAATGTTTAAGATGTATCGTGATGAATTCAAAGGGAATAAACAAGAGGATATAATCAGGAAGTTAGGATTAAATGGAGCAGATTTTAATGTACAAGTTGATAAGAAAATAACTGAAAAGGTGCAAAAAGAAATTGAGCCACAAATATATAGTAGGCTCACAAAACTCAGGGAAGTTGGAGAGAACGCTACTATAGAAGGAACTGTTGAAAATGTAGAAATCGATAATAAGACCTTCTATATGGAATTTTCACATAGCTGCATAGTTGATGTTGCCAAAGTTGTAGAAGGTGCAAAAAATTTGGGTCTAAGCAAAGGAGATTTAAATCTCGGTGGCAATATTATAAAAATAGGTGATGGTGAAGTTGAAGTCAAAACTGGAAAAGACGGCAAAAGAGACTACGTGGATATATCGGATAACAGTGCTTTTACAGTAACACTTTGCACTAGCCTAGGAGAGCTAAATTTAATGGTATATCACGACACAGAAGACTATCATCAAGTACAAGTTGAGGTAGAAGATGAAGAAATGTGGAACGAGTTGCAAGAAATCGGAGAAATCATAGGAAAGGGTTGTTTATTTGGTGGAATGTCTGTTAAAGAAGCAGTAGAAAAAGGCATCTTTACTAGATGTGGAAGGTGGGGCGACCAAAATTCTAAAAGTAGTGAGACCTTTTCTTGGGTGAATAAATTAAAAGATACCAAAACGACATCTGTAGGACGTTCTTAATTGGAGACTATGTAAAACATAGCCTTAGTTATTGCAAAGTAAAGCAGTTTTTAGAATTCAGTCAAGTTTATCATAAAAAATTTACCTTAATTAGTATTGCTTGTAGAAGTGTTTTATATTATAAAAAATACCTGAACTTTAAAATTTGTACTATTTGTTCGCAAGAGCCTTTATCACTGAATGCACAATATCACGCAATGTTTCATCTTTAATTTTTCTATATTCTCTTACTAATCTTGATATTTCTTCGCTGCCTACATCGCTGTGAAAGGCCTTATCATGCAAGTCTTCAGAGGCTTTTGTAAAAAAATATGACATATCAACAGACAGTGCTTCTGCCAAATTATACAGCCTATCAACTATAAGCCTTACCTCTCCAGTTTCATATATGCTGAAATGAAATTCCTAGTTTTTTTCCTAAGTCCCTTTGGCTAAAACCACATATTAGCCTTCTTTTCCTTATTCTTTCACCTATTTGCTTATCGATAGGATGTTGTATGGTCATTTTACGTATCAGATAATATACTTTGAGAAAAAGATTTTACTAATATATAAACTACACTATGTAACCTTTTGCTCTTAATTTCATTGTATCCTTTGACTAATTTTAATATCTCCTCATCATAAGCTTCATGTGAGTCGTCATGCACATCAGTAAAAAAATCATCCACATTAATCGATAGAGCTTTTGCTAAGTCGTATAGTCTACTAGCCAAAATGTGGTTTGAACCATTTTCGTACCTTTGTATCTGCCTATATGAGACACCTATTCTTTTTCCTAACTCAGTTTGTGTTAAACCACAGTATAACCTAAGTTCCTTTATTTTTTTGCCTAATTCCACTTTTTATTACTAATTTTAGCTGTTCAAGCTTATATTGAATTTTTTAATTTATGAAGTGGAAAAAAAGAAGGAAAGCTAGAGAACTTTCCTTCCAGTCTATAGATTACAATAAACCACTGTTATAAAAACTAAATGTGAAATTGCAACAGATGATGCGTCAATCAGTAATCCCTGTTTTATTATTTCCCTCACATATAGAGGCACTCTATCTATAGTTCCACAGTCTTGAACATACTCATATATTAAATGACCACTTCGATCTAAGTATACCACTCGTAAGCTTTCCTTTCTTGACTGTCCTATTGCTGCTTTAAAGTATTTTAGTAGTTCTTCATTATTCATAAAAACCTCCAAGATCAACATTATATACAAATTCAACGCCAGCTTTCTGACGCAGTAGTTCTCGAGGAATAACCCTTTTGAACTCTAAATTTGCAATGTTGTCCTTGTTGCTTGGGCACTGGGATGACAGGAGTGTGAGATAAGGCTACATTCATACTCCAACAGGTATGACGGTGTCATTCCAGCACTTGATGATGTAATCCAGAAGTCTTTACTATAAATAAGCATATTGAGCACAAAATTATGCTAAAACACAACGTTTTTGGTGAGATTATGGACAAACTGGATTCTAGAGTCATGCGCTGGGATGACATTATAGAGGTCGTTGAGATGACAGAAAAGAGTACTGGAATGAAAGGAAAAGGGACTGTTTAATGTATTGGCTATGCTGAATTTTACAAAATTTATTACTCCTGCCTGATAAATTTATTAGAATAGTATGTATATTAGTGAAAATCCGAAAAAAATGCAAGAAAAGTTAATATATTACTTTAGCCAAAGCAACTGTGAAGGCAATGCAGCAATGAGAAATCTACTAGGAGGGAAGGGAGCAAATCTGGCAGAGATGTGTAACATTGGCATTCCTGTTCCACCTGGTTTTACAATTTCTACTGCTGTTTGTCAGGCCTATTGTCAAGATAATGAATTGTCTTGTGATCTACGTAACGAGATAAAAAACTACATGGCGATGCTCGAAGGTGACATCGGTTGTAAATTCGGGGATTCAAATAATCCTTTATTAGTTTCCATACGCTCTGGTAGTGTGAATTCAATGCCGGGCATGCTTGATACTATTTTAAATGTTGGTCTAAATTATGAAACCGTTGTTGGGCTTGCAAAAAAAAGTGGCAAACGTTTTGCTTACGATAGCTACTGCCGTTTCATCATGATGTACTCCAATGTTGTACTACAGCTTGATCATCACCTATTTCAAGATGTTATTGATAATGAGCAGCAAAAGAGTGGAGCAAAAAGCTTAGCTGATCTTGATGTTGATGTTTTAAAGAGAATTGTTAACGATTTTAAAAAGATAGTATATGAAAAAACTGAGAAACATTTTCCGCAGAACGTTGAAGAGCAATTATTAAACTCAGTTAATGCAGTATTTGCCTCTTGGAAAAATGATAGGGCTGTTTCCTATAGAAAAATAAATAATATTCCTGAAAACCTTGGAACTGCAGTTAATGTACAAGCAATGATTTTTGGCAATCTGAATGATAATTCAGCAACTGGTGTGATATTTACACGAAATCCTTCAACTGGAGAAAAAAAGCTTTTTGGTGAGTTTTTAGTTAATGCTCAGGGTGAGGATGTGGTTTCTGGTGTTTATACTCCTATGCCAATTGACGGGGAGCAAGAAAGTACCATGGAGAAGTTGCTACCAAGTGTCTACCGAGAATTATGCGCGGTATGTGAAAAACTTGAAAGGCATAATAAGGACATGCAGGATATCGAATTTACTGTACAGGACGGTAAGTTATGGATTTTGCAGACTAGGTCTGGCAAGCGCACAGCCGAAGCTGCTATTCGCATAATAGTTGATATGGTAAACGAAGGAGCGATTACAAAAGAGGAAGGAATATTGAGAATTGATCCAAAAACTTTTGACAATTTATTGCATCCAGTTCTTGACGTTAAAGGTGACCAAAAAGTAATAGGGAAGGGGCTGCCGGCTTCTCCAGGGGTTGCTTCTGGATATGTAGTGTTTAGTGCAAGTGATGCTGAAAAAGCTGCAGAGCAGGGCAAAAAAGTGATTTTAGTAAGGTCAGAAACGAGTCCTGAAGATATTAATGGAATGAATGCTGCAAGTGGTATAGTAACAGCACGGGGAGGGATGACTTCGCATGCTGCTGTTGTAACCCGTGGAATGGGTAAGCCATGCATTTGCAGTGTGAGTGGACTTTATATCGATAAAGATGGAACTTTCTTTTCTTTAGGGGATACAAAAGTAAATAAAGGTGAATCAATTACCATCAACGGAGGAACAGGGGAGGTTATGCTTGGCATTCTCCCTACAATTTCACCTGAATTATCGCAAGAATTCAAAACGATAATCAACTGGATAGATGAAATTAAAACGATCAAAGTGAGAGCGAACGCTGATACTCCAAAAGATGCAAAAATTGCAAAAGGATTCGGTGCAGAAGGTATAGGATTATGTCGCACAGAACATATGTTTTTTGCTAGTGATAGAATCGAATTCATTCAAAAATTGATAATAGCTGATGATGAAAATGAAAGGGCAAATGCATTAAATAAACTCGAAGAAATGCAAAAGTCTGATTTCAAAGAAATGTTTTCTATTATGGAGGGCAAGGAAGTCACTATACGATTACTTGATCCACCTCTACATGAATTTTTACCTCATGATCAATCCATTATAGAAAAAATCGCCAAATCACTGAATAAGTCAGTTGAATCGGTAAAAAATAAAATAGTACAGTTATCAGAAAAAAATCCAATGCTTGGCCATCGAGGGTGTAGGCTTGCTATTTCTCATCCTGAAATATATAAAATGCAGATTAGGGCAATACTCAGTGCTGCAAGTGAATTAAGGAAAGAAAAGAAGATAGAAGTGAAACCTGAAATCATGATTCCTTTTATCATGAGCGAGAAAGAGTTTGTTCTGATATGCGAGTTAGTAAAGAAAGAAGCTAAAAATTTCGATGTGAATTATTCAATCGGAACGATGATAGAACTGCCAAGAGCAGCACTTATTGCTGACAAACTCGCAAAACACGCAGAATTTTTTAGTTTTGGCACTAATGATTTAACACAAACAACTATGGGACTTTCACGAGATGATTCAGTTAATTTCCTCGATTCTTATAAGGAAAGCAACATATTCAAAAACGATCCCTTTGAGGTGCTAGATGTCAAAGGGGTAGGGGAATTAATCAGAATAGCTATCGAAAGGGGCAAAAAAACCAGAAAAGAAATTAAACTTGGTATATGTGGAGAGCATGGAGCGAATCCACAGTCCATAGAGTTTTTCATCAAATCAGGGGTTGATTATGTGTCATGCTCGCCCTATAGAGTACCAGTTGCAAAATTAGTGGCAGCACAGCTTAGCATAAGTTTGTTGGGCAGCACAACTGTACGAGCATAGATTTCGCTAACAAGTAGCGGAATGATGATTGTTCAAATTGTCGATAAATCTAAGTCAGTTTAGCTATTTTGCTGTTACTTTTTTCTTAATATCTTAAGAAAAATTGACTTTTTGTTTTAAATAATATAAGATAAAATAATAGTGAGTGAGGTA
The DNA here is from genome assembly GCF_018491735.2 of Wolbachia endosymbiont of Anopheles demeilloni. Taxonomy (NCBI): domain Bacteria; kingdom Pseudomonadati; phylum Pseudomonadota; class Alphaproteobacteria; order Rickettsiales; family Anaplasmataceae; genus Wolbachia; species Wolbachia endosymbiont of Anopheles demeilloni. Next base: position 76,939 of record NZ_CP084694.1, on the reverse strand, counting down.
AAAATGTCAATATCAAAAGAACGTAAGGAATATTTACTAGAAAAGTTTAAATATGCTGCCAAAGAATTTGGCAAATCTGGTACAAAGTCCAATCATCTAGCAGTACCAAAGGAACAGCAACTCTCTATTGATTTAGGTAATAGAAAGGTTTTTGGTATCATAAATAAGATTCTGTATTAGATAGAGAATAATTTTACTTATTTTTTTCACGATATAATTTGTTTCCAGAAGTTGGAGTTGAAGGAAGAAAAATTCCTGGAACTAATACAAGAGTTAAGTATTTTACTTCAGATGACCAAGCAGAATATACTAAAATTCCTTATAAAGGAAAATTATACGTGGACTTAATGCCAGAAGTGGAAGGTAATAAGTTAAAAGGCTTTAAAGGCAAACTATATGATACAACTGATAAAATTAGTAAGGGTAAAAAAGGTTGTGTAGCTTATGTTATCACGCTTGATGGAAAATTAGTAACTCATGAACATATTAATGTTAACAAAAGCGAATGGGCTTATCGTCATTCAACTCTTGCAGGTGGTAGGCCAATTTTATGTTCTGGTTTAATGAAAGTGGTAAATGATAAAATAACTTATATAGACAATGATAGCGGGCATTATAAAACAGAATCAGCAAACTTATACAATTCAGTGAAAAAGTTAGAAGGTCTATTTTCGAAAGATGCGAAAGTTGTTTGCTTACCATATTGGATTAGCTTGAAAAAACAAATTCCGCTACACGCAAAATTACTCTAGCCAAACGAGAGCCAGTAGAGGAATTCTTGAAAAGGATGGAGAAAAAATGGAAAGATGGATTGACTCAATATGAAAGACATTTTGAAAAGATAAAGGAATTTAATGAGCAGTATGAACAAAAATTGCTTCTTGCAAACTATAAGTCACCTACAAATGAACTGTCCTACAAACCAACTATACATAAAAAACACAGATTGAAATACTCTGAATATATTAACTTACACCTTAATTTTTTAAAAGAGTTTGATGAAAATCCTGAAGTGCAAAAAATAGCAATAGAACATTCAATAAGAAGGGTTATTGGAGCAAATTATGGCCATAAACCTACAGTTGCGCTTGCTAAGGCACAGGTAATAGATAAAGATGCAAAGCTGCAAGAAACGGACGAAATAGTATGTATAAATGTTGCTTTTCACCATGAGAATGATCGTGATGGCTTTGCTAAACTTCTAGATTTTAAAAAGTATAGCTATATTTGCGAACCTCATTTGCAAGATAAAAAAAATAGAGCCGATATGGAAAAATTAATGCCTAATAAATGGGTAGCTTTTATGAGTACAGAACAGGCTAACAAGTTTGTAAAGGATACTTTACAAATTAAAATTGATAGTGTTGAACAATTGGGTACCCGTTTAGTGAAGAGCTAAACTCTATTAAATATATGCTAATATATCTACTCATCAGGGTGGCAAAATAGGTAGATGAGAGAAATACAACCATAAAAACAAAATGGTTGTCATGAAAGTAACTGATAATGGCTTCTTTTCTCGATTCCAGTGTCACGCACTGGAATGACACCCTTTTAGTTGCTGTACTAACATTGTGGTACAACAGACCAAGATGGAGTTAATAGGTTCTCCTCTTCCTGAAAATATGGAAAGTCAGTAAAAAAATCAGGCACTAGCACTTCAGCTCTGCAGTTGAGTCAATATGAGAGAGTAAGTCTACAAAAGTAGACTTACTAATTGAACTTTGATCCTTTATTTTACTATAGAACAACATTGAATCTGCGAGATCATAGAATTTATTTCCAATCTCTCTGAATGTACTACTTATATCAATAGGTGTCGACTCTTCTTGTGAATCAGATTTAAATAAGCCATGAGTATCTTTCAGACGACAGTACCACTTGCAATTATTTCGCTCTGCTGTTACCCACCAACTATTACCTGGGGACTTTTCTTCACATTCTCTATAGCAATCATGAAGTGCCTTCCATTGAAATAGAGGGTTTAGTATAGGGTTTGTCATAATATACTCCTTAATTATAAAACTAATAGCACGTTAGTACTTATATGCTAATATAATGTTAATTCTTATATTGACATAATAACTTTTCGGATAAGGTTTCTTAATTAAAAATTTCATTTTGGCAAATTTACTTATTGTAGGAAAATTTGCTTAGAACCTGTACATGATCTCAAAAAAGGGATAGAATGAGAGGATAAAGTAGGATATGGGAAGTTTATATCCAAGTGATATAAGTCGAGGAAAGTTTGAGATTATTGTAGCAGATCTGAAGTCTTGCAGGAAGAGGACAAATGTTGAGAGATCTTCTTTTGCCTGGTTGCAAAAATGTAGGCGACTTTGGAAAAATTGCGAGCGGAAACTCAACACTAGCCTGCAAATGGTCGTTCTTGCTTTCGCTGCTTTGCTTCTGAAAAGATTATGAACAGGTTCTTAGCAATACCCTTCCTGTTATTACTTCTAGCGATGTCTATGGAAGTCTTACCCTCCATGTTTAAAATATTAGCGTTAGCTCTTTTTCTAAATAGAAACCTGATAATTTCTAACTCGTCATTACAAACAGCAATATGTAACAGTGTATCACCACGTTGATTAACCTGACAATTAAAATCCAACCTTGGATGTGCTCTAAAAAAAACTTTTAGCTTTTCAAGCTTTTCCATTTCTAAAAGACTACAGTTCTCTATAGTATTAATAAGTTCTTCATATATTTGCTCCAAGGACAGTTCTTTTAACATACTCTGAACTTGAGTTAGGTCAGAATAAGGTAATGGTTGCTGAACTTCCTTTCTGAGTATTGGCTCAAAATGAGAATATCCTCCATTTATTATATGCAAGATACTACCATCGTTATAATCAACTTTATCATATCCACCTATATTTCTTAAACCTGAATCATCTATTAATTGATGCAAAAAAGGCTCTTGTTGATTATCATTAGTATACCATGGATTGCTCTCTATAACATGTAGCTTGACATTATACTTTTTACAAATTAGCCTTCCCTCAATCTCAACCCTACCCCATATAGGAGCTTGTAATGTACTTCCATACTTTGAGCCAGTTAATGCTTGATGCAAGGGTAGATTTGTGCTCTTCATTTTTTCTATATCTTCAACAGTATATTCTATGCTATCCAAGTAAGCACTCCATAATTCATCATCATTAATACCAGGCTGCGGAAGTATTACTCCATAACCCTCAAGCTTTCTAGCATCCTGTATAACTTGCTTTCTTAATTGTTGATCATTTAAAGCTAGCTTCTTACAAACTTGACGTAAAGACTTAACAGTAAATTCCATGCCAGGCCTAAGCTGTCTAAGTCCCTGTGCAACTGCATCAAAGAAACAATCTCCTCCTCCAATTGCTTTTCCTATTGTAAAACCTTCTGGCAGCTTTAATATTTGCTGACTGCTAGATAGTAGTGTGTCTTCTTTTTGTTTTTGCATTCTTATTAACCTAGATTGATTATCTATTACTTGTTCCTTTGTATTTTCTTTACCTAACATAAAGCCCCCTATATTTTAATATTCATATTTTGATGATTTTGTCGTAAACCTCTTTTCTAAAGATTGGTTTCAACATTTGATTCTTATGCAGCTGTACCAAACCAATTTGCTGTAGAAACCTTAAGTTAATTCCAAGTAACTTTGATTGCTGAGTAACAGTGTGCTTTTCTTTTGATTTCTTACTAAACTAGATATATTCTTAAAAAAGCCAAGATTGCTTTCTGAATGATGTACATAATACAATGCATCTGACTCAACATCTCATATATTTATTATGTTAAAGTCCACTATAGCTAAAGAAATCTAGCAGAACAAGAACCTTTTTGCATGTTTTAGTATTTTTAAAAACTAAAGCCAGTGCTTGCAAAAATACTTCTATTTTTTTACTTTAATGTACTAACTGATCCTTTCTATTTTTAAATAAATTAATACCCACTTAATCTCACACATCACTAAAAACCTAAATTACACAGCCATTTCCAGAACCCAAAACTAGCTAGTGAGAGAAGAGTTTGTTTTGGGATGCGTTGGACTTCCGCTCAATACGTGCGAATTTTTCTTTATAATAATTTTACTATACGCTAAAACTAGCTACATTAGCCCATTTCATCTACATATGAACTAATCTACTTAACTTTGTTGTAACAATTTTATGCTTTTATTTTTACAACGCTGCTTTTGTTTTAATTGTTCTCAAAAATGTAGGTACTTTTTTGCGTTTTAGAAAAAGTCAATAATCGGATTTTTTGTGATGCTAAATGAGATTCATGTTTTAAAACGTTTCTTTGTTACACTTTCCACAAGCGGTCTTATCTCATATGTTAAAAGATTAAATAGATAAATATGTGCTATGAAATGCGTATGGAAAAGTTAGCCTAATCAACTTTTTTACCAATTTTAGAGTGAGTTGACAATCATTAAAATATTAGCTAAAATTGTTATAACTATAAGATAGAGAGATACGTAATGCCTGCTACTTTAATATTAAAACAATTCGGCGGATTCACTAAAGTAAGTGTAAGTCAATTGATATAATGGTTAAAAAAGAATCCAAAAAATATCAAAAAGCTTTCTTTTCAAAGTGAAGGTAAAGATAATGGAGAGGCTTTTAATCATTACATTGAGGATTTTATTAAGTCCGCAAATCTAGAAGAAGCTCAATACCTAAACTTAAACTGGTGCGAGATTGGTGGTGGGGTTATAGAGGCTCTTCTAGAAAAATCTCATACTCTAAAAAAATTTACACGCCTCTTATTTATGGACCATAGACTTAGTGCTAAAGGCATAAAAGACCTGGCTCAACTTGAACACTCATTTAAAAATAGAGGACAAAAATTAAATGTCGAACATGTTAAATTGAATTCGAGTTATGAGTGCAAAGCTTTTTATTACTTTTTAAAAAATGAATATAAAAATCAATCTTCTAATACTGTAAATGCAGATAATATAAAAAAATGATCTTTGATATAGCAAGATCGGATAACAATGGAGACTGGCTTAAATATATACTAGAGCAATCTGAGAAATACCCTTTCTTAATTAATTCAAGAAGTGAACATGGAGAGACTGTACTTGATTTGTATCGTCATTCCCATGTAATGCAAAATTTCTGTTTAGCCATGGTTTGATTCCTGCAGAAGAGCCTGAAAGAACTACTTAACCACAGAATATCTCACAAAATAAACAGTCTGTCCATTTAAAAGAAGTATCTAAGAGAACACGTTTTGCTGTTAAAAAACTAGTAGAACTTCTACCAGATAGCAAGGATAAATTAGAGCAAGCTGCAACTTCTTATATGGAAAATATTTCTCAATTATTCTCTCAGGAGTGTCAAGAAAACAAGGTAAAAGTAGGGTTACTTTGCCTGAGTGAAAATGGGAAAAAACTCCTAATGAAAAAAAAAAGAAAAAACTGCACTAAGTAATAAATCTTATATTGAAGAAATAGTTAAAATAGGTCGCCAAGAATTGCAACAAAAAATATTTAATTAAAGATAACAAAGGTAAATATACTGAAGCAATATCTACTATAGAACTGCAATATGATTATACGAGTGATGATGCAAAAATTACTATACCTCAATCCATAGGTTGTATTAAGTTGCTAATTGATAAAACCTCTACTGATATTTCACGCAATGAGAGACAGGAATTACTTACTGCACTTGCAGAACAGAACCCAGAAGCAGTAAAAAACAAGTTATCTACCATACAACGAAAACTTAGAAAGCATAATATTACTGAAGAACAAATAACTACTAAAGCTGAATTTCATCAATTATTAAATGATGTGAGTACTGAGAAAGTGAATAAACTGTTTCAGGAGATTAGTGGATTTAAAATAGAAGAAATGTGGAAAACACAAAAAGAATTTTTGTTGCTAGAGGAAATATATGAGGCAGCAACCACATACGAGGGCAAACGTTCTAATGCCTGTACTCAAGGTACATGGAGTCAAATTATCAACAGCATAAATCAAATTAATGAACCATTAAAGGAAGAGTGCGATAAATATTTGCAACAAGAAAAAAAACTGGAAAATCAACTAAACTTTATCACTGAGGGAAATATTACAGAATTTGTAGAAATTTTAGCTAGCAAATTAATTCAAGATGATCAAAACAATTCAGAATTGGGAATCAATTTGATTGAAGATTTTATAATAGATACAATAGATCTTGATCGTCCTGAAAAAATTACACCTGCACAGCAAAAGGTTTTAGCAGAAATCAATCGGAAATTTACTGAAAGTATTAAGAAATTCTTACCTAATTATACTAGAAATATACCAACACTTCAGGAATATAAAATTATCATTAACAAATTACTTAAAGTTAAGGCAATCGAGGATTATGCAAAACAACTGCAAAAAACACCGATACAAGAACATGTTATATCTCCTGATGATGAGTATGAACAAGATGAACAGGAAAAGTTATCTTATAGCAACTTAAGTGAAATTCGGTTAGATGCAAAACTAACACCAATAAAAATACCTTTTATAGCTAATAGAGATTCTGATCAAGTAAGTAATACTCAAGGTAATCACAAAAAATCTAATGATCTAAATAAAAATAACCCTGCTTTATTACAAAATACGAAAAGAAGCAAACTGCCTGTTACAGCAGCTTCTGCACTTGCAATAGCTGGAATTGTTTTAGGAATAACTATTGTAGTTTGCTCAGGAATGTTAGCAGTAGGAATAGCAGTTGGAGTTTGTTGTTTAATTGCTGCTGCAGTCATATACTGTTGTAATAGTCCTGCAAATTCACTTGAAAATAGCAATGCTGAAGTTGTAATGAATCAAGGGCAGAATTATAACTCAAGGTAAGGAGAAATAGCAGGAGGGTTAGCTTTGTTACCTATGAAAGGTCGCCTATACAAGCAACTCATTGAAAATCTTGTTTTTTTGCAATCAATTTATCCAGTTTAGCGGAAGTGTTAAGTTTATTAATTTCTCCAAAATGAGATCTAGGAATTAGAAAAGATTTAACAATTTATAGATTCTTCTAAGGAAATTATTTTTTATTAGCAGACAGTGTGCTTAAACTCATAAAATCTCTTCATCTGCTCACCCCACAGCATCGATATTTCCTTCAAATCAGCTAACTTTAAACCCCTTGGCTGTCTCCCATTTACTATATCTTCTTTAATCTTTGGTGCTAAATAATTCAATCTTAAAATTTGTTGTATACGTCTTGTACCTATATTAATTTTCTTACTCATCTCCTTCACACTTTCGTATTTTCCCTCTTCTAGTTGCCGTTTCCACAGATGGGCTTTTACCACTGCTTTCAGTAACGCATTGTTTGTTTTGCCTTCTAGCTCAATTACTGTGCATTTCTTTCCCTTCTTCTTTATTGGTATAAATTTTTCCTCTGATTCAATGCACCTCTATTCCATCTTCTCTCACCATTACTCCCTTTATTAACTTTTTCACTACTTCTTTCTGTTCTCTGAAGCTTAAATTTTCTCCATCCCCATATAAGCATTCGGCTCTTTTCATCACTTCTTTTTCTATTTCCCCAGCTACTATAGTTCGATTTACTGATTCACAATTCTTTCCCCTTAAGTGATTGTTGCATACTTAATATCTATACCTTTTGTTCTCTTTTTTTGAGTATGTCAGCGTTATATTTACATCACAGCTCTTGCACTTGATTATTCCCTTTAGCAGTGCTTCCTCATATTTTGCTTTTCTATATGGCTGATTACTTATCAATTCCTGAGCTTTTTGCCGTTTTTCTTCTTCTATTATTGCTTCATGCTTTCCCTCATACTCTTTTGCATAATGTCTGATTTTTTCCATATATATTGGATTTGTTACTATTCTTCTCACATTTGCCTTTTTAAAGATACCTGATTTCGTTCTGTAACCTTGATTATTCAACTCCTTTGCTAATTCTGCCATTGACTTCAGCTCCAAATATCTTTCAAATATATGCTTCACTGTTTTTGCTTCTTTTTCATTTATTATTAATTCTTTATCTTTTACATCATACCCTAGCGGTAAAGTTCCAGGAGAGTAGACCAGCGGAACTTCCCCAGCCAGTCTCTCGCAAAACTGTACGTAAATCTCTCGATTTATACAGCTTCCATTATTCAGCCTTTTGACCTAACCCTAATGTCCAGTGGTAGAAAGTCTTTGGATTCTCTTCTTTTATTTTTCCTAGAAGTTGCCTTGCTAGTCTTTTTCCAAGTTTCGGATATTTCTTTCTTGTCCACTTTTCTAGATGTTGCTCTACATTGTTAAGAAGTTTATACACCTCCGATTGGTAAAACCTGCCATAGTATTGATACTAGCCTCTGACTATTGGATTGTATATTAAATCAAAGTTGCAAGGCTATAATGAGCAAGCTGTCAATTGGATTGATTGATAGAAATCGTAGGAATCTCAGTACACTCCTTGCTTAAAAAATGTAGTACGAACGGTAGGGGGATTAAAAAGATCGAATCACAATCCTGTACATCATTTATATTGTTATTTGATTATAATTTATAGGTGCAAAAATGGCTAGAACAGTTTTTATGGGTATTGATGTTTCAAAAGAGACACTTGATATTTCAATCAACAATAAACATCAGCGTATAGAAAATGCAGAAAAAGCTATATCTGAGTTTATAAAGTCAAAAATAGTTAATATATTTGTTGAATTATGTGTAAACAGGCGGTTATGAAAAACTTGTCGTAAAATTGTTACAAGAACATAGTATAGTTGTTCATAGAGCTCACCCAAACCGGGTATATGCGTTTGCGAAAGCTTGTAACCATTTTGCAAAAACAGACAAATTAGATGCAAAATTGCTAGAAAAGTATGCTGAATTTATCAAAAAAAACGATTAGGTAGTAGAATATATAGTTTCACAAAAACAAGAAGAACTAAGAGCAATTGAGCGTAATCTAAGCGATGCAAATATGTGTCTTTTACATAATGTGACAGGAAAAGCCAGAGAATATATAGTAAAGCAGATAGAATTTGCCAAAAAACAATTAGAGCAAGTTAGGCAAGACATAATAGACTCTGACCCTGATTTGAAGGAAAAAAGCAAATTTCTAACTAGCTATAAAGGTATTGGACGCAAAATTGCGAGTATCCTACTCATAGAAGTACCTGAGCTTGGTAGATTAGATAATAAAGAAATAGCCTATCTAATTGGAGTTGCACCAAAAATTAATGAAAGCGGAAGAAAGGTAAGCAAAGCTCAAATCATAGGTGGCAGGTTTTATGCTCGAAAAGCATTATACATATCTGCTGTGGTCGCAATGCGTCATAACAGGAAAATGAAAGCTCTTTATCAGTGCTTAGTTGCTTCTGGCAAAGCCGCTAAAGTTGCATTAGTTGCTGTCATGAGAAAAATCATTATTTGTTTAAATGCCATGGTAAAAAACAATAGTTTTTATCTTGACGCTTAAGACGGTAGATTCCAGTACTGGAATGACAAGAAATCTAATATTTTCACATTTCCTGAACAATGCTTATTTGTACTAGACACAACTTAATCTGACAGGTGAGAATTAACTGACAGAAGAATTTAGGTGGTTAAAACTAATATCAGTCTTTTGTTTAATGTTACTAATATTTTTCTGAAAAGCAATTTGTTTGCTATCAAGAAAAGTTTGCATAGGCATAGCAATATTTGCCTGAATGAGGCCTTGTCTCATTGTAAGAACGCAGCCAATGATCAACATCAATCTGCAGATCTTCCAAAGAACTGTAGATTTTCTTTCTAAAGATAATATTGTAACACTCATCTTGCATAGTTTTATGAAACCTCTCGCATATTCCATTAGTTTGTGGAGAATTGTCCTTAGTTCTTGAATGATCAATGTTTTCAATTCCCAAGTAAAGCTGATAAGCATGATTCTCTGGTTTACCACAGTCCCTATCAGTCAAAATGCGGGATAATGGCACATTTTGTCCATCAAAGAATGGTATATTAAGAAGATCTGCAGCAGTGATTGCAGTTTTGTCTGTTTGCCATAGCAACCCTTGAATAGGTATCAATGAAAGTTTGCTGGCAGATCCTTCCTATACCTTTGATATTGCCTACATAATAAGTGTCTTGAGAACCCAAATAACCAGTGTTTCAATTTCACCATGTGCTTCCCTTTGTTCTTTCACTTTCTCTAAAGCTGCAAGTTGCTCTTCAGTTAAAATTATGTCATCTTGTGCAACCTTCGCTTCAAGGGCTTTAAGTCTTTTTTTGAACGTTTCAATGTCGTTTCTTAGCCATACAACCACCTTCGGATACCTCTTTTTCTCAGCTCATTTGCAGCTCTTTGCTGTCCATATGATGGAAATTCTGTTGCAATATTTACTACTGCTCTTTCTATATCTTCGGAAACTCTGTTTGCAAATAGCGGTTTTTTCTTGCTGATTTCATGTAACGCCTCTTCTCCTCCATTTTCGTATAACTCCTTGAATCTATAAAACGTATCTCTTGAATATCCAATTAACTTGCACGCTTGAGATACATTCCCGAGCTGTTTTGCTAGCTCTAATAAACCTAGTTTTGGTTTTAATATTTTTGTTTGTATTGTATTCATTTCTAACACTCCTTTCTTTTATTATTTTATAACTTACTTTTTTAAAGTGTAAGATTAAGTCTAAACTATTACACTTTAATGTAACTATTGGATTTGCTTTTGTCATACTCCCCCTTTACTAAAGCCTTCAAAATTGATTATACCATAGGAATTGTTAATAGATTATTGACGATATATGAGTGTAAAAATGGCTTTGTACTACCTGTATAATAAATACGCTAAGGCAAAGTTAATACTTTCTACCTAGTAATTTCCTCCCTAGAAACCCTTCTTAACTCTTCACGTTCTGCCCATGAAACCTTTTTGTTGTTAGACTCGCTTATTACTTCAGGATGCATTAATCCATTAGATCTAACAAAAACACCTCAGTTTATAGCTTCAATAACTGATAAACCTCCCAATAAGCAATTTTGTCCTATTTCTTCATTATAATTTTCTATGTCCTCCAGTAGATCTTCATCACTCACTTCTACTCTTATCAAGTTTTTATCTGTTTCATGAAGATATAATCTAACTTCTAATTCTCCCAAACTAGTATAGAAAATTAATACCACATCACTACCTTCTGTAAGATCTACATAATTTCTTTTTTCTCCTCTATTATCAATTTTTACTGTACTTTTTCCTATTTTTAATATGTGAACTCTGAGTCCTCGATCTATTATTTCTTGATTGGCTATGATTTTTACGGGTTCAATTATACTAGTTTATGTATATCTTATATAAAAGTAGATATTATCAATCTCTACTTCTAATTTGTCTTGAGTTTGCTCGCTCTTGTTTACAATACACTCATATGCTATATCCTTTAACTTTTTTTTCATTTCTTTATACTGTTCAATGAGATATTCATCAAATTGTTTATAAGAATTGTTATCTATAAAAGCAGTGGTCGAATATCTTATCCTATCATGATAAAAGAGGCTCTCTTTTACTTTTCCTCCTTTTTGTAATAAACCATGAGCAATCTCTCTTATGATATCCAAGTTGTAGTAATCTTCTTCATCATCATCAGAAGAATCATAGGGCTGCATTTCAGGAGCTACAGTACGGGAGTTTATAAATACAATATTATCGAGAACACCTGCGATTTCTTTAAATATTAAATTTACTATAACCTCACCATCATTATCACAGTATGAGTTTATTCTTATCCCTCTCTCTAAATATTTATCCATTATGGATTTAATATATTCTAAAGCACTTTTTGTATTAGCTTTGCTTTTAGCGTCTTGCATTTCTTTATAAAACTCATTAATCAGCTTCCTTTCATTTTCAATTAAAGTTACTTCTTGCTCAATTAAGAGTGAACTTTCTTCAAAGAAAAAGGTTTGCTGATTATCATCTTTTGTTTGGTATGGATCATCCTCTAACTGTGAGTGCGTGTCACCAGAATTATGATTGTTTAGATCTTGCAACACAAATTCAGCGCATTCTTGAGCAAGCTTTTTATTTTTTATATCATATTCATCTGTATTTTCCGCTTTACCTTCAAGGATTTTTTTGTCATCACTTCTGTCTTGCCAATAGTTAATTACTAATGACCCTTGATTTTGATATACTAAGTCGTTAGAATTCTCTTTACTATTTAATTTAACCTCACTCATACATATTATTTACCTATTGATTAAAGTGTACTATAATACATATGTAAATTAATGAATTTATATTAGACCTCTTTCATAATTCATATGGATAATTCCAATTTTTTTGGCCTCTCTATTGATATTTCTGTTCCATCTACTATCCAAAACCTGATACTCTACATTCGAATCTAATAGCTCTTTTTCTTCCAGAAGTGTAAATGTTTTATTAACGTATCCTCAATCCAACCGATAACAGGCACTTTAGCTTATTCCATACCAATATGAAATATTTCACGCAAATATTCTAGCGCCATTAACAAACGGTCTTCCATGCATTGTTTATTTGGTTTTCCTCCTTTTGCCTTTTTCTTACTCCATTAAAATTTCTGTTATTTTTTCTAATGTTTTTCTTTTTACTTCTGTTAATCTTCGAAACTCCTCTTCATCTAGTTTACTTATTTATTCAAATTTCATACCTTCACTAATATTACTTTTGGTATTATTTCCTCAGTTATGCAAGAAGTCTAATCTATGCCTGTTTTACTTCATCATCTAAAAATTCTTAATTTTTGTTGATTTTTTAATGAACAGACTTAGTATGATAAAGAGAATAAAAGTAGGAGGCATGTATCATGAAAATATTTGTCATATATGTTGGAGGTAAAACTGAAACCTCTTTAATCGAGCTACATGATATATTTTTTGTAGTATCAGAAAAGATCGAAGATACTTATGAAGAAGTAAAAGCAAAATGGTGGGGTGTAAAAAAAGGTTTCCATATTGATGCTTGGGGTATATTAGAAAGTGCTGAAGATTATAATATTACCTTAACGAGACAACCTACCCACGTTGAAGAAAAGCTTTATTTTGTCAACCTTGGTGGTTACGATAGTAAAAAATTTACGGAGTTGCATAAAAATGTATTTGTTATTGCAAAGAATGAATTGAAAGCTAAAGTGAAAGCACTACGCCAAATACTTAATTGGGAATCACATCATAAGGATTACCTGTATGAAGTTGAAAATTGTTGCTGTGTTAACAACGTTACAGAGAATAAAGAACTTTATATTCACTTAGAAAAGACAGATAAACCTAAAGAATTTGAATTTACCTGTAAATATACACCATTATCTAATTAGTATTGCTATAATAGCGTAAAGAATTCTGTTCATAAAAAATCTATTTCAATTGTTTCCTAGCTTGATTGATTTTTTAAATATTCACTTATCTAGTTTTACTACATTCTATTATATGAGCAGTATTTTTTGAAAGAACATCTTTAGATAAAATATTGCAACAACTAGTAGCAAGAACAATTCAATTATTTATTTCTTCAAAAAAGGTCATACATTTGTAAGAACAAGAAGCATAAAAATAAGGTTATAAAAATAGAAGGTTTAAATTATTGTAACAAAGTTAGGCAAAACAGTTCGTATGTAGATTTGGCTAGTAAATGTAAGATAGTACTTCTATCATAAATAGAATCAATAAATTCATTAACTAATCTGTCATATTTACTTGCATGACTCCAAACAGATATAATGTTATTCGTATTTATAAAGCAAGATGATGTCATCATTTCTAGGTTTTCTTTAGCATTTTTAACCACTCTCACAGCGCTACTACGATCAGTTATTTCTGCCGTTGTTATATAAATTGCGTGGGGTAAACCTTGCGTATCTACCGCAATATGACGTTTTATTCCTGAAACCTTTTTGCCTGCGTTATCAAAATCCATAATCTTATTTCAATTTACTTAGTATTTTAATTTTGCATGTATTAGGAGGAAATAATCAAGCATTATGATAAAAGGCCTAATGAATTTATTAGTTTATTTATGTTTCTTTTCATGTATAAATTTATAGAAAGTTTTATGTAGAAGTTATTTTATGAGCAAAATTATAGAAATCAGAGCGCCAAAAACTCTTGGTGGTGAATCAGTTACGGAAGGTATAGTAAAAATAAAGAAAAATATCGGCGAAGCAGTAAAAGTAGATGACTTGATCTTTGAAATTGAAACTGATAAAACGGCGCTAGAACTAACTGCAGAAGCTTCAGGACAAATAACTGAATTTTTTGTGAAAGAAGATGATGTAATTAGCCCTGATCAATTACTGGCAAAACTTGCTGCAGGAGAAGTAGAAGAAGAAGTGAAAAAAGAAGATAAAGGCGAAAGCCCTGATAAAAAAGATGCCCCTTCAGCTCGTAAAATTATGGAAGAAAATGCAATTAGTGCAGAAAATGTAAAAGGAACTGGCATGGGAGGCAGAATAACTAAAGCGGATGTGATAGACCATATGAGTAAAGCTGAACAACCTCCGGTAAAACAATATGAATCGCCAAAAAGTGTAGTAAGTGGAGAGAGAAGAGAAGAGCGAGTGAAAATGAGCAAAATAAGGCAAGTAATAGCTGCTCGTTTGAAAGCATCGCAAAATACTGCTGCAATACTGACCACGTTCAATGAAATTGACATGAAAAACGTCATGGATCTGAGGGCAAAGTATAAAGAAACTTTTGAAAAGAAATATGGAATAAAACTGGGTTTCATGTCGTTTTTTATAAAGGCAGCAGTGCAAGCACTAAAAGAAATTCGTGAGATTAACGCTGAGATTTCAGGTGATGAAATTGTATATAAAAATTACTATGACATAGGTGTTGCTATTGGCACTGACAAAGGTCTTATTGTACCAGTGATTCGTGATGCTGATCAAATGTCATTTGCCGAGATTGAATTGACTTTAGTTGCTCTTGGCAAAAAAGCACGAGAAGGTAAGCTGCAAGTATCGGAAATGGAAGGTACAACATTTACTATCTCAAACGGTGGTGTGTATGGTTCACTTCTTTCTACTCCAATAATCAACCCTCCCCAATCTGGAATACTTGGCATGCACTCAATACAAAATAGACCAGTTGCTGTTAGTAGCTCAATTGAAATCAGACCAATGATGTACATTGCTCTCTCTTACGATCACAGAATAGTTGATGGCAAAGGAGCAGTTACTTTCCTTGTTAAAATCAAAAATTACATAGAAGATCCAAATAGATTGGTTTTGGAAATTTAAATAGATTAAAAAACGACAAGTAAATTTTTCTGAAGTTTTCAAGGTGAGGGAATTATTGTTACAGATATTTGTTTACAGAGGTAAATTATACGAAAAATGGTCAGTGTTTACTGTACGAACATTGTGATTTATGCCTAAAAAATGCGAGTAGCCCATTTGGTGTTATCCAAGTAGCTGACACTGGGATCCAAATTGCAAGTAATGCATTAGGTTGGGTGAGTATAGGTCTTGTGTTATAGAATGACATCATTTACTATGTGCCATATTGCGATGTTTGTAAAGTTGTGTGTGTGGTCCACCAAAAGGGTGTCAGCTACTTGCATGACACTATCTGCTATTTTTCCTTGTCTGAATGAATACAAAACGGTTTTTGGTTACTCACGAAATAGATTTGTCCATTTTGCTCTTATTATTTAAAACGCTTTTATGCCACATATGTCAAATTTTTATTTGACATATGTTAAAAACATTCTAAGATAAGACTATTTATAGAATAAGGGGGTATATAATGTTAACTAATTCTTTAAAAAAAAAGTTTTGAAGCTGTTCAAGGTATATCTTAATCAGTATCGAGTGATAAACCGAATAGGACTTTCAATTTTCCTCCGAATAATAGGGTGAGAGCAGATGATCATACATTTTTAGGTACCAAGCATGACCGCAAAATTGAATATTTAGATTGTGATGATGAAGAGTCAAAAAGGCGAATTCTTGCTGATAGCTCTCCTTATAATTCAGAAAATGAAAATCACGGTAAATATCTAAAAGGCAAGATTATTGATGAAACTAAGCAAGAAATTGCTCAACACATAGAAAACAGTGATGTAGAATCTGTACAGCTTAGAGTGAGAAGTCCAATTAGAACTATGTTGACTGCAAGAATTGTGCTGAATGATAATAAAGGAAAAATAAACATTAGTAATATTTTAACTAATGATTTTTTTGAAAGCAATAGGATAACGGCGGTTACATTGTTGCTACCTGGAGATGAAAAAAGAGGAATGCGTGGACGAGTTGATGAGCATGGAGTAAGAATTTATGAAGTAGCTAATGGCTCATATAACATGACTTTGAATTTATACGATGAAGAAAAAGAGTGTAAAATGAAAATTAATATTAGTGATGACGGTTCTATCAAGCTTATTGAAAGCAATGATATCACTTGGGAGCAAATAGCTGCACATAAAGAAGTAAAAGTAGGAAAACAATACGAAGCGAAGCCCTTGTATGATGCACTATCCTACTTACGTAAAGAAGGTTCTGAAATAGTAAAAGTTTCACATAATCCTTCAACAAGTATGGAAAGTGTGACTATATCAAAACAACTTTCTTCTGCTCAAGGAGTAAGTAAATAAGAAGACTTTGTGAGCTGCTTGCAAATGTAGGCAGCTTATATTTCAGTATCCTTATTTCATGTTCTCTAGAGTGTTTTTATTTCCTGTAATCTTTTTATAAAAACCATAGGCGCCAGTTGGTTTTAAAGTAAAGGTCAAGTATCTGGAATTTTGGACATAAAATCCTCCTGTGTAAAAAAAGTTAGAAAAAATGCAGTGCATATACTATAGATATACACTGAAGAGTATATTTTTTAATAAGTTTGATTAAAAAGTCTGCAGACTAAAGATAGATTTTGAGCTCTTAAAATATCTCTAATTGTAATTATAATGAGGTTGGAAATATGCGGAAGTAATTTTTATACGTTAGCTACAGTTAAAACATAATTGACTTTGCCTAGTTAATATTTCAAATTATAAAAAAGGCAAATAATTTCTATGATATTGCAGGGCAAAAAAGGGTTAATAACAGGAATAATAAATAAGAGGTCAATAGCATATGGTATAGCAAAGACCCTCTCAGAACATGGAGCTGAGCTTGCAATCACTTATCAAAATGAAACAATAAAAGAGAAATTATTACCAATAGCAAGTGAATTAAATGTAGAGTTAATATTGCACTGTAATGTTTCAAATGAGGAAACTATAGATAATCCTTTTAAGGAAATAAAGGAGAAGTGGGGTGCTATTGATTTTTTGGTACATGCAATAGCATTCTCCGATAAAAATGAGCTAAATGGTAAATATGTCAATACTTCACTAAACAACTTTATTAATGCAATGCATATATCGTGCTATTCTTTTACTGCTTTAGCGCAAAGAGCGGAAAAAATGATGTTAAATGGCGGTAGTTTACTTACTTTATCTTACTATGGTGCTGAAAAAGTTATGCCAAATTATAATGTGATGGGTTTATGTAAAGCAGCACTTGAAGCAAGTGTAAAATATATAGCATGTGATCTCGGACCACAGAACATCAGAGTAAATGCAATTTCTGCTGGTCCAATCAGAACTTTGGCATCTTCTGGAATAAGTGACTTTCACTCCATATCGGAATGTAATAGAAGTAATTCTCCACTTAGACGCAATGTTACAATAGAAGATGTTGGCAAGGCAGCACTATACTTATTAAGCGACCTGAGTAGTGGTACAACTGGAGAAATTTTACATGTTGATTCAGGGTATAATGTTGTGGGAATGAAGATAGTAGACTAATACAGTACTGCAGATGCATGTGAAGACTGTGTTTTTTTGTTATCCGAGTAATTGACATTGGAGCCTAGTATCAGCTACTAGAATGACAACATTTTTTACTTAAATCTTCGCATATTAACCATAGAGTTATTATTTTACAAGTATTTGTTGCCGCTGATCTTCTATTTTTACTTCTTCCATTTGGGTTAAGAGATTGTGCGTGAGGGTTGCTCTTGAAGTTGCCTTGCAAGGAAAAAGTCTTTTTCCTCCCGATCTTGGAGTTGCTTTGCAAGCAAGAAATCCTATTGTTCTTATGTTTGTTTTGCTAAGACTTTATTCTTATTAAGCAGTGGTTAAAAATGAGCATGGCTTTTATTATAGAATGCCCCCTATAGAAGTATGTAGGACTGTGAAAATTTACTGTGCAGATAGTTGTTGCTGTTGATGAGATGTGACTCTTGGTTCTTCCATACTACACGATGGACTGAAAGACTTCTGCTGCTCAGAGCGCTCTATGTGCTGCTTTATATCACGAGCGCACTGCTCTACAACATCACCAATTTTTCCATCAGCATTTTTTGCCAATAACTCATCAAATCTCTTCTCAACTTTTTCTCTCTCAGAAATGTTTTTTGTAATATTACAACATTCTAAAATCTCATCTATCTGAAATCGTTTTGCTAATAGGAAGTCTTCTTGTTCTTGAATTTCCTTAGTCTTAGATCTAGAGTAATGATTTCCTTCAAGATATATTGTTTCTCTCTCTTTACTACCCCATAACTCGTCATTTAATTTATAACTCTCACGATTCAAGAACTCATTTAGTTGATCATTGTTTATCATTTCAGGATTTGGTTCAAACTTTTGTTGTTCCTCTCTACCATCCACTTCACAATGGACATTAATTTCAATATTAGCTAAAGAAGCTAATACCTGAACTTCTTCAATGAAAATAAAATAATTTGGGCTTTCTATTGCCTTAAGGTAAGCTTGGTAAAGTTTAGATTAATTAAGAAATGAGCGTGTAATAAATTCACTGTTATATTGGTCATCGTACTCATCTTCACTATGGTTATTAAGAGCCTCTGCATATTCTCTTAAATTAAGCATAGCTTGATCGCGCGGTATATTAAGTTTGCTAACAGCTTTATTCACTAACCTCTTCACATTATCTTCAACATTTTCAATTTTCCTTTTTGTTTGCTCAACCAACTCCTTTATTTTATCAGACTCGCCAGTTAAATCTTCTGGCTTGTTTAAAAACATATTAAGAACTTTTTCTAGCTGACTCCTTAAAGAATCTGGCATATTGTGATCATCTAAAGACGTAAATTGACTTAAGAATTTGTGCCATTCCATTCTCATATCTTGTGCTCTTTCAGCTTTATATGGACCGGAGCTATTATCACCAAACACTGCATGGAAAAAGCAATTGCCATCACCTGTAGTACTATATTTAACTACTTGACTGCTAGAGAGTTTTTGCTCCACATCACTAACAGATCGTCCTATAATAGGATAAGGAGTTATTTCTTGTCCTGAATTTTTGAATCTTTTTAGACTTTGAACATCAGAAAAATCATTTGGTAATTTTTGTTTTCTAAATTCAGCCATATTTTTACCTTCACTTAAGCTAAGCAAGTAAATAATTTAAAGTATAGCAGAAATTTTTAAATTATGCGATAATTATTACTTTAAATAGCAAATATGAGCTTTAACTGTGGCATAGTTGGACTGCCAAATATAGGAAAATCAACCTTATTTAATGCACTTACAGAGTCAAATGCAGCCGAAGCTGCAAACTATCCTTTCTGTACAATCGAGCCAAATGTTGGCAAAGTGCCAATACGAGATCAGCGTTTGAAACAAATTGCCGCGATTGCTCACTCAGGGAAAATAATCTACAATCAACTGGAAGTTGTCGATATTGCCGGCTTGGTTAAGGGTGCGAGCAAGGGTGAAGGACTAGGAAATAAATTTTTGAGTCATATCAGAGAAGTTGATGCCATTGTTCATCTGCTCAGGTGCTTTACGGATGACGATATCAGCCATGTAAACAGTAAAATAGATCCAATATCAGATGCTGAAATAGTGGAAATGGAGTTAATTCTAGCTGATATTGATAGCATAGAAAAAAGGCTTCCTCAATTGAAAAAGAAAGCAAAGCAAGGTGATAAAGAGCTAAAGAGACAACTTGAATTAATGCAAGAGGTATTAGCTACTTTAAAATTAGGTAAATCGGTAAGAAGCTTGGAGAATATCGATGAAGATGAGATGAAGTTGCTTCAATTGCTAATAACAAAACCTGTTATGTATGTATGCAATGTTGAAGATACGAATATCATAACTGGTAATGAACTATCTAAAAGGGTGGAAAAAATGGCGGAAGAAAATAAAAGCAAATTTTATTGTATTTCAGCTAAACTTGAAGCAGATATTGCAAATCTTGATAGTGAAGAGGAAAAACAGAATTTTTTATCAGAATTTGGCTTACAAGAATCAGGACTTGATGGAGTAGCACGTATTATGTATGAAGTGCTAAGTATGATAACTTTTTTTACTGTAGGCCCCAAAGAAGCACGTGCATGGCCAATAAAGATAGGATCAACAGCTGACAAAGCAGCAGGTGTAATTCACACTGATTTTGAAAAGGGCTTTATAAAAGCAGAAACCATAAGCTTTGAAGACTATATAAAATATGGAAGCGAATTAGCTTGCAAAGATGCAGGGAAAATTCGCTTCGAAGGTAGAGATTATATCGTGCAAGATGGCGATATAATGCACTTTAGGTTTAATGTTTAATTAGACTAGCACCTTCCTGATGCAGCTCGTGAATTTTCATATTCTCTTCTCTCTTCTTCCTCTATCTCCTCTTCAGATAAAGGAGAGAAAGAGAACTGCCCTATCTCCAGATTATCAAGTTTAGTTCCAGGAGTTTCATCACATCTCTTTATTATCTCTTCCTGTGATTGTAGATCTTGCTCCAGATATCCTTCTAAAAATTCATGTAAAGCTTTACCTTCTATAAGCACATCTTCGCTTTGCTTAGCTAATTTCAAAATTTCGTCTAGTTCAACATCTTTACCATTAATAGTTGCCTGACCAATCTCAATTTCACTAGGATTTACATTTAAACTAATAAAGCAGTTAACAGAATTACCTTTCTCATCTTCTGCACTCCACCTAATTTTCATATCGCATGTTGCATCTTTTGCAAAGCGGTAATTTCTTTGTTGCTTATCATTCTTTTTAATCGTTACAATTAGTTTACCATCGCAGTATATTTTTGCTCTTTTTACCTCATTTTTATTTCTTTCCATCCTTTCAATTTTGTCAGTGAAAAGACGGCTTGTTTCTAAACTCTTTTCAGGTTTAATAATATTTACACTAAGATTATCATAATGATTAACTTCTGCATTTTCGCCTGGCCAACAACGTCCATCAAAAAAGCCTACTAGACCATCTTCTTTTAGAAATTCTTTTGCATCATTCATCCCTTCTTCAATTCGAATAAGATATCTACCTAACCTATTTTTAAAATTCTTTTTCTGATCTTCATTAGTAAACTTCTTATCTAATATATTCATTATTTCTTTTTGCTGACTCAATATCGCATAGTTAAAAAGAAAAATATCCCTTTTTCTTCGATAATAATTTGCTATTTTATCAAATGGATCTGCCGGCCGACCGCTATTATAATTTACATAATCATTAAGGTCTTCACATTTATTATCCTTAAAATCGAATCTCAAATTTTTAAAATCTGATAATACTTCTTCTGCCCTACCTTTAAGAAACTGAAGTGTACTTTGGAGCTTTTCTCCATAACTCATTCCATCTTTAATACTAGAATAAATATACTCATCCAATCTTTTTCTAAACTCTTCTTGTCTTTTGAGATCAGGAAGCTTATTATCTAATATATTGATTATCTCCTTTTGCTTGCTTAACACTACATAGTCAAAAAGGTCTCTCTCTTTTTTATACTTCTCTGCTATTTTGTTAAAACACTTACTATCATTATAATCCAATTTTTCGAAGTCTTGGAGCACGTTTTTTACATCATCTTCACTAAATTGAAGTTTTGTTTGAGGAGACGCATCAGTTCTACTTTGATCATCAAGTTGAGGATTTTTTTTAGTAGATTGGACTAATAAACTTTCTGTGCTGTTAGAGAAAGAATGATTATTTTCTTCAGATTGAGAACTTTTCTTTTTAGACGTATTAGTAAAAAAATTAATTAATGGACTAAACATTAAGAACCTATTAGTATTACTATTTAACTATAACTTAATGCCAAATGTTGTAAAGCTAAAATTAATATGTAAATTCATTTTTTTAAGACAATTATAAGTATCTTCCTTCTATAAAATTTTATAATTATCATATAACAAATATTTAAGATATTGATTTTGTTTGTATTTTTATTACTTTACCAGGCAATATTATTAATGAATTAGTCAGACAAATATCTTGGCCAAACTTTACTCCATCCACAAACTCTCCATTTGTTACTCCAGTTGCAATGAACACTGATTCACTTCTTGCCATGTCTTTCACGGTGTAGATTTTTTCTGGGTCAGTGATATTCAAATTTTTTGCTCTTTCTTTTAATTGATCCGTGTCAAATATTAATCTTCCTTCTATCTGCCCACCGATTGAGCTTAGCGCTGCTGCTGCAAGCACTCCTTCTGGAGCTCCTCCTGTGCCGATATACATATCGTGATTGCCATTTATTAGCGAAACTATAGCTGCAACATCACCATCATCTATTAATTTCACTTTTGCTCCTAGCTTCCTAATTTTTGCTATTAATTCATCATGTCTTTCACGTTTAAGTACAGTTACTATAAGATCACTTGCTTTACATCCTTTTGCCTTGGCTAAATTGTCCAGATTCTTCTCAATCCTATTTTTTAGTGAGACTACACCCTCTGGGAGATTTTTTCCCACTGCTATCTTTTCCATATAAACATCAGGTGCATGTAAAAAATTACCTTTTTTTATTGCAGCAAGAACAGACATTGCCCCTTGTTTATAATGAGCACAAATCGTAGTGCCCTCAAGTGGATCAACAGCGATGTCAATCTCAGGGCCACT
This sequence comes from Wolbachia endosymbiont of Anopheles demeilloni, assembly GCF_018491735.2. Taxonomy (NCBI): domain Bacteria; kingdom Pseudomonadati; phylum Pseudomonadota; class Alphaproteobacteria; order Rickettsiales; family Anaplasmataceae; genus Wolbachia; species Wolbachia endosymbiont of Anopheles demeilloni. The sequence continues at coordinate 54,107 of NZ_CP084694.1, read as the reverse complement.
TCCTGTGCCAACTTTTTCTCCGATATATAGCATCGGTGCTTCGTCCCTCTCCCCTTCCCCAATTACAATTGTACCATTTATTTCCATTGAGTTTAGTACTGTACGCATTGCATCAACTGCAACCTGATCGGCCTTTTTTTCATTACCAAGGCCTGCCAATTTATATGCAGCAAGTGCTGCAGCTTCGGTTACTTTCACTAACTTATAGGCTAAATCTTCTATCATTTGCTCGAGAATCATAAATCAATATATATCATGCCATTTGATACTGCAAGATTACTTGACTGAATAATGAAAAAGTTGATATAATAAGCATATAGCAATAATAGTAAGATTTGAATATGATCGGTAATTTAACTTATGAAGATGTAAAGAAATTTGTAACTGATAATCCTAATATAGCTGCTCAGGAATTTGGTAAGAAGCTAAAACAAAGTGGGCCAACAGATGCAAAGATTTGTGATTTGTTTATGGATATTCTCCGCTCAGGGAAAAGCAGTATTTTAAATGATTATGATACATTTCTAAAAATTGTTGAATTGCTCGCAAAGTCAAATATTAAAATTGATATTGGAGATACTACTTCTAAAACTGTATTAGATTACGCTTTGTCAGGTGGAAAACCTAACGTTATAAAGATATTTTGGATAGCGATAAGTTTGATCAAGAAAGAAAATCGAATGCTTTGTTGACCGCCGTTAATGAAGGTAAAATTCAAGAGTTTGAGATATTTTTAGATTACATAGATCATATGAAAATACTAGAGGTTCTTAACACAGCTCCTCACAATGAGAGCACTGAAGTTATGAAGATACTCTTGAAGAAAAAAGATTTACTGGAGAAGAGAAAGTTCAGGGTTTGAGTAATGCCTCTATAGATGGCGACCTACCAAAAGTTAAGTTACTTTTAAAGTATATGACAGGTATACCAGAAGATGGTATAAGAAATCTTCTAAAAATAATTGAAGAAGGGAAATTATCACTCAGAGAACAACTTCAAATAGATTCTGAGTTTAAAGTCGACTTCAGCAATTCTGATCACAATAAATATCTCTCAAGCTGTGTAATAATTGCACTGCTTAGATCAGCATTAAGTAACACGCCTAATTTGGGAGGGAATAGAGCGGAGTCCAGCAGTAGTGGAGAAACTGCTGTGCTAAATAGCAATGACGTTAGAAAGTGGTATCAACGTATAGCGAGAACAATAAACTCAATCAGTTTTGAAGACTTACAAAGGGATTTAAATAAGCAAAAAACTAGTTTTCAAAGCAAGTGTCGACAAGGTACTGTGTTAGGAAACGCATTGCTAGAGTATGCAATTCAAAATAAGAATTTCAATGTAATAAAATTTCTCTTAGAAAATAGAGTGACCGTTATTAATGCAATCAGTCAAGAAGACAGGTATTACGTTAGCAAAATTGAAGGAGACAAATCTATATTATGCTCTGTTGTCTCTTACACTGATCATGGCAATGCTGAGATTCTGAGCACGTTACTGCAAAGTGTTAATGCAGAGCAATCAAAACTAGATCCTGAAAGTGAATTGTACAGATTATATCAACAGTTAAAGGATGATGCATTCTGCACTGCTTCTTCAAAAAAGAATTCTGTAGCAGCAACAGCACTGATACAAAATGATCGAGAAATAATTGTGTCGCATGGATCAGCAACAAATAAGGAACAAGAAACATTTCACATAGAAACAAATAGTGTATCCTATAGTAATAGAAATGTTATTAGTAGACCTGTAGCAACAGTGCTCCCTGTTAGTACTAACGATGATAATCATAATAACAAAAATGAAGCACCTGTATCAACAAGGACTGGCCCAACTTTCACACCAAATAATGATAAGAAAGCTAAAGGCTTTGTAGAGGCTCAATTTTCTTCACCACATGAAAAAGAAACTAAATACAAAAAAAGTAAGGAGAGTTTTTACGCCTCATTAAGGAGTGATGTTGTTGAAGTTGTTATTGAAGGATTGTTTGTTGCTGCTGCTGTGACAGTTCCATCTTTAGCTTGTGCATTAGTTTGCAGTGTCCTAGCTATTTTAGTTGTAATGGTAACTGGATTACATGTAAAAAATTTTACACTTCCAAGTTACAGCGAAATGAGAGAAAATAAGGTTGAACCTGTAAATTCAAGTTTGAGAAACCATGCAATCTAGCTCCTAGAATCACTTTTCAAACCAATTATAATTTCTTGATTGTTAAACCACTTTATCAAAATTAAGTAGGACTAGTGCGATTCGAACGCACGGCCTTCGGATTAGGAATCCAACGCTCTATCCTACTGAGCTATAGTCCCATGTCTTCTGCTATTTATGCAAAATTATAGCAAAAAGTCTCGCATTTTTCTAGGCACCCTGTACAATTAATTCACAATAATAAAAAATATTTCTGTATTTCTTGAATGTAATACTGTTATATTTAATAATACGATTCCAATTGAAAGATTAATGTTAGTCAACAATATTAGTTACTTTTATAGTAATCAAGATGGCTTTGCTTTAAGCAACATCAACATTCAAGTGAAGAAAGGAAGTGTTGCCTGTTTACTAGGTCATTCTGGCTGTGGCAAGTCAACAATTCTAAAATTAATCGCAGGAATAGAAAATCCAAAATCTGGAACCATTGTTATAAATGATAAATTAGTTGCAAGTAACAAAGTGTCAATTGCTATAGAGCGTAGAAATATCGGATTGATTTTTCAGCATTCTGCATTATTTCCTCATAAAACAGTAATAGAAAATATAACTTTTGCTATTTGCAGTACTTCTAAGAAAGAAAAATACCTTACTGCATTGAAAATCTTAAAGCTATTTAATATAGAAAAATATGAAAACATGTACCCTCATGCTTTATCAGGAGGACAGCAACAATTAGTTGCAATAGCAAGAGTAATGGCGCAAAATCCTGATGTTGTTTTGCTCGATGAACCATTTTCTAATTTAGATATACTGCTCAAATATCGAATAAGGCACCATATATTGTCACTTTTTAGAAGCAAAAATATTCCTGTACTCATGGTAACTCATGATCCGCAAGAAGCGTTGAAAGTTGCAGATTTTATTTACGTGATGAAAAATGGTAAAATTATTCAATCAGGAATTCCTAGCTACATATACCACAGACCTAAAGATGATACGTTAGCAAAATTTTTTAGTGAGCTTCCTTTTACTCTACAGCTAAACTAAACTTAATGTTAGGCTAAAACTATTATAAGATAATTAAAAACTCTTGATTTATAATTCAATAAAAGTGATATAATTTATGTATCACTTGGCTTTAGTCAAGTTTTAATACCTAAAAGTTAATATTTTCAACGGAGGTACAAATGAGTTTAGGTCCATGGCAGCTGTTTCTAGTCTTAATAATAATCTTAGTTCTGTTTGGTGCAGGTAGATTACCACAAGTTATGGGTGATTTAGGCAAAGGCATTAAAAACCTTAAACAAGAACTTAAGGATTCAGAAAAACTATCACCTAATGAACCAGATCGTTAGCTTCCTTATGTTTCGTGACACGCACTTTAGTGCGTGTCATTTGTTTAAACAAGGCTAAAGAATTGAAGAGGTATAACTGAAATATATTAATAATTACGTTAGTTAGAATGTTATTAAAGGGCAATTATGCAAAAAAGTGTGAAACTGAGCGAAGATAAAAAATTGGCTTCTGATATTCTCAAAGAGGTTGCAGATACCAATAACAACGATAGTGATAAAGTAACATTGTTCAACATCAAAACAGCTTTACATGAGCGCGGTTTTGGTATTTTAATAATCATCTTCTCTTTACCGCTATCAGTACCTATACCTGTTCCACCTGGCTATACAACCATTCTTTCTATACCTTTAATCTTATTTTCACTGCAGCTTCTATTTGGGTTTGATTCTCCTTGGATGCCTAATTGGCTAGAAAGGAAATCTTTTCAACGTTCAACACTAGCTCTCGTGGTAGAGAAAACTTCACCTACATTAAAAAAAATAGAAAAGTTCATGAAACCAAGAATGTCTTTCATTTTTCGTGGTCCTGGTGAAAATATTTTAGCATTTATAATGCTGCTTTGTGCATTATCGATAGCAATCCCACTTCCTTTAACTAACTTCATTCCTGCAATTGGTACAACTCTCATTTCACTGGGTATCATGAGCAAAGATGGATTTCTCTCTATAATGGGAGTATTAGTATCATTGTGTGGGTTATTACTTACTCTTGTCGTAATAGTTAAAGGACCACAGCTTATATTTGGAGCATTTTCTTTTCTAAAAAGCTTTGTATATGGTTAAGCTTTACAACACTTTAACAAAAAAAAAAGAGCCCTTTACACCGATCGATAAAGATCACATAAAAATGTACATTTGTGGGCCAACAGTATATGATACAGCACATATAGGTAATGCACGTTCTATTGTTGTTTACGATGTATTATTTCGACTACTTAAATTTTGTTATGGAAAAGTTACTTATGTGCGTAATATAACCGACATCGATGACAAGATAATCAATGCAGCAAATGAGAAAAATAGTAATATAGAAAGCATTAGCAAATATTACACTAAAACTTTTCATGAAGACATGGAAAGCATAAATTGTGCAGAACCAACATATGAACCAAAAGCAACGGAAAACATAGATAACATTATCAAGTTAATTGAGTCTTTGCTGCAAGCTGGTAATGCTTATGAATCCAATAAACATGTATATTTTAGTGTAGAATCTTACCCTGAATACGGCGTTTTATCAGGAAAAAAAATTGATGAGTTGGATCATGGTAATAGAGTTAAAGTGGGTGAAAATAAAAAACACCCAGGAGACTTCGTACTTTGGAAACCTGCAAACGAAACTGACTATAAACTTTCAAGTCACTGGAATAGTCCATGGGGAGAAGGAAGACCAGGGTGGCATATAGAATGTTCAGCAATGTCATATGCTTACCTTGGCAAAGATTTTGATATTCACGGTGGCGGTATAGACTTGCAATTTCCTCATCATGAAAATGAAATTGCGCAGAGTAAATCTGCATTTGCTGGGTCAACGTTTGCAAAATATTGGATACACAACGGTTTTCTTACAGTAAATGAAGAGAAAATGAGCAAATCCTTATTTAATATAGTCAAAGTAAGGGATTTGCTAGATAGTGAAGTCAGAGGTGAAGTAATACGTTATGCACTGCTCAAGACTCACTATAGAAAACCACTTGATTGGACAGAAAATGTTATCTCTGAGTCGCAAGAAACTTTAAACAAATTTTATCGGTTATTACGTACTACATGTATTGAAGAAAGTGATGCAGAAGTCTCTAAAGATTTTATAGAGGCTTTGAAAAACGATTTAAACATTCCTGAAGCTGTAGCTATATTGCATGAAATGGCTACAGAAATCAATAAGACAAGTAATGAATGTGAGAGGCTCAAATTAACTAAGAAGTTTGTTAAAAGCGCAAGGTTCATTGGTCTTCTTGAGTCAAGTTATCAAGAGTGGTTTGCAAGTGATGTGAGTCATCAAGAAATAGAAAGGTTGATAGGCTTAAGAAAAGTAGCAAAACAAAGTAAAGATTATGATACTGCAGATAAAATAAGAGAGCAATTAAAACAAATGGGGGTTACAATTTCTGATAACGAAGATGGTACAACAACTTGGTATGGAAAATTATCTCCTATTGTTTATAGATAGCCTAGTATCATCGCTTATCTTACCCATACATCAAGATTTTGTACTTTACACTATGTTATGCTTTAGGTCAAACTACGATCAACTACTTATATTACTTTTTGGAGTATTAGGATCCAGTCTTGGTGGAATAGCTAACTGGTATTTAGGTAGAATAACAATTTTTATCAGAAGATCACATCACAAATTAGAGAATGAAGACAAAACACCAAAAATTGTAAGGCACCTACTGATTTGTGCAGTTGCATTGCTTTCGTGGGTACCAGCACTTGGAAGTGTGACTCAGATTTTATCCGGTTACTTCAAGTTAAACCTTTATATTCTTGTTCCCTTAATTATTTTATCTAACATCCTCTGTTTGTTGTATCTAACGTTTACCATCTAACTAAACATCAATAAACAACTCTTCTTCTGGTCATATTGAGCTAAATTTCTTCTTCAAACTACCTTTTAAAATGCTTTTATTAGTTTTTGTCATCATACGATCAAATACTCCTAATAACCTCTTAAGTAAGCTTGGGGTTAGCGAAGAGATAGGATTAACAGATACGTTGTTGTTTTTATCATCACCATTTGCTTTGTAGTCTATTGAAATAATCCCCCTACTCTTCCCACCAGTCAGAAATTTTCCGATTATAGGGATTTTCAACAAAGATTTGTTAATTGAGTATGCCGGTATTACTTGTCCTTCAACCTGGAATTTATAATCCTTAATATCGAGCGTACCACTAGTGCTAATTCCTAGTTCCGCTCTTTCAAGCCAAGATTCTTCAATTTCAACAGTGCCATCTTTATATGAAAAAGGTGCATTACACTTATAAAAATGTACACCTTCGTTCTTTATAGCATTTACAATACCAGACAGTGAAGACATTGATAATAAAGTGGTAAGCAGTGGAGCATCTTTGATATAGAAATTGCTGATAGATAACATACCATAATGTTCTCCATTTTCTTTCTTAGAAGATAGATAAAGAGATAATTTGCCATTTTTAACTGATTTACCAATACATAAAGAACGCAAAAGCATGCCTGAATTATCCGAATATATTTCAAGCCCTATTTCACTATGTTCTACTAGTATATTACTGTTATCTTCTAAAAACTGTCCTGTGAATTGACTTCCACTACAATCACCTTTAGCACAAGTTACATTTAGCTTAGCATCTTTTATGATAATTCCTTCTTTCATAATTATATTATCAACATTCATAGTAACTTCTATTTTGTTATTTAATCGATTACTATCTTTGCCAAGTAAACCTAACACATCACTTAAGTTGATTTTCTCACCGTGAATAGTTATGACATTTTTCTCCTTACCTGATTCAATTTCTATACTAAAATTATTATCAGGTAATTTAAAGTTGCTAGAATTTAAATATAGATTTCCATTTTCTACTCTTCCGCTAAATTTTATGTCTAGATCATTTCCTACAACATCTAGTTTATCTATTAGTAACTTACCTGCTCCTTTTAGCCTTGTAGAAAATAAAACTTCATTGTGATCTTCAAAATGGTTTTTCCACCCTAAGTAGCTTGAACGCAACTCGAGCTCTGATAAATCTATATTACCATTAACGTACCCTGTTTTGTCTTGATACATTACTGACTCTATATTTGCATTGATATAACCATCACCGAAATTAAGTATTTGAGCAGGTAAATCTCCAGTCAAACTCCAGGCAAAATTTTCATTTTTATTGCTACTTTTGAGGTCAAATAGCAGCTGTGTATTATTTACCATACCACTGCCATTTAAATCAATAAAATCTCTGCCGAAATCAAGCTTAATATCATACTTACCAAGACTTTCATTATATACGACCAAATTATCAATTTCAGAATAGAAATTTGCTGAGAAGTCCACTTTTTTACTATCACCATTTAGATTAAAAATAAGAAAATTGAATATAGAATTTGCTATTCCACCTACTTTATCTCTTTCAAACTTTACCACATCATCCAGCTTAAATTTTATAGGCTCATATAACCCATAAGCATCACTTACAGCCTGACCATTAATGGTAAGAACAGAATCTTCTTTATTGAGAGAGTTCATTTCAATATGACCACTATTGATAGTAAAATTCTGAAACTTAGCTCTATTTACAATAATTTTGAGATTGTTATCCTTGAGAGTTAACTCACCGTTCAAGTTCTCTACTCGTTCAAAATCCTCATCAAATTGAACGCTGCCATTTTCTATATCAGCAACAATTACAATACCTGACAGATCATCATTTATTAAACTATCGATTTTACCGTTAAAACTTATAATTGTATTTATAATATTCCCATCAATATTATTACAATACCACTTTCTAAATTCATTGTTCACTAGACCATCTGGTACATAAGTACATAAATCTTTTGCAACAAGTTTACTAATATTAACTCTAAGCAAAGCATGATTTGTGCCAAAGTTCATTTTGCCAATCAAAGAAAGGTAAGTATCATTTAACTTAAAATGAAAGTTTTTTACGCTAATGATTTCATCACTATATGTCAAATTTACATTTACATTAGTCAAGGCTAAGTTTTTACCTGAGTGACTCTCTTTATTTAACACGTATATGTTTCCATCCATAACTTCATCCTTTCCATTAATTCTCATTGAGAAATTCCCTTTGAACCCTATTTCTTTGTCCAAATTGTAACTTTTAACTAATGTGGAAAACTCGTTAAATAGCCCCAACTTTAGGTTATAAAATGTTCCATACAAATTTAACAAATTATTGCGATTTTTTATCATAATAGATAAATCATCTAGAATCCCCTTTTTATCTTTTGTATGAACACGAATATCCAAAACATTAAAATTTTCCTCCTTTCCTACATATACTTTATCAATGAAGAATTCACCTTCCATATTTTTATTGATAGCAATGTTAGTAATTTCAATCCTTGAATCTGCATTTAAGTAGAAAAAAAATTTTCTTATTGTCTTCAGCAGATTTTTTGTACTACTCATCTTATCTGTCATTACAGATGTTGTTATTCCTCTGGTCTCTTCCTTCTTGATATATATGTTTACATTACCAGCTAAAACCTGAGAGAACTTTTTGGAACTTAACTTAAAGTGTACGAAAAGCTCAGGAACTTCTATGGTAAAGTCAGGATTTGTTATTTTTAAATCTGTAATGACTAGCTTTCCATCTTTCTGCCAAATAACCGAGGTACTCTCCATGCTGACATCCGAATTGGTAAATATCTTTAATATTTTTTTCTTTATATAAAAATTAATATAACTAATATTGATTTCTAAAGGACCTTCCCCTTTAAAAGGGATAAAGAAGCAGAATATAAATAATAAAATTATAGAAAATGATAGAGCTATTTTTTTAAGCATCAATTATTGCTTTTCTTGCTAAGCTGTCGGCTTCTTCATTGTATTTATCACCATTATGTGCTTTCACCCACTTCCAGTTAATCTCATGTTGCAAAGCAACATCGTCTAATTCTTTCCATAATTCTATATTTTTTACTGACTTCTTATTACTTGTCTTCCAGCCGTTTATTTTCCACTTATTTATCCATTCTGTTATACCGTATTTAACATAGAGGCTATCCGTATACAAACTGATATTATAAGGAAATTTTAATACCTTCAGTCCATTGATCACTGCTGTTAACTCCATTTTATTATTTGTAGTATTTTCTTCTCTACCACAGATGTTCTTTCTATGATTTTGAAATAATATGATTGCTGCCCATCCCCCTAAACCAGGGTTACCAAGGCATGCTCCATCTGTATATATTGTCACTTCCTTTTTATTCATCTTTACTGTAGTGAATGAATTAAAGTATACCGTTACTTCTATGAAAATACTATTTTTATAGATATAGAGGCAATTTAAGCCACATCTTTAAATTTTATTATGGAAATAAAAAAAAGTGCTACAACGAGTATTATTAGAAGAGAAAGTAAAAGATAGTTTTTATGTTCTTTCATAGTTAAAATAAGTCAATAGAACAAAAAATAATACTAGCAAATAGAGAAAATAGATAAGAAATTGAGTAAGAAAACATTTTTTTCTGCGAGCTATGATTCTTAAGCCTTATAACTGATATGGCAAACCAAATAAAAACGCAACCTTCAATAATTGCCATACTGAGGTAGAATAATGACTTTTTCAAAAATAGTGCTGGGAGTAAGCTAGTTAATACCAACAATACACTATAAATTAATATATGTTTTCTTGTCTTTTTCGGTCCATGGATAACATTAAACATTGGTATCGATGCTTTTACATAGTCCTCAGATCTATTTAAAGATAGAGCCCAAAAATGTGGTGGAGTCCACATAAAAATTATTAAAAATAGAATAAAACTTTCCCAACTTACAGAGTCAGTTACAACCGCCCAGCCAATCATTGGAGGAAAAGCACCTGCTGCACCACCGATAACGATATTCTGCGGAGTACGCCTTTTTAGCCAAATTGTATATACGAAAACGTAAAATAATATGCTAATTGCAAGCAAAGCAGCAGAAATATAGTTCACTGCTATTGCCATGATAAATACTGACAATATTCCAAGAGTTATACCAAACTCAAGCGCGCTTTCTGCAGAAACTCTACGTGCAGGTATAGGACGATTTTTTGTTCTCTCCATAATCAAGTCTATATCTCTGTCATACCACATATTTATTGCGCCTGCAGATCCTGAGCCAAGAGCAATGCATATAAGAGATATTAGTGCAAGGAAAGGATGAATGCTACCTGGTGCAGCAACCATTCCAGCAACTGCAGTAAATACTACAAGATACATTATCCTTGGCTTTAGCAAATGCCAAAAATCCAGTATTGTTGATTCAATATTTAGCAAAACACTTGTGTACATTCTATTTCATCACTGGTGGTTTTTCAAAAGTATGAAAAGGCGGTGGTGAAGATACCGTCCATTCTAAAGTGTTACCTTCCCAAGGATTATCTCCAGTTTTTTTGCCCCATTTGAAAAGATGTATAACTATAAATATAAAAAACATAACTGAAACAAAGGACATATATGAACCAATTGAGGATATATAATTCCAAGGGATAAACGCTTCGGGATAATCAGGTATACGTCTTGGCATACCAGCTAATCCTAAGAAATGCTGAGGTAAGAAAGTAACATTGGTGCTAATAAAAGTGAGCCAAAAGTGTATCTTTCCTAAACACTCGTTATATTGCTTACCTGACATTTTGCCTATCCAATAATAAAAACCGGCGAAAGCTCCAAATAATGCAGCAAGCGACATGACATAGTGAAAGTGAGCAACGACATAATAGGTGTCATGCAAAAGTTTATCTATTCCACCATGAGAGAGAATTATTCCGGTTATACCCCCACCAACAAACATGAAAATAAAACCTAGTGCAAATAGCATAGGGGTTTTAAATTCGATCGCTCCACCCCACATAGTTGCAATCCAACTAAATACTTTTACACCAGTTATAACACCAATGAAAATTGTGCTAGTGCTAAAAAATATAGCAGCATCCTCGCTAAGGCCAACAGTAAACATATGGTGAGCCCAAACCATGAAGCCAAACGTTGCTATTCCTATCATGGCATAAACCATTCCCGTATAACCAAATACTGGCCTATGAGAAAAAGTTGATACGATCTGACTGATTATACCAAATGCAGGAAAAATAATTATGTAAACCTCTGGATGACCAAAAAACCAAAAAAGATGTTGAAATAACACAGGATCACCGCCACCAGCAGGATCAAAAAAAGAAGTACCTATATTACGATCAGTGAGCAGCATAGTTATAGCACCAGCAAGTACCGGTAAGGCAAAAATTAACATAAATGACGTAAGTAAAATAGACCAAACAAACAGTGGCATCTTATTGAGTGATATACCTTTTGCACGCATATTGAATATGGTCACTATAAAGTTGATCGCCCCAACAATTGATGACATACCAGCAACATGAAGTGCAAGTATAGCAAGATCAACTCCTGCACTTGGGTGAGAAATGATTTGCGATAGAGGTGGGTATAAAGTCCATCCTGTTCCAGGACCTTCGCCAGCAAACACTGAGAGAATGAGCAAAATAAAAGATGACACTAATAACCAAAAACTTAAATTATTCATACGAGGAAATGCCATGTCTGGTGCACCAATCATGAGAGGCACAAACCAATTACCAAATCCTCCCATTAACGCTGGCATTATCATAAAAAACACCATTATTACTGCATGCCCTGTAATCATTACGTTATATAGCTGGTAATTATTGTTAAGTATATTAATATGCATTAGCTGAGTACGAATAATTACCGATAACAATCCGCCAATAATTCCAGCTAATATGGAAAAAATAATGTATAGTGTCCCTATATCTTTGTGATTAGTAGAAAACAGCCAACGTCTTATACCTTTTGGTACATCACTCATATCTATACTCCAAATTTAACTTACTAATTTTTTATTTTCAATCCATTTATTAAAATTTTCTTTACTCACTGCTTCAACAACAATTGGCATAAATCCATGACCTTGACCACAGAGTTCATAACATTGCCCATAATAAATACCAGGCTTCATAATATTAAACCATGCTTCATTTAGCCTACCTGGTATTGCATCAATTTTTACACCAAAAGCTGGTATCCCCCAACTGTGTATTACATCTCCTGCTGTCACTTGCAAACGAACGTTAGTATTGACAGGTAAAACAACGTTATTGTCAACAGAGAATAGTTTTAAATCCCCTTCAATAAAATTATCTTTTCCTTTTATATAGCTGTCAAATGAAATACCTTGATATTCTGGGTACTGGTAACTCCAATACCATTGATGACCAATAACTTTTAGTGTTATGTCAGCTTTTGGCACTTTCTCCTGTAGTTTAATTAATTCAGCATTTTTACAAGCCAATACCCCAACAATAATCGTTGGTATAACAAACCAGATAATTTCTAAAAAGATATTATGAGTTATTTTACTGACATTTTTCACTTTGCCCTTACGAAAGCGAAATACTACATAAGCAAGCAGGACCCATACAAAAAGCATAATTGCAATCATTACACTCATCACAAACGAATGTGACTTAACTATAACCTCCATTATCTCAGTTGCAGGTGCAGGAAATCCAAATTGCCAAGAAGTAGGAGCAGAAGCAATTGATATGTTTGAGTAAAACATTATCAATAATGCAAATAACTTCACCATATTTTGTGCTGTAAAACTAACTGTATAATAGTATATATAAACTTACTATGCAAACAGAGATTATAGAATGTACACAAGTGTTTTGCTAAATATTGAATCAATAGTAAATGATGATTAATGTTTTTTTAGCATTTAATAAATATAATAATACGATACTAACTTGAGGAAAAAAGCATTTACATGAATCTATTTTAAGTTAAAATATTATAATATTTTAACTTAAGTATTTACTTTAAGAAAATTCTATAATAAGTTTAATAGTGTCTGTTATTGCTAATAACCCTCTAGCCTCACACCTAAAAGCAGTAACAGACACTATTAAACTTTAGGTAATTTTACCTATTTATAATTCACTGAGGTAAAAATCTTACTAATTACTTTAATTTTACTATACAGATGAGTTTACTAATTAACCTTTAATGTTTACGTTAGCATTTACATCTTGTGTGTAATTTTTTTTTTGCATATCAAACTCTTTAAACAAATTTTTTAGAAAAGCCAAATAAATTATCTCTCTATGAAAGATCTATCGAATGTTGAAATTATAGGTGTAAACAAGAACGATAAAAGAGTGCGGGATTGAGTAACTATATATACTTCTACTGGCATGCCAGGATATAGGTATACGTTTTTAAACTGAGCAAGTTCTGATTTTGGTATCACCACTCGCACTGAATAATAACGCCCCATCCTTGGATCATCAAGAGCATCAGGAGAAATATGGTTTACTATACCGTTAATTAAACTTAAGCGACGTGCACTATAAGCGCTCAGCCTTACTTTAACTTTCAGCCCTTCTAGTCCGTCAATAGAGGCTATATTGCTATCTTTCTTTTTTGCTGACAGTATCTCTTCTATGTTTCTGGTTAGAACTTTAGCATCTATTATTAGATCATCATTTGATGGTACTATACTCATGATTGGAACTCCAGATTGTATAACACCACCCTCAGTGTTGTACCTTATATCTGTAACTATACCATCTTGAGGCGATTTAATTACTGTGCGTGCTAATGAATCTTCAGCAACCATCAGCCTCTCTTTTAGGTCTGTAATAGATGTATTAACTTCCTTAAGTTCAGCGTTTGCTCTTTCTTGAGAATCGTTTCTCACATTTATAATTTCCAATTCATTCTCTCCAATTTTTTGCTGTACTTGAGATATTGCAGAACGGTAATGTCCAACTCTACCCTCAATTTCAGCAAACTGTTTCTCTAAAGCTAAAATGTGTGGTTTGCTTATATGGCCACTATCAAGTAATTGTCTTTTTGTTTCTAATTCCTCAGTTATCAAGTCCAATTGCTTATTGGCTGCATTTAGTTGAAAATTTAGCCCTGCTAATTCAGCATTTAACTGCTTTATACGTTGTTGCAGTATGTCAGTTTTTCCTAATATACTCTTTCTCTGAGAGTTGAACAACTTTACCTGATTCTTTATCGCTTTATTTACAAGTTCATCGTTAGATAATCTTTTAACCTCATCAGAAAATTCTAGTGTATCTAAGTCTCCCCTAATTGCAATAAGTCTTGCTTCAGTTGCCAAAAGTGATAAGAGTTTTTCTTTAATTATACTCAAATTTGCCTTTTCGTTAACATCACTTAATAAAACTAAAGGCTCATCTTTTCTAACTGTTTGACCTTCCTTTACTAAAATTTTGCTTATTATTCCCCCACCCAAGTGCTGCACTATTTTTCTATTTGAAGAGACAATAACTTCTCCACTTGCATGCACTGCTCCGTCAATTGGAGCTATAGCTGACCAAATACCACCTATTCCAAAAAAGATAAATATCACCACTAAACCAAAAAATAGTGGTCCCCATGTGACTTTTAAGACTTCATTTGCGTTATTACTCTCACGTTTAAAAATAAAATTTATCATCGCATCAATCCATGCGAACGTCTTATCCAAAAATTGATATTTCTTCTTTCTATTTCTTGCCCCTTGCGTATCTATATCATCACTACCAATCAGGCCTGTCAAAGAAAGTCCAGCACTAAGCTTTTTTAACTTACTCATTATAATACTACTGCGAATTCTTGTTAATCAGGATAACACACAAAAACAAAGAATCTATATCTTAAGTACTTAACTTAGACTATGGAACATCAGAATAAACTATTTAGTAACAATTCTTATACTCCATTGAATGGTTCAGTATTAGGCTAGAAAATCAAAAAGGTTTTACAATAACCATAATAACTATAATTATTATTAACACTGTTACTGCTTCGTTTAAAACACGAAAATAAACGTGAGTTTTCTTATTCAAGCCCACTGCAAAATTTTTCCTATGTTTTGCAAGTAGATCATGAATAGCAAACATTAAGAATAATGCTAGCGCTTTTACATGAAACCACCCTTCGAGGTATGCTTCCCTAATAATCATTAGCATAATTCCAAAACCAAGGGAGAAAAGCATTGCAGGGTTTATGATATATCTAAGGAGTCTCTTCTCCATTATTTGAAGTAAGCTGTCATTTTCTGACCCTAGTTTTACAGATGCATGGTAAACATAAAGCCTTGGCAAATAGAGCATACCTGCCACCCACATAATCACAGAGATAACGTGAAAAGCTTCAAGCCAGTGATAGTAGTCCATATAGATAGTATTATAAAATGTTAAAAATTTCTGGTATGATCTCAATTTAATAAAAGAAAGTCAATATGAAAGCAGAAAATTTCACTAAAGAACAGGTGATTGGATTTTACAGAAAAATGCTTCTCATACGCAGATTTGAGGAAAAAGCAGGACAATTATACGGAATGGGATTAATAGGCGGATTCTGTCACTTATCAATAGGGCAAGAAGCAGTTGCAGTTGGGACTCAAGCTGCATCGAAATCTGGTGATGCTTTTATCACAAGCTATAGAGACCATGGCTTAATGCTTGCATGTAATTCTGATCCAAATGTTGTGATGGCAGAACTAACCAGCAAAGAAACAGGGTGTTCAAAAGGCAAAGGTGGCTCTATGCACATATTTGATGTTGAAAAAAATTTCTTTGGTGGACATGGAATAGTAGGTGCACAAGTTCCAATTGGCACAGGAATAGCATTTGCTAATAAATATAAGAAAAAAGATAACGTGGTATTCACGTATTTTGGTGACGGTGCTGCAAATCAAGGACAAGTATATGAATCATTTAATATGGCATCTTTGTGGAAGTTACCTGTGGTTTATATCATAGAAAATAACGAATACGCAATGGGAACTTCTGTGCAAAGATCAACTTTAGTAACTGAACTATATAAAAGAGGAGAGAATTTTGGTATTCCTGGAAAACAAGTTGATGGAATGGATTTTTTCTCTGTCTATGAGGCAACAAGTGAAATAGCTGAGCACGTACGTGGAGGAAAAGGACCTCTCTTGCTTGAAATGAAGACATATCGATATCGTGGCCATTCGATGTCAGATCCTGCTACTTATCGCACAAAAGAAGAAGTTGAAGATATGAAGCAAAATCATGATCCTATAAGCAATATAAAGCAGTATATGACAGATAATAAAATAGCTTCTGATGAAGAATGCAAAGCTATTGATAAGGAAATACGAGACTTAGTAAAAAAGTCAGAAGATTTTGCTAGAAGTAGTAAAGAGCCAGGGATTGATGAGCTGTATACTGATGTTTACAAATTTATTGGATAATCAGTTGCCATCAAATTATGTTTTAGCCTACTATAAATATTTTTTGGCAGTAATATAACAACCCTAGCCAATAGAAATTGTAAAGCAACTCTTATATGATTGATATATACCTCTTTAATAATAGGTTAAATGAGTTTTATTTGACTTTTTGTACTATTTTGCAAAATATAAAGTTATTAGTTGAATAAAATACATGACAAAAGAAAACTGGGAAACAGTAATTGGACTTGAGGTGCACGCTCAGGTTTCTTCTAAGACAAAGCTATTTTCTAGTTCACTAACGGAATTTGGTACTGAGCACAATACTCAAGTTTCTCTAGTTGATGCGGCAATGCCAGGTACATTACCAATATTAAATTATTTCTGCATAGAGCAAGTAATATGTACCGGTCTTGCACTTTCTGCAGAAATTAATAAATGCTCTTACTTTGATCGGAAAAATTATTTTTATCCCGATTTACCACAAGGTTACCAAATAACCCAATTCTTTGAGCCAATAGTTAAAAATGGTAAAGTGTTTATCAAAAATAATGAAAAAGAAATAAGAATCGCAAGAATTCACTTAGAGCAAGATGCAGGAAAGAGTATCCATGAAGAAAGCAAAACTTACGTAGATTTAAATCGTGCAGGTGTTGCTTTAATGGAAATTGTTTCAGAGCCAGATCTTCGTTCATCTGCAGAAGCTGCAGAATTCATGAAAAAGTTGAGGCAGATTTTGCGTTACATCGGTTCATGTGATGGTGATATGGAAAAGGGTTCACTTCGTTGTGATGCAAATGTTTCTGTTCGCCCAAACGGTAGTAGCAGATTTGGCACTCGTTGTGAAATAAAAAACTTAAATTCAATACGTTATATTGTACAAGCTATAGATTATGAAGCACAAAGGCAGATCAAAATTTTGGAAAGCGGAGGAGAAATAAGTCAAGATACCTTATTGTTTGATGTCACTTTAGGAAAAACAAAAGTGATGAGAAGCAAAGAAGATTCAAGTGACTATAGATATTTCCCTGAACCTGATTTGCTACCTGTTGAAATAAGCCAAGACAAAATTGATTCTATTAAATCATCTTTACCCGAGTTGCCAGATCAAAAAAAACTTCGATACATAGAGGAATTAGGTATCAATGAATATGATGCAGACGTTATCACTTCTGATAAAGAAATTGCCGATTATTTTGAAAAATTAGCAAAAAAGAATGATTCAAAGATTTCAGTTACCTGGTTAACCGTCGAGCTTTTCGGTCGTTTAAATAAAACAAATATTGATATTGTTAGCTCTCCAATTAAAGCAGATGCTTTATCCGAACTCCTCGACTTTATCGTCGATGGAACGATCTCTGCTAAACTTGGTAAACAAGTTTTTGATATTATGTTTGAAACTGGAAAGCCTGCATCCCTTATTATAGAAGAGCAGAATCTCAAGCAAATAACTGACACATGTCAAATCTCAGAGGTAATAGATAAAATCATCAATGACAACCAAGATAAAGTTCAAGAATATAAGGGTGGTAAAACAAGATTGTATGGGTTCTTTGTTGGTGAAGTTATGAAATTCACCAAAGGAAAAGCCAGCCCTGATGTCGTAAACTTGGTTTTGAGTGAAAAATTAAAATTGAGTGCCTAGGTGTACGGTCCCAGATCTTTTGCTATTTGCTTGACTTGTTTCTTTACATAGCTTCTCATTTAAATTCTGCTGTCTATTCTCTTTCATTCATAACCTTTTGCAAAACGTTTTTGCTTTCTTCTCTGCTGGTCACTATTGCTTATATAAATCAAGTACAGTACTGAATGATGTTGCAAGCACTCAGTTCGGCAATATTATCGATTTAAGACGAAGTTAAGATTTCGATTTTTTATTCAAACTCTTCTGAAAGTTTTTATACATATTGAAGACATCTTGATAATTTAGGTGAGTGTAAACTTGAGTAGTTTCAAGGCTTGAGTGGCCAAGCAGCTGTTGTATTGATCTTATATCAATATCTTCTTGAAGCAAATGAGTAGCAAAACTATGGCGAAATGCATGTGGAGATAAAATTTCTGGTAAGTTTAAAAATCTTCTTATTTTTTGCAAACGATTAGCAACATAAGTTCTTCCCAATTTTTTTCCTCTTACCCCCACAAAAAGATGTCCCGCTTCGTCAAAGTGGGGACAAGCTTTTATATATTTTTGTATACACTTTTTTACTACTGGAAGAATAAATACCTGCCTTTGTTTATCTCCCTTACCTGTTACTATTAAACTTTCATTGCTAATATCACTAACCTTAAGATTTAGTGCTTCAGTGATTCTTAAGCCCGTACCATATAGCAGAACGACAATTGCAATTTCTCTTTTTACCACCCAAGGCTCGCCTAGATCAGGCAATTTCATTTCTTTCAATAGAGTTTCTATGTTAGATATTGAAAGTGCTTTAGGTAGAGTTCTTCTCTGAATTGGCCTTGATAAAGAAAATACCGCTTCATTATTTATTTCATAATTGTTTTTTATATATTTGAAAAAATTTCTGATTACTGACAATGCGCGAGTGTTAGATCTCGCATTTACACCTCTTGCATAACGAGAGGTAAACCAACTTCTCAGTTCAGGTATGCTTAATTTTTCTAAATAGCCAACATTTACTTCTTCACCAATGTGAGTATTTAGGAAACTTATAAGATCTTTGAGGTCCCTCATGTATGACTCCAAAGTGTTTGGTGAGTAAGACCTGTTGTACTTTAGCCAATCATACCATTTTTCAATGATTGAACCGAAGTCCACAGTTACTTTTTAAAGAAAGCATCGATGCACGCATCCCTAAAGGCTTCATTTATATCAGGATGAGAGTGACAAATTCTGTATATATCCTCTGCTGCTGCACCATATGCCATTGCAACCGCTGCTTCATTGATTAGCGTATCAGCGTATGCTCCTATGATATGTACACCGAGTATTGTATCTGCTTTGCTACAAGTCAGAACTTTCACGAATCCCTCAGCATCGTCAGTGACTTTTGCTCTACCGTTTGCAGCAAATTGACATTTACCAACTTTATACTTTCGACCAGCACTTTTTAGTTCTTCTTCAGTGTTACCGATTGAAGAAACTGCAGGGTGGGTGTAAATGACTGACGGTATGATTTCATAATCAACGTGAGGCAATTGCCTTGCTAGTATCTCTGCAACTGCCACCCCTTCTTCCTCAGCTTTGTGAGCAAGCATTGCTCCACCAATCACATCACCAATAGCAAATATTCCTTTCACATTAGTTTCATATCTTTTGTTAACTTGAACGAAACCGCGATTATCTTTTTCCATTTTTTCATCAATACCAAGACCATCAGTACATGATTTGCGTCCTGCTGCCAGCAATACCTTATCCGCCTCTATAGAGTTTGTTTGATTATCTTTTACAGAGCAAACTTTCACACTCAAAGAGTTACTACTTTGTTTTATTCCCTCAACTTTGGTGCTAAGTAAAAATTTTATTCCTTGTTTTTGTAGACTAGAAAGTAGAGACTTACTTAATTCTCCATCCATTGCTGCAGCGATTCTGTCAAAAAATTCTACTACAGTGACTTCAGACCCTAGCCTCCTCCATACAGAAGACATTTCAAGCCCTATTGCCCCGGCTCCGATTACGACAAGTTTTTTTGGTACTTCAGTTAAAGACAATGCACCAGTTGATGAAATAATACTTTTCTCATCGATATTAATTTCTGGCAAAGAAATAACGTCAGAACCGGTTGCAATTACTATATTTTTTGTCTTCAGCACCTTACCTTTAACTGAAACTTCAAGGTTGCCTTGATCAAAAGAAGTAATTTTTCCAAGTCCATTGATCTTATTAATTTTGTAAAGGTTAAACAGATATTCTATGCCTTTTCCAAGTTCATGAACTCTAGCGTCTTTATAGCCTATCATTTCTCTCAAATCGAGACTTACATCCTTAACTTTTATGCCAAGTTTTGATAGATTATTTTTCGCGCTAGCATACTGATAAGAGGAATGGAGTAATGCTTTTGATGGTATACACCCAACTCGCAAACACGTGCCACCAAAAATGCTATTTTTGTCTATACAAGCAACTTTGAGTCCAAGTTTTGCAGCAGCAATAGCGCATTTGTAACCACCTGGACCACCACCTATAATAACCAAATCATAATCAATCATAAAAAACAAACCTATTTTCTAAAGAATAAACACCATTTCCTTCAGTCGTTATATACATCTTACCATGGGTAAATACTGGAGCATGAAACACATTACCGGGTATTTTAATTACCCTTCCTGTACTTTCAGATCCAGGAAAAGCAAATATTGAACCTTTATTACTTGTTACCCAAAGCGTATGGGCATACATAATTGGAACAAACAATTGCACATTCTCTATAAAATCAGATGTCCAAACTGTTTTTCCACTTCGTATATCGATGCCAATTACTTTATTATTTTTAGTCAACATGAAAATTCTTCCGCCTTCTTTTTGTTTCTCTGCAGGAATAAGAGGGCTATAATATGACTCAATGTTTGATATACTTTTTACTTGTAGTGGCCTTGACCATAAAATATTTCCTGAGTTTACGTCAATGCTATAAATATAAGAGTTGCTCGTAGCTATTAAGATATTATCGTGTACTCTAGGTGTAGTAGTTACATCTGTAAGCTGTGTGTCTAAAAGATTTGTAGCTAATTTTTGGCTCCATAGTTTTTTACCTTCTTCATTAAAAGCTATTAACTCGCCATTTGAAAATATTGCCATTATTTTATCATTAGAGACTGCTGGTGAGATGGAATATAAACCTCGAACCTCATTTATACCATTTTGATAAGCCCAAATTGGGCTGCCATCTTTTATATCAAATACATGTAGATAGTTATCAATAGTCAATACTACCAACTTATTGTTTATTACTACTGCTTTCCCTCTTGCCGGAGCTCTTAATTCTTTTTCCCATTGAATCTCCCCTGTTTTCGCATCTATTGTGTGTAGAATGTTATCCACTACAAAGAAAACATTTTCTTTGTAGTTCGATAAACTCATATTACCAAATTTTTTCCTACTTGAGAGGTATAATTTCCAATTTATAACTCTTGGGTTATCGATATCAAAGGAATATAAGGTACCGTACTTGTCTGGTAAAATAACGCTATTTTCTGTAAGTATTGGAGCTACATATCCTTGAGATAATTTTTTATCTACTAAACTTATTCGTTCGCTTGCCATTGTATAGTTACTATACAATAACATTATCATGACAATTATTATTTTCATTATTTAGTGAAAACAAGATTCATTAATATACATACTAGAAACGTAAATCACAACGAAAATGTTCTTAATTGTGGATCAAAAGCATTAACGTAATGTCATGCCATTATGTAAAGATTCTCTTACTGTAATAATTTTTATCAAGTATTGATTAAAACACATTTCGATAGCCAAGACTAACGCTGTCAGTAATATTACCATAATATGAAATGGAAATGGACGCAGAATTTTCACGATGAAAGATATTTTTGTAATGTCATTCATTTAAACTATGCATATCAATTTGAAAAATGTACATTGTCTTATGCTATAGTACCTAAAAGTAAATGCTCAACATACAAAATAACGCTTCACTTTGCAGGCAATGGATATTCTTGGCAGTACTTGCTCTTGCTTGTTCTGGACTGCTGTCAATAATTGTTATTTTTCTACGATTGCCTTTTATTTCTTCTCTCATTCCTTCTGCACAATATATCTTTGATAATGCACTGGTGATACACGTAAATTTGTCAATTTTGGTATGGATGTGCTCTATAATATCTCTGCTCTTCATCATAAACTTAAAAAACACCAATCATTGGTTTAACTTCTCATGGATTCTCTCAATCCTTTCCATGCTGCTAATGTTTATATCTGCATTTGTTCCAAATACTGAAGTTATCAAAAGTAACTATATACCTGTATTACAAAACAAATTATTTTTACTTGGACTCAGTCTTTTCATTACCAGCATATTGATAAATACAGCTCTAGCCTACATATCAAATAAACAAGACTCATATCTTTCAATCGGACAAATTGGCCTGGTCATTATACTTGTGTCATCATTTCTTTGTGTTGTTTTAGCACATAAAAATATGCCTCCAGGTCTATATCACTCAGACAAGAATTTATTTTATGAATATCTCTTTTGGGGAGGCGGACATTTACTGCAGTTTGCTTTTGCTCAAGCAATGTTTTTAGTTTATTTAATCATACTGAATGCTCGCTATATTAGTCTAAATAAAATTACCATTTTACCACTATTTATAAACACAGTTTTGACCGTAGGTGCGCCGTTTATATACTTTATTTATTCGGCGGATAGTGCTGAATTGATACAGTTTTTTACCTGGCATATGAGAATTGCTGGAGCAGTTCTGCCGTGCTTTTTAACAATATTAGTGTATTGCAACATAAAAACTCTGCTCAATGATAAGGGCAATTATCTTCTCCACTCGTTTGTATTGTTCATTTATGGAGGTGTGCTTGGAGTGCTAACTATTGAAGGAAATGTCACTATCCCTGCGCATTATCACGGTTCTGTGGTTGGTATTACTATAGCTTTTATGAATTTTGTTTACTGGCTGTTACCAAAATTGGGCTGTAAAGAAATAAAAAGCTCCATAGTAAGATTACAGATTTATGCATATAGCTTGGGACATTTTCTCCACATTACTGGACTTGTTTGGCTTGGTGGATATGGTGCCTTAAGAAAAGTTGCAGATCTGCCAAGTATTTCATCAATGTTGGCACGTGCTTGTTTTATTACGGGTGGAGCTATATCAGTTATTGGTGGAATGTTATCCGTAATAATTGTGATTTTACATCTTCTTAAAGGCAAGGCTCGTACCAACTAACCAACAGAAACAAAACTAAAAATTTTAGTGTAAAATTACTATATTTACTTTGTACTATGGCTCAAACAACCTGCTTCAAATTTGGAAAGGCAATGAAATGAAAAAAAACTATATCAAGCTAGACTGAATTCTTATTTGCTACTCCTTGTGGTTCTTGTGTTCCATTTACTTGAGAGCTAGGTTTCATTATTAAACCACCAGCTAAGAATGCAGATACTGTTGCTATAACAACGATTAACCACATGTCCAATTTAGTTGTATGTTCAAGTGTAATATACACTACTAACCCAACAGCAAGACCAGTACTAGCAGTAGCGATGTATGTTGCTTTTTCTTTTAGTTGTTTATTTGCTTCATTTTTGGTTTCTAATATTTTCTTTTCTTGCTGTAACTGCTGGATTTGAGTATTTATTTTTTGTTTCAGTTCATTCGATACTTCACTTTTTAGTTCATTTTTTATTTTATTTTTTAATTTAGATATTGCCTTTTCTGGGCTTTTTTTAACTTCTAGTTCCAACACGTCCTCAAGCAATTCTGCTAGTTTTATTTTTTCTTTGGAGGGCAGATAGTATGGATCATATAGAGCATTAACAAGATCTTGTAAATCAGAAAATTTAAAATCAGGCATAATAAACCTCAATACTAAAAATTTATCGTGTAATACATAAAAAACTAAAATCAAGAAATTTTGTATTATAAACTAAAATGTCAGACATTAAAATTGCTGTATTTGCTCAATTGTGCTAACTTAAAGCTTGAAACTGAAAAATATTTATGTTGGAAGAAAAATACAGCTTTAGAGAAGTTGAAGACAAATACAATGTATTATGGGAAGGAAGTAAAGTTTATAAATGGAGTAGTGAAAAGGGTAACACTTTCACTATAGATACGCCCCCACCAACGATATCAGGAAAGTTGCATATTGGCCATATATTCAGCTATTGCCACACAGACTTTATTGCAAGGTTTCAGCGTATGCTGGGAAAAGATGTATTTTATCCAATTGGGTTTGATGATAATGGCCTTCCGACTGAAAGGTTAGTTGAGCAAACCTATAAAACCCGCGCAAAAGAAGTTGGCAGAGAAAAATTTATAGAGATGTGCCATGAGGTTATTGAAAAATCAAAGCAAGAATTCAAGGAATTGTTTAAATCAGTTGGCATTAGTTATGACTGGGATTTGGAATACCACACGATCAGCAAGGAAGCTGTGGCACTTTCTCAAATGTCATTCATTGATCTATATAATAAAGAATATGCATACAGAAAAATGCAACCTATTCTTTGGGACCCAGTCGATAAAACTGCAATTGCACAAGCAGAAATAGAGGATAAAGTCTTTGAGTCATTTTTGAACACGATAGTTTTTTCCACTGAAGAAAATGAGCAGATTAAGATTGCAACTACACGGCCTGAGTTGCTTCTAGCATGTGTTGCAGTTTTTTGCCATCCAGAAGATGCACGCTACACTCAGCTGATTGAAAAAATAGCCGTGGTGCCAATAACAGGAGCAAAAGTTCCAATAATAGCTGATGATAAAGTTAAAATAGATAAAGGTACTGGGCTTGTTATGTGCTGTACGTTTGGTGATGAGCTCGACATATATTGGCAGCAAAAGCATGGTCTGCCGATGAAAATTATTATCGATCAGGATGGTAGGATAAGTCTAGATTCAGTGTATGGTAATAATAGATCCCAGTGCCCAGACACTGGAATCCAGCCATTAGAGGGGACACACGCTCCAGCACGTGACGCTGGAATCTACGATGAAATAAATGGCCTAAGGGTTAAAGAAGCAAGAAAGAGAATTATTGAAATCCTAACTGAAAAGGGCCTTTTGATAGAAAGTACTAACATTTCTCATTCCGTAAAGTGTGCAGAAAGATCTGGTGCATCACTTGAAATATTACCAACTTATCAATGGTTTATCAAGACTTTAGAGCAAAAAGCTCAAGTGTTAGATAAAGTAAAAAAGTGTAGTTGGCATCCAAAGTCTATGCGTAAACGCATGGAGGTATGGATAGAAGGGCTAAATTGGGATTGGTGCATTTCAAGACAGCGTTATTTTGGTGTGCCATTTCCGGTGTGGTATTCAAAACGTAAAGGGGAGGAGAGTAAAATCATTCTAGCTGAAGTAAAGGATTTGCCTATCGATCCACTCAAAGATTTGCCGAAAGGGTATATTAAAGAAGAGGTTACCCCAGACCAAGATGTAATGGATACGTGGGCCACAAGTGCGATCACTACTCAACTAAGTGCACTGGCAGTAAACAGTGAGCTCGATTTACCAAGCCATCGGTATGATAAGATATTTCCTGCAGATCTGCGCAGCCAAAGCCATGAGATAATAAGAACTTGGGCTTTTTATACGATTTTGAAGGCACATTATCATGCAGATTCACTGCCGTGGAAAAATATCATGATTAGTGGTTGGTGTTTGGCCGATGATAAAAAAAAGATGAGTAAATCAAAAGGTAATATCATCACTCCTCATGTAATGCTTAAAACCTATGGAGCTGACGTAGTACGCTATTGGGCAGCAAACTCAAGACTTGGAGTTGACACAGTCTACTCTGAAAATATCTTCAAAATTGGCAAACGACTTGTTACGAAACTTTGGAATGCTAGCAAATTTATTTCCATGTTTATGGAAAAACATCAAGCATTGAGCATAAATTCCATCAGTGAGACGATGGATAAGTGGATATTGTCCAAATTATATAAAGTGATAGAAAAAACGACGAACAACCTATTACAGTTTGAATACTGCGAAGCTTTGAGCGCAATAGAAGAATTTTTTTGGAAAGATTTTTGTGATAATTACTTAGAGTTAGTTAAAAAACGTGCATATGGAGATGCATTGGACAGCGAGGCAAAAATGAGTGCGAAACAGAATTTGGCATATGTACTCAATATTATTTTGCGGTTATTTGCACCATTTTTGCCATACATTACAGAGGAAATATATCATCAGTTGTATAGTTATAACTCCGTTCACAATAAAAGTAACTGGCCTAACAAGGAAGAACTTACCTATGATAAGTATTCTGAGGAAATGGGAGATAATTTCGTGCAGATATTAAACCTTGTGAGAAAAATAAAAGCAGATAATAACGTATCAGTTAAGCATCTTATACAAAAGTTGATGATAAAAGCGAGTGTAAAAGAGGATGAGTTAAATTATTCTGCTCAGCATGATTTGCAGTCAGTTTGCAATGCTGAAGTGATAGAATGGGTTGAGAGTACAGAAGCAGAGCTTATAACTGAGAATGGAAAATTTACTATAAGTTTATTGATTGATGTAACTTAGCATTCGTATTACTATACTAATTATTTAGTTGTGAGATAGTAATGATTGGTAATTCATATGATAATAAAATTGAAGAACAAAAAGATGATTATCATGACTTCATTCAAAGGTTTTTGTTTTTGCTCGGTAAGATAAAAGAAAAGAATAAATCAATTCACACTGCTGTAGCTAGTTTTCGCATATTATCTTTTTTAATAAAATACAATGCCAATTTTAATGAAGATGAAGTGTATAAAGCCGTTATCCAAGATTTCAATAATGTAAAGGAGGCGAGACTAGAGCTTCAAGATAAGGCTAAAAAAGTATTGAATGGGTATATTGAAAGTGGTGTTGAAACAGTGTCAATATATGGTAGTTGTGCAGAAGTTAAATTGGGAGCTAATAAAAACAAATTCAAAGTCAGTGAGTTTTTGAATAGTAATTTCTGTCAAGATAATGGAATTTCAGAGTTTTCAACTCTGCATAGCAATGGAAAAAATGGAATGCACGGTTTTGTTTCTGAAGAAGGAATAAGGCACTATGTTGTAACTGATGGTGCATACGAAATGACTCTGAATTGGTGTGATGAGGACGGAAAAAAGTGCACTATTATAATTAATATTGATGCTAATGGTATAGAACTTATCGAGCGTAATCGTGTTACTGATGATCAATTGAAAGCAAATAAAGATGTAAAAATAGGTAACTTATTCTTGTATCAAATAAAATTTAGAAATAAGGAGAAAGGCAATCATAAATCATCTGAGATTGTGATAGAAAATAGTAATAGAAATATTAACATTCAAACAACGCAAGAAATTGAGCGTGGCAGCAAAGAAGCTCAAATAGGCAGTACTAAAATGCAAGACAAAATTGCACAAGTTATAGATGACAGCTTAAACGAAAGAATTAATAAATTGAAAAAAGAAAATACAAGATTAACTGGAAATAATCAAACTATATTAGAACAATTACAGCAAAAAATGAGAGAGATGGAGGAATTAAATGGAAAGGTAAGGGAAAAAGATGAAGTTTTGGCTGAAGTAACACAAAAACTCAAGCAGCTAAGTGATTCGGTAGAGAGTGAATTTGAAAGGAGAAAAGTAGAGAAGGAAAAGTTAGAGGAGAAGTTAAGGAAAGCGCAAAAAGAGATACAAAAGTTAAGTAAAGAAAAAGCTGAATTAGTGCAAGAAAAGCAAGGCTTGGAAGAATATGCTAAAGTTCTAGTTGTCAAAATACAAAAACTAGTTGATCAAATAGGGCGATCAGATCTTAAACTGGATGAATCAATAAATGAAAATAAAAGGTTAGAACAAGAATTGAATGATACTAAAAAAGATTTAGGTGATAAATATAGTGAAATCCAGAGATTAGAAAGTCAATCACATGAATTAGAATCTAAAAAAGTAACAGAATTGATGACATATTTAGAAAAGAAAGAGAAAAAAATAGCAGAGTTAGAAGCACAGTTGCAAAAAGAAAGTTCTGAAACTTATGATTTAATACTTAAATCATCGGATTTAGAAGAAGAAAAAAGACGATTACAAGAAAAGTTAAATGAAAAAACTCAAGAAGTGATTAAACTAACTGTAGATTTAGAGGAACTAAGTAAGCAATCGGAAGAGAAAGAAACTAAATATTTCAGTAAAATTAAAGAGTTAGAAAAAATTCTTAATAAAGAAAGAAAAAACAGTGGAGAGTTGGAAAATTATAGCATCAATCTGGAGGAAGAAAGTCAAATTCAACATGAAAAGTACAAAGAGTTACTATTTAAGAAGCATTCTCTAAAAGAAGAAATTTCAGATTTGAATGATCAATCTTCATTAGCCCATCAGAATCGTGTGAGCTTAGCACAAGATTTGGCAAAAAACATAATATATTTGTTCAAAGAGAATGTAAGAGAAGGAGATAACGTGATTATATCGCAGGAAAGTGTATTAGAGATTTTGAATAGATTGGAGGAATTAATCAAGAATTTTGGAGTCAGTGATCAAGAAATAAAAGGAGTAATTGAAGAAATATCTGTACAAATTAATGATAGCCTTGTTCCTTCAGATATAAGTAATGGAGATTTATCAGCACTACCAAATAAAGAGCTGGATGAAACTTCATATTCAGAAGATTTTGGATATTCTAGTAGACGTTCTACTCCCGTCTGATGCCACCTTGCATTTTGAGTTTAGTTAGCATATCAACTAAAGTTTATCACTGGTACAATTGTGATAAGTGTTCTCCTCTACAGGTAAGATAATTTTAATCAATATATACAAGACTGCTGAAGTTTTATATATGGGTGATGAGCAATTTACTTAATAAATATAATACATTTTATTTTATAGCTAGTTCTCTGGCTACTCTTACATTACTTATATCTTTAGCGCTTATTAATGTACCTAGTTCTTTAATTCTCGCTTTAGCTGTATTATCTGCTTTGGCTCTTATGATTTTGTATAAAATAATTATTGACACTAGTAAAGTGGAGAAGAAATTTGCTCACAAAGAGCGTGAGTTGACTCAAGAAAAGCACAATTTATACGAGGAAGGAAGAAAATTTGGTCAAAAAATAGAAGCTGAGAGGAAATCTTTTCTTAAAGAAAAAAAATCTTTGGAGGAGAAATTAGAAGCAAAAATGATCCATATTATTGGAATAACAGACGAATTAGAAAAAGTAACGAAGGAGAAAGATGATCTTGCTGAACAAGAAAAAGAATTACTCCATAAAATCTCATATTTGTGTAAACAGTTACAGGAAAAAGAAGCTAATCTAACTGAGAGGGAAAAACACATAATGGAATTGAAAAGAAAAATAGACAATAATAAACATGAAGAATTGAATAAGGAAATAGATAAATTACGTAAAGAGAAACATATGCTATATACACAAAAAGAAGAATTATATAAAAGGCAAGAAGAACTTTGTGTGGCATTAGATGAATTACAGTGTAAATTTAAAGAAATTAATCAGAAAAATAAAAACTTATCTAAAGAATTAAAAAGGAAACTTGAAGAGCTAGATAAAGCAGACGGTTTAATTAAAAATCAGTCTTTTTAGTTAGACAAAATAAGACAAGATTGTAATAACAAAGTGAAAAATTTAAGAAATTCTCTTTTAGAGCGAGACAGTCAAATAAAACAACTTCAATATGTGATAGAAAAGGTAGAAGAATCAATAAGATTGAATAGAGCAATTAAAGATTATAGCACAAAAATAATATTAAGGGAGACTCAGAAAATAAAATTTGTATTAGGGCAGCTTGTGCAATTCAAGTCAGTTAAAGGTTCCAAAACATCGGAGGAAACATCTGATTCTTTACAGGAAGATCTTGGATATGCCAGTCGTTCACCAACTCCGACCAGATTATCGGGTTCAGTGTCTGTACAAAGCATTGCAAGTGGAACAATCCCTGAATACGGATTGTAAAATGCAACAATTACTCTTATTATAAAAAAAATTTATTATAAAAAAAATTATACAAGATAATGAACCCAATAATATGCGCACTGGATACACAAGATTTGAATGAAGCCATATCTTGGGCTAATGGTCTGCGTGATAAGGTTGGCATGGTAAAACTTGGGTTAGAATTTTTTGCTGCACATGGCCCTTCTGGAGTGAGAGAAGTTGCAAAATGCAATGTACCAATTTTTTTAGATCTAAAATTGTATGATATTCCAAACACTGTAGCTAGAACAGTTGAAGCAATAAAAGCTCTAGATGTTGAAATGCTAACATTGCATATCAGTGGTGGAACAAAAATGCTTCAAGAAGCGCTAAGTATAGTGCAAGGAAAGAAAATAAAGCTAATTGGAGTAACAGTACTAACTAGTATGGGCAATGAAGATCTGAGTGAACTCGGAGTGGCAAGGGAAGCAAAATCACAGGTAATTTTGCTAGCAAAGCTTGCAAAAAAGATTGGACTACATGGAGTAGTTTGCTCTGCACTAGAAACTCAAGAAGTGCGCCAAGAATGTGGTAAGGATTTTAAGATTATTACTCCAGGAATTCGTATAGATTCAAGTCATGATGATCAAAAAAGGACGGCAACACCAAAAGAAGCAATGAGCTCAGGAGCTGATTATATCGTAATTGGCAGACCCATTACAAAAAGTGGTGATCCCGCAAGTAGTGCAGAATTAATATTGAAATCTTTTATTGATTGAAGCAGGGCAGATAAGGTAGCCATAGGGTAAAAGCAACAAACGGTATGTATCCGTTCAGCAGGGTGGCAAAACAAGGTAGACGAGAAAAGATAACTAAATGGGCGTCATCCCAGTGCTTGACACTGGGATCCAGATATAAAAAGTATTTGCAAATTATGCAGTAAACAATAGTCCTTAAGGACATATGTCAAAAATAATGTCCAAAAACTAGATCCCAGTGTCAAGAATTGGGATGACATCATAGACACGCAAAGCTACTTGTTTCGAAAATAATATGTTAAACTAATTTTGCCTCGAACACAAAGGCAGTGCTTGACACTGTTTACTATGCAAATTGCCACAATGTTCGTACAGCTGTGACTGAAATGATAAAAAGAGGATAATTAAAGGATACCATTTATTGTTTTGGCAAATTTGTACAGCTACGTACTTTATTTGCACATTCTTCTGAACAGATACGCAGCGAAAAAAATGCTTGACATAAAAAAATGGATGCTGTATGTTGCTAACAATTAAGTATAATATTTACCGTGGTGTAATACTACACTACCTTTTTTTACTTCAACAAGTAATTAGTATCATTTTTTTCTCACTACCAAGTAGCTTACGTTCATTTGTATCTACCATGAAGCCAATGCTAGAATCCAGAAAAAAGACCAGTGAATGGCAGGCACGAGCATTATACGTATACAGTTGTATGAACGTTGTTTATCATGAGGGCGCCATCCCAGCACTGGGATCTATATTGTAAACAAGCGTTTGAGTTATACTAAGCTGCCATTCACTGGTCTTTTTTCTGAATGCAGTTTACATGATAACAAAAAGGTACTGAGATTACTGATAAAGATTACCTTCAAATTACAATAAATATTCTAATTTTATTTTTTAAGGAGGCTATTATGTCACTTACTGATATCGCTCACCGTGTTAATGAACTCGCTTCATCATGGGAGCAATTTAAATTAATAAATGATCGCAAACTAAAAGAAATCGAAAGCAAAGGACCTGCAACAATCGAGCAGCTATGCAAGATAAATAGTAATATTGATAATTGCAAAGAGCGCTTAGATTTTATTGAAACCGCAGCTCAACGCCCAGAGATTAGCACAGATTTTAATACAGGTGATAAATATTTTTCTGATTATATTCGCAAAGGAATGGAAAACAGGTTATCACATAAAACCCTAAGTGGAGATGACAATGATATTGGAGGGTATTTAGTTACTCCTCATATTGTAAAACGCATAAACAAGCGTATAACTGATTCATCTCCAATGCGGCAGATATGTTCCAATCAAAGAATCTCTACTGAAACGCTGGATTATATTATAGAAGATTGTGACCGTGCTGGTGCAGGTTGGAGTGGTGAAGTAGTAGACGACGAAGATGGTTGCTATAAATCCAAGTATGATTTTGCACAAGACACAAGTACACTAAAATTCAAAAGATTTCCATCACAACTTATGAGCTCTATGCTCAGCCGCAAATATCACAAAAATTGCTCGATGATGCATTTGTCAATGTTGAAAATTGGCTTGTAGAAAAGGTTGCCGAAACTTTCAGTAAGAAGGAGAATGAAGCTTTTATTAAAGGTGATGGGACTTTTCAGCCTAAAGGAATTTTAACTTACGAAAATGGAAATGGTCATAATAAGATAGAGCAAATTAAAGCTGATAAGCTAGACAGCAACGCCATAATGATATTGTACTACTCTCTAAATGAACATTACTCTAAAAATGCATCATTTTTGATGAACAGGAGTACGTTAAAGGACGTGAAGCTACTAAAATCTGAAACAGGTCAGTATCTTTGGCAGCCGAGTTTATCGCTTGAAATACCAGATACTTTAATGGAAATACCAGTATATCAATCTGCTGATATGCCACCTACAATGATTGCAGTAGCGGATTTCAAACAAGCTTATAAGATCGTAGATAACAGAGGAATGAGAATACTTAGAGACCCTTATACAAACAAACCTTATGTTAGATTTTTTGTCACTAAGCGTATTGGCGGGGAGGTTGTCAACACCAGTGCTATTAAATTGTTGAAAATTGCAAGCAAGTACTTTCATTTTTATGAAATAATTGACATATTATACTTTTTATGTAATAATTAAATTATTATTAATTTAAGGAGTAAAATATGTGAAAAAGCATAAAAAAGTTTTTTCAGTCGATTGCAGGAAGAATTGCATCAGTCTGGAACAGCGTTAAAAACTTATGGTCTGGTAAACCGCAAAAAATAGTGTAATTAAACTAGTGAAGGGTAAATCCAATCATTGGGGTGTTATTAAAGAAAATGGTAATAAGCAGTTAGTACTGCATATAAACAAAAAGAATGTACCAGAAATTATGGATGGGAGCGGTATTAATTCTAAAGATCCATCAAGATATCATATCAATGTCAAATCTGACGAAGCTATATTCGAAATTGTTTATAGCAAACTTGTTGCCATGAACGATAATTCGGTATCCTTTATAGTGAACTCGGTATATGATAATAAAACTTTGTCTTGTGAGTTAGAAGGAATGAAAAAGATGTTGGTTTCAAATAGTAAGCTTACAGTTGTTACTATAGATAAAATATCTCAG
Source organism: Wolbachia endosymbiont of Anopheles demeilloni (assembly GCF_018491735.2). Taxonomy (NCBI): domain Bacteria; kingdom Pseudomonadati; phylum Pseudomonadota; class Alphaproteobacteria; order Rickettsiales; family Anaplasmataceae; genus Wolbachia; species Wolbachia endosymbiont of Anopheles demeilloni. Next base: position 20,702 of record NZ_CP084694.1, on the reverse strand, counting down.
AAACCTGAAGTTGTAAGTTCTACATCTAAAGTGCCTGCAAGTGATAGAAAGGTACTAAGCTCAGAAGCTGGTAAACCTAGTAAGGTGCTAGATAAGACAGCTAAAGAACAACTTATAAATTCAAAACTTATTATGCCACTTTTCTAAAGAGTATCTTTTCTTCACAAAAAAGCATCTTCTTTAGTGCTCTTTTTTTCTTTATAAGTTTTCTCCATAGGAGAAAATTGACTAATTACAATTAGTATCTTCCTCGTATCAATTTTCAATAGATTCATTGATGTATAGCTATAGTTTTATCAGTGTAAGGCTAAATATGCTAAGCTTATAAAGATGACAAAGCTTCAAAAAAAGCCTAACATAGTGGAAAAAGCTTTATGAAAATCAAAGTTGGAGTAATAGGCTGCTTAGGCAGAATGGGTAAGAAAATACTCAATGAATTAATTACGAATACCAAAGTGGAAGTAGCAGGTGCTGTTGTTCGCTTGGGCAGTGAGTATATAGGCTTAGATATTGGGCCTATTGTAGGAAATAATTGCAATTTAGGAATCAAAATTACAAGTTCTATTAGTGAGGTATTTGAATCGTCCGATGTTGTAATAGATTTTACAACTAAAGAATGTATGCTAGAATGCCTTAAGGCGGCCGTGAAATTTAAAAAACCGCTAGTTAGTGGCACAACTGGAATAGAAGGTCTAAATTTAAAAGAACATGCTTCTAAAATTCCAATATTATGGTCAGCAAATATGAGTATAGGAGTTAATGTGTTGCTGAAATTGGTAAAAGAAGCTGCCAAGCTTTTAGGTAATGAGTATGACGTTGAAATTTGGGAAATGCATCACAATTTAAAAAAGGATTCACCATCTGGAACAGCTATAGAGTTTGGTAAAGCAGTTGCTAACTCTGCAAAAGTGGATTTTGAGCTCAATCAATATTCACATAATAATTCAAATATAAGAGGGAAAGGGGGAATAGGCTTTGCAGTATCTCGTGGAGGTGGAGTAATAGGAGATCACAGTGTCATGTTTGTCAATTCCGATGAACGAGTAGAATTAAATCACAAGGCAATTGACCTCACAACATTTGCTAGAGGGGCTATTCAAGCAGCAATATGGTTGTGCGAGAATAAAACTCCAGGACTTTATTCAATGCAGGATTTAGTATGAGCGATAAATATGCTTTCGTTAAAAATTTAAATCTTTGGTATGGCTCTAAACAAGTTTTATTCGATATAAATTTGAATATTTGCAAAAAGAAAGTCACAACTTTTATCGGAACGTCTGGGTGCGGTAAATCGACATTTTTGCGTTGTTTCAATCGTATGAATGATTACGTACCTGGATGTAAAGCGACCGGTGAGCTGGTAATCGATGGGCTGGGTAATATATATTCACGTGATATGGATGTTGTATTGCTCAGAGCAAAAGTTGGTATGGTATTTCAAAAACCCAATCCTTTTCCAAAGTCAATATATGATAATGTTGCTTATGGGCCTAAGTTGCATGGCATGGTAAAAAATAAGCAAAAATTAGATGAAATAGTAGAAAGTAGTTTAACTAAGGTTGGTTTATGGGAAGAGTTGAAAGATAGATTGCAAGATAGTGCACTAAATTTATCTGGTGGCCAGCAACAAAGATTATGCATTGCTCGTGCAATTGCAGTAAAGCCAACTATTTTATTAATGGATGAACCATGCTCTGCTCTTGATCCAATGGCAACCAATGCAATCGAAAATCTTATACAAGAATTGAAATTGAGGTTCACCATAATTATGGTAACTCATTCGATAAAGCAAGCTAAAAAATTATCTGACAGCATAGTTTTCTTTTGCAATGGCAAGATTGTTGAATTAGGAAGTACTCAAGAAATCTTTGAAAATGCTCAGTCTCCTTTAACGAAGGAGTATATTCTGGATCATTAGCTTAATAGTTGATATTTTAATTTTTTCTATGTATAATTTTATCAAGTTTGTTGTGATAGGGGGTTAAAATGTTTAGTACAAGTGAAGCAACAAAAAAGTTGTTTAAAGCTATTGAATTTCAAAATGCTAGTGGTGAAAGAATAACACCTGAGGAAGCTTGGAATCATTTTCAACAAGCATTGAAAGAAGGAGCGAATGTTAACGCGTTTGAAGATGAAATGACACCTTTGATGTCCATCCCCCTAGCTTTTAGCTCTAGTAGTGATGAAGAGCAGTCTAAGTTAAAGAGTATGGCTAAGTTGCTTGTACAGCATGAAAACATTGATATAAATATTAAAAGCAAGCAAGCTGTTATTGAGAGAAGACCAAAGGAACATGATGGTTATCCAGTGTACGAATTTGAGGATAGAGAAGTAGTAGATCAGGGTAGAGGGGGTTGTGTATACCTTAATAATTCACAACCTGTTAATGAAGGATTTATACCTCAAAATTATGCTCGTGCAGAGGAGGAAATTAAGACCGGCAAGAAGGAAAAAAATACAGCTCTACACATTGCTTGCAAGTTGGGAAATGTAAACATGATAAAAATATTACTTACACATCCAAAGATCAAAACTAATATTAAAAACTATGAAAACAAAAATCCAAAAGATTGTATTGCAGAACATGTTAAGGAAATAATAGAACCAGAGTTCATAAAGGTAGAAGAAGTTGCTCAAAAAAGGAAACAAACTAATTATGCTTGTGCTTTTTTGTTATCTGAAGTACTTGCTGTTGGTCTATGCTTCGTAGTTGACAACCCAGTTCCACTTGCTGCAACTTCGTTGCTTTTTTTTTTGCAATAGGATGTGGTTTTCTGTATAGAGCAAATACAGTTATTAATGATTTAAGCTTCTCTCAAGTTATTGTGAACGAACGTGCTAGTGATGTATCTGTTCAGGTAAGGTGTCATTTCAGCACTTGATGCTGGAATCAAGTTTTTCATTTAATCTCATTGAATTTAGCATAAGCTCAGTTTACTTGTAAATTTTTCTGGATCCCAGTGTCAGCTACTAGGATGACAGGAGTATGAAATGGGGCTACTTGACCATTTAGTTGTCTTTTCTCGTCTACCTTATTTTATCACTCTGCTGAACAGATACCTTTACTTTTTATAATTTCATTGGCAAGAATACGGCTTTCAAAGTTAATGTTGATTATACCAGATAATGAGTTAATATCAGCGTACTTGTCAAAATTTTCTATTGTTGATTTTACCACCTCTAATATTTCTAAAAAACCGATTCGCGATTTCAAGAATTCATTAACAGCTACCTCATTTGCAGCGTTCAAAACAATACTATTTGTATGTGGAGAAGAGGAATTTAACACTTCCATACTGAGCTTTAGTGCAGTAAAACGTTTATGATCTGGTTCTTGAAAGGTCAATTTTTTTTGTTTTGTTAAGTCTAACTTGTAGTTCAAAGTTGATCTTTCTGGCCAAGACAAAGCATATGCAATGGGAATTTCCATATCAGTTTCTGCAAGCACAGCAAAGCTGAATCCATCGTGATAAACTACAATTCCATGTACTATCGATTCAGGGTGCACTACTGCTTCAATTCTATTTGGGCTAATTTTAAACAAATGATGTGCTTCTATTATTTCTAGTGCTTTATTCATCATTGTTGCACTATCAACTGAGATTTTCTTTCCCATTTTCCAAGTAGGGTGACTTAGTGCCTGATTTACTGTAATATTTTTTAATTGTTCAAGGCTATAATTTAAAAATGGTCCACCAGAGGCAGTGAGTATAATCTTTTCTACACATTTATCATCATTTTGCAAAACTTGAAAAATTGCGTTGTGTTCAGAGTCGATGGGAATTATTTGTACGCTCCTTTCTTTAGCTTTTTCAAGCAGTAACTTGCCACCACAAACAATGCTTTCTTTATTTGCTAGGGCAATAACTTTAGTACCGCTTTCTATAACCTTTATAACTGGATCAAGGCCTGCGATGCCAACTATTGCAACAACTGAGAGATCAACAGGTAGAGAAGCAACATTTGCTAGACCTGGAGCGCCAACTTCTACTTTGACGTTTGTACCAAGTAGATCTTCTTTTAAATCTTTGTAGAACCTTTCATCAGAAATGGCAGCATATTTTGCATTAAGTAGATTTGCCTGTTGTGCTAGCAGAGCAAAGTTAGAATTGGCACTTAGTGCTTCCACCTGATATTCTTCCTTTCTCTTTAAGAGCAAATCTACAGTCTTTTTTCCAATGCTTCCTGTTGATCCTAAAACTGAAACTTTTTTCACTAATTACAATAAAATCTTCTTAGTTATTTAGTAACCAAGCTCATGATCATCACCAACAGATGATGAAGGATCAGGTGAAAAAGATTGGCCATGATGATCACCTGCATCATGCATATCATGCAAACCATCGGCACTTTGAGCTACTTCATTGTTAGAGTGGGGATAATCATCCGGATGATGCCCCTCATCACCGTAGTCCATACCCATTCCTTCTGATGGCATATCTTCTCCACCACCACCTGAAAAATATTCAGCAAGGCTTTCAAGAAATTTTATGCCAAACATATTACCTGATTTCCCAAATAACGTTACTAGACTGCTACCACTGACCAAACCTTCAAACACATTATTATAAGCAGCAATTGCTCCTTCATGAAAGTTGAACATCCACTTCATTCCATCCACAATTGTTGAAACAGAGTCGCTATGACCAAGACCGAAACCACTTTTTTCACTAGTGGCTTCCTGATGTTGCTGCTGTGCCTGCCATTCTGCAATATTTGGACCTTGTGCTTCACTCATAAACTTTTATTCTAAGCCTTAAGCTATTATTTTACCAAAAACACTGTAAAATATCAATTGTTTAAGAGAGGTTATCATAAAAATAGCTAACACTAAGCTATTTTTATGATTCTGATTACTCTATACCAAAACATTGATAATGTGCTGTAGTAACAAAGTGATGAAGGAAGATCCTTTTTATCTTGAGGTTTAAAACAGTAGGTACCTTCTATTTCTTCTTAGAACCTGTTCACAATCTTTTCAGAAGCAAAGCAGCGAAAGCAAGAACGACCATTTGCAGGCTAGTGTTGAGTTTCCGCTCGCAATTTTTCCAAAGTCGCCTACATTTTTGCAACCAGGCAAAAGAAGATCTCTCAACAACCCATCTTGCTTTGTCCTCTTCCTGCAAGACTTCAGATCTGCTACAATAATCTCAAACTTTCCTCGACTTATATCACTTGGATATAAACTTCCCATATCCTACTTTATCCTCTCATTCTATCCCTTTTTTGAGATCATGTACAGTCTCTAAAGCTGCTAAAAAGCCAAGTAATAACGAAGGTACAGATTCGATAGTGAAGGTATTGAACACAATGAAGAATTCTCCTCTTCTAGAAGTAACTAAATCCTCAGATAGCAAAAGTGATGACAAAGATGATGATCAAAATCGTACATCCAATAATGAGTGGGAAGATGAGTATTCAACATCTCCAACTCCGCAATCATACGGTAAAAAAAGAAGCGAGAGTCCTGACAGTGGTCATGAATCTGATGATAATGTAAAACCTAAATCCACAACTCCACCACGTTCTACACTAAAGGCAGAGAAGCCACCGATATCGCCTAAGCCTGTTAATTCAAAAACGAAATATGAAGCTTCTCCTGGAGTACAAGCAAATAATGTTGACTCAGTGAATAGTGAGGTGCAAAAACCATCTTCTTTGGTTAGTCAAAATATTAATCTTTTTGGTGGAAAAGCAAACCCATGTCAACTTAAAAGTTTCATATATCTAGGCAAGAGCAGTAGTACATTCTTCTTAAAATAAGTTTACCTAAAGGCCTGATTGTATTAAGATTACTTAGTACAATCAGATTTATCAAATGCGCTTATCTAAATATTACCTGCCAACTTTAAAAGAAACCCCTGCTGGTGCTGAAATTATTTCTCATCAATATTTATTACGTGCGGGCTTAATCAAGCAGACAGCATCTGGAATTTATTCTTGGTTACCGCTTGGCCTTTTGGTACTTAAAAATATTGAAAATATTATCAGAGATGAAATTGGTGCTATTGAAGTGTTGATGCCTTGTGTGCAGCCAGCAAGTCTTTGGCGAGAATCAGGACGTTACGATGATTACGGCAAAGAAATGCTGCGTATTAAAGATAGGCATGAAAGCGATATGCTTTTTGGTCCAACACATGAGGAGGTGGTAACTGATTTGATTAGAAATACGGTAAAAAGTTACAAAGATTTGCCACTTTGTTTATATCAAATTCAGTGGAAGTTTCGTGACGAAGTAAGACCTCGTTATGGCGTTATGAGAGGTAGGGAATTTCTGATGAAGGATGCATACAGTTTTGATGTAGATTACGAAGGTGCACTGAATTCATATAATTTGATGTATAAAACTTACATAAAAATCTTCAAAAGCATGGGACTTACTCCAATTGGAGTTCGAGCTGATACGGGGCCAATTGGAGGAAATTTGAGCCACGAGTTTCATATATTGGCAAACACTGGTGAAAGCACTTTATATTATGACAATAAATTTTCTGAACTACTAGAGAGTGAAGATATTGAAAGTCTGAAGAGCATATATGCAGTTGCAGACGATATGCATGATCCTAAAATTTGTCCTATAACGCAAGAACAATTAAATGTTAGTAAAGGTATTGAAATAGGGCACATTTTTTATTTTGGTGATAAATATTCGAAGCTTATGAAGGCAAGTGTTACTTCTCAAGATGGAAAAAATGTTAATATGCATATGGGTTCGTATGGTATTGGAGTTTCAAGGCTTGTTGGCGCAATAATAGAAGCTTTCCATGATGATAAAGGAATTATCTGGCCAGAGGCAGTAGCTCCTTTTAAAGTTGGTTTGATCAATTTACAAACAAAAGTAGCGGAGTGTGTAAATGCTGCAGATAAGGTATATAAAATTTTGAAAAGTGATGAAGTGCTTTATGATGATACGGACGAAAGTGTAGGAGTGAAATTTGCCAGAATGGATCTGATAGGCTTGCCGTGGCAAATAATTATTGGAAAGAAAGCAGTAACTTCAAATATAGTTGAAGTAAAAAATAGGGCAACTGGCGAGATAGAGGAAATACAAGTTGAAGAAGCAATAAATCGTTTTAGCGCAAAATGATATACGGTATTGGCACTGACATAGTATATATACCCAGAATATTGAGAATATCACAAAAATACGGGCAAAAATTTCTCAATAAAGTCTATACTAAGAAGGAGATAGAGATAAGCAAAAAATATAATAGCCAAGAAGTAAGGGCAAAATATTTTGCTAAACGCTTTGCTGCAAAGGAAGCTTTTGTTAAAGCGCTAGGCACTGGATTCAGCCAGGGAATTATAATGAAAGATATAGAAATATACAGTAATATCAGGGGAAAACCACATCTTGCTATCACAAAGGATTTCATCTCGAAAGACTACAAGATACACCTTTCTCTAAGTGATGATCAAGATTATGCTACTGCGTTTGTTGTAATTTGCGTTGAGTAGATATTGTTTAGTACATATAATTTCAAAATTTTTTTTTGAAATTATACTTTGACTTACACAGATCGACCTTTTTGTGAATCCTGGTTTCTGCTTTCTTCAACTTGTTTTGCAAAAGACGTCTCTTGTGTATTAATATGTTGAAGTGGTTTAGCAATTTCGCGTACAACGGCAGTAACTGCGGTTAAAAATGCTTTCAAAAGTGCACCTAGAGCTCCACCAATTGCTTCCCTACCATATATAAGAGCTTGCTTTTCATTATCATCAGCAGTTTCCCCTGCCCTCCTTCTTGGATCCATTCTATGAGCAATAACTGAAAACAACACTCCCCTAATTGAAGACTTCATTCGTGCTTTTGCCTTCTGAACATCCCCATCACTTACTGTTTCATGTTTTTGCCTATTATTCATTAGCTCCTTTTGTTGTTGAGCACTTAAGATCTCTTCCATCAATTGTTTTCTTCTCTTTTCCAGAACTCTTTTCTTGGACTCTGATTTATCGCGAGTGTGCTTTGTGGTTTCAAGTTCTACATCAATATCCTCAGATGCTGCTTGGCTATATAAGGTTTCTATGAGCCTATCTATACTTCGCTTTACTTGCATAGTCCTTTCGTAGCTATCTAAATTATCAACTCCTTCATCAATTTGACTTAAAATATCCTCAAAAGGTTTTAAATACTCTTTAAATTGCTCTTCCAGCTGATTTTCATTCTTCAAATTCCTTTCTTTTCTGTCATCGCTATTCTCTTCAACATTATCATCTCCTTTTTCGAAAAGATCCTCATCGTTCATAATTTTTTTTAATTTAGTTAAAACCCCCACTTATTATTATTGTATATGAAAAAATTAAATTAACACTAATGAAAAGTGTTCACAACTTCAGCACTGGCTAAAACTATAGTGAAGCTGTCAAAAGTGGCAGGATCGTAATATCTCTCATACAATTCAACCGAACACCTGAGTTTTATCTTCTCCTTAGCATTAAAACTAATCTCATAATCATTATTAGAGTTTAACATTGCAGAATTACGCAATAATTCATCAGCCAATACTGAATTTAAAATGCCATTAATTTTTATTGTAATCTTTCTACTTCCAGCACAATCAAGCGCTTTTCTCCAGCCAAAAGAGGAAATATCTTTCATCTCTTCTTTGTTATTATGCAAAGTAAACCTTAAGTTTCGTATATTATTCAGCACAACAAAATTATTGTCATGACCTTTAATTTTCAGCTGTAATTTGCTCATCGCTACCTCCTTGTATTAAAATATCAAAATTAATTATTGAATGTAAAACTTCATCATGCTGATTCATAGCACAATTACTTTCCAAAATGGTCTCACTACTAATGCTCTTTATCACCAAGCTAACATGCTTTATAGCAACAAGCATGCTGCTTATATGATAAGTATATATGTCGCATGAAAATCTTACTTTTGTAGCAAAGTTAGATAGCATATGCAGGTTAATATAATTTACTATGCGCAATCTCAGATAAGGAATAGTAACCTGCTTAGGCAGGTAATCATAGATGTTAGTAACATATTTCTTTAAATCAGAGTTTGCTTTTAATGCTGCATAAATACTATTATACAACTCATTTATAATTTGAATTTTTTCCATCTCACAGATACGGTTACGAAGATTGCAATTTGCAGGGGTGCCATGAAAGTAGTTGCAATTCAGATATAACAGACTCTATTGGCGCCTTTAGTGTCATTCAATGAGACTATGTAGTATCATTCCAGTACTGGAATCCAGTTTTATCTAAATGAATTAACTATTTTTCTTGTTGGTCATTTTATTGAAAATATTTGCTCATTTACAATCAATTTTCCTGAATACCAGTACTGGGATGAAAACTTCGTTTATGAACCTAAGCTACAATTTTTGTAGAGTCAGCACTGGAATGACAACAAAGGGGCTACTCGGATGACACCATCTGTTGTATCTGCTATTGAATGACAAACAGGAGCTACAAAACAACCTTTGGTTCGCGAAATGGAGAATACACCTTCTTCACTTCAGATAAATGGCTACTTACTTCTGATTCACGATTTTTATAGAGAGCAAAAACATGCTGTATAATACCTAGCTTTATTTGCTCAGGAACACTATCATAACCAGCTTCATATACAACATCAGCTCTTATTATGCTCAAATAATTGAAAAATTCAATATAGCTTCCTATATCACTAAAATAATAACTAAGTTTTCTATTCTTATCAGTAGCCAATATTATTTTATTCACAGGACCATAGCTTAAATAGATTCTACGAGGTATATAACCTTCATATGAAACTTGCCACGTTTGCTTTACCAGTGACTTTTCCATATGCCACTGAGCATAATCAGTTGCCATAAAAATAAAACTTGAAATCAACTTATCATCTTGATCATTTTCAATTCGTAAAAAAGATTTAACCTCTCCTAAAGTTACTGGAAAAGATTTAGGCTTAGACTTACGTTGTATATTTATGATTGGATACTTTATTCTTGTTGACATAACAACCCTCCTTTTCTATATATAGCTAAAATAAGTAAGACTTATTCATAAAAAATCTTACTTATTTTAGTTATCACTTAATATAAAATTGCAGCAGCAACTCTATCGTACAAGTATATTGAGAAGAGAACGTATTAACGCTGTTTCTCCTTTTTTATTGATCAAGTTTACTAAGCCGGATTTTATTAGATTGACATTCTGAGAATGAATGTTATTGAAAGTGGAGTTTATTTCTTTAGCAAGTAGACTGCGAAATTTCTGCACACTTTCATATGCGATATTTTCAAGTTCATGTGCAAACTTATCTTGAGCTACAGCTTATATGTCTTCAACTTTCTCATTGAACTCTTCTAGCTTTCTTTCCTTACCTTTAAAATTTTTCGTAAAAGTTTTCATATTAATTGGCCTCAACTATTCTTATAATTATAATGACAATAAAAAGACTACCGAAGTAAAAAATTAGCACTACAATACTGCAAACAACAGCAGCACACCAAACCGGTTCACTTTATAGCGTAAATTCAAGTATGTCATTCAAGTAGCCCCTTTTTTCTCATCCCAGTGCCCAGACACTGAGATCCAGGAACCAGCGTCACGCGCTGGAATGACACCCTCTATATAAACGTTAAGAAATTTACTAATAAAAAAAGGCAAAAGCGTTAGCTAGTTGTTACTCTCTAATCCTAAAAATTGGCGTTCTATACTGTATTTAAACATTTTATAAGCCCACTTCAGCTTATATTAGGTGAAAACCCTAGAAATTATTGTGAAGACATAAAGTGCACATAGCGCAAAGATTTATAAGACGCCAACTGTATAATACTTTTGTCATTTAATCTGCATAGATTGAAGGCAATAAAACAGCTTCAATTTTATAGTAAGGAAGCTGAAAAATTTGTCAAGTAGTTTTCTTATCTTTTACAGGCATAATTTACATGCTACAATCAAATTTTCATAACTGGTGAATAAAAATGCAGAGAGATAAAATGAAAGTAGAAATAAAAAAGTTATCACATGGCAAAAGCTTGCCTCTTCCCTGTTATGCAACTATGCAGAGTGCTGGCATGGATCTTTATGCTGCATTGGACGACTCTGTTATTTTAAATCCACTTGAAAGGTTACTTATTCCAATTGGCATTGTGATTGCAATACCAAACGGTTTTGAAGGGCAAGTTCGCCCACGTTCTGGGCTTGCTGCAAAATATGGAATCACTGTCTTAAATTCTCCGGGCACTATAGACTCCGATTATCGAGGTGAAGTTAAAGTTTGCCTAATCAATCTAAGTAATCAGCCATATGAAATAAAAAGAGGAGATAGAATCGCACAAATCCTCATTATTCCTGTATCTCAAGTAATTTGGGATGACAGAGAAGAATTCTACACAGAAGAAACCGTCCGCAATGAAGGGGGCTTTGGATCAAGCGGTAGGTAGTTTTTTATATGTAAGTTGACTGTAATAGTTTTTGCATATATAACTCTAATTTATTTTAGTGAGGCAATTATGTCAATTTTAAAGAACCACCTTTACAAAACAAACATTGCACTTGCAGCACTTACTTCTCTGTATGTTATAGGCACAGCAGTAGCACTTTCAACACCGTATTGGGTGTCTTCAACTTCGCTTTTAGCGCCACTTGCAGTTTTTGCAGCTACACCACTTGGAATAAGTGTTTTAGCATTTGTTGCTGTTGCACTGGTTAGTTTAGCAATATACTCCATCATCAAAAACAATGAAATATCTGAGCTTAGAGCTCCGAGAATTGTTACTGGTAGCTATCAAAGATACCTGATGTTGCAGGTAACAGATAAAGATCTTGAATTTATTGAAGAGATTTATAAGAACGAAAATGGCGAATATATCATAGATTTTACTAACTCAAAAGGTGAAATATTCAAAGCTGCAAGTTATGGCCAGATTAAATACAAGGATAATCCTGATCCGATCTTGCTTGGCAACACTAAATTCCTTGATCTACATCAGCTATACAAGAAGAAAGGGGATAGTATATTTGAACAGATAAATTGCAGACAGGAATTAGAAACGTTAGGTTTAGGCGTTGAAGAAAATGATGCTAAAGAAGTAATCATTAGATTTGTGCCAAGCTCAATTGTTAAGTCACCAGAAGTAAAACACAAAGAAGAGCAAGAAAAATTACAAAACCACTAGGTATAAAAGGGGTAGACTAAATAAGCCTGCCCTTCATTTTTTAGTGTTAGGTTACTTAAACTTATTGTAGAAACTATCTCAAAAAATAGATATTAACATACTTATAAGAAATTTTCTAAGGGTTTTTATTTAGTCTGACTGCATCCTTTACCTTATCTAACAACCCATTAATAAAGCCAATTTTGTTTGGAGAATCAAGTAAATCAGATGCAATGTTAGTATATTCATTAATAACAATTGGTGCTGGTGTATCAAAATCAATTAACTCACATACTGCAATACGCAAAATAGATAAGCTTATAAGATTTAATCGTGAAAGTGACCAGCTTGGGTGTAAATAAGACTCTATTATTTTATCATATTCTTCACTGCTTTTTATAACCTTACATAACAAGTTTTCTAAGAACTGATGTTCAAATTCTTCACATTCAAATATATCTTTCAACGTACTTATGTAGTCCTTAAGCTCACAATTTTCCAATTTAAAAGTGCTTTTGTTGTAACTTACAAAAATATTTGAATAAGCAATTTGTACAGCAAGAAATCTTGCCGTACTTCTTTTTATGCGCCACTTTTTATCTACTGGTTTTTCCTCCATTATTTTAATTTATTGTGTAGATCTATCATATGCAAAACAGTTGAGGCTGAATGGCCACCAACGTTCTTTTTATTTTTGTCAGCTCTAATTAGTGCTTTATCTTTTCTGTCAGAGGTAATTACGCCCATACCAAGGGGTATTGCATAATGCATAATAACTTCATTTAAGCCTTCGATTACTCCTTTACAAACGTATTTATAATGATCAGTTTCACCGCGAATCACGCACCCAAGAGCTAAATAACCGTCATAATTAGCATTCTTGCTTTTTACTGCAAAGAGAATTGTAGCTGGTATCTCAAATGCACCAGGAACTTCAATTATGTCATAGCTTGCATGACTTTCTTTTAATCTATCGACTGCACCTTCAAGCAAAAGGTTCGCTATTTCAGTGTGGTAAATTGAATTAACTATTAGTATTTTCGACATTCATCCCCACTTTTCTTGTTAAAAGCAACTTTATTAATGATTGTTGAACCAGAGTTATAATATTACTAAATATCCAATATATTACCAGGCCGGCAGGAAAAGAAGAAAAAATAAAGACAGAAATGTAAGGTAAAAACTTCATAACATTTACTTGAATATCATCTTTACTGGTTTGATCTTTCTCACTTAGCTTCTGCTGAGTTATCATGGTAGCGCCGAAAATTATAGGTAAAATGCCTATAGAAATAGGAAAGTTATAATTAAACAACCCAAATAATGTAAAAATGTTTGTTGGATCAGAAGCTGAAAGATCCTTAATCCATAAATAAAAAGGGGCGTGTCTCATCTCTATAGTAACAAATAATACTTTATACAGAGCAAAAAATACTGGTATTTGTATGAGCATAGGGAAAATGCTCGACATTGGATTTACATTGTTTCTCTTGAACAACGCAATTGTCTCTTTGTGCTGCTTTAAGCTGTCATTTTTGTACAACTCTTTTATACGAGTTAATTCAGGCTGCAGGCTTTTCACCTTGAACATCGAAATATATGATCTATTAGATAAGGGAAGCATCAAAAGTTTGATTACTAAAGTTAGCAATAATATTGCTAAGCCAAAATTTTTCAAAACAAAGTTAAAATATTCAAGCAGTAAAAACACCGGCTTGGTTATAAAATAAAGAACACCAAAATCTACAGCCTTATCAAACAAAGGTATATTGAGAGTGTCTTTATAAGAATCAAGTAAATTCAATTTCTTTGCCCCAGCAAAAAAGTAGTTCAGAGTAGAAGCACTTGTACCAGGGAGTATGTGTGTGTAAGGTCTAACAAGATCTGCTTGAAACTTATCAATGTTATTAACATTCGTGTGTTTAATGCTCACATTTATTTTATCTGATTTCTCAGGTATGATGGCTGTAAGCCAGTATTTATCAGCAAAACCAAACCAATTTTTTTCACTCGTGCTTGCCTTTATTAAACGCTTCTTAGAAATATCCTTATATGTCCACTCCTCTAGCTTATTGTTAAATGCACCTAGTACTCCTTCATGTGATATCCAATAAGATTCATTAATATTATCACGTTTACGATTGATTTTACCATAGGGAACCAAAACTACATTATCTTTTGTATTGTTTTCAATAATTTGCTCAACTTTAAACATGTAGTTATCGTCAAGGCTAATTTTCATTCTAAATAAAATGCCATTTTCATTATCCCAAAATAAATTGACCTCTTTTTGATTGAGTTTATCTGCTTGCCATACTGTTTTAGAATCTGGAACTTTAATCTTTTCATTCGGATCGAGCCACCCAAATTCTGCGAAATATACATCTTTCGATTCTGCAGGTGACAGTAACACCACTTGTGGAGAAGAAGAACTCGGTTCTAAGTGGTAGTTAGTTAGGATTAAGTCATCAAACCTTGCACCTTTCAGAGAAATTGATCCTTCAAGCATGTTATTGGTTAAATTAACTCTCTGTTCTTTAGTAGAATTAATAATTTCAGAACGATTTTGGTATATCATAGGAGCAAGGTCGTTAGAAGATTCGATATGTTCAATCGATGGTTGGCTTTGGCTCGTGTTAAGAAAATTATCATACATAATATGCCATAATACTATAATTAATATAGAAAGAATTGTTGCTAAAATTAAATTTTTTGCTTCTGACATGAAATTAAATCGAATATACCTCCTTAAAGGATATATTAAATATTGTACTAAAACAATAAAATTTACTTATTTTTAATAACAGCTTTTAACGCTAATCTTAAAAATTTACTCTTATGGCCTCAAATTTTAATAATATGAATGCAGCAAAAAATCTAGTTATTTGGCTACTGATAATAGTCATTACTGCAATGTTTATTGATTCACAAGGGGATAAACTAAGCAATAGGTTTCTGAGCACTTTTCTATCGTACAAAGGAAGGGTTCAAAATGGCGGAAGTATTGAATTTACAAAGTCATACGATGGACACTTTTATATTCAAGCTCAAGTCAATGATCGTAATATAACATTTTTGCTTGATACCGGAGCAACTGATATTGTTCTATCGCAAAAAGATGCGTTACATGCTGGTATTAACTTACAAAACATTCAAGATTTGAAAATATATGAAACTGCAAAAGGTCAAATAAAAGCTAGAGTGGTTCAAATACCTCAAGTTAAAATAGGAAATTTTTTAATTAATGATGTGCACGCTAGTGTTAATACTCACTCTATGTCCCATTCATTACTTGGTATGAGCTTTTTGAGATATTTTCATTTCACTATTAGGGATAATAAGCTAATATTATATCGTAGTTAAACGTTCTATACTCTACTTATCAACGCTCTGCAGGTCAATATAGGAGCAGAGATAAATATTGCGGAACAGGTGCCGATTGCAATGCAAAAAGAAATGATTAAGCAGAAGTCTCTGACCACACCTGTACAAATCAGCACTAAAGGAAGAGCGGCAAGAAGAGTAGTACCTGAAGTTAACATAGTACGAAATAGTGTAGAATTAATGCTAGCATCAACTATTTCATCCATTTCTACATCTTTTCTATTTTTTTGATACTCTCGAATCCGATCGTATATAACCACTGAATTATTGATTGAATAGCCAATCACGGTAAGGAGAGCTGCAACTGATGAAATATTAAACTCAATACTCGTTAAACTGATAAAGCCAAGAGTTAAAATCACATCATGGATCAGTGCCATTAATCCACCAAGTCCACACTGCCAGTTAAATCTAAGCCAAACATAAAAAAATATTCCAATAATTGCAATTAACATGGCTGATATCCCTTCAAATATCTGCGTTGAGCCTATTTGTGGACCAACATAATCTATTTTGCGATAAGTTACTAAATTACCTAATTTGCTTTCTAATATATTTTTAACCTTTTTAATTTTATCTTCATCTCCCTCATCTTTAAACCGCACAACTAAGTTATCACCAGCTTTTGAACTCTGTATCGTAAATCCACTCTCTTTTAATATACTGAGAATAGCATCATCCTTGCTTGAAGATTTTATCTCTATCAAAATTCCACCTGTAAAGTCTATACCCAAATTCATTCCACGCAGCATAAAAGTAAGCATTGAAAAAATGATAAGAATAACGCTAACAAGTGCTGTCAAATTTCTATATTTACTAAATTTTATATCAAGATTATCTGGAATAAGTCTAATTGCCATATTTCCTACTTAAATTATGATTTTATATACTTTTTAAGCAGTCGACTAGCTATTTTCTCTTAGCTTATACTAATAATGATCTTTGATTTACTTAATCTACTTGAAAAAGATATTTAATCAAAAAAATGAAAACAGCCTGGTTGTCATTAATAAAGTGCTACTTAAACATCTTTTTTAATCGATTGATTTCATCAGCAAATTTTGGGTCAGTTCTTATGAAATTTTCCACTTGTTTGACTGCGTGTATAACAGTGGCATGATCTCTACCACCAAAATTTCTTCCAATATCTGGTAAACTTTTTTGCGTAAACTTCTTTGCGAAATACATAGCTATTTGTCTCGGCCTCGCAAGACTGCGGAGCCTTCTATTAGATTGCATATCTGCAATCTTTATATTGAAAAATTCAGCTATTTTTTTCTGTATTTCTTCTATTGTGATTGACCTATGATTTGACCTAAGAAGATCAATTAGGGTCTCACTAGCTGATTCTACTGTCATGCTTCTTCCAATTAACGAGGTATGAGCAACCTTATTTAATGCTCCTTCTAGTTCTCTTATATTGGATTTTATATTCCTTGCCAAAAATTCTAGGACATCCTTTGGAACATACATATTCATTCGTTCCACTTTCGCCTGCAATATACCAAGTCTTAATTCAAAAGTTGTTTCATTAATATCTGCAACTAATCCCCAACCAAGTCGTGATTTTATTCTTTCTTCTACTCCATCAAGATCACTAGGAGACCTATCAGCTGATATAACCAATTGTTTATTTTGGTCTATCAATGCATTGAAAGTGTGAAAAAATTCTTCTTGTGTACTATCTTTACCACTGATAAATTGCACATCATCTACCATCAATACATCTACTGATCTAAATTGCTCTTTAAATAACATAATATCTTTGCTCCGCAGCGCCGTAATATATTGATACATAAATTTCTCTGCTGATAAATATACCACTTTTCTTTTTGCTGACGGAGAATTGACTATGTCCCAAGCTATAGCATGCATTAAATGTGTTTTACCAAGTCCCACTCCACCATATAGAAATAAAGGGTTGCTTCCTGATATTGGATCTATAGATTCCGCTACACGCTTTGCCGCTGTAAATGCTAACTCATTTGACTTTCCTACCACAAAATTATCAAAAGTGAATCTGGTATCTAGTGGTGAACCAAGATTATGATTATTTTCCTCTCTATTTTTTAGTATCGTATTAGAATTTGAATTTCTTTCTTCAATTAATTGAATATCAATAGAACATACACTTTGATCTTCGCTTTGCCATAATGATAATATTTTTTCCATGTAGTGAACTGTAATCCACTCCTTTATAAATCTTGTTGGTACAGACAACAAAACTTCTCCATTTCTGTTGCTGATAAATCTTAGTGAACTCAGCCAGCTGTTATATGTTGCTTCTCCATAGAGATTATGGAGATAATTTTGGATTTTTTCCCAAGTAACATTGTGGTCCGTTACTGTAATAATCTGATCAAAAAACATAGTAGAAACCTTAGGGTTAGTTAAGTTCATATACCACACCAAGAAAGAACAATAATCAGAAAGATGCAAGATAATCAGTAGCTTACTGTAAGATAAAAAGCTAACACTACTTAATACATACTTAAAATTATGAGGATTTTTTGACGAGTTGTAAAGAGTATAAAAGCACTAAAATTGATCATTTTTTTGAAATAAAAACAATCAATTTGTAAATGTCGCTTGTACCGAGGATTAGAAGTATGTTATTAAAAAAATAGTAATATATTATGTATAAATAAGATATTAAATTTACTGATAAATAAGTAAAATACTGGTATAAATATAGCTAATTTAATATAAATTTATTAAAGTAAATTTGTGATTATATTAAGTAATTTGAGTCATAATACTGTATTCGGTATTGAACTGGAGTTTTACACTGAGGGAATAAAAAAAGAATATTTATTTCTGAATAGCATCAAAAATAAAATAGCTTCTCTTGGATTTTTTTGTGAGAAAGAGAGTTCTTTAAACCAATACGAGATAAAAAGTGATTGTTATACGAGTCCTAATAATTTAATTATGCATTTTGAGTTAGTAAAAAAATTACTGATTGGAACAGCACAAGAGTTCGATGGTAATGTTTCTTTTAAAGCAAAACCTTATTTGGATAGAGCAGGCAGCGCACTAAATGTACATGTTAGCCTCATGGATTCAAATAATAATAACTTATTTTATGGCAATAAGCAAAAATATAGTGACCACCTAATTCACAGCATAGGTGGATTATGTGCAATGATGAAAAAACATATGCTATTTTTTGCTCCAAATGATGATTCATATTTAAGATTTCAGTACCCAGATATTCATACTCCAACTACGATTAGTTGGGGAGTGAATAACAGAACTGCTGCGATAAGAATTCCCTATTTTGGCAACGATTCCAAAAGATGCCGCCTAGAGCACCGTGTTCCTGGAGCAGATTGCAACCTTGAAAAGGTGCTTGCAGCAATAGTTGAAGGCATGGCTTTCGGTATAGAGAACAAAATCATTCCACCAAGTAGAGTCTACGGCATTGCATCTGATTCTCAATACAAGATGGAGAGTTTGATATAAACTCTAACCACGTTGTTTAACAATATCTTCCATAATTAGCCGCTCTGGTACTATCATTGGATAATTATTTACAGAAGTTCTCGGAGCATTAACCTCTTTGATTTCTCGGCAATATCCATCCATATGCATAGGAGGGGGTCGCATTAAATCCATATAATTCGTTGCGCATTTAGTCTGAATTGTATCATCAGCCCCAGCAAGTGAGTTACCGTCAAGGTCCATATGTTCAGGTAGTCCATTTTTCATTTCTTCTTCTGCTCTTTTATTTTTTAATTCTTCTTCTAACTCAGTTTCAGTTCTTTCTGGTTCTTTTACGGTATCTTTTTTTTCACCTTCATCAACACTGCTATACTCTTCATCTTCTGAAACTTTATCTCCTGAAACACCAATAATTTCAGCAGGCTGTTCTTTTTTAGTTCTTATTTTATGAATCAGCAAAAGTAATAAGTAAGTAACTGCAGCAGCAGTAACTATAATGGCTATTTTTGCAGCAATGTGAATCACTGTCAAAAATACTAAGGTTGATGAAAGCCCAATCAACCCAGATACGATCACTTTATTCTTGCCTTCTGTCACACTTAGAACTGCTACCATAATAATCCCTCAAATACCATACTAAAGTTATATTATATAGAAATTTTCTTACGCTTGCAAAACTGTAAAAATTTTAATCATTTATATAAAGACATATAAGGATTAATTAATATATAATTTATCTTAGCTATAATATGATATAAATACGTATAATGTTTGGCATGAAAAGCTTACTTGTAGAGAGGAATAGAACAGTAATATTATTGCTTATCGTGATTTTTACCTTCGGCTCATACACTTATATAAAGATGCCAAGAGAAAGCGCAATCCTGATATACAGATTCCTATAATTAGTGTATTTTTCGGGTTTCCTGGTATTTTTGTCGAGGATAGTGAAAAGCTATTAGTGCTTCCTATAGAAAATGAACTAAGATCCATCGAAGGTGTAAAAGAATTGAGAGCTTTTGCAACTAATGATGGTGCTCACATGATAATCGAATTTAGAACAGAGTATAATAATAAAGAAGTGCTCGATAATGTCCGTTCAAAGCTTTTAAACATAAAATCAAAATTACCTATTGAAGCAGAATCTCCGATAATCAATGAAATAGACTTGAGCTTATTTCCGATACTAAACGTTGGCTTGATTGGTAATTTGCCGGAAAGAGCTTTAACTGAAATAGCACGCAAACTAAAGAAAGAAATAGAATCTCTGCCAAATGTTCTTAAAGTTGAAGTAGCAGGTATGCGTAAAGAAACAGTGGAAGTTATAATTGAGCCCACAGTTCTAACAAAATATAACATTCAATCAAATGAGATATTTCAAGCTATATCAAACAACAACAGATTGGTAGGAGTCGGATCACTAGAAAATGATATCGGTAAATATTCGATTAAAATATCAGGGTTATTAAAAGATATAGAAGATATTATGAATATTCCTATTAGATCTCAAAGTGATGCAGTTTTGAGAATCAAAGATATAGCAAAAGTATACCTTGGGTTTGAGGATCACCAAGGATTTGCTCGTATTAATGGACTACCTAGCATTCTACTAGAAATTTCAAAACGTAAGAACCTGTACATGATCTCAAAAAAGGGATAGAATGAGAGGATAAAGTAGGATATGGGAAGTTTATATCCAAGTGATATAAGTCGAGGAAAGTTTGAGATTATTGTAGCAGATCTGAAGTCTTGCAGGAAGAGGACAAA